>CAVRAT010000018.1:0-270668 GCA_963719125.1 uncultured Acidimicrobiaceae bacterium
AGCTGTCGCAGGGCCGGCCACGGCCGTCAGGCCCAGATGGCGGACCCGTTCTCGTAGTCGAAGAAGTGGAGCCGCTCGGTGTCGACGGCGAAGGTGGCCCGTGAGCCCGCCTTGAGCTCGCTGCGGGGCGAGACCCGGGCGACGCCGGCCGCCTTCACCCCTCCGGTCTGCAGTGTCTGAAGGCCCTCGAGCTCCCGGGTCTCGGCGGCGGCCTGGGCCTCTTCCGAGCGGACGCGCGTGGCGTCTATGAGGAAGTGCACCTGCAACTCGTTGCCGAGGGCCTCTATGAGCTCCACGTCGGCGCCCAAGGTGGTGCCCGGTGCTGTTGGCGGGGCCAAGGCGGCGTCTGTCAGGTGCTCGGGGCGGATGCCGAGGACCACCTTGCGGTCCTTGTAGCCCTTAAGGGCGGGGCGGGAGTTCAACAGCGCCTGTGACAAGTTGAGCGTCTGCGAGCCCACCTTGACCTCGGTGGCGTCGGTGGAGACGACGGCCTCGTAGAGGTTCATGGCGGGAGAGCCGATGAACGCCGCCACGAACAAGTTGTCCGGGTGCTCATACAGCGCCTGGGGCGAGTCGCACTGCTGGAGCCGGCCCATGTGCAAAACGGCCACCCGGTCGCCCATGGTCATGGCCTCGGTCTGGTCGTGGGTGACATAGAGCGTCGCCACCCCGACGCGCCTTTGGATGCGGGAGATCTCGGCGCGCATCTGCACGCGCAACTTGGCGTCCAGGTTGGAGAGGGGCTCGTCCATCAAGAACACCGAGGGCTCGCGGACGATGGCACGTCCCATGGCGACGCGCTGGCGCTGGCCACCCGAGAGCTGTCCGGGCTTGGAGTTCAGGTACTCGGTGAGGCCCAAGAGCTGGGCGGCCTCGCGGACCTTGGTGTTGATCTCGGCCTTGGGGAACTTTCTCAGCTTTAAGGCAAAGCCGATGTTCTGGGCCACGGTCATGTGCGGGTAGAGGGCGTAGTTCTGGAACACCATGGCGACGTTGCGGTCCTTGGGGGGCAGGTCGTTGACGGCCTTGCCGCCCATGCGCAGTGTCCCCGAGGTGATGTCCTCGAGTCCCGCCACCATGCGAAGAGCCGTCGTCTTGCCCGAGCCCGACGGGCCCACGAGCACCATCAGCTCCCCCTCGGCGACGTCGAGGTCCAGGTCGGACACCGCGGGCAGGCCGTTCGGGTAGACCTTGCTCACCTTTTCCAGGTTCACAGTTGCCATGGCATCTCCTTGATGGCCATCAAACTAGTCCCGTCGATAATCCTGTTTAGATCAGCTTGATACTAGTAGGAACACATTCGTGTCAAACCCCGGCTCCGCAGTACCGGTTTGGCACGACCGGGGAAATCCCTCGGAGCGCGTTTACATGCAAGGTGTTCGGTCCGGTGTTCCTCTGCCTCATAGTGGTGTTGTCGACCTCACCTCAGCCGAACACTTCCCTCGTCACCGCACGTATCGCGCTGCTTCTGGCGCAATTGACGGCGCGACCGGCCACACCTTCACCGCCGTGCGCCCGTGGACAACCAACGTGAATGGCAACACCGCCACACGACGACTCAGTATCCAAGAGGCGCAGCCTCATGAGGGATCGATCGACAACGAGATGCGGGAGCGTCGCTTGATGAAGCAGATGCGCCAGGTGGCTGCAAAGATCGGCGAACTTCTCGTCAAAGAGATTGCTCGCGCCGCCCGCCGGCATTGGTCTCAAGCTCAATGTTCATGTTGCCTCGGCAATGGACCTCCCACAGAAGGCGTGTGCACTGGCTCGATCTCAACACGCCTGCCTGACGTGGCTGAAGCAAGCATGGCCTCGCTGATCAGAGCCACTCGATAGCCGTCTTCGAACGTGGCGCCTTCTGGCCCCACCGAGCGGTCCTGGCCCAGGCAGCGAAAGAAGTGGATGAACATGTTGGTGTGGGCGTGCTCCCAACCGAGCAGGTGGCCCGCCGGCCACCACAGGTCGTTGAAGGGATGGCCAGGCTCGCAGACGATGACGTCGGCCAGTCCATCGAGCGAGGCTCCCGAGGAGTTGGTCGCGGACACTCTCAGCTCGTTCAGGCGCTCCAGGTCCCATACGAGAGTGCCTCTCTCGCAGTTGATCTCCCAGGCGAGCATGTTGCGTCGATTCCGGGAACATAATGAGGCGTCGATGGTGCCCTGGGCGCCGTTGGCGAATCGGACAAGCGCGTTGGTCACATCGCCTGGGGCAGGCGTCTCGGGATCTGCTTTGTCCGCCCCCTTGCTGACCGGGTCGCCGAACAGCGCCGAGACACTCGCGATATCTCCAACGAGAAAGCGCGCCTGGTCGACGGCGTGACAGCCTATGGTCACCAGAGAGCCGTCCGGCGAGATCGGGCTCCAGCTCTGGGAGTAGCGGAAACGGGCCTGGTAGAC
This sequence comes from uncultured Acidimicrobiaceae bacterium, assembly GCA_963719125.1. GTDB lineage: Bacteria > Actinomycetota > Acidimicrobiia > Acidimicrobiales > Bog-793 > Fen-455. Next base: position 2,397 of record CAVRAT010000018.1, read on the forward strand.
CTCGCCCAGGGCGCCCTCTCGGAGCATGTTCCGCGCCAGCTGCACGGCAGGAACGAAGCGGTAGTTGTAGCAGCACAGGTGCTTGACTCCCGCTTTCTCCGCCGCCTCCCACATTGCCAAGGCGTCAGCGGCGCGGCGTGCCAGGGGCTTCTCGCAAACGACGTGCTTGCCGGCGGCTATGGCGGCAAGTGTCGGCTGCAGGTGGGCTTCATCCGCGGCGGCGTTGTCGAACACGCTGAGCCGTTCGTCCTCCACCAGGCCGTGCCAGTCTGTGTAGTAGCCGTCGAAGCCGTAACGCACCGCCGCGTCGGCTACCCGCTCGTTCGTCCTGCCGGCGATTGCTAAGAGCTCGGGCCTCACGACACCGGGCCAGTCGATGTAGGTCATGGTGCGCAAGGCGTTGCTGTGCGCCTTGCCCATGAAGCCGTAACCGAGCATGCCCACGCCGGCTCGCGGGCGCGGGTCCGGCGAAGCCCGCCTGTAGCCCGGTCCTGGGCTGCCGGCTCGGGGCACCTCAGCCGGCCGAGACATCGGTGTTCGCGCCGACCAGGCGGCGAAGCTCGTCGATGCTCTGGCGCACGACCCGGTGCTCGTCATATCCGTAGTCCGGGTGCAGGTGGTCTATCTCGACGGCAAGGAGGCCGTCGTAGCCGGTCTCCGCCAGTACGGCGATGACAGAGGCCATGTCGATGAGCCCTTCGCCCACCGGGGTGCTGGAGAAATAGAACCACTCTGCCGGGGAGACGTCCCGGCGCACCTTTACGTCTTTGATGTGGGTGGCGAACACGTACTTCGCCAGCTTCTCCATCGCCTCGAACGGGTCGTCCAGGAGCCGCAGGAAGTTGCCGGTGTCGAAGTTCACGCCGAAATAGGGCGAACCGACCGCCTCCACGAGCCAGAGCATCTCCTTGGCGGAGTAGTGGCCGTGGTTCTCAGCGGCAAGCTTGATCCCGCGCGTTTCCGCTTCGCGGGCGGCCTCTTGGAACCAGCCTGCCAGCACCTCGAGACGCGGTTGACGTGGCTCGTAGCGGTAGTCCCCGCTGCCGGGACCGGGCGTGACCCGCATTACCCTCGCGCCGATCAACTCGGCGCAGGCGATCTGGCTCACCATGTCTTCAAAGGCCGCCCGGTTCGTGCCGTCCTCGAGCCCGGTCGGGTGCCCCCATGCATAGACCCGCTCCAGGCCGTAATCGTCAAGCTGGGCCCTCAACTCACGGAACCATGACGCCTCCATGGTCGGGAAGAAACATGACTCCAGCGACACGCCGTCGACTTCGAGTTCCCGGGCGAAGGCGAGGAAGTCCTCCATCGTCATGGGTCGCTCCGGTGCCAGCTGCCCGTCGTAGACCTCACCGAAGAACCGGTGAAAGCAGTAACTGTCGATCCCAATATTCATGCTCTGGGTCCTCCGTTCGTTGATCTCCTGCGAATCCTGCCGATCGCCCCAACCGGTGCCTAGGCGGAAGTTAAGTCCGCTCTAACGAGCTTTCTGTCTCCTGAGCAGCGAGTCCAGCTCTGTTTCTCCTTCCAGACGTAGACAGAAGATGCTGGTAATCATGACCGGTTAGAGGTAGAGTTATGCCATGACAGTGCGGCGTGGTGGGGCGATGCACGTGGCCACGATCCGTCGACAGTACAAAGGCAAGCTCTACGAAACGCAGCTGCTCCGGCGCTCCTATAGGGAAAATGGCAAGGTGCGCAACGAGACCCTCGCCAATTTGAGCCACCTGCCCGAAGAGGTCCTAGAGCTCGTCCGCCGTGGCCTTGCGGGCGACAGGTTCGTGCCTGCCGGCGAGGCGATCGCCATCAAGCGCTCGCTTTTTCACGGTGGTGCCGCCTTGGTCTTCGAGATGGCGAAGAAGACGGGCATCTATGAGCTTTTCGGCGCGCCTTGCCGCCAGCGTGACGTAGCGCTCGCCCTGCTCGTCGGCCAAGTGATCGAGCCGGACTCAAAGCTCGCCTACACGAGGGCGGTCTTGAACACGACCCTGTCAGTGGACCTCGCCTTGGAACGGCTCTCTTCTGATGAGTGCTACGAGGCGATGGACTGGCTGTTAGAGAAGAAGGACGCCATCGAAGGCTCCCTCGTCGCCTCGCATCTGGGCGACGGCTCGATTCTTTGCTATGACCTCAGCTCTTCTTATGTCGAGGGCTCCCACAACGAGCTCGCAGCATTCGGCCACAACCGGGACGGCAAGCGGGGAAAGCGCCAGATCGAGTACGGGGTGATCGCCAATAGCGACGGGCTCCCGCTTGCGATCGAGGTCTTCGAAGGCAACACCGCCGATCCGAAGTCCTTCTCCGCCGTGCTAAAGGCCGTGCTGGAGCGTTTTTCCCTAAAAGAGATCGTCGTCGTCGGCGACCGGGGCATGATCACCAACGCCCGCATCGAGGAACTGAAAAGCCTCGGAGGGCTCGACTGGGTGCGCGCCCTGCGTGCCCCGCAGATAAGAGCTCTCGCCCAAGACAACGGCCCGTTACAGCTGTCTTTGTTCGACGAGGTGAACTTCGCCGAGATCACCCACCCGGACTACCCCGGCGAGCGCCTCGTGTGCTGTCGCAACCCGGCTCTTGCGACCGAGCGGGCGAGAAAGCGCGAAGCGCTCTTGTCTGCGACCGAGCTCGAGCTCGCAAAGGTAAAAGACGCCGTTGTGGCGGGCCGCCTCTCGGACCGGGCCAAGATCGGGCTTCGCCTGGGGCGGGTCGTCAACCGCTACAAGATGGCCAAGCACTTCGAGCTGTTCATCGAAGAGGGCAGCTTCTCCTTCTCGAGAAGACAAGAGGCGATCGCCGCTGAGGCAGCCTTAGACGGCATCTATGTACTGCGGACGAGCTGTGCGCCGAAGCGGCTCTCTGCGGCCGACGTCGTGCGCAGCTACAAGTCGCTCGCCGGCATCGAAAGGGACTTTCGTTCCATGAAGTCCCTCGACATCGAGATCCGGCCCATCCGCCACCGCCTCGCCGACCGGGTGCGCGCCCATGCCTTGCTCTGCCTGCTCGCTGCTCATCTCGTCTGGCACCTGCGCAGGGCCCTTGCCCCGCTCACTTTCGCCGACGAGGCACCACCGTTTCGCGACGACCCGGTGGCAAAAGCGGAACGCTCGGCCTCTGCAGCCCGCAAGGCAGCAAGAAAGCGCAATGAGGAGGGGCTTCCCGTGCAGAGCTTCCAGGGACTCCTCGACCATCTCGGGACCCTCACCCGCAACACCTGTACGGTGCCGGGCACAGATCAGACCTTCGAGCAACTCGCCCAGCTAACCGAGGTCCAGCGACGGGCCTTCGAGCTCATCGGCGCAAACGTCCCCCTCCGCCTCCTGTAGACAGGAAAGCCGTCGAGATCTCAGCATTTCCCCTCGTGAAGGACTCAATGCCCTTTCATGGTGACGTAACTTCCGCCTAGGTCCAAGAAACTACGACTCGTGTTGGCAAACCGCCCCAGCGCGAGATGTTGAACTGACCTTGCATGAACACGTCGCCGAAGTCGGGCCGCCTGACCTCGTCGGACGGGCTCTCGAAATCGACTTGGTCAGTGCCGGTGCGGGGAGCCCGGGAGTCCCCGAAACAAAGGGTGCTCAACCCCTTCGGGGACACGGACCGCCTCGGCCATTCGCTGATCCAGCCAGGTCAGCCAGGAGCGATGCCGATGGTGTTCGGCCAGTTCGACCTGAATCTGCTCGCGGCACTCATGAAAGGAACGCGTCCGACTCTGTCGGACCGCCTCCACCAGGACAAGGTGCCAGCCGAAACCACTCGCGACTGGTCCGATGACCCGGTTCAGATCTGCCTCGAAGATCGCCTCCTCGAGAGGTCCAGCCAGGTGACCGCGCTCGACCCATCCAAGGTCGCCGCCCCGGTTGCGGCTTCCTCTATCAAGAGAGGAGCCCGTGGCAAGCTGCGCCAAGGCTGCGCCGTCTAGGGCGAGTTTGCGCATGTGCTCAGCCGATTCGCGGTCTCCAACAAGGACGTGACGTACCCGGCGGGCCTCACTCAGTCGGAAGCGGTGGATGTTTGCCAAGTAGTACGCGCGCATCTCGACCTCAGTAGGCATCTGGTCCACAAGCTCACCAGTGGCTTCGAGCCGGACCAGCCAGTCGGCAGGCGAACTCAGGTCCGCTACCCCGAGCCGGGCGGCCTCTACCCGCAGGACGGTGTCCGCCAAGAGCGCTTTGACCCCCCAGGCCCGAAGGCCAGCAGCCTTGGAACGACCGAGATCGGCACGCACATCCGGTTCGCCAGTGATGCCGAGCCGGGTGCCCACCGGTCCAGCTGCGAGATCGACGATGTACGCATCGAGAGCGGCCGATGTCACGGGGACCCCGTGAACCCAGCCGATGACAGACCCGTCGGACACCATTAGACCTGTCGCGTCAACGTTGAACCGGACACAACAACCTGATCGAGCGCCGCGGGCTCTGCGCCGAGGCGCAAGGCCACCGCGGGCGAGTACCAGATTCGTCCGAAATAAGTCACCTTGAACAACGCCCACGAAGCGAGCCATGCTTGGCCAGGGCTGCGCACGAACGCCTCGAGTCGGCGGTGCTCACCCGGTCTCAGGCTAAAAGCCTGTGTCAGAGGGTCGAGGTAAGGCCAGGTCTCGATCGGGGATACAAGTTGCACCTCGCCCCGTAGTTCGCCCAAAGTGCGGTTGGTGAGCACGAGACCAAGCGTGGCCGCCGCCAAGGGTGCAAGCGCCAACTCCGAGTTCTCGAGAGCGATCTCAAGCTCGGCCAACGCCTGGCCAGCGGGGTGGTTGAAGGGTGCTGACTTCGCGAGGAGCGCCTTCGGGTCTCCCGGGAAGTGGCCCTCTGCGTGGCCGGCCTCTGCGAGCGCCGGGACGACGTCGACGGTCACGACGTCCTCTTGGGCCTGGCCGGCGGAGTCGAACACTCGGACCGCTACAAAGTACCGCCCAGGGCGGCAGTTCTCCGGGACCCGCAGACGCGCCGGAACTCGCATGAAGGCCCCGGGACTCAACGCGAACAGCTGCCCCGACGGCTCCAGGTCCCAGTGCTCCGGCCCCAACAGTTCGACCTGCCCCGACTGGGTGACGTGGGTGGAACCCGAGGCGACCTGGGCAATGAACTCGCCAACCTCACCGGCCCTCAGCACCAAAGCAGTAGGTAGGACGTGCACGGCGACCGCCTGGTTGCCCATCGGTGCCGGCCCCTTGTTGTGGAGCCAGTACCGGCTGAACACGGGCTGGGCAGCCTCCGTATCCCAACCGTCCTTGGCGTTGATCGGGGCGACCGTCCTGCCGGCGCGGCCGAGGCACAGCCGAATCGTGGCGAGCTCCGCCGCCTCGACAGAAAGCGCCACCGTGCTCGGACGGGCTTTGGCAGCCTCGGTCAGAGCAAGTGGCTCTCCGGGCTCCTCCAGGAGATTCGCGCGCCTTGCTCCTGAAATGGGGAAGAGGCTTTCGATCTCCACCTCCGCCGGTTGACCGCCAACCTCGTAGTAGCGCAGGGTGACTTCCGTCTCCTGGCCCGACTCGTCCCCCTCTGGCAGCAGGTCCCCCGCGGCCAGAGGGTTACCTGCCGGCTTGAGGGCAGCCAGAACCACTCGGGCGTGCGATGGTTCCTCGCATTCTTCGCGCGGGCGGATCGCGAACAATCGAGCGTGCGGCGGCAGCGTCCCGGGGTGGGGATCGGCAATGGTTGCGCGGAGCGGTCGATTGAATGCAAGTGCTTGTTCCACGCAACCCGCTTCACGCCAGTCGCCCCGTCCGAGCAGAAGAGCATTCTCGAAGACGTGACTCCAATGCTCGAGCTCGAAGGCCGAACCGTCCGGCGCGAACCGGCGGGGCGGATCTATCCAGACCCCGGATGGCCAACCGGTGCACGCGCGCAGTAGCGAGACGTGAAGAGCACCGCCGCAGTCCACGGCAAAGCCGGGCGTACCTCGGTTCAAGATGGCCGCGGTCCACTCCGGCACTTGCTCCGGCTCCGGAACCAGGGTGGCCGACTGCTCCACTACCACGCGGCCGGCGACCACCTCGGCCTGCAATGCGTCGACAGCCGCCACCGTCGCCGTCTCGTCACGGCCGGCCACGAGAAGCACGGGCAAAGCCCTCGGGTCTCGAAGGTCGGCTCCCGGGCGCCACACATCTCTCAAGGGCCGCGCGGCCGGGATCAAGAGGCGCGCCCAACCCTGGCGGGCCAGCTGATCCTCGAGTGCCTTGCTGTAGGCCGCGCCAGCCGCTTGGAGGATGGCGGCGACAAAAGAGTTCTCGCGCGGATCGCCAACAGCCACGCGAAAGTCCGGCAAGTTCGAGTCTCCCAGCAGGGCGCCGTACCTGTTGCGATCCGCCTCGGTGCAGGTGGACGTAACCCCTTTTTGGATCAGGGCGACCAGTAACCGGCGAGCCCAGGGTGCCGCCCCGGCGCCGACGGGAACGATCACTTCGGCCACCCCCACCCCGCGACGGTGGTAGGGACGGCCCGCCTCGACCGCTTCCACGAGGAGTGTGGTGCTTAGCCCGAACCACTCCGCCGCAGGGTTGTCGAGGGTCCACGGAGCTTCCGCCGCGTCCACGTCAATGAGGCCGAAGCCCCTCGCAACAACGGCGTCTCCGACAGCCGAAACAGGCGTTCCGCCAGCGAGAGTGGTCGGGAACCGGAGCCGGAGCAGGTGGTCCTCGACACGCCAGTCGTGGATCTCGGTCCGCAGTTCCATGCGCCGAATCCCGTTCCAAAGAGTTGCCACCTGGCGGTAGCGGAACCCCCCTAACGAGCCGTCTACGACCAGTCGTTCGCCGAGCACGGAACGCTCACGATGCACGGCTGCGCTCTGCTCGCCCGACCGAACGGGCGGGCCAGCCGGAAGGAGGTTCCAAGGGCCCTCGCCGAAGCGGGGATGGCCGTCGTACTCCGGATAGACCAGCAGCTCATTGCCAATCTCTCCGTCAGGCAACAGCTCGAAGCCGCTCACGCGATCGGTGATCCGGCTCAGCCCTCCGCCCCGACCGGGGTCGGCGGCAATGCCGAGGTGCTCATTGGCGATCTCATATCCAGGGACCTCGACCCAACCGAACGTTTCGGCCGTCTCGGCTTCGCGGTGACGGAACCGATACGTGTGGTAGCCGACTCCGGGCACGTTCTCGGACAAGAAGCTGACGCGGAGCGAACCGGGCAGCGCGCCCGGCTCACTGAGCACCGGGACCGCCCGACCAGCCCCATCGTCAACCTCGAGGACACGCCCCGCCCGCGGAGCAGGCACCTCGGTCACCACCAGGTCGGAGCGGTCCCAGCCGAGGGTGTTGACGACCACGCCGGCCTGGCCATCGCCGCTGGTGTCGATGGCGTCAAGGAGGTGCCCTGTGGAGACGTCGGCCACCTCGCAGGCCAGCTCGTGCGCCTCTCTCCAGCCACCGAGGAGGTCCAGGTAGACCTGGTCAGATTCGGACCCCGTGATCCCATCGTGATGCGCGCCGAAGACCAGCTGACGCCATGCTTGGTCCAATGCCCTGTGAGGTAGAGGTGCGCCCAGGATCCCGGCCACTGTGGCGAGCGTTTCGGCATCCGCAAGGTTCGTCTCGGCAAGGCGCTGCGCCTGCTTGGTATCGATGAAGGAGACGTCCTTGCCGGTGTAGATCGGGTTCATGTCACGAGTCTGCGGCGACGGTGCCCGCCTTTGGCGCGACAGCTCGGACCGCACGGCATCGAAGAACTCCCGAGCCACTGACACCTCGAAGCGGGGCCATACGTAGCGTCGTGCCCAGGTTTTCGCGACCTCGGTCACCCAGCGACTCGGTGGCGTGTAGTCAGTGCCCACGGGCAGGAGCGTGACCTTCGTCGCCGATACCTGGGCTAGGTCTTCGAGCAGCTCGTACGCCCGCCACATGGCCCCGTGGAGCGTTGTCGCCCGCTCGAGCTCCCAGCCTGCCGAGTAGTGATCGGGCATGTAGCTCGTGAGAAGGCCCCGACCGTTCGGGGCGACCCATTCGAACTCGGAGGGAAACTGCATCCAGGCAGTTGTCCCGGTCTCGGTCTTCGGCCCCCACTGGTGGAACGGGCCTCGCGCCCATGCTGCGGAGTCGATCCCGCAGTCGGCCATGATCCCCGGGCACTGGGGGTCATGGCCGAACACGTCCAGCTGCCAAGCGCTCCTTGGATCAGCGCCCATCACGTCCCGCTGGAAGCCGATGCCGTACACAGCCGACCGGATGGCAGTCTCTGCGCCGGTCAAGTTCGTGTTCGGTTCGTTGTACGTACCGCCGACGATCTCGACGCGGCCTGCCTGGATCAGGGACCTGAGCTCTTCGCGGCGGTCGGGGTAGAGGTCCCAGTAGGGCTTGAGGTAGTCCACCTCGGCGAAAACCACCTTGTAGAGAGGATCGACCCGTGCCTTCTCGAGATGGGCCTCGACCAGCGCCAGCCCACTGTGTTGGAAGGACTCCCGGCGATCCTGGGCCCAGACCAGCTCGTCCCAGCCGGACGTGTAGCCGGCCTGAGTGTTCCACCAAACCGGGTCGTAGTGGAAATGGGGAACCATGAGCATCCGCCAACCTGGCTCCCGGACCACCACCCCACCCTCGGCCACGGCCCGAGCCTCGCCGGACTGCACGACGGCCTGAAGGGCAACGACACTGCCCGCGGGCAGCGCCGGGTCGAACAGGACCGGGACCTCCACCACGACCCCATCGGGCAGGTCGGGGGCGGACGTGAAGCGGGCTGGTGTGACAAGCCCAGCGTCGGCGCCGGGAGCCCAAGCGGGACCGTCCGCTCTGCCGGCCCACGTCGGATCGAGGCACCCCTGCCAGGACTCAGCCCACAGGAGGCCGTCGCCAAGCAGCGTGACCTCTGCAGGCTCGGTGGGCGTGGCGTCCGCGACTACAACCCGGATGACCTGGGCCAGCTGCTCCCCCTTCGCGACGAAACAGTAGGTGGAACGGACCGAACTGACGCGCATGGGTGCGTTGTCCCTTCTCGTTGCTTACTGTGGAGAAAGCCGGGCGCCCCACGAGTGGTCCCGACCGTCGTTCATCGCTCAGGCTCACAGCCGTCGGCCGTTGTGGCCTCCCACGGTGTTTCCTCTCGCTCACCAAGGCCCCGCCACGCCACCGCCGCGGCGCCCACCAGGGGCGCCCTCGCGCCCAGGCCCGCCGGGACCACTTGCGTTTGCCTGGTGTAGTCCTGCGTGGCGTAGTCGTGCAGCGCACTCACCGCGGCTCGGAAGAACGGGGCGCCGAAACCTAGGGCAACCGAGCCAGCTACGACCACCAGGTCGAGGTCGCACAGGGTGGCCACCGAAGCCAGGGCCTGGCCCACTAGCTGACCGGTGTGCTCGATCACCTCGGAGGTAGCTTCGCGAGGGGGCCGCCCGGTGATGACGGCGATCGCCCAGCCTGAGGCCTCTGCCTCCAGACAACCCCTGCCCCCGCACGAACATGGCCTGCCCTCTGGACAAACTACGACATGGCCCACATGCCCAGCGTTACCCGTGCGGCCCTCGACCAGCCTCCCGTCCAGGACCAATCCCCCTCCGATGCCCGTGGAGACGACCATGGCCAGGTAGTTGCGCCTACCCCGCGCCGCGCCCGTCCAGCCCTCGGCCAGCGCTAGGGCCTTGGTGTCAAGCTCGACAAACGTCGCCAGGCCATAGCGGTCCTCGAGGCGCCGCCGCAGAGGAAAGCCCCGCCAGGCCGGGATGTTGAGCGGGCTCACTTCGGAACGGTCCTTCACCGGCCCCGGACTGCCCACGCCCAGGGCCAACGGACTCTCCACCTCACTTTCCAATAGTCCGTCCAGGAGGTTCGTCACCTCCGAGAACAGCATCTCAGGATCGCATCCCTCGGGCGTATGTCTCTTCGCGCTGCGCCGGATGTCACCCTGGCGGTCCACCAGTGCTGCTCCGAGCTTCGTGGCCCCGATGTCCAGCGCAAGACAGAGGCTCGAGGTCACCCGAGTCCGCCCCACGAGACCGAGGCCGAAGTCGACCATGGCGCGTCGGCATCCGCAACTCCGTCGGCAACAGGGGACCTATCGCTGTCAGCACCGAACAGAGAATGGGAATGCACGGGTCATTTCTCCGGTGACAGCCGCAGCGTGACGATCTGGAAAGGCCTCAGCTGCAGCGAGACAACGCTGCCGGGCCCGACGACGAGGTCGACCAATGGACGCTCCAGCAGGTCGGTCAACGAAGCGTGACGAACCGCGAAGTTCGCTTTCACCGTCGTCGTGGCCCTGCCCCCGAGAGACTCATAGCAACGCACGACCACGTCTCCCGAACGGTCGTCGGCAGCCTTGACCGCCTCGACCACCACCGCATCGTTGTTCAGCGTTATCAGCGGCTCCACCTCCCGCTCGGCCATGGCTGCTCGAAGCGGGAAGTTGAAGTAGTAGCCGTGGTGCACAGCGTCGGCGATCGTCGCCCCCGGCACAATCCCATAGCGGAAGTTGTGCACTCCGTTTTCTCCGCGGGGATCAGGAAAACTCGGGCTGCGAACGATGGACAGCCGGGCCAAGGTGGCCCTTCCGCCGCCAGCTCTTTCCATGGCCGCTACCTCGTGGCCGTATATTCCATCATTCACCACCGCGACGCCGTAGCCAGGCTCTCCCACGTGCACAAAACGGTGTGCCACGAACTCAAAACGGGCAGCGTCCCAGGAGGTGTTGTCATGAGTGGGCCGTTGGATGTGCCCGAACTGGATCTCCGATGACGACCGGTCCGTGTGGACGTCGATGGGGAGGGCCACCTTGAGCAGGCGGTCATGCTCTCGCCAGTCAAGCTCGATGTCCACCACCAAGGCCCTGCTGTCGGCCGCCAGCCGCAAGGTCTGCACGGCCCGCGAGGAGCCGAAACGGTACTCGACCCGGACGGCAGCCTCTTCAGGTCCACTCGACAAGACGGTGATGCTCTGAGGCGAGCCCAGGTCCTGGCGGACATTGCGGTAAAAGGCGTCGACATCCCAAGCGGGCCAGTTGTTCGGAATGTCCGGGTGGAGCTGGAGCACGTTGCCGAGGGCGCCGGGTGGAATGACCTCCCGCCCGGCATGAAGGTCGAACAATGAGGCGACATGGCCATCAGCGTCGAGCTCCACCCTGATGAGGTCGTTCTCGAGGATGGTTCCACCGACCACCCTGGCCGCGCCAGTCGCCAGTGACACCGTGCCGGCGGAAAGGGCCGGGATCCCGTGGCGCTCATGCGGCGCAGCGTTGAAAGCCACGGGCACATCGCCGTTGCCGCACAGCGCCGAGATCGCTCTTTCGACGATGTCCTCGAGCCGCCGGGCACTGTTGGCACAACTGGCGATTGCCTCGTCGTTGACCATGGCGATCGATGAGCCCGGGAGGATGTCATGGAACTGATTCAGCAGGATGTCCCGCCAGATCTCTTCCAGCTCTTCGTATGGGTAGGCCGAGCGCCCGGCTACCAGGGCTGCGGTCGACCAGAGCTCCGCTTCCCGCATCAAGTTCTCGCAGCGACGATTGCCTTGTTTGATCTCGACTTGGCTCGTGAGGGTCCCGCGGTGTCCTTCGAGGTAGAGCTCGCCCGACCAGACCGGCGCAAGGGGGTACTCGTCCTGGGCGGCGGCAAAGAACTTCGGCGGGGCCTCCACGACCACCTTGGGCGACCCGTCCAGGTCGGCGAGACGACGCGCCCTCTCCATCATCTCCCGCGTGGGCCCCCCGCCGCCGTCGCCGTAACCGAAGGGGACCAACGACCGGGTCCCGAAGCCGCGTTCGGCATAGTTGTCCGCCGCGTGAGCCAGTTCGGACGGCAGGAGCTCGGCGTTATAGGTGTCGACGAGGGGAAAATGGGTGAATACCCGGCTCCCGTCGATGCCCTCCCACCAGAACGTGTGGTGGGGGAACTTGTTGGTGTCGTTCCACGAGAGCTTTTGCGTGAGGAACCAGCGTGACCCAGAGAGGAGGATGAGCTGAGGAAGCGCAGCCGAGTAGCCGAAGCAATCAGGTAGCCACACCTCCTCGGTCTCCACGCCCAGCTCGGAGAGAAAGAAGCGCTTGCCGAACACGAGCTGGCGGACGAGGGACTCCCCACCGGTCACGTTGGTGTCAGACTCCACCCACATGCCACCCACGGGAACGACCTGGCCCTTTTCGACCTGCGCTTTCATGCGCTCATAGATCACCGGGTAGTGCTGTTTCATCCACCACCACTGTTGAGCCTGAGAACACGCAAAGACGAGCTCCGGGTACTCGTCACCCAACGCCGCCACGTTGGAGAAAGTCCAGGCGCACTTGCGGATGGTCTCCCGAACTGGCCATAGCCACGCTGAATCGATGTGGGCATGGCCGACGGCGGAGATCTTGTGCGCGGTACGGCTGGCCGGTGCCGACATCACACCCCTGAGGGCCTCGCGAGCCGCGGCCGGATCGCCGTCCAGGTCGTAGGCGTCCAAGCAGCGTTCCAGGGCGCGCAATACCTCGTGGCGGCGTGGATCTCTGACGGGCAGGCCCCCCATCAGCCCCAGCAGGACCTCGACGTCGAGCGCAAGAGCCAGAGCCGCCTCGTCGACTACCACCAAGTCGGCGCCCCCGAGCACGTAGAGGGGTTTGGCCCCCGAAGTGCCGACGTCACCCAGCTCGGTCGGTTGGCACGGGTCGTCGGTACCTCCCATGATGGCCGGCATCGCTACCGCTTCAACGAAGCACGTCCAGCTGCCAGACCCGCCGTCGTCGACAGGGAGCCAGTTGTTCCGGGGTAACACCGCCTTGATCGGGCTGCCATCTACGCCGAACGCCAGACCCTCGGCCTGAAACCCAGGGCTCCGGTCACTGAACCCGAGGTCGAACACCGCCTCGACCCTCCGGCCGGCCCATTCGGCCGGCACTCTGCCGGAAATCCGGAACCAGGTCGTCGACCACGGCGCTCCCCAGGGCGCGGCGCGCTCAACGGAGACATAAGCCGCGGCGAGCGCGACTGACACACTTACCGGGTCCCCGCAGGAAAAGGACGAGACCTCGCACGGTTCACGTGCTTCCAAGACCCGAGGACGCAACCGCATGTCCAAGGCCCGCCTGATCCGCGCGGTGGTCCTGTTCTGGTCCTCATGCATGGTGTGAGTCAGCCTTTCACTGCGCCTGCGAAGGTGAACGTGCCTTTCAAGAAGCGTCCGGCCACAACCCACAGCCCTACCGCAGGCAACGTGTACAGAATCGAGAACGCCGCCAGCTGCCCGTAGTCGACCAGCCCATACTGGGAAAAGAACGTATAGATGCTCACTGAAGCCGGGAACTTGCTTTGGGTCTCGAGCAGAATAAACGGGACGAAGGAGTTGCCCCACTGGCTGACGAAAGTGAAGATCGTAATGACCATTATGCCGGGCAACATCAACGGCGCAACTATCCGCCTCAACGACCCCAGCCACGTCGCCCCATCGACCCACGCCGCCTGTTCCAGCTCGAGAGGCACACCATCCATGAAGCCCTTCATGAGCCAGATCCCAAACGGAAGCGACGTTGCCGTCATGAACAAGATCACGGCCGACATATTGTCGACCAGGTTGAAGCGCGCGAACATCGAGTACACGGGCACCAGGATCGCCGTGATCGGGAGCCCCGTGGAGAACACAACCGTGTACAGGAACGGCTTGCGAAAGCGCATCTGATAGCGCGAGAGCGGGTAGGCAGCAAAGAGCGAAGCAACGACAGTTATGATCGCCGTCGACCCCGACAAGATCGCCGAGTTTATGAGCGGCTTGTACGTCGTTGTCCAGTTGAGGACCTTCGCAAAGTTACTGAACGAGAGGACCAGTGGGGCCGCGGACCCCACGCTGGCCGTGGGTTCGAACGCGGAGAGGACGAGCCAAAGGAGCGGGGCTATGAAGAAGACAGCTATCAGGGCCAAAACGCCATACGCGCTCACGCGCGCCGCCATTATCCGCGGTGACGTGATGCGGAAGCGGCTACGTGGGCGCGCGTTTGAACGGGCTGCTCTTCTTTCGCCCGAACTCAGGACTCCGATCATCCCACTTCCTCCACCCGGATCAACTTGATATAGACCACAGAGAAGAGGGCGCCTATCAAAAGGAGCACTATGCACATCGCGGTCCCATAACTTATGTCGTATAGCTGGAGAGCCTGCTGGTAGATGTATAGCGGCGTGGTCTGGCTGGCTTCTCCGGGGCCGCCGGCGGTCAGCACAAATATAAGGGTGAAGCTGGCCAGTGTCTGCAGGGTTATGAGCATCAAGTTCGTCACTATCGAGCGCCGTAGCAGAGGGATGATCACCAGGCGTAGGAGCGAGAGCTGGCTGGCGCCGTCGACCTTTGCCGCCTCGAGCAGCTCGGCCGGCGCCCGATCTAATAGGAGGTTCCTCGATGCCCGGCGAGGGCGAGGCACCGACAGACACTGCGGGCGGGTGTAAGGAGCAACTGAGAACGGCGAGAGACATGGAAGCGAGCGCCGGCGCCCGGCGTTCAATCGGCATCGGGCTAGTCGGCGTCGGCTGGATGGGGAGACTTCATTCGAAGTCCTACCACCAGGTGAACTACCACTATCCACAACTCGGTGTCCGTCCGCGACTCGTCGTCGCGGCGGACACCGCCCCTGATCGCGTCCGGTTCGCGATCGACGAGCTCGGCTACCTCGAAGGTACCGACGACTGGCGCTCGGTGATCGCTCACCCGGATGTGGAGGCGGTGAATATCGCGGCACCGAACTACCTGCACCGGGAGATCGCGACCCTGGCTGCGGAGCAAGGTAAGCACTTCTGGATCGAAAAGCCGGTTGGGCGCAACGTCGACGAGACGGAGGACATCGCCCGTGCCGCCAGAGCCGCTGGCATCGTCACGGCAGTCGGCTTCTGTTATCGCCATGCACCGGCGGTCCAGCATGCTCGTGAGCTCGTTTGTTCTGGGGGTATCGGGAAGGTTGTTCATGTGCGCGGAGTCTTCCTGAACGACTACGCAGCGGAACCCAGGGCCGCGCTCAGCTGGCGCTTCCAGCGGAGCCTGGCCGGCTTGGGGGTCGTGGGAGACCTCATGTCACACACGATCGACCTCCTGCAGCACCTCGTTGGGCCAATCGCCGAGACCAGCGCGCTGACAAAGATCGTGATCCCAAAGCGACCAGTGCTGCCAATGGGCGTAGGCGACCACTTCGCCGTCGTAGAGGGCGGCAAGATGGGCGCTGTCGAGAACGAGGACTATGCCGGAGCCCTGCTCCGTTTCGGAGACGGCGCGGTGGGCACCTGCGAGGTGAGCAGGGTCACGGTCGGCCCAAGGTGTCAGATTGCCCTCGACGTCTTCGGCACCGACGGTGCGCTTTCCTGGGATTTCGAGAGGATGAACGAACTCCGGGTCTGCCTCGGACGGTCGGGCGCCGACCATGGCTACACGACGGTTCTCGCCGGGCCTGCTCACGGGGACTACGCGCACTTCCAGCCGGGACCGGCGATCAGCATGAGCTACGACGACCTGAAGGTCATCGAGGCGGCACTTTTCCTCCGGTCGATCTCCGAAGGCAAGCAACTCGGAGCGGCGGTGGCCGATGCGGCCGCGACGGCACGGGTACTCGCCGCGGTAGTGCGCTCGGCCGGCTCTGGTCGGTGGGAGTCTGTCGAGCAGCGTCGAGTCGAGGAGGTTAACTGACTGAAATGAGCACAGTGGAACGGATCGCGGGAGCGCCGATCAGCTGGGGCGTCTCTGAAGTGCCCGGATGGGGTCACCAGTTGTCGCCGGAACGGGTGCTGGCCGAGATGCGCTCAATCGGGCTCATGGCGACGGAGGCCGGTCCCGACGGGTTCCTGCCGGACAACTCACACGCGCTGCGTCGCCAGCTAGACGACCACAGCCTGCGCCTCGTAGGAGGCTTTACGCCGCTTGTGCTCCACCGACCGGGACCGTGGCGCGACAAGCTTGGCCACGTGGTGCGTCGGTTCGCGGACAGCGGGGGCGAGGTGGTCGTACTCGCCGCCGCCACCGGGCTCGAAGGCTACGATCGCCGCCCGGTGCTCTCTTCAGGGGAATGGGACCTGCTCCTCGGAGCTCTCGACGAGGCGGTCGACATCGCCTCGGCGGGCGGGATGAGCGCCGTGCTGCACCCTCACGTCGGCACCGTCGTCGAGCGACCTGAAGAAATAGATCGTGTCCTCGAGGGCGCCTCGGTCCCGCTCTGCCTCGACACGGGCCACGTCATGGCCGGCGGCGGCGATCCGGTCGCCCTGGCTCGCCAAGCCCCATCACGGATCGGCCATGTGCATTTCAAGGACGTGCGCCGCGACCTGGCCCGACGTGTGGCCAATGGCCAGCTTGCTTTCAGCGATGCAGTCCGCCTGGGCATCTTCTGCATGCTCGGAGAGGGAGACGTGGACGTCGCGGCGATCGTTGGCGCGCTCGAGGGGGCCGCCTACCGTGGCTGGTACGTGCTCGAGCAGGACGTCATGCTGGAGGGCGAGCCGTCCGTCGATTGCGGGCCACAGCAGGCAGTGCATCAAAGCAGGTCGTACCTTGAGAGCCTCCTGGCAAGAACGCCGGCCTGACTGCTCCTGACCGAGGAGATGGGCCAGATCTTCTTCGCCCATCAGTCTCTGGATCTTGCGACAACTTGATGCAGTGATCGCGAGACGCGCGTTTGGGTTGTACTTGCCGCGCACGCGCTCGGCCCTGGCCAGGGCGAGACGATGTGCTGCGGCTCTTAGTAGCTACAGTGCAGTCCAGCCTTGTATTGTCGGCTCGCCGCCAGGTTGGCAGTCCGGCAGCAACCCAGAAGAAGGAGCAGGGCATGGGGCCATCCGACCGAACCCGGAAGCAAGCCAGAGCAACGCCTCCCTTCGTCTGTGCAGGCGCCAGGGCCCTGGGCCGGTACACAGCTGGCCTTGCCGCTCTGTTTTTCGTGGGCACGGCGCTCAGCCTGGTCGTGACTGCTCCTCTAGCGTCGGCCAGGGTTAAGACGTTGTACGCATACGCGCACGGGGGCGCCGTCTCGCCAGCCAACTGCCCTGAAACGAGCACCACGGCCGCGCAGTGCACGCTGTCCGAGGCGTTGTCCAAAGCTGCCTTTGGCAGCACCGTAGCGCTGGCCACCTCCGGTCGCTCCGGGCACTATGTCGGCAACTGGGCAGTGAATACCACAGGCACCACGTCTTCGGCGCCGCTCACGATCAAACCGGCACCCGGCGTCACCAAACCCACACTTGACGGCAACCACGGGCAACCAACTGGCTGTCGGACCAAGGCTTGTGACGGGCCGGTGCTCATGATCGGCTCGAAGGTGCACCTCGACCTCGTCGGAGTCACGATCCAAAATGCCAACAACATCGACTCCGGGCTCGGCGGCGCCATCGAGAACATTCGTGGCGGTACCCTCAGCGTGTTGGACTCCACATTCCTGCGCAACTACGCTTCCGACGACGGCGGCGCCATCGATAACGCCGATATCGGTGGCACAGGCACCCTCAGCGTGTCGCACTCCACGTTTTCGGGTAACAACGCCCTCAACTGCGACGGGGGCGCCATAGCCAACGCCGATATCGGGGGCAAAGGCACTGTCTTCGTTACAGCTTCCACATTCTCGGGCAATAGCGCCAGTAACGGCAACGGCGGCGCTATCGACAGTGGTGACACCCGCGGCCAAGGCAGCCTCATAGTGTTGGCCTCCACATTCTTGGGCAATGTCGCGGCTCGCGCGGGCGCCATCGATAACGCCGACAACGCCAGCGGCACCCTCAGCGTGTCGTCCTCCACGTTCTCGGCCAACGTTGCGTCCCTCGACGACGCCGGCGCCATCGACAACGCCGACTGGGGCGGCAGCGGCATCGCCAGCGTGTCGGCCTCCACATTCTCGGGTAATGAGACAGTTGGCGATGGCGGCGCCATCGACAACGCCGACAGCATGGGCATCAGCAAAGGCACTGTCCTCGTTTCGGCCTCCACGTTCTCGGGTAACATCGCCGAAGCCCACGGCGGCGGCATCGACAACTCCGACGCGGGCGGCACAGGTACCGTCAGCGTGTCGGCCTCCACGTTCTCGGGCAACAAGGCCAACAACATCTACGGCGTCCACGGAGCCCCGGGCGGCGGCGCCATCGGCGGCGCCGGCCATGGCACCGTCTGGGCCGCTGCGAACATCTTCGATGGCCCTTGTCTCCGGACTGGCGGGACCTGGAACGACGCAGGCTACAACATCGCGAGCAACGGGACCTGCCTGCGCGGTGCGATCGACGACGTCGACCATGGTGCAAGATGGCTCGGGCCCTTGGCGTACCACGGCGGGCCAACCGAAACGATGTTGCCGCTAAAGGGCAACCCGGCGATCGGTGTCATCCCATACCAGACGACGGTAACGCTCGATCACCGATCCGTCAGCTTGTGCCCGGCTGCCAGCCAGCAAGGAACGCGGCACGGCTCGAAGCGGCACTGCAACGCCGGAGCCGTGCAGTCCTAGGCGTAGCGCAGAGGCGTCAACCTCGCTGAATTCGACCCGTGGAGGCATGGCTCAGCTTGCGGCACAGGATCGCCGGTTCCCGTGGCTGGACTGATCAACCCCCGTCCGACCCGACACGGAGAGTGTCGAGTCCGAGGACCAGTTGCTCACTATCGAAATCATGACACCAGAAACAGCAGCGCATAGCGATCTTTGTCACGGAACGAAACGGCGAGCTGTGGCTCATGTCGCGGAGATCCATAGAGACGGGATGAATGAGTAGCTGGGGACTCATCCGCTGCCAGCAAGACCCAAACTACGCGCGTGGCCACTTCGGACATAGCCAACCACGCGACGTATGCCCGAACACGACCCGCCTGACAGGAAGTTCCTGGTGTTATGTGAAGCTGCAACTGGCGCAAGCACCCGTGGCTCGGCCAGGTGCCGGGTTTTCAATTAACCAGAGAAACTCGCTCTACCAGCACTTCCCTCTCTCTTGTGGGAGAGCCCGGGACCCTACGGCTAGTTGGAGGCTGTGGCCGACTCGCCGGGGGTGGGCGGAACTGCGGGAGTGCCGGACACGCCGGCCATCAACATCCCGATCTCCTCGCGCGTGTTGATCCGTGGGTCGGCCGAGCCGATGATCGTCCCTTCGTACATCACAAGGACACGGTCGCAGATGGTCATGATCTCGTCGAGGTCCTCGGAGATGATCAGGACGGCAGTTCCGCTGTCACGCTGAGCGACGAGGCGTTCGTGGATGTAGCGGGTCGCGCCCACGTCAATGCCTCGAGTGGGCTGAGCGACCAGCAGGACGCGAGGACTGCCCGACAGCTCGCGGGCCATGATCAGCTTTTGGATGTTGCCACCGGAGAGGTTCCTGGCTGGTGTGTCAAGCGAGGGAGTCCGGACGTCAAAAGCCGAGATCAAGTCCTGGCAATGGCGGCGGATGGCACGGGTGCGCAGGAATCCCAGGCGGGAGTAGCTGCGACTCCGGTTCTCAACAAGCAGGAGGTTCTGTGCGACGGTGAAAGCCGGGACCACACCGTCGCGCATGCGTTCCTCTGGGACATAGGCAAGGCCCGCTCCAGCGCGTGTGCCGGGGTCGCGCCCGCCAGTTCGGCGTCGTCCAGTCGGATGGAGCCGCTCGACGGTGCGCGCAGTCCCGCAATGGCCTCGGAGAGCTCCCGCTGCCCGTTCCCTGAGACCCCTGCGATACCGACGATCTCGCCCGCGGAGACATCGAGTGAGAGCCCTCGAACGGCTTCGATACCCCGGTCGCCCCTGACCCGGAGGTCCTTGACCGCGAGCCGCACGTCGCGTGAAATACCCATCGCCGGCTGGCTCTCCAGCGCGACGCTGCGGCCGACCATCAACTCCACCAACCGGGCGCGGGACGCTTCGGCCGCCGGGATGGTGCCAACGTTGCGGCCGCCCCTCAGCACGGTTATGCGGTCCGAGATGTCGAGCACCTCGTGGATCTTGTGCGAGATGAACACGAGTCCCCGGCCACCTTCGGCCATCTGCCGCAAAACGATGAACAGCTCGTCCACCTCGTGCGGCGTCAAGACAGCCGTCGGTTCGTCGAGGACCAGCAACGAGACGTTGCGGTAAAGCGCCTTGATGATCTCCACACGCTGGCGCTCACCTACTGAAAGCTGCCAGATGATCGCCTGCGGGTCGACATTGAGCCGGTAGGTGTCGGCAAGCTCCCGGATCCTCGCCGACACACGGCTCAAATCCGTCAGCGGGCCGCGAGCCGACTTCTCACCCAACGCGACGTTCTCGACCACGGTCAAGGTGTCCACGAGCATGAAGTGCTGGTGGATCATACCGATACCGCGCTTGATCGCGTCGGCCGGCGAGGTGATCGTGACCCTTGCGCCATTCATCTGGATCTCACCCTCGTCGGGGCGGTACAGGCCGTAAAGCACGCGCATCAGCGTGCTCTTGCCTGCGCCGTTCTCCCCGAAAAGGGTGTGGATCTCGCCGATACGGACCTCGAAATCGACGTGATCGTTGGCGACCACCCCGGGGAAGCGCTTGGTGATGCCCATCATGTGGAGGAGCGGAACGCCCTCCTGAGCTGGGCTCGCTGCCGGGGTGGTCACCACGGACGTCCTTTCTTGGCTACCGGTCGCCGACTACTGTGGAACGGTGATGTCCCCGTTGGTGATCTCGCCGATCAGCTTCTCGCCTTCGGCCTTGATCGCCGGCGAGAGCTTGTAACCCGAGTTGAACTGGATCCTCTCACCGTTGTTGCCGAGCCCGATCACGTAGGTCGCGTCACCGAGCGTGCCGCCGCGGATCGCCGTGAACATCTGCTCCAAGACCGGGTCCCAGTTGTAGACCTGGGAGGAGACGACGTTCTGCGGCGCGAGGGTGGACTGGTTCCACTGCGTGCCGAACCATGCGAGGTGGTCCGACTTCGCGACGCCAATCGCCCCGACGACAGACTGGGAGCTGCCGGTGAGCACGTCCGCCTTGTCACCTTGCACGAAGGTCTTCGCGCAGGTGGCCATGAGGCTGTCGTCACTGAAAGAGCCGGTGTAGACCTCGTGTGCGGTCACCTTGAACTTGTTGGCCTTGCCGGCGGCCGCCGCGCCGGCGGCGAACCCGTCGACGTACAGCTTGGCGTCACCAGTCGCGATCGGCCCGCAGATCCCGAGCACCTTCGACTTGCTGAGCAACGCTGCCATGTAACCCTGGACGTAGCCGCCCTCATTCGAGGATGCCTCGTAGGCGAAGACGTTCTTCAACCCGAACGTTGCTCCGGCGGTCCCCCAGGCGAAGGAGACCTTCGGGAACTGGGGTGCCAGCTGCTCGATTGTGGACCCGTACTGGGAGCCATGGGCTATGACAAGGTTGTAACCCTTGGACGCGTACTCGCGGATGATGCTCGCCGCGTCGGATACTACGTACTCGTTCGCCGAGACCGAGATCGTCAGGTTCTCGGACTTCTTCAGGCTCTCGAGAGCGCTGTACATCGACTGTGTGAAGGCGAGGTCGTTGGTCGCGCTTGGCGCGATGAGCGCAACCTTCAATGGCGTAATGGCTGCTGTCGAGTGCGGGCGCGATGCGGTCGCGGCCGAAGCTCCGCTGGCGTAGGCGGCGGTACCAAGCGCGATGCCCACCGCGGCGAGCACCAAAGCGCCCCTTCTGGCTAGGTTCATATGCATTGTGCTTTCTCTCCCTTGCTAGTGACTGCACTTTTTGTGGGTCGAATCTGGCGCTGCCCGATGCCGCAACTGGACCTGCCTCGTTGCCTCACCGCTTGCCCCTCGTAAGTCCTCGCGTAACACAACTGTAACCGAGAGCTCGAGAGTACTCGCTGCGTCACCCTCCTCTCTCGTAGGGCTTCCCCAACGCGGCCGGCTGCCGGAACCGACGCGCGACGGTGAGCAGAGCCAGGATCGTGATCACCGCTGGTGCGGTCGCGGCGAGGTCCGAGGCGCTGAGCGGGATGATCCCGAGCGACTTCCACTCGAGGACGACCGCGATGGCGAGCCCGTACAGCACCGAGCCGCCCATGACGCCGCTCGGGCGCCAAGCGCCGAAGTAGACGAGTGCCACGGCGATGAAGCCCTCGCTCTGGGTGAGGTTCTCCTGGAAGATGCCGTCGTACATCAAGAGGGCGGCGCCGGCCAGGCCGGCCAAGGTGCAGCCGATGAGAACGGTCGACCAGCGGATGCGCGCCACGTTCACGCCCACGCTGTCCGCCGCCGCCGGGTTCTCCCCCGCAGCACGGATCTTCATGCCGAATGTCGTCCGGTTGAGGACGAAGGTCACGACCGGCACGAGGAGGAAGGCCGCGTAGACGAGGATCGTCTGTTTGAAGAGCATCCCGCCGACCGCGGGTATCCGGTCTAGCAGGGGGATGTTGATCGGGTTCAGCGTGTTGATCGGCAGCGGGGTGCCGACGAGCTTTATGAACATCAGGTCGCTGAAACCGAGCCCGAACAGGTAGATGCCGATCCCACTGATGCCCTGCTCGGCCTTCAAGGTGACGCTGATGAACGCGGTGATGACACCCATCACCGCCCCGGTTGCCATCCCGACGAGGACGGCGAAGAACAGGTTGTTGGTCTTGAGCGCGGTGTAGTAGGTGGTGAACGCCGACAGGAGCATGATCCCGTCGACGCCCAGGTTGATCACGCCGCTTCGTTGTCCCATCGTCTCGCCGAGCGCGGCGAGGAGGAAGGGCGTGGCCACCCCGAGCGCCGAGGCGACCGTCGCGGTGAGGATGGCGTAGGTGAAGAACTGGCTCACGGGTCACCCCGCGCGTCGGCTGTGACCAGTGGCGCCACCGGGTCGTCGGGCGCGGCCGGGCGGGCCTTGGAGCGTGGTGGCGCAGTCGACGTGGCACGGCTGCGCCTGCGCATGTACTCGAGCGACACGACGAACACCACGACGAGCCCCTCGAGGGCGGTCACCATGTCGGCAGGCACGCCCGTTGCGACCTGCAGGGCGTCACCGCCCACCAAGAGGCCGCCGAACAGGAACGCCGAGATGATCGTCCACAACGGATTGAGCGCCCCGAACAGCGCCACCACGATGCCGTTGAACCCGTCCGAGCCGGTGAACCCGGTAAGGCTCCCGTCGGTCACCATGCGGTGCGAGATGCTGCCGAAGACGAGAAGCGCGCCCCCGAGGCCGCACATCGCGCCGCTGATGGTCATGGCAAGCGTCATCGTCCGCTTGACCGGCATCCCGGCGTACTTCGAGGCGTCACGCGACAGCCCCACGGCCTGGATACGGAAGCCGAAGCTCGTGCGGTAGAGCAGGACCCACACCCCCCCTGCCACGATCACCGAGATCAGCACGCCGAGGTGGAGCTGCGTGTTCGGGATGAGGATCGGCAGCCAGGATGTCCTCGGGAGGAGCTTGGTCTCTGGGATCAGGCCGTAGGTGGAGTTCTGCGTCTTGTCGACCATCGGGCCGGCCAGCAGGTAGTTCATGACCTGAACGGCGACGAGGTTGAGCATGATCGTGCTCAGGATCTCGTTGACGTTGAAGTACGCCTTGAACGCTCCGGGGATCGCCCCCCAAGCGGCGCCACCGACCGCACCCGCGAGCAGCACGAGCGGTATGAGCTCGATGCTCGGCAGGTTGGGGAGCGCGAGCGCCGTTGCCGAGCTCGCCAGGCCGCCCATCGCCAGCTGGCCCTCGCCACCGATGTTGAACACGTTGGCCCGGAACGCAACGCAGATCCCCACGGCGACGAGAAGAAGTGGAGCGGCCTTTACCGCCGTGGAGCCGAGCGCGTAGCTGCCGTCGAAGGCCCCGACTATGAGCGCGTTGTAGCCGGTGATGGGGTTGGCGCCGAGAGCCAGCATCATGACCGCGCCGAGCAGGAGCGCAGCAAGCAGCGAGAGCGGCAGGGCGAACCAGCTCAGCAGGAATCGCCGCCTGTCCTGCCAAGCACTTGCCGCCGCAACTGAAATGCGGCTCAAGGAAGGCTCCCGAATGCACTCCTGACCGGACGGCCGCCTGTGTGACGGCAATCCCTCGGAAGCGACATGACCTCAGCGTAGGCATCGGTCACTTTCGCATCCTAGGTCGAAAGTCCTGTTTTGCGAGAATATTTCGGCCCGATGCCAATTCCTGACATGTCCACGGGATGAGGGGCACCTCAGGGCGGGGTCAGGACCTCAGGCTCTTTGTCGCGCAGGTGTCGCGACCCTCCAACAGCTGCGCCCGGCCGCCTTGGCCTCGCACAGCGCCTCGTCAGCACTGGCGAGCAGGGCATCCGAACTTGTCCCCGGCGGGAAGTCGAGCACGATCCCGATACTCGCACCGACCTTCAACGCCGGAGCGTCGCCGATCGAGATCGGTTCGGCGAGGCGCTCGACCACACGGGCGGCGATCGCTATGACCTGTGGCTCGGTGACGTCGCTGGCACAAAGGATGGCGAACTCGTCCCCTCCGATGCGAGCGAGTTCGTCCGTCGGCCGCACGACCGACGACAGCCGACGGGCGATCACTCGCAGCGCCGAGTCGCCTGCAAGGCGGCCCAGCCGGTCGTTCACGTCCTTGAAGCCGTCGATGTCGATGTACAGCACGGCCGGTCTGTCACCGGCCTCGACCCGTGCGTCGAGCGCCTCGAAGTAGCTCCTGCGATTGCCGAGGCCGGTCAGCATGTCCTGAGAGGCCTCCTCCAGCGCCCGTTCCCCCACGACACTGTGCGACATCATGAGCGATGCGAGGATCAGCGCCCGGTCCACCGCCGTGCGCTCGGTTGTCCCAAGTGGCCCGAGATCACGGCTCCACACGACCAGGCAAGCCGACGGCGTGTTCTCGCCGCGATTGACGATCGGAAAACACGAGACGGAACGGAATCCCTTTGCGGCGGCTCTGGTGGACTCGGGCAAGCCCGCCAGCTCGGTGTACAAGATCGCCGAGTCGGGGCCCATCGTCTGGTCCC
This sequence comes from uncultured Acidimicrobiaceae bacterium, assembly GCA_963719125.1. GTDB lineage: Bacteria > Actinomycetota > Acidimicrobiia > Acidimicrobiales > Bog-793 > Fen-455. The sequence continues at coordinate 27,147 of CAVRAT010000018.1, forward strand.
AAGGCCCGGCAGCGGGCGGTGCGGGCACCGGCGGGTGTTGCGGGAAGCAGCTGATCCTGCGACCGTCGGGCGAGGCGACGACGAAATAGGACTCCCCGAGTACCGGCGGCAGAGCCAGGGCGCCGGCCAGCGCGGCAAGGTTGTCCTCGAGGGCCACACCGGCCTGGGCCGAGGCGAGCACCTGGTCGAAGTGGTCGTAGGCGCTCTCTAACAGCAGCAGGACGACGAAGCCCGCGAGGGCCGGATCCGCCAGCCGATTGAGTGCCCAGGCCTCGGCAAGGCGCGGCCTCCCGTCGACATGAACGTATGGCAGCCGCACCGGGCCGGTCAGCTGCTCGGGCGACTTTGCCGCCGACGCCGCCAGCAGCCAGGTCAGAAGGGGCCGGTCCTTCGGCTCGAGATGGCTGCTCAGGTCCGATCCGACGAGCTCGTCCACAGGCTGGCCGGCGAGGTGCCCGACCTGGCCGGACGCGAAACGCACAGTGCCGCGAGCGTCCAGCAGGACCAGGACGCCAGGGATCGACGCGAGGAGATGCGCATGGATCCCGAGTACGTCCGGTCCAGAATCGATCGGCGCGCTCACAACTGCAATCTAACTGCCGAAACGGTCACTGGCTACAGAGTAGACAAGGCCAGATTGGCACACGTGGACGGGGCGACCAGCCCCGGAGAAGGCTGCGTCCCGCCGGTCCAAACCGGACCGGCGGGACTGTTCGCAAGCAGGTCAGGCCTGACGCACTGCCTCAGCCTCGATCTCGAGCTTGACCTTCGGGGAGACGACGAAACCGCCGGTCTCGAGAGCCGCGTTGAAGCTCACGCCGAACTCGGTGCGGTCGATCTCGGCCGAGGCGGTGAAACCGAGGCGCTGGTAGCCCCAGGGGTCCTGGATCACACCTTCGAACTCGGCGTCGAGGACGATCGGGCGCTTCACACCCCGAACCGTCAGGTCACCGTGCACCTTCCAGGCGCCCCGTGGGCTCAGCTCCACCTTCGTGCTGCGGAAGGTGAGCGTCGGGTACTCCTCGACGGCGAGGAAGTCGTTGGTCCGGACGTGATTGTCACGGTTCACGTCGTTGGTGTTGATGCTCGCCGCCTGGATGATGACCTCGACGGACGACTCGGAGGGGTCGTCGGCGACAACGATCTTGCCCTCGTAGTCGGTGAAGCGGCCGCGGACCTTGGAGACCATGAGGTGCCGGGCGACGAAACCGATCTGGGTGTGAGACTTGTCGAGCACGAACGTGCCCGTGGTCGGCAGCGTGATGCCGTTGACGTTCCTGCTGCTGGGGGTGGTGATCGTGTCGGTCATGTTGAGACTCCTTGTGCTGAGGGGCTTACACTTTCATTTGCTTGCGCAACTAACTATGTACAACTACTTGCCTGCGCAACTATTCCCGGGCTCCCGTTATGATGTCGGCGTGGAGGAAGCGCTGAGACCCGGACGTGCGAGCGAGGTCGACCGGATCACTCTCGTCGGGCTCGTCTTCGAGACGGCTTCCGGGTTGCGTCGAGTGGTCCGCCCGCCCCTCGAGCGCCAGTGCGAGCTGGCCGGCCAGGAGTTCGAGATCCTGGTCCGACTGACCCGCACACCAGGACGCCGACTGCGGATGAGCGATCTCGCCTCCCAGACGGACCTGACTCCGAGCGGTCTGACGAGGGCCATCGACCGTTTGTCTTCAGCCGGCCTCGTGGACCGCGAGGTCTGTCCGGAGGATCGCCGCGGCGCGTTCGCCGCACTGACAGCCGCCGGTGAGGCGCGGATGAACAAAGCCCTCGACCTGCACCGCGCGCAGCTCGCCGAGCTCCTCGACGGCGTCCTCGAACCGGATGAGGAGCTCGCCGTGACGGCGGCGCTGCGCAAGCTCCGCGACCGGGTCAATCCCGGGGCCTCCGTTGTCACTCCCTAGAGTGCAGCCTTGGAGGCAGACAAGAAGATGACTCGACAAGACAGTTTCGGCGCCGAGGGCACACTTGAGGTCGGCGATCGGCGCTACCGCATCCACCGCCTGTCGGCACTCGAGGGGGTCGCTGATCTCGGACGGATCCCTTATTCGATCAAGCTCCTCCTCGAGAACATGCTGCGCCACGAAGACGGTGTGAGCGTAAAGGCCGAGGACGTGGAGGCCGTGGCCCGCCACGAGATCGGTGCTCCCGCCCGGGAGATCGCCTACTCACCGGCACGGATCCTCCTTCAGGACTTCACCGGGGTGCCCTGCATCGTCGACCTCGCCGCCATGCGCGACGCCGTCGAGGCGCTCGGTGGCAACGCAGGCCGGATCAACCCTCTCATCCCTGTCGACCTCGTGATCGACCACTCCGTCGTCGTCGACACCTACGCCCGCCGCGACGCCCTTCAGCTGAACACTTCGCTCGAGTACGAGCGCAACGCCGAGCGCTACCGGTTCTTGCGCTGGGGCCAACAGGCCTTCTCGAACCTGCGCGTCGTGCCGCCCGGGGCCGGCATCTGCCACCAGATCAACCTGGAATACCTGAGCAGCGTCGTGTTCGCCGATGCCGAGGGCGCCGCCTATCCCGACACGGTCGTCGGCGCCGACTCGCACACCCCGATGGTGAACGGCCTCGGCGTGCTCGCCTGGGGAGTCGGGGGCATCGAGGCGGAGGCGGCCATGCTGGGCCAGCCGATCTCCATGCTCGTGCCACCGGTCGTGGGCCTGCGCCTGACCGGTGAGCTCAGGGAAGGCACCACGGCCACCGATCTCGTGCTCACGGTGGCTGAGCTGCTCAGGCAGCACAACGTCGTCGGCAAGTTCGTCGAGTGTTACGGCCCAGGTGTGCCAAGGGTGCCGCTCGAGAACCGGGCGAGCATCGGCAACATGTCACCGGAGTACGGCTCGACGGCCACGATCTTTCCCATCGACTCCGAAACGCTCCGCTACCTGAGGCTCACCGGCCGGCCCGAGGAACTTTGCGCGCTCGTGGAGGCCTACGCAAAGCGGCAGGGCCTGTGGCACGACGAGACGGCCGAGCCCGCCTACTCAGAGCGGATCGACCTCGATCTGTCGTCCATCGAGCCGAGTCTCGCGGGCCCGTCGCGCCCTCAGGACCGCGTGCCCTTGCGCCGGTCCAAGGCGATGTTCGCGGACGCGCTCTCGCGCTCGCTCCCTACGCCGGTCGCGGCGTCCACGAGCCACGACACGATCAACCGGGCCGCACGGTCACACGTACGACTCCCTGACGGGACCGAGTTCGATCTCGAACACGGCCACGTCGTGATCGCTGCGATCACGAGTTGCACGAATACCTCCAACCCCCAGGTGATGATTGCCGCCGGCCTGGTGGCAAAGAAGGCCATCGATCTCGGACTGAGCTCCAAGCCCTGGGTGAAGACCAGCCTCGCACCGGGTTCGCGGGTGGTGATGGACTACCTGGAGCGGGCCGGCCTGGTCCCCTACCTCGACAAGCTCGGCTTCGATCTCGTCGGGTTCGGGTGCACCACCTGCATAGGCAACTCGGGCCGGCTGCTCGGGGAGATCTCCGAGGCCATCAACGCCAAGGGCCTCGCCTGCGCGGCCGTTCTGTCGGGAAACCGCAACTTCGAAGGGAGAATCCATCCCGAGGTGCGGATGAACTACCTCGCGTCGCCGCCGCTCGTTGTCGCGTACGCGCTGGCCGGAACCATGAACATCGACCTCGCTACCGAGGCCCTCGGCGTCGCTGACGACGGCCGCCCCGTGCTGCTCGAGGACATCTGGCCCTCGTCGGCGGAGGTCGCGCAGGTGCTTGAGCAGGCCGTGGGCGCGGAGATGTTCCGCCATGAATACGCCAACGCCACGACCGGGGACGAGAACTGGCAGTCGCTCGCGATCCCGACGGGGCAGCGCTACGCATGGGACGGGCAATCGACCTACGTGCGAAAGCCGCCTTTCCTCGAGGGGATGCCGGCCCAACCGGCGCCGATCACCGACGTCACGGGCGCCAGAGTGCTCGCAGTCTTCGGGGACAGCGTCACGACCGATCACATCTCGCCGGCTGGATCGATCAGACCGTCGAGCCCGGCCGGGCTCTGGCTCCAGGGCCACGGAGTGGGCGTCGGCGAGTTCAACTCCTACGGTGCCCGGCGCGGCAACCACGAGGTCATGATCCGGGGAACCTTCGCCAATCCCCGGATCCGCAACCTCCTCCTGCCGGGAACCGAGGGCGGAGTGACCGTGCACCTGCCCGACGGAGAACAGACGACGATCTTCGATGCCGCCATGCGCTACCAAGCCGAGGGCGTGGCCCTCGTGGTGATCGCCGGCCGGGAGTACGGCACGGGCTCGTCGCGTGACTGGGCCGCCAAGGGCCCGGCGCTGTTGGGCGTGCGCGCAGTGATCGCCGAGAGCTTCGAGCGGATCCACCGGTCGAACCTGATCGGCATGGGCGTGCTCCCGCTGCAGTTCTCACCGGGCGAGAGCACGGGCTCACTCGGGCTCAGCGGCCGGGAGTCGATCGAGCTGACCGGGCTCTCGGGCGCCGGCGCCGCCGATCTGGTCGGGCGCGAGCTCACCGTCACGGCCGACGGACGCAGCTTCAAAGTAGTGCTGCGCGTGGACACGCCGGGCGAAGCCGGATACCTGTTTCACGGCGGCATCCTGCCCTTCGTGGTAAGGGCGCTCACCAAAGTCTGACCGGACGCTTCAGCCGACGGTTATCAGCCGGCCGAGCCCCATCCAACGCATGAGGGTCTCAAGCCAGCTCGTCACGTCGGTCAACCTGTCCGTGAAAAGAAGGGCCCCGAACACTCCCATCACGACAACTGACACGATCGTGATGAACCGGGAATGCCTGCGAACGAACGAGAAGGTGCCCGACAATCGGCCGAGCGCCAGGCCGACGACGAGGAAGGGGATCCCCAGACCCAACGAGTAGACACCCAAGAGAGCCGCCCCACGCCCGGCCGAACCCGACGTCGCCGCGGCCGCGCTCACCGAGGCGAGGATCGGCCCGAGGCAGGGTTGCCAACCGAACCCGAACGCTGCTCCCGCGACGGGTGCCGCGAACGGCCCGTAGCGTTCCAGTTTCGGGTGAAACCTGAACTCCCGGTACCAACCTGGTCGCTTCAGCACAAGCGATCCCGCCAAGAACAACGACATCGCCACGACGAGGGCCCCGGAGATCCGCAACAACAGCTCCTTGTCGCGAAAGACTGCGCTGCCGATCGTCGTGGCAGTGACGCCCAGCAACACGAACACGACGGTGAACCCGACCACGAACAACGCCGTGTCCCTGGCGATCCGCAGGAGATGGTGGCGTGATCCCTGTACCGCATCGCTGAGGTCTAATCCGGTGAGGACCGAGAGATAGCCAGGGACGATTGGCAGCACGCACGGTGACACGAAGGATGCGACGCCGCCGCCGAATGCCGCGATGTAGCTCACCGTGTTGGTCATCACGGCCTTGAAGTCTGCCCGAAAGACGCCGCTCTGCAGCACCTCGGGCGAGGGTCCTTGCTTCGCGGGGCCGAAATTGGCATTGTCGGGTGAGATGACGCTGACGGATCGGGAACGCAACGTGCTCGATGTGGAACGCGACTGGTGGCTATCCTCACCGTCGAAACGCCAAGCAATCCAAGAAAGACTGGGGCTCTCGCCAGGCGCGTACTACGGCGTGCTGAGACGGTTGGCCGACTCACCCGAGGCTTTCGCCTATGACCCGCTCGTGGTCCACCGCGTGAAGCGCCGGCTCATCCGCCTTCGCCGGGACCGCTTCGAGGGTGGTCCCCGGCTCGAGCGTCGGCCGCGTTGACAGCACTCGGTCCCCCGAGGTCGCAAGGCTGACGACCACCGCGTCTTTCGCTATCGAGCTTCTCGCTGAAGCCCCGGACCGCGTCGGGCTTTGTTGCGACTTCGACGGGACGATCGCCCCGATAGTCCTTGACCTGCAAGCCGCCCGCGCGCTGCCCGGCGCGCTCTGGGCCCTGCACGGCCTGGCCCACAAACTGGCTGTCGTCGCTGCCATCTCTGGCAGACCTGCAGCCTTCCTTGCCGATCGCCTCGAGCTCGCCCGTTATCGATCACCGCTTCGGGCTTTTGGCCTCCACGGGCTCGAGGAGTCCTTTGCGGACGGGAGGGTCCGGCTCCGCGCCGGGGCCTCGGACTGGCAGCCGGTGATCGGGACCGTTCGTGATCAGCTTCGCCAGAGCTTGCCCACCGGCGTCGAGGTCGAGGACAAGAGCTATGGGGTCACCGCCCACTGGCGTTCCCTGATCGCCTCGCCGGCCGAGATCGAGGCGATCACGGCGCAGGCGACCGAGGTGGCGCGAGCCATCGCCACCGAGCACGGGCTGGTCCTGATGCCGGGCAAAGCGAGCGTGGAGTTGGCACTGCCTTTGGGGATCGACAAAGGAACAGTCGTGACCGAGCTTTGCGGAGGCCAGGAGAGGGCGGCGTTCCTCGGCGACGACGCCAGTGACCTGTCCGCCTTCCGCGCCCTCGACAAGCTCACGGCGACGCGCGGGCTCCGCACGGTGAAGGTCGCTGTGGCCGCGTCCGAGGTGCCCCGCGCCCTTGTCGAGGCCGCCGACCTCGTCCTCGATGGGCCGGGGGCCGCGGTCGGCTTCCTCGAGGCACTGGCCGCGCGGGTGGTCATCTCCTGATTGCGCGCGCCTCCAAGATGCTCGAGGCGGGGCGAGCTTGCGGACTGTGAGCACCGCGCCAGCACTGGGTCGACGCTCGGCTCCACTGGATCAGCTCGCGGGCATGTGCATCGAGGGCAAGGCGCACACCGAGACCGACCAGCGACCAGCCGAGCCAGGCGCGAATCGTCGGAGAAGGGCCGAGTCGCCGGGCTCGGGTTGCCATGAGGATCTCTCGCTGACGCTGCTCCGCAAGTTGCCGCAGTAAAGACGGGTTTGTCATGTCGGGCACCGTATCGGCTATTGCGGACATTTTCAGTCCGCAATCCGCCATAATTTTCTGGTGCCCGACTCGGCCGGTCGCCTTCTCAAGCTCTTAGGGCTCCTGCAACGGCGGACGGCGTGGGGCGGCGCCGACCTGGCCGAACGCCTGGGAGTGGACGCCCGAACCTTGAGACGCGACGTGGACCGGCTCCGGGTGCTCGGCTACCAGATAAGGGGCACACCCGGCACCGGCGGCGGTTACCGCCTGGGGGGCGGGACGGACGTGCCACCCTTGCTCTTCGAGGACGACGAGGCGATGGCGGTCGCCGTCGTGCTCGGTGTCTCGGCGACGGCTGCGGTTCCCGGCATCGAGCGCGGGTCGCTCGCCGCCCTGGCGAAGCTCGACCGCCTTCTCCCGCCGAGGCTGCGTGCGCAGCTGACCGCCCTGCGGGCGGCCACCGTACCACTGGTATCACGCACCGAGGTGGTGTCCACGGAATGCCTCGTCCAACTGGCCCAGGCCTGCGACAATCACCAGCGTGTGACGTTCTCCTACGACGCCCAGGACGGTCGCCGAAGTGCGCGTCGGGCCGAACCGCACCGGCTCGTGGCAACCGACCGGCGTTGGTATCTCGTTGCGCACGACCTCGAGCGGGACGACTGGCGGACTTTTCGCGTGGACAGGATCGCCGGGCTCGAGGTGACCGGGCACACGTTCGTCCCACGTCCGTTGGCCGACGCCGCCCGCATGGTGGCCGAAGGCCTCACGACCGCCCGCTACGCGCATCAGGCCGTGGTCTCGGTCAAGGCACCGCTCGAGGACGCGGCACGCCTGATCTCCCCCTACACCGGTGTCGTCGAACGAGAGGGCGACCACACGAGGGTCCAACTGGGCTTCGACGACCTCGACTGGGTGGCCGGCTACCTGATCGGTCTCGGCCTCGAGTTCGAGGTGATCGAACCGGACGAGTTGCGACGGCACATATCGGCTCTCGGCGAACGCCTGAGCCGCGTGCATGCCGCACCGGCCCGCCGGCCAAGACCGAGCCCGTCCCGGCGCTGAGCGCGTGTTCGAGGGCTCCCGGCCAACCGAGCCGGGGTGGACGGCGCTGCGACGCCACCGTCGCGACCGGCCTCCCCCAACCGGCCGGTGGGGATCCGGTCAGGCGGGCACGCGGGCCGCACGGCGAACCTCGGCGAGCCAGTGGGCCGGGGTGCGCGATCGGGCCTGGCGCCGCAGCTCGGCAGAGCGAACCCGGCGCTCGGCGTCACTCATGGACAAAGCCGCCGCCATCGCGGCCGCCGTCCCGGAGACGTCGAAGGGGTTGACGCCGATCGCGGCGTCCGCAAGCTCCTCGTAGGCACCGGCCTCTCTCGAGAGCACGAGCACGCCGTCACGCTCATTGACGGCCGGACCCTCCATGGCGACGAGGTTGAGCCCGTCCCGGATCGGGTTGACGAGCAACAGGTCGTAACGGCGCAGCGCGGCCACGGTCGCCGCGAAGTCATCCTCCAGGTCGAGGACGGCCGGCGCGTAGCCGGGTTGCGCCCAGCGTTCGTTCACCCGGGCCACGACATGTTCCACCTCGGTCCGGTAGGCGAGGTACTCCGGCAGAGACTCGCGAGACGCATAGACGCGCGCGAGGAAGACCAGGCGCCCCCGCAGTCGCGGGGAGGCTTCGAGCAGCTCGTCGAAGGCGAGGAAACCGCGTATCAGGTTCTTCGAGAGCTCGACGCGATCGCTGCGCAACAAGAGCGTGCGGCCGTCAAGGTGAGCTTCGAGGCGATCGAGACGTGATCGGCAGGCCTCGGAGGCGGCCACGTCGTCGAGCCTTCCCGGGTCTGCGCCGAGCGGGGCCACAAAGGTCGCGGGCGGCCGGACACCAGCGGCTGACGCACACCTCAAAAAGGCGTCCCGCCACCTCGCGGTGTGGAACCCACAGGCGCCAAAGCAGGACATGGACTCCATCAGTCCGAGCCGGGGCCCGTCCGGCAACATGGCGAGGTCCTCCGGAGGACAGAACGAGGTGTGGGAGAAGAACGCCGTGCGAAGATCGGGGCGGCGCTTGGCCAGGTAGCTGCCGACCAGCGCCAGGTGATAGTCGTTCACAACCACCGTTGCGCCGGTGGCGGCCTCCTCTGCGATCGTGTCCGCAAAGGATTCGTTGAACTGGCAGTACCCTTCCCAGGCCTTGTGCCAGACCCTGTCGAAACGCGGGCGTCGCGCGTGATCGAACAAGCCGTGATGCAAGAACCATAAAGTGCCGTTGGCGATAACGTCGTAGGCCGCCCGCCCGATCTCGGCCGTGACCTCGACCATGCGCAGCTTCAACGAGTCCTGTCCGGTCGAAAGGGCGCCGTCCGAGGCATGGGACCGGTCTGCCTGGGTGAGGGCGGAGGCGACCCAGAGAGCCCTGCTGCCGGACGTTGTCGATTCCTCGGCCAGGGCGCCGCTCAAGCTGGGTGCCATGCCGCCCGCCGCCGGGCGGAACTCGAGGTCTCCCCCGGGACCGCTCACGAGCGTGAAGGGTCCCCTGTTCGAGACGACGACGAGGTCGAACCCGCTCACGCGAGCTGTACCCCTGCACGTCGAAGGGCGATGTCCGGCACGTCACGAGCCTGGGGTGCGAGCTCGTGGAGGGGGCGATTGCGGTGCGTACGGACGTCGGGGTCGACCGGGGCGATGGACGTCACGGCGAAGCGGCGTGAGATGTCGATCAGCATCCCGAGCTCGACTCCGTAGCCGTCGGCCAGCTCGACCTGCGAACGGGCCTCGCGCCGGACGGCGACTTCCCCCGCGAGCGGCTGGACCACGCCCGAGAGCTCGGGGAACAGCAAGGACATGAGCGGCCGTGCCACCAGCTCGATCACGCGTCCGCCGCCGGTCAAGCTGTCGCCGAACGGCCGGCGGTAGCACGCCTTGACGAGCATCGTCCCCGCGAAGGCGAGAACCGGGCCCAACAAACCCGTGACGAAGTGCGCCACGGAGTTCTCAACGTCTCCGTCGAGGAAGACGACGATGGCACCGACTGTCGCCTCCTCGTCATGAGCCGGAATGCAGACCGAGATCCGCCTGTCCTTCTTCATCACCTTCAAGTCCTCGAGCGGGAAGTCCCCGTGGTGGTAGGAAGCGATCGGCGTCGTGACATCGGGTGCGGCGGCCATGGTCGAAAGCCAGGTTACGGCCTGCGATGCGGCCGACCTCATCTCATCGTGGTCACCGAGCCGGGTCGGGCCCTTTGACGAGCGCCGGCCTGTCGTCCACACTTGAAGGCCAATCATCCAGAGCGGCCGAGGGATCGGGCCTTACGAAAGCCGCGACAACCAGTGCGAGCCTGCTTGGCCGTGCCAGGTGCCAATGCCCGAACGATGAGGAGGATCTCTTGGGTCATGTCGTCGGGCTTCGCTGTCGGGAGTGCGCGCACATGTACGCGGCCGCGGCCATACACGTGTGCGAGTTCTGTTTCGGGCCCCTCGAGGTCGCCTACGACCACGATGCCCAGCGGGGAACGGTCACGCGAGAGACGATCGCGGCCGGGCCCCCCAGCATGTGGCGCTACGCCGAGCTCCTGCCCGTCTCGGCCGAGTCGCCCGTGGACCTCGGGACAGGGTTCACGCCCCTCGTCCTCGCAAACCGCCTGGCCGCCGAGATCGGGCTCGGGGAGGTCTGGGTGAAGGACGACACCCGCAACCCGACGGGCTCGTTCAAGGACCGGGTGGTCGGCGTGGCGCTCACCAAGGCCCGCGAGCTCGGGTTCGAGATCGCCGCGTGTGCTTCGACAGGCAATCTCGCGAATTCGGTCGCCGCCCACGCCGCCCGGGCCGGCATGGAGTCGTTCGTGTTCGTGCCGCACGATCTCGAGGCCGTCAAGCTCATCACGACCGCAGTCTTCGGCGGGCACCTCGTGGCCGTCGATGGCAGCTACGACGACGTGAACCGTCTTTGCGCGGAGCTGGCGAGCGAGTTCACCTCCTGGGCGTTTGTCAACGTCAACATCCGGCCCTACTACTCCGAAGGTTCTAAGACGCTCGCGTTCGAGGTCGCCGAACAGCTCGGCTGGCAGCTCCCCGACCACGTCGTGGTCCCGATCGCCTCGGGGAGCCAGCTCACCAAGATCGACAAGGGGTTCCGTGAGCTCACCGAGCTCGGCCTCGTCGAGGCTGATCGCGAGGTCCGGATCTCCGGCGCCCAGGCGCAGGGCTGCGCGCCCGTGGCGACCGCCTTCGCCGATGGCGCCGACCATGTGCGGCCCGTCAAGCCCTCGACGATCGCCAAGTCGCTGGCCATCGGGAACCCGGCGGACGGCTGGTATGCCCTCGAAGTCGTTCGCCGCACAAGAGGTGCGGTGGCGGCAGTCACCGACGAGGAGATCATCGAAGGAATCCGCTTGCTGGCGCGCACCGAGGGCATCTTCGCTGAGACAGCGGGGGGCGTCACGGTAGCAACGCTCGTCAAGCTGGCCGCGGCCGGTATTGTCCGACCCGATGAGCGGGTCGTCATCTACATCACGGGGAACGGTCTCAAGACCGTGGAAGCACTCGCCGGCGCGGTCGGGCCGTCGGCAACAATCCCGCCCACGCTCAAAGCCGTCGCCGAGCTGCTGGACCGTGACGGCAAGCTGAGGGCGTGGAGACGATGAGCGTCATAGTCCGTATCCCTACCCAGCTTCGTCCCTTGACCGCGGGCGCGGGCGAGGTCCAGGTGGAGGCCCTGACCGTGCGCGAAGCGATCAGACGCGCTCGAACGCGACCATCCGGGGTTGCGGGCGCGTCTGTTGGACGAGCAGGGCACGCTGCGGCGTTTTGTGAACCTGTTCGTCGCGGACGAGGACGTCCGCTTCCTGCAGGGCCTCGACACCGGTCTTCCCGCCGGCACGACCCTGTCGATCATCCCGGCCGTCGCCGGCGGCTGAGGACCAGGTGACAACCCTTGTTGAGCCCGGCGGCGTTCGTTGAGGCACGCAGGTGAGGTCCCGGCCGGCCGTCGGGCCGGACGCGTCTTCGAGGTGGGCGTTTAGGGGCGCAGTTGCGCGAGAGCGTGCGGCGTGGTTTGCTATTAGCACTCGCACCATGAGAGTGCTAACGGTTACGGATCCGTGCAGCCCAAGGAGGACATCCCCAAAATGCCGAAGTTGATCGCCTTCGACGAGCAGGCCCGCCGGGCCCTCGAGAATGGCATGAACCAACTCGTAGACGCCGTGAAGGTCACGCTTGGCCCAAAGGGTCGCAACGTCGTGCTCGAGAAGAAGTGGGGCGCTCCGACAATTACCAACGATGGCGTCTCCATCGCAAAAGAGATCGAGCTCGAAGACCCATGGGAGAAGGTCGGAGCAGACCTCGTGAAGGAAGTCGCGAAGAAGACCGACGACGTCGCGGGAGACGGGACGACCACCGCGACCGTCCTCGCGGGCGCCATGGTCCGCGAAGGACTGCGCAACGTAGCGGCCGGCGCGAACCCGATGTCGCTCAAGCGCGGCATCGAGGTCGGTGTCGAGACGGCGGTCGGCCGCCTGAAGCAACTTTCCAAGGAGATCGACTCCAAGGACCAGATCGCCCAGGTGGCATCGATCTCCTCCGCTGACGACGAGATCGGCTCGATGATTGCCGAGGCAATCGACAAGGTCGGCAAGGACGGCGTCATCACCGTTGAGGAGTCACAGACCTTCGGTATGGAGATGGAGCTGGTCGAAGGCATGCGCTTCGACAAGGGCTACATCTCGCCCTACTTCGTCACCGACCCCGACCGCATGGAGGCCGTCCTCGAGGACCCGTACATCCTCCTCGTGGGGTCGAAGGTCTCGGCGGTCCGCGACCTGCTCCCAGTGCTCGAGAAGGTCATGCAGACGGGCAAGCCGCTCATGATCCTGGCCGAGGACGTCGAAGGGGAGGCGCTTGCGACACTTGTCGTGAACAAGATCCGCGGCACGTTCCGCAGCACCGCCGTCAAGGCTCCCGGCTTCGGGGAGCGCCGCAAGGCGATGCTCCAGGACATCGCGATCCTGACCGGCGCCCAGGTGATCACCGAAGAGGTCGGCCTCAAGCTCGAGAACGTCGCTCTGGACCTGTTGGGTCGGGCCCGCAAGATCGTCGTCACCAAGGACGAGACGACCGTGGTGGAGGGCGCCGGGGACGACGCAGACATCAAGGGCCGGATCAACCAGATCAAGACCGAAATCGAGAACACCGACTCTGACTACGACCGGGAGAAGCTGCAGGAGCGCCTGGCGAAGCTCTCCGGCGGCGTCGCGGTCATCAAGGTCGGCGCCGCGACAGAGGTCGAGCTCAAGGAGAAGAAGCACCGCATCGAGGATGCCGTGTCCACGACGAAAGCGGCCATCGAAGAGGGCGTCGTCCCAGGTGGAGGCGTTGCGCTGCTCCGTTCGCAGCAGGCCATCCTGGAAGCTGCCGAGAAGCTCGAGGGCGACGAGGCGACAGGTGCCAGGATCGTGGCCCGCTCGGTCGAAGAGCCGTTGAAGCAGATCGCCGTCAACGCAGGCTTCGAGGGCGGCGTCGTGGTCGAGAAGGTCAAGGGCCTGAAGGGCGCCCACGGCCTCAACGCGCAAACCGGCGACTACGAGGACCTGTTCAAGGCGGGCGTGATCGACGCGGCCAAGGTGACCCGGTCCGCGCTGCAGAACGCGGCCTCGATCGCGGCCCTGTTCCTCACCACCGAGGCGGTCGTCGTCGACAAGCCCGAGGAGAAGGCCGCCGGCACGCCTCCGGGCGGTGGGATGGAAGACTACTGATCCCGATATCAAGGGGTCGTTGAAGTCGAAGACCACCGGGGACGCCCAGAGCGTCCCTGGTGGCGCGTTCGGGGGACGTTCAGCGCTTGCGGCTGCCGGAGCCTTGGCCACGACGTCCCGGCGCCGGCGTCTCGGGCTGTCCGTAGACTCCACGCCGTGACTTCCGAGCCCCAGACGCCCGACGACTCACCGGTCAGCCCCACAACCGGGTGGGGCGTGCTGCACCTGTTCTGCAAACCGAGGCCAGGAGCCGAAGCCCGTTCGCTTCTTGCTGCGATCGAAATGGCGCAGAAGGACGACTGCCAGGTGGTGACCGCGGCGATGCTGGGACACAAGGCCGACGTCTGCGTTCTCGCGCTGGGTCCGGACCTGAGACGGCTCCGCCGGCTGCAGACCGAGCTGCAGACAGGCGGCCTCGACGTCGTCGACTCCTATGTGTCGCTGACGGAGGTGTCCGAGTACGCCGCCGGGGTGCCCGAGGAGATGAAACAGGCTCGTCTGTACCCGACGCTTCCTCCGGACGGCAAGCCGGCCATGTGCTTTTATCCCATGTCGAAGCGTCGCGCCCCTGGTGCCGAGAACTGGTACGCGCTCGGTTTCGAGGACCGCATGGAGCTCATGCGAGGACACGGGACCGCAGGCCGCGAATTCCGTGGCCGGGTGCTGCAGCTCGTGACAGGCTCCACCGGGCTCGACGACTGGGAGTGGGGAGTCACCCTGTTCGGCGTCCACCCTGACGACCTGAAAGAGTGCGTGTACTCCATGCGATTTGACGAGGCCTCGGCACGTTACGCGGACTTCGGCCCCTTCTACACCGGCATGGTCGCTGAGCCGGCGGAAGTCTTGAGTGGCGTCGGCGTACTCTGACGCCGTGGCCGGACACGATCCCGCCGCGTCGACCGGGAGGGCGCTCGTCCGCCTGCAGGCCGTGCTGGCTTGCTCAGGGCGGCTCGTGGTGGCTTTTTCAGGCGGCGCTGACTCCGCGTTGGTCGCGGCCGTCGCCACCAGGCTCCTAGGGGCGGAGAAAGTGCTGTGCGCGACCGCCGTCTCGGCCTCTCTGGCACCGGAGGACCTGGCGCATTGCGCCCGGATCGCAGACGAGTGGGGTTTACGCTGGACAGCCGTAACGACAAACGAGCTCGACGACCCTGCCTATGTGCGCAATGATCTCGATCGTTGCTACCACTGCAAACGCGAGCTGATGGATGTGCTGATGCCCCTGGCTAACTCCGAGCAGGCAACAGTGGTGCTGGGTGTGAACCTCGACGACCTCAACGACCACCGGCCCGGCCAGAGGGCGGCCGCCGAACGCGGCGCCGCCTTCCCGCTCGTCCAGGCGGGCCTGGACAAGACAATGGTGCGTGAGGTGTCCAAGGCTCTCGGGCTGAGTACCTGGGACCGTCCGGCAGCTGCGTGCCTCGCGTCGAGGGTGCCGCACGGCACACCGGTCAGCCTGGGTGTCCTCGACCAGGTGGCCGTTGCGGAATCGGTTCTGCGGCACCTCGGATTCGGCGCCCTGCGGGTCCGACACTACGGCGAGCTCGCCCGTATCGAACTGCCGCTCAAGGACCTTGATCGTGCGATCGCAGTCCGTGAGGCGATCGTCGCGGCGGTACGGGGTGCGGGCTACCGCTACGTCACCCTCGATCTCGAGGGCCTGCGTTCGGGCAACCTCTCCGCGGCGGCCGCAGCTCGGGAAGGGATCGGCCGATGAACGAGCGCGTCCGCCTCACGTTCCCCGAGGAGCTGGTCCGCGAACCGGTGGTGGCCCAACTCGTCCGCCGTTTCGACGTCGAGCCGAACATTCGCAGGGCGAGCGTGGAGGCTCACCAGGGTTGGATCATCTGCGAGCTCGCAGGTGCTCCCTCGGCGATAGAAGGAGCCGTGGCCTGGCTCGAGGAGATCGGCGTCAGCGTCGACCGCCTCGGCGACGTCCTGGAGGGTTGACAGGCGGAGCCAACGACCGCTCCATCGTCTCCGGGGCTGCCAGGTCGCCTGGCTCCCGCGTCAGCGCCTTGTCGTCGGTGGTTCCTCGTTGCCCCGAGGACGAACCTGCCAGCCGCCGGTCGCAATCTGGCGGGGCTCGTAGAACACGCAACCTTCCGGGCACGCAAAAGGAACCATTTCAGCAACATCGAGCCGGCAGCGCTCGGTGCGCTCACCCGAGCGCACGGTCCGCATGACGTAGTGCCGGCAGTCCTCGTTGACGCTCATGTCACCCATGATCGCACTTGGGCGGTCGCGGCCCTGCCGGGCGTGATGGCGGCATTAGGGTCAAGCGTGTGAGTGACGTGCCGGCGTCGACTCGGGACCTCGTCCGGTGGGGAGAGACCCTCGCCGCCATCGCAAGGACGGGTCTCGCCTTCACCAAGAACCTCTACGAGCAGGAGCGCTACCAAGAGATCCTGAAAGTGGCTGGCGACATCCGCGCCGCCGCCGCTTCGGCGCTGGCACGCGACGGCCAGCCGGTGGCGACACGCGAGGCGGACAAGCTCATCGTCGAGTGGATGGAGGACGTACGTCAGGGCGTCGCCGGTTACGTGACGCCCAAGATAGCGATCGGGGCGATCGTCGGTAATGACGAGGGCCAGATCCTGCTCGTGCAGCGGGCGGACTCGGGAGCCTGGCTCTACCCGACAGGATGGGCTGATGTGGGCTACTCGGCCGCCGAGGTCGCCGTGAAGGAAGTTCTCGAAGAGACCGGCATCGCCGTCGAGCCCGTCCGTCTGGTCATGGTCCTGGACGGCCTTCGGCTCGGTTTCACCCAGGTACCCCTCTACTCGCTCGTCTTCCAGCTCCGACCCGTGGGCGGCTCGCTGCGGGCACACCCCCTCGAGTGCGCCGATGTCGGCTGGTTCGGCGAGGACTCCCTCCCCGCCCCTCTCGCCAATGCCGGCGTGTGGAGCGAGCACGCATTCGCTGCGATACGGGGCGACTCGGTCGGGGTTCTCTTCGACTGGCCCCGAGGGCGGATCTGGCGGCGGTGACGACCACAGGGCGTCCGGACAGACTCGAACTTCACTTCCGCCCTTGAGGCGCCTGGATACACTCCCAGCATGAAAGCCGACGGCGTCGTTGTGGATCGTGTCTCAGAAGTCACCGACGACCTCGTGGAGGTCATGGCACGCCTGGTGCCGCAACTGTCCTCGGCCGCGGTGTCGCCTGGTCGCGCCGGGCTCGAGGAGATCGTGGCCTCGCCCGCGAGCACGCTCTTGATCGCCCGGCTCGGCTCCCACGACGCCGCCATCGTCGGCACGACGACGCTCATCGTCTACAGGATCCCGACCGGGCTGCACGCCGTCATCGAAGATGTCGTCGTCGACGAGTCCGCCCGTGGCCACGGAGTGGGCGCCGAGTTGGTCTCCCAAGCCGTCCAGGTCGCCCGCGAACGAGGAGCCCTCCACGTCAACTTGACGTCGCGAGCCTCGAGGGAAGCGGCAAACCACCTCTACGCGAAGGCCGGTTTCGTGCGGCGAGAGACGAACGTCTACCGGCTGAACTTGAGCTGATCGACTCCGTCGTCGGACGTGACGACCTGGACGGCGGCCTCGGCGGCGCTCTCCAGGTCCTCCACGCTCTTCTCGTCCCTCTCGCCCGAGACGGCAAGGGTGACAAGGCCGACAACAACGCCTGCGAAGCCCGCTATCCGCAGTCCGAGCGGACCGGCGGAGGTGGGCAGATGCTCGTTGAACAGCAGGGTGCCCACCGCGATCACATAGGCGGTGGACGTGACGATGTTCACCGGTGACACGACCGCCGCCGAGCAGCGTTGCAGGCCGGTCTGGAACAGCACGAGGCCGGTCGCCATGGTGACGGCGAGCACGTACAGATCGGGCGAAGTGATCAGGTGCGGCACCGCACCCATGAGGCCCCAACGCTGGACGTAGGTCGCAGCCGACTTGAGCCCGAGCCCGGCCACGCCGTAGAGAAGGCCGGCGGCCACACCGAACAGCGGACCTCGCAGGTGCCGGAACCGGCGCTCGGAGGCGTGGGCCCGGTCCGCTATCACGAAGACAACGAGACCGACAACAGAAGTCGGGATCGCGGCGCACAGGAAGTAAGCCAGGCGAGCCGGGCCGCCTGCGTGGTCGACACGCGTGTCGATCGACAGGCCCAGCAGTACGAGCGCGATGACGATCGTCGCGAGCGCGAACCACTCCACCGGCCGCAGGCGGTCACGCAGCACGAAGTGCGACAGCACGAGCAGGAGGACGATCCCGGAGGCGAAAACGGGCTGAGCCACCGAGATCGGTGCCAGGGACAAGGCGAGACCCTGGCATACGAGGCCGCCCAGCAAGCAGGCGCAACCCCACAGCCACTGCTGCGAGGAGCACAGGGTTCGGAGCATCGCCCAGAAGTGGCGGGCGTGAATCTCGGGCAGCCGCCGGAGAGCGACCTTCTCCACGACCGTGCCGGTGCCGGTGAGCACCGCCGACACTGCCGCGATGGCGATCCCTGCCGAAGTGTGGGCGTCCAGGCTCACATCGGCCGCCGGGCGGAAGCCAGGAGAATGGACGAGAGGCTGGGCGTGCGGCAGAGCAGGCGATCGAGCGGGCGAAATGGCCGGGGAACGTCCTGGTAGGGGGCGCCCGTGATGTCGATTTCGACGAATCCGGCTGCAGCGAGAATCTCCTGGAGCGCCCGGCGGGTGAAGATCCGCAGGTGTCCGACCACATCGCAACCCGGCCGCCCGTAGATGGCGTGCAGGCTCACCTCGGTGAAGGCGGGCTGAATGCCGAACGCGAGCAATACCCGGTTGTACCAAGCCGCCAGATTTGGCGTCGACAACAGCAACCTCCCGCCGGGAACGAGCACACGTCCTGCTTCTGCGAGCGCAGCATCTGTGTCCACCAGATGTTCGATCAGCTCGCTCATGATGACCACGTCTACGCTGCTGTGAGCCAGAGGTAGGCCGAAGCCGTCCACTGCCGCACGAGCCACGGAGACGCCGCGTCGCCGCGCGCGATCGAGCGCGGCGCACGACCAGTCGAGGCCGATGATAGTGACATCTGTCCCCGGCGTCTCATCGCACCGGGCTTTGGCGACAGCCGTCGCCATGCCGTCGCCACAGCCCACGTCCACGACCACGAGCGGCCGGGGCGACGACGACGCGATCGCGGCGAGCATGGTCGCTTGCATCTGGGCCCGCTCCAATCCCGAGCTGAGGGTCGTCGCCGGGTCCTCATAGAGACGTTGGAGAGAGCGTTCCGTCATCGCCGCCGGCCCCTGACCAAGCGGCTTCCCGGGCCGCTTGGCGCGCCCGGCGCCGCGGCGTAAACGCCGCGTGTTGCCGTCGCGGATCGCTCTGCAGTCAACGGGCTCCCCTTACGAACGTCTGGGCCCACCTCCGGGCTCTCCGCCCTCGAGGGGCGCCCGGCATGCTAGTTGCCCGGCGGCGGACAGGTTCGGTCAGCCGGCTCGGACGACACCACCGCGTAGTGCGCAAGGCGATCGGCCTGCCCCGGAGTCAGGGTCTCCCGGCACTGCCATAGGATGTGGCGACTAGAACTAAGGGTCATCGCAAGACCGGGCTCCAACGACGTCAGCCTGGCACCGAGCCGAACGGAGGTGGAGGTCGTGGTGGAGAGCGTGACGATCACGGATAACCGCAACGGTCAGTCGATCGAGATCCCAATCGTCGACGGCGGAGTAGCAGCAGACCAGTGGAGCAAGCTCCTTCCCGGCGTCTGGTTCTACGACCCGGCATTCATGACGACGGCTGCAGCCGAGAGCGCGATCACCTTCGTGGACGGGGAGAAGGGGATCCTCGAGTACCGCGGTTACCCGATCGAGCAGCTGACGAACCAGTCCACCTACCTCGAGGTGGCATACCTCCTGCTCAACGGCGAACTACCGACTGCCGCCGAAGCCGAGAAGTGGGTGCAGGAGATCACTTACCACACGTTCATCCACGAGAGCATGCGCAAGAGGTTCCTCGAGGGCTTCCACTACGACGCCCACCCCATGGGGATCCTCGTCTCGGCGATCGCGGCGCTTTCGACGTACTACCCAGACGCGAAGAACATCTTCGATCCTGCCGTGCGTCACAAGCAGATCATCCGGCTGATCGCGAAGATGCCGACGCTCGCGGCGGCGGCACACCGCTACAGCGTCGGAATGCCCTTCGTCTACCCCGACAATTCGCACGACTTCCCGTCCAATTTCCTGTCGATGGTGCTCAAGACACCGGAGTCCCGCTTCGATGCGGACCCCATCTTCGTGCGGGCTATGGACGCTTTGTTCATCTTGCATGCTGATCATGAGCAGAACTGCTCGACGGCTGCGCTGCGCGTCGTCGCCTCGTCGCAGGTCGACCCTTACTCGGCATGTGCCGCAGCTTGCGCTGCCCTCTACGGGCCCCTGCACGGCGGTGCGAACGAGGCTGTCATCCGGATGCTCACCGATATCGGCAACCTCGAGAACGTCCCTGACTTCGTCCGCTCCGTGAAGGAGGGCCACGGCCGCCTGCAAGGGTTCGGCCATCGCGTCTACAAAAACTACGACCCCCGGGCGAAGATCATCCGTGACATCGCTTACGAAGTCTTCGAAGTCACGGGCAAGAACCCGCTCCTCGACATCGCGCTCAGGCTCGAGGAGGTCGCGCTCGCCGACGAGTACTTCATCTCCCGCAAGCTGTACCCGAACGTCGACTTCTACTCCGGGCTCATCTACCAGGCCATGGGCTTCCCGGTCGAGATGTTCCCGGTGCTGTTCGCTGTCCCACACGTGGCGGGATGGGTGGCGCACTGGACCGAGATGCTCGAGCACAACACGAAGATCGCCCGGCCGAGGCAGCTCTATGTCGGGCACCGGCGTCGCGACTACGTGCCCATGTCGTCTCGATAGCCACGACCGCTCGCAGGCGGTTCCGACAACCGTCTGCGCCGGGTGACGACCGAAACCTTCCAGGCAACGAGCTGGGTTCGGCTATCGCCGCAGCAGCCGCCGGGACCGTTCAGCCGACTTATAAAGCCCGCTGGCGCGCGACTTCGAACATGGCGACGGCTCCGGCGGCCGAGACGTTGAGCGAGTCGATGGCACCGTGCAGAGGGATCCGCGCGAGCACGTCGCAACGTTGACGCGACAGCGGCGACAGGCCCCGCCCCTCGGCCCCGATCACGAGCGCGACCGGCCGGTCCCCCAGGCCGAGGTTGAACACCGGCTCGGGCCCACGTTCATCGAGACCGACTGTCCAGACCCCGAGACGCTCCAACTCCTGGAGCGCCCCCGGCACCCCGGGAACCACGGCGATGCTGACGTGTTCGATGGCACCCGCGGCAACCTTGGTGACCGTCGGGGTGACGTGAGCGCTCCGGTGGCGAGGCAACACGACCCCGGTCACACCCGCGCACTCGGCACTGCGCAACAGAGCGCCGAGGTTCTGCGGATCGGTGACACCATCTACCACGACGAGGAATGCCATCTTCCCCGCCTTGGCCCGCCGGCCCGCCTTCTCCGGACTGCCGCTTTCAGCGGGCGTCAGGTCGCCGCCCTCTGGCCTTCCCTCCTCGGCCTCGGCGTCGGCGGTTTCGCCGCCTTCGGGTTCGATCTCCGCAATGCGGCCGCGAGTGTTCGGGGATGTGGCGGCAGCGGGCATCAAGCCGACCAGGTCGGAAAGATCGGCCTCGGTCAGGGGCTCGGCAAAAGCGATCACGCCCTGAGGCGCTTCGGACGCCTGGACCTGTTGGATCTGGCGTTGGCTCACAAGCCGCACAGGGACGTGACCTGCCCGGGCAAGCGACTGGATCTCACGCAGAATCGCGGCGGGATCCGTACCCTCCATCATCCAGACCTCGTGCACTGGCCTCCGCTGGGCGGCAAGCAGTTCCCGCACAGCCTGACGGCCCTCGACCTGGTCAACCCCAAGTTCACGCCGCTCCTTCGCAGAACCACGCCCGGTGGCCGATTCGGTACCCCGTCCGCCGCGGGCGAAAGGCTTGCTGGGACCACCTGAACTTCTCCGGGCCGGCGTCGGCCTCTTCGAGCCACCTGACAGGGTTGATCCGCGACCCGATGGCGCCGGGACTTTCAGGTTCCCGCCTGCGAACTCTCCCCTTGCGGCCGGTTCCGGTCTCGGCGCCAGCGGTGGCCTCGGCCAGAGGTTGCGACCGGTAGTGGCGGCGCGGCCGATCGAGCTCGGGAGCGGCCCAGAATCCGAGTCGCTTTGTGCTTCCTCCTCCCGGTGCATCCCGGGACCGCCGCGCCTCGAAGCCGCAGGGCCGTCACGTCGGGGCGCCGGCCGATCCCATCCACCGCTCGACGAAGGGCGGCCACCCTCTCGCTGGGATGAAGACCTGAATGCTTGTGCCCTACGACCTGGAACGGCGTCCCTGTCGACAGCCTGTCTGGCACCCCGATAGCGCGAACCGCTGGGATCGGAGCCCACGGACGGAGCCGGGCCGGCGGAACCGGAAGGGCTGCGGCCACGGTAGGAGCCGCCCGCGCTCGAGCTCTTGTAGGGGGCGCCTGAGCCTCGGTAACCACTGGCGCCGGCTCCTCGAGCCGCGCCGGTGCTGGGCGAGGAGCGATAGCCGCCGGATGAGGAGCGATAGCCCGAGCCCGAAGAGGTGACGCCACCAGCCGGCCGGCCGCGACCTCCGGCACCGCCGGCGCCCCGCCCGGCGCCGAAGCGATCCCGGGATGCGCTCGAGCTTGGGAAAGCGGCGCGTCCAGCGCCCGCTCGGGGCCCTCCTGGGCGAGGTCCATCCGGTTCCCGCGCTCCGGCGCGACCCGCGCCCGTTCCACGGTTGCCCGCAGCACGCCCGCTGGAGCTGCGAGGACCGCGGGACGTGCCTTCTCCTTTGTCGCCTTCTGGCATCACTAACCGATCTCTTCGAGCAGCGCGGTGGCAAGGCAGGCAATACCCTCGACGCGCCCCAGGCTCCCGAGCCCTTCTGGTCGGGTCGCCTTCACGTGCACGGGGCCTGCCGCCGCCGCGCTGAGCCGCTCCATCATGATCTCACGCGCAGGGCCGATCCGGGGCGTCTCGCAGATCACGGTGCAGTCCGCGTTCGCGAGCCGCAGGCCGACCCCCATGACAAGCGACGCCACTTGTGCAAGCAGCGCGAGGCTGTCGGCTTCAGCCCACCGCTGGTCTGTGTCGGGAAAGTGGGCGCCGAGGTCTCCGAGCGCCGCCGCCCCGAGCATGGCGTCTGCCACGGCGTGTGCGACGACGTCGGCGTCGCTGTGACCAGTAAGGCCCGCCTCCGCCTCAAAACGGACCCCTCCCAGCACGAGCACCCTTTCCCGGTCCTCGCCGGAAGCAAAGCGATGCTGGTCGAAGCCGATGCCTACGCGCAGCTTGGGGGTCACCGACTGTTCCACTTCTCTGCAGCCGCGAGATCGTCGGGCGATGTCAGTTTGAGATTGTGGTACTCGCCCGGGACCACCGCGACGGTCAGGCCGAGAGCCTCGAGCAGGCCGGCATCATCCGTCGCCTCCGGTGCGCCGGCGTGGGCACGCCGCAGCGCCTCGGCGCGGAACGCTTGTGGCGTCTGCACGGCCACGAGCTCGCTGCGGTCGAGGGTCTCCACGACGCGATCGCCCCGAACCCGCTTGACAGTGTCCGCGACGGCGAGGCCTGGCACGGCACCGTCGGCGCCTGCGACGACAGCGTCGACCACGGCGCGAAACAACTCCCGCGACGCGAGCGGCCGGGCGGCGTCGTGGACGACGACGATGTCAGCGTTCTCAGGCACGGCGGCCAGGCCTCGGCGGACCGAGGAGGCTCGGGTCGGTCCCCCGGAGATCACGCGATCGGCACCCTTGCCGATGCCGGGGTTCCCGAGAAACGATTCCGGTACGACGGCCACGACGCCACGGGCGACCGAGCGCGCTGCGTCGAGGCTCCACTCGATCACAGGCCGGCCACCGAGGGCGGCGAACTGCTTGGGTTGACCGAATCGCCGTCCTTGACCGGCGGCGACAACGATCACCCAGACCTCGACGCCCACGCGCCGGTTGCGCACCCTGCGCTAGGGCAGAGCGGCGTTGAGGCGCTCCTCCGCCTCGGCCTCGCTCACGCCGATCGCGAACGTCAGCTCGGAAACGAGGATCTGTCGCGCCCGCGTGAGCATCCGCTTCTCGCCTGCGGAGAGGCCTCGGTCCTTGTCGCGGATCGAGAGGTTCCGAACCACTTCTGCGACCTGGTAGATGTCGCCCGACTTGAGCTTCTCGACGTGGTTCTTGTAGCGACGAGACCAGTTGGTAGGCATCCGCGCCTCCTTCTTGCCAAGGACCGCGAAGACCTCCTCCACTTCCTCGTCGTTGATCACCTCTCGAAGCCCGACCTCTGCTGTGTTGTCGGACGGCACCATCAGCGTGAGATCGCCGTAGGCGAGCCGGAGTACGAGGTACTCGCGTTTCTCGCCGAAGGCCTCTCGCATTTCCCGCCGCTCTACGACGGCGGCACCGTGATGGGGATAGACAACCTTGTCCCCGACATCAAACAATGGAACTCCTCACGAAACGAGGGAAGGTGGGGTCCTCACCAGGGTACGGACGTCGCGGCCATCGCTCAACTCGGGACTGTCGCCGGCCTCGGTCCTAGGACGCGATCTGGCGGCAGGAACCACACCAAGCAATAGCCGGACTGCCTCCAAGAGGGTACCTGCTCTGAGCAGCTCCAGTTCCGTCGGCCCATCGGGGGCGGACTGAGGCACGACGGCACGACGGAAGCCGAGCCTCGCCGCCTCGGCGAGGCGGCGCTCGGTCGCCTGCACCCGCCGCAGCTCACCGGCCAGCCCCACCTCACCGCACGCGACCACGTCTTCTCCGATGGCGATCCCTGTCACCGCCGAGACCAGGGCCAACGCGATGCCAAGATCGGCGGCGGGCTCGTTCATGCGAAGACCACCAACGGTGGAAACAAACACGTCCGAGGTGCCGAGGGCCATGTGGCACCTCCGTTCCAGCACGGCGAGCAGCAGGGCGAGCCGACCGCCCACCACGCCTTGTGCGACTCTCCTCGGCACTGCGGAAGCTGGGGCCCGACGAGCCCTTGGACCTCGATGATGAGCGGCCTGCGCCCCTCGAGCACGGGCACAGCGATGCTGCCGGGCACGCCGCGGCGGCGGTCCCCGAGCAATAGGGCGCTCGGGTCCACAAGGCCCCTGAGACCGGTCTCGGTCATCTCGAAGATCCCGAGCTCGCCGGTGGGCCCGTAGCGGTGCTTGGAGGCCGAGAGCAGGCGGAGGGACTGGTGACGGTCGCCGTCGAACGACAGCACGGTGTCGACGATGTGCTCGAGCGTGCGCGGGCCTGCGAGCCCCCCCTCTTTGGTGACATGGCCCACCAACAAGGTGGCGACGCCGAAGGACTTCGCGTAGCGCACGAGACGGGCGGCGCACTCACGCACCTGGCTGGGTGACCCGGCCTGGGACCCGCACGCGGAGTCAGACACGGCTTGGATCGAGTCGACGACAAGGACCGATGGCTCCAGTTGGCCTGCAGCACTCATGACGACGTCGAGGTCCGTTGTGGCGAGCACGAAGCAACCCTCGACCGCCGCGCCGAGTCTTTCGGCGCGGCGCCGCACCTGCTCGCCGGATTCCTCCGCCGCGATGAGCAGGGACGTCCTCCCCTGGGCCGCGAGGCTCGCGAGCGCCTGCAGAACAAGCGTGGACTTGCCGACGCCCGGCTCGCCGCCGAGAACCGTCACCGAGCCGGCAACGAGACCACCACCGAGAACCCGGTCCAGCTCGCCGATCCCGGTCGCCGCAGCGATGGCGCCGTCCGCGCTGATCGAACCCAGGGGCAGTGCGGTCGCGTTCATCCCCGACCCGCAGGAGACCGCCGAGTCCGCCGCCCGGCCCGGGAGGACACCCGTGGCGAACGGCGCCACGAGCTCCTCCACGAGGGTGTTCCATTCACCACAGGCCGGACAGCGTCCGGACCAGCGAGGCGAACCATGCCCGCATGCCTGGCAGCGGTGGATCGACTTCGGTCGCGTCATGTTTCGAAGTTACGAGCCGGGTGTCACATTCCGATCCGGCGACGCCCGCCGGCCGAGTTGCTCAGGAGTCGGCGCCGGCTCCCGCGAACTCGACAGCCGGGGGCTCGAAGCCCTCGATGGCGCGGAACACGAGAGCGCCGTCCTCCTCGTCGACGATCACGGTCTCGCCCACACGGAATTCCTTCCAGAGGATCTTCTCCGAAAGCGGGTCCTCTACGAGCTGCTGGATCGAGCGGCGCAGGGGTCTCGCCCCGAGCTCAGGCGCGTAACCCCTCTGGGCCACGAACCGCTTGGCTGCGAGGGTGAGCTCCAGTCCTATGCCTTGGCCCTCGAGCTGGTCGCGAACCCGGCGAATGAGAAGCTCCACGATCTCGACCACCTCGTCCATGGTCAGCTCGTGGAACACGATGACCTCGTCGATCCTGTTCAAGAACTCGGGCCGGAAGTGGTTCTTGAGCGCCTCCTGCACACGCTGCTTCATCCGCTCGTAGGTCACCGACTCACTCGACTTCTGGAAACCGAGGGACAGCTTGCGCAGGTCCGATGTCCCGAGGTTCGAGGTCATGATCAACACCGTGTTCTTGAAGTCGACCGTGCGTCCCTGGGCATCGGTGAGACGACCGTCCTCCAGGATCTGCAGGAGCGTGTTGAAGATGTCCGGATGTGCCTTCTCGATCTCGTCGAACAGCACGACCGCGAACGGCTTGCGCCGGACGGCTTCTGTGAGCTGGCCGCCCTCCTCGTAACCGACGTAGCCAGGGGGCGATCCGACGAGCCGGCTCACGGTGTGCTTCTCCATGTACTCACTCATGTCGAGCTGGATGAGCGAGGACTCGTCCCCGAAGAGCAGCTCTGCGAGTGTCTTGGCGAGCTCGGTCTTGCCCACACCGGTCGGGCCGAGGAAGATGAACGACCCGCTCGGGCGCTTGGGGTCCTTGAGGCCGGCACGGGTGCGGCGGATCGCGCGTGACAACGCGTTGATCGCGTCCTCCTGGCCAACGACCCGCTTGTGCAGGTCCTCTTCGAGGCGCAGAAGACGCGCCGTTTCCTCCTCTGTGAGCTTGTAGACCGGGATCCCGGTCCAGTTCGCGAGAACCTCGGCAATGACATCCTCGTCGACGACATCGAAGAGCTCTTCGCCGGCGGAACGCCACGAGACGTTCAGCGCCGCCTTGCGTTCGAGCGCGTCGCTCTCCTTGTCGGCGAGCTTCTTCGCCTCCTCGAAGTTCGACCGCCCGATGGCGGCGTCCTTGTCGTGACGGATCTTGGACAGCTCCTCGTCGATCTTGCGGTGCTCGGGTGGAGTGGACATCCGGCGGATCCGCAGACGTGAGCCCGCCTCGTCGATGAGGTCGATCGCCTTGTCGGGGAGGAAACGGTCCGAGATGTAGCGGTCGGCGAGGTTTGCGGCGGCAACGAGGGCCTGGTCGGTGATCGTCACCTGGTGATGCTTCTCGTACCTGTCGCGAAGTCCTCTCAAGATCTCGATCGTGTGGGCCAGGGTCGGTTCCTCGACCTTGATCGGCTGAAAACGCCTTTCGAGTGCGGCGTCTTTCTCGAGGTGCTTGCGGTACTCGTCGAGCGTCGTCGCTCCGATTGTCTGGAGCTCGCCGCGCGCGAGCATCGGCTTGAGGATGGAGGCGGCGTCGATGGCGCCCTCGGCCGCTCCCGCGCCGACGAGGGTGTGGAGCTCGTCGATGAACAGGATGATGTCCCCGCGCGTACGGATCTCCTTCAGGACTTTCTTGAGCCGCTCCTCGAAGTCGCCCCGGTAGCGGCTGCCTGCAACGAGCGCGCCCAGGTCGAGGGTGTAGAGCTGCTTGCCCTTCAGGGTCTCGGGGACGTCGTCATCGACGATCTGCTGGGAGAGGCCCTCGACGATGGCGGTCTTTCCGACACCAGGCTCGCCGATGAGAACCGGGTTGTTCTTCGTGCGCCGCGACAGGACCTGCATGACCCGCTCGATCTCCCGATCACGACCGATGACCGGATCGAGCTTGTGCTCACGCGCGAGCTGGGTCAGGTTCCGCCCGAACTGGTCGAGCAGAGGCGACCCGGCGGGGCTGTCCGAGCTCGTGGCTCCCGGCGCGGTTGTCGCGCCCTCACGTCCCTGGTACCCGGAGAGGAGCTGGATCACCTGCTGGCGCACGCGGGTCAGATCGGCGCCCAGGCTGACGAGAACCTGGGCGGCGACACCCTCGCCCTCGCGCACCAGGCCGAGCAGCATGTGCTCGGTGCCGATGTAGTTGTGACCGAGTTGCAGCGCCTCGCGGAGGGACAGCTCGAGAACCTTCTTCGCTCGCGGCGTGAACGGCGGCGACCCTGTTGGGGCCGACCCCGCGGGTCCGATGGTCTCCTCGACTTTCTCGCGCACGGCCTCGAGCGAGATGCCGAGGGACTCCAGCGCCTTGGCCGCGACTCCCTCGCCCTCGTGAATGAGGCCAAGCAGGATGTGCTCGGTCCCGATGAAACTGTGGTTCAAGAGGCGTGCTTCCTCCTGAGCCAGGACCAGTACCCTGCGTGCCCGATCGGTGAATCGCTCGAACAACTCAGACTCCCTTGTGGTCTTCCCTGTACGAGAAGTCTACCGGTCCGGTGCGCGAAAACCCGCCGCCTCGGAAGCTAGCTCCCCCTCTTAACATCGGACTGCGGCCCCCAAACCCTTAGCGGTGCCATCAGGGCCAAACGGCAGATCTGAATTGAACACCTGGGAGGGCAAGATTACAGTGCGGCGGAATACTGGGGTGGGCGTCCGGCTGTCGGTTCGGTGCTCCTTTGGCGTAAGGTGGCGGACTTGGTGAGCAGCCTGGACCCTTTCGCCCTCCCGATCCGCGAGGAGGATCTCGCTCGGCTTGAGCTGTGCCTGCGCGACTCTGTGCTCGGGGAGGACGCGTTCTTGAACGAGGTGGCGAGCCACCTCATCCAAGCGGGAGGCAAGCGCCTCCGGCCCTCGCTGACCATCACCGCGTCTTACCTCCAAGGTTACGATGTCACGGCGGACATCCTGCTCGGAGCGGTTTCCGTCGAACTTGTCCACCTCGCCTCGCTCTATCACGACGACGTCATGGACGAGGCGACCCGCCGGCGCAGCGTGGAGAGCGTCAACGCCCGCTGGGGCAACCTCGTGGCAATCGTGGCGGGCGACTTTCTGCTGGCCCACGCGGCAGAGATCGCTTCGCAGCTCGGTACCGAAGTCGCGGGACTGCTGGCGGCGACGCTCGCCCGGCTCTGCCAGGGGCAGGTGGCCGAGGTGCGAGCAGCGTTCCAGATCGAGCGCGACGAGGATGACTACCTGCGCTGCATCTCCAACAAGACTGCCGCGCTGATGTCGACGGCGTGCCGCATCGGTGCCCTGACCGCCGGCCTCAACCGGTCCCAGGTCGACGACCTGTCGGGCTTCGGCGAGGCTTTCGGCATGGTCTTTCAGATCCGCGACGACGTCCTCGACGTCGTCGCCACCGAGGCCGAGCTCGGCAAGCCGCCGGGGCAGGACCTCGCTGAAGGCATCTACACCCTGCCGGTCCAGCGCGCTCTCCTCGACCCCACCGTGGGCCCGAGGCTCCGCGACCTTCTCGGGCACCCGCTCGACCAGGTCGAACGCGAGGAGGCACGGGCGCTCGTGGCGGCGTCGCCGGCCATCTCGGCCGCCCACGAGATCGCCCGGGACTACGCCAGGACCGCTGCCGCGGCGGCGGCCCGGCTCGGTGAGGGTCTCATCCCGAAGGCCCTCGTCGAGTTCGGCTACAACGTCGTCGACGACCTCCAGGGTTCCACCGCGAAAGTCCTCGCGAGCTGAGCGAGAACCTCGGGCTCAGACCTCAGGTTCTTTGGATCCCACCGGACCCGCCTGTGGGTCAGGAGGTCTGTCCTCGGGACGGAGCGCCGGGAACAGCAGCACTTCCTTGATGTTTGCCACGTCCGCGTAGAGCATCACGAGCCGGTCGATCCCGAGCCCGAGACCACCGGTCGGCGGCAAGCCTAGCTCTAGAGCCCGCAGGTAGTCCCAGTCGACGGTCATCGCCTCGTCGTCACCGAGGGCCCTCTCCGCCTCCTGCTCCTCGAAACGCGCCCTCTGGTCGTCGGGATCCGCGAGCTCGCTGAAAGCGTTGCCGACCTCCCGGCCCGCGATGATCGGCTCGAAACGCTCCACGTAGCCGGGCTTGGAGCGGTGTTCACGAGCCAGTGGCGAGACCTCTTGTGGGTAGTCGCACACGAACACGGGACCCCAGAGCTCGGACTCGGTCGTCTTCTCGTAGATCTCGAGGATGAGCTTGCCCGGGCCGTACCAGGGTTCGAACGGCACGCCCAGCCCGGACGCCACGCGCCTCAGGTGCTCGGCCCCCATCGACAGGTCCACCTCGACCCCGGCGTGCTCCGCGATGAGCTCCTCGAGGGTCGCTCGCCGCCACGGCGGCGTCAGGTCGATCTCGCGGCCCTGGTAGGCGATTACTGTCGTGCCGAGAAGCTCCTCGGCCGTTCCTGCGACGATGTCCTCGCAGATCAGCATCATGTCGGTGTAGTCGCCGTAGGCCTGGTACAGCTCGAGCATCGTGAATTCCGGGTTGTGACGCGGCGAAAGCCCCTCGTTGCGGAACGTCCTGCCGATCTCGAACACTCGCTCCAACCCACCGACGACGCACCGTTTCAGATAGAGCTCCGTGGCGATGCGGAGATACACGTCTGTGTGGAGCGCGTTGTAGTGCGTCACGAATGGCCGCGCCGTCGCACCGCCGAGAATCGGGTGCAGTACCGGCGTCTCGACCTCGACAAAGCCGGCGGCAGCGAGCCGGCGACGTATCGAGGCCACGACCTTGGAACGCAGAAGGAAGATCTCGCGCACGCCGTCGTTCGCCCATAGGTCCAGCTCGCGCTGGCGATAACGGATGTCGGGGTCGGAGACGCCGTGCCACTTGTCACCGAAGCCGCGGCGAGCCCGTGCCAACACCTCCCAGGATGCTACCTTGATCGACAGTTCGCCTCGTTGGGTACGGACCACCTCACCGCTCACGCCGATCCAGTCACCGAGTGACAGGCGGCAGAACTCCTCGAAATCGGGCGTCAGGGCCGCGAGCGCGAACAGCTGAATACCCCCCGTCCAGTCCCGGAGCTCAGCAAAGGCGAGCTTGCCCTGGGGCCGGGACCGCATGATGCGGCCGGCGGCGGCCACCGTCACACCGGATTCCTCACCAGTTTCGAGGTGGGTAAACGAGCGGGCCACGTCGCCTGCACCCGACGTCGTCTCGAAACGGTATCCGATCTCCCTCACGTCTCTCTCCCACTCCCGTCGTGCGCCGCGTTGCGCTCGAAGACAAGGCGAAGCCCGTGCAGGGTGAGCCAGGGCTCATGGTGCTGGATCATCTCCGACAAGGGCGTCACGAGGCCAGCGAGCCCGCCGGTCGCGATGATGGCGGACGGGCCGAGCTCGTCGGCAATACGCCGGCACATGGCATCGACGAGGCCCGTGTACCCATAGATGGCACCCGACTGGATCGACTCCACGGTCGACTTGCCGATTACGTTGCGGGGCGCGACCAGCTCGACGCGACGCAGCGCCGCGGCGTGTTCGAAGAGGGCGTCCAAGCTTATGGCGATCCCGGGCGTTATGGCGCCGCCCAGGTATTCTCCTGCCCCCGAGATGGCGTCGAATGTGGTCGCGGTGCCCATGTCGACGACAATCGCCGGACCCCCGTACAGATCGATGGCGCCGACGGCATTGGCGACACGGTCCGCGCCGACGTCCTTCGGGTTGTCGTAGAGAATCGGCATCCCGGTGCGGATTCCCGGCTCGACCACCACAAGCGGGACGTCGAACCAGACATGCGCCATCTCCCTGATCGCCGAGGTCACTTCCGGCACCGACGAGGACACGACCATGCCGCTCACACCCCCGTCGGGTGGTGCCGTGAACTCGAGCCGAACCAGCCTGAGCAATTCGGTGACGAGGAGCGCGTACTCGTCCGCCGTGCGTTCGGCGACGGTCGCAAGACGCCAATGGTGCAACAGGTCCGCCAATTCACCCGGCACAGCCGCTGTTGAGACACGGCGGGCCGGTGCTGACTTCGGCTCGCCGCCGCCGTTGTCAGACCGGTCCGAACCCGGACCGCGGTCCGATACGAACAGCCCGATCACGGTCTGTGTGTTTCCCACGTCTAGAGCGAGCAGCATCATGCCTCTGTCTACCTCACCAGGGGACGAATCATCCCGATGGCCAAGCCGAACCGGTCGTCGCCGGACGTCGTATGGTGGCACGAAAGTGGGGTCCGTGACTCAAACCGACAACGCCTGTGTCCCAGGCTAGACAGCCACCGTGAGTTCCAAGCTCTCCCGAGGCGACGTCCGCCTCCTTGTCGCCGGCACGCTCATGACTGCCGCGTCCGCCATCACCCGCTACGTTCCCACAGGCCGTGTCGTCCCGTTTGTCGTGTCCGCCTTGGCCCTCGGGTTCCTTGCCGCCATCGTCGGCCGGAGTGTCGACCGGCTCGGGGACCGTCTTGGCTCGGGGATGACCGGCGTCGTCCAGTCGGGTCTCGGCAACCTTCCGGAGCTCTTCTTCGGCATCTTCGCGCTCCGCGCGGGCCTCGTCGGCGTCGTACAGGCCGCGCTCATCGGATCGATTATCGCCAACGTGCTGCTCGTTCTGGGCCTTGCCTTCATCGTCGGCGGCCTGAGGCATGGCACACAGCATTTCCCCGCAGATGACGCCCGCACGATCGTGGTGCTGCTGCTGCTCGCCGTCTCGGTCCTCATGATCCCGACTCTGGGCGTACACCTCGACCTCGCCGTCAGGCATCACGAGGTCGCCCTTTCCGACGTCTCAGCGGTGGTGCTGCTGATTGTCTTCCTCCTCTCGACCCCCGGATCGGTGCGCCGGGAACCGCGGCCGTCCCCGGAGGATCTAACTGCGGACGACGAGCCTGGAACCGACGGGCCGACCAGGCGCGAGCGTCACGGTGACCTGGGCGACGAAGCTGGTGGCACGGTTGGCGCCTGGTCGATCCAGCTCGTGGTCGCGTTGCTGCTCGCTTCGAGCGTTGCCGCGGCATTCGTGTCGGACTGGTTCGTCGCCGCACTCAGCCCCGCGCTCTCGGCGCTCCATATGTCAGAGACCTTCGCAGGGCTCGTCGTAGTCGCAATTGCCGGCAATGCAGTCGAGAACGTCGTGGGGGTCCAGCTCGCCGCCCGCAACCGGAGCGACTACGCCCTCTCGGTGATCCTGCAGAGCCCGGTACAGATCGCTCTCGTGCTCATCCCAGTCCTGGTGCTCCTCTCTGGGGTCATAGGCGGCGCTCAGCTCACTCTGGTGCTGTCACCCTTGCTCGGCGTCGTTCTCGCTCTCACGACTTTGATCGCGGCTGTCGTCGTGCTGGACGGGGAGTCGACCTGGCTCGAGGGAGCCTGCCTCGTGGGTCTTTACGTCGTCATCGCCGCGTCGTTCTGGTGGGGATGAGGAGCGTCGCCTGCCCGTTCGCGTTGAGTGGTCCTGGCGCAAATGCTCCTTCGTGGCACGATCCGCCTAATCTGGGACCAAGAGCCGGGATGTGCCGCAGGCAGAAATTTCGGCGGCCGGCCGCCCGCTGCCCGCGAGTCCCGGTGGAGATTCAGCTAAGGGTCGGACTGCAGATCGGCGGCGAGCCGCAGTGTCGCGTCGTCGCCCTTGCCAAGGAGCAGGGCCAGGTGGCAGCCAGTCTCGGGTGCACGCTCAGCCGGACCCGCACCGGCCTACCGGGCGACGAGACGACCTGCGCCATCCCCGGGCCGCGCCTTGTTGAGGTGGTGCGCAACGTCGAGGCCACAGCTCGGATCGACGCCGTCGCCGAGACCTGAGCCGCCGCTGACATCCGCCGTTTCGCCGAGACCTGAGCCGCGCGCCAGCAGGAATAACCAACTGCCGGCTGACTATTTCTTCGCGGCCTCGTAATAGGGGTTGGTCCCGGACGCGTGGTCGGTCACGTCGACGATGTTGACGATCTCCGGCACGCTCTCACGGATGGCCACCTCGATGCCCTGGCTGAGCGTCACCGCAGCCATGCCACAACCGGCGCACCCACCCGAGAGACGCAGGTAGGCGGTGTCGTCCTCTACCGCCACCAGGTCCGCGCGTCCGCCGTGGGCTGCTATGGCAGGGTTGATCTGCTCATTCAGGACCTGGAGGAGCCGCTGTGCGACATCGCCGCTCAGGTCCGGCGGCGGCCCGGTCATCGCCGGGCTCCGCCGGGCAGGAGGCGGCCGGTTCGGGTTCTTGATGACCATGCCCCCACCGCCGTCCGCGTCCGGGCTCAGGTCCAGGACCGAACCACGTATCCTCTCGACGCTCTGTCCCGGCACGATCAGGGCGAGACCGTCCAGAGAGTCGATCCAGTCGCCTGGCGCCGCGTCCGAGGTGGGTTGGAAGTACATGTCGTAGGTGTAGGCGTCGTCGCGCGTGCCACTGATCTCCACGCACAGGGCCAGCGACTCGGGGGCGGACTCGGCGTCCCTCAAAGCGAGGATCTCGCCCAGTGCCTGCGCCGTCAGACGAAGAACCGGGACGCCGTCGCTACCGCTGTTGCCGCTGTCACTCATCAGATGTCCTCACTGGAAGGCGGGCGGTCCCATGTTAAGGCCATCGCTCGGCGGAG
This sequence comes from uncultured Acidimicrobiaceae bacterium, assembly GCA_963719125.1. Taxonomy (GTDB): domain Bacteria; phylum Actinomycetota; class Acidimicrobiia; order Acidimicrobiales; family Bog-793; genus Fen-455. The sequence continues at coordinate 61,302 of CAVRAT010000018.1, forward strand.
CCGTCGCCGCACGGCACAGGAACGCGACGGCTATAGCGTGCCAGCGTGCGCGTTCTTCTGGTCTCCACCTATGAGCTGGGGCACCAACCCGTGCACGTTGCCTCCCCAGCAGCGGCCCTTCGGGCCGGCGGTCACGATGTGTGCGCCATCGACGTGTCTGTCGAACCGTGGGACCCGGCGCTCGTGGACTGGGCCGAAGCAGTCGCCTTCTCGGTTCCGATGCACACCGCGATGCGGATGGCCGTGGCTCTTGCGGCTTCCGTGCGCGCGCGGCGCCCGGGGCTGCCGATCTGCTTGTACGGCCTGTACGCAGCCATGAGCCGCGATTTGACCGCGGGCGTGGCTGACCTGGTGATCGTCGGGGAGTACGAGCCCGCCCTGCTCGCATGGGTGAACGGGGGCAGCGGGGCGGTCGCGCCGGACGCGACGGGCGACGTCGTCGTGCACCTGGGCCGGAGTGGCTTCATCACGCCGGCACGCGATCTGCTGCCGCCGTTGGAGCGTTACGCCCGGCTCGTGCTGGGCGGCGAGGAGCGGCTCGCGGGCGCCGTGGAGGCGAGCCACGGCTGCTCGCATCGCTGCAGGCACTGCCCGTTGCCCGTGGTGTACGACGGGCGCCTTCGCGTCGTGCCCGAAGAGGTTGTCGTGAGGGACGTGTCCCAGCTCGTGGCGATGGGCGCAAAGCATGTGACCTTTGCCGACCCTGACTTCCTCAACGGGCCCCGCCATGCCGTGCGCGTCACCCAGGCGGTCCATTCCTCGTTCCCGGATCTGAGCTTCGACTGCACGACCAAGGTCGAGCACATCCTGGCCCACGAGGATCTGTGGACGGGCTTGGCGAAAGCCGGCTGCCTGTTTGTCGTGTCGGCCTTCGAGTCGGTCGACGACACGACTCTTCGCATCTTGGACAAAGCTCACACGGCCGCTGACGAGAGCGCGGCAGTGACCTTGCTGCGGGGCCACGGGATTGAAGTCCGGCCATCGTGGCTGCCCTTCACGCCGTGGACGAAAGCGGCCGAGCTCGGCGCGATGCTCGATTTCGTCGTCGCCCACGACCTTGTGTCAAACGTCGACGCGGTCCAGTACACGATCCGGCTGCTGATCCCAGAAGGCTCCCTCCTGCTGTCGGCACCGGAGGTTAAGTCGCGGCTCGAGCGCTACGACTCCGCCAAGCTGAGCTGGGTCTGGACAGCCGACGAGCCGGGGCTCGACGAACTCCAAAGAGAGCTCGAGACACTCGTGGAGGCGGCGGGCACCGCAACGGGACCCGCGGCGGCAGAGGACATGTTCGAGGAAGTGGAAGGTCACGTCCGCGCCTACATGTCGCTCCAAGCCACGCGCGCGGCCATGACCCGGCCCCGCCGCGGAAGCCGTTCGAGTGGGTCGGCCGGACCGAGGCCGCGGCTCAGCGAATCTTGGTTCTGCTGCAGCGAGCCGACTTCGACCCAGCGGGAAGCCGTCGGCGGCGACATCGAACGCGTCCAGGTGGCATTGCAGCCGTCAAGAAGCCTCGCCCCCGGCTAGCTCGCTTCGCGCCCTCTCCGGCGCGGCACCGCTCCAAAAAGGAGACTGACGAAAGTTGGCAGTTCATTTGATGCTATTATTTCTAGTGAACACATAGATTAACGTTCAATAATCGTCAACCGAATCGATCGACTCTCGAGGGGGAAATCAGTGAAACGAAGCCGCATCGCACACGTCCTGTTTGCACTCGCCGCCGTCCTCATTGCACCGTGCTGGCTGAGCGTGGCGAACTCCGCCGCCAGCCCGGCGGCAACGAGCGCCATCACGCTCGACGGCGCTGGAGCCAACTCCATCGCGCCGTTCTTCGAGAAAGTCTTCTACGACTACGAGCAGCTCCACGCGAAAGTGACCGTCAACTATTCGCCCGCGGGCAGCAGCGTCGGCATCAAGGACATCCAGGAGAACACGGTGGACTTCGGCGACTCGGAGATCCCCATGTCTGCATCTGCCCTGGCCGCGGCAAAGGGGGGCACGGTCCTGCAGGTGCCTGTGGAGCTGGGAGGTGTGGCGATCAGCTACAACGTGCCGGGCGCTCCGAACGGCCTGCACCTCGACGGGCCCACGCTTGCGGCGATCTTCGACGGAGCGATCACGAACTGGGACAGTCCGGTGATCGCCAAGGTCTCCGGCGTCTCGAACCTGCCGAAGCTCGCGATCGTGCCCGTCCACCGTGCCGACTCCTCCGGGCCGGGATGGGACCTCGATCAGTATCTCATCGCAACCTCGCTCAACTGGAAACTGAAGATCGGTACGTCGAAACCGTCCACGTCATGGCCGTTGCCGGACCTGGGCGAGGGCGAGCAGCTCAACACCGGCGTCGCCACATTCATAAAGGCCACGCCCGGCGCGATCGGCTACGTCTCGTTCGGATACGCCTCGAAGGCCGGCTTCACCAATGCGGCGTTGGAGAACGGGTCAGGCGCATACGTTCTGCCGTCGTCCTACACGATCGGCCAAGCCGGAGCCCAGGCGACGCACCTGAGCGCCACCAATTTCTCGATCATCGACGAATCCGGCCCGTCGACCTACCCGTTGGCCAACTTCAGCTGGACGTTGCTTTACAAGAAGCAGGCGAACGCCGCCAAGAGCGCGGCGCTCGACAAGCTCTTCCACTACGTCGTGACCACCGGACAACAGCAGGCGAAATCGCTCGGCTACTCGCCGCTTCCGGCGAATGTCGCTCAACTTGCCAAGACGACTCTGGCTGAATTGCAGTCTTAGGCACGGCTAGCGCTGCTGAAGCCATGAGCGATCTGATTGCCTCGTTGCCGCCCTCGCCTGTCGCCGGGTCATCGGTGGCAGGTGAGGGCGACGACGGTTCGCAGGCCCTGCGACCATGGCGCAAGCGTCGGCGCCTTCCCTCGAGCCCGCTGTACGCGATCGTCCGTTGGGGAGGCGCCGGGCTTTTTGCTGCCCTGGTGATCGGCTTGATTGTCAGCATCGTGTCACAGTCGAGCCAGGCTTTCGCCCACTCGGGCTTGAGCTTCCTTTGGTCAGGGACCTGGAACCCTGATGCCGGCGACTATGCGGGTGGGACCCTTGTCGCCGGGACCGTGATCACCACGTTGGTGGCCATGATCATTGTCGTGCCGATCGGCCTCGGCATTTCCGTGTCTCTCTCCGAATTGATACCGCGGTGGCTAGCGGGGCCGTTGTCGACCTCGATCGAATTCCTCGCCGCGGTGCCGAGCATCGTCGTTGGCCTCTGGGCGCTGCTCGTACTCTCCCCGTTGTTCGCCACCGACGTCGAACCCGCGCTCGAACGGCTCCCGGTCCTCGGTTGGTTCTTTCACGGTCCCGCCTACGGACCGAGTGTGCTGCTCGCGTCGGTTGTCCTCGCCATCATGACCCTGCCGACTGTCGTCGCGTTGAGCCGGACCGCCCTCGGCGGGGTGCCCCTCGCCGACAGGGAGGCGGCGATGGCGCTGGGCGCCACCCATTGGCAAGTGGTCCGGCGCACCGTGTTGCCCGGCGCACGGTCGGGCATCGCCGCCGCCATCACGCTGGCCGTCGGGCGGGCGCTCGGCGAGAGCATCGCTGTGGCTCTGGTGATCGGCAACCGCCCGGCCATCCCCCATTCGCTCCTCGCCCCCGGGGCGACACTCGGATCTGCCATCGTCAACCAGTTCGCAGAGGCATCCCCCGGACTGGGCACGAGCGCGGTGATCGCGCTGGCCGGCATCCTGCTCCTGTTGACGATCCTGGTCAATGTCGCAGGGCAGCTTCTCGTCCGCAGAAGAGGTGGCCGCCGCCTGCTCGGTGTCCGGGGAGCCGTCGTATGAGAACGCTCCGCTCCGCGGGGGTCCCAGACGGCGCAATCCCGGACATGGGAGTCGCCGCGGTAGCCCGGCGGCGGGTCGTGGTGCGCGACTGCGCCCGCCACTCGATTCGCAGGCGACGCATGACCGGGCGCGCCATGCAGGTGATCTGCCTGATCGCGGTGCTGATCGGTGTGACACCTCTGGTCGCCCTCGTCATAGCCACCGTCTCCAAAGGGGCGGGGGCACTGAGCATCGGTTTCCTGCTGCATGCCCCCACGCCGGAGGGAGTGCCGGGCGGCGGTATCTCCACCGCGATCGTCGGCTCCGGTGAGATCGTCGCCTATGCCGTCGCCTTGGCAGTGCCGCTGGGGCTGTTCATCGCCCTGTTCCTGTTCGAGCGCGCGGGAGCGATCGCGTCGTCGATCCGCTTCAGCGCCGATGTGATGTCCGGTGTGCCATCGATCATCATCGGAATCTTCGCTTATGCCGTCTATGTCGAGCGGTTCCACCATTTCTCGAACGTGGCGGCCGGCTTCGCACTCGGAGTCCTGATGCTGCCCATCATGGTCCGGGCCAACGAGGAGGCCATGCGGACCGTTTCCGTGGACCTGTGGGAAGCGGGGATCTCGCTCGGCGCGCGACGGTCGCGCGTGGCCCGCTCAGTCGTGTTGCGGGGAGCGCTGCCGGGAGTTGTCACCGGCAACCTGTTGGCATTGGCCCGCGGCGTGGGCGAGACGGCGCCGCTCTTGTTCACGGTGGCTTCGCCCACATTCGCGATGACCTTGCTCATCTTCAACGACGCGACACAGCCATTCCCGGACGCTCAGCAGACCGCGTGGGGGACCGCACTGGTGCTCCTCACCCTCGTGCTGATCCTGAGCGTGACCGCCCGGACGATCGCTTGGACACTCAACAGGAAGACACGATGAAGCGACACGACGCCAACACAGACCAGAACCTGAGCGACGCGTCCAACCGGCGGGCGCATGTCGACAACCGGACGGCGCTGTTGGCCCGAGAGACGAGAACGCCGGCAGAACGACCGGGTCCCGGACCTTACGGCACTGCCGTCACGCTCGAGGACGTAAGCATCACTTTCGGGGAGCACGTCGCTGTCCGCAATGTCACCCTTGAGATGCCCGCCCGTCAGGTGACCGCGCTCGTCGGTCCGTCCGGGTGTGGCAAGACGAGTGTGCTGCGTGCCATCAACCGGCTCCACGACCACACAGGAGGTGCCGTTCGAGGAAGCGTCCGGCTCGGCAGCCTCGAGGTCTACGGGCCGGACGTTCTGCCCGAGGTACTGCGCAGCCGGATCGGGATGGTGTTCCAAAGGCCGAATCCCTTCCCGACGATGAGCATCTTCGACAATGTGATCTCAGGGCTGCGCTTCAACGGCGTCCGCAACAAGCGTCTTCTTCGCGAGATGGGCATAGCCGCGCTTCACAACGCAGCCCTGTGGGACATCGTCAAGGATCGCCTCCACCAACCCGCGTTGCGCCTGTCCGGCGGCCAGCAGCAACGCCTGTGCATCGCGCGCGCTCTCGCCATCGAGCCGGAAGTGCTCCTGATGGACGAGCCGTGCTCGGCACTCGATCCGGTGGCCACGGCAAAGATCGAGGACCTAATCAGGCACCTCTCCGGTGAGGTGACGATCGCCCTGGTCACCCACAACATGTTCCAGGCCGCGCGTGTCTCGGACAACGTTGCCGTCTTCCTTCTCGGAGAGGACCGTGTCGGCGAGCTCGTCGAGGTCGGTCCGACGGACCAGGTGTTCGACACCCCCAACGACGCCCGCACCAAGGCTTACGTCACCGGGCACGTCGGCTGACCTGGGCCGACTCGTGAGGTCGTCGCCGGGTGCGCCTCAGCGCGGAGCGTCAGCCGGCGCCGAAGGTCACACTTTCCAGATCGAGCCCGATGTCGAGTGCGATGACCGAATGGGTGAGGGCACCGACCGAGATCACGTCTGCCCCCGCCCTCGCGTAGGCGGCGACGTTCTCAAGATTGACGCCGCCCGAAGCCTCGACCAGGACTGAGCCCGTGGCCCCGCGGGGGTGGCTGCGCACGAGCTGGACACATGCCCGGACCTCGTCCGGGGTCATGTTGTCGCACATGACGAGGGTCGCCCCGGCGTCAAGTGCCTCGCTCACCTGCGCTGGTCGCTCGCACTCGACCTCGACCATGCGGCCCGGCCACCACTCGAGCGCTTTGCAGACCGCGTCGCTGATCGAGAGGCCGACGAGGTGGTTGTCCTTGATCAGCACTCCCTCGGAGAGGCTGCCCCGGTGGTTGGCGGCGCCTCCTGCCCTTACGGCTGCCTTCTCGAGGGATCGCAGTCCGGGCGTGGTCTTGCGGGTGTCCCAAATCCTCGCGAACGGGTTGGCATCCTTGGCGGCCTCGACATAACGCCTGGTTGAGGTCGCCACACCCGAGAGATGACAGAGAAAGTTGAGCGCGGTCCGCTCGGCGGTGAGCAGGGAGCGCAACCGGCCCTCGACCCGCCCTATAACGCCGCCCGCGCCGATCTCGCCGCCCTCTCCGACGAGCCAGGTCACCTCGAGGTCCGGATCGACCTGGCTGCAGGTCACCTCGACGCAACGAGTGCCTGCCACAACCCCCGACGCGCGGGCAACGAAGGCGGCTCGTCCGCGGGACTGTTCGGGCAACAGCGCGGCGGACAGGTCACCGAGCGGGAGGAGATCCTCGGCGAGTGCCATCGTCACGGCCTCGCGGACCGCCGCAGCCGGCGGGTGGACGTCGTCTCGGTACGGCGGGGCCGACATCGTCATGGGGCCGACACGGCTGACTCGTGCCGATTCTGGTCTCCGGGCTGCACGCCGTGGCGGGCCCCGTGGGACAACCTGCAAAGAAAGTCCGAAGACGTCTCCGGGAAGTCCGAGCGCGCCTGGGACCCGCGCGTCTCCTCGCGTTCGGTCGCGGCCTCCAACAAGGCCCTGGAAACGTCGGTGAGGTTCCGCACCTCGGCCGTCGCACGATCCAGCGTCGGTCCAAGACCAGCCGGCACGCCGTTCACGGCTGCAAGGGCCCGCGCGAGCGAAGAGGCGTCACGGACGACACCGGCCCAATTGGTCATCGCTGCCTGCAAAGCGGCGCGTTGCGTGGCGGCGTCGCTGGCCGGCGAGGCAGCGACTGTTCGGGACGGAGCTCGGGGAAGGTCTGCACCGCAACGGCAGTCCGATACCGGCCGCACGGCAATCGGCCCGGAGCGCGAAACGCCAGGCCGTGCTTCGCCCGGTCCGGAACCGAGGCCTGCGAGCGCGCCTGTCGGGCCGGGCCCGTCGCGACCTGACAGGATGGCGTCGACACAGCGGGCGCCGAACACCATGCCCTCCAAGAGCGAGTTCGAGGCAAGGCGGTTGGCGCCGTGGACGCCGCTGCAGGCGACCTCACCTGCCGCCCAGAGCCCCGGGAGCGCTGTCGCGCCGTCGAGGTCGACGAGAACTCCGCCGGACAGGTAGTGGGCTGCCGGCGCGACCGGCAACCAGTCATTCGTCGGATCGAACCCGGCCTCCTGCAGTGTTTCCGCGATCGTCGGGAACCTTCGCCCGAAGTCTTCCAGGCCCGTCGCGTCCAGCCACACGTGTTCGCTGCCCTCCTCCGCCAGCTTGACGGCGATCGCCCGGCTCACGAGGTCACGCGGGAGGAGCTCGTCCACGAACCGGTTGCCCGCGCCGTCGCGCAGCACCGCCCCGTGGCCGCGAAGTGCTTCTGAGATGAGCGGGCGCGGCATGGCCGCGTGATGAAGCGCTGTCGGGTGGAACTGGACGAACTCCACGTCGGCAACCGGGACCCCGGCCCGCAAGGCCATGGCGATGCCGTCGCCGGTCGCCTCGACGGGGTTGGTCGTGACCGCGTACATCTGTCCCGCGCCGCCGCACGCGAGAACCACGTGGGAGGCCTCGACGCGCTGCAGCCCGCCCGCGGGGTCGAGCGCTGCCACACCGGTGCAGCGGACCCCATCGACAACGAGATCGAGGGCGAACCAATCCTCGAGTATCGCCGCGGCACTGTCTCGCACTGCCTCGACGAGCGCGCGCTCCACTTCCGCGCCGGTCGCGGTGCCGCCCGCGTGCAGGACGCGCGCTGTCGAGTGACCGCCTTCCCTCGCCCTGGAAAGGTGACCTCCAGGACCCCTGTCGAAGACGGCGCCGAGCGCTATGAGCTCGTGCACCCGCTCGGAGCCTTCGTCGACGAGTACGCGAACTGCGGCCTGGTCGCACAACCCGGCCCCTGCGCGGAGCGTGTCCGCCAGGTGAAGGTCCGTCGAGTCCTCGTCGCCGGGCAACACCGCGGCGATGCCCCCCTGGGCCCAGCGCGTCGTCGACTGCTCCAGCTCGCCCTTGGTGAGGACACCGACCCTGGCGCCGCCAAGCTCGGCGAGGCGGACAGCCGCGGACAGGCCCGCCACCCCGCTCCCCACCACGAGGACGTCGAGCCGCTCGAACGGGTTCACGGCCAAGCGCACCACACGGCTCGCCTGAAGAGGAGCGGATGCCTTGCTGTCATGCCCCCACGCCCAGGTTGTCGATCAGGCGGACCGGCCCGACACGAGCCGCGATCAGGAGACGAAGCTCGCCGGCGAGCAACGCCGGGGATGCGAACGTGACGGGATCGACCACAACTCCATAATCCAATCTGGCCCGCGGCTCTGCCGCAACCACACGGGCCATCGTCGCCTCCACGTCTTCAGCCTGGCGACCGTCTCTGACAACGGCGTCACGTCCCGCCTCGAGCGCTCTGAACAGCACCGCCGCGGCGCGTCGGTCTTCGGGCCCGAGCCGGCGGTTGCGACTCGAGCAGGCAAGGCCGTCCGGCTCGCGAACCGTCGGGCAGGCGACGACCTCGGTGTCGAGATCGAGGTCCGCCACGAGGCGCCGCACGATCACGAGTTGCTGGAAGTCCTTCTCGCCGAAGAACGCACGGCAACGCCCCGAAACGGACAGCAGCTTGGTGACGACCGTCGCGACGCCGGCAAAATGACCAGGCCGGGAAGCGCCCTCCAGACGGTCAGCGAGTGGTCCGGGCTGGACCCTTGTCTCCGGTTCTCCCCGGGGGTACATCTCGCTCACGGAAGGCGCGAACACGATACCCACGCCGGCTGTTTGTGCCATCGCGAGGTCCCTCTCCAAGTTGGCCGGGTACCGGGCGAGGTCCGCAGCCGAGGAGAACTGGAGCGGGTTCACGAAGATGCTCACGGCCACCACGTCGCACTGCGAAGCCGCGGCCGCCACGAGCGACATGTGGCCCGGATGGAACGCTCCCATCGTGGGCACGAGGCCGAGCCAAGAGCCCTTCTGGCGCGCGGCCGACATCGAGTTCCGGAATGCGTCGCGAGTGGTGACTACCTCCACGAGCCGGTCCCGCAGGTCGCCGGCCGGCCGGGTCCGGCCACCTTCACCGGTCCGAGGTCACGAGCCGGCGCGCGAGGTCGACCCCGGCGTCATAGCCGCCCAACTCTGCGGGGTCCAGGACTTGGCGGTGGCGCTCGATCGTGTTGAGGTCCCCGCGCGCGACCGGGCCCGTCAGCGCCGCGGCCGGTCCGAGCCGGCAGACATCATCGAGGGCCCCCTGGGCGAGCGGCAGGAAGACTTCGAGGGGAAGGCCGACAGATGCGGCCATGCGCTGTACTTGGCCGAGGAGCGCCACCAGATGGTTGGACGCAACGCAGGCGGCGGCGTGGTATCCGGCCCTCGCGTCCGGCGGGATCTGGAGGCTGCGCCCACCGAGCGCCGCGACGAGGTCGGCGACGGCCCGGTCCCCGGCCAGGGCGAAGTAGCAGCCGGAGCCGAGGCGCGCGGCGCCGACGGCCGGGTCCGGCAGGGTCACGAGCGGGTGGAGGGCGGCGACGCGCTCATGGGGCGCGAGCACATCTAGGCCGAGAGCCCCCGAGCAATGAGCCACGACGGTCGACCGAACGGGCCTTACCGCCAAAGCGACGCCGGCGATCTCCTGGTCGGGAACTGTGAGCAAGAGGACGCCGACACCAGCGGCCGCCGGGGAAACGTCGTCACCGCGCCCGAGCGGACCTCGGACCTCGACGCCGACGGCAGTGAGCGCGGCGGCAAAGGACAGGCCGGCACGCCCGGGTCCGATGATACGAACCGTGGTCATGGTGAGCTCTCTTCGTTCCGGCCCTTTGAGAAGGTGCCGTTCGCGTCTCAGTGTCATGCGAGCCTACCAACCAGGTGCACGTCCAGTGACGTCGGGTCGGTTTCTGCAAGCCGGGCGCGCCAGCCGGCAGGAACGCGCGAGGCGTCGAGGTCCTCGAGCGGCGCCAGCACGAAGCCCCGCTCGTTCATCCTCGGGTGCGGCACGAGGAGATCGGGCTCGCGGACCTCGAGGTCCCCGACGAAAAGGATGTCGACGTCGAGGGTGCGGGGGCCGTTGCGCACGGTGCGGACCCGGCCCGCCAGTTCTTCCAAGCCATGCGCGACCTCGAGGACCTGGCGGGCGGTGAGGTCGGTCTCGAGCCGGACGACGCAATTCAGGTACCTGTCCTGGGGTCCCGGGCCACCGAGGGGCGCCGACTCGTAGACCGGCGAGACCCTGAGGTCCGGGTCGAGGCCCTTGAGCACCTTGACGGCAAGCTCGAGATACCTCTGGCGATCGCCCATGTTGGAGCCGAGGCCCAGGAACATCTCCATGCTCATGCGGGTACGTCGTCACGCTCCCGCCGAAGCCGCACCCCGGCGGACGCCATGTCCGCCGCGACAGGGGGCCGGAGCTTGCGGACTGTCACCGTGACCGCTTGAACGGCGGGGATCTCGAGGATCCCGGATGCGATCGCGCCGGCAAGCGCCTCGAGGAGGCGGTACTGCCGCTGACCAACGATCTCGGTTGCCTTTTCCACGACGAGCGAGTAGTCGACCGTCTTGGCCAGGTCATCGTCCTGGGCTGCCACGGTGAAATCGGCCTCCACTTCGAGGTCGATCTCGAACGGCTGTGCCGTGTCCTGCTCGCCCGCGAGTGCACCGTGGCGGCCGAGCAACCTGAGCCCCCGCAATTCGATCCGGTCCGTCATCTAGGCGAGGTTGCCGGTCGGGCCCTCACTCCAGTCCGCCCTCAAGGGCGCGACCTCGCCCTCTCCGGGGCCGCCGGCCGGCGGCCCCGTTTCCTCTTCAGTGTCGCCGGCCTCCCGGCTCGCCGGCACTGTGGCCACGCCATCTTCTGTCTCGCCGGCCTCAGCCTCGAGCGACACCACGGGGCGGTCGATCACCGCCTGCCCATCGCCCTGCGCGCCGGCTCCGCAGTCTTCGGGTGGTGCCGATTTGCCCGGTAATCCATCGCCCCGGTCAGCGGGAGAGGTGAAGCTCCCGAGGGACGGGACCTCTTCCACGACGCTGACGATCATGCGCCCGACGGTGCCCATCTGGCGGCGGAGCAGCTGTTCCATGGCTGTGATGGCTCGTGGCCCGTCAGGAAGTATCTCGCTCCAGAGCAGGTAGCCGGCCACGACGCCCATCACGCAGTCGCCGAGCTCCTCCTGGTGGAGCAGCACGCGTTCACCACTTCGCAGCCAGCTGTGCAAGGCGGGATACAGCTCGGAGAGCACCTCGTGTGTGTCCGAGGCGGCCGGAATCGGGAACCTTGACCATTCGAGGTGGAGCTCGTTGTAGGCATGGAGATTGTGGGTCGACGCGAGCAGTGACACCACTCTCGTGAAGCCCTGGGCCCGGAGCCACAACAGCTCCTCGTGGCGGCGGACCTTGCGATGGTTGGGCGCATAGCCGCCCGGTCGTTCACTGACCGCCAGGTGCTCCTTGATGATCCAGCAGAAGTTCCTCGGAACGATCCCGGCTGCCCAGCGTCCCCTCATGCCGCTACCTCGCCGAATAGTCGAGCCGCCTGGACGGTTGCTGCGACATCATGGACCCGCACGACCGCAGCCCCGCACGCCATCGCCCACACGGCCGTGGCCAGCGAGCCCTCCAAGCGCTCACTGGCAACGAGGGGCGGAATGTCACCGACCCGACCGTCGGGGGACCCGCCGGCACCGAGATGGCCGATGAAACCTTTGCGGCTCGTCCCTACCAGCACGGGGACCCCGGTCGCGACGAGCTGCGGGAGCGCAGCCAGCAGCTGGAGATTGTGGCGCACTGATTTGCCGAACCCGATCCCCGGGTCGATGTAGACCTCCGTCACACCGACAGCCCGGGCCTGCGTGACGCATCGCTCGAGGAACACCGTGACTTCCCCGACGACGTCGTCGTAACGGGGATCGACCTGCATGTCCGCCGGAGTTCCCTTGCAATGCATTGCGACGAAACCTGCACCGTGCTCGGCGGCAACCGCCGCCAAGCTCGAGGAGACGTCGTTCAGCAAGCTTGCCCCTGCTCTGAGCGCAGCATGAGCGACCGACGCCTTGGCCGTGTCGACCGACACCCGGACCTCCCCGGCAAGCGCCTCGACCACGGGCACGACGCGGCGCAGCTCCTCGTCCGGCGAGACCGTTCCGGCACCTGGTCGCGTCGACTCACCACCAATGTCGACCAGATCCGCCCCCTCGGCCACCATTTCGCGCCCGCGGCGCACAGCAGCCTCGTAGTCCAGGTAGAGACCGCCATCTGAGAACGAGTCGGATGTGACGTTCAGCACGCCCATCACGAGGGGGACCACACCTCAAGCGTAGAGGTTCAGCCGCCCCTACCTCGCACGTGTCCCATCGCTTCTGCCCGAGTCCTCGGGTCGGTGCGGAACAGGCCTCGCACCGCCGAGGTCACCGTGATGGCTCCGGGCTTACGAACGCCTCGCATGGACATGCAGAGGTGCTCGGCTTCGATCACGACGAGCACGCCTCGCGGGGAGAGCGCCGATTCGATCGCGTCGGCGATCTGGGTCGTCATGCGCTCTTGAACCTGAAGGCGACCCGCTACAGCGTCGACGACACGAGCCAGCTTCGAAAGTCCCGTGATCCGCCCGTCCTTGCTCGGGATGTAGGCGACGTGAGCCCTGCCCAGGAAGGGGACCATGTGATGCTCGCACAGCGACGCGAACGGGATGTCACGGACCATGACCATCTCGTCATGTTCGGCGGCAAACGTGACGGTGAGGAACCTCGCCGGGTCTTCACCGGCCTCGTCGAAGAGATCGCCGTACATCTCGGCCACCCGCGAAGGCGTGCGCACAAGGCCCTCCCGGTCGGGATCCTCGCCGATGGCTGCCAGGAGCTCCCGGACGGCCCGGCGGACCCGCTCCCGGTCGACCGATCCGCGGACCTCGGCGGTGGGAACGGGCTCATCCTCCAAGTCGGTCATGGATGGGACCGGCAAAAAGACACCTCGGCCGTCGACGATGTCACGCGGGCTCCCCGGCCACATAGACGCGGATGTCGGGAAGGTTGCGGTAGCGCTCGGCGACGTCGAGGCCGTAGCCCACGACGAACTCGGGCTCGATGTGGAACCCGACGTAGGCGATCTCGAGGTCCGGCCGCGGCTCGACGCTCCGCTTTACGAGCAAAGAGCAGACGGCGAGGCTCTCCGGACCGCGGGCAAGAAGGCTCTTGCGCAGGTAAGAGAGCGTGAGACCGCTGTCGAGGATGTCCTCGACGATCAGGACGTGACGACCCGTGAGGTCGATGTCGAGGTCCTTCAGGATCCGTACCACGCCACTGGTCTTGGTCGAGCGCCCGTAGGACGACACGGCCATGAAGTCGAGTTCCAGCGGCAGCTGGATCTGCCGGGCGAGATCGGCGAGGAATATGAAGGCGCCCTTCAGCACCCCGACGAGCAAAGGGGGCCGGCTGGCGTAGTCGGCCGTGATCATCTTTCCCAGCTCAGCGACCCGTTTGGCGATCTGATCGACCGAGAGGACGACCTTGCCCAGAGCCGGGTCGGCGTCCCACACGCTCATGACGCCGGACGGCTGGGACGGCATTCCCGGTTCCGCTCCGGAAGTTCCCTGGTCACCAAGATCGCCCATTTCAGCCGAGACTAGTCGGGCACGCCTGGCCCGCACGAAAGAACGTCGTGGTCCTGAGCTGCGAGGGGTTGTGCGGGCACCGGAGCGCGCGCCTGCTCGAGGCGCAGTCGGCCCCGGGAACGGCGGACGTTCCGCCCCGAGCCGACATCGGCGGCAAGTGTCTTCCCGGCGGCGACCGACAGCACCCGGTCCACGGTCGCGAGGTCAGGAGGGTGACCACACCGCAACCATTCACGCAGGGCGCGACGCCCGAGAGGAGCGGGGGCGTTCGCTATCGCCCGGGCGTCGGTCGGGTCGAGCACTGCGGCCAGCTCGCCGAGCAGGGCCGCGTCGTCGGCCAACAACCCCGCCTGACGGGCAAGGACCGGCACGACGTCACGGCCTGCGAGCTCGCACAGCACGGGGATCAGCTCATGACGGATCCGGTTGCGCAGGTAGGCAGGGTCGCTGTTCGTCGGGTCCTCGACAGGGTGCAGACCGAGCCGCGCACACAACGCGTGGGTCTCGGCCCTGCGCAGGGCGAGAATCGGGTGCCGCGGCCCAGAACGCATGGCCGCGAGGCCGTCGGTGGCGGCGCCCCGCAGCAGGTTGAGGAGGACGGTCTCTGCCTGATCGTCGGCCGTGTGGCCGGTCGCTACCCCGGCCGGCATGGCGCCGAGCCGGGCCGAGCGCGCCCGCGCCTCGAGATTGGGACCAGCTCCGAGGCTCACCCGGTGCACGACGACGTCGATGCCGAGCTCGCCGGCGACCTCGTTCACAACACGGACATCCTGGTGGGAGTCATCCCGCAAGCCGTGGTCGACGTGATGGGCAACCACCTCGCAGCCGGCCACAGCAGCCAGCACCAAGAGGGCGAGGGAGTCCGCGCCTCCTGATACCGCACATGCAAGCAGCGAGCCGGGGCCCGGGAACGAGCAACGTCCGATGAGCGGAACGGCGGCTTCCTGCGCCCGTGCCCGCAGCGGGCGCGTCACGCCGGCTCGAGCGCCAGACCCCGCACGCGCGACACCCAGCGGTCAGGGGCCTGGATCTCCGCCGCACTCGGCAGATTCTCGGGGCCTTGCCAGGCGAGCGCCAAGAGCTCCGGACCGCCGGCATCCTCGACCTCCCGCACGAAACGCGCCCCGTCCCCGTACTGGCGCAGCTTCGCCTCCAGCCCGATCAGCTGCTGGAAGAGCTTCACGAGACCGCTGGCCGACTCGCGCCTCGCGCGCAGGACCTGGGAAAAGCGCGCCGCACTCGGGATTAGGTCCCGAGCGGCACGGTCCATCGTGACGTCGCCGTGACCCTCTAGCAGGCTCATCATCCCCTGGATCGAGCGGAGCGTTTCCAGCTGCGCCGGCGAGGCGAGAGCACCGACGAGGCCGGACTCCGCCAGCGGGTTCCTACCGGACATGATGTCGACAGCCATCCGCCCGATTGCTTCCATCACCTGGCGCGGTTCGGGCGAGGCGATGGCGACACTGCGTTCGACGAGATCGAGGAAGTGGCCTCGCAGCCACGGCACGCCAGTGAACTGGGCACGGTGCGTCAGCTCGTGCAACGCGATCCAGAGCCGGAACTCCCGGGGTTCGAACCCGTGCCGGCGCTCCAGTGAGACGATGTTCGGCCCCACGTAGTAAACGGCGTCCTGGGGTGAATCGCCGTCTGCGAACAGCAGGTCGTACTGGCCGAGGACCCGCCCGGACATCCACCCCAGCACGACGCCCATCTCGGCTCCGGCAGCCACCCGCCCCACCGGTCCGAGAAGGCCTGAAAGGCCCTCGCCGCTCTTGCCGGCACGGGCCAGCACAGGGCCGAGCAAGCGCCGAAACGAGGAGACGTTGGCGTGAATCCATTCCTCGCGCGTGGCAACCTGCGCCCGCGCAGGACCGACGAGCGAACGCAGGCCAGTGGACTCCTCTACCAGCGCCTCCGCCTGGGCCGTGACCTCCTCGAAGTCGATCACGAGGGAACGAAGAGTCGCCCAGTCGATCCGGGTGTCTGTACGCCGCGCAACGCGTCCGGCAACCCGTTCGGCGACATCCCAGGCGACCGGCTCGGACTGAGGCGTCATATCAGCATCGTAGGGCGGCCCAGCCGTAAGATCCGAAACGGTCAGTGCTCCGCGCTCTCGGCGACGCCGCCGGTTCCTGCCCCGAGCTTGTGCTCATGGGCGATCACGGCCGCGATGCGGTTCTTGAGCTCCTCGGGCACCTTGTCCCGGCACCGGTCGGCGATGAGTCTTCTGATCTCGGTCTCAAAGCCGAATGCTTTGAGACAGGGAGCGCACTTGTCGATATGGCGAGCGATCTGGTCACGTCGTTCGGGCGTCATCTCGCCGTCGAGAAAGTGGTAGACGCTGTGCAGCGCTTCCCGGCAGTTGATGTTCATGCCGCCCTTGTCGCCCTTCATGCAAGCTCCATCCGATATTTCACCCTTCACGGGGCCGTTACGAAACCTCGCGCCACTCCGAAGTCGTGCAACGTCTTCTCGAGCGCCCTTCTTCCACGATGAAGGCGACTCATGACCGTTCCGATCGGGACGTCCATGATGTCCGCGATCTCCTTGTAGGAGAACCCCTCCACATCCGCCAGAAGAACCGTCATCCGGAAGCTCTCCGGCAGCGACTCCACCGCGGCTTTCACCTCGTCGTCTGTGATCCAGTCCAAGGCCTCGTCCTCGGCGCTCCGGCCGATGCCACCGTCGCGGCCACTCATGCGCCGGAACAGGTAGAGCTCCTCGACGTCGTCGAGCTCGGTCTCTTCGGGATGGCGCTTCTTGGACCTGTAGGAGTTGATGAACGTGTTCGTGAGGATGCGGTAGAGCCAGGCCTTGAGATTCGTGCCCGCCTCGAAGCCGCCGTAGCCGCGGTAGGCCTTCAGGTAGGTCTCTTGAACCAGGTCCTGAGCGTCTGACGGGCTGCGGGTCATGCGGAGCGCGGCGGTGTACAGCGAGTCCATGAAACCGGTGGTGTCGTCCGCGAAAGTCGCTTGATCGGCCACGACCGCACCCTAGTCCCCGGCTGTCACGGCCGGGGAACGGCCCTTGATCAATGAAGGCTCCTCGGGTCGAGGACGGCCGCGACGAGCTGCCAGCGCGCGACCCTGCGCCGGGCGGAGCGGACGACCGTCCTGGCGTCGAGCGTCGCCTGACGGGCGGCGAAGTCCCTGGGCGGCGAGCCGGCATAGGAAGCGGCTGTCGCGAACCGGGCCAGGTTCGAAAAGGCGAGCTCAGCCTCTCCGGACAACATCCTGGTCGAGCTGACCCGCCGCGCCAGCTCCATATAGGTCTCGGCGCGGCGACGGCGGATGCCGGCGAGGTCGAGGGTCCGCAACGCCTCGCTCCAGGCCGCGAGAATCCCGGCACTCGGCTCCCGGCGCGAACGGCGTCGCCGCGACCGTCGCCACCACCCGAGGCCCCCCGCCCAGCAAAGCAGGCCGGCGGGGAGTACGAGAAGCCAGATCGCCAGCGAAGCCCGCATTCGACGGGCTCCGCCCCCGTGACGACCGAGCTTGGGAGTGGAGGCTCCGCCTCCCGGCGGGGGACGAAGGTTGTGCCCGCTTGTCGAGCCCGTCGGCGTCGACACCGGAACCGTCGTCGCAGTGATAGTCGACAGGCCAGGAGCCGAGGACCCTTTCACGTTCGTGCCGGGAGTGGGCTCGAAGTCGACCCATCCGTAGTTCTCGAACTGCACCTGCGGCCAGGCATGGGTGTCGCTCCCGTCGACCTGCCACTCGTCGTGGCCGACCGGAGTCCCGGGGAGGAACCCGACCGCGATGCGTGTGGGGAGCTTGTCGATGCGGGCAAGCACGGCGAAGGCTGTGGCGAATTGCTGGCAGTAGCCAGTCCGGGTCTTGAACAGGAAGCTCAGCAGCCCGCCGTAGCCCGGAGACGGCGTGACCACACCTCCATCGCCACGCAGGGGAAGCTGATAACGGAACTTCGGGGAGGTCAGGTACGCGTCGAGGTCGAGTGCCTTTTGGTAGGCCGTGGTCGCGCCAACCACGAGGTTCCGGGCGAGCTTGACGAGCGGTGCCGGCACGGGCTTTGGAAGTTGCAGGTCCAAAGGATTGGACGTCTCCGGAGAGTCCGTCTCGAGCTCGGCCGGGGACGGATCGGACACAAGCGAATCCACGGCGTACACCGACCCGCGTCGGACCGGGACGTTCGCTACGATTGAGCCGCCCGACGCCTCCCTCTCCGCGTGGCCCGCGTCCGCGACTGCGAACGGGGTTCCCCAGCTCGGTAGGACACGATCACCGCTGAGCCCTGACACCTCGAAAAGCTGAACCAACTGCTCGTGGCCCGGCCCTTCCACGATTGCAGGCGGGGGCTGGCGCTCGTCGGCACGCAGCGGCGGTGAGAAGGACCGCAGCGGTGCGGAGGCTTGCGATGGCGTCCCGGCCCAGCTGTTGCCGTTGAAATCATCCAACGCTGTAATCATTTCCCGGGTGGGCGTGGCGGAGTGCACGGTGAAAAGGGGGCTGGACGGATCCTCAACCTCCTCCTCGGCGACCTGCACGAGCGTGCTGACCTGGACACCTTGCTGCGTGTTCCCCCCTTGAAGCGATGTGGCGGCACCACTGGCTGTGGCTCTGGTGCCATGCCAAGTGACAAGCGCCGCACTGCGCGCACCGGGGAGGTTCAAACCGACGACGGCTGCCGCGAGGGCTGCGAGCACCGCCATGCGCAGCATCACGGCGCCTGCACGGTAGGACGCGGCGCGCTCGCCGGGGCTGAGTCCGCTGTCCGAGGACGCGACGAGGACGCCTTGGGCCTGTTCGCGCTCGCGCACGATCGCGACGAGGTACCAGCACGCAGAGCCTGCCATCAAGGCGAGACCGAGCACCCGCCAACTGTCGGTGCCCAGGCCAGAGGCAACGAGGTAAAGAGCGAGCGCCGGCACGAGCGCGAAGACTGCCGGGATCCTCCGCGTGGACGAGAGCAGCTCGGTCGCCAGGCCCGCGGCGCCGGCCGCCCAAGCCGTGGCCAGAACGAGGCCCGGCAGCTCGGGCACGGGAGCAACCCTGAAAAAGAAGGTGGCCCAAGCGGTCCGGAGGTCCCTCGGCATCGTGTGCCAAATGCCATGGCCAGCCCAGATGAATGCCGGCCCGAGGACGAACACGACGGGTAGGAACACGCCAACCACAATGCCCAATGCCCACCACCGGCTTCGCGAGCGTCGCCTCTTGCGGTCGCGGGGACTGATGTCGCCGTCGTCGCCCCCGGATTCGACACGGGGAGCTGCACGGATGGCGGAAACACCGCCCCGTGCCGCGAAGCCCGCGAGGTGCGCGAGAAGGAGGGTGATCAGCGCTGCAGTGAGCTCCCCCGGGCCGGTGAAGCAGCCCGCGAAGCTGGCAACTGCGATCAAGTCGGTGACAACGAGGGCGAGCCACACGCTCATCGGGCCAGCTCCTTGGCTCTGTCGTTGCGGCTGTTGATCTTCTGTCTGGGTACGGTTCCCACACGCTCGAGGCTCCAGGCAGCAGCAAGCGAGCTCCGGAGCCCAAGTGGCACCGTCAACACCCCAGCTCTCGATCTTCGACCGCGCTGCGGAGGTGAATAGGACCCGACTTCGAAGGCGTCACGCGAGCCCGTGAGGCCGTTGTCGGCGCGCCACGTGGCTTCATGCCCGTTTCGTGACGGAGAAGGAGCGGCACCCACCAGAACGACCACGACGGCCGCGTACACGCGGGCGAGATCCTCGAGAAGCTCCTCATCGGGTTGGCTTTCCCCGAAAGCGCCGACGATGACCAGGACCTCGTCGCAACCGGGCCGGCCGAGGCGCGCAACGGCCACGCTGAAACGCGACGGCGAGCGTGTAGGCGGCGGCACGGCGCCAGCGAGGGCGATCAGCATGTTCTGCAGATTCTCGTGACCACGCTGGCCGCCGGTGTCCAGACCGGTCGTCATGAGGAGGCGGTAGGCACCGGAAACCCCGCTGATCGACTCGTCGGCCGCGACACTCAAGACGCTCGCGGCAACCTCGACTGCCCGGTCCAGCTCGTCAGCCGGAGTCGCCTGGTCGCCCACATCGAGCAGCACCGTGGTCGCGATCCGGTCCGGCTCGTCCAAATCACCGCCGTCGCGAACCATGAGCTCGCCGACACGCGCCGTCGTGCGCCAGTGGACGCGCCGGAGATCGTCTCCCTCCGCGTAATGTCGGAGCATCGAGGTTCCGGCGATGAGTCTTTCCGCAGCCGAGACGCCGTTCTCGGCCCTCATCAAATCCAGCCCTTCGGGCACTACCGTGGCAAGCGGCTCGATGCGCGGCAGCACGATGCACCGAGCAGGCCGGCTGACCGACAGGCGCCGGCGGGCCAGGCCGAGCGCATCGGAGCTCACCGCTTCGTAGGCTCCGGCCTCGACCGCACCGCGCCGCTCGGTGGAGAGCTCGAAACTCGCTTGGGCCCGGTCGCCGCGAGCAAGGCGAGGCACGATGATCTCGGCCGGCTGGCACAGGCCCGGCCCCTGCGAGTAGTCGGTGAGAAGAGTGACAGGGCCCGAAAGCCATCCCGTGGTGGCGGACTGTTCGATCGTGAGCTCGAGCACAGCGGGTTCGCCCACGTTCACGATGGGCGGGATTGCACGTGCAGTGATCGTCACCGTGCCTCTCGTGAGGTGAAGCCGCGCGAGCGCCACTAGCGCCACGACTATGGAGGCGCTGGCCAGACCGAAAAGCTCAGGGATGCCCAGGATCCGGCCGGCAGCACCCGCGATCAGCCCCAGCGTGATCGTCCGGCGGCCTCGGGCGGTGAGCATCTCTGTGCGCTATCGGCGCCCAGTGGTTTGATCGGGCACGGGCACCTGGCGCAGTAGCTCGTCCAGCACGGTCTTCACGGAGCTTTGGCCGCGGCCCGCGGCCGCCCGCAGCTCCAAACGGTGACCGATGACCGAGGAGGCCATTGCCTTGACGTCGTCGGGCGCGACGAAGTCGCGCCCCTCCAGCACCGCCCTGGCCCGCGCCGCCCGTTGCAGGGCCAGCGCAGCTCTGGGCGACATCCCTAGCGCGACCGAAGGGTGGACCCGAGTCGCGTTGGCGATCTGCACGATGTAGTGCTGGATCAACGGCGAGACGTGGACCGCCCGCGCCCGGGTTGCGAGCGCAATCACGTCCTCCGGGGTGGCAACAGGCTTGAGCGTCTCGAGGGGCTCGGACACACCATGGGTCTCGAGCATCAGGACCTCGGACTCCTCGTCCGGATAGCCGATCTGGATCCTGAGCAGGAAGCGGTCGAGCTGGCTCACTGGCAGCGGGAACGTCCCCTCGTGCTCGATCGGGTTCTGCGTGGCGATGACCATGAACGGATCGGGCAGCTTATAGGTGTTCCCGTCGACGGTGACCTGCCGCTCCTCCATCGACTCGAGCAGGGCGGACTGCGTCTTCGGCGGGGTCCGGTTGATCTCGTCGCCGAGGACGATGTTGGCGAATATCGGCCCGGGTCGGAACTCGAAGCTGGTCTTTGTGGCATCGAAGACACTCACGCCGGTCACGTCCGAAGGCAGCAGGTCGGAAGTGAACTGGATCCGGCGGTGACGGCACGACACCGAGGCCGACAGGGCCTTGCCGAGGCTCGTTTTGCCGACGCCGGGGACGTCCTCAACAAGAAGATGGCCACCTGCGACCAAGCAAGTCACCGAGAGGCGGATGGCCTCGTCGTTGCCCTGAACAACGCGCGAGATGTTGTCGACGATCCTCTCGAACAAGCTGGCGGCCGCGGACGCGTCGGAAACAACCGGGTGCTCGCCAGTCATTGCGTCACCGTCGGGGTTAAGCCCGGTCCGGGTACCGAGATCCATCCTCGCCACCTCACCTCCGAGCCCAAGAAACCCGCCGCACGGGATCATCGAAGCCACGGACTTGTCTTGTCGTGGCCGTCGGCGAGCTCGTCAAGCCCCTCTTTGCGCTCAGCTTAACCAGCGCCAAGGCAGACAAAGGCTCCAGCTGCCAGCGCCTCACGGGCTGGTCGGTCGCCCGAGGCGAGATCTCCGAACGAGAGCGCCTCGGGAAGGGCACGTGCCTGGGCGGTCGCGAGCGCCCTGGCCAAGCCGTGCCCTCGTGCAAGCTCGTTGTGGAGGGCGAGCATGACCGGGATCACCCCGTCATCAGGAACCGGAGCCACGCTCGAGACGATGGCGCGGGTCCCGAGCGACAGCAACGCCACGCTCGTGCCCATGAGCTCGTCACCGGGATGGACTTCCGAGCGGCCCGTGTCGCAGGCCGAGAGCACGATCCACTCGGGCGGTCGCGCCATGGCTTCGAGGTCGTAAACCGTGAGCGGGCCATCGGCCAGCGCGAGCGATGAGAACTGGGGATTGTCGGCCCGAAAGCTCCCGTGAGCAGCCACATGGGCGAGGCGTCGTCGTTCGAGTGCGCGCAGGACCGCCTTGGCTGTTGCGGCGGGTCCTTGCAATGTCCGCGCCCCCGGGTAAAACGCCGACCGGATCCGGTTGATCTCTTCGGCTGCGTGGGCGACTCTTGGCCCGGCGACAAGCACGACCTCACGATCGCCCGCAGCAGAGTGTTGTGGCTCGAAGAGGTCCTCGCACTGACGCGAGTACCACAGCGAGGCCGACGGCGAGACCGTCACAGCCCTTCCTCGCAGTGATACGAGCAGCGCCCAGGCGAGGGCGTGAAGCTCGCCCGTGGGCACCACGACGAGGTCCCGACCATCGAGATCGCGAGCCAGCGGCTCGACCAGGAGATCCCCCAAGCGGTTGCACGACCGCTCCAGCAGGGCCGCCGCCGCCTCGAGACTGCGTTGAGAACTGCGACCGAGCACCAGGCGGCGCAGAGCGAACTGGAGCATGGAGAGCTCGGCGGCCACCTCGGCCGCGCTGGCCAGGCAACTCAAGTTGAACCGTCTCCGGGTACTTGTCACTGCGTGAAGCCGGCCGTCGTGCTCGATGTACTCGACAAGTCCACGTTCGCCGATGGCCTCTCGCAGCGCGGCAGGATCCGGGAATCTCGGCGCTCTGGCGAAATCACCTTCCTCACTTCGGCTGCGCTGGCGGATCTCTTGCTCGATCCTTCGCTGTTGCGCGACGAGCGGCCAGACATCATCTCCTTCGAGTGAGGCGCGCTCGATGCGGGCGACTATGTCGCGCAAAGTCGACAGCAGCCGGGCGAGCCTCTCATCTGCGGGAGGGGTTGCTCGCGGGGCGCTCAGCGAACCTGCACGCCACTGTTCCGACCAGCGCAGCACTTCGACTGCGCGTCGCGACTCGAAGGCCAGGCCGAGACCGAGGTCGGCGAGCTCGGAAACGGCAGTGGCAGTTCGCACGCGCAGTTCGGTGGCTCCCAAGGTCGCCCGGTGGTCCTCGGCGACCTTGAGCCCGGACCTGAGGGCCGACAAGGAGCCTGCCCGGTTGCCGGCCGCAAGGCGCCCCAGCGCTTCGCCGTACCAGCTGCGCACACGTAGCGCGGCCGGCCCGGACGCCGTGCGCCTGTCGATGCCGGCGACAAGTGACCTGACGGTGTCCATGTCGCCCTTTCGCAAAGCGGCACGTGCGCCCATGAGGAGGCACTCGAGGCTCGGCAAGAACCACTGCTGGCCGCGCAGGACCTCCGCGAGGGCGCCGGCCTCTGCCGGGACCCGGTCCTGCCCGGTGCCCGAGGCCCACCGGGACTGGGCCTCGACGAATCGGGCCAGTGCCGCCCACCGCGACCGACCCTGGCGGATGAGCTGACGACGCGCGGCGCGGGCCGCCGAACTCGAGACGACAAGATCTCCCTCTGCGAGGGCGATCTGGCTCAGCAGAAGTCTGGCCTCAGCCAGGTCTAGTGAGGTCCCGGACGCCTCCAACGTCGTCACAGCGGCGTCGATCTGGCCGCGGGCCTCGGGCAGCAACCTGGCGGAGAGCAGCAGCTCCGCGCGGTCGACCGAAAGGGCCGGAGCGCCGAGGCCCCGCTCGGTGAAATGGAGCGCGGCGTTGTCATATCGCTTGAGGGCGCCAGGGACGTCGCCTTTCAGGGCGGACACGTACCCGAGGTTGTGCAGGACCTGCGCGGCTGCAATACCGCGTTCGAGGAGGTTGTAGAGCTGCAGCGCCTTGTTGAGGTCCGCCTCCGCACGTGCGAGCTCACCCCGGTAGGCGTGCAGGACGCCTCGGTTGGACAGAAGCCTCGCCTCGTTCAAACGGTCACCGGCACGGCGAAGCAGCGGGAGGGCCCGGCGGCTGTCGTCGAGTGCCTCCTCGAACCGGCCGACGCGGATGTGGATGAGGGCGCGCTGCATGAGAACTTGCCCGCGCAGCTCCTGGGGGGCCCCTGCGGCCGCCCGGTCGAGCTCGACCAGCGCCGCGGCCGGGTAGCCGCCTTGCAACAGGGCCAAGACGAGGCTCAAGCGCGCCTCGATCGCGCGAAGGTCCAGCTTCCCCGCCTCGGCGACGGCGATGGCGCGTCGGAGGCGGCGTCGCGCGGCGCTCAGTTGGCCGGTCTCACGAGCCACGAGGCCGACAGTGCGGTGGGCGACCGACGCTGCCTCCGCATCAACCCGTGGGTCCGCGAGCACTTCCAGCGCGGCCGCCTCGGCCCGGAGCGGATCGTCAGCGACCGCAGCCAGGGCACGTTCGGCCGCGTCGAGCGACGCGTTGGCAGTTGAGCGCGCCATGAGATCAGGCCCGCGGGCAGACCCCGGGCTTGCTCAGAGCGTGATCCAGCTCGTGGCGACCGGAGGCGCTGCAGGTCTCGCGGGACAGCAGCGAAAGCTCACCGGGCCCTCAGGCACGGCCCGAAAGTGGAAGCAACCGAGCTCGTCGGTCTCCACATTCGTGGTCCCACCTCTGTGCCGCAGCTCGATGACGGCGACCTGTGGCGGCACGACCTGTCCCACGAGGTACCTGGCGCCGGTCACTTCCATCTCGAGCACAAGCTCGCCCGCTTCGAAACTGAGCTGGCGGACTGCCCGTGTGCCCGATCGCACGCCCGCGAACAGGTCGCCGTCGGTCATCGAGTCGTAGACGAGTGAGGCCAGCTCGTCGTCAATGGAACGCAAGGCGAAGCTCGCCCTGGCGCTGGCGATCACTTCCGCCGGAACCGGGTCATTCTCGAGCACCAGTGAGCGGAGCCTCTGGAAGGTCGCCTCGCGAGCAGCATCTACGGTATTGGGCCAGTCAAAGTGGGCGGTTTCGCTGTCGGGGGGTGACGGCTGCGACGGTTCTTGGTGGTCTCCGCTCACGGGACCCTCCCCTCGCCAGTGCCCGCAAGGGTGCGACGACCATGAGAGCGGCGCGGGTGGCACGCAGCTCGGTCCCCCAGCCGATCGAGACAGCGGGCGCGAAGCTGAACGATGCCGGCGATCGGCATCTCGAACACGACGCTCAGCTCCCCGTAGCTCAGAGGTGGATCGACCAGCAGCACGCGGAGCAAGGCTTTGCAGTCCGCGTCCAAGGCCTCGAAGGCGCGCCAAGGCCCTGCGCCCCGTCCCAGCCTTGCCAGATAGTCGATCGTCTCGAGTCCACGATCCCCGCTGACCCAGTCGCTCGATCGCTGCGATGAGACGTCGCGCCCCTCTTGCCGCAAGAGGCGGACGGCTTCGCGCCGGGCCTTCGCCACGAGCCATGGCCCGACCCGTTCCGGGTCACTGACGGCCCCGAGGCTCGTCGCGAGCGCCAGCCAGGTCGTCCGGCTGACCTCCGCGGCATCCGCGTTGTTGAGCCCATGACCCCGTGCGACTGCCCAGACGAGGCCTGCGAAACGATCGACCAGCGTGCCCCAGGCTTGCGCGTCCCCTCCTGCGGCCTGGCGCAAGAGGCCGCCGAGGCCGACGTCATCCATCTCCCTACTGTACCCACGCCGCGTCTTTGGCCCCGGAAGGCGGCCTCGACAGGACCGAAATGCCAGATCGCCCCGGAAACTGCAGGGGAAATGACGCGTGACGGTGCATGGGACATAATCGGGAGATCACCGACGTGAACCGTCCCCAACGGCTATGGAGGGTCGAGACCGGTCTCGGCTCGTCAATGACGTGCGACGACGACCGGGGCTGGCGAGCGTGACACGGCTGGCCGTCGTCGGAGCCGGGATCGTCGGCTTGGCCGTCGCCCGACAGCTGCTACGGGCCAACCCGAGCGCAAGCGTCGTGGTGATCGAAAAGGAGAACACGGTCGGATCGCATCAAAGCGGCCACAACAGCGGAGTGATCCACTCCGGCCTCTACTACCAGCCCGGTTCGTTAAAGGCGGAGCTGTGCGTTACAGGCGGCCGGCTCTTGAGGAGTTACTGCGAGGAACATTCCATTCCGGTCGAGACCTGCGGCAAACTCGTCGTCGCAGTCGACGAGGCGGAACTGGAGAGGCTCCAGAACCTGTTCGAACGCGGTGTGCAAAACGGCGTGCCCGGCCTGCGGGTCGTGGAGGGGCCGGCCTTGCGCGAACTGGAGCCACATGTCGTGGGCCTTCGCGCCATACATTCGCCTTCTACGGCTGTTGTCGATTTCAGTGCCGTCACCGGCGCTCTTGCGAAAGAGATTGCCGCCTCGGGGCAACTTTGGCTCGGGACCGAGGTGAGGTCCGTCCTGCCCCGGTCCGATGGCCTCGTGCGGCTGGACATGGCCGGAGTGCACGCCGGATATTTCGACTGCGACTTCGCCATCGTCTGCGCGGGTCTCCAGTCTGACCGGTTGGCCCTCCGTTCCGGAGCTGACGCCGAGCCTCGGATAGTCCCGTTCCGGGGGTCGTACTATCGGCTGCGACCTGCCGCGCAGCACCTGGTACGAGGACTCGTCTACCCGGTGCCGGATCCCCGGTACCCGTTCTTGGGGATTCACCTCACGAGGACTGTGCACGATGAGGTGCTAGTCGGGCCGAACGCCTTCCTCGGTTTTTCGCGCGACAACTACGCGCGATCGGCGTTCAGTTGGCCGGACGTCAGAGAAACGCTGACCTGGCCGGGCTTTCCTCATTTTGTGATGTCGAATTGGGCGTGCGGGCGTGCGGGAGATCTCGCACGCGACGAACAGGAGAGGCTTTGCCTCGGCGGTTCGCCGCTACGTCCCGGAGCTGACCGCCGGCGACCTGGAGCCAGCCGTGGCCGGTATCCGAGCCCAGGCGATGCTTCGTGACGGGTCACTGGTCGACGACTTCTGGCTCGACTTGAGGGGCAGCATCCTGGACGTCCGTAACGCTCCTTCTCCCGCCGCGACAGCGTCGTTCGCGATTGCCGAACACATCTGCAACCGGGCCGGGCTGAGCTGAGACGCGCCGAGCCGGGTGTCAGTCCGCAGGTTCCGCGTCGCCCTCCGCCGATCACAGGCGCAAAGGTTTCAGCCTGCCCCCGGAGGTAGCCTCTCAGCGTGCGCAAGCTCTTGGTCGCCCTCGGTCTTGTCGCCGTCGGCATCGGGGCGTCGGCTTGCAGCAGCACGCCGTCGGCCACTTCGACGACGATCGCGAGCGTGCCGAGCACTGCGGCATCCACGACGACCCTCCAGGCCGCGCTTGGCACCGGGGCCAACAATGCAGCTGCCCGAGCCATGAGGACGGCGCTCCAGAACGGGAGATCGCGCCCCTCGCTGCACTATGTCTCCACATCGGTCGGCAACGGGCTCGACCACGATCGTCGGCGACGTCAACCAGACATCGGGGTCCCAGACGATCGTCGTCTCGTATGAAGGGGCCAAGGCAAGGATCGACATCGAACTGGTCGGCGACGAAGCGTACTTCCGGGGCGACGCCGCCGCGATCGAAGTGCTCATCAACTTGACGGCGCCTCAGTCCGCGGCCGCTGCGGGCCAATGGGTCTCGGTCGTGCCCGCCGACTCCGTCTACCAGAGCACCGCCGCCGCTCTCACGGTCGGCTCGGTGGTGTCGGAGCTCGCGCTCTCGCCACCTATCACCGGGGAGAGAGCGGCCACATACGACGACCGGAGCGACATTGAGATCTCCGGAGCCTGGATAGGTGAAGGTGTCACAGCCAAGGATCATGCGACAGGCGAGCTCCAGGTGACGAAGGGATCCGGTTCGCTCCCCATCGCGTTCGACGGTGTGATGCCCGCGGCGGCCGGTGCGAGCCGATTCACGGCGAGCCTTGTGGTGAGCAGGTGGGGAGAGCCCGTGCATGTAGTGCCTCCACCCTCCTCGGTGCCGCTCGCGACGATCGTCAAGGACACGACGACCACGACCACCCAGCTGGTCGTGGTCTGAGCCGGGCCTGCCATGCCACCGATCGGCGACTATGCCCTCGTCGGCGGGATCGCCGCGCTGATGCAGCTACCTGCTGACGTTCCCGCTCCGGCGTGTGGCGGCTCGCTTCTCCCACGTCGCCGTGCCCGACGAGCGCCACCTCCACCACCACCCCATCCCCTATGGCGGCGGTCCCGCGATGTTCATCGCCTTTTGCATCGCGATGGTCGTCGCTGACCACGTCGGGCACCTGAACGCGATCTTCCAGGGTTCCTCCGAACCTCTGGGTGTCGCGCTCGGAGCTGCGGTCATTTTGGGCGTGGGGCTTCTCGACGACGCCCGCGAGATCTCCGCTCCGGCGAAGGTGGCGGGGCAAGTGCTCGCGGCGATGATGCTCGTGTTCCTCGGCGCCACGATGTTCTGGCTGAAGATCCCCCTCGCTGGCACGGTGGTGCTCTCCTCGGACCTCACTCCTTTGATCACCGCCTTGTGGGTGATCGGCATCACGAACGCGATCAACCTCATCGACGGGCTGGACGGGCTCGCGGCCG
Source organism: uncultured Acidimicrobiaceae bacterium (assembly GCA_963719125.1). GTDB lineage: Bacteria > Actinomycetota > Acidimicrobiia > Acidimicrobiales > Bog-793 > Fen-455. The sequence continues at coordinate 89,683 of CAVRAT010000018.1, forward strand.
GCATCGTCGCCATTGCCTCGGGCGCGCTCGCCGTGTACGGACTGCGGCTCGTCGAGCTCGGCGTGTTGCAGTCCACGAACCTCGGACCGCTCATCGCTGTGATCACCTGCGGGGTCTGCATCGGCTTCCTCCCGCACAACTTCAATCCCGCAAGGGTGTTCATGGGCGATGCCGGTGCGCTTTTCCTCGGGCTCTTGATGGCTGCCGCCACGATGGAGATCGGTGGGCGCACCGAGGGAGTGAGCGGCCAGACGTACTTCTTCTACGCGCCGCTGTTCCTTCCCCTCTTCATTCTCGGAGTCCCCATCTCCGACATGGCTTTCGCATACGTCCGGCGCATGGCCAAGGGCACCGGAATCGACACCCCGGACAACGACCATGTTCACCACCGGCTCGTGCGGCTCGGCCATGGACCACGCCGAACGGTCGTGATCCTGTGGACCTGGACCGCGGCACTCTCCGGTTTCGTGCTGTTCCCGCTCTTCGCGCCCGAGTCGAACGCCATCATCCCGTTCGCGGCAATTGTCTTCGGTCTGCTGCTTTTCACCCTGTTTCATCCCGGCCTGCGCTACGAGCGCCTCATACGACGCAGGAGGGCACGATCCACGGCCAGGGCGCGAGCCGCAGCACGGGTGGGGGCTCGCCAGGACGTCAAGGCCTCTCCGAGACTCGGTGTCACCTCAGGGAACGGGTCCGCACCAACCCGCGACTTCGACATCACGGATCGGGGCCGGACCAGCTGACGGCGGCCGAGACCGCCCTCAGCTGGTCCGGCATCGGCCAACCCCACTCGGAACGCCTGCGGCGACGTGAGTCAGAAATCCAGGTCGGACAGCTCCGGTACCGTCCGTAGCGCCCGGCCGCGAGCCTCGAGCCACCGCTGGCGGTCGGAACGCCGCGTGGGCTCGATGACAGCCCTGGGCTGAAGCCCGGACGATGCCTCCTCGAGGTTCTCCCAGGTGCCGACCGCGACTCCGGCCAGGTAGGCGGCACCGAGCGTCGTCGCCTCGGTGACAGCGGAGATCTCGACCGGGCGGCCGATGGCATTCGCGAGCGCCTGTGTGAACGTCCGGTTCGCACTCATGCCCCCGTCGACGCGGAGGGAACCGATCGAGAGGCCCGAGTCCGTCTCCGAAGCCTCAAGAAGGTCGGCACCGCGGTGCGCTATCCCTTCCAGCACCGCGCGCGCGACCTCGGCTCTCCCAGAGCCACGCGTGAGCCCGAGGAGCGTGCCGCGGGCACCGTAGTCCCACAGGGGAGTGCCGAGACCGAGGAGCGCCGGCACGAACCAGACTCCGCCCGAGTCGGTGCACGAGGCGGCCAGAGCGTCCGACTCGGCGACTGACGACAAGATTCCAAGGTCGTCGCGGAGCCACTCGACGCAGCTGCCGGCTGACATCATGATGGCCTCGATTCCCCAGGTGAGCTTGCCGTCCCGGCTCCAGGCCACGATCGGGAAAGTGCCTCCCGGCCCGCGACGGGGAAAGGCTGGGCGCATTCCTCCGACGCAAAGGTCGAGCATCGCCCCGGTGCCGAAGGTCGCCTTGGCGAGTCCGGGCCGCACGCAGCCCTGACCGACCAGCGACGCCTGCTGGTCACCGGCCAACCCGGCGATCGGCGGTGCTCCCGGCAACGCGCCCGCTTCGCCGAGCACACCCAGGGAGTCAACCGGGCGTGGAAGGACGCTTCGCGGGATCCTCAGCACTTCGAGCACCGCGTCGTCCCACTCGGCGGCGTTGCCGTCGAGCAGTCCGGTGACGGCGAGGTTGCTCCTGTCGGATACATGCAAGCTGCCCCGCGAGAGCGTCCACGCGATCCAGGTGTCCACGGTTCCCGCGCACAGGTCGCGCGACCGGTCCGGGTCGGCTATGTCCAAGAGCACCGCCAGCTTGGTCGCGCTCTGGTTGGGCGCGAGACGGACCCCCTGTGCCTGCAGCGCCAGGCAATACCCCACTGTGCGGAGGTCCTGCCACCCGATCCCGGGCCCGACAGGTTCACCCGTCGCTCGGTCCCAGACGACCGTAGACGCACGTTGGCTGCTGATTCCCACCGCGTCGACACTCCCGCCTTCTGCAAGTGCGGCGATGGACACCTCGAGAACGGCCCTGGCGATCTCGGCCGCGTCGAACTCGACGAAGCCCTGGGAGGGCGTGCTCGGCAGCACCTGGACCTGATGGACGTGATCGACCGAGGAGTCGGGCCGCACGACGGCAGCACGGACGCCACTCGTCCCCACGTCGACGGCCAATACGCTCATCGGTTGTCTCCTCTCTTCCTCCCCCGGCCCGCCTGTTTCGTGGCGGCAACGCCACAATAAGAGGTGGTGGGACACGGTTCCTGAATGCCGGGAGGGCGGGACACGGAACTACCATGCGGCGATGGGCCGTGAGAGTCGACCCGGGAGCGAGAAAGAGCCCGCTGCACTGGCCACCGGCCCGTCACCTCGACGCCGGCCCAGGGACGCGTCCCGACACCGGAAGCATGCCGCTGCGGCCGGTCTCACCGCGTTGCTCCTGGCCGGTGCCGGGTTCGTCGCGTACGCAACGGTGATATCTCGGGAGGTCCCGACGTCGAAGTACGCGAACCTCGTCCTGTACGCGTCTCCGGCCAAGGTTCCAGGTTTCAATCTCGCGCGCCTCGGTAGCGGCGGAAGACTGACCCGGGCAGTGCTGGACAACGGTCCGGCCGTGGTGAACTGGTTCCAGTCGACCTGTGTCGCTTGTCAGTCCGAGCTCGGGACGTTCGCGGCGGTCGCCGACAAGGAACTGACGAGGATCCACTTCCTCGGGGTCGACGTCAACGACCCGTCGCCAGCAGCGGCCCTGGCAATGGTGCGCCGGGCCGGGGCCGCTTACCCGGTTGCGGAGGCTCCAGGCATCGCAAGCATCTCCCTGGCCACCCGTTTCGGCGTCGGCGACCTGCCGGCCACTGTTTTCGTCAGCGGGCAGGGCAGGATCCTGGGCGAGGTTCTAGGCAAGGTTTCCCGTGCCGAGCTCGTCGCCCTGCTCACCAACCTGGCAGCCGGCCGGCCGCTCAACTCTTGAAGCGCCGGGGGCGCGAACCGGGCCGACTAGAGCCGCCCAGCCTTGCGCTGGAGCTCGCTCGCCTTCGCCTGGAGCTTGCGTGCTGTCTGCTCGAGCTTCTCCAAAGCCTCGGCCTTCGCCTGCGCCTTCACCGCCGCTTTGATGGCCGCTCTTGCGGCGGACGTGCGCGACGTGGTCCCCGCAGGGATCTGCGAGCAGAGCAGAGCGACCTGTGCCTCGTAGAGCTTCGCCCCCTCGCGCAGGAACGTGATGATGCTTTCAAGGTCGGACATCGAAAAGTGCTGCGCGGACCCCTTCAAAGCTTCGTCGAGTCCTGCGTGCAGCTCGGATATCTGAGCCCTGGCAAACGGGGCGAGCTCGACGAGCACCCGCCTGCGGTCCTGGTCGTCGCGGACGCGGCGCACAAAACCGGCACGCTCCAGGCGATCGAGCAGGAAGGTCACGGCACCGGTGCTGAGCCCCGCCACGGCTGCGAGAGCACCGGCGGTCATGGTGCCGTACTGGTCGAGGAGGTCGACGCAACGGACGTCGGTGGCGTTCAACCCGAGCACACCTCCGAGTGCCTCGTCAAAGGCATCCGACGCGGACAGGAACGTCCGGAGAGCGTGGGTCAGCTCCTCGAGACTGCGCTTGCGTTTCTCGTTGCTCATGATTTACCTTAGTTACTAATATATTTGATGTTCAAATAATACAGTTTTTGGTTGTTCCCTCACGCATGGCCCGGACGAGTGCCCGCAAGGAGACCAGCATGACGCTCGCCATTGAACTTGAGGATCTGCACAAGACATTCGGCAAGAGCGTGCGGGCCCTCGACGGTGTCAGCTTCGCCGTGGAACAAGGCACGATCTTTGGGCTGCTCGGTCCGAACGGAGCCGGCAAGACCACTGCTGTGCGGATTCTCACGACAGTGCTCCAACCTGACAGCGGCGTGGCCCGGGTGCTGGGTCACGACGTCACGACCGAGCCTGACGTCGTCCGCAGATTGATCGGCCTTGCCGGTCAGTTCGCGGCCGTCGACGAGAATCTCACGGGTGCCGAAAACCTCTGGATGACAGGAAGGCTCAATCACATGCCCAAGGGGCAGCTGAAAGAGCGCTCGTCCTCGCTTCTCGAGCAGTTCGGCCTCTCCGACGCGGCGAACCGCCCGACGAAGACGTATTCCGGAGGAATGCGCAGACGCCTCGACGTCGCAGCATCACTGGTCGCCCATCCGAGGGTCCTCTTCCTCGACGAGCCGACCACCGGCTTGGACCCGGCGAGCCGCGCGGATGTGTGGACCATGATCGAAGGTCTCGTCGCCGAGGGCACAACAGTGCTCCTCACGACTCAGTACCTGGAGGAGGCCGATCGGCTCGCCGAGCACCTGGTGGTGATCAACCACGGCAAAGTGATCGCGGCCGGAACGCCGGCCACGCTGAAGGCGAACATGGGCGTGACCGTTCTCGACCTCGGTCTTGATGACGAACCGACCGCGCTGCGCGCCGCGCAAGCGCTCAAGACAGTCAACGAAAAGGCACCCGTCGTCTACGGACGCACGGTGGAGGTCAACGTGAACGACGGCCCTCGCATCGTCACCGAAGCACTGAGGATCCTAGAGGCGGAGGGCATCGCCCCGACGACGCTGGCGCTGCGCGAGCCGAGCCTCGACGATGTCTTCCTGTCCCTAACAGGACACCGTGCCGAAGCCGAACTCGCCGAAGGAGCCGAGAGTCCTCCGAGCACGAACGAACGCCTGCAAAGACACAGGAGGGGCCGGCGCTGATGACCACGACCACGATCCCAGCACGGCCAACCCCGGTCGTCGATCCATCACCGTCGCGTGGCCGGCTCTACTGGGCCATTGCCGACATGCTGACGGTGACCAAGCGCAATCTCATCGCCTACACGCGCTTGCCCGAGGCGATCTTCTTCTCCAGCGTGCAGCCCATCATGTTCGTCCTGTTGTTCCGCTACGTGTTCGGGGGTGCGATCCCGACGCCCGGCTACCACTACGTGCAGTTCCTCATGCCGGGCATATTCGTGCAGACTGTCGCCTTCGGTTCGATCGGCACGTCCATCGGCCTCGCCGAGGACCTGCAAAAGGGCCTCATCGAGAGGTTCCGCGCCCTTCCCATGTCGCGCTGGGCGGTGCTCGGCGGCCGGACGACGGCCGACCTGTGCCGAAACCTTTTCGTGATGATCCTGATGACGGCCGTCGGGTACGCCGTGGGCTACCGCATCGGGACCAACGTCGGAGAGTACCTAGCCGGTATCCTGCTCCTCTTGTTGTTCGCCTACGCGCTGAGCTGGGGATTCGCGTTCGTCGGCCTCTCGGCACCCAACAGCGAGACAGCGCAGCTGATGTCGTTCCCGATCCTTTTTCCGCTCACCTTCGCGTCGTCGGCCTTCGTCCCGTTGCAGACGATGCCGGGCTGGCTGCAGGGTTTCGCCCAGCATCAGCCTGTGTCCATCGTCGTCAACGCGGCGCGCGACCTTATGTCGGGGGTGGCCAAACCGGACTTGGTCTTCCCACCTTTCACGAGCATCGTCGGCACCGGTCGCATGAGCTCCACGGTCCTCTGGGCAGTCGTGTGGTCGCTCGGTATCCTCGCGGTGCTCGCTCCGGTGTCCGTCCGCCGCTACCGGCGCCGGGCGCTCTGAGCGGCAGCGTCGGCCTGACGCGTCGTCTGCCAACGGGGCGAAGTGTCCGGTCGGGGTTGGTCGCGCCTACGATGACCAGGCCAGGACCGGTGTGCTTCCAGTCGACGCCGGCACCCAGCTGTCAGAGAGCCGCCCGGGTAGCTCAGTGGTAGAGCAGCGCACTCGTAATGCGCAGGTCATGGGTTCGAATCCCATCTCGGGCTCCAGGTAGAGTGGTCTTTCTGGAATCTCCTGGAAGCTTACGGACTACATATCGGCTACAATCTCCAATGTGAAGGGCACGAAGACCGAAGTAGCGCCTGGGGTCTGGCGCTTGCGGGTCTATGTGGGGCGCAACGCCAACGGATCGCCGATCCAACGTAGCAAGACGATCAGGGCACCCGAGCGCAAGCTCGGTGCCGGAACGCGGCTCGCCGACCGGGAACTGGCGAAGATGATCGCCGACGCGGGGCAGGGCAACGCCGCGACGGGCGCCGAGACTGTCGGGCAGCTTCTCAGTCGTTTCCTTGAGCACGGCGAATCGCTCGGGCGCTCACCGACGACACTTCGCGAGCATCGGCGGACGATCGAGACCACCCTCCGCCCGGAACTGGGACGAATCAAACTCGCCAAACTCACGGCTGCGGACCTTGACCGGCTCTATGCAAAGCTCACCGCCCGCGGCCTGAAGGCGACAAGCGTCCACCGTATTCACGCCGTGATCAGTGCCGCGTTGCATCAAGCCGAGCGCTGGGACCTCGTCGCCAGAAATGTTGCACATCGCGCGACTCCACCTCCAGTACACGCGGCCGAGATCGTCGCCCCCAGTCCCGACGAGGTCCGCCGAGTCATCGAAGCGGCCGAGTCAATCGAACCGGCTCTCGCTGTTCTACTTCTCCTCGCCGCCCTCACCGGCGCCCGTCGTGGGGAGCTGTGTGCGCTCAGGTGGTCCGATGTTGAGTGGCAGGACGGCACGCTCCGAATCGCTCGGTCGGTCTATGAGACGGCTGGCGGCGGCTGGGCCGAGAAGGCAACAAAGACCCACCAATCGCGCCGCATCGAGCTTGACGAGTTTGGACTAACGATCCTGCGCCGCCACCGGGCATCGGTAGACCAACTGGCCGACGAGTTGGAAGTGATCGTGGCACCGGATGGTTTTGTCTTTTCGCGTTCCCCGCCGGTCTTGAACCGATTCGTCCCGACTTCCTTTCCAAGTTCACGAAACGTGTCGCAGCGAAGGCTGGCGTCGACACTCACCTTCACGCCCTCCGGCATTTCACTGCCACACAGGGCTTCGCCGCCGGACTCGACGCCGTGACCGTCAGTGCAAGGCTCGGCCATGCGGACCCGTCCATCACCCTCCGCGTCTACAGCCATGCACTCAAACAGCGTGATCGGGAACTCGCAGCCAGCCTTGGGAGGGTGCTCGCGCTACCTACCTGAGAGTCGCTCCAGGTCAGTTTCCCCAGCAAACCAAAGGGGACCGGGCACTTAGCCCCTCAGTCGAGGACAGTGCAGCTTGCGGTCCCGGACGCCGCGCGTCACGCCGGTATCGTCGTTCACAAGATGACTTCCCGTCCGCTCCAGGTAAGTTTCCCCAGCAAACCAAAGGGGAACGACCCTGACGAACTGCTAACGGCGTTCGGACAGAGGCGAGGAACCAGTGAGAGTGATGGACACGCTCTGAACTCAGACCCCCGCTTTTCTGGGAAAGATCCACAAGAACCGGCCCAAACGTCCTCCAAGCGTGTTCGATCAAACCTGGAGTCGTAATGGCCGCTCGTTCCCTTTCCGCCGACGTCAAGCTTCTTTCATGGGCTGCCCGTGAGCTTGGCATCGCCGACAGCACCGCCTATCGCCTCGCGCCCCAGATACCCGGTGCATTCAAGGTCGGCAGTCAATGGCGGGTGTCTGTTCCGAAGTTCATGCGCGAAGTGCACGGGTTCGACCCGGATCAGTACCGCGCTGCGAGTGTCGTGGAGCCACAAAGATGATGACGACTCTGTGCGGCGGCTCGATGGCGCAGACGACGATTCAGGTTGCGGGCTTTGCCGGGCGTCTGAGATCGGTGGACGACGATCGTGGCTCCTTTGCCTCAAAACAGAAAGCCGAGACTGGCAGGGCCGAGCGATGAGCGTGGTCATGAACGAAGGCTCACTCGACGAAGTGGATTGGGGTTGTGCAGAAGCCCAAGACGAGCACGGACATTCTCCAGAAGTGCCTGAGGGCGCTTCAAGGAACAAAGAGGCGTCTCGAAAGTGCAAGTTCTCGATGATGCCCACCGAGATGATCGAGAGTCCCCCAGACGCGAACTGCTCGCTGCTTTACAACTACCTCGACCTTCGCCAGGGCAAAGCAGGGCGTCCCGTTCGCGGCGCGCAGTCAGTGGCGGACGCGTTGGGCATGCAGGCGAGGACCGTCATGACTCACGCCCGACATCTCGCTGACCTCGGTTGGATAGAGATTGACCCCGACCCGCGCAACGCCATTCCCCCGTACTCCAAGTACGAGTTCCGGGTGGTGCACAACCCGGCGCGGAAGCGCGTCAACCCTGCTGCGAAGACGGCCGCACCTCGCCGTGCAGCGCGCCGAGCCTCGAACCATCCGAGCCATCCATCCTCAAGAAGGCCGATCTACGAGGCCACCCCTGACGCGTTGACCGCACCAGGGGTGGCGCGTTCAGCGCGTGTCGAGTCCCGCGTTGAGCGCGCCACCCGACCCCCGACCTGTACCGCGGAGAGCGCGGCACTCTCTAGGTCTCCCAGGTATGGGGGAGGTCTGGTGGATGATGGTTCCCAGTGGGACGGAGAAGATACGGGTGAGGAAGAATGTCTGGGGGAGTGTGATTCTGGCCAAGAGGAGGAGTTGTCTGAGGGTTCCGTAGGCCTTGCGGCGCGCGATTACTTGTTCTGGTACGGGGACGCTGAGCCGGTCGTGCCGAGCAGCAACTGCCCGACGTGCGGAGACGATCCGTGCTCCTGCCCCTTCTAAGACCGATGGAACAAGTGACCGTGTGGCCTGAACTCGGCTTCAGACTCGCGCTCGTTGACGACAGGCCACACGCTCGAACTCGCGCGACGGCGTGGCGACCGAACGAAAACGGCGTAGCCGCGCCGAATTCACCCGCAGCGAGTCGGGTTGGCCATGGACCGGTCTCAGCGGACGCAGTCACTCAGCGCGGAATGAGATGTCAGACCAACAACACACCGAGGAGGTGATAACGATGCAGCACCCAAGCAATGACCCGTCGAACTCGACGGCGATGCAGGACGTCGCCGAGAACAAGCGTGGAAAATGTCAGACCAACGAACTCACCGAGGAGGTGACAACGATGCAGCACCCAAGCAATGACCCGTCGAACTCGACGGCGAAGCAGGACGTCGCCGAGAACAAGCGTGGAACCGACTGTCAGGTTCTGATGGGCAACTACAACAGCAGCGACAAAGGCCGAGCGCGTCATCGCCGGTACAACGTCAGCGAGAAGGGACGTGCTCGCTACGAGCGGTACTGGTATGCCCTGCAGTCCGACATCACGCGGCGGGTGCCGAGGGAACTGGCCGACCGTCGGCGTAAGGCATTGAAGCGCATTGCCGACCGGGAGGCGCAGCTCTGACAGGAGCCACGGTCTGATGGCCGAGACTCTGTCGCGTGTCGGCGTGAGTCCACTCACCGAGCCTGGCTCACTCCTCTCGCACCGCTATGAACATCTTGTTCGCTACCTTCCCTGAAGCCGTCGAGTTTGCCGGAGCGACCTGCTGAGCCTCTTGGACGGAAGGCAGACCGTGCCAAGCATGAACAGGATGGCGAGAGTTTCGCTTGCCTCGACGAGGGACTGCTCGGGACACGGGTCGAGCCATTTGAGGATGTCGCCGGGCCGCCGTTTGCCGCTTTCGAGCCATGTCCTTTTTGAGATTTTCGGTACCACCCATAATGTCTGCCTCGACCATGGGCGCTGGTGATCGGTCGATACCGACCTCAGCCGATGCCTGGTCGCACGCAACGATCCGACGTGCCCAGTGACTCGTCCGTGACACTGCCACTCCGCCGAGGGGTCACCGCGACGCGTACCCTTGCGTTTCATGCCCGCTCCAGTCGTGCCCGCGCCCGACCACTGGCTCAATGTCATGACCGAGGTGGGAGCGACAGCAGGGGCGTTAGGTATCGCAGCGGGCGCCTTTTTTGCGGCCCGCTATGGTCGTCGTGCAAGCGTGTCCCTAGAAGCGACAGTTCTCCCTACGCCAGCCGGGTTTGTGATAGTGGCGCGCCCCTCAGTCAAGGCCGTAGGCATTTTTCGCGTCAGGTTCGTGAGAGGAAACTCCGGCTCCAAAGTCATGGTCGTCGAGATGTACCAAGACGACAAAGGTGAACCCCACCCCGCCCTGACCTATCCCAGATTGAATGTCTTCGGGGAAGCGTTCGTGGACGGTGGCGAGGAGCTTGTGACAACCACTCTGATTCCGGTCCCTGTTCCGCCTGCCTCGGTCATCGGCTGGGCAGTCTGGTTTGAGGTGCACGCCCCGAACCGGTTCTTGCGCCTTCGATGGCTAACGCCGCGCCGTCGCAAGAAAGCCTGTCCGGTGGATGTGGAACCAATCGCCCGCGCAGTGGTTGTGGCTTAAGGTACCCGGGCCGTGGCGGAAGGTCTTACGACGGGTTTTCCTCAGTGAAGGCTGGTCATGGACCGATCAGGTCTTTGTCCCGCTGCCAAAACCAAACGCGGAGGCGTAGGCTCATGGGGGAGAGGAGGAGCATATGACCGAGCAAGACTCGCAAGGTGAGCCGATGCCGCAGACAGGAACCGACCCAGTGGGGACAGCAGAAACTCGCCAGCAAGGTGTCACAGACTTCAGGAAAGCGGCCTACGGTGAAGTGCCCCCGCTGCACGGACTAGTTGCGACTCCAGGCGAAGTGACTGGAACTCCAGCGCCGGACGCAGGTCCTACGGCGACACCTGCCACAGGGTCCTCCGAACCTTCTCCGCACGCTTCCTCGGAGGGCGGCTCTTAGTCGCAACCCCAATGGGAGCCTCGCTGCGGCCGAAACCTACCAATAACAGCGCGACCTCGTGGCGGTCCGTGGACCAGCTTCTCGCAGAAGGTGGTCCACGACTTGCCGTTCGCCACACCTGACTGGACTAGCAATCGGAGTCTTCGCTCGCGCATTTCCGGTGTTTCCGGCACTACCCCTAATGTCTGCCGAAAACCCATTTCCGGCCACACATGCAAGAACGCTGCTCGACGCCCTCGGACGGGTGCCCATTTCGTCGTGCCGCGTGTGAAGGGACGCAGTTATCTCTTGCTACGGCGCTCCCTGGCCGATTTCACGAAGAACTCGTTGTCTCTATGTACGTCATGCGCCCGAGACCTGACCCGGTCGCAGGCATCCGCGGCGAGCGACTCGAACACTGGCAGGTCGTCGGTACGGCGCAAAAGCGCGGCCACGGGCAAGGTTCGCCAGGTCAGGTGGGTTGCGTCTACCAATAAGTCACTTTGCACGTCTTCTGACAGGGCAAGCGCCACCTCCACGTAGTCGGCATGGCCGTACATGGCCGCCACCATCTCCCCATCGATCTCATATCCGACGTAGATCGTCTTCACATAACTCGTACAGCCCAGGGTCACAAATACCCGGTGGACAGCCTCCGCAAGTAAGCGCACCTCACCACCCAGCCCCGCCAAGTAAGCCTCTGCTTCCGCGTGCGACGCCACGGTCCCATGGTACGGGTGGGACGCGCACCAACCTGGCAGAATCACCATGTAGGTCATGGCGCTGGTCGGAAGGACACGAGGTTGACCACCGAAACGATCAAGAACCACGCCGCGTTCATCTGGTCGGTCGCGGACCTGCTCCGAGGCGACTACAAGCAGAGCGAATACGGCAGGGTGGTCTTGCCCCTCACGGTGATTCGCCGTCTCGACTGCGTGCTCGCGCCGACCAAGGCCAAGGTCCTACAGCGACACCAGCAACTCTCGGAGAAGATCGACAACCTCGAACCGGTGCTCCAGGCACGAGGCCGGGCAGCAGTTCTACAACGTCTCCCCGCTCGACTTCCGACGGCTGCTCGATGATCCGAACCACCTTGCCGACAATCTGCGCTCGTACATCCTGGGCTTTTCCTCCGCCGCGCGGGACGTGATCGACAAGTTCGACTTCGACGGCCAGATCACGCGCCTCGACCGGGCGAACCTGCTGTTCCTCGTCCTGTCGCGTTTTGCCGACATCGACCTGCACCCCGATGCAGTCTCGAACCTGGAGATGGGCTATCTCTATGAGGAACTAATCCGTCGCTTCTCGGAGCTGTCGAACGAGACGGCAGGTGAGCACTTCACGCCACGCGAGGTCATCAGGCTCATGGTGAACCTGTTGTTCATCGAAGACGAGAAAGTCCTTCGCGATGCGGGTGCGATCCGAACCTTGTACGACCCGGCTTGTGGCACCGGCGGAATGCTCAGCGTTGCCGAGGACCACCTGCGGAGCTTGAACCCCGACGCCAGCCTTCAGGTCTATGGCCAGGAGTTGAACGACGAGACGTACGCGATTTGCCGCTCGGACATGATGTTGAAGGGTCAGGACGCCTCGCACATCGCACCGGGGAACTCCTTCAGTGAGGATGGGCACACCGGACAGCACTTCGACTACTGCATCTCGAATCCTCCCTTCGGCGTTGAGTGGAAGAAGGTCGAAGACACGATCAGGACCGAGCACGACAAGCTCGGTTTCAACGGCCGCTTTGGCGCGGGGCCGCCGAGGATCAACGACGGGTCCTTCCTGTTCTTGCAGCACATGATCTCGAAGATGAAGCCCGTGGCCGAGGGTGGGTCTCGGATAGCCATCGTGTTCAACGGCTCTCCGCTGTTCACCGGGGCAGCAGGCTCGGGCGAGTCGGAGATTCGGCGCTGGATCATAGAGAACGACTGGCTCGAAGCCGTTGTCGCGCTCCCGGACCAGTTGTTCTACAACACTGGGATCAGCACCTACTTCTGGATCGTGACGAACCGAAAGTCTCCAGAGCGCCGAGGCAAGGTCCAGCTAGTCGATGCCCGCGAGTCCTGGGTGAAGATGCGCAAGTCCCTCGGTGACAAGCGCAAGGAAATCGCCCCCGACCAGATCGGCGAAATCACGCGCCTCTACGGCGAGTTCACCGAGAACGAACGCGTCAAGGTCTTTCCGAACGAGTCCTTCGGCTACCAGCGGATCACCGTCGACCGCCCTCTCAGATTGCGTTGGAGCGTCTCAAAGGAAGTGCTGGACCTGTTAGCCCAAGACAAGGCATGGCGCAAGCTGGGCGAGCCTCAGCGGGCCAGTCTCACCATGAAGCTCCATGCGTTAGGAGGCACAGATTTCCCGGACAAGCCTGCTCTTACCAGGAAGCTCGGACCGGTTCCGAAGGCTGTTGAGAAGGCTCTCTGGGACGTGCTCGCGATCCGTGACGAGAACGCTCCGATCGTCACCAACAGGAAAGGTGAGCCGGAGCCAGACCCCGACCTCCGAGACAACGAGAACGTGCCCCTACCAAGCGAGCCGGTCGTCTGGGCGCTCGATCCGACAGAGCGTCTGGCGTCGCTCACCTACCGGCGCGCTGTGGACGAGTACATGGAGTCAGAGGTCCTCCCGTACGTGCCGGACGCCTGGGTGGACCACGACAAGACCAGAATCGGCTACGAGGTTCCGCTCACCCGGCACTTCTACAAGTACGTGCCCCCGAGACCGCTCGCCGAAATCGACGCGGAAATCAAGGCCCTGGAAGCCGAGATTCAGGAGTTGCTGCGCGAGGTGACGGAGTGACCGTGCCTCCGCGAACCCAACTGCGCCGCGTTGTGCGGTGCCTAGATGGCAAGCGGATTCCTCTCAACCAAGAAGAACGTTCATCAATGTCGGGACCGATCCCCTACTGGGGAGCTAACGGAGTCGTCGACTGGATCGATGACTACCTGTTCGACGAAGACCTCGTGCTTCTCGGCGAGGACGGAGCACCGTTCGGAGATTCCGGGAAGGACGTTGCCTTCCGAGTCACGGGTCGAGTCTGGGTTAACAACCACATTCATGTGCTGAAGCCGCGCGCCAATGTTGAAGCGCGGTTCCTTACATACGCGCTTAACTCTGTTGACTGGCCCCGTTCATCTCAGGATCGACGCGCGACAAGTTGACTCAGGACGACATGCTCAGGGCGACGATTCCGCTACCGAGCCTGAACGAGCAGCAAACCATCGCCGACTACCTCGACACAGAGACTGCTCGCATCGACGCGCTGATCGAGAAGAAGCGGCGAATGGTGGAGTTGCTGAATGAGAAGCGGAGGACGCTGAGCACCATCGTCATCAGGGGAGATCGCAACGTCCCCGGTGTTTCCCCGCGAGGCGAGGTGACTAAGACACGTCTCCGCTTTATCCTCCGGGAGAGAGATACTCGCGGCTCCGTTGACGAACAGGTTCTCTCCGTCTACCGGGAGTTGGGAGTCGTGCCAAAGGCGGGGCGGGAAGATAACTTCAACAAGACCCCGGAGGATTTGAGTCTCTACAAGCTGGTGCTGCCCGGAGATGTTGTTGTCAACAAGATGAAGGCGTGGCAAGGCTCCATAGCGGTGTCTACCCATCGGGGCGTGGTGAGCGGGGACTATCTTGTGTGCTCTGTGGTTGGCGATGTTCACCTGCCGTATTTGCATCACCTTCTCCGGTCCAAACCGCTCATTGGTAAATACGCCAGTCGCTCGAAGGGAATCAGACCCTCGCAGTGGCGGCTCTACTGGGAAGACCTTGCCGACATCGCCATCGTTCTTCCCTCCAAGCAAGCGCAGCAGGTTATAGCCGCCTACCTCGATGTCGAAGTAGAACGTCTGAACGGACTTGTTGAGCACCTTGAAGTGCAAGTCGAACTGCTGCAAGAGCATCGTCAGGCCCTCACCACAGCGGCCGTCACTGGTCAGATCGACATCCCAAGAGTCGCAGCATGAAGCCCGACGAGCACGGCTTTGAGGACGCCATCGAGGCGTCGCTCCTGACCGAGGGTGGCTACTCCGGGTCACTTCCTGAACACTTCGATGCGACGGTGGGCCTCGATACGGCGGAGTTGTTCGCCTTCATCGGAGCCACTCAGGCACGGACCTGGAACCAGTTGCTGACGCGCTACGGCAACGACCCCGATGCTGCCCAACGCGGCTTCGTGCGGCGACTGGCGAAGGATCTCGACGAACGGGGCAGCCTCGAAGTGCTCCGTCATGGCGTTGTGGACCTCGGCATCGAGCTACGGCTCGCCTTCTTCAAGCCTGCGCATGGCCTGACCCCTGACCTGGTTGAGAAATACCGAGCCAACCGGCTCACGGTTACCCGGCAACTGCCCTATGACCCTGATTCAGGCAACACGCTCGATCTGGGCCTGTTCGTGAACGGCATCCCGGTTGCCACGGCGGAGTTGAAGAACCCCCTCACCGGCCAGACCGTCGAGCACGCCATCACCCAGTACCGCCGGGACCGGGACCCGAAGAACGTCACCCTCGGTCGTCGAGCGCTCGTGCATTTCGCCGTCGACACCGAGCAGGTCGCGATGACAACCCGGCTAGCGGGCGAGGCGACCAGGTTCCTGCCGTTCAACCTCGGCAACGACCGGCATAAGGGAAACCCGCCGAATCCAACTGGGCATCGCACGTCGTATCTGTGGGAACGCGTCTGGCAGCGGGACAACTGGCTCGACCTGCTCGCCCGGTTCATGCACGTCGAACGTCCGGCAGAAGGGAACCGCCGCTCAGAAGCGCGCTGCCGAGATTGTCATCTTCCCCCGCTACCACCAGTGGGATGCCGTCCTCGCTCTCGAAGCTCATGCTCGGCAACACGGCGCTGGTGAGCAGTACCTGATCGAGCACTCGGCAGGGTCGGGTAAATCGAACACCATCGCCTGGATGGCGCACCGGCTGGCGACGCTGCACAACGAGGGCGACGAGAAGGTATTCGACAAGGTGATCGTCATCACCGACCGGTTCGTGCTCGACCGCCAACTCCAGGAGACGATCTACCAGTTCGAGCACGCCCGTGGTGTCGTGGAGAAGATCGACAAGGACTCCGGCCAGCTTGCCGAGGCACTCGCCGGTGAACAGGCCCGGATCATCATCACGACCCTGCAGAAGTTCCCGTTCGTGCTCCAAAAGGTCGAGGAACTACCCGCCCGCAAGTACGCCGTCATCGTCGACGAGGCGCATTCCTCCCAGACCGGCGAGGCGGCGAAGGAACTGCGAGTTGTGCTCGGGGGAAGCGAGGAGCAGGAACTGACGGTTGCCGAGGCGGAGGATGCCGGGTTCATCGCGTCCGCCGAAGACCCAGTAGAAGAAGCCCTCGCGAAGGCTGTCGCAGCCCGCGGTCGGCAGAAGAACCTCTCGTTCTTCGCCTTCACCGCCACGCCGAAGGCCCGCACGCTGGAACTGTTCGGCACCTTCAACAAGGAGACCGGCAAGTTCGAGCCGTTCCACCTGTACTCGATGCGCCAGGCGATCGAAGAGGGCTTCATCCTGGACGTGCTCGCCAACTACACGACCTACAAGACCTACTGGCGGATCGAGAAGGCGATCATCGAAGACCCCGAGTATCCGACCGACAAGGCCAACCGGGCGATTGCGCGCTTCGTGGACCTGCACCCCTACAACCTTGCCCAGAAGGCGGAGATCATCGTCGAGCACTTCCGCGCCCACACTGCCCAAAAGATCGGCGGAATGGCGAAGGCGATGGTGGTCACGTCCTCCCGACTGCACGCCGTCCGTTACTGGCAGGCGATCACGAAGTACATCGCGGAGAAGAAGTACACGGACCTACGTGCCCTCGTCGCCTTCTCGGGCACCGTCTACGCGAACGGGCTGAGCTTCACCGAGCATGGGCTGAACCGCTTCCCCGAATCCGAAACCGCCGAGCGCTTCGGCGAGGAGTACCAGGTCCTGATCGTCGCCGAGAAGTTCCAGACCGGCTTCGACCAGCCGCTGCTGCACACGATGTACGTGGACAAGGTGCTCACCGGGCTGAACGCCGTCCAGACGCTGTCACGGCTCAACCGGATGCACCTGGCGAAATCCGACACCTTCGTACTCGACTTCCGCAACGAGGCCGACGACATCGTGACGGCCTTCGAGCCTTACTACGGCGAAACCGTGGCACCCCCGACTGACTCGAACCTGCTCTACGACACACGGCGTCGGTTGGACGACTGGGACATACTCAGGGCAGAGGAAATAGCTGCTGCGGTCGCCGTTCTCGTCACCATGACCGGGCCGAAGGACCATGGCCTTTTCTACGGCACGCTTTCTCCCGCGGTTGAACGCTTCGGCGCGCTCGGAACCGACGACCAGGCGGAGTTCAAGCAGGCCCTGGACAAGTTCGTCCGCACCTACTCATTCCTGAGCCAGGTCGTCTCCTTCGGCGATACGAAGTTGGAACGCGACTATCGGTACTGTCGTGCTCTGGCATCGGTGATCCGCGCTCCAGGCGACGACGGTGGCATCGATCTCGGTTCGGAAGTGGAACTCACCGCCCTCCAGATCGAAGCCACCTTCAGCGGCAAGCTTTCGCCCGAGTCCGAGAGTGGTGAAGTGAAGACGATCTTCGGGGAGGGCAGGGGAAAGCGCTTCGAGGCCCCGCTAGAGCATCTGTCCAAGATCATCGAAGTCCTGAACGAACGGTTCGGGCTGAACCTGTCGGACACGGACCAGTTACTGTTCGATCAGTTTGAGGAAGGTTGGGCTGCCGACGGCGAACTGGCCGCTCAGGCACGGAACAACACGCTCGACAACTTCCGGCTCGTGTTCGATCCCAAGTTCATGTCGACCGTTGTCACCCGGATGGACTCGAACGAGGCGATCTTCAAGCAGATTCTCGACGACCCGGACTTCCGTGACGTGCTGGCGGAGTTCTACGTGCGGAAGATATACGAGCGTCTTCGACACGAGGAAGCGTGATCCAAAACCCTTGTCGCCGACCTCCTGATAATCGCGATGTTTTCGTAGCTACGATTCGGCGATATTGAATCTCTTGAAGAACTCGTTCCAGCCTTGAACGCAATCTTCTGCTAAACCGAGGGCATCGACAGTCGTTGCGGATGGGGACGCCCAGTCGATTTCGATCGCCACCCGAGCGCCACTAGAGGAGACGGAGATCTCACGAATCTGAGCCTCAGTTCTGCCTCGATCTCGTGTGTGGTGCTTGTGAGTGTTGCAGATGGCATAGCAAGTGCTGAGCGCTGGAGACGACTTGCGGGCGTAACAGCGAATGTCGTCAGCGGTGACTCCGGGTAAGGCACTCAAATCATGCTTGAGCCAGTCACGGAGGTGATCGCACTCGACGAAGAACGTCTCGACCCGGCTCTTGATTTCAACCGTTCCGAGCGTCTCGCCACGAGGCGAGTAGGCAACCCGCAGTTCTTCGAGACAGTGCAGGATGGTCTGCCACTGCTCCGTCCACGGTCGATGGTCGTCTCTTGTGATCGAGAAGCTCCCCGCGGCGCTCCCAACAAGGACTGCGGCCGCTTCGACTTGGGCCAGAGCCGAACGCTTGTGCCCTCCACATCCTGGGCAGGCAACGCCCACGGGCACATCGTCCAAGTCTGTCTGACAGTCAGGACAAAACTGGCTCTTCTCAATCAACTGGGGCGCGTGAACAACTGACCGCGCTCCGATAGGTATCCACCGGCGCGGCCAGGGGCCCCGCCATTCTCGTGGTTGTTCGACGACCGAGAGAACTGGAGGACCCCTGACAGTGGGTGACGGTACCGAATTCGACGACGCGTTGTTGGGATTGCGCGGGTTCCGGGTGCTGGCGGTGACCGAGGACGGTGATGAGCTCCTCGTTGGCATCGAGACGATCCGCCGCACGGCCGGGTGTCCTTCCTGCGGGGTGATAGCTCGGACAAAGGACCGGCTCCGGGTGGTCGTGAGGGACCTGCCGGCGTTCAACCGGCGCGTGCGGCTCGTCTGGTCCAAGCGCCGCTTCTCGTGTCCGGATCCGGACTGCCCGGTTCAGACCTGGACCGAGCGCTCAGAAGAGCTCCCCGATCGCCGTGTGCTCTCCGCGCGGGCGGGACGTGAGTGCACCCGAGCCGTCGGCCAAGAGGCGCGATCTGTCGCCTCGCTCGCACGCTGGCTCGGTGTCTCCTGGGCGACGGTGATGTCGGCTGTTCGCGACTACGGGACACCGCTTGTCGAGGACCCGGGCCGGGTCCAAGAGGTCAGCTCGTTAGGAATCGACGAGACAGCGTTTCTGAAGGCGAACGCCGAGCACCCGACGATGTATGTCACGGGCCTTGTCGACCTCGAGCGACGAGTGCTCATCGACATGATCGAGGGCAACAGGGCGATCGACGTCTCGCGTTGGCTCTCGAGCAAAGATGACGCCTTCTTGGCCGGCATCTCCACCGTCGCCTGCGACCTGCACGAGGGCTACCGCTCCGGGCTGCACCCGCATCTCGACCATGCCCGTCAGGTGGCCGACCCGTTCCATGTCGTCGCAGCGGCGAACCGCTGTGTTGATCACGTGCGCCGCCGGGTGCAAGACGAGCTGTTAGGCCACCGCGGTCGGAAAGACGACCCGCTCTACAAGATCCGCCGCGTTCTGCTCACGGGCGCGGAGCGCCTGAACCAAAGAGGTGTCGACCGCATGGCGCTTGGGCTTCGCCTGGGAGACCCCGACGACGAGGTGCTGGGAGCCTGGCTCGCCAAGGAGTACCTGCGTGACGTCTATCTCACCGAGGACCCGGACGAGGCCGCCGTGCTGTTGGACCGCGTGATCGCAGGCTGTCTCGCAGACGAGGTCGACGAGATCGTCTCGCTCGGCAACACCTTGAAGCACTGGCGCACCCAGATCCTCGCCCACCACCTGACCGGCGCCTCGAACGGGCCGACCGAGGCCATGAACCTGCTCGTGAAGAAGATCAAGCGCTGCGGGCACGGCTTCAAGAGCTTCGCCAACTACCGCCTACGCGTCCTCTTGCACTGTGGTGGTATCAAATGGGACGCTCATCCGGCTACGACAATGCGGGCCCACTCACCCCAGTTGGTCGCGTAGAGATTCCCTAACAGTTGTCAAGGCTCTCATTTTCACCGAGCGTGGGGGCGCGCGAGAATTAGACCCTCTCGCGACTTTCGCCTCCAGAGGTTGCTGTTACCGAGTGAGCCGGGCCCGATGGATTGCTGCCGACTGAGCGCGGGTTCGGCTGCGAACCGTTGTCGGCACGGCAAGGGATGCGGCGATGACTTTTGCCTCGTGAGCTGTAACGGCCTGGCCGTCGAGATCGCGAACCTCATAGAAAGAGCCGGTCACAAGGGTCGACCAGGTGCGAGCAACGAGTTTGCGTGCGACGGCGCAGGTCGCCTTGGCGTGGCAGTGGCCCCGCTCGACCATCAGCTTGCGATAGAAGTCGGCGAGTTGCGGATCATGGGACCGGGCGACGTTGGCGGCCTGATAGAAGGCAAGGCGGAGCACGGGCGGGCCCTCTTTGGTGATCGCTCGCGAGGGTGACTCCATCTGCCCGCTCGACCAGTTCGACGGGTTCAAACCGACGAAAGCCTGGGCTTCCTTCGCCGTCTCGAACTGGGTGCCGTTGGCGAAGAACGCCCGAACGGTCGGGGCGATCTTCGGTCCCATGCCCGGCAGCGACAGCAACAGCGGGTCGTCACCAAAGAGGCGTCCCCAGTATTTCTGTGCCTGGTCGCTGGCACGTTCGAGACGGGCCTCTGCCAAAGCGAGGTCGTCCAAGAGCTCGGTTGTTTCCCACTCGAGTGCGTCGAGATCGAGATGACCGTCCCAGAAGCTCGCCCAGCTTTGGGCGGCGTCGCGAATGCGCTGCGCTCGGGCTTCGACCCGCGCCACACCGCGGGTGTGCTTCGCGACGACCTCGGTGATCGACGACACCCGGGCTCGCCCAAGGCTCTCGAGATGCGGCCATCGACGTAGCACCGCCAGTGCAGTCGAGCGTGATCCGGAGAATGCAGTCCAGACGTCGGGGAATGCCCATCTCGCTTGGGACATGACGCGTCGCAAGCACCTGTTTGCCTCAACGATTGCCTTTCCTCGACGTTGTGCTGCTCTGCGCAGCGCCAGTTCACCCGGAGTAGGGATCCGAGCCGGCTCCAGGGAGAAGAACTCTCCGGCGCGCGACAGCACCGAAGCGTCGATTGGATCGGACTTGTTCTTGCCGGCGAGAGCGGAACGAAGCCGCGCCGAGTGCCGGTTGCCAACGAGCGCCAAGTCGATCCCGGCGTCTCGAAGCGCCACCGACAGGGGCAACCATGTCATCGACGTCGGCTCTGCCACTGCCACCGAGGCGGGCCACTGCGACAGACGCTTGGTCAAGGTCTCCATGCCCACCAGTGTCGGCGGAACGACGAAGTCCTCGAGAACGTGACCGGGGCCACCGGCATCTGGGCGACGGACCACAATATGGTGATTGGCGACGACTGCGGCGTCGATTCCGATCGCGACGGGGTTAGCCTCGAGTTGCACGAGGGTCCTCCTTTCTTGAGAGCGCGCCTCGGTTCCTCGGTCAGAGCTCACCGATGCGACGCGTGATGGATATGTAGTTGGGAGGACCCTCGGGCGCGCTCGCGCCGTCAGGTCCGTGCTCCCGTGCCACCCCGCCAAGAGGTGGATGACCGCGTAGGTCACCCGTGCTTGTAAGTCATCCGATGCGGCGGACGCATCCGGCGGCAAACCGCCGCCGAGCGCATCCCATCAATTCCCTCAACCGAGTCCACTCGGGAGCGGGGCCCCGGCGACGATCTCTTTCACGAGCCCGAAGCTCAGCCGAATTCCGTCACTGCCAAGGCCCCATCCCAAGGCCCACCCTACGTGGTCACCGCTCCATCAGAGCAGCCCGAGTAATTGATACAAGCCACAAAACATCATGACTTGTGACGCTATCCCGGGTCTGTCCAAACCTAGCTGGACATACAGGATAAATGGGCATTATCATGTATCCATGAGTCTCGTTTCCGCAGGTCAGAGCGTACTTGTTTCGAGTGCAGAAGTCGGTCCTACAGCGCGCGATGTGGAGGCCGCGTTCCTGCTTTCGTACCCCACCAGCCATACTCGTCGCGCCTATGCGAGCGATCTGGGAGCCTGGTTCGCGTTCTGCGACGCGGTAGGCGTTGATCCATTGGCCGCCAGTCGCGCGCATGTGGACACATGGGCACGCGCTCTCGCGGAGATCGACGGTAGGGCACCAGCCACAGTTGCACGAAAGCTCACCGCCGTCTCTGGTTTCTACCGCTACGCGGTGAGCGAGGACGTGATCGGCCGCAACCCTGTCGCGGCAGTGCGAAGACCCAAAGTCGGAAGCGACACTCAGTCAACGGGGCTGGATCGCAATGAGCTTGCTGCTCTCATCAGAGCGGCGCGCGGCGACGGCCTGAGGACGCACGCCCTCGTTCTTCTGCTCGCTCTGAACGGCCTACGCATCTCCGAGGCTCTCGGAGCCGACGCGTCAGACCTCGACACTGAGCGGGGTCACCGGGTCTTGCGGATCACAAGGAAGGGTGGCAAGAAGTCCACCATCCCACTCGCTCCCAGAACCTCAGAGGCGCTAGACGCCTATTTAGGCGGACGAAACACGGGACCACTCTTTTCTACCTCGACAGGCGCTCGACTCGACCAGCCAGGCGTATGGCGCACTTTGCGGCGACTTGCGATGACAGCAGTCCCTGCAAAGGCAACAAGCTTGCACCCGCACGACCTCCGGCACGCGTTCGTGACGTTGTCACTCGACGCTGGCGCGAGTTTGCGTGACGTCCAGGATGCTGCCGGGCACGCGGACCCGAGGACGACGAGGCGATACGACCGGGCGCGCTACAACTTGGACAGGCATCCGACCTATGCGCTGGCAGGGTGTAAATGATGATCGAAAACGGCAGCACCTGAACACCGGAACGCGTTGATCGAAAACGGCAGCACCTGAGCATCCCTGAATCTGTTCGTTCCTGCTTCAAGGCTTCGTGCCTGAGCGGACGAGCAGAACGGGAGAAAGGTGCATACCGACATGGACGAATGGACTGAGATCCGGCGCAAGGTCCTGGTGGAGGGGGCATCGAAGCGCTCGATCCACCGGGACTACGGGATCGGGCACCAGGCATTGGCCAAGATCCTTGCCAACCCTGAGCCTCCCGGATATCAGATGTCAAGAGCACGAAAGAAGCCCGTACTCGGGCCTTTTCTGGGCGTGATCGACGAGATCCTGGCCGCCGACAAGACCGCTCCGCCAAAGCAGCGCCACACGGCCAAGCGGATCTTCGAGCGCCTGCGCGACGAATACGGGTATCCCGGTTGCTATTCCCAGGTTCAAACAGCCGTGGCGTCGGCCAAGCGCTACTCCAAGGAGGCCTACGTCCCGCTCTCGCACCCGCCCGGTCACGCCCAGTTCGACTTCGGGGAAGCCGTGGTCGAGATCGCCGGTCAGCGGTGCAAGGCCGCGCTCGGGGTCATCACGTTGCCCTATTCGGACGCGTACTTCCTCTCCGCCTATCCGCGTGAGTGCACCGAGACCTTCCAAGCAGCCCATGTGGCCGGCTTCGAGTTCTTCGGTGGCGTGCCGGTGCGCACCAGCTATGACAACACCACCATCGCGGTGACCAAGGTGATGGGACGCGAGCGCGAACTGACCCGGGCGTTCCTTGCCCTGGAGAGCCACTACCTGTTCCACCATCACTTCTGCCGGGTGGGAAGGGGTAACGAGAAGGGGCACGTCGAGACCCACGTCGGCTACTCCCGGCGCAACTTGCTGGTCCCGGTGCCGTCGTTCCCGTCCTGGGCCGCCCTAAACGAGTACCTCGCCGCCTGCTGCTATGCCGATCTGTTCCGCCGTGTGCGGGGAAAGGTGGGGACCAAGGCCGAGCGCCTGGCAGATGACCGCGCCGCCATGTTGGCGTTGCCGAGGGAGGCCTTCGAACCTCGGCGCGTCGCCCAGGGGCATGCCAACTCGCTCTCGCTCGTGCGCTTTGACCGCAACGACTACTCGGTGCCGACCGCTTATGCCCATCACGAGGTGACGGTCATGGGCGGCATCGAGGAGGTGGCCATCACGAGTGGGACGACCGTCGTTGCCCGGCACCCACGCCACTGGGGCAAGGAGCACACCAGCTTCGACCCTTTGCACTACCTGGCTCTATTGGAGCGCAAGCCTGGGGCCATCGACTTCGCCCGGCCGCTCGAGTCCTGGGAGCTGCCGGGGTGCTTTGCCACTTTGCGCCGTCGGCTCGAAGCCGACCTCGGTCATTTGGGGACCCGCGAGTTCATCAAGGTGCTGCGGCTCTTGGAGGGTGCCAGTGTGCCGGCTCTGACCAAGGCGGTCGAAGCGGCCCTTTGCATCGGGGCGACGGGGTCCGACGCCGTCGCCTTGATCCTGTTTCACCATGCGGAACAACCCGTCGGGCTCTTCAGCCTCGACGGCCGTCCGCACTTGAAGTCCTTCGTCATCGACCCACCCGACCTGTCCGAGTACCGGACACTCACCGAGACCGGAGCTGCATCGTGAAGACCACAGAGACCAAGTCCGTTTTGCTCTTGCACCATCACCTGAAGGCGCTGCGATTGCCGACCGTCGCCGCGGAGTGCGAGAAGGTGGCCACCCAGGCAGCGGCCGACAACGCCGATCACCTCTCCTATTTGCTGCGGCTCACTGAGCTCGAGCTGTTGGAACGGGAGAAGCGTGCAGCCGAGCGTCGGGTCAAAGCAGCACGCTTTCCGACCATAAAGACGCTCGAGACCTTCGACTTTGCCGCCAGGCCGTCAGTCAACAAGGTGCTCGTTGCCGAGCTCATGAGATGTGAGTACATCGACCGGAAGGAGAACATCTTGTTGGTGGGCAACCCCGGCACCGGGAAGAGCCACTTGGCCACCGCGCTTGCCGCCCAGGCCTGTGCCAAGGGATATCGGGTCCGTTTCATCCGCACCACCGAGCTCGTCACCGCCCTCATCGAGGCGAGAGACGAGCGGAGCTTCCTCCGCCTAAAGGCACAGTTCGCAAAGCTCGACCTTTTGGTTCTCGACGAGCTCGGCTACGTGCCTGCCTCCAAGGTCGGCTCCGAGCTGTTGTTCGACGTCATCTCGACCGCCTATGAGCGCACCAGCCTCATCGTCACCACGAACTTGCCTTTCGAATCGTGGACAGAGGTGCTCGGCTCCGAGCGACTCACCGGGGCGACCCTCGACCGGCTCACGCACCGATGCCAGATCATCGAGACGAAAGGAGAGAGCTACCGGCTCCAAGACGCCAAGGCCCGCACGAGCCGGTCCGCCAAGTCAGTGTCCGCGACTGTGGATGGAACCCCTACCCGAAGCTAACCTCACAGAACCGAAGTGCTGCCGCTTTCGATCGGTTCGCGCTGCTGTTTTGGATCAACGTTCACACAGGGCTGATCAGTTGACGTCGACAGACGACCCAGTTCGCGGCGCCATCACCCTTGGAGCCTGAATCCCGCGTGATAATCAGAGCGCCATGGTCATCTCGAAGGCGCAGCACAGCGCTCATGGGGCGGTTAGCCAGCCGTACCAGCTGTTGCCACCTTTGTCCGATGACGAGTTCGCATCGCTGAAGGCAGACATCCGTGCCCACGGCGTGCTGGTTCCCGTCGAGCTTGATAGCGATGGCGTAACTCTCGATGGACACCATCGCATAAGGGCATGGACTGAACTGAAGTCCGAAGGTGTCAGGCTGCCCGACTATCCGAGGATCGTGCGGGCAGGTCTCTCCGACGACGACAAGGTTGCCCACGTCCTCGCTCTGAACCTCGCTCGTCGGCATCTCACACCGAAACAGCGTGCCGAAGTCGTCGGGATGCTCCGGGTGAAGGGCTGGAGCTTGCGGCGCATTGCCGAGGTGGCGGGGATATCGGAAGGAACCGTCCGGCGGGACCTCGGCGCGATTGCGTCAGATTACGCAATCGACATGCCGGACAGGATTGAAAGACGCAATGGAGGCACATACCCAGCTCGTCGACCATCGGTCACGGTTACTTCGGCTCGGGACGAGCGTCGGGCGCTGGCAGCGCTCGCCACCCTTGGCAACGATGCCCCTGGACGCCTTCTAACGGTTCGACGAGCGGAGATTCTGGCCCGCGAAGTGCAGCTTGAACGTCGTCGGAACGGTCCGAGTCGGAAGGCGGTTCGTGGTACAGGATGGGAAGTTCGCCACGGCGATTTTCGCAAGGCGCTCGATGACCTCGATGACCAATCGGTGGACCTGATCCTGACGGACCCACCTTATGGCGACGGTGCCCTGCCGCTTTGGTCCGACCTCGGTGTGCTTGCCGCCCGCGTCTTGAAACCGGGACGAGCACTGGTGGCGCTGACAGGACAACTGCGCCTTGCGGAAGTCATCGGGGTGCTCACCGAGCACCTGAGTTGGTTGTGGCTAGCCGCAATCCCACGCAGCGGTGCCGCCTCTCCGGTCAGCGTGAGGGGTCTTCGTATAGATAGCCGATTCATCCCGGTCGTCGTCTTGTCGGCAGGACGCTACGAGCCGCGTGGCTACTTTTTGGACGTCCTCAAGTCGGACACGAAGGACAAAGGGCTGAAAGCTGAGCATCCTTGGCAACAGCCAGTCGGACCGTTTCTCAAGCTCACCGAAGCATTTTCTAAGTCCGGCGAAGTGGTGCTCGACCCGCTCTGTGGCACAGGCACAACAGGTGTTGCAGCGTTGCAGCTTGGGCGACGGTTCCTCGGCGTGGACAAGGACAAGGCAGCTGTGTCGCTGGCAGTCGAGAGGTTGTCAAGGCGCTGATCCCGGTTCAATACCCGTGGTGGAAACCCCAAAGATCCCCGCTTGACACTTGGTCTGATGATAGGTGGCTATTTCCCAGGTGCAACTGGAGATGCGCAACAGGTCTCTGCCTAAGCGAGGCACTAAGCAAGGTGTCATCCTTGAAGGGTGACGGCGGGGCCATCCGATGACGACACGGAACTAGCGCAACGATTGCTTCGCGACTGGAATCAGGGACAGGGCATCTCAAAGAGCCAGCTGGAGATCCAGACCTGGGGTGACGCCACTTCGCACGGTCGGCACTTCGACCGCTTTGTGCGCGTCACCTTGGGCGTGAATACAAGTCGCCCATCGCGACAGACCGACCGCATCTCCGAGCTGGAGCGGCAAGTGCGCGGTCTTGGCGGTGTTCCTCTTGGCCGCGAGATCAAGCCGTGGGAGGTCCAGCTTCAACAAGGCCGAGAGTCCTGTCTGGAGGCATTGAGGGTCTGGAACGATCCAGTGACGCGCTTTCGTACCGGTGCATTCTCACTACTGTTTGTCACGGCCTGGAATAGCTTGGCCATTGCGGCCGTCGAGCGCGCAGGGGGCGAATGGCGGAAAGTGAACGACGACGGAACTATCCGCGTTGGGCGGAACGGGGAGGAGCAAGCGCGCGAAACATCCGACCTCCTTGGCGAGGCGTTCTCGGGCGAGGAGCGGAGAGGACTACGCGAGAACGTGCAGTTCTGGATCGATCTGAGAAACTGCGTTGCGCATCGGCACCTGCCGCCTCTCGACGCTTCAGTCATCCCGCACGCCCAGGCCGGATTGTTGAACATCGAAGGAGTGCTGGTCGACGACTTCGGTCCGGAATACGCGCTCGCCGAGAGTCTCAACGTGCCGCTCCAACTGTCAGGGTTCCGTGATCCCGGAGTCTTGTCATCTCGCAGGAAGCTTCAAGCCGCCCTTCCTCCGGACGTCCAGGCCGTGCTCGCACGCGCTGAGATCGAGTCACCTGAGCTTCTGGCGGATCAGACCTTCATGATGCGCGTGGCGTTCCTGCCCGTCGTGCCCGCCTCCGGCCGCAACCCTGACGCGGTCGCATACTTCGTGAAACCCGGCGCGGTGCCCACTGAACTCGCCGAGGCCCTTGACCACTACGTCATCTTGCCCAAGATTGCCATGGGATCTCGTCCCAACTTCGCGGCGACCGAGGTGATTTCCGAGGTCGAGCGTCGAACCGGCTGGAGGTTCAACACTCAGAACCACGCAGACGCCGCGCGCCACCTCGGTGCTCGGCCGCCGAAAAGGGGACCCCGACCGGACCGTCGACCTGCGGTTCTCTGAATACATCACTAGCTTCAAGCGCTACCTGTACAGCCAGGCGTGGATCGACCACCTCGTTGCTGAACTTTCCAGCCCAGATGGCTTCAAGGCAACCACGGGCAAGGACGCAAGCCCGCTGAACCGGGTCGTAGAGCGATTGCCATCCGTTGGGGATGGCTAGTCACTTCTCTGGCAACAATGCCGGGTCTCGACGCTCATACGAGTCTTGCCGGTGACCGCCGGTTTGTCTGACGGGCTTTAGCTCTTCGCGCCTTCCCCCCCGTAGGTCCCCCAGGGGACCTGCCTTCCTCGCTGCGCTCGTCGGCGTTGGAAAGTCATTCTTCTCTTCCCTCGTGCCGACGAAGGAGGCACAACCTGGGGGTCCGGGGGCGGTAGACCCCCCGGCTTCACACTCCTCCCATACTTGCCTCGTCCATCTGTTTACCTGCCCGGTCTGATGCCTGGGCGACGATTCATGATGGACCGCACCGTCTCCGCGATTGCCGAAGCTACGTCGTCCACGCACCTCGGCTGCCCCGTCTCCTAGTGGGCTGACGCATCGGGCTTAGATCCCATAGCTTCCCGGCCCGGCCGGAGGAGGTTCGCACTCTCAACCCGTATCACGCAGGGTATGCGGCCCGGCTAAGGGCATCTGGCTCTGCAGTTCATTTGCACCGTACCGCAGCTAGGGAAGTAAGTGGCAGAGGTGAGCGCGAAGGTACTCAGGTTCTTGCCACCACGGGCTTTGCACCAAAACCCCGGTTGGGGCCATTTTTCGGTGCAAGCACGGTTTCTGCACCCAAAAGCCCTACTGGGATGAGCCGCGGTGAGGCGGAAACCGGAACTCCCCGACCTCCAGAGTCAGCCGATCCCAGGCGATGCCAACTTCATCGAGTTCGTCAGGTGGAGTCGAGAACTCCGTAAGAAGCAGAAACGCCGCCGTCTTGATGTCTCGAAGCCAGGTCTGCAGCCAGACGCGCTGTTCGAGGCCTGGCTCAGCCTCCGCATACGGTTGCACCTCAATCTGAGGATCAGGCCCGGTCTTTTTGACCTTGATAAATGCGACTTCTGCGTCGACCTTCAGGTGGTGTAAACGCTGATCGAAAAGGGGCGCACCTGAGACCCAGAACGCGCTGATCGAAAAGGGGAGCACCTGACCATCCCCGTGCTTGCTCGAACACGCCCACAGGCTTCGCCTGGGAATCGAGCGAGTGGACGGGAGAAGGGTGCACACCGACATGGAGATGTGGACAGAGATCCGGCGCAAGGTGCTCGTGGACGGCGCGTCGAAGCGCTCGATCCGAAGGGACTACAGGGTCAGCGCTCGGACACTCGAGAAGATCCTGGCCAATGCCGAACCGCCCGGCTATCGCCAAAGGACCACTCGCCCGAAGCCGATGCTCGGTCAGTTCCTTCCCATGATCGACGAGATCTTGGAAGCCGACAAGACCGCACCGCCAAAGCAGCGCCACACGGCCAAGCGCATCTATGAGCGGCTCAGAGACGAATACGGCTACACGGGGTGCTCATCGCAGGTGAGAAGGGCCGTGTCCAGGTCCAAGCACTACTCGAAGGAGGTCTTCGTCCCGCTCTCGCACCCGCCGGGACATGCCCAGTTCGACTTCGGCGAGGCGACGGTGCTGATCGCGGGCGTCGAGACAAAGGCCGCGTTGGCGGTGATGACGCTTCCCTACTCGGACGCCTACTTCGTCTCTGCCTATCCCCGCGAGTGCACCGAGACCTTCCAGGCCGGCCATGTGGCCGCCTTCGAGTTCTTCGGCGGCGTGCCCGTGCGCACGAGTTATGACAACACCTCGATCGCGGTGAAGAAGGTGGTGGGCCGCGAGCGCGAGCTCACTACCGAGTTCCTCCGGCTCGAGAGCCACTTTCTCTTCGGCCACCACTTCTGCCGGGTGGGCCGTGGCAACGAGAAGGGCCACGTGGAGACCCATGTGGGCTACGCGAGGCGGAACCTGCTCGTCCCGGTGCCGCGCTTCTCCTCTTTCGCCGAGATGAACGAGTACCTCGCAGCGTGCTGTTATGCCGATCTGTTCCGCCGGGTCCGGGGAAAGCCCGAGACAAAAGCAGAGCGTCTCGTTGTCGACCAGGCTGCCATGTTGGCGTTGCCGTCCGAGTCCTTCGAGGCGCGAAGAGTCGAACAGCGCGGGGCGAACTCACTGTCGCTCGTGAGATTCGACCGCAACGACTACTCGGTGCCCACTGCCTTCGCCCATCACGAGGTCACCGCCCTCGGCGGGATCGAAGAAGTCCGCTTGCTCGTCGGCACAGACGTCGTGGCCACCCACCCGCGGTGCTGGTCGAAAGAACAGGTCAGCTTCGACCCCCGCCACTACCTGGCCCTCTTGGAGAGAAAGCCCGGTGCCTTGGACGTCGCCCGCCCGCTCGAGGACTGGGATCTCCCCGAGTGCTTCTCGGTGCTGCGCCGGCGCCTCGAGGCCGACCTCGCCTCGGCGGGGACTCGTGAGTACATAAAGGTCCTGCGTCTCATGGAATCAGCGACGCTCAAGGAACTGACCGGAGCTGTCGAACAGGCGCTTTTGATCGGGGCGACCGGTTCGGACGCCATCGGGCTCATCCTCTCCCACTCGAAGGAGCGACCGGTCGGGTTGTTCAGCCTGGACGGGCTCCCGCACCTGAAGGCCGTCGCCGTCGAGGCCCCGACCTTTGGGCCTACAGGGCGCTCACCGAGATCGGGGCTTGAGGCCCCCCACACCTTTTCGGCGTAGATCGCGCAGTTAGAGAAAGGAACACCACCTTGAAGACATTGGAGACCAAGTCCGTCGTGTTATTGCACCATCACTTGAAGGCCCTGCGATTGCCGACCATCGGCGCCGAGTGCGAGAAGGTCGCCAAACAGGCGGGGGCCGACAACGTCGACCACCTCTCCTACCTGTTGCAGCTCTTGGAACTCGAGTTGTTGGACAGGGAGAAACGCTCGGCCGAACGAAGGTTGAAGGCGGCAAGGTTCCCGACCATCAAGACCCTCGAGAGCTTCGACTTCGCGGCCCGCCCGTCTGTCAACAAGGTGCTGATCGCCGAGCTGGCGCGTTGTGAGTACATCGACAAACGGGAGAACATTTTGATGATCGGCAACCCCGGCACGGGCAAGTCCCACCTGGCCACGGCACTCGCCGCCCAGGCGTGCCACAAGGGCTACAAGGTCCGGTTCTTTCGCACCACCGAGCTCGTGACCGCGCTCATCGAGGCAAGAGACGAGCGGACATTCCTGAAACTGAAGGGACAGCTCGCGAGACTGGACCTGCTCGTGCTTGACGAACTCGGATACGTCCCTGCCTCCAAGGTCGGCGCCGAACTGCTCTTCGACGTCATCTCGACCGCCTATGAGCGCACGAGCCTGATCGTCACGAGCAATCTGCCCTTCGAGTCCTGGACAGAAGTCCTCGGCTCCGAGCGCCTCACCGGGGCGACCCTCGACCGGCTCACTCACCGCTGCAACATCATCGAGACCAAGGGCGAGAGCTACCGGCTCCAAGACGCCAAGACTCGAACCCGGCGCGCCAAGCCAACAACCGATTCCGCAGGCAGCCAACCTGTGGACCAAGCGCAAATCACCAAGTAACTTCAAGCTCAAAGTGCTCCCGTTTTCGACCGGCGCGCGCGCCCCTTTTCGATCAGCATTCACAGGTGGCAGATCTGAGCGCGAGAACCGCGCTCCGAGAGGACGCAGTCCCGTTGGTCGGTGACTTCGTAGTGGGCGTACGTCGGAATGTCCCAGATTGGATGAACCGTCCGGTGCTTGTCAGCGTTGTTGATCTCCCTCAACAACGCAAACGGGTGGAACAAAACGCTCCGCTTGCCACTGAGATACGGCTGGTACGCGCGGACCTTTGCGGCGTCTGCGCGCCGCACACCTGGCAACCTGCGGGGCAGCTCCCCGTTGAATTCCGTTCGCTTGTCTTTAATCGGGAACTGGACATCCCGTCGCGATTTGGGCTTGAGAGTGCTGGGAGGGATACTGCCGCGCACAACCAACGCCCAAGCGACATGATCGAGCGAGCTTCGGTAGTTGTTGGCGATGTCGCCGAGCAGCAGTCCCCAGCGGACGGGGATGGGCACAACGACAGAGTCGACGATGACCGCAAACCCGTGACGCTTCGGGTGGTACTCCGTCCGAAGCGTGAGGAGTGGCTTGTCGTGAGCTGCCACACTGAAGGTCTCGACATCAATCTCCAGCGTTTGAGTGTGAACTACCGCCTGCCCCCACTTGAGCCACGCTCCGAGGAACAGCGGGTCAGGGGGGTCGTCATCGATCACGGCGCCTACGCTACGAAAGCGAGGACTCGCTGTGAAGGGCCTGCTAGCCCACCAGGGCAGTTTGGCCGAAGCTCGGCATCTCCAGCCCGATCTCGTGAATGCACGCGATCAACACGCACAGGTTGTGGGCGATCACCTTGCAAAACACTTCGTTGAACCAGATGGTGTGCGCTGGGTCGTGCGTGCAGGCCCGGATACAGACGGCGGCTTCTACACGTCGATTAGTCGCATCCACGGAGACGCCACGGCTGAGTCTGGCATGGGTGGCGACAAACTCCCTCCCGGACAACTAATCAACGTCTGGATCGGACAGGCCGACGGGACCCCGCTGTTTGTCATGGCCCGCGCTGCTCCGCAGGTTCAGCGCGTCACAGTCGTCCTGGCGAGTGCTGCCCGCGGCGACTTGGCCTTGTCACCGGTCATCGAGGACTTTGGACTTCGGTTCGCGGCCGGACCACTGCCGGACGACGACCCACCGGTGAGCATGGAGATCGCTGTCGACGGAGGCGAAACCCGGGTTCATGACCTGCGATGGCCACCGCGCCGCTTCCGACCGCCTCTGCGGGGGACTTGAGGGAAGCGGCAGCTAGGGAGACGTTGTCGGATGGGGCGGGCTTATCGAGTAGCTCTCCGGCGGTTACGCCGCTGGCGCAAGCGGGTCGAAGCGTTGAACGCAGCAAGCGTCGCCTTCTCGGTTACCGATCCGCTGCGCGGCAACATGCCGATCTGCCGGGCGAAGGAGGCTCCGTCGTAGTAGATCGTGTTGTGCACGTAGCGGCCCTCGGCGAACTCCATCACGTCGACCCCTCGGATTTGAACGTGCTTGCCGGTGGGTTCTATGCCCTGGAACTTTCCACCGGAGAAGGTCCCGGCCACATGCCACTGCACCACGGCGGCGGAGTCGTCGCCGACGATACGGTCCACCGCGATATCGAAGTCGGGGAACGCGGCCAGTAGCTCGTCGAAGAAGCGTCGGATTGCTGGCCTCCCTCGGAACTCTCCGATAGCCACGAAGTCGTCCACGGCGTAGTCGGTGTTGAACTTCATGGCGGTGTCGAGGTCCCTCCTGCTCAGGGCCTCAAAGATGGTGCGGGCCACTTCGGATGGCGTCGGGGTCTCGGTATCCATCGGTCCTCCTTGCTGCGGGGTGTACGTGGAGAAGGCTACGCAGCCCGTTCCCACCGTTCCACCGGTTCTTGCGGAGTCGTCCCATCACCCGTGGCGAAATCGCCCAGCTTGCCGAACGGCTCCGCGGTCTGCTCGCCATGATTGACGCCGGTGAGATGACCGCGTCGACCGCCATGACGTACAGGATGCAAGGCGCAGTTGTGGCGCTTGAGGCTGTGATGGGGTCTGACTCATCTCTGCCCGACTCGTTCGACGACTGATGGGAGTCGTTTCGAACCGCCGTCGTCCACAGCGGGCTTCTGTCCGTCCTCACATTTTGCGGCACTAGAGG
This sequence comes from uncultured Acidimicrobiaceae bacterium, assembly GCA_963719125.1. Taxonomy (GTDB): domain Bacteria; phylum Actinomycetota; class Acidimicrobiia; order Acidimicrobiales; family Bog-793; genus Fen-455. The sequence goes on from CAVRAT010000018.1 coordinate 123,124, forward strand.
GCCTCGGTCCGGCGGAGCCGGACTTTTGAGTCAAGTCTTTGCTTTTGAGGTTGTGTTATGCGGCGATTCCTGATTGGGCGGCGAGATCGCTGAGAGCCCGGTGGAGGATGGCGGTGCTCCCGGGGTCGGCGATGTGGGCGGCACCGGTGCGGATGAAGCGGTTGTAGGCACGCGTGAGGAACCACGCTGTCTGCCATCCGAGGGGCGTTGGTCGGTAGCGGTGGGAGTTGGGTATGCGTTCGATCAGGCCGTGCAGACGGAGTCTTCGTAGGTCGTAGGTCATGCGGCCAGGGGTGATCTGGTCGGGCTCGAGGCCGAGGAACTCAGCGACGTGCTCGCGCAGGTGGTGGTTGGCGAAGCCGTCGGGTTGGAGGCGGCAGATCACCGCTGCCGCGAGGAGGGCGTGGACACGAGGGTCACCGAAGCGCAGCCCCGCGGCACGTTGGCCGTTCACGATGACCGGTTGGTTGATCTGTTGGAACACGGTGTCGCCGATGATCGGGTCGTGACTGATCGTTTCGGCGTCGAGGAGACGCCGGTTGGCGGAGAAGCCGACCTTCCGCAGGGCGGTCAGGTTGCACAGTCGCTTGCCGATCCCGAAGTCCCGGGTGTCATTGACGGTGGTCTCGGTACGAAGGGCTTTTGCCTCCTTGTGATACTGCTTGATGCGGGTGTGCTTGTACTCGACATGCAGCGAGGGGGTCACCCCTTGAGTGAAGACCCGGGTGCGAAAGCGGCTCGGGGTGGGACGACGGCCGCGGTTGAGGATTCGGCGGTCGAAGATCAACGACACCCGGTCGGGGCGCCCCACGTCGAGGTTCTCGGCGATGACGGTCTCGAAGAACGCCCGGCCCGAGCATGGACGATCCAACATCTGGGTCAAGGAGAACTCGGCCTGGAGGACCGAGAGGTCGTAGCGGTAACCGGCCCGGCGGTCCGCCGCGCTGAAGGGATGCGGCAGGCGGGCCAGCCACTTGCGCAACAGCCGGTCGATGCGAGCAGGGTCCAGCCGGTCACAGATGCGTTGCAGGTGCTCGGGGTCCTCACAGGCGGCGAAGCCGTTGTCGAGTGCCTCGAAACCGATCCCAGCCTTGGCTACCTGCCGCTTGGCCCACTCGTTGCCGTTCAGGCACAACTTCGCCGTGTAGGGGAAATACGAGCAGAACTTGATGAAGAACGGCCCGAAGTCGGCGTCGACGGCATAGATGTAGAAGTGGTTGACCATCGCTGTTGTCCGCACGATCCATGGGTAGGTGGCACCCGTGACCGGGTTGCGGCGCTTCTCGGTGCGGAACACCGGCGCTTTCTCCTGGGCCCTGCCCACGAACAGCACGCCCTCGTCACCCTCGAAGCCGGCCAGGAAGTCACGGGCGAGATCATCTTTGCGTTGCCCCTTGGCGAAATCGACGATTGGCACACCCTCATCGGTGGCGAAGCGGTACAGCCCGGCGATGAAGTCCCGGCTGATCGGCTCCAACAACGCAGACGAGGCGAACGGCTGGCCCCGGTGCTGACGCAGGAAGAAGACCACTCCCCCGACGAACTGCAACTTGGGCACGTAGACGTTGAGGTACATCCGGTCGATGCACTCCACCTCGAGAGTGACATGTTCGGCAAGGACATCGGCGGCGCTGCGGGGTAGGGTCATATCGGGCTCCGGTCGTCACAGGCCCTTGCGGCCAACCAACCGCTTCGGGCGGTTCAAGGCGGGACCGGAAGGCCCCGCATCTAGGCTCGACCGGAGCCTACGATCGCCCCCCGTGACCTGTCACCAGCCCAGTTGATGCCGCCGTGACGTCACCACCACACCGCTCGTCGGGCTGGGGCAGAGCCCCGTTAGATCTAGGATGCTTGGAGATGTCCCTGCGACCGCCAGACCTCCCTGACTACGAAGCGCCTCCGGTGGACGAAGTGATCCTCGGGGTGCAGTACGCGCCGATCCCAGGCTCGGATACCGTGCTCAGTCCATACTCGGCTTCGATTGCCGCCGAGTACCCGAACGTCCAGTACCTCCCACGCATCGAGACGCCTATCGAGCAGTTGAGCAGCGGGATGCCCTTTTTTCCTTTGCAGACACAGCTTCCCTTTGCTCCACAAAGCCTGACCGGGCGGACGTGGCTGGTCAGTGCCGACGATTCTCTGATCATCCAGATACAGAATGACCGATTTATGCACAACTGGAGACATCGCGCATCTGAGTATCCGCGATTCGAGTTTCTGGTTCAACGGTTCTGGGAGCGCTACGAGATGTATCGGGCTGCTCTCGCAGAGGCCGGGCAGCAGACGCCACAGCCTCTCCAACTGGAGGTCAGCTACGTGAATTGGATTGTTGACCAAGCCATTTCAGAGTTCTTTCGGCCGGGAGCGGCAGCGGATGTGCAGATCCACGGCGTTGATCGTTACCCCGAGCAACAGCAATGGGCAGGTAGCTACCTCGTCAGAGACGAATCCCAGGCTCTGGCCCGCCTGACGATGATTTGCGGTCCGGCGATGCGGCTAGATCCACACCCCGAACGAGGCACACAGTTCCAGTTGACATTTAAGGCCCCGCTCCAACCGTCCGCGACCGACGATCAGATTCAGGAACTCGCGCTCGTGGGCAGAGACACTATTGTCCGGGCGTTCACTGACCTCACGACCGCACCGAGCCATCGGCGGTGGGGCCGCAGAGATGCCTAACCCACAGCTGACTGCCGTCCACAAGACCGCGGCTACTGGCGACCTGGTGCTATCTCGCTGGCCCGCGACCGAGGTTCGTGAACCTGCGACCCGCGGTTTCTTTTGGAACTTCTCCGAGGATGAGATGATCCTCTGGGGCAACAGAGTGGCTGTTTTTCAGCCGCTCCAGGGATGTTCCGGCGACCTGCGGCAACCGGCATTCCCAATGCCGGTTTCGACCGCGGCAGCAACCATCCGCCGGATCGAGCCGACGTCGCGCTGGTTCAGCTACGTGGAGCGTCGGATGAGGGAACTCGCCGATGATGAGGAAGGCATAGACGGGTATCCAGCGCGCGACCAACCGGTAATCAGCGACGCATGGCTCAATGCCGCCCAGCTTTTCGGTCCGAACACGCCCACTCCTTCGGTCGTGCCAACAGTGCAGGGTGGAATCGAGTTTGTGTGGCACAAGACCGGATGGGACTTGGAACTTGCCGTCGACCCAGGTGACACAACGGTCTGGCGCGTAACCGCCAGACGGGTGAGACCTGGTACGGCGCGTTGAGTGAACGGCGAGACCAACTGCTCGAACTCCTTGACTACCTTGCCTCCTTCTCCTGATGCGTGCGGACAAGTAACGCTTCTTCCAGGCGAAGCAGATTTGCTTCGAAGTGTGAAGAACCATGAGAATCACGTCACCTGGGATGACATTGATAACCAATGGCGTCCCAGGATGGAGCATCCTTCGACAGCCCTTCAATTCGACACCGACTGGTCTGCGTATTGGCGTCAACATCTGGCGCGTCGGCATCGATTGGATGTCTCGTCCGTGGCCACTGCGTCATGCCCGCTCGTCTTCCAGGTGGGAGTAAGCAGAGTGCGGAGTATCGAGTACGAGGGCCAGTTGGCTTGCGGCCACTCACTCACCGCAGAGTGATCTACCGCTTGACTCCGCTCACTGTTCCGTTACGTACGAAGGCGCGACCAAGCCAGTACGAAAGGGCCTGCGTACGTTGCTGGCCAACGAGTTGCAGCTCGTCTGGGGCATTCCCGCTGTGACAAAGCCCTCAGGTGCCTAACGCCAGTGCGATGAAGGTCGCTCTGGTGTCACGATAAGCGAGCAGGGACTCGTTGCACCCGGATGGCTGCTTCTTGGGCGGCGAGACCGGCCCCACTGTCTGCTTGTTCCTCGGTCGAGAACAGTGAAGAAGACGAAGAAGGTCGGCGAAAAACGCGGGGTAGTCGGCTACGTGCGGGTGCCGAGTGTGAACGGCGTGAACTCCCCCTCCTGGTCCTGCACAACTGACGCCGGTATTTCGGGCAAGTCCCTGGTCCGTCCGGCCCTGACAGCCGCCCTCGCAGACCGTGATGCAGGCCATTGGGGACGTGCTCATGGTTGCCAAGTTGGACCGGCTGACCCGCTCGGTCCACGACGCCTCGGGGTTGATGCTGCGTTCCGAGAAGTCGGGCTGGGGATTGGTGGCCCTGGATGTCCCGGTCGACACCACGACAGCGGCGGGCAAGGCCATGGCGCAGATTTTGTCGGTTTTCGCCGAGCTGGAGAGACAGCTGATCGGCGAGAGGACCAAAGCTGCCCTGGCTATCAAGCGCGACCAGGGTGTCGTGCTCGGCAGGCCCAGGACACTCCCGGACAAGGTCGTGAGGCTCATCCTCAAGGAGCGGGGCGCGGGCAGAACATGGACGGCGATTGCCGAGGGGCTGAACGCCAACCGAGTTCCGACTGCCCAAGGCGGGAAGCGTTGGTACCCGGCGACGGTCAGAACGGTGGCGAATTCGGCAGGTCGGAGGTTCAGGCGGGCGAGCTAAGGCTCAAGCTGTCAGGGGGAGTGTTGAGTGCGGGCTTAGAGTTGGCTATCGACAGTGAACCCTGTGAATCTCCATCCGCTGATACCCCCGAGGGTGGACTGAAAGCAGTAGGAGCTGCAAGGTGGCTCTGGCGAACAGACCGGCTGCTCTTCCTAGCCATGCTGGCAGTGGCGTGAGTGCTCATCTGGGCTACTCGAAACTGGCACTCCTGCCCGGAGAGGTACCTCGTGGTCGTCGGGTGGGGTTGGTCCGAGCGGTGACCCGTCCGAGTCAGTCCACAGGGAGTGCAGAAAGACCTAGAAGCAAACGTTGTTCCTCGATGACAAGGAGTCCCATATCTGGTGGAGCGCGCCTCCGGTTGAGCGCATGAGAATGCGGTTCTGACATCCGGAGCGATTCATGATCGACGCGACGAAATAGATGTCTCCATCGGCACCCACTGCGGGGGCCCCGATGTCCGCGATCGGTTGGATGCCCAGGGCGCTCAGGAGTTCCTGGTTCATGAGGAGCGGGACAAGGCGGCTGCTAGTCACTCGGACGAGGTCGCCATCGTGGACAGCAATGACCTCCCCATCACCGACGGCTAGTCCACTTCCCCCGTAGTACGGGTAGCCGACGGATGAGCCGTCGCTTCGAACGACCAGAAGCTCCTGCGGATGTCCGTCAGCGGTGCCCCCACCACCGCTCGAACAGGAAAAGACCTGGAATCCCGGCCCGCGACGCCACTCCCGCAATTGATCGACGCGACCGCGGGCACGGGGTCCGAAGTGTCCTTGACGAAGCGCCCGGACGAGGTCAAGAGCAGATTCGGACCGAATCCTTGGTCGTGGATGTCGCAAACGCTCGCATCCACCGCCAACGCACCGCCCTGCGTCAGTGAGAGGTTCGCGCCCTGGAACAGAGCGGATTCCGCCGATATTGATTGGACGGGTCCGGACGGGCAGCTCGGATGAAGCCCAGCGATGGTGCGGATCGTGCCCGCAGGCGTGATCTCCCGAATCACAGTGTTGAGCATTCCGCCGCTCGACGAGACCGGTGCCTGATAGCGACCGGCCTGGGTGAAGTACAGCGTCCCGCTGGGCGTAATCACGAGGCTGTCGGGATCATTGACCTCGGCGCGGTCGGAGCGACCACCGTCACCCGTCAACCCGGCCACGCCCGTCCCGGCGACGATCCGGAACTTTCCCGATGGCATCCATTCGAGAATTTCGTTGCGACCGCGATCAGCGATGTAGAGGTCGCCGTCGTGCGAGACTGCCAACCCAATCGGCTGATCCGGCGTCACCTCGCCAGTCGAGGCAGAGGCCGTTTTGGTCGGGGACGAGGTGCCGGTGGTCCGTGTTCGGGCACTGGGGCGGCTAACGAGGGCGTAGCAGACACCGCTCACAATCATGACCATGATCACAACGAAGGCGATGAGCAACCGGCGCTTCCGTTGTCGCTGGCGTGCCTCTTTGATTAGCGCCTCGGCGTCTGGAGGCTTTGTCTCTGCTCGCCGGGGTTCCTCGATGACCTTCACGACTTCTCCTAGGACACCTGCTCGATAATCCGCATTAGCTCGTCTGGGCGGTACCCGAGCTTTCTGGCGAGATTGACCAGTTCCCGTGCCTTCTCGACAACGGCGCTGCGTTGGGGAGCGGCACCGGTGACCGACACGCCCCGACCGCGGGAGAACTCCAACAGGCCCTCGTCGCGGAGGGTGTGGAGGGAGCGGAACACCGTGTTCGAGTTCACGCCCAGTACCGCGGCCAGGTCCCACGCAGGAGGAAGCCGCTCACCCGGTTTCGCCTCCCCGTCCGCGATGGCTCTGCGGATGGCAGCGGCAACCTGTTCGTGCAAAGGCACAGGGCTGGTGGGGTCGATTTCCACCTTCGGGTTGGTACTACTCACACTGTGACTATACGCTTGCGCTGACCTGCGTCAAGTCGTCGTTCAACGTGCCGCTGGGCGACCCCCTGACGACCGAGGACGGCTGCATGATTCCCATTGTGCGCAAGCTCTTTGCAGTCGCGGCAGTGGCCATGACCTTGATGGTCGCCGGTGTGGTCCTCGCCGCCTGTACCGGTTCCTCGACCCCACCTCACCGCACCATGACAGGAGTTGTTGCCTGGATATCGACCCCGGCACCGCAGACGACATCGACCACTAACACCACGACGACGCTTGCCCCCGCGCTGCCGTGCTCGACCTCAGCCCTGCGCATACGGGCAGGTACTGGCGGTGTCGGGATGGGCAACATCGCCAACAACTTCTACATGACAAACGTGGGAAAGGTGATCTGCCGCCTATCTGGTTATCCGACCTTGACCGCCATCACGACCTCCGGTGCGCGCGTCTCGCTGAAACCGGAACACGGCACCTACTTCGGGAACATGACAGCCGCCAACCTGCGACCGGGTGCCAGAGGGGAGTTCCTTCTTGCCGGAACGGACCAGTGCTTCAACCCGACAACGACAGCGCCTCCCGTCGTCTATCGAGCCGTAGTCATTAGCTTGCCGAACAACGCGGGTTCCTTCACCACCAAGAGCTTTCCGCCGTGCGGCTACACGGACGGGTTCTGGGAGAGCCAGCTCGGGGTCACGCCTCCTGTCCCTGGCGTCTTCGTCCCGGTGCCTGGCACGCTCGCCTCCCTACAGGCGAGGGTCGAACCCCCCGTTCGTATCGAGGGTGGTCAGGTTCTCCACTACACCGTTGTCCTCTCGAACCCAGGCTCCCGAGCAGTGACGTTCTCGCCGTGCCCCGGCTACACCGAGTTCCTCACCTTGACCAAAGGCTCAAAGGTTCAGCTCCACACCTGGTCCTACGAACTTCACTGTCGGGCCATCGGTCGCCTCGAAGCTGGCAAGACGGCAAGGTTCGCGATGGAGATGACGGTGCCGAAGGTGTCGCAGGTACGGGTCGTGAAGTTCTCCTGGCAACTCGATACCGGCAACGGCCCGTTCGTCGGGACTGTCGTCAGCGTCGACCCATGAGAGCGCCTACGTCGCTGGGTTCGACCTGAGACCACGGTGCGCAAGCTCGTGGCAGTCGCGATGGTGGTCGTGACGCTAATGCTGGGCGCCTGCACGACGAGCACCGCCAAGCCCATCGGCGTCGTGACCGGGGTTGCCTACGCTTGCCAGGGACTCGCACTCCCGCCTGGTGACGTTCTGCATGTCAAGGTGAGCCTCTATTCAGGGCCGAGCCTTGCCGCCTCCGAGACGGTCCGCTCAGGTAGCCAGTACCGGTTCTCAGTCAGTCCTGGGACGTACCGCGTAACGGGTTGGTGAGGTTCCAAGGGTGTGACCGTACGGGCCGGTCGCATCCTCATTGCCAACTTCATGAACTACTGCAAGTAGCAGCTCGCCCGTGTACGCGAACCCATCCCGTCAGGGCTTCATGGGAGCATGACGACAATGAAGTTGCGCGCGCTCGCGATGGTGGTCATAGCCGTTGCCCTCAGCGTGTTCACTAGGCGGAAGTTAAGTCCGCTCTAACGAGCTTTCTGTCTCCTGAGCAGCGAGTCCAGCTCTGTTTCTCCTTCCAGACGTAGACAGAAGATGCTGGTAATCATGACCGGTTAGAGGTAGAGTTATGCCATGACAGTGCGGCGTGGTGGGGCGATGCACGTGGCCACGATCCGTCGACAGTACAAAGGCAAGCTCTACGAAACGCAGCTGCTCCGGCGCTCCTATAGGGAAAATGGCAAGGTGCGCAACGAGACCCTCGCCAATTTGAGCCACCTGCCCGAAGAGGTCCTAGAGCTCGTCCGCCGTGGCCTTGCGGGCGACAGGTTCGTGCCTGCCGGCGAGGCGATCGCCATCAAGCGCTCGCTTTTTCACGGTGGTGCCGCCTTGGTCTTCGAGATGGCGAAGAAGACGGGCATCTATGAGCTTTTCGGCGCGCCTTGCCGCCAGCGTGACGTAGCGCTCGCCCTGCTCGTCGGCCAAGTGATCGAGCCGGACTCAAAGCTCGCCTACACGAGGGCGGTCTTGAACACGACCCTGTCAGTGGACCTCGCCTTGGAACGGCTCTCTTCTGATGAGTGCTACGAGGCGATGGACTGGCTGTTAGAGAAGAAGGACGCCATCGAAGGCTCCCTCGTCGCCTCGCATCTGGGCGACGGCTCGATTCTTTGCTATGACCTCAGCTCTTCTTATGTCGAGGGCTCCCACAACGAGCTCGCAGCATTCGGCCACAACCGGGACGGCAAGCGGGGAAAGCGCCAGATCGAGTACGGGGTGATCGCCAATAGCGACGGGCTCCCGCTTGCGATCGAGGTCTTCGAAGGCAACACCGCCGATCCGAAGTCCTTCTCCGCCGTGCTAAAGGCCGTGCTGGAGCGTTTTTCCCTAAAAGAGATCGTCGTCGTCGGCGACCGGGGCATGATCACCAACGCCCGCATCGAGGAACTGAAAAGCCTCGGAGGGCTCGACTGGGTGAGCGCCCTGCGTGCCCCGCAGATAAGAGCTCTCGCCCAAGACAACGGCCCGTTACAGCTGTCTTTGTTCGACGAGGTGAACTTCGCCGAGATCACCCACCCGGACTACCCCGGCGAGCGCCTCGTGTGCTGTCGCAACCCGGCTCTTGCGACCGAGCGGGCGAGAAAGCGCGAAGCGCTCTTGTCTGCGACCGAGCTCGAGCTCGCAAAGGTAAAAGACGCCGTTGTGGCGGGCCGCCTCTCGGACCGGGCCAAGATCGGGCTTCGCCTGGGGCGGGTCGTCAACCGCTACAAGATGGCCAAGCACTTCGAGCTGTTCATCGAAGAGGGCAGCTTCTCCTTCTCGAGAAGACAAGAGGCGATCGCCGCTGAGGCAGCCTTAGACGGCATCTATGTACTGCGGACGAGCTGTGCGCCGAAGCGGCTCTCTGCGGCCGACGTCGTGCGCAGCTACAAGTCGCTCGCCGGCATCGAAAGGGACTTTCGTTCCATGAAGTCCCTCGACATCGAGATTCGGCCCATCCGCCACCGCCTCGCCGACCGGGTGCGCGCCCATGCCTTGCTCTGCCTGCTCGCTGCTCATCTCGTCTGGCACCTGCGCAGGGCCCTTGCCCCGCTCACTTTCGCCGACGAGGCACCACCGTTTCGCGACGACCCGGTGGCAAAAGCGGAACGCTCGGCCTCTGCAGCCCGCAAGGCAGCAAGAAAGCGCAATGAGGAGGGGCTTCCCGTGCAGAGCTTCCAGGGACTCCTCGACCATCTCGGGACCCTCACCCGCAACACCTGTACGGTGCCGGGCACAGATCAGACCTTCGAGCAACTCGCCCAGCTAACCGAGGTCCAGCGACGGGCCTTCGAGCTCATCGGCGCAAACGTCCCCCTCCGCCTCCTGTAGACAGGAAAGCCGTCGAGATCTCAGCATTTCCCCTCGTGAAGGACTCAATGCCCTTTCATGGTGACGTAACTTCCGACTAGCTCGCAGACCTTCGCTACGACAACGGTGCCGACCACGGCCAAGGCGCACCCCGCGGTTGACCTTTCGGCCACACCGGCCGGATGGGTACCGGTCGCCTTCGGCAACGCGCAGATATCGGTACCGGCTGCTTGGTGGGTGCTCTACGACTCGCCACCGTGCCCTACTGGGTCGCCGACAGGAGAGGTATTCGTCAATCCACCCCCTGGAGTCTTCGCCTGTCCTTTGGAGATCGCTCCCGGTCCGAGCACGACGGTCTCGTTCGGACCCCCAAGGTCTCCACTCAGCACCGTCCTCGGTCACCCAGAGGTCATCAACGGCCTTTTGGTGTACCCGTACCCTACGGGACCGCAGAGCAGTTACTTGGTGCCATCGCTCGGCGTTGAAATCACTGTCAACGGGCCGCTCGGTCAACGAGTCCTGCACACGCTGACTTGGTCACCGCGCTCGGTCGTACTCGCACCGGGGTCTTCACCGGCAATCCCGTCGTCATGGCAACAGGTGTCCTTCGCCGGGCTGCGTTTTTCGGCCCCAGCAAACTGGCCGGTCAATCGCACTGCGGTGACTCCCGGTCTCGGAGCCATCTGTGAGACGCTCGGTGTGGCATTTGCGAGCACGACCGTAACCTTGAGCACCGACGTGCGCCCCATGCTCCTCCCCCTTGCGCCTATTTTCCACCGACTCCCCAGCAACCGGAGAACGGCGTCCAGGTCGATTCGGGGTTACGTACTGAGCCGATAGTCACGCTGTCCTTCTCAGCTCACTGCTTGGTCCTGCACGGCCTGACTACTTGCCCTGCAAGCTCACCTGCGTATTCCATCCTCGTCCTGAGGGTAAACGTGCCAGGGCGCAGCAAGCCCGTCTTCGCCTCCATCGGCTTGGCAGGGAACGGCATGGTCGCCAGGACCATCCTGGACTCGTTGCAGGCGGCGTGATGCGCAAGGCCCGGCAGGCGATTGTGATGATCGTCATCACAGTGCTCGCGGTCATAGGCATTGGAGTGGGAGTTGTGTACGGTCAGGGAACCTCACGCCTGGTCACGCGCTTGACTTCAGTGGAGCCTTCGGTAGCAACAGTGCATCCCTTGCAGCAGTCATGCACCCATCCTCCGCTCACTGCCTATGTCCTCGTCGTCGGTACGGGTGTGGCCGCGATCAACGTGGCAACGAACACGGCCAAAGGGACCATCCAAGCGGGACAGACGCCCGATGCCGTCGCCCTGACGCCAGACGGCAGCGCGGTATACGTCACTTCCAACCAGGTACCGGGGATCGTCACTCCCATCAACGCCTGCGCCGATAAGCCTGGGAGAGCCATCCGCGTAGGCCGACAGCCATCCGGAGTCGTCGTAGCACCCGACGGTAAGACGGTCTACGCCCTTAACGCAGGCTCGAACACGGTGACCCCGATTGCAGTTGGCACCGCACGCGCCCTTCGGCCGATTCCCGCCCTGGTCGGTACCCAGGGCACGCTTGACCCGGCAGTCGTCACGCCAAACGGGAAGACGCTCTACGTCACCTTCGATGTGGAAGGTTACAGCTTGGTTACCCCGATCAACACCGCCACCAACAAGGCGGAGAAACCCATCAAAGACAGTGGAGTGCCCTATGAGATGGCCTTTTCACCGAATGGCAACATTTTATATGTTATGAGCCAAGACTGGCTCGGTAACCAGGAACTCGGTGGCGTCATGGTCATTGACACAAGAACAAACACGGTGGTTGCGAACATCTCCGTCGGCACCTACCCCTACGCAATGGTGCTCACTCCGAACGGAAAGACCATTTATGTGGCCAACGGGAACTCCGGCTCGGTCAGCGCCATCAGTACCAGCATCAACAGGGTTGTGGCGACCATCCTGGTTGGTGAGCTGCCTCAGGCCCTTGCCATCGACCCAAAGGGCCGTTTCGTCTACGTGGTCAACGAGGACTCGAACTCCTTGAGCCAGATAGAAGTGGCCACGAACGCTGTCACCAAGACGATTCAGGTTTTTGACCAGCCGGGCGAAATTGCAATCACGCCGGATGGATCGACAGCCTATGTCGATGGGGGGGATAATGACAATATCGTGGTCCCGATCAGCTTGAAGACGTTTCATGTTGGCAAGGCGATCCCGGTGGGGTCCGCTGCGTCTGAGATAATGATTGGTCCATAGGGGCAGCCAGAGCGCGGGGACAGCGTCATTTTCCTCTCCGTCGGTTTGCCCGTGATGACATGGTTGCCTGGACCACCGTTGACGCGTTGCGGGTAGCGTGAGCACCGTGGGCCGACTGCGCCACCCCATCGCCACGTTCATCATGGCCGTGCTGGTCGTGATCGGGATTGGGGTCGGTGTTGTCGCCGCCACCACCAATCAGAAGGTCTACGGCCCCTTTTGGGGACGGTTCACGGTGGCGTTTCCTGGCCCGGTGTACGAGGAGTCCTTTAGGCCACCCGTACCACAGCCCGCCATGGAGTATTACTCATTAGGAGGATGGCACTCAGCTCGGTCTCGTCTTCCTGGCTTCTCCATTGCCGAAGCCGTGTCCGCGGAGCACGTGAGGCTTCGTGTATCCGCGCAAGATTTTCGCAACGTGTTTGTCGAACTCAAGGACGGAATCCCGGTGCTGCCGACGAAACATACTCAGCAGGTCAATGGCTTTCTACTCACCAGACTTGGACCGCAGTGCCAAGGGCATTCTTGCCAAGAGGTACTGGTTGTCTCGCACAACGGGACGAGTTGGATTCTGTCGACGTTGTCGTTGGTTGGGCTTGGCCCCATGGAAGCCTTCATGGACTCGTTCCAGCCCATCGGGTAGGTAGGCGTGATGTCCACGGTCTCCATCGGCGTCTGGGTGCTCGGAGCACTGGGGCTGTCGAGGGCGCGCCTGCACGTCCTTGGTAGCCTCGGCTATGCCTCGGTTCGATTTTAAAGCGACGTTCGGTGAGGATTACCTGCACTTTTACCTGCCGCACCGGACCGAAGAACGGAACCTTGCCGAGACGAATGAGATAATCGACACCCTGAGTCTCCAATCAGGAGAGCGCGTCCTGGATGTCCCCTGCGGCCACGGCCGGATTTCCAATCTGCTTGCCGCGCGGGGCGTCGAAGTCACCGGAGTCGACGCCACGGCTCTTTTCCTTGACAAGGCGCGCCACGACGCGTCCACGGCCGGGGTGAGTGTGCAGTACGAGTCCGGCGACATGAGGCAACTCCCCGTAGAGGGACCCTTCGATGCAGTCGTGTGCTGGTACACGTCGTTCGGCTACTTCGACGACGACGACAATCGCCGAGTGTTGAGCGAGTTCCGTCGCGTGCTGCGCCCTGGTGGTCGTCTGCTCATCGAGACGATGCATCGCGACGGGTTCGTCCGCAGCTTCACACCGTCGCCGTTCGCCAGCATCGAACAGGTCGGTGACGACATGACACTGGACCGCACGACCTTCGACCCCGAGTTTGGGGGCATCCAGACGGAACGAATGATTGTTCGAGATGGTCGCGTCAGGGCACACATTTTTTCGGTTCGACTGCCGACGGTTCCAGAGTTCCGGCAGTGGCTCTCCGAGGCTGGGTTCAGCTCATCGCTCTTTCAGGGCAGGAGCGGTGCTGTCCTGGACCTGAATAGCCGCCGCCTCGTGGTGCTGGCTTACGCCTAAGGACGTCACGAAGTCAGCCCGGCGTGCAGAACCCGCAGCTCCACGGCGGTCCGATCTGGCTCGCCCAGGAGGCGATTTCCTCGAACGTGTCGGCGCAGACCTTCTGATAGTTGGTTGTCCAGTTGCGACCTGATGTCCTGCTGATGGTCCAGCACGTCGCGCGATGCAGGGTCAGGTACGAGGGCCTCGGTTGCCTGTCGCAGTTCAAGACGTAGCCGTCTGGATGCTCCGCGAGCCAGGCGACGTAACCCTTGTCGTTGTCCATAAACTCAACGATCACGCTCACGATTCTGGCACTGATGGCTACACCGCAGTCGACGTCACAGTCAGCGTCTGCGCGTCGCGACCGGCATTCCTTGCGCGCCCGTCTATCCTGTGACTCATGTGGCTTGTGAGGTTGATGAACCGTGGCTGATCGCTCCGGGATTTCTTGGACGCAAGCCACCCTTAATCCAACAACTGGCTGTGACCGTACGTCGCCGGGGTGCGACCACTGCTACACGTTGACCTTGGCCAGGCGGCTGAAGGCGATGGGCCTTCCCAAGTATCAGCGAGACGGCAATACGCGAACGAGTGGGCCGGGCTTCGGCCTGACCTTGCACGAGGACGTCTTGTCGATTCCGCAACGGTGGTCCGCGCCCCGCACGATCTTCGTCAACTCGATGAGCGATCTGTTCCACGTCGACGTTCCAGACGAGTTCATCCATCGGGTTTTCGAGATGATGGTCTCTACTCCGCAGCACACCTACCAGGTCCTCACGAAGCGCTCGAAACGTCTTGCGAAACTCGCGCCTGACCTTCCGTGGCCACACAACGTTTGGATGGGCGTGAGCATCGAATCCGATCCGTACGTGTTTCGGGCCGATCATCTCCGAGTCGTTGACGCAGCCGTTCGCTTCCTGTCGCTCGAACCACTCCTTGGCGCTCTACCCTCGCTCGATCTTGAAGGCATTGGCTGGGTGATCGCTGGCGGCGAGAGCGGTGCCGGATCGCGTCCGCCAGATGCTGACTGGTTCCGCGACATCCGCGACCGGTGTGGTGCGCAGGACATACCCTTCTTCTTCAAGCAATGGGGTGGTCGCACGCCGAAGTCGGGCGGTCGGCACCTGGACGGGCGCGTGTGGGACGAGACACCGGTGCTAGTGGCGGCAGGTCGCTGAGGTCGGACTTCGGCGGTTTCTGGACAGAAGCGAAGCTCGGCATCCTCCGCAAGTACCTGGCCGCCTTCACGTCGGCCTCTCAGAGGGCAGGAGCCACGGTCTACCTCGATCTGTTCGCCGGGCGTCTCTGGAACAGAAGGCCCGATACACAGGCCGTCTATCGAGGATCGACGGGCATCGCCCTCGATACCGTTCCGCAGCTCAGTCGCCTTGTGTTCTGGGAGTTGCCGTCGTACGCCTCTGAGCTTCAACGTGAGCTGTGGCGCAACTACATGAGAGACCGCAGATGGTCTGTCGTCTCTGGTGACTGCAACACCACCCTTAAACAC
The DNA here is from genome assembly GCA_963719125.1 of uncultured Acidimicrobiaceae bacterium. GTDB lineage: Bacteria > Actinomycetota > Acidimicrobiia > Acidimicrobiales > Bog-793 > Fen-455. The sequence goes on from CAVRAT010000018.1 coordinate 138,127, forward strand.
GGACTCGCAAAGGTCAGCGACCTGCAATGGGCACCGACCTTTGCGTTCCTCGATCCCAAGGGTCTGGATGTGCGGTGGGAGACCCTGAAAACGCTGGCAACTTGGCGACGCGGCAAGACCAAGACCGAACTCTGGGTTCTCTTTCCCGAACCTGCACTTGAGCGGGTGCTCGGACTTTCGGGAACCTTCGGTCGGGACACGGAACGGCAACTGACCGACTTGTACGGTTGCGACGACTGGGTCGGCATCCACCAGCGCCGTGTGCAGAACGATCTTGACCCTGAGGAGGCGCGAGCCGAGTACGTGAACCTGTTCCAGTGGCGTTTACAGAGGGTTCTCGGGTACCGGTGGACCCAGCCACTCGGTCTGTCCAACGTGAGTGGCCATCCCGTCTACACGATGGTCTTCGCGACTGATCACCCAGCGGGTAGCAAGATCATGATGGACATCTACACCCACGCAGGTGTTCACGAGATACCGGAGCTTCACGCACGGGCACTGGCAGCGCGGACTAGGAATCGCCTCGAAGACAAGGGCATTTCGAGGTTGTTCGAGATCACCCCAGTCGTGACGCCGACGCTTGTTCGCCACGTCGAACCCTGGAAGCCGCCTGAGGCGCTCACCGGCGCGCTACCCCTGAAGCCTCCTCCGACGTTCTGACTTCAGTCTCCTCCACGCTTTGAGCCACGCCTCTTGGTCGTCGCACAGCCGCAGAGGCTGGCTGGCCTCAACTCGGGACCACAATGCAGCTCGCGCCAGTCGTGCTTCTGGTGGGGCTGGGTCGAGCATTTGTTGGGTCTTAGTCCTGTGGCACGTACGGCAGACCAGTTGCAGATTTGCGAGGTCTGCCGAGCTGTTCTCGATGTGGTCGATCTCCGTTCCCTCGGCGCCGCATAGTTGGCAACGGCCTCCATCGCGCTGGATAACAGCCGCACGAACCTCAGGCGAGAGGCGCCTCTGAGCCTTCGGGTAACCACCACCGAGGATGTGAGCCAGACGCATGCTGGCGGCGTACCGAACTTCCTCATCGTTCGCCCGTCCGTCGCGCATCACCCGTCGTGCGTAGCGGACCCAATCGGCTGTCTGGGTGCACAGCTCGGAGCAGTAGAGACCTGGGACGCTCGCAGGGAGCGGGGCATCGCAGTTGGCGCAACAGTCCGGGATGAACCTCGGTGTGGCGGTTGTGTCGGCCTCGACAGTGCCCACCGGGTCGCTGCTCAGGGAGATCGAACGCTCCCTGAAGGGCGGGAGGTCCCCGCCGCCCCGCAAACGCAACCGGCACGCCCGAGTTGCGGTTCGACGGTTGCGACCGGACCCGGCTAGCGGCACCTCGAAGGTCTCGCCGCATCCGCATTGACAAAGCGACGGGACCGTGCCCGGGGCCGCTCGCAGCCGTGCTGGGACCCGGGCACCGTCGAAAGGTGATCCTATGACCCGCTTTCACCTGGGATGGGTGCACGACCCCTGATGCTGGGAAGCTAAGAGCCGTGCACCCGCTTTAGTATCCTTCCGCACCGGGCGTGGGGCAGTTCACCTCAGACGCGCAACAGCCCCGCCACCCGAAGGCAACGGGGCCGCTCGCCTCGAAAAGGGGCGATGCCTACTGTGGAGACAGTCGAACGTCGAGAAGTGAGCGCAACGAGACAGGGAGGCTGAAGTGAGCGACGAGGGGCAGTTCGAGGCCTGGTGGCAGGCGCGGCACGAGCGCTGGGCGCAGCGACGTAAGGACCTGCTCACTGCGGGCATGGATGAGCGGTGGATCGCGATCGACTGGTTGCGCAAGGCGATCGATGCATGGGACGCCATGGGCACAACCGGCCCCATTGGTCCTGGCACAACCGAGGAACTGAAGCACGGCGAGGAACTGAAGCACGCCGAGCAGCGATTCTTCCGTGAGATCGGAGAATGCGTGCGCTACTGGCAAGGGATCGAGCAAGTGGAAGACACCGATGCCACGTAAGCGAAGCCTCACCACCACCCTCTACCAAGCCGCACGCCTCAGCAACAACCCGCGCCGCCTCACGAGGGCCTGGCGCCTACGGCAAGCGCCTGGCACGCCGGAAGACCTACAGCAAGAGTATGGGCGCCACTGGGCGGTTTCTGCAGATCTTCGGGATGAAGTAATGAGGCGGCCGTGAAGATCAGATGCGCCGAGTGCGGTTGTGTCGTCGACCGAGGTGTCCGCGTCACTCCCTGCGGCGTTCCGGAGTGTTGCTGCAAAGAGCTTCCGGTTCGTAGGGGCGACAAGGATCAGGCACGCGAGACAGGGCGGATTAAGTAGGCGGCGCTCTGGCGGCCCTGCACCCGGGTCTGCGTTACCTCGCCCACCAGGCCCGGGTGCCGGCTGAGAACGACTCTATTACCAGTTGGCTTGGGATGTTCGTGGACGGTGTGACCACTCCTCGTGCTCAAGGTGACGGCGCGAGCATCCGATGAATATGGGTGCACGACCCCAGTTGACTTGCGAGGAAAGTACAGAGCCGTGCACCCGCTTCAGTATCCCGCGGAACTGAAGCGGGTGCACGGATAGGGAGGCTCAAGTAGCCCGGTACTGACACCCTCGCCGACGTTTCTAGGGGCTTAGAAACGATCTGCGACCAGGGCTTCCGCGCCGCCGTAGTTCCCTTAGCACCCGCACGAGCTGACCGAGGATCGCGAGCGCGCTCGCGGCTGTGGGCTGCTTGGAGTTCCGTAGTAGCCCCCCTCCATATCAGCGCCGTGTCAGCGGAAATCTGCGCGACAACCCCTAAATAGCAGCCTCTGCCCCAGAGCTGGGAAGGGCCAGGCCCGTAGTTTGTGACGCTCGTGCTGCCGTCCGGGTTCTCGTGTGAGTAGTACCGCCTGTAGCCCACGACCTCCTGTTAGGCCTCTAGCCTTGTGGCGATCTCGTCGAAACGCTCAGGAGTGATGTCTACGGCCCTCGCCTTCCTTAAGACATCTCCCCGATCAGCTCCCAGGCGAAGCAGAAAGGAAATCATGTCCTCGGCGTGCAAGGTGATGAACACGCGGAGGGCCTCGTCGTTGGTGGACGCGTCTGCGACCGCTGACCATTCGTGAACATGGTCAAAGTACGACACGGAGGGCCGCTGCGCTGGTGGCTCGATCAGGCGCTCAACGCTATCCCAACGCTGGACCTGCGGGTCATCCGCGGGAAGGCTCCCGCCATACTTCGACAGATCGCGAAGTCGCTTGGCAATCTCGTGCCATCTGGGGGCGTCGTCGGGTTTGGCATCGAAGAACCACATGGAGTGGTCATCAAGATCCTGCGCCAAGCTGGTGATGTCCGGCATGGCATCCCCTCTCGTCCGCCAAGTGTCAGCAAAGGTCTACTGAGAAGACATGGTACGCCGGAGGCCCACCTCAAGACCGGCCCGTGGTGCCGGACTGTCTCCATGTCGCAACCACGAGTTCGAGGCTGGGTGTCTCTGCCATATTCATGAAGTGGGCCTGATAGTAAGGAAGTTCCTGCTTGAGCCAGCGCGAGATCTTGTCGCGCCACTTCTCGCGCATGGAACTGACCGGCCCGCCGTACGGCATACGAACGTATTTGCACAGACCTTCTGATAGATCGCGGTCCAGTTACTACCCGAGGTCCTGCTGATAGTCCAGCACGTTGCTCGGTGCAAGGTCAGATACGAGGGTCGTGGTGGCCGCTCGCAGTTCAGAACGTACCCGTCTGGGTGATCAGCCAACCAGGCGATGGAGCCGTTGTCGTTGTCCATGAACTCGATGATCACGTCCGCGATTGTGGTACCGGTAGCCGCGGAACGCAGTGGAACGCCAAAGCATCCGGTTCCAAAGCCGTACTGTAGAAGGAGAACGAGGCCCCGGCCTCAGGACGAGACGGGCAGGATGAGAACCATGGCTGAGATTGATACCGGTGCCGACATCGAAGTCGTCCAGAGCGAAGGCAACTTGGTTGTCACGATTCCGCTCGTGGGTGAAGTCAGCAAACAGTGGCGTACCTGGTTCATGAAGTTCGTCCAGAAGCAAGGCCCGCCTGCCCAGGTTCAGGATGTTCCCGGACGGACGCAGATCATTGTCAGGGTGCCAACGGACACCGGTCAAGCGGAGGTCTTACGTATTCTGGACGGCGTTCGAGACCTGGTTGTAAAGGCCAACGCCGCTGAACCAAGCCCCGAGGTAGCGGCACGGACTGAGGCGGTCATCCGGGATTGGTGGAACCACGCGCGAGGTTGACATCGCGTCGACGGGTGGTTAGGACCAAGGGGTTCTGGCCGTGACCGTGATGGGTAGCAGCGGTGTGCGCAACCGCCGACCATCCTTCAGATTCAGAACGTCCTGTATCGCCCATTCCTCGGCGGGGACGACATAGCCGAGGTCTGGCGAAATGCTGGCGGTTCCTGCGAGCACGAGCATGACCACACTGTCGCCGGGGGACGTTGTTGGTAGCTCCATCCGACTGTTGACCGTTCGACAACGCAGCCCTACTATTACGGCGACTGATATATTGGTCGTCGGACTAGGAGAGGGATGTGGCGGTTACCGGACGCGGACCCCATGGTGGGTATGAGCAAGATGTCCTGCGACGGGCGGGCGACGCCTCGGTTCTGATCCTGACGAGCCTCGCCGATGGCCCAAAACACGGATACGCCTTGCTCTTGGACATCAACGAGTTCGCCGGATTGCGGCTCGGACCAGGGACCCTCTATGGAGCACTCGACAGGTTAGAGGGCCTCGGGTTGATCGAATCGCTTCCTGCCGAGGACCGGCGACATCCGTATCGGATTACCTCTGCGGGAGCGATAGCACTTCGTCGTCACCTGGACTCATTGGAGCGGGTGAGTGCTGTGGGTCGATTGCGACTGGGACTTGGGGGAGTCTGATGCCCAGAACTCCGCGCACCCGGCTGATCGAGGTCGCGCTCCGGTGCTATCCGCGAAGATGGCGTGATCACCATGGTGATGAGGCAGTAGAGATTGCCGAGTTGCTCATCAGCGACGGCGTGCCAGCCCTGTTCGTCGTCGGGAGCTATCTGAAGGGCGCCGCCAGGGAGCGACTGATCACGCGGCCAAGTTGGCGACTCCTTCCGGCGGTGGGTGCGTTGCTGGTCGGCGCAAGCCTGATAGGAGTCCCGCTCGTGCTACTGGATTCTTCGACGCCAGCCAACGCCGCTTCCGGCAACGAAGTCATAGCCATGATCTTGAGCCACCAACGTGCGGTTGAGCAGTTGGAGTCCGTGTTCAAGTTGCACCACTTCAGAATCCGCGTCGTGGAGGTACCGTCCCCTCCAAGCCGGGCGGGTTCGATCTTGGCCGTCGACGTCCCCGTGCGGGATGGCGAGAGTGGCGTCCTACGTGAGATACAAGGTCCATGTATCAGTGGAGCCTCGGGATGCATTGATGGGGTCGCTCTGCCGCTGCACTACGCCGGGAGGGCGCAGGTCTTTGTTGGATATGGCATAAAGCCTGGTAAAGCAGCTCCCGAGTCGGCGAATGGGCGATTGAACTACAAGGTGCCGGGGCACACCACGTTGCAACACAGGGCCACCACGTACTAGGGGCGGTGAACCCGGTGACCGACCTCCCGATCGCGCCCACGAACGCGGACCAACTCTCCGAATCACAGCCCCGGCTGGTAACGCAAACCTCGGAAAGTGGATTGCCCCCGGACGGTTCAGTACCTTACGAAGTCACGTGTGAGACAACAGGTCAGCCCACGGGCGTGCCCGCAAACCGATCAAGGCGCATCCTCGAATGGGCGGCAGTCGTCTTGTTGGCGGTGCTCGTTGCGGGAGGGCTACGGGCGTTCGTGGTGCAGTCGTTCTACGTGCCCTCTGGCTCGATGTTGCCGACGCTCCAGCTCGGGGACCGCATCATCGTCACGAAGGTCGGCTACACGATTCATCGAGGCGACATCGTCGTGTTCCGTCGTACCCCAGCCGACACCAGTACAACGGACGCAGACCTTGTGAAGCGGGTCATCGGACTGCCGGGGGAGACCATCTCGTCTCGCGGCACGACCGTGCTCATCAACGGCAAGCCGCTCGCCGAGCCGTGGTTGCCGCGCCTGATTGGGAAATGCGCGGAGACCGCCGAGAACATTCCGACGACGAAGATTCCTCCGCGCCACTACTTCATGTTGGGCGATTGCCGTGGATACTCCGACGACAGCCGGGCATGGGGCACAGTGCCTGCGTCCTACGTCGTCGGTAAGGTCTTTGTCATCGTGTGGCGCTTCGGGCATCCGTACCTTCACTGGTTCTGAGCCGTTCCGAAGCGCCTCGTTGCGAGTCGACGGCCTGACGACCGTTATCGTGGCGATTACTTCATCCAGAGGACCTGAGGGACCACCGTTCGCAGTTGCTTGGCTACGACCCGATGGACTACCTCACCGGTTGGTGCAACACCGACGTCGCCGTGTGGCCGAAAGGCAAAGCGCCAGGCGCGCCGACTGCCTGCTGACAGTTCGCCGGATGGGCGGGCTATGAGTTCAGGATCTTGGCCGCCCTGGCGTACTTGGACCGCAGTCGGGCGGCTTGACCGGTCGGGAGCAAGGCCTTTCTGTACCTTCGGCCGAGCGGCCAACCTGCCCTCGCTTCCGCTTCTGGGGTCAGAGAGTTAGAGACGGCGTCTGCTGGGGACAGCGTGACGACGGTGTGCACGGTTCGCCGAACTTCGGGACGCGGACATGCACGGGTCAATGTTCGGCTCGCCCCACCAACTCTTTTCTGAAAGACGTGCTTGCCGCGGCAAACGGTCGGCCGCATGACGGGTGCTCTAACTCTTGCGACCGTGGTAGATAGCCTCGTTGTGATGAAGCTGACAGGAGGTCGAGATGGCGCGAGCGCTAATCACGGGGATAACCGGTCAAGACGGTCGGCATCTGGCTGAGTTCCTCGTTGACCGCGGATACGAGGTCTACGGACTGCTGCGAGGGCAGTCCAACCCGAAAGCGGTGATGGTCCAAGAGAAGGTTCCCGAGGTTGAACTACTTGGCGGGGACCTTCAGGACCTCTCGTCACTCATCGCGGCGCTAGAGCAGGTGCAACCCGATGAGGTCTACAACCTGGGTGCAATCAGTTTTGTGCCGCTCCCGTTCCGTCAGCCCGAGTTGACGGCAGATATCACCGGCACCGGCGTTCTCCGAATGCTGGAGGCGATCCGTGTAGTCGGTGGGAGCCGGGATAACCCGATCCGCTTCTACCAGGCGTCCTCGTCGGAGATGTTTGGCAAGGTTCGCGAGACACCCCAGACCGAAACGACGCCGTTCCATCCCCGCTCGCCGTACGGAACGGCGAAGGTGTTCGGCTTCTACACGACGCTCAACTATCGCGAGTCCTATGGGTTGCACGCCTCCAACGGCATATTGTTCAACCACGGTGGACCGCGGCGGGGCATTGAGTTTGTGGAGCGCAAGGTCAGCAACGCTGTCGCTCGGATAAAGCTCGGACTCCAAGACTCCGTCACGCTAGGCAACCTGGACTCGTCACGCGACTGGGGCTACGCGGGAGACTACGTGGAAGCGATGTGGCGAATGGTCCAACAGGATGAACCGGGCGATTACGTCATCGCGTCAGGCGAGACCCATACCATCCGAGAACTGCTTGACGCGGCCTTTAGGGCTATCGACATTGAAGACTGGGAACCCTACGTCCACACAGACCAGCGATTCTTACGTCCCGCCGAGGTCGACCTCCTGGTCGGAGACGCCAGCAAGGCTCGCACGGTGTTGCAGTGGGAACCTAAGGTCTTTTCCGAGACCTTGTGAGCATGATGGTCGCACACGACCTGCGGCTTGAAGAATCCTGCAGCGGCGTCAAGCCGAGCGTCGTCCAGGGACACGGGATGGTCTGACCGCTGATTCTGCCGGGTCAGTGGCCAGGGCGGATACGTCGTCACCGGATAGGCGCAGGGTACAGTGACGGAGTCCCGCCATTTCGACATCCGGGACTTTGGGGCCGTTGGAGATGGAGTTCACGATGACGGACCTGCAATCAGAGCCACGTTCCGGGCGGCGTTAGCCCATGCCGAGAGCAAGCGACCTCCTGAGCGGTCTGGCACACGCTCCGGTGACGGATGCAATGGTGGAGACGAGGTGCCCAATCTGCAATCAGTCGCAGAGGCTGAACCGGGCGCGCCTCAGCTCCGCCGATCCGATGAGGATGACGTACGTCTGCGTGAGGGGGTGCAGCCCGATCTTGATTATTGGACTGGCGATCGACTTGACCTGGCCACCCGATCGTGGGGTCCGGGTTGGCGCCTACTCCCTGAGGAACCCGGAAGACCTGATCGTCCACCTGGAGAGCGAGTCCGCCGTCGTGATACCGGCGAACAAGAACGCTTGGACCGTCCTGGACGAGGGCTAACCAGACCCTGGCCTTCTTGGTTGTCGAATAACCTGGCTTGGCCAGTTCTCAAGTTGTGGCAGGGCGGCGGATTCAATGGGCTTAGGGGTTGGCCATACCGAATCGTCGCCGTTGCCGGGCCAAAGTTCCGTGATCGTGCCGCCCAGCATTGGTGGCGGGTTCAGAGTGGGAAGTTCCCGCCGGGCACGACCTTCCTTCGGGTCGAGGATTTCCCGACCGAATACCTGAAAGATCAAATAGCCGAGGGTGAAGGTGACGAAATACGCCACTGGAACATCCCACTCGAAAGTTAGAGAGCTACCCTGATAATGCGCCAGCTCACGTCCAGGGTTACGCAGAGCGCCGATCCAGACGCGCGTTCCTGGAGGCGGGACGGAATGTCTAGCGAGCCACTTCAGGTTGTCGGGCGGGACGTAGTGGCCGCTCGACTCTTGGGTTCCGGTGTACAACTGAAGAAGAAGTGCAACTTTTGTGGCCCATCTGGCGACCCGCTCTTGCTGGCTCAGGTCAATAGTTACCGGTGTCGGAGTAGAGAGCTGGGTTCCGAGCGTTTTGACAAATGCCTTTTCAAGAAGGCTCATCCATCCCCCGTTGCACGTCAGACAAACCGCGTCCTTCAGGACGACTTGAAGGACGTTTGTTGGCTTGCTGGCTGCCACGCCGCCTCTTACCGGTTGCACGCTGGTTGTCCGAGGCATTCGCCGTCGCACGCTTCTGGAAAAGACGTGCTCATCGGTGAGCGGGCCGCGACTACCACAAAATAGACACTGGCCCTGATAGGGAGGACCGAGCCAGACCGTCATGTTCTACCGCCACAAGGGGATACCAAACAGCAACGGCAGCGAGCCGACACCAGAAACGCGGCTGAGATTGTTCTCGTGCCCGTCGGCTCGACAGCCATCGTGGGATGAGCCTAGGACAAGTCGTTCGGGCCGTTCAGGGCAGCGGGTCTTCGAGCGGTCGAGCGAGGAGACCGCGGCCTTCCTGCTTGGTCTGGGTATTGTCTAGAGGTACTGTCTAGGGGTACTGTCTAGGCGATGCCTCAGAACCTCGTCGGCCTGGCCGAGATCGCCGAACTACTAAGTGTCAGTCGCCAGCGAGCCGATCAGTTCGCGCGCTCATCGGGATTTCCGGCGGCCGTCGCTGATTTGGCGGCAGCTCGCGTCTGGAAGCGTGACGCCGTCGAGGCATGGGCGCGCATGACTGGCAGGGAGGTAAAGACGATGCACACTCGTTTTCGGGGAATGGTTGTTATCCCGTCGGCACACTGTGAGGTGTGCGGCGCGCTACTCGTCGCTGAGAAGGATGCGGGTGGCCGTATCTGGAGCAGGTGTCCGAAAGAGGGAACCGGAGTGAACAACGATGCCACGACGCCGTAGCCTCACGAGCAATCTCTACCGAGCCGCACGGCTCAGCAACAACGCCCGCGCCGCCTCACGAGGTCCGCGTGCCTACGCGAAGCGCGTGGTGCGCCGGAAGGCCTACTCCAAGTCCATGGGTGCAACCGGGCGACTCTTGCGAATCTTCGGACTGAAGTAAAGGCGCGGGAGTAGCGTCATGGCCGCTTTAGGCGAACTAATCATGCGCGGCAAGGCGCAACGGCTCGCTGACCCGGAAGCGTCGCGCGTAGGCCGCCGTAGGCTTAGCTCTGATCGACCGGGAAGGTTGTGGTGAGCGAAGCAAGCGCAGGCGGCCAGCGTCGTCAAGTCCAGTGTGTCGACCACGTGGCCAGAGCTGATAGACACACGCATATCAGCGCAGTTGGCCTCAATAATCTCGGCGGTGGGATTAGTACGTTCACCGTGGAGTGGGTGCTTGAGCAGATGGACAAGGGCGACGAGTTCTTCACGATTGGAAGCCATTCCAAGAAGGAGATCGACATTGAGGCTTATGAGTGCTCGTGTGGCGCGGAACGAATCAGAACGAAATCAGATAATGAGAAGAACAACAACCTGGACAGCCTGCCACGGTGCTCGGAGTGGGTCCCGCCGACTGTCGCCACTTGAGCGAAGGGGCGCGGGTGTACCGTCGCAACTGTGACTAGCGCGGAGGGGTTGAGCCGAGCTGTGCGGGCAAACCTTGCTTGGGGCGAGGCCCGCCAGGCAGTGGGTTATGCCATCGCACTTGCCAAAATGGAACCGTCCGAGGGTCATCTTGAGGCCAAGGAGGCTGCGCAAGCCGAGGCGGACAGGCAGCTCGCGCTATTCAATGAGGCTTTGCAGTCAATCGATTTCGGGCCGATGCCCGGCGACGCCAGCAATAGCGTCTAACTTTGGCCGTTTCGCCCGCAGGCCGTCGCAGGCTGCGAGCAATCGAAGGGAGACGAGATGGCGACGGAAGCCCAGTGGCGCCATCTTGTTAGGCGGGCTGTAGGCGTGCCCGATCTCATTAGCAGTTGCCTTATTCCGCCGAGGAGATGATGGACGCGCACAAAGGCAGTGTTTCGCCGAAAGACGTAGCCGCGTCCGGCGATCGCTCTGCGCGGTTGAACCCAGCGGAATGGGCATCGAAACTGTGGGCAGCTTGTCGCATGGGGTTCCCCCTGGTGGTCTGTAGGCGACGGACGGTTCGCGGAGTGGGGGCATACTTCGATCTCATCACTGACGACGGACGTCTCTTTTACGGCGACAGCTTCCATTTTGGTTACTACCCACAGAAGACCGAGACCCTGGACGAGGCGCTCGATGCACATACCGACCTGGTCGGCCGATTGGCCCGAGTCACGCCTGGCGCAGTGGTCCTCGATCTCGGTTGTGGGATTGGTGCTCCGGCGGCGCGGATCGCTCGCCTCAACGACTGCCGGGTGATCGGCGTCAACATCAGCCGCGAGCAGGTGCGCGAGGGGCGGCTTCTGATCGACGCCCTTGGCCTCTCGGAACAGGTTGAGCTTCACAGAGGAAACGCTCTCACTCTCGCGTTTCCTGATCGATCTTTCGACGCGGTGCTGTGCATCGAGGTTGCCGCCGACATCTGCGTTACGGAAAACGCCAGAGATCGACTTGTAGATGAGATCTGGCGCGTGTTGCGCCCAGGCGGATACGTCGGATTCTCCGATCTCGCCCTCTCAGAAGCCCCGTCGCGGAGAGAAGATAAGGCGCTGCGAGCGATCTTTTACCATACGGGAAGCGAGCTCGTTGAGGACTGGCCAGCCCGGTTCTCCGCTCATGGCTTTCACATCAGGGAGCAGCACGACATACATGCTGAGACGATGCCCACCTGGACTCATATCGAAGGCGTCTACAGCCATCAAGCTGAGGAGGTTGATCGGCGGTATGGCAAGCACCTTGCCGATCGGACTCGTCGCCAACTTGGGGAAGTCATCCCGATGATTCGCGACCTCGGGACATTTCCCGCGCTCTCTTTGCAAAAACCCATACAGCCGGACTTAGAGACTCGCACTTCAGTCGTCCATCGCGTAGTCGTCGCTCGGACAACCCTGTGCTCGTTACGGGCGGCGTGAAGCCGCGTAACCTCGCATTGCCCCCTTATTGCTACGCCTCGGGCTTGAACCAGTCCTCCAACCGGATCACTCACGCGGAAGGGAATCGGCGCTCCTGGACGGTTTCAGGCACTCTACACACGACCTCGGGAGAGTAGATGACGAAACCCCTGTAAAATCAAGGGAAAAAGTGCCAGGCTGACGAGCTGAAGCGAGTCGTGGCCGACCTTTGTACCACGCCTGGCTTGTCGGAAGGCCAGACCAGAGGAGAGTTCGGTGCCTGAATACATCTTTGACACCTTTGACGAGAACGGCCCCATCACGGTCGACGTCCCGTACGAGAAGCTGGGTCCGGCCGTCCTCATGATGTTGGTCAAGGAGGGCGACGAAGGCGCGATCGCCTACGTGACATCCAAGGTCGAGAAAGAAGTAGACGAGGATCATGGCCAGACCTGAAGTTATGGACGACTGGACTCTGGCTGACTTCGAGGAGTGGAACGCGGAGCTGGATGCCAAGCGCGATCCCGAGTGGGTGTGGAGGTATGGTCGCCACGCGTTCGAGGCAGCTCTGACCTTGTTCGGTTACGGCCCGCTGCTGAAAGGTAAGTAATGGTAACGCTCGCCCAGTTGCACGACCCGGATTCCGACCCGGTCCTAGCCCAGGTCGTCAAGATGGCCCGCGCCCGACGCGACGGCCTCATTCCCGGCCTTCCGAAGGTCATCGGTGTAGGCGATTCGCTGAAGCACTCGACCGTCTACTACGACGACGGCAGCATCTTTGAGAACGGTGTCGAGGTAGAACAGACAAGGGCACAGAAGGAGCTTGCCTGCTATCACGCGGGCGGCATGACCTTCGACGCGCTCGTGGAGTTGTGGGCGACGCGCAAGTTCGATCCCTGCCCCCACGCCACCACACCGGATGAGGCATGGCAGATGGACGAGGATGGTGAGTTCGGCGGGGGACCCGGAACATGGGACGAGATCGTCAGTTTCATGTGCCTTGGCTTGCTGACGCCCGACGAGTACGCGCAGATCAGCGCCACTTCCTACGCCTACCGGAAGGGGCTGCCGTGAACTGGTATACCCTCAGCGGCTCGGATGGCCAGCCGACCATGCTCGTACGCCTTGAGTGGCCGAAGGCACAGCAGTATGTGACGAAGGACTTCCCGTTCTGGCGCAAGGACCCTAGCCTCGCTTCGCTGGAGTGGGATTCGACTGGTGACATCTGTGACTTCGCTAATGCGAAGAAACTCATGAGTGAGTGGAGCGTGGAGCCATGACCGATACGAGCAACGTCTCTGACCACGCCGACCGCTTCGTGTCGAAGCTGTCGGACCTCACAATCACAGACAAGGACGGCAATCTCGTCTGGAAGCGGGGAATCCGGTATCAGGACGGTCGCCCCTTCACCGGCACGATCGACGGGCAGCAGTACAAGAAGGGAATCCCTCAGGCAGGAGCCAGGTGATGGCGGAACAGCTCGACGTCTTTGACGTAATCCACGAGCCTTGGGACCTCTTAGGGACAATCGTTCGCACCGGAGGGAAGGGTGGCAAGATCACCTGCGAGCCACAACGGCTGGAGCAACTGCTTCGCCGTCCGGCGATCCTCAAGATGGACCCGATGGACTTCCTGACCGGCTGGTCGAACGGAGCCGTCGCGTGTTGGCCGAAGGGCGGCGCGCCTGGCGCGTCGACAACCACCTGAGGCGGCGCGCCACCGGCGTCCACGAAGTGCTCATCGTGGAGAACACCACTACTCGCTAGAGTGGCTGGTTCTTGTCGTAGTTGACCCGCGGGGCGACACGCGTATCCGTCGATCTGCTCGCCCGCTCGACCCGCAACGTGTGGCGTTCGGTAGCGACGTTCTGTATCAGGGTGACTGCAACCGGCGGCGGCAATGGCAAGGTGTCGTGCTGGCCTCCGGCGGTGACGCGCAACGCCCCCCGGCCAGAACCGGGGGACGTTCGCAACTCAGGGTCTCAGGAGCGCGCCTTTGGGACCCGTTTTCCTCGGACCCTCCACTGACACCTAGTGGCTGGGAGTCAGTTCCACCCCGTACACGAAGCCGGAACTGTCGAAGTATATGGCCGCGATCGCCCCGGAGTCGTTCGCACCGTTCAGCTCGATGCCGTACGGACCAAGTGGATCGTTGATCGTGGTGAACCGGCCTTTTTGGTAGATGTAACCGTACCCCGGACCATTATTCGCGGCGGTTGGGACGGTGTAGTACCAACCGCCAGACTCACCGGAGTCAGTGACCCAACTGATCCAGCTGCTGGAAGACCCTGGATAGTTGGGGACCCGGTTGAACCGGCCGTCTTGGTAGATGAAGTTGTAGAACCCGCTCGTCTTGAAGGCGCAGAACCCGCTCATCGCCCCGGCGTTATCCACGAAGCCGACGGCCGTACCCGCGTCAGTCCCAGTGGTGGAGTTAGGCCCTGTGCCCGCCCGCGGACAGGTGTATGTCGTATAGCTGCCGTTCTTGTACACAAACGCGTGAATAGTGCTGTTGCTGTCGTGATAGTTGCCGACGATCTCTCCGGAGTCGGTGACGCCAAACACTGCGGTACCGAGGCCTTTGGCGTTGTCAGCGTACGGATCTTCGATTGTCGTGAACCTGCCACCCTGGTCTATGAAGCCGTACCTGTCACCGTTGCTGTCCGTGTACGTCCCGACGATCTCTCCGTGGTCGTTCATGCCGTATACGGCGCTGCTTGCCCCCAGCGGATCATCAATTGTGGTGTACTTCCTGCCCTGTTTGATGAAGCCCTGCGACACACCGTTCTTCCAGTCGCTGCTGTTGGCGAAGGACGACCCGACGACCACCCCCTTATCGTTGACCGTTGCAGGCACGGTCGCGTACGAACCGGGCACTTTGATGGTCGTCCACGTGTACCCCTGGCCGCTCGTTGCTGAAGTCGCCGCAGCTGGCATAACCGCCACCATCGCTACGAGCATCGCTCCCGCACCGGCAGTTAGAAGTACGCAACGCAATGTTTTCAGGGCCATGTTGCCTCCCCGTCTTGTTGCTGGTCGGAGAAGGCGTCGGGAGCGACCAAACCTCGGAGGAACATGGCGCCTCTTCCGAGGCACATATGTCTCAACTCGCACGCCGGGGCGCCCGGTCGCTGGTCGGGACCTCGGCTGGCGCGACTTTAGTCTTCTGCTCTGTCGATTTCCAGGGGCACCGTGAACCGTTGGGCAGCTCACGGCTACGAGCAACATTCGCGAACGTAACCCCTGGCGATCGGTAGCCAAGACCTCAAGCCAGTACCAACCGGAGATTGCTCCGACCGTCGATGGAGTGACGCGCCATAACGACGTCCACCTCGCGGCTCGACGAGCGGAGGATCGCGCACCGAGTCGGCGTTACGCGCTCGATCAGCCAACCGTCCCGGAACAGTCGATCGGGCGCGGCGAGTGGTCCGTGGCCGCGATGTTCTGCGTGTCTGTTCGGGGCGTCCCTGACCGACTGGGGTACCCGATCGGACCAGATAGGTAGAGTAACGACGCGTGGACCTTCGTGAGCCTGTACCGACAGCCAGATTTGACCAACCCCGGGACCTCATCGAGGCGTTCGCGGATGCACTGAACGCCAAGGATGCAGAATCTCTCGGGAGGCTGTTCTCCGAAGGCGCAGAGTTCGTCAATGTCCGGGGCACGTGTATGCATGGGCGTGAGGGCATCATCGAAGGCCACGCCCTGTCTTTTTCGGGACCACTGGCGGGAAGCACTTTTCAGTTCCACTCAATCTCGGAGCTGCCAGTCACCGCTGAGGTGACGGTGGTTCACGCGCACTGTATTCGTGATCGACTCCCAGATGCTCCTCCCGACCACGGGGCCCGCAGTCTCGACCGTTCTCCAGCTTGTCGCTCGTCGGGGTCCCGATGGATGGCTGGCGGTGGCCGCCAGCAATGTGCCAGAGACGCCTCCGGCTGGACCGTCCTGAAGCTGACGGATGGCGATTCCGGCGGGTCCCCGGTCGTTGGTTCGTGGGCGTACAGAACAACGCTGGTGAACACCGCCCTGCGGCATGATCGAAAGAGATACCGGCGTCGCGTCTGTTGGGCGCGGCGGGTTTCGGCCCGAGCGAAGATCGCGCGAGGCGCGCGGAGAAGTTGGAGCGGGTGCGTCCCGCCGCATTCATCGGGTGAAGTCCGTGGGTTCTGGATTTCTGATCTCAGGAGATGCGACGGCGCATCCACCAGAAACAAAATGCCCCACAGATGATGGCCAGACCGAGGAAGATCGCCATCTCGTAACTCTGGAAGGCCCAGTATCGGCTGCCCGGTTGGTACACCAAGACTTCTCTGAGTTTGCCTATGCAGGCGGCCGAGCCCCTGCTCTGGAGGCAAGCTCCCTGGTCGAGGAAGTTCCCGCCGACTGCGTGCCCGGCCCCACCGACGATCCGATCTGAGAAGACCCAGTCAGCGGCGTGGCCGCCGACCACACTGATGGGCCCATTGTTCGTCTGGTCAAAGTTCATGCCTGAAGACATGTGGAGCGCCGACGTCAGGTGCACGGGGGCCTCGAGGTTCGGTCGCACCCAAATCGTCA
Source organism: uncultured Acidimicrobiaceae bacterium (assembly GCA_963719125.1). Taxonomy (GTDB): domain Bacteria; phylum Actinomycetota; class Acidimicrobiia; order Acidimicrobiales; family Bog-793; genus Fen-455. The sequence continues at coordinate 154,454 of CAVRAT010000018.1, forward strand.
CGGCAACACGGGCGACGACGAACCCGACGAGCGCGGTCGCCATCGCGGGCAGGGTGCGGCGAATGAGCACTCCCGCCGCGACCCCGAGCGCGAATGCAAATGCGGCGTAACCGATGGGCACGATCCCTCGTTCGGCGAACACCGGGAACTGGTTCATGCTGACCCGATCGAATGGGCTCGACCACCAGGTCATCATGAGACTGAAGAGACCGGCGACGGCCATGCTGGCGAGGCCGACCAGACCGAGCTTCACCGCAATCCAACGCGTGCGTGTGACACTCTGCGTCCACACCAGACGGTGCGTGCCAGTTTCGAGCTCGTGAGCCACGAGCGGTGCGCCCCAGAAGATTCCGATGACGGCAGGGAGGACGATGACGACGTTGCCGAGATCCTGCAGCAGGCGGTAGCTGGAGAGGAACGTGGCCGTCGCCGAAGAGCAGTCGCCATGCGCGCCGCACGTAGCAACGGTCGTGTCGTAGAGATGGACGATGTGTGGCCCAGTCAGACCCAACACCACTGCGAACACGGCCAGGGCACCGAAAGCAACTGCAGCCTGCGTGCGGAACTGCAGCGAAGCGAACCGGATCATCGGAGCACGCTCAATTCCTGATGGGGCACGCTCACCGTGTCGCGTGATTGGCCCATGTAGGCGAGCACGAGATCATCGAGCGTGACCGGCTTCACAGTCCAAGTTGGATCGAGGATCGGCCCGTCACTGCGAACGAGGAGGGTCGACTGCTTGTCGGTATGACTCTCCTCGATGACTTGCTGGTCTGTCGGAAGGCTGCTCGCGTCCCGGCGAGGCCCCGAGAGCCGATGATGCGACGCAAGCAGTTCGCCCACCTCTCCAGCGAGTTGCACGTGCGAGGTGACCAGTACGACGAGAAAATCGCAGACTCGTTCGAGGTCAGCCACGAGATGGGAGGAGAGCACGACGGTGACGCCGTGTTCGGCGACGACTTCCATGAGACTTTGCAGAAACTCACGACGGGCGAGCGGGTCCAAGGCGGCCACCGGCTCATCGAGGAGGAGAAGCTCGGGACGTTTGGCGATTGCCAAAGTGAGGGCGACCTGGGCGCGCTCGACCTCCGGACAGCGACCCTGTCTTTTGGCGTGGATCGAGTCCGAGCAGCTCGATGCGACGCTTCGCGAGATCACCATCCCAGGTCGGATTGAGCCAGGCACCCATCCGGAGGTGTTTGGCGATCGACAGTCCTGCGTACGTCGGCGTGTCCTGGGCGACGAAACCCACCCGCGCGAGCTGCGCCGGATCGTCGCCCGGTTCCCCACCGAGAACGGCGATCGTGCCCGACGTGGGCGCCATCAATCCGACGGCGAGATGCAGCAGTGTGGTCTTGCCCGCTCCGTTCGGCCCAACGAGTCCGACGACTTTGCCAGTGGGGATCGAAAGCGTGCAATCGTGCAACGCCCAGCGTCTCCCGTACCTCTTGCCGAGCCCGTTGGTCTCGAGAGCCGCGGTCATGCCACGCCCTCCGCGAAGTAGTTGCGGATCGCGGTGCGGTAGATGGCCTCGATGTCGTCGGCACCGAGGCCCGCTGCGCGTGCCGATCCGAGCCAGTCGGTCAACGTGGCGAGAAACCGGTTGAGCGTGGCAGGGTCGGTGCCGGGGAGCGACCCGATGACAAAAGTCCCCAAACCCGGTCGAGGCTGGACCAGTCCTTCGCGCTCAAGGTCGCGGTAGGCCTTCAGCACGGTGTTTGGGTTGATCGCCAGCTTTGCGACGACCTGCTGCGCGGTCGGCAGCTGGTCGCCGGGCTCCAGGAGGCCGAGTTGAAGGGCCTGATGGACCTGTTGGACGAGTTGGAGATAGGTCGCAACCCCCGAAGCTGTATCGAGCTGAAATTCGATCACGCAAACTCTGCTTTCACTAATTGCTTAATGGAAGCGTACTCACGGGCGCGCGATCAACGCAAGCCATTTTGCGACACAAAAACGAGATCGTCGTTCCCCGCCCTGGACCGCGATCGCTCACATCGTCAGGATTTGAGGCGTAGGCGAGGCGAAGGGCAGGCACGTCAGTCACCCGCGCTCCTCGGATGTGCTCATCGCTCGGCTGGATGAACAGCTCACAACTGGATCACAGAGAAGAAGTCACCAGGCAGCACACCTTCATGCTGAAGTCGGATCACGTCGCGACAGAACGTCGGTCAGGTCGCGCTCCGGGCGTCGCGAGCGGGCGGAAATATTCGGCGTTACGCGCCTAGACGGGTTGCACAAGGACCCCCATGGGGCCGACAGGACGGCCGCCAGGTGCAGCAGCAAAAGAGTCGGCAAAGCCACCATGCGGTAATGGGGGCGCTGGTCTGGCGGGTGCTCGGACCATCGGACGAGCGGCTAGTCGCGACTACAACGCGACTACAACTCCCGGCGTATTTCCGCGAGCGCTGGTGAGCCGTAGGAACGTATGAGCAGGTCACATGGCATATCGGCTAACGTCGGGCACCAGTAAACCCGACAGCAGCGCACTGCGTAATGCGCAGGTCATGGGTTCGAATCCCATCTCGGGCTCCAAATAAGCCCCTGTAGATGCGTTGGAGCGTCGGCGAATGCCCCTCGACTAGGCTTTGTCCCAACAGTTGTCCCAACAGTTGTCCCAACATCAGTCGGGACAGGACTTGGAGAGATGGCCGATGTCCGGGAGCATGCGTGCTCGTCCAGATCGAGGACCCGACGCCTGGGAGCTCCGAGTGTTCCTCGGCCGTGACGGCTCGGGGCGTGTCCGCCACCAGAGTCGCCTGTTCCGTGGCTCGCGGCGAGCGGCTGAGAAGGAGCTCGCGCGGCTGATCGTGAAGCAGGACCAGGCGCCAGCTCGGGTACCTGATGACGCCCAGCGCCAGTGGGGCCCAACGACCACGTTCAACGACGCCATTGCCGGCTGGCGGGAGAACGGCTGGCAGGATCTGAGCCCCACCACTGCCCAACGCTACGAGAGCGTCTGGCGTATCCACATCCGTGACACGATCGGCTGTCGGCGTATCGAGTCGGTCGGGCCCGATGACGTCGAGCGGTTCTTCCGGAAGCTGAAGGCGGACGGGGTCGGACGCGAGACCATTCGGTACTCGCGCTCGGTCCTCCACCGGGCCTGCCGTTTGGCGCGCAAGTGGAGCGGAAACGCTCTGTCCAACCCTGTGACCGACACCGAGCTTCCGGTCTTCACCCGGGCCGAGTTGCCCGAGCCGGTCCGTGCACCGACGCTGGGCGAGGTCCTCGCGATATTGCGCGCAGCCGAATCCCTCGATATCTGATACCGGTCTGGGCTGGTCGTCATTGCCGCCACCGGTATGAGACGGGGAGAGGCGTGTGCGCTTCGCTGGTCGGATCTCGATGTGGCGGAGGCAACACTCTCCATAAACGAGTCCGTCATCGCCGCTCCCGAAGGCGCTGCGTCGAAGGCGCCGAAGACGAGGGCGAGCATCCGCCGGATTGCGATTGACGCCGGAACCTTGGAAGTGCTCGAACAGCTCCGCCTTGCGCAAACAGAGCTCGCTCGGATCGCCGAAGTCCGACTCCTCGAGAGCGACTTCATCTTGTCGATGGAGCCAGGCGGCACCGCACCCATGCACCCCGACACGCTCTCGCATGCCTTTGCCAAGGCTCGCAAGGCGGCTGACGTGGCCTCCGAGTTGCATCTGCACTCGTTGAGACATTTCCAAGCCACGGCGATCGACGCGGTGATCTCCGAGCGTCAGAAGCAGTCCCGACTTGGCTGGTCGACCGCTCATATGGCGCGGCATTACACCGCCGCCGTCGGTGAGGAGGACCGGCGAGCGGCAGAGCACATCGGCCGCTTGCTCACCGGAAGGGGCGATCCGCAGCCGGAACAGTAGGAAGGCGGCTCAATACGACCAGCAATGGTCGCCAGGGCGGGAGGCCGCAGAGGCTCGCGGCTCGTCAGGTCGCCGCTCAGCATCCGCTCGACGGCGACACGAGGGACTCCCATCGTGGCACCGACGCGGATTATTGGCAGCGGCAGACCGGCGCGCCCGATCGTCCGATAGAGGGTCGAGCGGTGAACGCCAATGAGGTCAGCCACTTCGGAGATGGTGAGCAAAGGGCTGGTCGAGGGAGAGCGACACCGGACAGCACTCGCCCGCCCCGTCGGGGACAGTTCGCTGCTGTCGCGGACCGGGGCGCGAGCCTTGGTACCGCGGCGGGAAAAATCCAACTGCCCCGCATTGAGATCCATCGTCTCCACCTCCCTTCGGAGGCGGACCGTGTCGTGCGCCCCTACAAAGGACGCACTAGGGACTCCAGGCTATCCAGACTCACCAACAGCAGCCGGGGTTGACAGGTCCGCGATAGCCGCTACAATGTTACATCGTAACGGTAGGAGATGCCTATGGCAACGAACCCAGTCCGAGTCCCCGAAGCAGTGCACGACGAGGTTCATACCGCCGCACGCCTGTTCGGGTGCAACGCCTCGGAGCTCTTGGAACGCGCGTGGCACTCATTTCGCCAGAGTCCTGAGTTCGTCACCGAGTTCGAACAAGCCCGGAAGGCGTTCTCGATCGGCGATCTCGACCAGGTCGCCTCTCGTCTGTACGAACAGTCCGCGGAGCGGGCCAAGCGACGGGCGGATTCGGTCAAGGCACTGCGGCACGAGACGTAGACAACTTCTGAGTCGCCGGACGTCACCTTCACGCGGTGCGGCGTCGTTTCACGCGCTCGGGGACCTGAACTTGTCGATCAAACGGCACGCCGGTCGATCAGCCACCGATTGGCAGAGCGGCTCGTGTCTTCGTTCGGTTCCTTCGTCGAACGTTGGTCACAGAGCCCCGTGGTTAGGAACTCACGACTGCCCGTTTCAGCTCCCAACTGGGCGAATCGCGGTACTGGTCGGAACGAACGGCGGTGGGATTGCGAACCGTCAGCTGATCGCCGCGAGCGGGACCGCTCGCCAGGTTCGCCCGTCGGCCGACACGGCCATCTTCGTGCCGGCCCCGACGGGACCACTCGGGAGCAACCAGGCTTCTTGGCCGTCACCTGAGACAAGGACGAATGAAGACTGGTTCATCGATCCGCTTTGGTGCCAAACGCGACCAACGTCTGTCGAGACGTCGACAGCTCCGACGTAGCCGAGGCCCATTTCCATCAGGCCCCGTGTAGTGGCGACGAGCGATGTCGGATAGCCCCCTCTGGGACAAGAACCGACCTGGGCCACGGGGCCGGTGGCTCCGTTGTTACATCGCTCCGACCACGTGATGCCACCGTCGTGCGAGGTGACGACTTCCATCGGCTCGTAGCCGACACCGACGGGACCAGAAAGGCACAACGCCGAGACCTCCCGCCCCGACACCGTGAGGAAGCCCGCAAGGCGGTACTCCGACAGGCAAGGCAGGGTTGTGGTGTGCCACGTCCTGCCCGCGTCCTGCGTACGCGCGAGAACCAGCGGAGGCCATTTGTCACCTTCCCGGAGCCGCTGCCAGCCGAGGGCGTAAGCGGTCGCCGTGTCCGTCGCCACGAGGCTCAATGGCTCGCCGTAGTCGAGGGCCGGTCCGGCAAGCGCTCGCAACGGGAACGAGGCGTCACGGGTCCAGGTCGCACCCCCATTGCCCGAGCGCAGGACCGTCACGGGCGCGTCGTCGAAACCGCAGTTGGTTGCGAACGTCGCCCAGACCGAGGTACCGGCGACACTCACCGAGCACGCCGGCGTTGTCCCTGCCGACGCTAGGAGCCGTGCGGTACGCAACAGCTCAAAGCCGGAACTGCGAAATGACCCTCGGTAAAGACCCTGTGTCGTCGCCACCCACCACGTGCCCGCCGATGTCGCGACCATGGAATGACCGGTGAGATTCGGTTCAAAACAGCCCGCATGGCGGTCGAAGACGATCGGTAGTGACCAGTGGGTCCCACCGTCGACGGTCGTGTAAAGCGACAGCACGCAGCTACCTCCGGCGGACGAGCCGGTGCTCTCAAGGACTGCTCCGAGCCGGTCTGTTGCAAATGCCAGGCCAACCCAACCGGACTCGGACGTCCCCGGCGCGGCACCAACCGGCACCGCCGGAACGCAAAGGAACAATGCCAGGACTGCGATGCCCGGCAGCACGCGTCCGAGCAACCCCACCATCCTCCGGGGCTGACAGGAACGCGCTGCTGCCATCGGCTGAGTTGTACTCCTAATAGGAGTCCAGTCGTACGCGGCCACCTGCCTTCATCACTACCTCCTTCGCCAACCGCCTCCCCCATCAACCACCGTCTCCCCCATCAACCACCGCCTCACCGACCACCGCCTTCACGAACCATCTCCGCGATCACCATCTCCGCGATCACCATCTCCGCGATCACCATCTCCGCGATCACCATCTCCTTCACAACCAAGCTCCTGGACCACACACCCTCGGCACTTGAGGTAAAAGGTCGCGTAGCAGGTCGCTGGTTAGCGTCGCCTCCTTGCCGGCGATCGCTCGAAGAGGGCCACGCGCGTGCTTCAGAGTCGCGTCCACACGAACGTCATACGCGCGCTATCATCTGTGTATGACAGACTTTGAAGGAGGAGTCGGCGAACTCCAGAAGGCCAGTGTCGAGGCATTCTTCGTCGCAGACCACGCAGATGTCGTAGGCGGCAAGGTCTATGTCAACGGCGGATTCTGGAGCCGACTGCAGTTCCCGAGCTACCCCGCGGCGGTGCCCCCAATTGCGATCGTCGCAGCTCTGCACGTCCCGGCCCGGATGTACCAAGCCGAACACATTTTTACCGTGAGCCTCGAGGATCCAGACGGCCACGAGGTGCCGGGGTTCAAGGCCGAGGGGAGGTTTCGGGTCGGTGCGAGTCCTGACATGGAGCTGGGGGAACCGACGACCTTTCCAGTAGTGCTGCCGGTCGTGGGACTAACGATCCAGCGACCTGGCACATACATTTTCGTGCTTCGACTGAACAAGGTTGAGTTAGCACGGCTGAAGATTCACGCCGCGGAAGTAGCGATCGTCCAGCAACTAGGGTTCATGCCTCTCGCAAGTCCTCCGACGGATGACGACGCCTGACTTTTCGTCCGGACCGCCGATAAGAGCGAGGATGCGTGGATTTCAGGGACGCCGAAGGAATCGACTGGGACGACGAGGAGGATGAGGAGGGGAACCTCGTTCATTGTCTCAGGCATGGCGTGACCGAGGCTGTTGTCGATCAGGTGTTGAGGAACGATCCTTCGCTCGTGAAAACGCGGCTCAAGACGGCGACTTTCGCCGTGCTCGGGCCGGATGACGAAGGAGTGCTCTGGCTTCTGTATTTCGATTGGTCACATAATCGCGGGGACTGGTTGCGGCCCGTGACGGGGCGCCAGGCCAAAGAGCAGGAGAGGGTGGAGTGGGCGCGAACAAGGAGGGTGCGTTGACCAACTGGAGAGAAGACGAGCGAGTACGGCGAGAAGCCGCAGGAGACGATGAAGTCATCCCGGGTTCGTCGGAGTCGGTCGAACCCACGCGCCTGCAGCAGCTCATATCAGTCCGACTCGACCCGGAATTGATCACAGCCCTGCGCACGCGTGCGGAGGAACAAGGGAGCACCGTTAGCTCCTTGGTGCGCGCGGCCATCGCCGAGCTCTTAGCGAACGATACGAAGAGAGTGACGGACTTCTCGGTAGTGGTGGAAGTCGCAGGCTGGCGAAGTGTGCTGTCTTCTACGAGAAGCAGCACAACCCTTCCGGCCTTGTACCCGCAAGACGACGGCGCTCACACGCGAGGAGTGGCTTAGCTCGGCACCAACAACGAGCGTGCGCGCGTGAAAACGAGCCCCCTAGGGTGTCCCACCGCCTGAGAGCCAGCCAGGGTGTAGACCTGTCTCAGCGTTCCGCGCCTAACCATTCTTGACCGCTCGACAGGTCTTGTTCGACGGAGTTGCACATGTTACGACCATGCCCCTTCCTCAAGAGTGGATGGAGAAGAGGACGGCGTGGCCTTTCGACCATGGCGTGCGTCCTCGTGTTCGTCGGCTTCGGTTGTGCCTCGATGGCAGGTCCTCGGTCCGGAGCGGCGGTCACCCCGCGACACAGTGCCCGTGTTCTCCTGACGGATCTGTTCACCGCGACCAGCAAGCCCCATTCGGACACGTCCGAGCAGTCGCTGTCCGCCCTCGTTGTCCCTCAGCCGACCATCCCCGCGGCGCAGTTCCCTGTCGTTTTCAGCTCTCTCAACAAGCTCACATGTTCGGCGAGTGGTGACTGTCTGGCTGTCGGCGAAATGCGATGGTCCCCGAGCAACCCACTTCAGCCCATCGCCGTCGAAGACGCAGACGGGGTGTGGTCAACAGTCGTGCTTCCTTGGCCGCCGGGCGACGACCCAAACCTGCTGCTAGAAGGCGTCTCTACCCCTTCGTGCTCGAGTCCGGGTAATTGCGCGGATGCGATGACCCTCGTCGATGACTCCGACGTCAGCTCCCCGGTACCGGAGGCAGGCATCCTTCTCGAGGCGAACGGCGTCTGGTCAGCCTTCGAGCTGCCCTCCCAATACGCCGCGGGCGTGACGTCGCTGGGGTGCCCATCTGACGGTATCTGCTATCTCACCGTCGACGGTCTGGCAGGCCTCGTGGAGATGAATGGCACGACGTTTTCGGCCGCGCCCGTGGAGCTTCCTTCCGGAAGCTCCATCGCCTCGATTGGGTCGCTCTCGTGCCCGACATTCGGTACGTGCATCGCGACGGGAACAGTTACGGAAGGCCCTGCCACCGCGGCGGCGGTTTTTGTCGACGAGGGAGGTACGTGGTCCGCGATAGTCATTCCTCAACCAGCTGCCGCGCCCACCGGGATGGTTCTCCATCTTCAGCTCGGCGCGTGCGATCCGACCGGTGAGTGCGTCGTGCTCGGCGACGACTATGCGGGGGACGGGGGAGTCGACATCGCCGTCGACGCCTCTGGTTCCGCCTCAGGCTCATCGTGGACCTCGTCCCTCGCGCCTACGCCGGCTCCCAGCTCGTCGTTCCCCGTGGGCACGATTTTCGACTGGCTTCAGTGCCCCTCCTCCGGTCAATGCGTAGCAGGGGGAAAGGTGGACTACGAAGTTGGCGGCGAGGGTGGATCCATGGAGACCCAGACCTTCATGCTGTACGACTCCCAAGGCACATGGAGTCTGAGTTCGGCCTCGGACGCAGTTGCTCCGGTGCAAGGCTCGAGCTGGCCGCTTATATCGTGCTCGTCGGTGACGTACTGCGCTTCGGTGTCCGAGTACGACAGCTCTAATAGTGCAGTCGTTGGCGGCGTCCAGGGTTGGGACTATGAAAGCCTTGCCTTGGACGACTCGTCGGCGGCAATCTCCTGCGTCGACGGAGGGACCTGTGCAGCGATCGATATCTCCTCGGTCGGGGTCTCCCAGGCTTTCGTGCAGAGCACGCCCGGTGGCAACTGGGCTTTGGCTCCCATCGCGAATCCCTACGTTCAAGGCAGCCCGGACGCCTCCATCTCCTCGATCTCCTGCGTATCGGCGTCATCGTGCGCCGCGGCAGGCACAACCGCGACTCCGGGACTGACCTCGCTCGTGTTGTACTCGATGGTCAACGGGACTTGGTCCGCCGCGCTGGCCCCACTGCCCACCGGTGCATCCCCGTACCCACCTTTGATCGACTGCGCCCCGGACGGATCGGGGTGCGTCGCCGATGACACCTATGTCTTGGACATAGACAGTTACGACTACCTCGAGGGAATCGTCTTGACTTTCACCGACGGCTCGTGGACATCAAGTTCGGTTGCCTCGCTCCTGCCCAGCGACGCCGCGACGGTTGCTTCCATTTACCTGTCCCGCCCATCGTGTCCGACGTTGTCGGCTTGCATCATCGTCGGCGGCTACACCACGGCGCCGTCCGGTGAGGCTTCTTTAGTCCTCAGCGAAAGCGCTCCAGGAGACTGGGAAGCGAGCACCGTGCCCGTCGCGTCCGGTGATCTCCTCGCGACGGTGTCCTGCCCCGTGGCTGGCTGGTGCGCTGCCACGAGCGGAGGCAACATCTACGTGCTGAGCAGCGGGACTTGGGCTGCGACGCCCTCGTCTCTCTTCACTCCCACCTACGATTCCGATCTCATCGTGTGCTGGGCCAAAGGTGATTGCATCGCCGCCGTGACAGGTACCGCAGGAGCTGTGGTATCCGACAGAAACGGCACATGGCAGGCGCTTTCCAACTTCTCGCCCTTCGACACGGTGAGCACAGTGTCCTGCGACGAGTCGGGCAACTGCATCGCTGCAGGGATCTCCTCTCTGGCCGTCGACTCCGACGGAGGAGCCTTCACCGACGTCCCCGATGATGAGCAGCCGCAAAAACCTTTGGCAACCGTTGCCGGATCCTCGTGTGCGCCGAGCGGAGGTTGTGCGATCATCGGAGACGTCATCGGTGGCACATATGAGGAGCCAGCTATCGTCAGCGGGTCGCCCGGAGGCGCCTGGAGCGACTCGATCGCCCCGGTTGTAGATGCGGGTGACTCAAGTTTCCTCTACGACATCTCATGCTGGTCGGTGCCCGGCTCGACTTACGATTGTGATGCCGCCGGGACCGAGGACAGCGATGGTGCTACCCCTAGCCCGGGAGTTGACGGGGTGGCCGCGGCGCTAGTCGTGGGAATGGTGGTGTCTCAGGTCGCGTCAACGCAACCGCCGGCGGCTCCAGCTCCAATGCTCACGATCAGCACGGACGTGAAAAGCCCGGCCACGCTCGGCCAGACGATCACGTTCACGGCCGGTTTCGGCGGTTCTGGCCTTTCGCTCGCACCAACCGGCAACGTCACATTCTCCGTGCAGCCCCCGAGTGGCGATTCCACCACCGTTTGCGGGTCCGTTCCGCTCACAGACGACATCGCTAGTGGTCCGTCCTTCATTTAACGCGCGATTGCTCGAGAGCAACACGACCACGTCTGACCTTCTCGATGATCTCCTCGGCGGTCTTTGTCCAGATAAAGGGCTGGGGATCGTCGTTGTGGTGGGTGATGTAGTCCTCGATGGCGGCGACGAGCTCACCGACACTTGAGAAGCTGCCGCGCCGGATGCGTTGTGTCGTGATCTCACGGAACCATCGCTCGACGAGATTGAGCCACGAAGAAGAGGTCGGCGTGAAATGGAGCTGGAAGCGGTGATGGCTCTCAAGCCAGGCCATCACCTCGGGGTGAGTGTGGGTGCCGTAGTTGTCGACGATGAGGTGGATCTCCTTGGTCTTGGCGACCTTGCGGTCGATGAGCCGCAAGAAAGAGAGGAACTCCTCGTGGCGGTGGTGCGAGAAGCACTTGCCAAAGACGATGCCCGTCAGCACGTTCAAGGCGGCGAACAGCGTCGTCGTGCCGTTGCGCTTGTAGTCGTGGGTCATCGTGCCCGCCCGGCCGGGCTTCATCGGCAGACTCGGCTGGGTGCGATCGAGCGCCTGGATCTGGGACTTCTCGTCGACAGAGAGCACGACGGCATTGTCGGGCGGACGCAAGTAGAGCCCGACAACGTCGACCAGCTTGTCCTCGAAATGGGGGTCGTTGGAGAGTTTGAAGGTCTTTATGAGGTGGGGTTTCAGTCCTCGCGCCCGCCAGATCTTGTGCACCGTCGATCGGCCCACGCCGGCCGTCTTTGCCATCGAGCGCACCGACCATTGCGTCGCGTCAGGTGGCGTCTCGTTCTGGGTGCGCGCCACGATGGCTTCGACTGTCTCGGCGGGGATCGTCGGCTTTCTCCCCCGTCCCGGGCGTACCTTTCCCACCTTGGCCACCCCGTCATCTTCGAACTGGCGCCGCCATTCGAGCACGGTCGAAGCGGGAGACGCCGAGGCGCTCGGCGATCTGTTGGTTGGCGACGCCTTCGGCAGCCAGCAACAGGCCCTTGGCCTCACGCACTGCGCGATGTGGCTTCGAGGGCGAAGATGCGATCTCTTCGAGCAATGCCCGGTCTTCTGCCGACAGCTCGAGTGGTGCAGCAGGAGGATGTGCCATGACCGAGCATAGCAATAACCGCGCGCTCAATACGCGGACACTACACTAGTTGCACGCTTACCGCTGGCGGACAACTGGCGATTGGGAACAACACGCTTACTGCGACCTACTCCGGCGACGCCGACTACGCGGGCGCTTCCGTCTCGGCTGTTTACGACATCGTGGCGCCGCTTGCCGAGCTGACGGTGACGGGCATCCCCGAAGGCACTATCGCGCTTCAGCAGAGTGGCACGATCGAGGTCGAAGTGGCAGTAGCCGTGCCTGCTGTGGCTCCGCCCACGACTGGCATCGTGTCGATATCTGGATACTGTGCTGTGCCGCTTGAACACGGCCAAGCGATCTGCAACATTCCCGACTCCGATCTCAAGCCCGGGCCAGTGAGGCTAGCGGTCGCCTACGAGGGTGACTCGATCTATCCGGCCATGACCACCGACGAGCCGGGTTTCATGGCCGTGCTGCCACCTGCATTCACCTCTCCGGTCGCGACGACTGTCGACGTGCTCCAAAGGTTGGCTTTTGTGATCAGAACGACTGGCTTTCCGGCTGCAGAGATCAAAGAGTCGGGCTCCTTGCCAAAAGGTGTGACCTTCTCCTCTTACGAGAATGGGAAGGCATTGCTCTCCGGGTCGCCCGTTCGCGGGTCGCAGGGCACCTACCGGATCAGCCTCACCGCATTCAATGGGATCGAGGTTGTTCAGCATCTGACGCTTGTGGTGATTGCCACACGGCCGTCGATCACCAGTGCTTCCGCTGTCCAGGCGCAGGTGAGCCGAAGGTTCTCGTTCGTTGTAACGGCTACAGGCATCCCCCTCGCGACCCTGACCGAGTCGGGAGGACTGCCTAAGGGCGTCACGTTCACAGCCGACAAGAACGGTCGGGCAACGCTCGCCGGAACCCCTGCTCGCGGCACCCAGGGAACCTATGTGATCAGGATCCTTGCGAGCAACGGAGTCGGTACCCCTGCCCGTCAACGTCTGACCCTCATGGTGAGCCCTGCGTAGCGAGAGTAAACGCCGCTGGGCCTGGGCTCTTGGCGGCTGCGCGCCGCCGCCCGGTCCGTGGTCCGGGGTGGCGTCTCGCTCTGGTCCTGGTCGGGCCCTCCCTTTTGGGGCTGTGGTGACCGCGTCTCCCCCTCTCCCACGTACCGCTTGCTAGCACTGGGGGATCGAGCCGCGATTTTGCCCCGCGAGCGATTGCGAAGGTTGACAAGTCAGCCCGTTCGGGCGCACCCTCACTCGTTGAACTGATCCCGGCGGTTCCTCTTCGTCAGAGCCAATTTTGACGCTGAAAATGTCACTATCGAGGCGAAAAAAAGCAATCCTGTCCCAACAATGGAGTCCCCAGGCGTCGCAGGGAGTTGCACCGGATCGCCACCGTCTCAAGCTTCACCCCTGTTGACCTGCCCTTATGCGACACGTTGAGACCGGGCGGAACCCAGGAAGACGCTTTTGAAGGCCCTCGTAATGCGCAGGTCATGGGTTCGAATCCCATCTCGGGCTCCAATGTGATGTCGCGAGACATAGAGCGCACCTGTCTCGAGACATAGTTCACATCATCCGGGGATCGGCTGGTAGTCCCTCGTCGGGTCCAAGGTGAGTTCGCGGACGAGCTCGCCGTCCTCGGTGATGACCCGCACGGAGAGCTCGTGGACCAAGAGGAGGATCTTGGTCCCTGCCCAGGCACGGCCGAGGCCGATGTGGTGCAGCTTGGAGTTGTAACGCAAGGTCACCTTCCCGGACAGGTCGACCACGTCCCGGCGGGTGCGGAAGTGACCGACGGCGAGCGGGCCGTCGTGGGGGACGGCCCTCGGCCTCGCCAAGAAGGCCGACTGCGGGGTCTTGCGCCCGAGGGCGCGGTGGGGGCGGAAGTTGTTGTAGTAGTCCCGGAAGACATCGAGCTGACACTGGAGCTCGGCGATCGTGTGCGCCTGGTCCTGGTGCTCGAGCCATTTCTTGAGCGTCTGGTGGAAGCGTTCGACCTTGCCGCAGGTCTGGGGGTGATATGGGCGGGAGTGGCGCAGCACAACGCCCCGGGAGACGAGCTCGCGTTCTAGGGCGACCCAGCCGAGGCCCCGGTAGGCGCCCGTGAAGACGGCGGCGTTGTCCGTGAGGTAGCTCACCGGCGTCCCGTAGGCGACGGTCGCCTTCTCGAAACAGGCCACGATGTCCGAGGCCTTGAAGATCCCTTTCGCGTCCGAACCGACCAACAGCCGTGAGTGGTCGTCGAGCTGGTTTAGGACTTCCACCTCGTAAGACCTGGCGATGCGGACGTGGGTGATGTCTGCCTGCCAGCGCTCGTTCGGCATCTCGGCCTCAAAGCGGACGATCGAGCTTCTCGGCCTTTTGTGCGGCTCGGGGACGACAAAGCCCCGACGAGATAGCACCCGCCAGATCGTCGAGAACGAGGGAGCCTCACCGTGGCGCTCGGCGAGGTGGTAGGCGATTGTCGAAGGACCGGCATCGAGACCCTCTTCGGCGAGGAACTTGCGCAGCTCGACGATCTCGTCCTCGAGAGTGACGGGCAACTTGTTCGGGCTCGAGTGCGGCCGGCGCGACCTTGGTTCGAACGCCGCCTCGCCGTCAGCGGCGTAGCGCTGGAGGAGCTTTTGCACCCAGCGGCGAGACAGTCCGTACTCGGCGGCGACCGCGCTTTTCGAGCGCCCCTCGAGTGTCACCGCAGTGATCACGAGCCTCGCCATCGACATCGCGCACCTCCTCAGAGGTGCGAACTATGTCGCGCGACACCCGCGAACGATGTCCTGAATACTCACACCATCTCGGGCTCCAAACAAGCCGTTTGGCAGCACGATTGGCCAGGCTCAGGCGTTGAGAACGTATGCCCGCCCGGCACTGTTGGCATGACCGTCGGCACCGACGACGGCGATGGTGTCCGAAACGGCCACGGAATAGCCAAAGTAGTCGTCGGCAACCGTGTCAGAGCCCTTCAGCTCGGCAGCCTGCGTCCAGCCGTTCGCCGTGTTGGTGAACGCGTAGGCGCGGCCGGCGTCTTTGGCCAAGCCCGGTGCACCCACGACAGCGGTCGTGCCCGAGATTGCCACCGTGTATCCGAAGTCTTCCTTGGCGACGGCATCGACACTCTTCAGCTCTGAGGCTTGGGTCCAGGCCTCGCCCGCCTTCTTGAACACGTACGCCCGGCCGGCAGCATCGGCAAACCCCGGTGCACCCGCGACCGCGGTCGTGCCCGATATCGCCACCGAGACGCCGAACCCGTTGTTCGTGACGGTATCGGAACCCTTCAGCTCGGCAACCTGCTTCCAGCCCTTCGCCGTTCTTGTGAACACATATGCCCGTCCGGCACTCTTGGCATGGTCCGGCGCGCCCACTATGGCCGACGTGCCCGAGACCGCCACCGTGTACCCGAAGCCATCACCCGCAACCGTGTCGGACCCCCTCCACTCGCCAGCCTGCTTCCAGCCGTTGGCCGTCTCGGCGAACACGTAAGCCCGGCCGGCATTCTTCCTGTGGCCGTCCGCGCCCACGAGGACCGTCGCGCCGGAGACGGCCACCGAATCGCCGAGGTAATCACTCGCGACGGTGTCCGAACCCTTCAGCTCGGCAACCTGCTTCCAGTGCTTCGCCGTCTCGGTGAAGACGTACACGCGGCCGGCGTTCTTCGCGTAGCCTGGTGCGCTCGCGACCGCCGTCGTGCCCGAGATGGCCACCGAATAGCCGAAGAAATCACCGGAGACGGTGTCAGCTCCCTTCAGCTCGGCGACCTGTTCCCAATGGCCCGCCGTCCCGGAGTACACGTACGCCCGGCCGGCATCCTTGGCGTAGCCGGGGGCTCCCACAACGGCTGTCGTGCCTGAGATGGCCACCGAGACTCCGACGGCATCACCCGCAAGGGCATCGGAGCCCTTCAGTTCCGCCAGCTGTCTTCCGATTGGTGTCGTGGCTCGCAGGCTCGCGGCAACCACCGAGGACGGGCTCGCCAGGATTGGTAAAGAGATTGCTGTTATTGCAAGCAGTCCGCCTACGAGTGACCTGCGCATTTCACACCTCCGATCACGACTGACGCCATCGCCTGCGACGCGTGGCTCAGCGTGGCTGACGCTGCCCGCAGCAAGGGTGCGAACAACAAGCCTCGCACCCGCATCCCAAGGATGCAACGCCTACGAGGCACCACTCGGGTGGATTGGCGTGACAGATGAAGGACCCGTGATCAGGCGCCGGACCACCGGGCGTCGGCGGTCGCTAGGGAAAGGGTGCGACGCTCATGCCGCCGGACCACACGAGCACGTGAAAGTCACTGACGGTGTAGGTATTGCTGGGCCGTCCCCATGTCCTGGTCGCCGAGACGCTGTCCACGCCTTGGTACGCAGGGGTCTCGTAGACAAGGAAGTGGAAATGCTCACCGGCGTACCAAGTGGCCGAAGACAGCTTCATGTACCGGCCGAGCTTGCCGTCGGGGTCCTCCCACACCGGCCGTACGGTGACAGCACCCCTGCTCTCGACGGTGGTGATGCTTGATGCCCAGTAGCCGCCAAGCCCATTTCTAAGATGATGCACCTCAAGCCAGGAAACGAGCGTCGAGGCACGCTGGGCCGCCACCGGCTGGGCCAGCGTGCAACCGAGACCGGCGGCAAGGCACAACGAGACAGCGGCTCCAGCAACGCAGACCACTTTGCTAATCCGGCCCGGTCGCAGATGTTGCCAAGCCCCGGCAACGACCCGGCCGCTGAGCACGCTCGCGAACACGACCGTGGCGACGAGGTAGCGGGCACCAGGCACCCCATTCACGGCCAGGACCACGAAGGTCGCCGCCGAACCCGCCATAGCGAGGACCAGAACGTCGTCGAGCCACCACTGCTCGTCCTCCAGCCGGGTCGCGGTCTCCGCTCGGTGGCCGCGGACGATGCCCTCCACCAGGTTCGCCGCCGCGAAAAGCGAGCAGGCGACTATCAACAACGCCCCCACGACATGCGCGTCCTGCAGGACGACTGGGACCCGCCCGGTGTCGAACCGGTACGTGAAACCGACAAGGCCCGCCCCGTACCCAAGCATGTGCCGCGAGTTCACGAAAATCTGGGCAAAGCTCGCGAAGGACACTCCGTCAACTGACTTGAACGCCCCCATCGCTTGGGCGAGCCAACTGGCGAGCTCGCTTGCAACGACTGCTGCAGTGGACGCAGTAACCGCGGTGATTCCTGCCGCGCCAGTCTCTTCTTCGCAACATTGAGACGACCCCCGCGCCAATCACCGGCACGATGCCGTAAGCGACCATCAAGAGGTCGCCGAGCATTCCGAAGGCCATCGCTGCGACCGCGACCGCCCATCTCCAGTCGAAGTGGCCCCGCCTCAGTCCGGCGAATGCGACAAGGGCCAGGACCGCCGTGCTGACATGGTCAGGGCCACCGAGCAAGAACGATGCCATCGCATAGGTGGGAAACGCGAGCAACACGGCAGCTGTGCCGGCCCCGGCCATGGCGGCACTCCCGCGGTGCCCCCGGCTGGCAACAAGGGCGGCGATCACAACGGCGACCGCGACTGCGACAGCCGGCTCCAAGTTCAACAGGCCAGGCCGGAGGCCACCGACACGAAGTGCTAGGGCGTAGAAGAAGGCGTCGATCGTCCAGAACGAGTCGTGGGTCAGAATCCAGCCATGCAACAGCACGTTGCCGCTGCTCATCGCCTGTCCTTCGAGGATCGCGGTCGCCCTGTCCGAACCACCTGCATAGACGCGTGCTGATACCGCGTCGAGCATCACCGCCAGCACCGCGAGGGCGGAGAAGGCTCTGACCACGGCGCCGACTCGCCGAGCGGCCACGCGTGACGCATCCGGCCGGACTGACAGGACGGTCAACGGACGGCCTCTCGCACGACGGTCGTCAGCGATGCAGCGAACAAGGCGTCGGCAGCCGCTCGTGCGACGCGTTTCATACCTTGATATTACAGAAGTATTACTAAAGTTACAATATTGTTAAGCCGCTTCGCCAGGGAAGGCCACACTCGACTCTCTAGGAGCGTGGGTCCGAACCGGAAAGCGGTCCTGCCTCGAAGCTCGATGAGGCGAGATAGCGAACCCTGACCGGTGGTCGTGGCTTCTCGTTGGTTACGAGGCGTCCGAAGCTGAGCTTGCGAGGGTGCTCCGCACCTCTCATGGTGTCGCGATCGCGGCCGATCCGCCCGCGTTGGCGAGCTTTCGCAGGTTGTGGCAGACGAGGTGGAGCGTCCATTCGCCCCGTGCTCCATCAAGTCCGCGGCAAACGGAGATGACCGGCGTGCTGTCGGACCTTCATCTGGCCGAATGCCGGTTCGACGATCGCCTTTCGCCGGGCGTAGTCGGCTCGTCCGGCCTTGGTCCGGAGGCGTCTCGCCATACGTTGCTTGGCCGTCGTGTTCTTCGGGATGCGCCCTCTCGGTGCGGCCGTGACACGCTCGTCGTGGGTCAGCCGGCCCGTGGCGACGAGTGCGTCGAGGTCGTCCTCGGCGAGTGCTTCGAGATTGTCCTTCGAGCAGTAACCGGCATCGGCTAACAGCACCTTCGGACGATCTTCGACCCCGGCGCGCACGAGCTCAACGTCCATCGCCTCGATCATCGGGATCAATTGGTTGACATCGGTGGCTTGTTGGGTAACCACACCGGCGAGGACGACCTGGTTCTTCTCGTCGACGACTGCTTGGGCGTTGTAGGCGTAGTGAAATGACCCGTCAGAGGTCTTCATGATGCGCGACTCGGGATCGGTGAAGTTGCGCTGGGCCTTTGCGGCCGGCTTGGCCTTTTCTCCGGCCTGTTCGGCCGCTTCGGCGATCTCCTCGTCGTTGGTGCGCTCGGCGTTCTTTGCTTGTTTGGCGCCGGCGCGCTCTTTGGCCTCGGCCTCGATGGCCTTCATTGCCTCACGCATCTTTGCGATGCGCGTCTCGCGTCGGGCGAGCTCGGCAGGTACTTCGTCGCCCCGGCGGTCCGCACCGAAGGCCTCGTCCTCTTCCCGGTCGATCGCCTCGGCCTCAGCGAGGATCTCGCGCACCTCGGCATCGAGCTGTTCGATCTTCTTTTGCATGTGGTCATAGCTCATGGCCTTGTGCCTGCTCGCCGAGGCCCGCAGCTTGGTGCCGTCGAGGGCGACCCGTCCGAGCTTTAGGAGCCCGGCTGTTGCGCACAATACGAGAACCTGGGTGAACAGGTCGTCGAGGGCCCCGAGGTGGCGACGGCGAAAGCGCGCCATCGAGCGGTAGTCCGGTGCGGCGTTCGCCGAAAGGAAGCGGAACGCCACGTCGGTCACACAGCGCCGCTCGATCTCCCGGGAAGAGGTCACGCCGATCGAGTAGCTGTAGAGCAGGAGCTTCAGCATCATGCGCGGGTCATAGGGAGGTGCCCCGTCCGCGGTCGCGTAGGAGCCATAGATCACCGACAGGTCGAGCAGACCGTCGACGGCCTCGGAGATGAACCGCGCCTCGTGATCTTCGGGCAGCCAGTCGTCGAGACTCGGGGGCAGGAGGAAGGACTGGGACGGGTCGTAGTGGCGGAATGTCTTGGCCGTCAAGGCAGAGGGCGTCGTCGCCGTCTTTCGTGGGCCGACCGCTACCTCGAAGAGCTGGTCGTCAACGGTGCCGTTCTCCATGGCACAAAGTCTTGTCGGTGCTCACGGAAATCGCGAATTTTCACCGCATCACAGGGATGGGAAGCGCGTGGGGCGGCTCAGGGGGTTCTGACCCACGCACCTAGACGGGCGGCGCCGGGAGAGTCGCTCGGACTCCCCCGGCGCTCAGGTCACCTAGCGCGGCCAGGTCGCCTGGCTGACGTCGCGCTCGCGCACGAAGTCGATCTTCGTTGCTCGTTCCCCCGGCCATGTGAGTTTTGCGGCCACGGGCGGAGTCTCCGCCACGACCCGGCCGTGAGAGATGACGTACCACGGTCGCACCTGGCGCCGGACGGCGTCGAAGGGGTCGGTCGCCGGCAGCACGATGAGGCTGGCGGGCCGACCCGCGGCTATCCCGTAGGAGTCGCCCAGCGAAAGGGCCGCGGCTGCCCGTGACGTGACCATCGCGAAGCATTCGGCAATCTGGGCCGGCGAGGTCATCTGGGTAGCCAATGCCCCGACGTGCGCAACCTGCAGTGGGTTGGCGGTGCCCATCGGGAACCACGGGTCCATCACATCGTCGTGGCCGAAGGCAACGTTGACCCCGGCTCCGAGCATCTCCTTCACCTGGGTCAGGCCTCGGCGCTTGGGATAGGCGTCGAAACGGCCCTGAAGATGGAGGTTCACCATCGGGTTACAGACCAGGTTGATGCCGGCTCTGGACAGGATCCGCTGCAGCTTGTAGCTGTAGGCGGCGTTGTAGCTGCCCATCGCGGTCGTGTGGCTGGCCGTGACCCGTCCCCGCAGCCCGGTGCGCATCGCGTGTGTGGCCAACACCTCGACAAAGCGCGACTGCTCGTCGTCGATCTCATCGCAGTGCACGTCGATGAGCAACCCCGCATCGAGAGCTGTCGAGACCGCGATCTCGAGGGAACGGACCCCATCCTCTCTCGTGTCCTCGAAATGCGGGATGGCCCCGATCGCGTCGACGCCGCGGCGGGCGGCCTCGGCTATCAGCTTGTCGCCGTCGGGAAACGAGACGATGCCTTCCTGGGGAAACGCCACGAGCTGAAGGTTGACAACGTCCTTCACGCGCTCTCGGACATCGATAAGCGCGTCGAGCGCGACAAGCAACGGGTCGGTGGTGTCGACATGGCTGCGGACGTGCAGGACGCCGTTGGCAACTTGCCAACGGAGCACCTCACTGACCCTGGTGACGACGTCGTCATGGGTCAGCATCGCCTTGCGCTCGGACCAGCATGCGATGCCCTCCCACAAGGTGCCGCTCTCGTTCCATCTCGGCTCGCCCGCCGTGAGGCATGTGTCCATGTGCACATGTGGCTCGACGTAGGGCGGGCTGAGCAAAGCGCCGCTCACGTCGATTTCCTGGGCTACCTCGTCGACGCGAACTCCCGCCCGTTCCACGGCGGCGAAACGGCCACCGTCGATGAGTACGTCGACGAGCTCCTCATGAGAACCCCCCGGGTTGGCCAACCGGCCATTGCGGATTACCAGTTGCATCACACACCCACTTCCTTCGCGGCCGGCTTGTAGCCCGGCGCGAACAACGGGGACCTGCTCGGGCGACCGATCACCAGGTAGACGGCACCTGCGACGATCGATCCGACCAGCCATGTCATGTCCACGTCGTGAAGAGCCGTGGCAGCCGGGCCCATCAGCCAACCCACCTCGCCGTACTCGAAGCACCAGGCGGCGACGGCACCCACGACGAACGCGAAGACCGCTGACCAGCGCACGTCGGCGATCCGGGAGTGCCCGGGCGGGTCGTACAACAGATCGACGTCGACCTCTTGGCCTGCGAAGTAATAGAAGTGGATCAGCGTGACCGCACCCCACGGGGCGATCCACATCACCAGACCGGACAGCCAGCTGTCCAGGGTGCTGGCGAAGTTGTTCTGGAAGACCAGGATGATCGTGAACGCCAGCGCGATGGCGCCGACGAGGAGCGCTATCTTGCGCCGGTTGAGCTTCCAGTCGAGCGTCTGCGCGCACAGCGAGCAGCTGTAGATGTTCAAGATGTTGGTAGCGATCGGGCCGTGCAGCACGAGCAGCAGCACCGGGACAGCCAGTATCCCGAAGTTCGAGACGACGAGCGCGCCGGGGTCGACCTTCTGGGTGACTGTCGCAAGCGTCGCACCGAAGATGCCGAGCCAGACCACTGGGAGGAACTGGCCGAGGACGCTGGCGAAAAAGACCTTGGACCGCGACAGCGCCTTGGGCAGGAACCGGGAGTAGTCGGACGCATAGGCGAACCAGGTGCAGCCCCAGCCGATCCCGATGGCAGTCATGATCGTGCTCTCGGCGGACAGCAGCGCCCATCCGTGCAGGTGAGCACCCGCATAGCCCCAGTGCACGTTGTTCTTGGACCAGGCGACGATCGTCATCGCGATGAGGACGCAGAAGGTGACCGGGACGGTGTAACGCTCGAACTTGGCGATCGACTTGAAACCTCTCGCCGCCAGCCAGATCTGCAGGCCCATGATCAGGACCACGATGACGATCTTCAGGTTCGTGCCGCCGTGGTAGCCAAGCTTGCCGATAAGGGCGAGGACCAGATCGAGGACGATCCAGGTGTTGACCGCGCACCAGCCGGCCGAGATGAGTCCCTGGATCGCAGCCGGCAGGTAGGCACCGCGGCGACCGAAGGCACTGCGTGCCATCACCATCTGGCTCACGCCCGAGCGCTGACCCATGAGGACAAAGAAGCCAAAGGCTGCCATGCCGATGATGTTGCCGACCACCAGCACCAAGACCGTCTGGAACAGGCTCAGGCCGATCTCGATGCCCAACGAGCCGAGCACCCAGTTGATCGGCGCGATGTTCGCGCCGGACCAGATCCAGAACTGGTGACCGGCTGTCGAGGTGCGCGCATTGTCCGGCACCGGCAGAAGAATTGTCTCGACTTGTTCGACGACTTGCTCGTCGATGGCGGGAGTCGTGCTCATGCCAAATCACCCCGTCTTCTACAGCTTTCACTTGCCGGCATGATCCCTTCCTTTCTTCTCGGGAAACATTTCACAAGCGTGGGCGGCACAACCATCGCCGGATACGGGCCGAGTGCCGCTCGGTCTAGACGGCCGGAGCTTTGGTGACCCAGGTGTCGACAGGCTGGCTTTGGTGAATCGCCCGCCATACGTCCTCGAACCGGACGGGCATGTGCGTGAGTTCGGCGCCTGTCGCGTCATGGATGGCGTTGGCAAGAGCCGGTGCCACCGAGATCATCGGGTGCTCGCCGACCCCCCTCGCACCGAAGGGCCCGTCGAGCTGCGGCGTCTCCACAGCAATGCACTCGATCTCCTCGGGCAGGTCCTTCGAGGTGAGGATCTTGTTGTCGGTGAGCGACGGGTTGAGCAGGTGGCCATGCTCGTCGTAGATGTAGCTTTCGCACTCGGCCGTTCCCAGGCCTTGGATCATGCCTCCGATGCACTGGCCGCGCATGGTGCCCGGGTTGATCACCTTGCCCACGTCGAAGGCCGACGCGATCTTGATCACCTTGTACTCGCCTGTGTCCGGGTCGACCTCGGCGATCACGCCGTGGGCGCCATACGTCCAGTCCAGAGCGGGCAACCCTTGCCCGGTTTCCTTGTCGAGACTGGTCAGGCCTGGCGCGGTGTAGCGGCCCAACCCGATCAGCGGACCTCCGATGCCGTTGCCGTTGGGGTAGGCGTACCCGATCGACAGGGCGGCAAAAGTCGCCGACTCCTCTGGGCGTTGTTTGACAAAGATCTTCTCCGCGTCGTGGTCCAGGTCGGAAACCTGGGCGCGCAGCACCTGGGCCGCGTCGGAATAGGCCAGTCGCAGGAGATCGTCGCAGGCGGCAAGGACCGCGTTGCCGGTGAGAAGGAGCCCTTTCGAGGCCACGGTCTGCCAGTCGTAGGGGTCCTTGTCCGTGTCCCTCTCGACCGCAACCTTCACCATGCTGACGGGGAATCGCAGACGATCCGCGGCCATCTGGGCAACGACGGTCGCCGTGCCCTGCCCGATCTCGGTGAGGGCGATGTTGATGACGACCGACCCGTCCGAGTTCATCTTGACCACAGCTGCCGTCGTCGTAAAACTCGGCATCGCGGGGGCCTTGTGGAGCGTCGCGATCCCCTTGCCGATGCGCCGGCCCGTGCGCGCCTGGCGCGCTTGCTCTTCAGGGGTGAGCCGGCCGTAGTTGATGGCGTCGGCTGCAGCCTCGAGGCATTTGAGGGGATTGCCCGTGTGCTCGTTGATCCGCTCGCCGGTCAGCGTGGTCGAGCCGGGCTTGAGCAGGTTCCTCTTGCGGAACTCCAGCGGGTCCATGCCTATCACCTTGGCGACGAGTTCCATGTGACGCTCGAGGCCCCAGAAGAACTCCACGTGACCGAATCCGCGGTAGGCAGTGCCCCACGGCTTGTTGGTGTAGATCGTGTAGGCATCCACCCAGGCGTTGGGTATGTCGTAAGGTCCCGCCGCCGAGTAGGCCGAGGCGCGCGTGACGTTGACGGCGTAGTCGGCGTAGGCACCGGCATCCCAGTACATCTGCAACTTCTGTGCGGTGATGCGGCCGTCGCCAGCAACGCCGGTCTTGATCCGGTAGGTGAGGGCGCTCCTGCACGGCAGAAGGCTGAACTCCTCCTCCCGGGTGGCCTGGAGCTTCACCGGCCTTCCCCCGGCCTTGCGGGAGAGGCAGGCCAGCAGAGGTTCGAGGTGGATCCCCGCTTTGCCACCGAAGGCGCCACCCACATGAGGTATGACAACGCGCACCTTGTTGTACGGCAGTTTGAAGGCGCGGCAGAAAAGGTCCCTCACGGTAAAGGGGGACTGCGCGCTCGACCAGATGGTCACCTCGTCCCCCGCCTTCCACTCGACGATGGCGACGTGGGTCTCCAACGGCACGTGCTGCACGGACGGGTTGGTGTACTCGCGCTCGATGATCCACTTCGCCTCGGCGAAGCCTGCGTCGATGTCGCCCTTGCGGATCTTGGTGATGTTGGGGACGTTGGTGCCAGGTTGCGGGCTGAAGGCAGCCTTCACGTAGTCGTAGCTGCCGAGGTCGGGATGCACCAGCGGCGAATCTGCCTCGAGCGCTTCGAGCTGGTTGAGGACCGGCGCCAGAACCTCGTACTCGACGTCGATCAGGTCGACGGCCCGGCTCGCGATGTCCAGGCTCTCCGCGGCCACAGCGGCAACGGCCTCGCCAAAGTGGCGTACGGCATCTTTGGCAAGGATGTCCTTATCCACGACGTACAGGCCGATCCGGTAGTCGAGCTCTTTGCCCGTGAGTACCGCATGAACACCCGGGAGGTTCTCGGCCTTGGAGGTGTTGATGGCGACGATCTTCGCCCGGGCGTGCGGGCTCTTTTTGACCTGGGCGTAGAGCATGCCGGCAAATACCAGGTCGCTCGCGTACATGGCCCCGCCGGTGAGCTTGGCGGAGTCGTCGACCCGCTGGACGTTGTCGCCAACGTGGGTCGGCGCGGATGAAACGGTGCTCTCAGACATACTTGAGGCCCCCCCTTGTTTCGTCGGTGATCTGACCTGACACGTCAAGCACAGCTTCGATGATCTGCTGGTAGCCGGTGCACCGGCAGAGGTTGCCCTCGATGCCCTCTTTGATCTCGGCGACAGTCGGTTTGGGGTTGAGCCGCAGGAGCTCACGCACCGACATGACCATGCCGGCGGTGCAGTAGCCACACTGCACCGCATAATTGCGGGCAAAAGCAGCCTGTATCTCAGAGAGCTCGCCGTTCACGGCTTCCGATTCGATCGTCTCGATCGTCGCGCCGTCGACCTCGGCCGCAAGCACCATGCAGGAATTCACGGCCTCACCGTTGAGCATCACCGTGCAGGCGCCGCACTCACCAGCCGAGCAGCCGTCCTTGGTCCCGGTCAGCTCCAGGTCCTCCCGGAGAAAGCGGAGCAGGGTCCAGTGCTCGGCCACTTCGCGCTCGTAGATGTGACCGTTGACCTCAACAGACATCCACATCACCGCACCTCCTCGAACGACCTGCGGACGAAGACCTCGATCATGTACTCCCGGTACTCCTTAGAACAACGCAGGTCGTCGATGGGACGGGCCGCTCCGCGCGCCGCCGCCACCACCGCATCGGCCGGGTCTTCGTCGGTGAGCCCCTCGACGAGCAGTGGTGTCGGGGCGGCCGAGCCGATCCCGACCCGCACGGCGCCGTCGGTGTTGGTGACAGCAACGCTGACCAAGGCAAGGTCGTGGCCGTCGATCCGCTTCAACTTGCGGTATGAACCACGGGACCTCGCCGTGCCGGGTGGCACCGTGATGGCCTCGACTATCTCGTCGTGGCCCAGCACCGTCCGCTTCACGCCGGTGAAGAAATCCTTCAGGGGCACTTCGCGCTGACCCCGCTGGGAGGCGATCCGGACCTGGGCGCCCAGGCAGAGAAGGCCGGGCGCCATGTCCGCACCGGGGGAGGCGTGGACGATGTTGCCGATCACCGTCGCCCGGTTGCGCAACTGATGGGAGGCGATGGTCAGGGCGCAGTCAGCAAGCAGCCGGTAGGACTCGCGAACTCTGGCGTCGTGAAGAACATCGTTGACGGTCGTCAAGGGGCCGATTATCAACCCTTCGGACTGGCTCCAGGTGAGACCCGAGAAGTCTTCGACCTTCTTCAGGTTGATCACAAGCTCAGGATGGGCGAGCCCGTTGCGGATGTCCACGAGCAGGTCTGTGCCGCCTGCCAGGATCTTGGCACCCTCGCCATGGGATGCCAGCAGGCCGAACAGCTCCGCCCGTGAAGTAGGGGCACGGTACTTGAAGATGTCGTTCATGACGGCTCTTTCACTCCGAGCGCACCAGGCGCTCCTTGCGGCTCGGCGCGCCGGGCGAGTGACCGCACGGCATCGACGAACACGGACATAGGCGGTACGACAAGGCCAGCTCCGACCTGACCCACGCCGGGCTCGCGGCCGGCGATCCCGGTATTGACTGCGGGCAACACACCGCTTCGCACAACGAGCGTCGCGTCAATGCCCGTCGGTGTGCCGCGGAAAGCCAGTATCGGCACTTTGTAGAACGGGTTCTCGACAAGGGTGATCTCGTACATCCTAAGGGTGTTCTCCAGTGCATCGGCGACCTCACCACCCACGAAGAGCACGATGGCCGGTGCCGCCGCCATCGCGAAACCTCCGATGCCGGTCGTCTCGGTGATCGTCGAATCACCTATGTCCAACCCGGCGTCCTCGGGCCCGAACCCTGCGAAGTACAACCCTTTCACCGGCGGTGCGGGAGCCGTGAACCACTCGTCCCCGGTCCCCGAGACCTGGATCCCGAACTCGGTCCCGTTGCGGGCCATCGCCACCACCATGGTGGACCCCGGGATGTCGCGGGCTGCGTCAGCGGCAAGTTTGCCGGCCGGCATGGAGAGGTTCAGGAAGAAATGGTCGTTGCCATTGATGAAACGGAAGGCTGCCACGATGTCCTCGCCGCGGGCGCCGCTTTCGAGGATGTCGGGCGTGATCTCCCTCAGCAACAGCGAAGTGGCAGCACGGTTGCGGTTGTGGCACTCGTCACCCATCTGGAGGGCTTGGGCGATAAGGCTGCGCACGTCGACAGGCCCGCGCCGGCGGAGGGTCTGACTCAACAAGGGACCGAGCACGCACTCCAGCCAGCGAAGGCGGTCTATGACCTCGGGAGCGTAGGCCCCGTACCGTAGGACTCTTCCGAGTCCTTCGTTCAAGGTGCAGTACGCCCGGCGCCCGCTCTCCTCGTCCTCGAGTACCGACACCGGCATCGACGTGCTCACGACACCGGCCATGGGGCCGACCGCCGCGCGGGAGTGGCAGGGGGCAAGCGAGATGCCATCCTGTGCGGCAATGCGTTCGGCCTCCTCGAAGTTCTGGGCCAGCCCCTCGTAGATCATGGCGCCGGCCAGAGCCCCACGGACCGGGCCGGACGCGTGCGCCCAGTCGACCGGGGGTCCGGCATGCAGGAACTCACGAGGCCCGAGCCCCAGTGCCTCCCGTGCGGGTAGCACATCAACCCAGCGTGGACTGGTGGCGGTGAGTCGCCGAACCGACTCTGCCGTGGCGGCGTGCGTCCGTATGTCGGCGGCGATAGCCACCAAGTCAACCTCGCTGCCCGCTACGGGTGGTGCCCACTGCACCTGACGCGGGGTCGTGACCTGAGCTGTGAGCGCATCGGCGAAAAGTGACGCGCCGACTGTGACCATCGCGGGCGAGTCGTCAAGCTGGATCATCGGCTGCTCCCTCGACGAGAGCCACCGCTGTACGGGCAGCCATGGCGTTGGACAGGTGCACGCTCGCCCCGGCTGCGGCCAAAGTCACTGCGGTGGCATCACGACCTTGCGGATCCGAGCGTGAGCCAACGAGCGAGACGGCGGCGGCGAGATCTCGCCCGCCGCGGCGCGCATTCTCGCGGGCTGCGTCGATGGCCGGGGCGAGCTCTGCGGCCGGATCCGGGTGTGCTCCGTAGCCAAGGACGACGTCGAGCAGGAGCACCGCGCAGGCAGGATCGGAACCCTCCTGCGCGATCCGCTCGAGGCGCAGCGACTGGTCGATCATCGGATGTGGCCTTCCCGCGGTCAGCCGGTCGTCACCGAAATCGATCATGAGATGGCCCGGCGCCTTGAGGTCAGCGCCCAACGCCCACTCCGGCCGGAGGGGTGTGTTGGAAGCTATCGGGCCCAAGCGTCCCGCTGCGATAGCCATTGCCTCGTCGCACAGCGTCCCCCCGGAGAACAGGCCTCTGATGAAGCCCGCCCGGGTGCCCCTTTCACACGACGGCGACCACTCCGGGTACGCGGTGGGGGTTCTACCGAGCGCGACGAGGATTTGCGCTGTGGCGGCGGTGAGGTCGCCCTGTCCCATGCCGACGAATGCCACCAACGACGGGGTACGCAGCTTCGCAGCCGCGGCGCGCACCGCTTCGGCGACCTTAGGGTCCGGTGGCTTGGACAGGACCACGACGAACTCGGTCGCCGGGTGCTCGTCGAGCACCTTCATGGCGGCGAGCGTCGAACGGCCGCCGACGGCGGCGGACAGGTCACGCCCGCCCACGCCGAGCACCGCCGTGACGCCGACGCCGTCTGCGTCAAGCAGGCAAGTGACTTCCTGCGCACCGGTTCCCGAGGCGGCCACAATGCCGACCGGGCCCGGGCGGAGCGCATTGGCGAACCCGAGGCCGAGTCCGCCTACCACCGCCGTCCCACAGTCGGGTCCCATAACCAGCACGTCGTGGCGCGCCGCCGCGTCCTTGAGCACGATCTCCTGATCGACGGGCACGTTGTCGGAGAACAGCATCACCGAGACACCTGCCTGGATGGCGTCCATCGCCTCCACAAAGGCGTGTTGGCCAGGCACCGATATCAGCGCCAACGAGCCGCCACGGCGAAGCGCGGATGCGAGAGTCCGGGGGGCGGGAGGTGATCCGAACCCATCACTCTGCGAGGGTGCCGACGGCGCCAGCTGGCGCTCCAGCTCGGCCGTCGCTCCAGCGAGGGCGTCGTCGTCGGCCCGTACGGCGACGAGCAGGTCATTGGGGGAGGCTCCGTCCACCGCTGCGGGATCGAATCCCAACCGCTCGTATATCTCGATGTTGAGGGGAGTGGCCATGGCCACTATGGCGGCGGTAACGCCACGACAGGCGGCGA
Organism: uncultured Acidimicrobiaceae bacterium; assembly: GCA_963719125.1. Taxonomy (GTDB): domain Bacteria; phylum Actinomycetota; class Acidimicrobiia; order Acidimicrobiales; family Bog-793; genus Fen-455. The sequence continues at coordinate 183,520 of CAVRAT010000018.1, forward strand.
CGGCCTGACTCACCTGCATGAGGACCACGGAATCGCGATAGATGCCGTGTCTCAGCTCGACCCGGGTGCTCATCGCGGGCTCCTCGAAATTGCCTCGCCGTTCGGGCGGAATCCTCCCGCCAACGCGGATCCAGCGAGGATAGCCGCCATGCCGACACAAAGGTCGTGTCCGGAGGTCCCCCCGACACTGAACAGACCTGCGCAAGCCGACCTGAGGCGAACCGGTTGCCCCGCCGCCGCGAGGGCGGTGAGCACCGCTGCCGCCTGCGGTATCACCTGTCCCTTGCCTGCCGCGGCCAAGAGGGCGGCGGACAAGGCGGTCGTGTGCGTGGACGCGTGGATGTCGACGGCGACCCGGACCGGGTCGTGGAGACAACCGCAGAGCGCGAGCACAGCCAGTGCCCCGGCCACGACGTCGTCCGCGGCGGGAGTAAGGCCCGGGCCGAGCCCGATCACTTCCAGCGCGGGCAGCGCGTCCCCTACTGCCAGTGCATTAGCCACATTCAGGGCGTCGGCGAGGGGGAATCCGAACGCCGAAGGCGGCTCGTCCTCGAGCACTTCGAGCAACTTCGCGCCGTTCCGGAACAGGTCCTCGGCGGTCAGGTGGGGACGCGGGTCCCACCACCGCACCGCCCGCCACGTGCGATCGCGAGCAACAACCGACCCGTCACCGATCCGCACGGTGCTCCCGGCTTCAGGGAGCTTCTCCGCTGCGACGGTCACGCCAATAGGCAGGCGCACCCCTTGCTCGGTCAAAAGAGCGATCACCGGTGTGCCGGACCGGGGTTCCGGCACAGAGAGGTAGGACGCCACACTGGTCGAGGCGAACACGGTTGCGTCCTGTACCCGACCACAGAGCAACTCGCCGACGGCGGTACTCGCCCACGCCGGTGATGCCTGTGTCTGCGACATCAGTTCTCCAGTTCCGAAACAGACAGTCGGGCCCACCGGCCCGACTGTCTTGGTGAATATGCCTATCCCAGGTCCACGATTGCCACGACAGGTCCACCGCCAGCAGGGCCCTGGTGCGCTGCCGAAACGGACACGAAGATGGCAGGGTCTCCGCTCACTGCGGCTGCGACGCCACCGACGCAGGCTTTGATCTGCCGGTGCCAGTGGACATCTGAGTCGTCCAGCATGATGTTGCGCTTGCCGCGAACATGACCGGAGGGATCGGCCTCACACTTGAGAAACAAGTTGACAAGTCGCCCCTTCAAGTAGCGCGGGTGGGGGCAGTCGGCCGGGAGGTCGTCGAGACCCGCGTTGCGGATCGCCTTCCAAATCCCGTCTATGTCGAGGGCGTCTTCCATGATCGAGTGACCTATCCGGTAGCGGCCCCCGATCCCCCGGACGTTGCCGGCCAGGACGATCTGGGCTCGGTCCAGCTCCACACCCGAGGAGCACGACGCCACCGACGAGTAGAGCGAACGGTCGTTCATCACCTGCTCGTCTGTCGGCATCTCGATCTCGCCAAGGGCAACGGCGATCCCGAGCCCGGCCGTCCCGTTGGACAGGTCCATCGACTCCAAGGTGTCCTCGGTCCACACCTTGTGGCCCCGACGCTTGGCGTCGTTGATGGTGTCGAGGACCAACAGTGGCGTCTTGGTCTGGACGTAGTGCACGTCCGCCGGGTCGGTGATGCCGGCGGATTCCATGGCCCTGCGAACGCCAGCGGCGACCTTCTCGATCATCGCCGCATGGCCGATCTCCTCGGGCAGTATCGGGTCGCTCATGGCGACGCCGACCGAGAGGCGTGGCTCGTCGGTAACCGGTGCGCTCTCCACGGGAACTTTTGCGAAGATCGTGGCGTGAGGGCTGAGCACACCGTCGGTACCGCCTGACCATGCGAGCGGGATCTGCCTGACCTCGTCCCAGGTCCGGGTCCCCTTGGCCACGAGGACCTCGCGGAAGGCCCGGTCGGCGAGGAGCCGCGTGTAGTCGTTGACACCGCCATTGCCTTCCGTCTTCCCGACGACGCCGACCACGTCATCGGCGCGGAAGACGCCCTTGTCGATCAGCTCCTCCAACCCCGACGCGTCGGTGACCTTCTGAAGGAGGACCTTTCTGACTTCGATGGGCTGCAACATGTTGTTCAAAACTCCTTCTTGTTTATGGCTCTTGATGTAGGCCCAGTCTTCGGTACCGCCGATGCCTGGCGCCCAGACGCTCCGTCTTGTCCCATCGGATCAGAGATGTGAGCTCGTACTCGAGGGCCTTGCTGAGGCGGCCGAGGAACTGCCGCGGCTCGTCAGCAGCGTCCGGTCGCTCGGGCACGATCCGATCGACGATGCCCGCGGCAGCGAGGTCGATCGATCGCACGCCCTGGGCTGCGGCGAGCTCAGGGGCGCGCTCGACGGTCCGGTAGAGGATCTCCGAGGCGCCTTCGGGGGGTAGGGGTGCGACCCATCCGTGCTGCGCGGCCACAACGCGGTCGGCGGGCAACAATGCGAGCGCACCTCCGCCTGCCCCCTCGCCGAGCAGAAGGCACACGGTGGGCACGGGTATCGTCACCATGTCGGCCAGGCACCGGGCGATCTCACCGGCAAGCCCGCCTTCCTCGGCCTCTTTGGACAGAGCAGCACCGGGGGTGTCGATGATCGTGAGCAGTGGCAGTCCGATCTCGGCTGCCAGGCTCATGCCCCGTCGCGCCTCGCGGAGGCTGTCCGGCCCGAGCGGCCTACCTTCCCGGGGGAAGAGGCGGTCCTGCCCCACGACTACACATGGCGCCGCTCCGAACTTGGCCATGGCCAGGATGAGACCCCCGCTGCGCTCGCCTTCCTGAGTACCGCTCAGGATCGTGACGGAGTGCGACGCGGCGCGCAGCAGTTCCTCTACCCCCGGGCGCTCGATCCGGCGGGTGCGCTCGATCGATTCCCATGCCGGGACGTCGTTGATCGGCTCGTCGGGCAGTGCCTTCGCAGCGGGAATCTCTCCTGTTGCGGTGCACATCACGTCAAGTGCCCGGTCGGCTATCTCGGCGAGGTCTTCGGGTACGAGCACGGCATCGACGAGGCCCAAGCGGTACAGGTTCTCTGCGACTTGGACCCCTTCTGGGAAGGAATCTCCGTAGAGCGCTTCGTAAACCCTCGGACCGAGGAACCCGACCAACGCTCCCGGTTGTGCCCCGGTGAGTTGCCCGAGCGACCCCCACGAGGCGAAGACGCCGCCGGTGGTCGGGTGGCGGAGGTACACGAGATAGGGAAGGCCGGCTCGGCGGTGCTGCATGAGGGCCTGAACAATCTTGACCATCTGCAGGAAGGCGACAGTCCCCTCTTGCATCCGCGTGCCGCCCGACACAGGCGAGGCCACCAGTGGGAGTCGCTCCGCGGTGGCGCGCTCGATCGCAACCGTGAGCCGCTCGGCCGCGGCGACCCCGATCGTGCCTCCCAAGAAGGCGAACTCACAGGCGACCACGCAGACCCGACGGCCGCGTATCCTGCCTTCCCCGGTTATCACGGCCTCGTCCTCGCCGGAGGCCTGGCGCGCTTCGGCCAGCTGACCCAGGTACTCCGGCCCGGCTGGCACAGCCACGAGGTCCGAGTCCCAGCCCCGGAAGCTGTCCGGGTCGAGCACCTCGGAGAACAGCTCCCGGGCACCGATCCGCCGCCTGGCCGGTTGCCCTGTGGTTCGCGCGTAGCTGCCGCGAACGACCTCGGCGATCTCGCGTTCGATCGTCACGTCCGGTTCCGTCGCTTCGTTGGACTCACCCACGGGCGGCTGCCCCAAGGTCATGGCTAGACGGTGACGTCTTGTGGGATCTTCAGCTGCTCGTTCGCCTTGACGATGTCCGCCGGGACATCGAACACGAGGTCGGCGCCGACCATTTGACGGACGTAGTCCTTGACGACGGCGTCCCAGTACTTCTTCGTGACGTAGTAGACCCGCGCCCCTCCCAGCTCGTGCTGGTACTCGGGCCAGGGGTAGGAAGGTTGAGCCATCCCGAGCCCCCAACGGTGCCACCCGTTGTAGCTCTCGTACGTCGCCCAGAACTCCTTGCTCCCGAGGATCTCAAAGGCGTACCAGGTCTTGACGTAGTACATGATTGCGCCGATGCGCCCACCGCGGGCAAGCGCCATCGTGTGCAGGCTGATGTTGATGTCCTCGTTCATCAGCCGCCCATTCGCGAATCCAACCCACTCGCCGTCGATGAGCCCGAGCAGCGTGTAGGGATCCTTCAGCCGCTTGCGATACCAGCCCGCGATCTCAGCATGGACACGGGCTCCGACGACGTCGTAGAAGTCGTGGTCCGTCTCCATGACGCGCTTCATGTAACCCATCATTGCCGGGGCTTCCGCGAGGGTCGCCTCGCGGATGTACATCGTGCGGCCGTCCTTGAGGGTGATGGTGGCGCCGGGCCAAGGCGGAACATCCATCGGGAACGCCTGCAGCAGAGGCTCGATCTCGCGCACGCTCAGGGTGATCTCATTCTGCGAAACCACGGTGGGTGGTTCAAGCAACATGGTGTCTCCATCTCCTCATTGATGACTTCCAGCCTGCCCGGAGAGTTATGCCGGCGTACACGAGTTGAATACGGTCTTTGACCTCGATGGCTATGTTGAGCCTCTCCTTTGAGGCTTTCGCCTTTCATCTAGACGTTAGGGCGGGGTGCACGCGCTCGGTAGGGTCTTTCTCCCCTATCTCCGGCGCCTGTAGTCGGGATGGCAAGGTGTCGCTCGACTGTCTCTTCAAGCCACGACCATTCGTCCGCGAACTGCGAGACGAGCGCCGCTCAGACCCCTCCGATTGCCAGCGCGAGCGCCTCGACGCGGGGACGCCAGGTGCGGAGGCAGTCCCCCAACCAGGGCGGCCACACCCGCGAGAGACTGATGGCTGCCTTCGTCGGTTGACGACTGGGGATCAGTGGAGCTTCAATCCCGTACCGCCGCGACCACCCGTGCAAATCACAATGCTTGGCAGGTCGCCATTTGGCCCTCTCACAAGGCTCCAGGGCAAGCTATTTGGCTCCCATCGGACAAGCAGAGACCTGCTGAACTCTTCTCGAACGAATCCTGACCGTGCACTCGCATTTCAGGCGTGTTGGACACCCGCCCATGGCGGCCGACCGACAACCAGTCGGTCGGGACCAGGCGCGATGACATCGACCTCCCCAGGACTCGGTCCGAGAACTACCAGAACCTGCCGCCCCAATGTGACCGTCGGCGAAACTTCGCTTCGCCGGGCTCACTCACTTTCGCGCTGGACTGGTGCTCTCGCCGTGTAACGCCCCCAGCCCAACTCTCCGATGAAGCGGCCGTCCACGGCAACCGGCTGGCCGCGGCTCAGAACCAGCTCGGGCCAGCCTGTGGAGACCATCGCCTCATAGGGCGACTGGTCTACAGCCATGTCGAGGTCTGTCGCTTTGAGCGACTGGCGCCGCTGTGGGTCCCACACCACAACGTCGGCGTCGGCACCCACCGCCAGCGAGCCCTTGGCCGGCCACAAGCCGAAGGTACGCGCAGGGGCCTCGGAACACAGGCGCACCCAGTCCGCCGTGGTGATACGGCCGGACCGCACACCTTGCCAAACAAGGGCGAGACGTGTCTCGATACCAGGAAGGCCGCCCGGGATGTCGGTGAAATCGGTCACGCCGCCCGGCCGGCCAGCCACGCCCGCGCGCCGGTCGGCGCGCCAGAACGGGCAATGGTCGGTCGCAACCGTGTGTATGTAACCGCGTGCCAGTCCCTCCCACAGCTCCTCGGCGTGCCATGGGTCGCGCAACGGTGGAGTGCAGACGAAATCGAACGCGTCGGCGCCCTCGAGGCGGCTGGAGTCGAGGTAGAGATACTGCGGGCAGGTCTCCGCTTTGACGTCCACGCCACGCTCCTGACCGGAGCGCACCGCCGCCAGAGCCTGTGCGGACGAGACGTGGACGATGTAGATGGAAGCGCCGGTGATCTCCGCGAACGCGGCTGCGCGCCCGACAGCCTCGCCCTCGAGGACAGCAGGTCGAGTGCGAGCATGCTCGATCACGCTCGTCCGCCCTGCGGCAAGCGCCTCTCGTCGCAGCTCCTCGATGGCGCCGCCGTTCTCACAGTGCAGCGTGACGAGGGCCCCCTGCCGGCGAGCGACGCGCATCAGGCGCACGATCGTGGCATCGTCGACCTGCAGGCGGTCCGGATACGCGAGGTAGAGCTTGAAGGACGTGATCCCCATCTCGACCCCCGCCGCCACAACCGACTCAGGCACGGCCTCGGTGAATGTGAGATGGAGGCCCCAGTCGATGACCGAAGGCTCGGCCCATGAGCGCCAGGTGGCGACAGTGGCCATCGGGTCGTCACCCCGAGCAACTGTCACGTAGTCGATGATGGTCGTCGTGCCACCGATGGCGGCAGCCCGAGTCCCACTCACGAAGTCGTCCGAAACGCGCACGGCGCCAACGGGCATGTGAAGGTGGGTGTGGGGGTCGATCCCCCCCGGGATCACCAGCTTCCCTGTCGCATCGTGCACCTGCTCGCCCGGCAGCGGGTCGAGGCTGGTCGCGACTTCGCCGATGCGCCCGTCGGCTGCCGTGCGTAAGTCGGCTGATCTCTCGCCGGCGGCATCTACGACCACCCCACTTCGTATCAGCACGACTAGATCCTCCTTGCCCGCAGGCCGCCTCGCCCTGCGGACGGGACGGTTGGACGACTCACGCGTCGAACATGGCGCCGCGAGCTTCCGAAACCGCAAATTGCTCGCCCCGACAACGTAGTTCCCTGCCTGTCAGTCCTGCTCCGCAGCCTCATGCGAGGCTCGGAGGACTTGGGAGCGCTCGGCCAATGCAGGCAGTCGCTAGGGGCGCAAGCCTGCGAAGAAATCGTCCTCGGGCGTGGGCGCGCCGGTCCGGTCGAAGGCGCGGACGAACATCTCTCGGCTCATCAGTTTCGAGAAGAGGTCGACCCCGAGCCGCGTGAAGAAGTTCCCGTCGCCCTGACTGACATGCGCCTCGAGAGCCGCGTACTGCCGCGCCGCATAATCGCTGCAGTCGACCGTGGTGGAGATGAGCTCGTCAGCGACGCCGAAATCCCAGTCCTCTTCCGCTCCGTCGACCTCTTGAACCCCCGCGGCGCGAAGCGTCTCACGGAACTGTGTCATCGCCGACACCGGCACCGCAGGATAGTAAAGCTTGTCGGGTATCGGCGTCGCTTCCATGGCAGCGACCGTGATCCGGTGCGCCTGGATGTGGTCGGGATGGCCGTAGAACCCGTTGGAGTCGTAGGTGACGACGACTTGTGGGCGGTAATGCTCGATCAACGTCGAAACGCGCTGGGCAGCCACTTCCACAGGTGTCGTCCAAAACGAGCCCTCGGCGTCGTTCTGTGGCCAGCCCATCATCCCCGAGTCTCGGTAGCCGAGCAGCTCGAGGGACGTGACGCCGAGGATCTCGCAGCTTGTTTCGAGCTCGCGACGGCGGGTAGCTACAACCCACGCCTCGTCGTGGCCGGCGTCGCCGGGCTTGCTGGTCTCGTGGCCGTCGCCGAGCGCACCGTCGGTGCACGTGACCACGACGGTCCGAATCCCCTCCGCCGAGTACCGGGCCAGGACGCCGCCCGTGGTCGACGCCTCGTCATCGGGATGCGCATGGACTGCCATGAGCGTCAGTGCCGCTTTGGTCACCGGTCCCTCCTCTGGGCGGTCATTCTTGTCTAGCCCCAGGCCCACCTACAGCGGGCGCCCCGGAGCGAGTGCATCACGTGGAACCGCAGGTAGGTAGTCGAGCGGAGTGCGTGGGCCTGTTCTCAAACGCGCTCCTCGGCATCCTGCTGTGCCCCGACCACGGCCCGTCCCGCGCTCGCGGCGACAATAGGCGCTGTCACGGTCGGCGCACGGTCGGGGGCACCAGCACCTCGGGGATCGATCTGCTCTCAGCTGCGCGCTCGTCTCAGCTGAGTCACGCGAGCACGACCCGAAGCCCGGCAGCCTCGAGTCGCGACACAGCCTGCGGATCTGCCGCGTTGTCGGTGATGAGCTGGTCGACGAGGTCGAGCGGGCAGATGCTCGCGAAGGTGATACGGCCGATCTTTGAGCTGTCGGCGACGATGACGGTGTGCCGCGCTATTTTGACGAGAGCCGCGTTCGCCCTTGCCTCGGCGTCGTCATGCGTCGTGCAGCCGGCGTCGACATCGATGCCGTCGACGCCGACGAAGGCTACGTCGAGGTTGTAACCGAAAAGGGTGCTCTCTGCGATCGGCCCCGACAGCTCGAACGACGCCGTGCGGCAGACGCCACCGGTGAGGACGAGACGGATGTTCCGGTGGCGCGCGAGCTGCATGCCCACGTTGAGCGCATTGGTGACGACTGTGAGCTTGCGCACCGGTGTCAGCGCCCGCGCGACCTCCATGGTCGTCGTGCCGCCGGTGATGCCTACGATGGCGCCTTCGCCGATCAACGTCGCGGCGGCGGCGGCGATCCGGCGCTTCTGAGCAACAGCTGTTCCGCGGCGATAGCTGATCGGCACCTCGAGCCCCACGTCCGGCCGCATGGCGCCGCCATGTGATCGCGTGATCACCCCCTGGTCAGCCAGGCGGGCGAGGTCCCGACGGATCGTCGCCGTCGACACTCCAAGCGACTCCGCGAGGTCCTCGACGCCGACGGCACCGTTCTCGTCGATGACTTCGATGATCGACCGCAGGCGGCTGTCCCGTATCCGCGGGTGGAGGTTCCGGGCGCGGTTGCCGGGCGTCAAGGGGTGCTCAGGACCCGGTGCACGCGTATCTTTTTGCCTCTTCGGGCTGCCGTCTCGTGGGTCCGGGGGCACCGTCGGGTCGGGGTTGCCAGCAATGGGAGGCGGGTTCCTCTCTGGGACTCTCACGGCCGGACCTACGGAGCGGTTCACAACTACTTGACACTTCCCGCGATGATGCCTTCCACGATCCACCGATTCAACAGGAAGACCAGAACCGCAGGGATAGCGATAGCAACGATTGCCGCCGCGTTGATTATCGTGTAAGGGACAACGTGGCGGCCTTCGAGCGCAGCGAGGACGACGGTGAGCGGCTGGGTCGACCCGGTGCTGCTGAGCACCAGGGGGAAAATGAACTGCCCCCATCCGAGGAGGAATGTGATGATCGCGGTCGCAGCGATCCCCGGCTTCGCGATGGGGAGCGCGACCCTGTAGAACCTCTGGAGCATCGAGGCCCCGTCGATGACGGCCGCCTCCTCGATGCTCGGAGGGAGCGCGAGAAAGACGTTGTACATGATCCACATGGCTAGAGGCATGAACCCCGATGCGTAGACGAGAATGATGCCGAGGTAGGTGTTGACAAGGCCGACTTCTGTCATGATCCGATAGAGCGGAATGAGCGTCGCGTATACCGGCAGGGTGAGGGTCCCGAGCACGGTGTAGAAGAACAGGTTCTTCAGCCGGAATCGCAGCCGCGCGAACGCGTAGGCGCCGAGGATCGCGATAGTAAGCGTCAGCAGCGTCGCCCCGCCGCTCTCCACCACGATATTCACGAGGGAACGGCCGATACCCCCGGCCGCTGCGGCGGACTGCGGACCGGCTCCGAAGATGGCCTGATAGTTCGTGAAGATTGGCCGGGTGACGAGGAAGTGAGTGGGGGTGCTCTGGGCCTCCGCATTCGTCATGAGGCTCGTGTTGAGCGCCCAGTAGACTGGGAACAACGACCAGGCGATCACGAGCGCGATTCCGGCCCGCCGGGCCCAGACCCCGATCCGCCGTCTCATCAGAATGTGACCTTCCGGTAGAGGAGCTTCAAGGCGCCCAGTGACAGCACCACCGTGACGACGGTCGCCAGCAACGAGAGAGCGTATCCCTGCCCGAAGTTGAGCCCCTGGAAAGTGACGAAGTAGGTCATGTTCATCACCGACGATGCCGTCGTTGCGCCCGCGTTCAATACATAAACCTGATCGAAGATGTTCAGCGACAGGACGAGTGCTTCAACGGCCGCGATCGCGAGCCCGGGCCGGATGAGCGGCAGCGTGATCCGCCGGATCACCTGCCACCAGCCAGCACCGTCGACGCGGGCCGCCTCGTAGATCTCGCCGGGGATGCTCTGCAACGACGCGAGCACGAGCAGAGTCGCGAGCGGAGTGATCTGCCAGACCTGGACGAGCGAGATGAGCAGGATGCTCTCGATCTGGCGGGTACCGATGAAGAGCTGATATTGGGAGAGGAGATGCAGGCTCTTCAGCACCGAGTTCAGCACGCCGAACGTCGGGTCGTAGATCCAGGACCAGATCACACCCTCGACGACTCCGGGCAGCGCCCAAGGGAGGATCACGATCGCCAGGACGACGCCCCGGCCGCGGAAGCGCCGCTGGAGCAAGAGCCCGAAGGCCGTGCCAAGCACGAGCGTGAGCCCGACGCCGAAGACGACGTACCAGCCGGTGTTCTCGAAGCTCTGACGGATCTCCGGGTTGGAGAAGATGGCCGCGAAATTGCCGAACCCGGCGAAGTGGTTCGGCGGGGTGAGCGCGTCGATGTGCATGAACGCGTCGATGGTCGTGAGAACTGTTGGGTATAGCGCGAGGGCCAAGATGAAGACGAGCAGCGGTGCGACCATCGCGTAGCCCATCGCCTCGGACCGGCGCGAACGTCGGTGGACGAGCCCTGGCAGCGATCGGCGCCGACTCGAGATCGCGGGCTGCGACACGCTCCTCCCTCCTCCCAAGATCGGTGTCCCGGCCGAGCGCCTCGTCGACGGCCCGGCCGGGACCAACTTCTAACTGGTTCTAGCTGTTGAGGCTGTTCACCTCGGAGGCGATCGCCGAGATCGCGCTGGCGACACTCTCCTGGCCTGCAGCGGCTGAGTGCAGGTTGGTGTAGACGGCGTTGCTGAAGTTCGGGTACCAGGGCGGGGCACCGGCGGGAAAGACCGCCCGCCCGTGGTTCTCGACGAGATTGACGAGCGCGGCCGCGCCCGGAACCTTGCCCGATGACGCGAGGAGGCTGAGCCCGCCACGGTTGGACGGCAACGGGAAGGTGCTGATGACGTTCTTGGGCCCGGCGGCACCAGCGAACGCCGCCTGGTTTGCGGGCTCCTCCATCCACTTGATGAACTCGACAGCTGCCTGGACGTGCTCGGCCGACCTTGGGATGCCGATCCCGTCCGGGTTGCCGAGATTGGGAGCTACACCGGAGATCCCTGGTGTCGGCACATAGGTGACGTCACCGACGACGCTCGACTGGCTGGGGACGTCATAGATCGTGCCGATGTCTCCCGAGTAGTCGGAGAAGACGCTCGCAGCGAGACCATGCGCCATCTCGGTCCCGAATCCCTGGTAGTCCTCGTAGTCGAGGTTGGCCTTCGCCACGAGCCCGCTCTTGTAGGCGTTCACCATCCAGGCCATCGCCTTGTAACCGGCAGAGGATGGGCTAGTGAACAAGGGCTTGTAGGACGTACTCAGCACCTGGCCCCCCATCGCCGCAGTGAGCTCGTACCAGTACGTCGAGAGACCTTCTGCGGCGGCAAAGGGGATGTCCAGGGGGTATTTGACGACACCCTTCGACTTCAACGTCTGCAGGTCCGTCGTGTACTGCTTGAGCGTCGTCGGCATCGAGGTGATGCCAGCCTTTTGGAACAGCTTCTCGTTGATCGTCGTGACGAGCAGCGACACGTCCATCGGCATCCCGACGAGTGTCCCGTTCCGCACGAACGAGCTGAGCTGCGGGTACTGGGACGCGAGAGAGCTGATCTTGAAGTACTGGTTGAGCGGTAGGAACCACTTCGTCACGTAATACTCGCCCACCTTGGACCAGTCCACGTCGGTAACGTCGGCGAAGTAGGTGTCGGCCTCCGCTGCAGCTGCGATCTTGGTCTGCAGGTCGTCCCACTGCAGGTACGACCAGTTGACCTTGATGCCTGTCTGGCTCGTGAATTTGGCGAGCATTGCCTTCGGCGGGGCCGGGTAGGCGATGGCCACGTTGATCGTCACGCCGCTCGTGCTGGCGTGGCGTGGGGCCGGCGAAGCGGCCGCTGTGCTCCCGAAAAGCACCAACGACGCGGCCGCTGCCGCCGCAGTTGCCTTGAACGCCGTGCTATGTATCCATGTCCTCTTGCTCATCGTTCCCCTTCCTTGTGTGCTTGGCTGCTCATTTGCTGATTGCATGCTTGCGGTAGAACGCATTCGGAAGCGTTTCGGTGCGCCTCGGCGAACGGAGTACGGCGGCGCCGCGACTTCTCGGTCTGCTTGCCTGTCGACCTCGCCGCGAGATCGGTGCCGAGCAGTGCGACCCCGGCGCCCCTGCGGGCGCGGGCAACCTCGGGGCCTTTCCCGCCTGCCTGGGCGTGTGCTTTCTCGGCGCGACGGGCTGCGCCAGGCGTGAGCGCACTTCCGTTGCAGGTCCTGCCGAGAGCGGCATTCACGGTCACTGCGAGGATCCTCGACGACTGTTGCTTCTCCCGGCGGCGGTCGCAACTGAGCTCGCGACACCGAGGCAGTCCCGAAGTGCCACCGCCACTGCCCCGTGGAGCGATGCGTCGCCCGCGAAGCGGGCGCGCACTACCTCGGGTGGGTAGGGCACCGCGCGAGCGACAAGTCGGGCGATGGCGTCGATTGGGAAGCGGTCGGATCGGACGTAGCCACCGCCGAGGACGAAGATCTCCGGGTCGCAGACAATCGCCAGATTCGCAACGAGCGTCCCGATCTTGCCCCACAGGCGCTGGAGCAGCACGTCTGCGCGCGGGTCGTGCTCGGCGCGTACGACGAGCTCGGCAACCTCGACCGCCCGCCCGAAAAGCGCAGTGCTCTGGCTAGCGACCCCCCTGCCGCCGAGGGCCTCCTCGGTCGGAACCGCACCGTCCGCCGCCATTCGCGACGTCGCAGAGCCGTCGGTGAGCCAGTAGCCGATCTCGCCGGCCGCCCCGTGAGCACCTTCGACAACCTGTCCGCCGACGACGAGAGTCGCGGCGACGCCGGTCCCAAGGTTGAGGTACACGCCAGACGCCACGCCGGCGAGTGCACCCCACGTAAGTTCGGCGAGCGCTGCCAGCTTTACATCGTTCCCGAATGCCGCCGGCAAAGCAGGAAAAGCTCTCTCGATCGCCGTGGGAATCGCGAGGTCCTCCCAGCCTGGGACATTGGGCGCGAGATCGACGTGATCAACGCGGGTCAAGCCCATCGTGGACACGCCGATTGCACGGACGTCACCGCCGCTCTCCTGCTCCTCGCAGAGCACCTCGTTCGCGAGAGCGATCGCCGACTCGAGCACCCGTTCGGCGCCGCGCTCGGCCTCAGTCGGCAGCGTTCGCCAACGACGCAGCTCCCCGTCGGCGTCGCCGATCGCCGAAGCGATCTTCGTGCCGCCGATGTCGAGTGCGACAACGGCAGTCGCTGCACCACTCGTCATCTCAGTGGCGGTCGAGCATGATCGAGCGGGCAAGGAAGCGGGGGTGATCGGGATCGATGCCCCGCCTCGTCGCGAGTTGCTGGACGGCGCAGTGGACACGGACAAGACCCGCGAGCGGGTCGTTCCCACTGCGCACCACACGTGCGCCGGTGGCCGCTATCTCATCGTCGATATTCGGCTCGGCGTCGTCGAGGATCCACACGAGCGATCGCTCGCTGGCGACGGAGATCGGGCCGTGCCGGTACTCCATCGTGGGATAGGACTCGGTCCAAGCGCCGAGCACCTCGCGCAACTTGAGCGCAGCTTCGTTTGCCAGCGCGGCGCCCACACCCCGGCCGAGGAAGACGAAGTGATCCGCCGCGCCCACCTCTTCGGGCGGTTCGCGGAGGAATACCTCGGCCCTGGCCGCAGAGGCCTCGACGTCCCACCCGAAGCTGGCCAGCAGGAGTGAGAGCGTGCTCGTCGCGAAGCGCGTTTGTACGATCGACTCTTCGTCTGCGAACGAGAGCACGATCCGCTCGTCGACAAGGCGGGCGAGGGGACTATCGACCGCCGCAGTGATCGCCAAGGTCGGCGTGTTCGGAACGAGCGTCGCCGTCGCGTCGAGGACTTCCGTGGTCGTTCCCGAGCGAGAGATCACGACGACGGCATCATACCTGCGACCGGGGGGCATCTCCGAGGCCGGGAAGGCGTCGCTCTCGCCGAGCCTCTGCTCGTTCCTGTATGCGGCGGCCGCCTGGGCTACGTAGAGCGAAGTGCCACAGCCAACAAGAGCGATCCGGGCGCCTGGTGGGATCAGCGTCTCAGTGGACGCGAGCTCAGCGGCGCGCCGCCACATTTCCGGTTGCGTCGTGAACTCATGCTCGAAGTTGCTCATGATGAGCGATCCTTCCCGCTAACTGAAACGGACTCGGCTTACCCTACGTAACTCTCGCCTACCGCGCAAGGGCACGTTTCTCTCAGGTTATAGCCCCGTTAGGGCGGACACACAGCCCGAGAACGTCGTCATTGCACTGCGTGGGGGGATCATTCAACAGTCGAGCAAGGATGCCTGGGTGCGTATGCTGATCAAAATTGCTCATAATGAGCAAGTTTGGTTGAGAAGCTGAGTCGCAAAGGAGCGATCACACATGGCCTGGAGCTCCGCCGCCCACCACTACGAGGGGAATCTCGATAGCCACAGAGCAGACAGGACATTGTGCTTCCGGAAACGAGCGGGGTGCATGGGACTGTTTTCAACCACCCCCCCTATCATATGGTGCCCTGAAAAGTGGCCATCTACTAGGGAGAACCGATCAGCTCCCAGTGTCCGATCGCCCAGACGAAGGCCGTCCTCGCGGCAGCAAGGGCGGGTAGCTGACTGACCATGGCCCACGCGAGGTACTGGCAGCGAACGTCCCCCTCGTGTGGATCGAACTCTGCTTACTTTGTCGAAGCCCTGCCGATTCCGAGCGTCAAGACCAACGTCGCTGGTGTAGCCGACGAGCGCTCGATGGAGCGTTCTGCGTCAGGATGTTGACGTCTCGGTGAAGCAGGGTAGGTGGCCGAGCTTCTGTCCGCCACGAGACCCCTTTACTCTCGTGTCGGCTGTCAGCGCACGGTCGACACCAGGGCGACCCAGTCGCCACGTTCCGACCCCCTGTCCACTCATCCCGGCCCTAGATCTTCTTGGTCCGCGGAACTCTTCGAATTTGTGACAAGTTTTCCTGGACAGCAGCCCAGTCAAGGTGGAGCATGGTTGCGGACGCGTATCTCGTTTCGCCTGGGAGTATCGGTCCACTGTGCCGCCCAGGGCCAGCTCAACGAGTGCGGGTCTGCGATATGTGGCGGCGCGCCGTCACTTGTTTAAGGGCTTGTCAGTTGACACGCCTGGATTGTCGCGGCTTCACGAGGAAGGACAGTTCGCGCCCGAGGGACGGCTTTGCCGGCCCGACTACCCAAGTCCTCACCGGCGACGCAGGGAGGAGGCCGGGAGGGGGGCCTGTCCCCCTCCCGCTAATGTTCTTCTGGCTTCCCCACCGGGGAGTCGATGGGGGTACATGATGGACGCGGCCGAACGCGATACGCAGGTGCGAAATTTCGTCAAGGAAGTCTGGAATGGCCGAAACTACGAAGCGGCCGCCGACCTCTACGGCAAGAACTACGTCAATCCCTTCGGGACAGGCCCTTCCGCAAGAGTCGAGCCCATCCGCCACTACCACGCCGCGTTCCCGGACTTGCACCTCGATGTCGAAGAGCTGATCGTGGCCGGCGACACGGTCGTGCTCAGGCTCACATTTCGGGGGACAGACACTGGAGGGTACGTGGGACGACCTCCGACCGGGCGGGCGGTAGAGGAGTGGGTGGTTGACATCATGCACTTCGAGGGTGACCGGGTCGTCAGTGAATGGATTGGTGCCGACAAGCTCGGCTTGTTCATCCAGCTCGGAGTTATCGACGACCCGTGGCCGAGCCGGGTCGAGGAGCCCGCCCCAACGTGATAAGTGCCCGCCATGTCTGAGGAAGACAGGGCCGCGCGATGCCCAGCCACCCAGATCCCTGCCGATTCGGTCGCGTCACATCATTTCTTGAGAAGGATCGTCCTGTAGCAATCCCCCCCAGCGGTCGTCCGTGGTGCGAAGTTATCCGCCGCCGGATTTCATGCTGGGCTAACGGCTAGTTCGTCGGAGCCGCGACGGTCTCTGAGGTCCATTACAGCTACGGCAGACCGTGGACATCAACTTCAAAGTATTCGTTGGTGCTGTATGAACCCACGACCGCCTCCACGAGCTCCTGGACTGCGTGTACAGAGTCCCCTTGCCAGATGCAGATGCCCGTCGTGTGGTCGGGCGTCGCGGCATGGATCGGCAACTGGACGTGCGCAGGCAACCCCTGCTCCAACGCCTTGTCCTCGGCGGCTTGAAATCCTTCAGGATCGGAAATGTGGTGGATGACTGCTACGTACATTGACGGAAACCCCCCGGTTAGGCCTGCATAGCCGAGCTTGGACTGGCACGGCAAAGTCCCACAGCAAGCTGAGGGGCGAAGGCTACTCGAAGTCGCATCGAAATGTCGACGGCGTTCACGACACCGATCGGAGTGCCGAGCTCCGCCTCTGCGCAGCGGTCCTGCCATGAGAGATCAGATGGCTGCGGGCGCGGTTGGGCTATCAGCGGCGAGCGCTGAATCCGGCGCGCGGGTCGCTCGGCCCTCCGTGATTCCGGGAACTGAGGTCGGGACTAAGCCTCGACGAGGATTACGAGGGTTTCCGGCAACACGCCGTCGTGCGCCATCGCCTCAGCCGCCGCCTCGGTTTGCATCGCGCCAATGAAAGCCGCCATGTCGGGAACGTCCATGAGCACTGCAACACGGGACGGGTTCTGCGGGTCGACGAACGTCCGGATGCTTGTGACACCGAGGGGCCCGAAGAGTTCTTCGCGCTTAGGCGAAGCGAGCCAATGATCCTTGTCCTTCACATCGTGGTGACCGATTACGGTCGGCATGGCTCCCCCTCAAGTGCTTGGGCCCGACGGCAGTGCCGAGCCCGGTGCGCCGACGCTACACGTACTACGGCACGCCTGCGTCGACAAATTTCTGGCACGTCGGACCATGTCCCAAGTGATGCCTATAGGGGCAGGCGCGAACAGATTGCCGCACCGAATACCGGCCGGTCTCACCGAGCTGGGCGTACCTACCGAGGCTACGAGCGCGGTGGTCGATCAGCGCCGAGCGCCGAATATTTGCGCCCGTTCTCGACGCCCGGAGTGCGACCTGACCGACGATCTGTCGCGACACGATCCGCCTTGTGCGACGCTCCTATAACGCGTCCGGTGTTCTGCCCCGTCGGTCCTGCGACGTCAAAGCGAGGCAGATAGATACGCCAAGGGCGACGGCGAACGACACGAACGGCCACCACCCAAAGACGGGCAAGGCGGGGAGGCACTGGACGAGGCAATCCCCACGTCGTGACGGCAGGCAGGTTCAGCGGGGTCTGGTTCGGTTCTCAGCTGCCGTACCGGAAGTCGACGCTGATCAGCTTCCTGCCAGTTGTAAGCCGTCAACGGTGGTCGCACAAGACGGCCGCCGTTCAGCCTTCGTACACCAAGTTCGACGTCTGTTCACTCGATGGGTTGGCGCGCGAGCATGGGCAGCTGGCGGCCGGCGAGCAACCATCCGGCCGCAGCCGCCACGAGAGGCAGGCCAAGGAGGATCACCAACAGATTTGTCACGGGCACGTTTCCGAGCGCGGAGATGCCACCGTTCACGGAGTCGCCGCGCAACCAGCCGATGACGCCGATGTAGCCGGCGAACGTGCCGAGGACCGCCCCGGCCAGCCCGAGCGCTCCGGCGGTAGCGGCGGTCAGCGTCCGACGGGTGTAGCTGCTCGCTCCGCTCGCGGCGAGTGTCCGTAGGTCGTTAGCGGTCTCGCTGCGGATCAGCCCGACGCTCATCGCCAAGATGCAAAGCGCCAACGCGATGCCGAAGAAGGTGGCCCAGTTGATGACGGTCGAAGACGTCGGCTGATCGTTCTTTGTCTCAATGCTCAAGCCTGCCGTTGCTGCGACTACCTGCGCGTTGTGGATCTCGGCCGCGGTGAGCGGTTCAGCGCCGTTGACAAACCACCCAATCGGCGGCCCGATCTGCGAGGAAGAAACCCCGAGTTCGTGGATCGCGTGCTCGGTGATCAAGGTGTTTGGTGCGTGCACGCCTGTCGGTAGAGCGCTGAGCGCTTGGATCACCGTGTGTTTCAGCACTCCAGATTTCGTGCAGTTGAAGTTTCCGTTGCCAATCGGACCGATCGGGACGAGCTTCGCGCACCAGGTGAACTCCACGCCCGACGCACCAGCAAAACCGGGCAGCGAAGTCACGACGTCGGCATTTGGCTGTATCTGTGACTGGCGAATGCCCAAGACGCGCAGCAGCTGCGGGGTGGCGACAGTGAGCGATCCGTCGAGCGACTTCGTCCCGGAGCTGTTCTGGAGACCGCCAACTAACTCGAGCGCCGCGACTTGGTGCGCTCCGAGGGCTGCGCCGACGCGAACAGCAGTCTTGGCCATGGCTGCCACCGCACTCGGAGAGGGATACGGAGGTCCGCCCGAAATGATGGCCTGATTCGAGGCCAGGTTCGGCCCCGCCGGGTCCCAGACGTCTGAGTAGCGCGCCTGGGCCAGTATGGCGATGATCACCGCGATCATCACGCCGAGGCCGATCGCGGTGAGGGCCGAGGCCGAGCGAGCCCGGTAGCGAGCGAGGTCACGGAGCGCGAGCCGAACGGCAACCGGGGTGTGCCCGGCGAGCCGCCCGAGCCCGACGAGGAAGAACGGGGCCAACAGGATGATCGCGGGAATTAGGGCAACGATCCCGAGGACGAGCTCGGGCGTGCCCGCACTGCCGCTGCCGGCGCTTGCGCCGCCCGAGTAGCCGAGTAGAAGGAATGCGACGACGAGAAAGACGATCCCGGGCAGCGCAGATCGGTGAACCTGTTTCGGCGGGGCGGGACGACCGGACAGGGCGCCCATGACGGAAAGCCTCGTGATAGAACGGGCCGGCCGCGAGGCGGCCAGGTAGGTCGCGACGATGGCGAGCACGATCGCCGCCGCTACCACGACCCAGGGCAGGGCGAGGACTCCGATCAGGTGATGAGAACTCTGCTCAAGGCTCGGTCGATAGGCGAGCCAGATGACAAGACCCCGGCTTGGCCCCTTCCTGACGACAATCACTCTTGGATCATCGAGAGCGATTCGGTGTTGTCGCAGGCGTAACAGGCGCCTGAGATAACACTGATTTGTGTTATCTCAGACATCTATGTAGGGTGACCAGCGGTTTCGCGCCTGGCCCGAGGTCGGAGATCGGCGTTTATCGGGACAATCTCTCGGGGCCTGCTCAGCCTCTGCGTATGCTGCCCTGTGCGGGATGGCGGTGTGCACGCGGCCGCTGATCAGCGGATACGCGACCCGAAGTGATCGGTGGCGCTGCTGCCCTGGGGAAGCACGGGGCATGCCCTATGCACCCGCACTGATCACGTTGCGGCCGCCAAGGACCAGCTGCCGCCGGTCACCTAAGGCAGGATCTCGATGTACCCGTCCGTTCCATGCACGCGAATCCGCTGCCCATCCCGGATCAGCCGGGTTGCATGCTCCACCCCCACGACGGCCGGCAAGCCGTACTCCCGTGCGATCACCGCGCCATGGGTCATTAGGCCCCCCACCTCCGTCACCAGGCCCTTGATCGCGACGAACACAGGCGTCCAGCTGGGGTCCGTGTAGGCGGTGACCAGGATGTCGCCCGCTTCGAGATCGGCCTCGGCCATGTCCAGGATGACGCGAGCCCGCCCCTCGATGGTCCCGGCGGAAACGGGTAAGCCGACCAGCGCGCCGGCCGGGACATCGACGCGTTGGTAAGTCCCGGCGACGATCTCGCCATCCGACGTGAGCACCCGGGGCGGCGTGAGCGCTTGATACGACCTGAACGCGTCCTTACGGTGGCGGATGAGCTGGTCATCCACTTGGTTCGTGCACACGACGTCGTGGAGCTCCCGGAGCGTGACGTAGAAGATGTCTTCCTTCTCACGAAGTACGTGGGCTTGCACGAGGCGCTCGGCGTCATTCAACAAGGCCTGCTTGTAGACGAAGTAGCGGCTGACCATGTGGTACTTCGGATACTCCCGGTACCCGATGAACGTCCGGACCCGATCGATCATCCTCTTGGCCTCTTCAGCCTTCCGCTCTCCGTCCGGCAAGGCCCGCAAGCGAGCCAGCAGCTCCTGTTCCTTCTTCCAGGCCTCCTGCCGGCCTTGCTCGAAGCGCCGCCCGCCGGCGCCCGGCTCGAAGTTCTTGATGTTGCCGAGGATCATGGGCACGAGCATGGTGGGGCGTTCGCTCCAACGTGGCTTCGTGATGTCGATCTCGCCGACGCAGCGCATGCCGTACTTGTCGAGGTAGGCCTGGATGGCGTTTCGCGCCTCCCGCCCGCCTGCGAGCGTGGACAGCTCGTCCAGGAAGCTCTCGTCCTCGACGTGCTGCAGGAAAGCCACTACGTCCCGATGCGGGCGGATCACGTCCGCGACGTCCAGGAGCGCCAGCCCCATCTCCGACGTGACGTTGTGGGGGACGGACTGCGTGAGTGTGTCGACGGCGTTCTTCTCGCCCAGCCACGCCTGCACCTGCTCGTTGAGCCACCAGGTGGCCTCCATCGCCGCCATGATCACCTGATGGCTTTGTGGATCGAACAGGATCCGCTTCAGCTCCCGGACGTCCGCAAGGATGAAGTCGAGCAGCGCCAATCCGGACTTCGTCCGGATGTCGCGCTTCAAGGTGGCGATGGAGGCCTGGCTGCGCTCGATCAGCTCGGCGACGATGGCCGGATCGGTCTCGATCGGGGCTTGCGCGCCGCCAGCCGGCGTCCCGCCTGGAGCCTCGTCCGGGAGCGTCGGGATGAAGTCGCCGCGTTCGAGGATGATCTGCAGCGCGTCCCCGATCAGCGGATCGGATCTCCCCAGGACCTTCAGGAGGCCTGCGCGACTCGTCGGCGAACCCAGCGCCTGGGTGACGTCGACGAACAGTCTCCCGCCGGCCTCGTACATGGGCCGCGGCGTCGTCAGTTGCCACAGGGAGAGCCCCAGGGGCTTCATTGGGTCGGTCATCATCTGCTGATGACCGACGGAGACATAGACGCGGTTCCCTTGATCGCTGGCCGCGGGGATGGGGAACAGCATGGTGATCGGCCGGCTCTGGACGATCTGGAACCCATCGTCGACCAGGCACCATTCGATGTCCTGGGGTTGGCCGAAGTGCGCTTCGATCCGCCGGCCCAGCCGCGCGAGCCGCACGACTTGCGCATCGGTCAGTGCTGGCTGCTCCTGACGCTCTGGCTCGATCGCCAGTTCCTGCGTCCCACCTGCCGGCGAAGCGTGGATGGCAAGCTGCTTGGTGGCGACTGCCTTAGCGACGACTTCACCGTCCCGCACCTTGTACACGTCCGCGTTCACCAGGCCGGCGACCAGGGCCTCGCCGAGGCCGAAGCTGGCCTCCACGTAAGCGACCTTCCGGTTTGACGTGACGGGGTCGGCCGTGAAGAGGATGCCGGCCGCCTGCGGGAAGACCAACTGCTGCACGACCACGGCCATGTGGGCATTGCGGTGGTCGAAGCCGTTCCGCAGGCGGTAGGTCACGGCCCGCTCGGTGAACAGGGAGGCCCAGCACCGTTTGACGTGCTGGAGGATCGCAGCCGACCCCACAACGTTCAGGTACGTGTCCTGCTGGCCCGCGAAGGAGGCCGTCGGCAAGTCCTCCGCCGTCGCGCTGGATCGGACGGCGTAGGCAGCTTGCTCGCCGAGCTGGGCGACCGAGCGCGTGATCGCCGCAGCCAGATCGTCAGGGATGGCGATCCCTTCGAGGGTCCGGCGGATCTCCGTGCTGAGCGTGCGAATCACCTCCCGGTCGTCCGGGTCCAGGCGCGACAGCCGATCGAGTTGATCGTCGATCCAAGGCACTGTTGTCATGATCCGCCGGAAGGCGTCCGTCGTCACGCAAAAGCCAGCCGGCACACGAATGCCTTCGATCCGCGAAAGCTCCCCCAGGTGCCCGCCCTTGCCGCCAACGAGCGCGACCTGCGTCTTGTCGATCTCTTCGAGACCCAGCACGTAGCGCTCGATCATCGCGATACCTCCAGGGTGGCCGAGAGCGCCGACTAGGCACCTTTCATTGCTTCTCGGGCCCAACGTTGGTGCGGGGTCAGTCGCTTAGGGTTTGAACGAGAATCATCCGGCCGCGGAGCGATCGGACGCCAAAAACAGGCTCTACGCGAATCGAGGTTGGAGAAACCGGGCTCCTTCACCTCGCGGCACCGAGCGTAGCGGGACGATCTCGCCCGTTGCGGGGTCGACCGCCTCGCCGAAGCACCACAGGATCTGGCCTCGGAATCCCGCCCAGCTGCCGTAGCCATGGGCTTGGCGCTTCTGGTTCTTGATGAGGTGGTTGATGGCCTCGGCGAACCCGTTGCTCGCGCCGCCGGTGCGCGCGTAGTTGATGATCTCGGCCCGCCAGGATCGCAGGCCGTTCGCCGCTTTGACGAACGGGGCAAGCTTGGACTGGCGACAGAAGGCGTCGAAGAGCTCAAGGCCGGCGCTGAAGGCCGCGACGTTGCCCGACCTCCCGATCGCCATGAGGGTGCGGAAAGCCTCCTTCAGCTGATAGGCGAGCGCGAGTGGCGGGTCTAAGGCGCATGCCTCGGCGACGGCCGCCCGCTGGCGAGCACCGCGCTCGGTGACGTCGGCCAAGAGCTCGTCGCGAGCGCGAGCGAGCGCGTGGCGGGCCTGCTTGGGGAGGCCGGCTCGGCCGGAGCGTCCCTTGGCGACGCGCTGGGTGGCCGAGCGGCGCACCGCCGTCGAGCGCGTCGAGCACACGGCGATGCAGGTGGAAGGCATCGGCGACGATCAAGGCGTGGGGGAAGACGAGGCGCACCATGTAGCGGTAGGGGACGTGGCAGTCCATGGACACGATCTGCACCTGAGCCCGCTCGGAGCGGCTGTAAAGCCCCGAGAAGGCCCAGATGGCCGCGGCGTCCCTGCCGGGTGCGACGTCGATGACCACGCCACGCTCGGGATCGGAGAACACCGTCGCATAGACGAAGGGCTTGCGCACAGCGCACTCGTCGATCGCAAGGTGCCGACCGAGGCGCCCACAGCGCCCCGCAGTGGCACGTCGACGCCGCTCGCCGACGGCCAGGCGCAGGTAGTGGGAGGGGACACCGAGATCCCGCGCCACCGCCGCGGTGGCACGGCCCCGGGCGAGATCGGCGAAGAACGCCAGTGCCCGTTCTGAGGCGCCTCCCCGTCCGATCCCCTCGAAGCGTTCGTCGAAGGTGCGCTGGGCACAGTCGGGGTTCTCGCAGACGAAGCGACGGACGCAGAGCGACAGGACGACGACGAGAGTGCGCACCACGTCGATCACCTCCCGCCAGCCCGTGCCATTCGTCGTCGCCGACGGGTGCGCACACGCCGGGCAGAGCGCAATCGCATGTCGCCCGGCGACGTGGACGACCGGCAGCTTCCCTTCGCGCTCCACCGTGCGGAAGGTGTTCATGTCGCGCCGACCGAGACGCAAACAGATACGGTCAGCCATGGGTCTGGCTCTCCTTCCTTCAGCTCCTTGACAAGCCGAAGTTTGGGAGCCAGGCCCACTGCTATCGGTGGATGGTCAACGCATCACGTCGAGACTTTCAACCCTGATTCGCGGGGAGCCCAAAAACAATGCCTGATCAGCACAGACGTTGTGAAAAGAACAACGGCGGAGGGAGTGGGATTCGAACCCACGGGGCTAATCACCCAACGGTTTTCAAGACCGTCGCATTCGTCCGCTCTGCCATCCCTCCCTCTGCAGCTCCTCACGTCGGTGCCGACCCGCCGACCACGCGTGGCCATGCACAGGATACGCGAGCAGGCCACGGGTGTTTGGAAGCAGCCACCGGGCCTTCACCCTTACACCGGTGGCGACGAGCCAAGTACCAAACGCAAAGGCCATCTCAACTGCGGCGCCCTATTGGCACCGGCAAACATCGCTGTAAGAGACCGCTCGGCTTGGACATGTCTGGGAACCTCCACGGCGGAGGTTCTCAGCGTGTGGGCGCGGTCCGGTCCTTGGGCCGCAGTGCAACGATGCCCGTATGCGAAGAAGACTGAGCATCGCAGTCGCGACCGTGGTTGCCCTGGGGATCGGCTCTCACGTCGCCTTCGGTGCCACGGGGGATCCAGCTGCGGCCACGCCGGCGAACGCAGCGCCTCGGATGAAGCCTCCGGTCATTACCGAGCCCTTCACGGTCCTGGCCTGCGACCAGAACTCGACAATCGGAATAGAAGGCTGCGAGGAACACAAGCTGGTTGTTGCGGACAAGCGCATCGACAGAGAAGTCCGCCTCCTCTTCACAATCCTGCCCGACAGCGCGGCGCGAATGCGCCTCGCCGAGGCCGAGACCGCCTGGTTCGCCTACCGACAGGCTGACTCCCGCAGCCAGGGAGATATCTATGAAGGTGGATCGGAGTCGCCCGTGGCTTCCCTCGCATGCGCGGTCAACAACGACGAGGCCCGAAGTGCCGACTTGCATGGGTTCTTCCTGGGTCTTGAACAGGGCAGGAGTCACGTTCCCGCATTCCCCTAGCTAAAAGCCGCACAGGGGCAGGTCAGGCGGCTTGATCGGCGGGCTTCCGAAGCGGGACGATTCACGGAGCCTGGAAGTAGATCAGCGGCTTGGCGAGGCGGTCAAGCAAGCGGCGACTTACCTAGAACAGGTACCCAGAAGGAACGACGCCGACAACAGACTCCGCCACGAGCTTCCTGCCGTACGCGTGGGCAACTACACCGTCAGCGCCATAGCCCAGACGCTCCAACCGCCCTGCACAAACACGGCCACTGTCGGCGATAGGGACAGTCCGAGACTCGAGGTGGCCACGCACGACGGGCGATCCTCACCTAGTCCTCCTCGGTCCGCACACGCGACCGAAGGGTTTCAAGCCAGGCATCGGCTTCCGCACGCGCAGCGGCTATCTGCTCGCGTCGCTGGGGCCCATGCTCCCCGAAAGCGGGGTAGGAACCCAGGAACTTCACCGAGGCGAGCTCGCTGTGCAGCTGCTTCAGGCAGTCGCCGACGACCTCGTCGCTCAGGTGACCTTCGAGCTCGATGACAAAGCAGTAGTCCCCGAGGCCGAGCTTGGTCGGGCGCGACTCGATCTTGGTGAGGTTCAAGCTCCTGGCAGCGAACTGCCCGAGGATCTGGTGCAGGTTGCCGGGACGGTCGGCCTGCTGAAAACAGACCAGACTCGTACGGTCATGGCCCGTGGGCGGGGACAACATCCCCCGTGCCACAAGCACGAAACGGGTCTGGTTCCCAGGGTGGTCCTCGACCCGCCGCACAACTGTGTCAAGGCCATACAGGCGCGCAGCTATCGAGGGTGCGATCGCGGCAGTCCCATCCGGCTCGGTCTCGCCGACGAGTCGGGCCGCCTCGGCTGTCGAGGTCGCGTGCACGAGCCGCGCCCCGTTCAGATTCTCGTGCAGGAAACGACGGCACTGGGCAAGCGCGACGGGGATCGAGACGACTCGGCTGATGTCGCTGAGATCTGTGCCCGCGGGTGCGAGAAGGTCCAGATGGATGTCCAGCACATGCTCCATCTGGATGAAAAGATCCGAGTCGAAGACGAGGTGGTCGAGGGTGGCGCTGACCGTGCCGTCGATCGAGTTCTCTATGGGTACGAAGGCGGCATCGACCTCGCGCCTGTCTGCGGCGTCGAGCGCATCGGCGATCGTCGACATCGCGACCGGCTCGGCTTCGGCCAGGAACGGAATCGACAGGAGGGCCTCCTCGCTGAAGGTGCCCTCTGGACCGAGAAACGCGATCCGCTTCCAAGCCTGCACCGGTTTGTACATGAGGGCAGGATAGTAATACCCATGGACGAGCTCGAAATCCGGCGACTGATAGACGACCTGCGATCGGGCGCGTGTGCGCCGGACGACGCCGTGAGAAGGTTGAGGAGACTGCCCTTCACAGAGCTGGGCTTTGCGAAAGTGGATCATCACCGATCTCTCCGCCAGGGCCTGCCTGAAGCCGTGTACGGGCCAGGCAAGACGCCTGCGCAATGCGCTGCGATCGTCGCGGAGCTGCTCGTGGCCGATGGCGGCGGACCGGTTCTCCTGACCCGGGCTGACGAGGCACAGGTCGCCGCGTCGCTCGAAACCTCGCCGGGTGGCCAACGAACGCCCTCGGAGCCGGAAGTGGGCCGCCTTTCCACAGTCGTCTGGCGGCAACAACCGGATCGTCCCGGACGCGTGCTCGTCTGCACAGCCGGGACAGGCGACCTGCCAGTGGCCGATGAGTGCATCGCCGTCCTTGGTGGCTTCGGCTTCCACCCTGGCCTGCTCGGCGATTGTGGTGTGGCGGGCGTGCACCGCTTGTTCGCGTCGATGGAGGAAGTGACAACGGCCGATGTCGTCATCGTCGTGGCCGGGATGGAAGGTGCCCTGCCGAGCCTCGTGGCCGGGTTGACTCCGGCACCGATAATCGCAGTGCCGACGAGCGTCGGCTACGGGGCCTCGCTGGAGGGCGTAACCGCACTGCTCGCGATGCTTGCTTCCTGCGCAGCCGGTATTACGGTCGTAGGGATCGACAACGGTTTCGGTGCAGCGTGCGCGGCGGCGAGATTGCTCCGATGACTGGCAAAGATGACAAGGGCGGAGAGCTCCGCCGGATCGAACCGGCAACCTCAACAAAGGCGTGGGCCGGCGGGCGCGTCGCCTGGTTCCACTGCTTTTCGGGCATAGCGGGTGACATGGCACTGGGCAGCCTCGTCGACGCCGGCGCCGATCCCGTGGAGCTTGAGCACATGCTCGACCGGCTTCCGATTGACGGATGGTCACTCGGGTTCGAGCCCGTTCTGCGAAATGGCATCGCCGCCACACGCGCCGTCGTCAAGGTCCGTGACGACGCTGTCGTGAGGACGTTCCCACATGTGATGGGCATTCTGGAAGAGGCCCGGATGCCCGAACGTGTACGTGAGCGCGCCGTCGCGGCTTTCTCACTTCTCGCGGCCGTCGAGGGTCGCCTGCACCGTCGCCCACGATCACAGGTGCACTTCCACGAGATCGGCGGCCACGACACGATCGTGGACATCGTCGGAACTGCCTCCGCTCTCGAGTTACTCGAGGTGAGCACTGTTTCCGCGAGCCCGGTGGCCACAGGGCTGGGGATGGTCCGTAGCGCCCATGGCCTGCTCCCCAACCCTGCGCCGGCGGTCGTCGAGCTTCTTGAAGGTATCCCCACCCTGGGCCGAGACGTTGCCGTCGAGCTGACGACTCCTACGGGTGCAGCCATGCTGGCAGCCTGGGGCTCGACTTTCGGTCCGATGCCGGCGATGACGATTGAGGCGACAGGCTTCGGGGCCGGGTCTCGAGAGCTGGACGACCTGCCGAACTGCACCCAGGTCGTGGTCGGCCTCCCGGCGGATTCTGCCCTCGCGTCGGCTCCGGGGGCGGGTCAGTTACTCGTCCAGCTCGAGACGAATCTCGATGATGTGACCGGCGAAACGCTCGCACACACTGTCGCCGCGCTGCTTGACGACGGCGCGCTCGATGCCTGGGTGATACCGGTGCTGATGAAAAAGGGCAGACCCGGCCACGTCTTGAACGTCTTGTGTGACCCTGTGCTGGTTGGTGACCTCCGACATCGCCTAGCTGCCGAAACGGGCAGCCTCGGAGTGCGCGCTCACACCGTCGAGCGTTGGGCGGCGCCGCGCGAAATGGTCGAGGTCGAGGTGGACGGCTACCCCGTGCGGGTAAAGGTCAGCCCAGGTCGAGTCAAGGTCGAGCACGCCGACGCTGCCCGAGTGGCCGGCCGGACTGGTCGGCCATTGCGGGAGGTCGCAGCCCGAGCCGAAGCCGCCTGGCGCGAGCAGGCCGGTGAGACTGATTCACCACCGCGTCGCGACCCTGGCCCGGGCGGACCGGTCACCCCGATGCGACCTTGACCTTCACCTCGTCGATCTGACCCACTCCCTTGGGGGGGCCAGTGACAGGCGCCCGCGGGAGACTGCCCGTACCGATCGACACCCAGAGCTTGTAAGCGTCGCCCGCGACGACGCCAAGTGGCGGCAGGTTCACTTCGACCGACGCCCCCGGTTGGAGGAGACCGACTCGCACTGCCGTCGAACGACTTGGTGCACGTGAGGTCGGACTCTCGCCGGCCGACAAGTCGGGAACGACCGACGCCGCGGCCCAGATGCCGGAGATCTGAACGTTCCCTGAGTTTGCGACCACGAGTACGACAGAGAGCTGATGAGTCGGCGGAAGAACGGAGGTCGAGCCCAGCGGCGGGAGCTGCAAAGTCGTGGACGACGACGTCGACGTCGTCGAGGTGGAGGTCGAGCTCGGGGTCACCGTAACAGGAACGGTGGAGAGTGTCGTCGTGGACGTGGACGTGGACGCGGAGGTGGAGGTGGTGGTCGCGATCGTGGTCGTCGTCGGTAGCCCGGTGATCCGCACGACGGGGGGCTGCACGGTGACAGCGACGATCGACAGGTCATAGCGGATCTGAAGCGCCGTGGTGCTGGACAGCTGCGCGACCCAGGATGTCGCGGACGCCTCAGTCCATGACGCCGAGTAGGTGACCCATCTGGAGGACGGCAGACGGCCCCGGCCACTGGCGTGCGGCAGCGAGGAAACAAAGCTGCGATAGTCCCTGTCACTGATCACCATCTCCAGCCCCGCCTGGACAATGAGCTTCACGGCCCGTGCACGCGCCTGTGCAACCGAGCTCGGGGGAGTCGAGCTACCGGATCCTCCACCGGACGAACTCGCCGAGCTCCCAGAGAAGGCCTCCGGCCCGATCGCGAGCGCGATGGCTCCGGTGAGCGTCCTTGCCGCTAGGGCGCGGAGCGCGAGCAGCGCCCGGAGCAGATCCTCGGACCGGGGGCTTGGCGCCGGAACACCAAGGGACCCCAGCTGGGCCAAGTTGTCCGAGGTTCCCGCGACCAGGTTGCCGAGATCAGCCTCTAAGGCCGTCCGGTCCAGCGAGGTGGCGCTCTCTCGGACCAAATGCACCGTCGAAGCGAGCATCGTGGACTCGTCGATGACAGGGATGACCTCGGCTACGTAGGTCTGAGCCGCGACGCGACTCGCGCGGGCCCCCGAGTTCACGACATCGGCAGCGACCTGGGCTACGACGACCGCGAGCACGATCACACCGGCGATTGCAGCCACGACACGTCTGGTCGGCCGACGCGAGGACGGGAAGGTCCCCCGTCGCCAGCCCTCAGTCATCGCCGAAGAAGCTAGCCCCTGTACCGGCGTTTATCCGAAGTCTCTCGAGACCGAGCGCGTCCACAAGGACCGCCCGCGTCCATGGTGAGGTCTGCAGAGCCGAGGAGGCGGTCGATCTCAACCGCCGGGCCGGATTAGTCTCCGGCAGCGCCCCTGGCCACGCTGACCTCGCTCTTGGTCGACCGCCAGTTGACAGTCGGCCGGATCGCGTCGAACTCCACGCGGTCCTTGTACCGTTTGGCGGTCTCTATCAGCACCTCGATAGTGGCGTCCTCGAGGAAGTGCGGCTTGAGACCGAGAGCCGGCAACTGGGTCGCCACGGCGTTGTAGTAGTGCTCTTCCTTCTCGACGCGCGGGTCGGGGACGTTGTCGATCCTGACCCCGTCGCCGGCAAGCTTCGCTGTCCACTCTGCAAGCTCGAGCACAGAGAAGGACTCTGTGAACTGGTTGAACACTCTGTACTCGCCAGGTTCTGGTGGATTGACACAGGCCAACTCGATGCAGGCCAGCGTGTCACGGATGTCCAGCATGCCGCGCGTCTGGCCACCTCTCCCGTAGACGGAGAGCGGGTAGCCCACCGCCGCCTGAACTGCGAAACGGTTCAAAACCGTCCCGAAGACACCGTCGTAGTCGAAGCGGGTCAAAAGGTCACGGTGCATGGTCGTCTCGGGAGTCTCCTGGCCGTACACGATCCCCTGGTTGAGATCGGTCGACCGGAGGCCCCAGATACGGCAGGCGAACTGAATGTTATGGCTGTCGTGAACTTTCGAGAGGTGGTAGAAGGAGCCGGGCTGCTTCGGGTACGGAAGCAAGTCGGTGCGCCCTTTGTGAGTGATCTCGATGAAACCCTCTTCGATGTCGATGTTCGGAGTCCCGTACTCGCCCATCGTGCCGAGCTTGACGAGATGGATCGTGGGGTCGATATCGGCGATCGCATAGAGCAGGTTCAAGGTGCCGACGACATTGTTCACCTGTGTGTAGACGGCATGCTTGCGGTCAATCATCGAGTAAGGCGCGGATCGCTGCTCGGCGAAATGGACAATCGCCTCGGGGGCGAACTCACGGATGGTCTGCTCGACGAACACGTCGTCGGTGAGGTCGCCGATGAATGGCTGCACGGTGTGACCGGAGACTTCCTTCCAGGTCGTGACCCGCCTCTGCAACTGCCGGATGGGCACGAGACTGTCGACGCCCATCTCGGCGTCGTACAGGCGTCGAGCGAAGTTGTCCACGACACCGACGTCGTGGTTGCGCGCGGAAAGGTGCAGTGCGGTCGGCCAGCCAAGGTAACCGTCGCCACCGAGTACGAGGATCCTCATCGGTCTTTTCTTCTCCTTGTAGATCGCGGGTCGCTACGCTGCCCAGTCGGCGTAGTGGCTTTGGGACTTCTCGCATTTGACCGCGGCACATAACAACCTCAAAGACCCAAGCCGCACTTTCGAATATGCCGGGACACGGCCCCCTAGGGAAGCCCGGGCGAAAGTTTAACGGAGCCAGCTGCCGCAATGCGAGTTTGGTGGATACCCTAGGGCTCTGGGGTGTCCCGCCAGCAGGGTGGGCGCTCGGGTCAGGCTCGGGAGCCTTCGCAGTGGACAGACGTTGGTACCTCGATGTCAACCGTTTCGCCACGCGAACGGCGTGGGCGCATGGTGTGATGTCGTTTTTCGCCCGCCCTTTGGCACTTGCGATCCTCGTCGCCCTGCTCCTCGTCGCCCTGGTTCGCGCACGAGTAGCCGGATTCGGCGGGACCGACCTTGACAGGATCGCGGCCCTTGCGTGGGCGG
The DNA here is from genome assembly GCA_963719125.1 of uncultured Acidimicrobiaceae bacterium. GTDB lineage: Bacteria > Actinomycetota > Acidimicrobiia > Acidimicrobiales > Bog-793 > Fen-455. Next base: position 214,377 of record CAVRAT010000018.1, read on the forward strand.
TCATAGGAGCCGCGCTGGCCTACGTGGTGTCACTGCCGGTCGTGCACCTGGTCGCGCGCGCTCGACCCTTCGTCGTCATGCCGCAGGCAGCTGTGCTTGTGACAAGATCAGCTGGGTTCAGCTTCCCGAGTGAGCAGACCGTGATCGCCGGGGCCTTAGCGACCGGCATCTGGCTGGGCCGGGCCCGGCTGATGGCTGCGGTTGCGACCCTGGTCGCGCTCGTCATCGCCCTGGCGGTCGTCTACAGCGGTATCGCCTATCCCGGCGATGCCGCGGCCGGTCTGTTGATCGGGTCGCTCGTGACACTCGTGCTCTATCCCGTCGCGATCGGGTCGCTGCGGGAACTGGTGCACTTGGTCGCCCGTTCACCCCTGAAGTCCCTCGTCGGAGGTGGCCGTCGGAGGCCGGTGGGTCCTGGACCTGCTGCACACCCTGAGCAGGTCGGCGACAGCGGTGCGGTCCGGGTCTTGGCCCCTGACGAGGTACGCACGGTCAGGACCCTGCCTTCGGGCAGGACGCGAGCAACTCGTGTCCTGCCGCCTGACGACGAGGCCAGCACGGTCCGCATCCTGCCGCCTGAGGAAACTGGAGCCGGTGCCGGTGCGGCGCAAGAGTGAACTTAGGCTGGTCATCGACGCCTCTCGGCGCGAAGCTCACGACGAGGCCGGTGTGGCGCAGAGGAAGCGCAGGCGACTTGTAATCGTCAGGTCGTGGGTTCGAGTCCCACCACCGGCTCGAAGAATGCCCTGCTCGGCGGGGGTGTCCACACAGCTCGGTGAGACTCCTGCACCTGTTTGGTCGCCTAACTGGTCGCCTAACGATTACCACCCATCGCCGAGTGCTCGTTCCATCGCGGCAGCGGCGTCGTCGAGCAGCACTGGCATCACGTGGGCATAGGTGTCCATCGTGAGTCGATAAGTCGAGTGGCCGAGGACCTCCATGACGACGCGGGCCGACACGCCCTGCGCAAGGAGAAGGCTCGCGGCGGTGTGGCGACAGTCATAGAGCCGATGCCGAGCCACGCCGGCTGCAGACTGCACCCGCTCGAAGTCCCGGGCCACGTTTCGATGGTCGAGCGGCGTCCCGATCCGCGTCGTGAAGACGAGTCCGCTGTCGCTCCATGCGCTCCCGGCCGCGAGCCGCTCCTTTAGTTGCCGGCGACGATGCTCGCGGAGCGCCCGCAAGCACACCGGAGGAATCGGGATCTCGCGCCGGCTGCGAGCGGTCTTCGTCTCACCGAGCACGAGCCCGCCCTCCTGGCGCCTCAGCGTGCGCCGCACGCGAAGGTGCGGCCGCTCGCTGTCGAGATCGACGTCGGCCCACGAGAGTCCGAGCGCCTCTCCTGGCCGGAGCCCGAGCGCCAGGGCGACGGTATAGAACGCGCCGAGGCGCTTGCCCCGGGACGCCTGTACAAGTTGCTCCGCCTCTTCACGCGTGAACGGCACGACCTCCGCGCGACGCACCTGGACTGGCTCGACCAACTTCGCCACGTTGCGCGCAACGAGCCCCCACCGCTCGGCCGTCGAGAGGGCAGCGCGGAGCACCGCTAGCACGTATTGAACGGAGCGCGGGCTGAGGCCTTGTTCTCGCTCCGAGTTGATGAGCGCCTGCACATCCGCGGCGCTCAGTCGGGCAAGGCGGACATGGCCAATGGCCGGGGCGATGTGGTTGCGAACGTTGTTCCGATAGCCGCGCCAGGTGTCCGGCGCCCGACCGGGCTTCACGACGTCCGCTAGCCAGCGTTCGAGGAACTCGCCGACCCGCACTCGCTCGTCGATGATCGGCAGGCCGGCGTCGAGCTTCGCCTGCGCCGTGCGCAACTTCTCGGCCGCCTCGGCTCGAGTGCGGCCGTAGAAGGGCTTCCGACGCCGCGTCCCGTCTTGCCAGCCGAGGTCGAGCAGGGCCACCCAGCGGCCTTCCTTTGGTCGGTGGTAGATGGAGCCCTCACCGTGACCTCTGCGGCTCATCGTCATTTTGCAGCCTCCTCTTTGCTCAGCGACGCGAGCTCCTCGGCGAGTACACGTCTCGCCCGCGGCCACGTCGCAACGGTCGACACCTGCTCGAGGAGTCCTTGCAACGCCTCGAACTCTTCGCGCAGGCTCGGGCGCCTTGCCGGCTTTCCCCGCGCTACGCCCTCGTCCCGCCGGCGCTGCCGATACATGCCTTGCCGGTGGGCAGGCGAGCAGTATTTGGGCGCAGGGCCACGGGCAGACGGCAAGGTGCGGACTTCGCCGCAGTAGGCGCAACAGATCGTCCGGACCGCTCGTTTCGTTACCATATACCCGTCACGATACACGTAACGCCGGGTGATGACAACTACGGGAGTCCGCTGGTAGGTTACGGTCAGTCTTGGTGTCACAGTTATTCGTCGATGAGAGTCAGCGACGCGACTACCTGCTCTGCGCGGCCATTCTGACCCCCGACGAGCTTGAGCCTGCGCGAAGGGCAATGCGCTCATTGCTCGCCAAGGGGCAGCGGCGACTGCACTTCGTCGATGAGAGCGCGCAACGCCGGCGAGCGATCCTCTCCGCCGTGACCAAGCTCGACATCCGCGCACGGATCTATGTCTCCCGGGCGAACGAGCGCGTGGCCAGACCCGCCCTCATGTCGGCGCTCGCCGCCGAACTGCCGAAAGACGCTCGCCGGCTTGTCATCGAGTCGCGTGGCCAACGCGACCGAGATGACCGACAACTCCTCGTCGAGCTCCGCAAGAAAGGTGTCCTATCGGAGCTCGTCGCGTACGAGCACATGCCAGCCCACGCGGAGCCGTTGCTTTGGGTCGCGGACGCGGTCGCTTGGGCATACGGGATCCGAGATCCCTGGCGCCGCCTCGTCGAGCCGATCATTGAGTCTTCGACGGTGGTAGACACCTGAAGAGGCCCGCACGCCAGTGAGAATTGGCCCCCCATTTCGCCCCAGCGGCGTTGACTGATTTCCCAGGGGTACAGGGGGCCGGACAATGGCCTTCAGGCTCCCAGCGGGTTTCAGGAGGCCAACCCGGGGAGCAAGGTGCCCGAGAGCCCGCCTGAACGCGCAAAACCCGGCCGCTCCTCGTCCGGGGAGGGACCGGGTTCACTTCCGGGCGCTCACCGCGCCTGGCAACACGAATTGTGCCACGAAGTGTGACCAAGAGCAAGGCAGCGCATCACGGTTCGACGGCCAGCGTCTCGACGGCCGCCTCGAGGATCTCATATCACACGCCCGCCTCCTGCGCGTGGCCACGCAGTGTTGAGTGAGACGGGGTGAAGGGAATCGCCGGGCCGGTCTCGAATTCCCCGAGCACGGCGCCCATGCTGCCGGTGTCGGCAAAGTCCCACGACGCGACGTCCTCGGTCTCCGGATCAAGCACGCGGGTGAGCACATAGGTGGGGGGCCGACCGTTCGTCCAGCACAGCACGCAGGCGATGAGATCGTCACCATAGTTGTAGGAGACGATGCCAGCGCCGTCTTCAGTAGTGGAGAGCCGCCAGCCAGGCCGCCCGAAGAACAGGCGAGCGAGCTCGAGCCACGGCCCGACGGCATGGGGGCCTTCGCAGGCGAGAGCGAGAAACGACAGCGATACGAGGGGCTCGGCCGGTGGGGTCTCGGGACCAGTCAGCGCGGCGAGCACGGCCTGACCGATCGACGAGAGCCGCTCCTGGGTCACTCGCGTATAGCCGGCGGTTGTCTCGGGGTCGGCGTGGCGGGCGAAGGTCTGCACTGCGCGGAGGTCGCCGGTCTCGTCGTTCGCGATGGTGAGGCAGGTGTGCCGTAAGCGATGGATAGCCACGTCGCCGATGCCGGCTTCCCGACCGAGCGAACGCACCCAGAGCCAAACCGTCGCGGGATGGACATGGCCTCCCGATTGGCCGGGGAAGAGGAGCGGCGACTCGTGCGGCAGGTCGGCGACGGCCCTCACGAGAAACTCGGAAACCGGCAGCGACGCGTCGCGCCGACACTTGCCCACAATGCGCACCAAGCCGTTCGAGAAGTCGGCGAAGCGCAGTTTCGCGATTTCGAACCGGCGAAGACCGAGCAACAGGGCGAGCATCACAGCGATGCCGCGGCGTCCTCCCTCGGCGACGGCGACAGCAAGAAGCTTTTGCGCCTCCTCGAGCTCCAGAGGTTTCGGCAGCAAGGGAGGCTTGCGAGGCGGCCGCACGGCGCCGATCGGTGCGTCATCGACCTCGAGCGCCGCATAGTACGCCCGGAGCGCGGATCGGAACGACCGGCGTGATGCCCCTGAGAGTGTCTCTGCATACTCAGCGAGCGTGCGGGCGTCGAGCTCGGCCAAAGCAAGGCCACGCATTTCGGCCCAGCACTCAGCGCGCCAGAGCATCGACGAGTAGTGGCCGATGGTCTTGTCGCTCATGCCGTCGCGGAGCATTCGTTCCCGTGTCTCGCGCACGCGAGCTGCGCCGGCGTTGTCGGTGCGCTCCCAGGCGTGCCCGCTGTGATGCTCTCCGCGACGATGCCCTTCGGTTCGCGAGCGAGAGCGGCCTGGCTGGCGGCCGGCGACTCTCAGTGCCGGCACTCTCGGATTCGAACGCCCGAGCACGTCGAAATAATGACGAAGAGCAGACGCGGCCTGGGCTCTCTTGTCCAGAGTCAGAGTGGTGGCAAAGCGTCCGAGCAACTCGGGTGTTGCGGCCAGGACCGTCGTGCCTCGCTCGCGGCAGAAGCGCTCGGCTCGCATCAGCGTCGCCGAGTAGTCCCGTGCCGAGGCCGCCGCCAGCCCGCGGCCTCGGAGCTCGAGAGCGACGGCGTCTCGCAGCTCGCCGAGCTGGTCCGTAGCGAGCTCCGCGTATTGCTCGCGCCAGTGTGCAAGTCCAGTTTCTATGGGTCCTTCGGATCCTCGCGTTTGGCGAGTAATTTTGGCCATGTCGTCATCTCCTTTGTAGGTGTCGGCCAGGCCCCGGGGTGATTGCGCACCGCCGGGGCCACTTCGGTTGTGATCACAGGTTGCATGTCGCCGGCAAGGTCGACGATGGGGCGACGTCGGCAAGTCGAGTGCGGCCGGAGCTCTTAGGCATCGGAGGCGTTTAGATTGGCGGCGGTTCGGCGGCCCGGCGCCCAGTTCGGCCCGCCGTCGTGCTCGCAGGGCCACAGTGAACAGGTGCATGGCGCGGGCGGCACGGAGCCGTGCTGCACTAGGTAGTGCGCTTGGGCGCAGTCGGCACAGCGGAGCGTGCCGTCCTCGAACTCCAGCGCCGAGTCATCGTGCTTGCGGACCTTGCGATTACAGCAGGGCGTTCGAGGGCCAGGGAACGGCACACCAGCTCGTGCCGCTCCCCAACCCCACGCGTGACCGTTGACGAGCCAAGGCGTAGCTGCTCGAGATGCGGCGACGCTCGCGGGGCGGGACTGGCGCCTCTCGGCGGGAAGGATCGGCGCGTTCACGGGGCGGGACTGGCGCCTCTCGGCGGGAAGGATCGGCGCGTTCACGGGGCGGGACTGGCGCCTCTCGGCGGGAAGGATCGGCGCGTTCACGGGGCGGGACTGGCGCCTCTCGGCGGGAAGGATCGGCGCGTTCACGGCGTGGCTCTTATCCAGCGGGAGAGCTGACTAGCGGCAGAGAGCATGCCAGAGGATTCGTCGGAAGGGCCGACCTCCTCATCGAGCCGCCGGACGAGCGCCCTGTAGAGGTTCCGTGCGTCTTCGGCGTCGAGGACGAGGGTCGTGGTGCCGGCCGGAGTTGGTGGGTAGCCTACGTTGCGCATCGGGAGTCAATCCTCCTTGTGCCAGTCCCCGGGCCGCGCAAACGGCGCCGGGGACACCTGTATGTCGGGGGCCATTCTACGCTCCGATCGGGACCCTACGGAACCGGTGCACCCCCAGGCCGGCGCTGGCGCCATTAGTACTCGATCGCGGCCGCCTCGACGGCGGCTGCTCGGTCGGCCTCGGTCGGGAGGGCGTAGCGCCTTGTCGTCTCCAACGACTGGTGCCCGGCGAGCTCGGCGACGAGAACGACGTCGGTGCCCGAGCGGACGAGGCGCGTGACGAAGGTGTGCCGGAGGACGTGAGCCGAAAGCGAGAGGCCGGCATCTGCCCCGATGCGTCCGACGATCCGGGCGAGCGACCGGGTTGTCAGGCGCTCCCCGGTCGGGCTGAGGAAGAGCGCCGGCGAGGCGACGACTGGCCGAGCCCGGAGCCAGGTCTCGACGAGTGACCGGGCGTCGGAACCGAGCGGCACCGAACGCCCGACGTCGCCCTTGCCGTGGCGGATGGTCACCAGGCCGCGCCGGGCCGAGATCGCGACGTCGTCGACGTCGAGCCCGGCGACTTCGGCGAGGCGAAGGCCGGCGAGGCTCATGAGCGCGACGACGGCGCTGTCGCGGGGACGGCCCCGGCGCTCGGCGGCACGGAGGAAGGAACGGAGCTCCCCATCTCCGAGCGCTCGAGGGGCGAGGGCGGGCAATGGCTCCCGGCGCACCCTTGGAGGCCCGAGCCGGAGGAATCGGTAGAAGTGGTCGAGCCCGGTGAGCGCGAGATTCACGCTCGCCGGCGCGAGCCGGTCCTTGAGCTCGCGGCGGTAGTCGCGCACGGCGTAGTCCCTAGCGAACGGGTCGGTAAGTGCATCGCCACCACGGCCTGCGAGCCAGTCAAGGTAGCTGCGAGCCTCTCGGCCGTAGGCGCGCCGCGTGTTCGCAGAGAGCGGAGAGCGCTTGAGGTGTGCGAGGTAACCGTCGAGGGTTGCCGCAGTAGAAGAGGCGGCGATGATAGTCGCGTGCTGCGCGCTGGCATAGACGAGCTCAGGCGGCCGCCGCGGGCGAGAGCGGTGTCCCCCAATGGCTCGATTGCTGCTATCGGACACCGTTCCGCCTCCTTGCGAGCTCCCACGACCCGCACTAGCGGACGGTACCCCTGAGGTGCGCGCCCGCTAGGAAAAGTACTAGCGGACGGCCGGCTCGGGCGCGGTGCTCGGCGACGTCGGCCGGGGAGTCTCAGCGGTCGCCTAGCCGTCGCCGGCGGCCGGCGCGGTGGATCCGGACGTCGCCGGCGTTAGGTGAGCTCCTCGAGGACCTCGAGGCGGCGATTGAAATCCCGGCTGCGCGGCGCTCGTGCTCACCGACCTCGGGCACGGCGGGCTCAGCGGCCGCCTGGCCGTGGCCGGTCTTGTCGTCTTCGCGGTGATCCCTAACCATCGTTCGGCGGAGACCGGAAGGCCTCGCGATCGGTGAGGATCCCGTGCACACGACCCGGTGACTGACCGATGGCCCGGGCGAGCTCGCTATAGCTGACCTGGTGCAGATCTCTCGCGATCACCACGAGCTCGTCGCGGTCAAACCGGGCCTTTTGAACCTCAGCCCTGGCGAGCTCGTAGCGCTGGCTCGCTTTGCGGATCTTCTCGAGGATCCCGAGTCGCTCAGTATCGACCCGCTCGACTACTTGCAGACGCATCGGCCGACCTCCGCTGCTGGCTGCTCGGGTTTCGTTGCTATGCCCCTGCGGCCACGAGCTCAGGGTGCTCTTGCACCAGGTTCACGACTCCGCCACTCGAGCCTTCGTTCTTGCCCGTGGCGGCCTTCTTCGCCCCGAGTATGAAGAGCCCGACGCCGCCGATGATGCCGACGATCATCAGCGCGTACGGCCAGGCCGCCTTGAGGTCCTTCTCAAAAGGTGAGAGGAGAGCCTTTCCAGCGTCCCCGGCCGCCGTCTTTTCGGCGGAGCCTTCGTTGTAGAAGACACCAGGGAGCGTGAGGCCAAAGGCGTCAATGCCAAGCTTGCTCCAGTCGATCCCTGTGAGCTTGGCGGGCCTGGTCGTGTCGAGGCCGGAGTTGACCTCGCTAAGCGCGTCCTGGAGCTCGTCGGAGAGGTCGAGCGAGTAGCTCATCTCCTCTGTCGAGCCGGGGCCGCCTCCGCTGCCCCAGTCGCTCGCGCCGACGTCGGCCACGAGCTCCGCGGCCGTCTTGTCGCCTTTGCGCAGGTCCTCGAGGAGGCCCTGGTCGCCCTTGTTCTCCTCGATGACGGCCGCGTTCGACTCGAGGCCCGCCTTGAGGGTCGGGAACTGCCAGACCGGGTCGCCGCTGTTCTCGGCCCACATCACTCCGCCCGCCTCGAACTGGGTGGAGTCGAGCGGGTTGAAGCGGTTGTCGGCACCGTACTTGCGCGGGATGAAGTCCGGGTTCGGGTAGTAGACGTCCTCGAACATCTCGGCCGCGGTGATGAACTGCAGGTTGGGTTTGTTGGCCGGCGCCCCGATGAAGGTGAGGAAGTCGTCGGCCCACTGCGCCTCGTTCGCTGGCTGCCCGTAGGGGATGGTGAGCGTCCCGGTCTTGCCGGTAGCTGGGCTGGTGGCCACGAGGCCATCTTACCCAGGCCGCCTGTTTCAGCGACGGCCGGGCTCCCTGAAGCCTCAACGGTCGGCGTTCGAGGCCTGTCGCCGCCGCACTTCGAAGCCTCGACCTCTAGTAGATACCCGGGTACTAGCGGACGGACGTTCCAGTGGCTCTTGCGGTGGACCATCGCGGTCACTCCTCACAGCCGGTTCACGGTCCACCCGGCTCGTCGAGTGCTTGCACACTGGGCATCGGTAGTGCGTCGGCGGACGTGAGCACGACTCGTCCGGCCGAAGCGTTGCCGTGCACCACGGTGGCGACATCGATCGCCGCACGAAGGACGTCGAGCACCACCGGCGAGCCCCACTGAGCGAGCTGGTGCGCCCAGTACAGCCCGCCTCGGAAGTCGACATAAGCCGTGCGTTTGGCCCTCTGGTCGAGCGGCTCTGGCGGCGGCTTTCCGAGGACCTTGTACACGGCCCGCACCGGTGCCGGTGCCGGCTCTGGCGGTGCGGTCCATCGATAAACCGACACGGCCCGAAGGGCGATGAGAGTGGCGAGCACACTCTCGCCCGGACTCACCCGGCGCCGGCCTTCGGCGTCCTCGAGTTTCTTCCGCCACTGCTCCGCGACCGCAATTCATCGCGTCCTCCTCTGGTCGTTCGCCTTCCGATCCTCATCAGCCACTTTCTTCCTGGCTTTGGCTTGCTCGCTGGTGATCCTCGCTTGCTCGGCCTTGGCCTGATCGTGCGCTACTTGCTCGCGTACCTCGTCGTCAATCTGCTTGCGGAGGGCGCTCGTCTTGTCACGCACGGGCTGAGCGAGCTCCTGAAGCTCAGCGACCCGCTCCCTCGAGCGCGCCGCGCCAGTCCAGGTTTCCGCGTCTTTCAGTTGGCGGCGTAGCCTCGCAGCCGCCGCCCTGTGCGCCGGCGGGACGTGCTCGATCGATTTGCGGGCCGCGTTGAGGTTCACCTTGAGCTCCTCCTGATCACCACCGAACTCAAGGCGCTCGGCGTCGGGCGCCCGCCGTGCCCGGCTCGCTGTCGCGCGGATCGCTGCGTGTCCCGCCTGAGCGGTCAGAGCAGCGTCGAGCACGACGCCGGCGCCAGGCCGGTCGCCGAGGTACTGCGCCCAGGCCGGCAGTACCTTCGCGAAGCCCTCTCGCCAGTTCGCGATGACCTGGCCAGGGACCGTCTCAGCGCAGGCGAGCGCGTCGAGAGCGACACCGGCCGCGGCGCTGCGGCCGTCGTCGTCAGAGGCGAGCCCCCAGCGCGCCGCCCGGCCGAGCGTGGCCGCCGCCAGCTTCGGCAGGTCCCACCATTCCTGGCCAGCTGTGGTGAGCACTCCGTCCTCTCCCGCGGCGGACAGGAGGAAGCGCCGGACGTGCTCCGGCAGCGTCTCCAGGGCCCGACGCACGCGACCCAGGTCGATGACGCGCCTTGGTGGGTTGTCAAACAGATCGGCGAACTGAAGCGCCATGCCGCGGACGATCGGCTCGAGCTCGTCGGTGCACAGAGTGAAGGCACGCCGGTAGAAGGCAGGCTCGAGCAGAGGAGGGAACGCGGCCTCGTCCGGCGGGTTGAAGAGCACGACCGGGACCGACCGCACCGGGACAAGATGGTCCTCGACGAGCATCGTCGGGTCTCCCTGAAGGAGCTTCCGCGCTGCTCGCGTGATGTCGGTGTTGGCGGTGGCGAACTCCTCGAGGCAGAGCAAGGGCAGAGAGAGCAACGGTGACGCCGTGAAGCGCTCTATCCCCCCGACGTCGGTCACGCGGCGGCCAGACAGCTCCCCGGGTGCAAGCGTGGACAAAAGGACGTGGTGCTTGGCCCAGTCGAGGCCGAGCAGGTGGCACACGAGGAATACGGCGGCGGTCTTCGCGGTCTTGGGCGGTCCGTAGGCGATGAAGTCCGGCTGCATGGAGTGCTCAGGGAAGAGCAGCCGGAAGACGACGGCGTCGGCGAGTAGCCGAGCCCATGCGGCCAGCGAGGGAAGAAGCGCTTCGATCGTGATCCGGTCGAGCTCGTCTCCCGGGAGGACAGGGAGCGGGACCGCCTCATGACGACCGGCTGCCGTAAGCCTGACGCTCTGTTTCGTGCGCACGACGAGCCCACGCTCGCCGAGCCGATCGAGACCAGCTCTGGCGGTGCGGTCCGGTAGCCCTGATGCCCTCACGAGCTCGCCCGGGCTGCTCGCGCCGAGAGCACCGAGGACCTGGAGCAGCCGATTCTCGGTCGCCCCGCCCTGGCGTCGTTTGCTCATCGGATTGCACCGCGGAGCATCTCGGAGCTCGCCCGGGCGAGTGATACTTGCCTCCCGGCTAGCCTGCCGATCGAGGCTCGACAGCCTGCCGATCGGCCATCCGAGCCTACCGATCGGGCTCGACAGCCTGCCGATCCCTCGTTGGCGAGAGTTGGCGAGCATGCTCTGAGCTGCAGGGATGCTCGTAGACGCCCTGGCGAGCCTGCCGATTCCCGCCCGAAGTGCCCGGGAGGGAGGTACTGGCCTCGAAAAAGGGTCCGGACGCTCTCTCGGTGAAGCCGGCCACCGCGCTGGCTTCTCCGCCGAGCGTCTATGAGAGTCATCATACCGAGGCCTACCGAGGCTCTCCGCTGGCTGCAAAGCAGCGCGTCTCTGCCTCCTCGCAGCACTCCGCGAGCCACGCTGGACCGTCCTTAGGTGAGAGCGCTCCTCTCTGGGAGTCAGATTGGTCAGTTTGGTCAGTTATTGACCGGGTCGAGTTTTCAATAACTGACCACGACGAAGAGAGTGCAGACCTGCCGAAACATTCTGTACCTGTACTATACGAAATAAAGTGACCAAACTGACCAATCCACACAACAGTCCTTGTCAGGGGCCTTTTTTGCTGGTCAGTTGGCCTCATGGGAAGTGACCAAATTGGTCAGTTATTGACCGACTCGAGTAACTGACCAGACCTCGAGCTCGAAGCCTCCTGGTCAGTTTGGTCAGTTTGGTCAGTTTGGTCAGTGAAATCGCGTACAGTGTCGCTTTTTCCCTCGTCGTCGTGCCGACAATCGTCGATCTCCGCACCACCCAGACCTCAGGGCGCCCGTTCGAGGTAGTGATCCGTGATGTCGTCGTGCCGCGATTGTCGTCCGAACGAGCGAGTGCGCCGAGCTTGTCGAGCTCCTTCCCTAGCTGCCTTTCTCCGAGTCCGATAGGAGAGGACACCTTCTGGACAAGGTCATTGACCGCGGCGATCGCTGGCGCACGATCGATGTAGACGTGCTCGCCGTCCACCCACCCGACCTTTGGACCTTGAGGCGCGTAGCTGCCGAAGTCACGGCGCCATCCCCAAGCTTCGGCGTCCACCGGGATATTGCCGCGCAGGTCAGATAGGTGAGCGCGTCCCGAACGGAGTGCTGCACCGAGGCCTCTGAGGAACCGACGGGCCGGGTTCTCCTCCGCTTGGTGGACACCTTGTCGCTGGGCGAGCTCACGGAGCGCCACGACGACTCGCTTTCGAAGTGTCGCCGCCTCCTCGACTGTGCAGGCCTCGCAGCCAACCGCAAAATGGAGGAACGCTGACCATCCAGCCCCGATCTCGGCGAGCGCCGGAGCCGTTCTGCGGTGCACCCCCGGCGGATTCAGCTCGGCTCTCAACTCGGCGGCTTCCGTCTTACGCTCCGAAGCTGCCGCCTCGAGGCCTTGGCCGGCGATCCATTGAACAAAGGCAGCCGTCGCTGCCGCATAGGCGCCCGAGGTCGCTGCTTGCTGCGCCCGCGTGAGCTCGGCGAGGACAACATCGTCCGCCTCAACCTCGACGACGATGATACGAGCGCGCACTGATTCGACTCTCGGGACGTCTTCTCCAGTGGCGAGGATGAGCCCTCGCGGTGGCTTCGTCGGCCTCATCTCTCCAGACCTATCAGCTCGGCCCCTGCCTGCGAGGTTTCCTTGCGACCGAAAGATGAGCGCTGCCGTCCTGTGCATCGCGTTGATCTCCGCCTGGCTACCCTCGGGTTTGAAGTCGTCGACCACGAGAAGAACGTCCTTCGCGAGGAAGGCCATCGCCGCGATCGCATATCCCGTGAATCCCCAGTTTGCCGGCAAATGGAGTGCGTCGAATGACGCCCCGTAGTGTTGCTGGCAGAGCGCGGCGATCGCGCTTTTGAGGTTTCCGGTGCTGCCGGTCAAGAAGACAGAAAGATCGACCGCACCGAACGGGGCGCGATAGACGGCACCTAGTACCGGGACCATGACGCGGTCCGGAGCTACGTCCAGTAGCCCGAGAGATGCTCGCACGCTGACACAAAGGTGCTCACCGGATGGCGGCGCTGGGAGCTCGAAGCGCGCCATGTCGTCATGGAGGGCGACGTCTATCGTGGCCACGACACCGGCGCACCCAATGGCGCCGCCGGCGTGGAGAAAGACCGGTCCCTGGTCTGTCGTGGTCCAGCCCGTGTGTGCGTAGGCGTGACGTTCGGGCACGCCTCTCGCGTCCTGCTGAATGGCAACGGTCGCGTGCTCGGAGGCCTTGTTAACCGGGTAGACGATGGCCTCGCAACCGAGCTCATCGAGTGCCCATCGCCTTATGTCTGCGAACCTCTCGCTGGGCATGCCGAAGGGTCGAACCCGGCTTCCCATGGTCGCTTCGAGTTCCAGATAGCGCTTCTGTTCGACTCCGTCGTCCCTCACGACCTGAGCGGTAATCCGAGCGCCGAAGTTCGTGAGCTGCTGGCGGGTCTGCCCATTCACCAAGACGATGCCCTTTGGTGTGTTCTCATAAGTTCGGCCGAACAGGCCCGGAGAGGAGCGCACCACCCGTGCGGACACCTGCTCGCACGCCTCGACTCGCTGCCAAAGCTCGTCGCGCTTCTTGCCAGCGTCGAGATAGTCGCTTACGTCGGCGTGCTCGTCGAACTCTGGGAAGCTCAGTACCCGGACATCATTTACGACCTTGCGCGCCTCGAATGCCAGCCGAGCGGCTCGCCGGCGGCCCGGCAGGTCGTTGTCCTCACAGACCACGACCTGCCGGAATCCCTGGAGCTCTTCGAGCCAGTCGTCAGGGAACGGTCCGCTCGCTCCTCCGTCATTAGTCGTTGACACGAGGCCAAGAGCCGCAAGCCGGTCGGCGTCCTTCTCGCCCTCGGTGATGAAGAGGACCGGAGCCTCCCCCGATTGGTCTTCTCTGGCCGCTCGGAGCTCAGGCAAGCGATAGAGCACGCGTGCGCCGCCCTTCCCCTTCTTGAACCGACCGGGGCGGTCGGGGTCCGGCTCTCGGAAAGCGAAGTCCTTGCTGCGCTCGCCAGCCGTCGGATCTGTGCGCTCCCATCGGCCCTTCTCGTAGAGCAACTCGCCCTCGGCGGACCGGTAGCCATAGATCGCAACCGCCTCGCCGAGACTTGGTCGATGCCACCTGGCCATTTGAGATGGCGGGGGAAGGGCGGTCATACGGGCTCTCGCTTCCGTGCCTCGTCGTCCGGGTGAATACGCCTCAGATGCTCACGCATGATGGCCAAAGCGCCGTCCTCCGCGACGACTCTCAAGTCGTCATAGTGCGCCGGCGTCGACCAGGCGCAGCCCTCGACCTGACACGTGACAATCGTCGACCACATGCGCCGGCGGTGGGTTGAGACCCGGTGAGTCGGGAACGTCGCCAGGTACTTGTCCATTTTCGAGATCGCGGTCATGCCGCCAGCCGCCCGGTGAGTGCGAGTGTGCCGAGCCGTCCGCCGAGCAAGTGCAAGTTCGCTGCCGCTCGGTCGAGCAAGTGCAAGTTCGCTGCCGCTCGGTCGAGCTCGATGTCCCCGGTGTCGAGGAGGTCGAGCACAGTTCGCAAGGCTTCGATGATCTCGGCTGCCTCACGCCGAGCGCGACGGGTGGCCAAGTCGTCGATGGCGGCCGCCGACCGGTACAATAGGGGCGGTTCGTGAGACCAAGTTTTGACGTCCCCCGGGAGCTGAGTGCCCCGGGGTTCGTCATTTCTACGGCTCACCTGCGCGGCGAGAGACGCTGGCCGGCCGCCTGGTCGCCGTCGCCCCCGGCCAGACGGGGATCCTTCGCCGACTCGATCCGGGCGTCCGGCTCGCCGATTGGGACTAGTGAGTCGACGAAGCGCTCGAGATCGTCCATACGGATGAGCACCCGGTGGTTGATACGCACGGCTGGGACGCGTCCGGACCGCACGAGGTCCCACATCCGAGTGCGGCCGATGCCGATGGCCGAGGCCGATTCCTCGACGCTGAGGCAAAGGGGCACTACGGCCGGCGGAGCTTTCTGTCTTGGTTCGGACGACGGTGCAGTGACTGCGCGCACAGCAAAACCTCCTTGAGGTCTCGCCAGCGCTACACACCCCGTCGTCGTCCTGCGGAGGCGCTCGTAGGCGCATCACAAGTCCGCAGGAGCCCGGCTCGGCTGTAAAGGACTAGCTCGGTTGCATCCCGAAGGATGCTCTATTCGATTTGCGCCACAGGGTATCATCCGGGGCCATGAGGGACGCGGATACCTGCGCCGAGGGAGGGGCTCTCCTGGCGGCGCCTCGTCGCCAGGAGGACAAGTTCGATGCGCTGAGCGAACAGACCTTGGCGATCCTGCGAGCCGGCAATCCTCACCTGTTCGGGCGCATCTCCGCTAAGGGACTCAAGGCGCGGACCACTCGCAAACAGAAGACCCCGAGCCGCGACTTTGCTCGGCTCGGTCACGATCTCCGCGCACTCTTCCCGGACGGGCACCAACGTGACCTCATCGCTGCCAGCTGGGGCAATCGACTCGCCGAGGCAAAGATGGCCGGCGAGCTCGAGCCGGAAATCGCCAGTCTGTTGGAAAACGAGTTCGACGGGGTTCTCGGCGACGATGGCGGCTGCTGCGTCTGGCCGGACAGCTACGGCAACGTCAGCGCGAACCCCATACGTTGGGACAGGTGGCACAAAGACCACGCGGTCATCCCCCTCAGGTGCACAAGATGCGAGACCGACCGCCGCGGCGAGCTCGGGATCGTGGGGCGCTTCGACTGCTACGGGGACACGCGCTTCGCCGTGTGGCTTTGGCGCGACGTCGGTCTCGGATGTGGTCCTCTCATCCGCGCTCAACAGCCGTGGCCCGATGTGCATCTCGCTCCGCGGTGTCGAAAGTGTGGGGGAACGCCGAGGATGAACCTGCGGACGCTTGTCGCGAAGCTCAGCGAGCCGGCCTGGCAGCATGCGGAGCTCCTCATCGACCCGGACGGGCGCTTCGTCGTCCCGGCATCGAGGGTGCCGCGCCTTGGCAGGCGTCCCTTCCTCGCGCCCCGCGCCTGACCGCCAAACTGGTCGCCAAGTTGGTCGCCAAACTGGTCGCCTAACAGCTGGTCCGGCATGACAGCGGATGGCATACGATGACAAGGCCAGGGCTCTGACCTGCACATATGGCACCGGGTGACACGTCGTGAACGGCCCAAAAGGGACTTGTAATCGTCAGGTCGTGGGTTCGAGTCCCACCACCGGCTCTTTTGTGATGTCGCGAGACATCCCGGACGGATGTCGCGAGACATAGTAGACACTCGAGCTAACTGCGCGGCTGGTAGTCGCGCTCAGGGTCGATCGTGAGCTCACAGATCAACACACCGTCGGCATCGACGACGCGAATGTTGCGCCCGGCGACGAGCAACATGACCCGTTCGCCCTTGTGCTCCCTCCCGATCCCGATGTGCAACAGCCGGCTGCGGTAGCGAAGCGAAACCTTGCCGGCCTTGTCGACGCGGTCCTGGCGCACCCGGTAGTTCTCGACGTCGAGCGGCACGAGACGGGGAGTGGCCTTTACCCTGGCCGAAAAGGCCTGAAGCGGGGTGCGCCGGCCGATGGCGCGATGGGGACGGATCTCGTTGTAGTAGGTAACGAAGTCGTCGAGCTGGGCCTGCAGCTCGCGAAGGGTGCGGGCTTTGGGCTGGCGGTCCAGGTACTTCTTCAGCGTCTGGTGGAAGCGCTCGACCTTGCCACAGGTTTGGGGGTGATAGGGCCGTGAGTGCACGAACAAGATCCCAAGTCCCAATAGCGCCGCCTCCATCGCCGCGACCCCGCCCCGGTAAGCCGCGGTGAACACGGCCCCGTTGTCGCTGAGGACTTTCTCTGGATAACCCCAGGCCGACCCTGCGTCAGTAAAGACCTGGACGACTCTTCGCGAGGTGAACACGGCCGAACACCGCGAGGCCACACAAAGGCGCGAGTGGTCGTCGATCACGTTCAAGATCTCAACTTGCTGGCCGCTCGCCAAGCTGTAGTGGGTCACGTCCATCTGCCAGCGCTCGTTCGGCAGCTCGGCGACAAAGCGCACATAGGAGCTCTTCGGGCGCTTGTGAGGCTCGGAGACGACAAAGCCCCGCGCCCTCAGCACCCGCCAGATGGTCGAGACCGAGGGGGCCCTTTTCCGATAACGGCGCGCAAGGTGGACCCGGATCGTCTCAGGCCCGGCGTCGAGGCCCTTTTCGCTGAGCTGCTTGCGCAAAGACACGATCTCGTCCTCGAAGCGGTCAGCAAGCTTGTTCGGGCTTGAGTGCGGACGTCGCGACCTCGGTGCGAGACCCGCTTCGCCTTCTTCGCGATAACGGGCCAACAGCTCATAGAGCCAGGTCTTAGAAACACCGTGCTGGCGGGCGACCTCCCGCACGCTTCGTCCCTCGAGCTCCACCGCCGCGACCAGGTATCGGGCCATGTCCATCGGGCCACCCCCTCCAAGGTGTCCACGATGTCTCGCGACATGCGTCCGTTATGTCATGAATTCACGCACCACCACCGGCTCTTTCTTTTCTTTTCTTTTGCGATGTGGCGAGGCGCAGGAGGCGATGTGTCGTGACTCGTGGACAACCCCGTCAAGCTCAAGGCTCTCGGTTCCCGCTCCGATCGCTCAGGGGATCAACACGATCTTGCCGTGAGTGTGACCCGACAGCAGCTCCCGGTGAGCGGCAGCCGCCTCGTCAAGGCGGTAGGTGCCTGCTAACCGGACGCTGAGCTTGCCCGACTCGGCCTGGCGCACGAGTTCCAGGCGGGCCGCGGCGCGGATCTCGGTACCGGGATCTCCGCCCGAGCCAACGCCGATGACCTTGATGCCGAGTTCGACCCCGCGCTGGAAGGCGGCGATGGTGACGATCCGATTGCGACCAGCGACCAGGGCAACTGACGCATCGAGTGCCTCGTCGCTACCCACGGTGTCGATGGCCGCATCCACGCCGTCGGGGGCGAGCTCACCGATCCGCTCCACCAGTCCGTCCCCGTAAACCACCGGCTCGGCGCCGAGTTCACGGAGGTAGGCGTGGCCCGCCTCGCTTGCCGTGGCGATGACACGAGCTCCGGCGTTTCTGGCGAGCTGGACCGCCACGTGGCCGACCCCGCCGGACGCTCCGTGCACGACCACAGTGTCGCCGGCACCGATGCCGGTGACATGGAGCGCGTGCGCAGCAGTTGTCCCGATCAGCAGGAGCCCGGCGGCCTGCTCGAAAGGAAATGTCGATGGCTTGGGCACGACACTCGAGGCGGGCGCGATCACCTCGGCCGCATAGGCGCCATGGATCGGGTAGGCAATGACGCTGTCGCCGATGCGTATCGGCCCTGCCGGCCCCTTGGCATCGCCGCCCACCGCGCTCACGACACCGGCCGCTTCGTAGCCCAGATGCATCGGCAGCTGAGACGCGTCTTTACCGTAAGCGCCGCTGTACATCTTGTAGTCGACCGGGTTCGTGCCCGCCGCTCTTACCTCGATCAAGACTTGTCCGGGTTTCGGTTCGCCCACGGACTCGTCGATCACGGACAGGACTTCAGGTCCACCGAACCCAGTGGCCACCACTGTGGTCGTCATGGTCTTGTGAACCGGCCCAGTTTCCCCACTATTCCTGGTTGTCTGACCACACCCGGCGGGACGAGACCATGTCGCCGCCGATCGACTGTTGGCTGACCGCGCTGTCGCGGTCAGGTTCCTGCCGAGCCTCTTTGTGGTCAGCCGCGGCAATCGGTCCCGGTCTGGCCGAATCTTCTCATCGAGTGAATCTCACAACGGTGCTGCGCCGTATGTCTCTGTGACGAACGGCGCGCCGCCTCGTTGACCGCCGAAGCAAAGGAGCGAGCCTGTGAGGTTCTGCCAACAACCCCGCCATCGCGCATGTTTCGCGTCGCACCGAGGACGGCGCTGGTCGGTGCTGCGGGCCTCTCTCGGTCAACCACCCGACCCGTGCACCCCATGCGCCGCTCGGGTCTAGGGACAGTCGTGAAACGAGAGCAACGGTCGCAGATGGGTTGGGGGTGGCTCGCACTGCGGGTGACAGGGGCGGGCCTACTGGTGTCGACCGGGGCGATCCACCTTGACCTCTACCTGACCGGCTACCGGTCGATCCCAGAGGTCGGCTGGCTCTTCCTGGTTCAGGCGATCGTCGCCTGCGGCCTGGGCCTGGTCGTGCTCGTGTCCGGTAGCCGGCTCACCGCGGCGGGCGGTGCGGTGCTGGCTCTCTCGACACTCGGCGGTTACCTGTTGTCGCTGCGAATCGGACTCTTCGGGTTCAGGGAGGTCCGCACGCCGGCCGGGGTCGCGGCCGGCGTGATCGAGGTAACCATGTTCGCGGCACTGGCCGCGTTCGTCCTTGGCGATACTGAACAGCTCCGCTCCGCCGGATTGAAGGCAAACACAAGCAAGCTTTCCGGCAGGCTGCAGGCAGCCATCCCGAGCACCCGCTGGGGGGCTTCAGCGTTGACGCTGCTGGCCGCCGTGCTGTTGGGCCTCTGCCTAGCATCCCCGGGACCGGCACCAACGAGTACCGGCTCGTCGGTGGAGCTCCTCAAGATCGGGAGAGTCGGTGGTGTGTCTGTCGTGACCAATGCCAGGGCCTTCACGTTGTACTGGTTCGGCCCCGACACGCCGACCAAGTCCGACTGCTACGGGACCTGCGCCCTCTATTGGCCGCCGGTGGTCGGGATCCCCCGCGCGGGCCCGGGCGTGACCGGAGAGCTCGGCATTATCCGGCGTTCGCACGGAGCTGCACAGGTCACCTATAACGGCCATCCCCTCTACAGCTACGTCGGTGATGGCGCTCCCGGCCAGGCGGCCGGCAACAACATTGACCTGAATGGCGGGTTATGGCATGAGATGGCCGCATCCGGCTGAGCCCAGCCGGACCCAGGACCTCACGCCACCCACGGGCGCAAAGGAGTCCCGCGGCAAGAACGGAGGGCTCAGCGGTAGAGCGCGGGGGATGGTGAATATTCCGCCCCTGGGGCGGTCGCTCCGGCTCTCGGCCGGTGACTCCGGTGGCGCTTCCTCTCCAAAACCATTGCCCGTAACGACGGCGTCGGCCATCACCGGGAGGAACTGGATGTCCTCGTCGAGGGGCAGCGGGTCCACTCTTGGGACGGCGTCACCCGGACGTTCTTCGGCGCGGACGGTCGAGTAGCCGCCCTCCGCCGATCTGAGGACCACGTTGGCACGCTTGCGCTTGCCTGCCGTCGGCACCTGCTGCATCTCCTTGCAGACGCGGTATGTGACCGGATACACGATCAAGGGCACTGCGATCGCCAGGAAACGGAACGACGTCAGCACGACGTTCAGAGAGATCGACAGGTAGTTCGCAAGGACGTCGGTGGCACTTGCCCCGAACAGCACGAAGTAGAACGAGAACACCGCGGTACCGAACGCCGTGCGTTTCGGCCGGTCCCGAGGACGGTCCAGGATCTGGTGCTCCGCGTGGTCGTGGGTGATTCTTGCCTCGATGAACGGCCACGCCTGCAGGACGCCGAAAGTGATGCCGGGGAGAAGGATCGCCGGGAAGAAGACGTTCGGGATCATGTGGCCAAAGCCCACGATCTCCCAGCTCGGCATGATACGAAGCGCGCCGTCGAGCCAGCCCATGTACCAGTCCGGTTGCACCGCGTAACTCACCTTGTACGGCACGTAAGGGCCGTAGAGCCAGACGGGATTGATCTGGAAGAAGGCGCTGAGCACGCCGGTGACCGCGACCGTCAGGCACATGAAACCGGTCGTCTTCGCGACGAATGTGGGCCACAGTGGGGCACCCACGACGTTGCGGGGCGTGTTGCCGCGTCCTGGGAACTGCGTGTGCTTCTGGCGGACGAGCATGCCCAGGTGGGCGCTCAGGAGACCCACGATCACCGCGGGCAGGATGAGCACGTGGAGGATGAAGAACCTCGGGATGATGGCGTTGCCCGGGAAGTTGCCGCCGAAGAGGAAGAAGGCCGCATAGCTGCCGATCAGCGGGATCGACTCCACGATCGAAAACGAGATCCGGATGCCCGTTCCCGAGACGAGGTCGTCGGGGAGCGAATAGCCGAGGAACCCGTTGAAGATCGCGAGGATGAGGAGGGTCGAGCCCACGATCCAGTTGAGCTCGCGAGGCTTGCGGAATGCTCCGGTGAAGAAGATGCGGAGCATGTGCACAACGATCGACCCGACGAAAATGTTCGCCGCCCAGTGGTGCATCTGACGCATGAGCAGGCCGCCGCGAACCGCAAAGCTCAGGTTCAACGTCGAGGCGAACGCCTCGGAGACGGGCTGTCCGCGAAGGGGGGCGTACGAGCCCTCGTAGATGACGTCCTTGCTCGACGGGACGAAGTAGAGGGTCAGGAAGACCCCTGTTCCGAGGAGCACGATGAACGAGTAGAGGGCGATCTCGCCTATCAGGAACGACCAGTGATCCGGGAAGACCTTGTTGAGCATCTTTCGGCCGGAGCCCGAGATCCCGAGCCGTTCGTCGAACCAGTTGAAAAGCGCGTCAATCATTGCCGCGCTCCCAGTACCCCGGTCCTACGGGCTCGTCGTAGCCGTCCTGGGCGCGGAAGTAGCCCTCGTCGTCGACGTAGAGCGGAAGCTGAGGCAACGGTCGCGGCGCCGGGCCGAAAATGGGGATGGCAGCGTCGGTGACGTCGAACAGCGACTGGTGGCAGGGGCACAGCATCTGCTTGGTGAGCTCTTCGTAGAGGCCCACGGGGCAGCCGGCATGCGTGCACACCTTCGAGAAGGCGATGTAGCCCTGTGGCGCCCAAGTCGCCCGTTGCTTGGCGAACTGCGGCGGGGGCGTGAGGTAGCCACTGGCGGGCGGGGGGTCGACCCTGATCAACATGGTCTGGGAGTACGCGCCCCCGATGTCGGTCTCTGGGAACACCGTCATAAAGCCACCGACCTCGAGGTCACCTGTCTTGATCTTGCGACCGGTGATGTCGACGAGATACGAGCCGCGTCGCCATGCAGTTTGGCGAAGTGTCTTTTCCGGGAGTGGGCCGAGCGAGCGCAGGAGCGGGAACGCCAGCACGACACCGAGGATCCCTGATGCGATTCCGAGCGTCTTGACGAGGAAGCCTCGGCGCTCGACGGCCACCTTCCCGCGAATCGCGAAGTCCTGGACAAACACCTCACGCTGGGCACTGGTCGGCACGAGGCTGTGCCGGGACTCCGAGAAGGGGCCCCTCGGCATCAGGTACCTGCCCCACACCACCATCCCGTATCCGAGTCCCGCGAAACCTATGGAGAAGGTCAAGGCGAGCCAGAAGTTGGACCAGTTCTGCCAATAGGCCGCGCCGAAGCCGGCAAATCCGGCGGCTGCCAACAGGAATCCCGAGCTGGCGACGAGCTCGGCACGACGCGGGTTCTTCGCGGCTATCTGGAATTGCGGCGCGTCGACGCGGACCGACGTGACGGGGATCCGCACCCGGCGATCCGGGCCGTCTGGTCGCGACGACCCGGCAGTGGCATCAGGTTCGTCAGGCATTTGCGAGCTCGCTCTGATCTTCGCCGCCCGGACCGTCCCCGTGACCGTCCGGGCTCTCGGAACCGTCGTGGCCACCATGGCCTTCCCGGGCTTCGTCCTCCTCGGTCTCGGTGCGGTCGCCGACCCAGAGTGCGGCAAGGAGGCAGGCGCCCACGCCGACGAACAGCCCGACGAAGCCCTCCGCGACCGGGCCCACACCTCCGAGCGAGAGCCCACCGGGACTGTAGGGATGCTGGATGTTCTTCACGACATAACCCACGATGTCGACGACCTGCGAAGGCGAAAGCGTCCCGGGCCCGAAGCGCGGCATGTTGCCGGGACCGGTGCGGACCGCTTCCCAGACCATCGTCTTGGTCACCCCGTGCAGCGGTGGCGCCTGGATACCCCCGGCGAGAGCGTCTCCGGCACCTGTGATCGTGTGGCAGGGCGCGCAGTTGAGGGCGAACAAGCTGAAGCCTTCGGCCACGTTCGCATGTGAGATGTCGATTCCGGAGGGGACTCCCGGATTGCCGAACGACGGAGCCAAGGACGTCACGTACCGCACGATGTCGAGGACCTCGGCTCGGTCGAATTTTGCCGGCTTCCGTTCGGGCTCGGCCGTCGGCTCGGCGAGCGGCATCCACCCGCTGGACAGCCAGAGGTCCACCGTCGCGCCGCCCACACCGAGAAGCGGCGGCGCGCGGTTGCCTCCCTCGGCGTCGATCCCGTGGCAGCTGGAGCAGTTCTGCACGAACAAGGTGCGGCCCAGCCCAAGCTGACTCGCGGTGGTCGGGTTGTCCTGGCTCGTGAGACTGACAGCGTTGACTTCGCTCGGGACTCCGCCCGCGGAGACACCGCCACGGCCCCCGCCAAGCAGGAACACACCGACGAAGCTCGCCGACACGAGGAGCGCGAAGCTCAGAAGGGCGCGCCGCCAAAAGGCGGGAGATGCGGTCACGAGAGCAGGAACAGGGCGCTGAACAGCCCGATCCAGACAAAGTCGACGAAGTGCCAGTAATAACTGACTGCCTGGAAGACGGCGGTCTCACCCGGGTCGCGGCCCTTCATCGAGCCGGCGAGTCGCCCGAGGAGGGCGATCATGGCCACGAGGCCAAGAAGGACGTGAAGCCCGTGAAGGCCACTCATGATATAGAAGAGCGAGCCGTAGGCATTGGTGTGCACCCGGAAGGGAAGGGTCTTCCACTCGTAGGCCTGGTTCCCGAGAAACGCCGCGCCGAGGACGAAGCTCGTGATGATCCAGTTACGGGCCTTCTTGTACTCCCCGCGCTCCTGCGCCCACACGCCGAGCTGGAAAGTCGGGCTCGAGGCCAGAAGCACGAAGGTGAAGATCAGCGCCTGGATCGTGTCGAGGTGCGTTCCGGGGGGAAACGTCCCTGCCGGCGGCCACACAGGCATGTTGTGGGCGCGGATAGTGAAGAAGGCGGCGAACAGGCCGCTGAAGAACATGAATTCCGAGCCAAGCCAGACGACGACGCCAACGGCGAGCAACTGGGGCCCCCCCGGCTGCTGTCGGCTGTGCGGGCGCGGCAGTACTGCTGCGTCGCTCACGGCGTACTTTCTAGCCCAAACACGCGCCCGAATCTAGCGGTTGCTACGGCGAATACGGCCGGTCCGAAGGCCGGGATACTGTCATTCCGTGCGGGAGTTCGATTCTCCGTTCCTAGGGGCGTGCCGGTGCGCGCCGATTGAGCGGACGCCGGTATGGTTCATGCGCCAGGCGGGGAGATCCCTCCCGGAGTATCGCCGCCTGCGCGGGGACGGTGACATCCTCGACGCAATCGCCAAGCCCGAACTTGCGGCGGAGCTGACACTTCAACCCGTGCGCCGATACGGGGTCGATGCCGCCATCTTGTTCTCCGACATTGTCGTCCCGCTTGCCGCCATCGGCGTCGGAGTCGAGATCGTTGCAGGACGCGGGCCGGTGATCGAGAGGCCTTTTTGCGGCGACGCGGACCTGAAGCGTCTTCGGCCTCTCGAACCCGAGACGGATCTCGCCCCCGTGCTCGAGGCTGTCCGAATCGTCGTTCGCGAATCGGACGTCCCCTTGATCGGCTTTGCCGGTGCTCCGTTCACCCTCGCGAGCTACCTCGTCGAGGGCGGCCCCTCCCGGACCTTCGGCCGCACTAAGGCCCTCATGCACGCTGAGCCGGGGCTGTGGCACCAGATCCTCGATCGGCTCGCCGACATCGCCCTGGCGACGCTGAGAGCCCAGGTCCAAGCTGGCGCCTCGGCAATCCAGCTCTTCGACAGCTGGGCGGGAGCACTCTCGGCCGCGGACTACGCGACCTTCGTTCTGCCCGCTTCGCGCAAGGTGCTCGAGGGGACGCGAGATCTCGGCGTGCCCCGGATCCATTTCGGCGTCGGCACCGGAGAGCTGCTCGGCCTCATGTCCGAGGCGGGAGCAGACGTCGTGGGTGTCGACTGGCGTGTGCCGCTTTCAGTGGCCCGTGATCGAATCGGCGCGGGAAAGGCTGTCCAGGGCAACTTGGACCCTGCCACATGCCTCGCGCCGGTCGCAATAGTGGTCGAAGAGGCGACCAAGGTCCTCGAGGACGCGGGCGGAAAGCCGGGGCACATCTTCAACCTTGGCCACGGTGTGCTGCCCGAGACAGATCCCGGAGTGCTGGCCCGGGTGGTCGAGACGGTCCACAACTGGAGGCCGGGCACGCGTTCCGGTGAGACTGCCGGGTGATGGCACCCTCCTCGAGACGAACCGGGGTCCTCGTCATGGCGTATGGGACCCCGCCCTCACCCGGACAGATCGAAACGTTCTACACAGACGTGCGCCGTGGACGCCCACCAAGCGCCGAACAGCTGGCCGACCTCACAAGGCGCTACGAATCTATCGGTGGAGTCTCCCCCCTTTCGCGGCACACCGCAGAGCAGGTGGCAGGGATCCAGCAGCAACTGGAGCTGCGATCGCCCAACCGCTACCTGTGTTTCCTCGGCAACAAGCACTCCGACCCTCGCATCGAGAGCGCGATCGAGGCCTTGGCCGCTGAAGGGGTACACGGCTTGGTGGGCCTCGTCCTTGCGCCCCACTACTCGCGGGGCAGCGTCGGGGAGTACGTGTCCCGTGCGAGAGAGCGGGCGGGCGAGCTCGGCATGCCCGCGGCGTTCGTCGAGCACTGGCACGAGCACCCCGTTCTCATAGAGCTTCTCGCCGAGCGAGTGGGCGACGCGCTCGGGTCGCTCGGGCGCGATGCGACCGCTGCCAGTAAGAACGGAAGGCTTCTCCTCCTCGTCACCGCGCACAGCCTCCCGTTACGCGTCGTCGCCGACGGCGACCCCTACGCCGACCAGCTCCGGCGCACCGGTGAACTGGTGGCGTCAGCGTCGGGCCTCGGGCGCTGGGACATCGGCTGGCAGAGTGCCGGCCGGACGCCGGAGCCTTGGTTGGGCCCGGACATCCTTGAGAGGCTGCGGGCACTGCCCGCTGAAGGAGTGGACGCGGTGGTGGTCTGCCCGGCCGGCTTCACCTCGGACCACCTGGAGATCCTCTACGACCTCGACATCGACGCGAGCCGCGTCGCCACCGAGGCGGGCATCGCCTTCGCCCGGACCGAGTCGTTGAACGCCGATCCGCGGATGTGCGCCGCGCTGGCCGAGCTCGTCATCGACCGCGCGGAAGAGCTCTAGGGCCGTGAACCGCGTCGTGGCTGTCGTCGGCGGTGGGATCAGCGGGTTGGCGGCAGCGCGCGTCCTGGCCGGCGCTTCCCCTGTCAGTCGCGAACTCCGGGACAGCTCGGACCGTGAGGACGCCAGGCGCGACACCGAGGTCATCTTGCTCGAGTCCGATGACCGTTTCGGAGGCAAGATCCTCTCCGGCGAGTTCCGGGGACGTCCGGTCGATTTCGGTCCGGACAACTTCCTCACACGGAACGCGAGTGCTGCGGAGCTGTGTGGCCAACTCGGGCTCGGCGACGAACTCGTGGCACCGGCGACAAGCTCCGCTTCGGTGGTGGCGCGGGGACGGCTGCGCCCGCTACCGGCAGGGCTCATCCTCGGCTTGCCTCCCGACCTCGTTGCCCTCGCCCGGTCGCGGATCGTGAGCGGGCGAGGGCTCGCCAGGGCCGCACTCGACCTGTTGGCATTGGGCCCACCGATCTCGGCCTCGAGCCTCGGGCTGCCCCCGCAGGATCATGCCGCCGGCCGCACCGAGAAAGGCGCCACCGCTGCCAGAGACCCGGGTGGTCCTGAGTGGAGCGCGGCCTCGATCCTCGGGACACGGCTCGGCCGGGAGCTTGTCGAGCGCCTCGTGGACCCCTTGCTCGGCGGTATCAACGCCGGTGGCCTCGACCAGCTCTCGCTTGTCGTTGTGGCACCCCAGGTGGCAACGGCACTCGCCGGGCACCGCAGCGTGACGCGGGCGCTGAGACTGCTGTCCCGCAACACCCCGAGGCCGACACCAGGCGCCGGCACGAAGACGAGGCCGTTCTTTCTCGGGATGCGGGGCGGCCTCGGCCGTATGGTCGATGCGCTCGTGGCCGATGTGCAGAACCGGGGCGCACAACTCCGAACTGGGACGGCCGTCACGGCCCTCCGGCTGGTCAAGGACCGCTACGAGCTCGAAACAACAGGCGGGACGATCGTTGCGGACGGCGTGGTGATGGCAGCTTCCGGGTACGTGGCCGCGCGTCTGCTCGTCGACAGCGCCCCGGTGGCAGCCGCGGAGCTCGGTTCGGTCCCACATTCGAGCATCGCGCTCGTCACGCTCGCCTGGCCCTCGGCTGCCATAGCGGGGCTCCCGGCGGGAAGCGGTTTCCTGACACCGCGTCGCGAGGGCCGGATCGTCACCGGCTGCACGTTCCTCTCTGCAAAGTGGCCCTATACGGCATCGCCCGGCGAAGTCGTCGTCCGTGCCTCGACCGGCCGTTACGGAGACGAGCGACCGTCATCAATGTCCGACGAGGATCTCGTCCAGGCAGTGCTCAAGGACCTGCGGGAACTGATCGGTACATCCACGCCGCCACTTTCCAGCCTGGTCCAGCGCTGGCCGCGGGCTTTCCCGCAATACCTGCCTGGGCATCTCCGCAAGATCGAGCGGGCGCAGGCGGCCCTCGCCGAGCTGCCTGCACTCGGGCTGGCGGGTCCATCGCTGGGCGGGATCGGCATCCCAGCATGCTTGACAACTGGCGAGCGAGCTGCGCTGGAGGTTCGCGGCCGCCTGAGCCGGTGAGACACACGAGCCGGGTCGCGGTGTGGTTCGCGCCGCTCATGGGTGGGGTCCTCGTGGCATTTTCGCTGCCACCTTTCGGGCTGTGGCCTTTCGCCTTCATCGGAGTGGCGCTTCTCGCCTGGGCAGTGAGGGACCGGTCGATCGGTGCCAGGGCAGCAGCCGGATTCCTGGCGGGTGCCGGCCAATTCGCCATCGGTCTCGCCTGGGCCGACAAGTTCACGTTCCTCGGCTATGCCGGGCTCATCATCATCCATTCGGCCATGTTCGCGGTTGCCTGCGTCCTGGTCCCGACCGGTCCGGTCAGCATGCCGGCCCTGGCAGCGTTGCTGACGCTTGCGGAATGGGCGCGCGAGCGTTGGCCCTTCGGCGGCGTGCCACCTGGCGGGATCGCGCTCGGGCAAGTGAACGGCCCCCTCGCCGGCACGGCGCGCATCGGTGGCACGGTCCTCCTGGTTGGCGCTACCTACCTTGCCGGGGTGTCCGCGGGCGACTTCGTCGTCACCTGGTTCCGACGACGCCGAACGGGCGACGGTGCGCACGGTACTGGGCTGATGGGGTGCTCCCTCAGCCTGAGCGTCGTGGCCGCGCTCGCCGTCTGGAGTGTGTTCGCCGCTGATGGCGGACCTGCGGTGCGGACTCTGCGCGCAGCCGTCGTGCAGGGTGGGGGCCGCCGCGGACTGTCCGATCTCCAGGTCCCGGCCTCGGTCGTATACGCCGCTGCGCTGCGGGCGAACATGTTGGTTCGCCCGCCGGTCGATCTCGTGTTGTGGCCTGAGGACGTCGTTGCGCTCGGCCAGCCGTTCAAGGGCGCGCCGGAAGCTGTTCAACTCTCCGACATCGCCCGCGACCTTCACACGACGCTTTTCGCCGGCGTCACCTGGCCCGTCGGAACGACCCGGTTCCGAAACGAGATCGTGGCCTACGGGCCCTCCGGGGCCCTCGTCGCTTCGTTCGAGAAGGTCCACCGGGTCCCCTTCGGCGAGTACGTCCCGTGGCGGTCGTTCTTCGCCCACTTTGCGAACCTCGAGGCTGTTCCCCGCGACGCCATCGCGGGACACGGGAGCGGAATGATGGTGACGCCGGTGGGACGTGTCGCCGTGCTCGTGTCCTACGAGGTGTTCTTCTCCGACCGCGGGCGCTCGGGCGTAAGAGCCGGCGGTCAGCTCATCTTGGTCCCGACCAACACGTCCTCGTACTCGAGCGAGCAGGCCCCCACCCAGGAGATCGCGGCTTCCCGCCTGCAGGCGATCGAAGAAGGCCGCGACTTGTTGCAGGCAGCGCCGACCGGCTACTCGGCCGTCATCGACAACCACGGAGACGTACTCGAACAGACGCCCCTCTCGGTCACGGCGGTACTCAGGGCAAACGTCGCGCTGCGCGACGGAGTCACGCTTTACACCCGCGTCGGCGATCTGCCGACGGTCTTACTGGCGCTGTTCGCGGTGTTGGCAGGCTGGGCGGTCGTCGTCGTGGCACGCCGCCGCGAGCGGCGACGAGGCCTCAGGCAACCCGCCGGCCCCTCCAGGTGAAGCGACACAGTCTCGCCTTGCCCGCAGCGGGCATGTCGTCAGCGAACGTCGGCGACCGGGTCGACGGTCTCGCCTTTTGCCAGCGTGGGCATTCCCGGCGCGAGCGCGCCGGCATCGCCGTTGGCCGGCACCGCGACCTCAGAAGTCAACTCAACGTGCTCGTCTTGTTCCCGAACCTGGGTCCTGGCTCCGAAGAGGTATCGGTTGAAGATGAAGTAGCGGGCCGTCCAGATGCAGGCGTAGGTGAGCAGGTTGGCACTGTTGACTATCAGGGCACGAGCGAGGGATCCGCTCGCGATCCGGTCCGCGTTGTGCGCCGCGACCCCGACCGCCGCGGTCGAGAGCACCATGGCGGTGAAGGAGATCGTCCAGAACGGCACGACCTCCCGCCAGACCTTCGAACGGCCCGTCTTGCCCCAGGTCCATGTGCGGTTGAGGTAATAGGCCGGGAGGGAGGCGACGGCCGTGGCGATGACGTTGCACTCCATCGCCGATCCGACCTTCCAGATGTGGTAGGTCGAGAAGAGCACGACCTGGGAGACGATCGTCGAGACGATCGAGACCGAGGCGTACTTCCAAAGGCGACTGAAGTGCTCCGTCCGCCGGAACGCGACAGCCCGGCTCACTAACGAGGCCATGATGGAAGTCTATCGTCTCATCCGTGACAGAGGCCCTGAGCCAGCTCGTCGAACTGCTCGACCTCGAGGCCATCGAGGTGAACGTCTTCCGTGGCAGGAACCTCGACGAGACCCGTCTGCGTGTCTTCGGCGGCCAGGTGGCCGCACAGTCACTCGTCGCCGCCGGGCGGACGGTTGAATCGGGCCGGGTCCACTCCCTCCATTCGTACTTCCTGCGCCCTGGAGATCCGACGGCGCCCATCCTCTACGAGGTCGATCGCATCCGCGACGGCCGGTCGTTCACTACCCGGCGCGTGGTAGCGATCCAGCATGGCCGGGCCATATTCAACCTCCAGTGCTCTTTCCACATCGACGAGGGTCCGGGCTTCGTCCACCAGGCCGAGATGCCCGAGGTGCCCCGAGCCGACGACCTGCCGACAGTCCGCGAGCGCCTCGAGCCCCACCTCGACCAGTTGCCGGACTGGTTCGTGGTGGGCAGGCCACGACCGATCGATCAGCGGTATATCGGCGATCTCCCATGGTTGCCGACAACCAGTCGGGAGACCCGCCAGCGGTTGTGGGTGCGCGCGGACGGGGAACTGGCCGATGATCCGCTGCTGCATGCCGCCGTGATCGCGTACGCCTCGGACATGTCGATCATCGACTCGGTGCTGAAACCGCACGAGGTCCGATGGAGACAAGACAGGACCATGGTTGTCAGCCTGGACCATTGCATGTGGTTCCACCGACCGTTCCGCGCCGACCGGTGGTTGCTCGTGGACCAGGATTCTCCCAACGCCTACGGCGCTCGCGGGCTAGCAAGAGGGCTCATTTTCGACGAGGAGGGTCGCCTCGTGGTCAGCCTCGTGCAAGAGGGTCTGCTCCGAGTGACGCCACAGGACCTGCCCCCGAAAAAGGACCCCGGAGAACGCACGTGAGCGTGGCCTTCGACTTCGGCTTCGGGGTCTTCCTTCTCTTGATGGCCGTGCTGGTCGTGTTCGTGCTGCGCTTCGCGATTCGAGTGGGCCGCAGACGCCCCCCGGATACGGGTGCTGACCCCGAAGCCGGCCCAGTTATAAGGCCGGGCCGGTAATTGGGCTAGACCAAGCCGCCGCGACGGCTCTCGTAGACGACCCCGACGAGGGCCGCGACAGCCAGGAACAGGCCGACGGCCAGCGTCCAGGCGCCGAACACGAGTGCCAAGCCCACGAAGGTGGCACCGAGGCCGAGGACGAACGGCCAGATGCTGGATCCGGGAAAGGCCCCGACGACGCCTGCCCCGTCCTTGAGGGAGGCCTTGGGATTGTCAGACGGCCTCGGGGCCATGCGCCGCGACCACCATAGGTAGTAGCCACCTGGCACGCAGCCCAACAGGAACGTCCCGAGCAGCATGATGCTGCCGGCGTCCTCGTGGCTCATCAGCCAATAAGCGAGGCCGACGAGTCCGAAGAAGGTGCCGACGAACAAGAGGACGTACGACTCGACCTTCATCGGTCAAGCTCCCCGGTATCTGAGGCGTCCGGTCCGTCGAGCCCGACGTCCTCCAGTAGCACGGTTCCTCCACCTGCCGATGCGACGAGGCCGGGTCTCCTCGGCCGCGCATGCTCGAGAATCCGGTCCTCAGGGTGATTGTAGTCCCATACCGGTCGTTGGGACCTGATGGGCGGGATGCGCAGGAAATTGTGGTGGGGCGGAGGAGACGTCGTCGCCCATTCCAGGCTCAACGCGTCCCAGGGGTTGTCACCAGCGGGGATCGGCTTCCACCACGACACGAATGCGTTGACGAGGAAGACGAGCACCGCCAGGAAGAGCAGGACCGCGCCGGCGCTCGAGATCCGGTTGAGCGTTGTGAACCCATCACTCGCCGCGTACTCCGCGATGCGCCGCGGCATCCCTTTGAGCCCCAGCAGGTACTGCGGGTCGAAGGTGACGTTCGTGCCGATGAACATCAGCCAGAACGACAACTTGCCGAGCCCTTCCCGGAGCATTCGCCCGGTCATCTTCGGGTACCAGTAGAAGAACCCGGCGAAAGCACCCATTACCAGTGCCATGACAACGCTGTGGAAGTGGGCGACCACGAAGTACGTGTCGTGCGTGGCGAAGTCCACAGGGGGTGAAGCCAACAAGATCCCGCTCACTCCGCCGATCAGGAAGGTGGTAAGGAAACCGATGCAGAACAGCATCGGAGTGTCGAACTTCACCGAACCGCGCCACATCGTGCCGATCCAGTTGAAGAACTTGATCCCGGTCGGCACGGCAATCAGATAGGACATCAAGCTGAAGAAGGGCAGCAGCACCACACCGGTCGTGAACATGTGGTGCGCCCAGACGCTCGTGGACAGGGCCGCGATGGAGATCGTCGCGAACACCATGCCCCGATAGCCGAAGATCGGCTTGCGGGAGAACACTGCGATCACGTCGGTCACGATGCCGAAGAAAGGCAACGCGAGGATGTACACCTCCGGGTGGCCGAAGAACCAGAAGAGGTCCTGCCAGAGAACCGGTACACCACCACCTGATACCTCGAAGATGTGAGCGCCGAGGTGCCGGTCGCACCAAAGAAGCACGAGGGCGCTCGTGAACACTGGGAAGGCGATGAGGATGAGGATGCCGGTCACAAGCATGTTCCAGGTGAAGATCGGCATCCTGAACATGGTCATGCCGGGGGCCCGCAGGTAGTAGATCGTGGTGACCAGGTTGACCCCGGTGAAGATCGCCGAGAATCCGGTGAGGATGAGGGCGACGATCCAAAGATCCGGTCCCGCGCCCGGGGTGTTGATCGAGTTGGAGAGCGGCGCATAGGCCACCCAGCCGAAGTCGGCCGCTGATCCGGTCGTCAAAAAGCCCATCATCATGAGCGAACCGCCGCCCAGGTACAGCCAGTAGGAAAGGCCGTTGAGCCTCGGGAAGGCCATGTCCGGTGCACCGATCTGCAACGGGACGATGTAGTTCGCGAGCCCACCGAACGAGACGGGCCCGACGAACAGGTAGATCATCAAGCTGCCGTGCATGGTGAACATCTCGTTGTATGTGTGCTGCGACAACAACGTGCTGTCGGGGCTCGCGAGCTGCGCCCGGATCAAGAGGGCCATGGCACCGGCCATGAGGAAGAAAACAAGTGCGGTGACCGTGTAGTTCTTTCCGATCACCTTGTGATCGGTCGAGGTGACCCACTTCAAGAACCCGGACGGACCGGCCCCATGTTCGTGCGACGGGCCTTCGTCGAAGACCGCTGGCCGCTCGGCGAGAAGGGTCATGCTGCTACTCCCGCGACGGACTGGGAGCTCAACCACGCCTGGAAGGCACCCGGCTTCACCACGCGCACGCTGAAGAGCATCTCGGCGTGATAAAGACCGCAGTACTGCGCGCAGTGGCCCGCAAAGACGCCCGTGCGGACCGGGGTGAAGTCGAAGCTATTGGTGACACCGGGCAGGGCATAGCGGCTGAAGTTGAACGCCGGGACGTAGAAACCGTGCACGACGTCAGCCGAAACAAGCACGACCTGGGTGGTCTCACCGAGAGGTAGGACGAATTGTGGGTACTCAACCGAGGTCGGGTTGCCTGCGAGCACGGGCGGCCTGGTCTGTGAGGTCTCCACCAGCGCGATCTGCTTGCCCGTCGAGTTGAGGTAGCTGAAGCTCCATCCCCATTGGAATCCCGTCACCTTGATGGTGACGGCGGGATGCGGAGCGAGGGCGTCGATCTTGTTCTCCGTCTTGACGGTGTAGAAGAAGATGACGCCGACGATTATCAGCGGTATAGCCGTGTAGATGATTTCGACAGGCAAGTTGTCGTGGAATTGCCTGGGGATCTTGTTCGGGTCACGGCGGCGGTAGGCGATGACGGCCCACAGGATCAGACCCCAGACGATTACCGCAACGACGAGACCGGCGATCGTCATCCAGGACCAAAGCTTGAACTCCGCCTGGCCTTGGCTCGTGGCACCGCGGAAGGCCCCGAAGGTCGGCAGGGTGCATCCACCAAGGCCGAGCGCGAGTGTGCTGAACAGCAAAAAGCGCGCGATTCGTCTTAGTTTGGCGACCCCCGGAACCCCCACTGTCCGAAGACTCTAGCCAAATAACTTCGGGGGCCGGTCAAGCACTCGCCAGAACGCGGCTGCGACGCTGTCAGAACCTGGCCGAGCCGCCTCCCGAGCCGGGCTGAGCTGCGGCTCAGCACCGGACGCGGCGCCCTCCCGCCGACGCCTTGGCCGCCCGCGTGGCCCCCTGGAAGGGCCGCTTCTCGGCGTTTGCCTCCGCGGTCAGCTAGGCGCCGTGGACGACCCGGGGGATACGCGAAGGACTAGGACGCGTCCGTCGTCTTCGCCGCGCGAGCTGCACGCCCGAGGCGCCGCGCGTGCCCGGTCGCCCGACCGAGACCGCGTGCCGCTAGCAAGGGAGCATCGGAACCGCGAACCTTGGCCACTGCAGTTCCCACGACGCGGCCTGCCGTCGCGGCAACAGTCGAGACTGCGTCGGATCCACCGGCAGCACTTGAGCCGTCCGCAACACCCGCTTGCGCTCCCCGCCGGCTGGGACGCGGGTGCGGGACGATCTCGGTCGTGAGCGACATGCGTACGAGCAGAACAGCCACGGCCTCGCTGAGGACGACCGCGATTATCTGCAGGTCATGCAGGTACAACAACGGCGAGACGGCGAACCCGGCGGCGAGAACCATGTCGAGGTAGACGTGCAGTCGTCTCGGAATGATCCTCAGGGCCGCCAGTGGCCCCTTGGTCACAAAAGCGAACGCGCCGACCACCGCACCGGCGACCATCAGGACTACTGCCGGGCGACCGCCCATATGCACGCCCACGACGACGAGAGCAGCTGCGAGCGCATACTCGGCAAGCTGGTGTCCGCCAAAGGGGACCTGTCGACGCGACGACCCGCTCGACGCCATCGCCTAAAGGTGTGTCGAGGAGTGGCTCAGTTGGATTGAACTGGGCCGGACGTCTTGTCGTCACCCTTGGAGGCGGACGCGGCACCCTTGTCCGGGTCGCCCTCCTCCATGCCCTTCTTGAACTCGTGGGACGCGCTGCCGAGCCCGCGAGCGAGCTTGGGAAGTCGTGACCCTCCAAAGAGGAGCACGACGACGACGACTGCAATCACGATCAAGCTGTCGGGACCAATGAGATCGGCAAGCATCCCGGTGATCACCTGCCTTCCTTTCGAGGACTGTCATCAGGTTAGACGCATCGGGGCGGCTTCGTGCATCCGGACCCCCCGCACGTCTACGGACCTGGTCGGCTACCCAGATCATCGGTGGCCGGACCGGGGCCCGGCGAGGATCGCGAGATCTGTGACGGGAGGGCGGCGAGCGCGAGAAGAGCCCCCACGAGTGCGACGACCCCGCCGACGGCGAGCGCCACCTTGTTGCCGCTCATGAATGCACTGCGTGCAGCACGCGCCAACAAAGCACCCGTCGCGCCGCCGGCCCGGTCCGCCACGGCAAGGGCGCCGCCCAAAGACCCGAGGATGGCATGCACGGCGACCGTCGGGACGTGCCGGCCCGCGAGCGCCACCATCATGTGGTCCTGGTAACGGGTCGAGAGCACGCTCCCGAACACGGCGACACCGAGCGCCCCGCCGACCTGGAGGGCCACGGCGTTGGATGCCGACCCGACCCCTGAGTCTCCTTGGGGGACCGAACCCACAACGGAGTTCGTCGCCGTCGGCAGCAAGAGTCCGGCCCCAAGCCCGATCAGGAGCATGCCGGGCAGGACGTCCCCGTAGGTCGTGGCGACGCTGGACACCGACGAGACCTGCCACAGTCCACCCGCGATGGCGGCTAGGCCCGCGGCAACCGTGTATTTGATCCCGGTGAGGCGGGCCACGACAGGAGACAACGGCGCGCTCACAACAAGCACGATCGCGATCGGCAGGATGCGCAGCCCGGCCTGCAGCGGTGAGTAACCGAGGTCGAACTGCAGGAACTGCGTCTGCACGAACAGGGCCCCCAACAGGCCGAAGGTCGCGAAGCTCTCACAGCCTGCGGCCACGGAGAATCGGCGATCAGAGAACAGCTCCAGCCTCAGCATGGGGTGGCGGCTGCGGGCCTCCCAGAGGACGAACGTGAGGAGAACGACGAAGCTGGCCAGCCCGACGCCGATCACCTCTCCGGAGGCCCAACCTTCGGTCGGAGCCTCGATGATCGCCCAGAGCAGCAGGCCCAAGCCGGCGATGGACAGCAACCCGCCGGCGGGATCAGGCTGGTCGGCCACAGGATTCTTCGAGTCCGGCACAAGTATCAGCGCCCCCACGAACCCTGCCAGAACGATCGGGACGTTTACGAGGAAGATCGAGCCCCACCAGAACCTCGCAAGCAGCAGGCCGCCAGCAATCGGGCCGATCGCGATGCCGAGCCCGATGGTCCCGGCCCAGGCACCGATGGCACGGGCCCGCTCCATCGGGTCGCGGAAGACGTCGTTGATGATCGACAACGAAGCGGGGATCGTCAGCGCCGCGCCTATCCCCATGACCGCCCGCCACACGATCAAGAATCCCACCGAACCCGAGAACCCGGCGCCCGTGGATGCTCCGCCGAAGAGGGTCAGACCGATGAAGAAGAAGCGCCTGCGGCCGAATCGATCGGCCAGGCTGCCTCCGACCAGCAAAAGCCCTGCAAAGACCATCGCGTAGGAGTCGACGATCCACTGCAGCCCGCTAGAGGTCGCGTGCAGCTTGCGCACGAGGGTCGGAAGCGCCACGTTCAGGATGGTGTTGTCCACGTTGACCACCAGGGCCGAGACGCAGATCACCGCCAAGGTGGCTCGCCGGATCCCCCGACGCCCGGGGCATGGCACTTGCCTCGGTCGAGTCGGCAGGCCCACGAACCGCGAAGGCTACAGGCGCCAAGCGTGCCGGATAAAACGCGTAGTCCGGCGCCGGCGTTCCCCCACCGGTCGATGCGA
This sequence comes from uncultured Acidimicrobiaceae bacterium, assembly GCA_963719125.1. Lineage (GTDB taxonomy): Bacteria > Actinomycetota > Acidimicrobiia > Acidimicrobiales > Bog-793 > Fen-455. The sequence continues at coordinate 250,572 of CAVRAT010000018.1, forward strand.
CAGCTCGGCTGGTGGCACGCGTCGGGCGGCCGGGTGGCCGTTGCTGTCCGTCAATACGGCGCGGACCGGTCGGCTCACCTTATGGTGGTGGCACCGACTGCAAGGGGGGTGAGTCCATTTGACGAAGTCAACGCGCACGACCGCCTTCTCTCCCGGTCGCCCTGCGCGCGCCGCCGAGCTCTCGGACCGAGCCCACAAGGACTCTCCGGCCGTGATCACCGATCAGCCGAAGGCGACGCCGGCGCAGTACCGGGGCATCGACCACTCCGAGCTCATCGAAGACTTCCGACTCGCGTGCATCTCGCGAGCCCTGGACGACCGGGCTATCACCCTCCAGCGCCAGAGCCGGGTCTATTTCGAGATAGCCGGAGCCGGCCATGAAGCGCTGGGGCTCGCCATGGCGCGCTCGCTTCGTGCCGGCTGTGACTGGCTGTTCCCCTACTACAGGGATCAGGCGCTCGTCCTGGGCCTCGGGGTGACACCCCGCGACATCCTGCTCCAAGCAGTCGGCTCGTGCGAGGACACGAGCTCGGGGGGTCGCCAGATGCCGGCTCACTGGGGGAACAAAGCACTCAACATCGTCTCGCAGTCGAGTTGCACCGGCAGCCAATGCCTTCCGGCCGTCGGGTGTGCCGAGGCCTCCCGTTACATCGTGCCGCGGGATCTTCCGGGCTGTACCGCCCGGACCGACGAGTTGACTTACGTGTCACTCGGCGAAGGAGCAACCTCGGAGGGCGAGTTCTGGGAGAGCCTCAACACCGCTTGCCAACTGCACCTCCCGCTCTTGTACCTCGTGCAGGACAACGGGTGGGCCATCTCGGTACCGGCATCCGAACAGGCGCCGGCCCCCATCTCCGATCTCGTGCAGGGCTTCCCCGGCCTGGCCGTCCACAAGGTCGACGGCACCGACTACTTCGCCTGCAGGTCGCTCGCGGCTGCGGCGACGGCGCGCGTGCGCGCCGGTGAAGGCCCCTGCCTCATCCATGCAATGGTGACCCGGCCGTACTCGCACTCGTCCCAGGACACCCAATCGAAGTATCGGTCCGCCGACGACATCGAGGACGAAGCGGCGCGCGACCCGATCCTTCGCCTCGAAAGCGAATTGATCCAGGCAGGGGTGCTCACACCAGCTGAGGCCGCCGAGACCCGTGAGACCGTTCGATCACTGATCGCCGAAACCGCGCAACAGGTCCTCCGCTCCCGCAGACCGGATCCGGCGTCGGTGACCGACCACGTGCTGGGGCTGCCTGTGATCCCTGAGCCGAAGCCAAGATTGGTCCCGGACCTGTCGGCGGGAGGCGAAGGGGAGAACGACCTCAAGCTCGTCGGTATGGGTGAGACGATACGACTGGTGCTCTTCGAGCAGATGAGGTCCGATGAGCGCATTCGCATGTTCGGACAGGACGTCGCCGACGCCACCGAGGACATCATCGACCGCGTGGAGGGAAAGGGCGGAGTCTTCGGCACCACTCACGGGCTCCAACGCGAGTTCGGGACGGCACGGTGCTACAACGCCCCGCTTGCCGAAGCCAACATCATCGGACGCGGAATCGGCCAGGCCCTGCGTGGACTTCGCCCGTGTACCGAGATCCAGTTCTTCGACTACATCTGGCCGGCCATGCAACAGATCCAAGCCGAGGCGGCGACGATGCGGTGGCGCTCAGAAGGGCGGTTCACCGTTCCGTTGGTGATCCGAGTCGCTATCGGCGGCTATCTGACCGGCGGTGCCATCTGGCACTCGCAATGCGGTGAGTCCATTTTCACTCACATCCCGGGTCTCATCATCGTCATGCCGTCCCGGTCGAGCGATGCGGCCGGTCTCCTCAGGACAGCGTTCCGGTGCGAAGACCCCGTGATGTTCCTGGAGCACAAGCATCTGCTCCGCCAGAAGTACGCCCGCGACGCACTTACGCCGGCCGATTACATGATCCCGATCGGCAAGGCTGCGACGGTTCGCCCGGGCAGCGACCTCACGATCGTCACGTGGGGTGCCACGGTGCACAAGTCGCTGGAGGCGGCAGAGGAGCTCGCCGCTGGCGCCATGAGTGTCGAGGTCATCGACCTTCGCTCCCTGATCCCCTGGGACAAAGAGGCAGTCGCGTCGTCTGTCGAGCGGACCTCTCGCCTCCTCGTGGTGCACGAGGACGTGCTGACGAGCGGCTTCGGGGCAGAGGTGGCCGCTTGGACAGGAGAGGCGTGTTTCCGGGAGCTGGATGCGCCGATCTCGAGAGTCGGCGCGACCGACACCTTCGTCGCTTACGAACCCACCCTGGAGCAGGCGATCCTCCCGCAGACCCAGGACATAGTCGCTGCCGCGCGCGCCCTGCTCGCCTACTGAGCCTGCGGCATGCCGCGTCCCACGGAGGTGCGTCCTCCGGTGCCTCGCCACAATCGCCCGCCCGGCCGGCAATCCGGGCGGCACCGCAAAGGTTGGAGAGGGGACGCACAACTAGGGGGTGCTGCGCGTCGGGGGTGGCTGCGAGCGCGAGGGGGGTGAGGGCGCACGACCCCGGGCCAGGGCCGGTACGAGCGGAGTACACGAGGCTGAGGCGACGGCCGCTGAGAACTGTCATCGCGTCTCGCTTCTCCACTGCCCCCGACCGTACGCGAGGAGTGTGAACAAACCGCGAACTCCAGATGTCCAGAAGGCCGCGCGGGCATGAAAGCTTCGCTAGATCCTGTCGCCAGGGAGGACTATCGCTCCGGGGTCCACCCGCGACGGGTACCGTGACCGCCATGGCGCAGCTCGCGCTTCCTGACGATCACCTCGCGCGCGTCGCTCACGACCAGAGCGGTCCCGATCACGCTCCGGCAACCGAAGAGGCCTCCTCGGACGGCCGTATCCGGGGTGAGGCTGCGGAGGGCTCGGACCGGATTCTGAGCGCGGTCCGCCGCGAGGCCCAGGCGCCGATCGACATCGCTCTCATCGACCGTCACGTGATCCAGCTCTTCGCGCTCGTGGAAAACGCCGTCGCGGGGGCGACGCATGCAATGGTCAGCGGCGACCACGAGGCCGCCCGCATCCTCGTCGCCGCGGACGCGGACATCGATGATCTCTATCAGGCGCTCGAGGCTTCCGTGCAGGCGCGATTGTTGGACTGCCCCTCGGATCCGGCAGAGACGCAGTACCTGTTGGCGGTGCTCGGGATGCTCCCGGAGCTGGAGCGAAGCGGTGACCTGGCCGAGCATGTCGCGCGACGCGCGACACGCAATCTCCCCGCCGAGATGCCCGCCCGCCTGCGGGGCTATGTCCAGCGAATGGGCGAAGTCGCCTGCGCGATGTGGCGCATCGCCGCGGACGGTTACGGGGGCGACGCGGGGAGCACGACGGAACGCCTCGTGTCCCTGGACGACGAGATGGACGATCTCCATGTGTCGTTCATCGCCGAGCTCGTCGCAGCGGACACACCCGTCGTTGTGGCGATCGAACTGGCCCTGGTGGGTCGCTTCTACGAGCGCCTCGGCGACCACGCCGTCAACTTGGCGCGGCGTGTCCCGACCAGGCTCTCGCCCGTCGAGGCGTAGGGCTTCCACCGGCCACTTCGGGCCAGGCGCCGCAGCGACAAGGAGCACCAGGTCACCGAGGTGAGGTGCTCGTGGCCCGGCTCGCGAGCTCGCGGTCGGAGAAGAACGGCCGCAAGGCGATACGGGCCGGAGGAAAGCTCCCGTAGACGAGCACGGCCTCGCCGGGAGGCAGCTGACGCAGCCAGCCCGGCGGCGCGAGCGCCCGCACGGTGACAGCGTCGGTGCGACTGCGCCGGCCGTCGTAGCCAACGGTCCAGGACTGCTCGGCTCTCTCCTCGTCGCCGAGCAAGGCAGCGACGTGCTGCAGGGTCAGCGGGTCGGCGATCCCCGAGCACACGATCTTGGCGCGGTGGTTGTTCACGACTGTCGCCCAACGACTGCCGTAGCGCGACTCGACCTGCGCGAGGTCCTGCCAAACCGTTACCAGCTGAACCCCGTGACCCGCGGCCGTGGCCAAGACGCGGTCCAAGTCGGCGAGAGGAGCAACGCTCGCCGCCTCGTCCAACACGACGAGCAACGGCGGATCGAGGGGTCGACCCGTCGCCGCCGCCCGCTCGAAAGCCGCGTCGAGTACCTCCCGTACGATGGCCGTGAAGACAGGGGCGAGCCGTTCCTGTTCTCGCGCGGGCGCGCAACAGAAAAGAGAGCCGGCACCACCCCCGACGAGGGCAGCGGGGTCGATGTCACACGTCTCGGTCGAGGCGGCGACCGCGGGGTCGGCAAAGCCGGCGACGACCGTCTCGGCGGTCGCGTAGACCGAGGCACGCTGGCGCTCCTCTCGGCCGAAGCTGGCGCGGGCCGCCCGCAGGGCCTCGGGTACTCCGGCGAGCTCGAGCGCCAGGAGAACTTCGGTCGTCTCCTCCTCGTCCAGCCACCTGACCACGTCGGCCATCGAGGCTCCCGCGGTCGCGGCGGCAAAGAGCAGCGGGGCCAGGAGCTTCTCCGCGTTCGCATACCAGAACCCGGCGTCGTCCATCCCCCCTTCCCCCGTTCTGGCGACCGAGCACAGGGCCGCGGCGATGCGTCTCGCGCCCGACCAGGTGCAGGCCTTGGCGAGGGGAGACCATCCCGATGCCCGCGCATTGTCGGTCAGAAGGCCCACCGAGCCAGTCGGGTCGTAGAACTGGACCGCACCGAGCGATCTGCGCCACTCGGACGTCGCCAACAAGAGGTCCGCCTTGACACTCGTTGCCAGCAAGGGCCCGGACCATTCGAGGATGGCAGGGATCGCGAGCCCGGACGTCTTGCCGGACTGCGTCGGCCCCACAACCATGACCGAGTGCCGGGACTCAGCCGCCAGCAATCGGTGGGCATGGGTCCCGAGCACGATCCGGTTGCCCGTGACTTTGGGCACGTGCAACGCCCGCAGGTCGCGAGGCTGCGCCCACCCCCGCTTTGCGGGCGACTTCATGGCCGACAAAGGGCAGAGACTCCCGAAAAGGCGGGACCGACGCGCGCCGGCTGACTGCGGCGACTCGCCGCGAGCACTCCGCGCAAGGCCCGCGGCACCCAGATGGCCCCGGACATCGCTTCGGCGCCACGCCAACCAGGAGGCCGCCGAGATACCGAGCAGTGCCAGCATCCCAAGCCAAGCATCGGTGGCTCCGGATCCAGGAAGACTGCTTCGAACCAGGGGCGGCCAAGCCTCGACTGGCGCGCTCGGATGAGCGATCAAGCGGACGAGCAGCATGGGCGCCTGCATCACAGGGACCTCTTGCCAGCTGCCGGAGTTGACCAATGCCAGGAGACCTCCCGCGAGCCAGATCACCCACGACAAGCCCAAGCAGGCCACCGCGGCGAACAGGGCTACCTGATCATGCTCCTGGACCTTTGCGGACGACCGAGCTGTCGCGGCCGGACGCCAATGGCCACGACGGTCACGGCGCGAAGGAACCGGCCGGCTCACTTTCGGGTCCGTTCGCCTCGGGCGAGCCGAACGGTCGTCACGGATCTCCCCGGTTGGTCAGCCTTGCGTCCGTGTCCACGATGGCGTGCTCGTCGGGACCGAGGAGATGTTCGACGAGGTAGCGGCGCCTTCCAACCATCCACAACGCGACGCCCCGGCGAAGACGCGGGAGGATTTCCAGCTCCTTGTGGGAGCAGCCGAGCAGATCGGCAAGCGCCGGCAATTCGGAGGCGGGCTGCGCGTAGCACACGACGGTCTCCGAGTCCGCGAGCAGGCCTTCAGCGAGCCGGCTCTGCTCACTTCCGGCCGGGCCGCTCGCCTTGAGATCGGACGCCCTGTGGCAGACGGCCACGTTCGCAAGCCCGTTCGAGCGCGCCAGCTTCCAAGATGACCTGAGATAACGCGCCACGGCCAGCTCGGTCAGGATTGCCCAGGCTTCGTCGACCACGAGGATCGTGTGAGCCTCGCTTCGTGCTGTCATGGCCTGCAGCCAGGCGGAGGCGCACACCATCAGCGCACCGATGGCTTCGGAATGGTAGACGGCCGAGAGATCGACGACGAGCACTCCGGACCCGGGGTCGATCCCGGCTGTCGTCGGGCCGTCGAACATCCCGGCGAGGTCTCCCTCGACGAGCCGACGCAGCTCGAGACCGACATCGCGCCCGTCCAGTTCGAGTCCTGCCTTCGTCGTCCCCACCACCCTCGCCGACTCGGCCAAAGGCCGAAGAAGTGACCGAACGACATCCGGCAAGGTCGGAGGGCCGCTGCCCCGCCCGAGCTGAGCCCGGGTCGCGGCATTGAGCGCAAGTTCGAGCGCGGCGTGTTCGCGAGGCGACAGCGGGCGGCGCAGGCATGCTGTTGCGAGCGTCCCGAGGAGAACGAGGCGGTGCCGTGCCACGGCTACTCCGGGCGGCGCCGAGGGTCCCTCCAGCGGGTTCACGCGAATGGGGCCACCGGGCGCCAGGGCGATCGGGCGCGAGCCCAGCGCGCGGGCAAGTGGCCCGTACTCCCCCTTCGGGTCGAGCACGGCAACCTGTCGTCCGAACGCCGCCTGCCGGAGCAGATAGGTCTTTACGAGGGCGCTCTTACCCCGCCCGATCTGGCCGAGCACTGTGACATTCGGATTCGTCACAGTGCCTGCCGTGTACAGCTCGAACGGGTCATGGGCGAATGGGCCACCCGCCAGGTCTTGGCCGATGAGCACTCGCCTGGTGGGAAGCGGAGGCGACGCGGCGAACGGGTACGCAGCCCCGAGCTGGGCAGTCGTTGACTCATGAGCGGGCAGCTTCATGCACATCCCCGGCCCGTCGGCAGGGTACAGGTGTAACCCTCCTCCTGGGCGCCGTACATGCGATGCAGCTCGAGCTGAGCCTGCAAACCAGCCTGCTCAAGGTGACTGCACGCGGCTGAGAGCGCCGCCTCGTCGTCCGCAGTCACCGCCAGATAGCCGGTGAAACGGAAGGCGGCGTGACCCTCGGCGAGCTCGACCTCCCTGCGCGTGGTTGCCTCGTGCTCGTGGCGCGTGCGGGCGGTGACTGCAAAACCGTGACGCTGCCGAAGCTCAACATCAGCCGCGCCCGACGTGCGGTCATGCTCGGCCCGCCGGACCGCCCGGAGCGGCGCCACGGGCGCCATCGTCACGGCGATGGTCCGCCTCAGACCACCCTCCAACATGAGCGGAAGCAGGAAACCACTCCCAACGCCGCTTCGCGGCCACTCGGCGATCCAGTAGGTGGCGTGCCACGTCGCGTCGGTGCGGACGGCCGACCAGCCCTCCTCGACCCCCAACGGCCAGGGCCAGCCGTCGGCGACGCCTCTCGGTGCCCCGCTCACGGTGAATGAGCTCCGGATAGTGGCGGCAAGCGCTGACGGCGAAAGGACACCGTCGACCTCGAGGCCCGCGGCGAGGCACCGCCGCTCAAGTGCCTCCAGTTCGTCGACGATCCGGCCGGCCGTGTCGTGGGCCCGGCGCCGTGAAGACCCGCCGACACTGCGGACCGACAAAGAGACGATTACCTCTTGTCTCCACAGCAGTGGCGCCGCTTGCTCGAGCAACGACCGATAGCTGCCAGAGGCGACACCGCGATCGCTGGCCTCTGTCGGTGCAAGGTCGTCGTCGAAGCCGCCGGGCAGGCAACGCGCCATCCATTGCAGTCGGTGAAGGGCTCCGCCTTCGCGCGCCGATCCTGCCAGCACGCCGGACCAGGCCGCGATTCGCTGCGCCCGGTCGTCTTCGTCCCCGAGCGCGAATCCGGACCCCCCGACCCGCATTGCCGCCGTGTATGTGCCTGCCGCGCGGTCGACGACAACACCGATTCTCCTGCCCGCAACCCCGATGGGGATCTCGTCAAGCTCGAGAGTGGACAACGCGCTGTGACCCCGACGGGAAACACCAACTCGACGCGCGAGATGGGAAGCCACGACGGGCGTCCATTGTTCGGCACTCCTACCGGCGAGTGGCAGGGTGGAAAACGCCACCGAAGAGGCAACGATCACAAAGGCGAGCAAAGCGCCGCCGGCTCCACCGACCGAACGAAGCAGCAGCACTCCGACCAGGAGACCAGCGCCCACAGCTGCCAGTTGCCCGCCCCGCCACCCCGCCACGAGCCCACGGCGGCTGCGTGGCCCGAGTTGATAGCGGGCGCTCTCCTCAGCCATGTTGCCGGTCGCCTTGAGATAGCAGCATGGTCCAGCGGGCAACCTCTGCCCCTTGGGTCACATCGCTCGTCGCCTCCTGCCGATGAGCGCGATCGGCAACCGACGAGGACCCGACTGGGCCGGCGAGGTCGGCGGAGGTGCCGACGGGACCCACTGGAGTCGTAGGGTCGACCGGACCGGGACCAACTCGCCCCGAATCGGGGGGCAACCCTCCTCTTGCCACGGGCCGGTCGGCGGTGAACGGCCCCGCACCGAGGTGGTCGACAGTCCGCAGGCTCGAACCACCCGCACCCGGGCCCCCCAATCCCTTCGAAGCGGGTGAAGAAAGGCCACCGAGCCCCCCGATCCCACCGATTTCCAGGCCTGCGATCGTGGTGCCGAGGCGCTGGCCGGCGCGAACGGGTCGCCGGCTCAGACCCTCGAGGTGGGCAACGGCGCCCGCCTCCACAGCGGGGACGAGCCTTAAGAGAGCGAAGGGTGCAAAGGCCGCCACCGCGAGCAGGGCCACTCCCTCGACCACGCCTGCGACACTGCTGGAGCTGCCTAACAAGCCCGCCGCGAGCGCCAGCACGGACGCTATGACCAGCTTCGAGAGCACAAGGGCGGTAAGGGTCTCACCGAGCCTGCGCGCCCAGTGCGATGTCGCCGGCCACGCGAGACCTACGAGCGCCAGCGGCAAGAACAGCGAAGCGGCCGCGATCGCGGCTGATCGGACGGCCAGCTCGAGCCAGAGGACAAAAGCGACGATTGCCGCGGTGAGCACGACGAGGAAGGCCCCGAAAGCTGCCAACCCGGGCCCTCCCGCTTCTCCGAGCCCCGCGACCAGACCCGCCAAGAGCCGATGAGTCGGATCGCCGGCTGCCCCTAGCACCATTGCGCTCGCCTGGTCCGTCGCCGCCAACCCGAGAGCGACCAGCTGAACGCTCACGCCCGTGAACAACAGCGCGAGCGGGAGCCGCACGAGCGCGCTACGGAGCAGTTCTCCGGGCTGCTGACGGATAATCGCTTGTATCGCCCCCACGGCCAAGAGAGGCAGGGCGACAGCTGCGCCGAGGACTGCCATGACGTCGAACTCAGAGCGAAAAGCACTGCCGGAGAGCACGGGCTCGGTGGTGGACGACAGCACTTTGCCCAGGACAGCGACCAGAGAGGCCGCCCCGTTCGCGACCCAGACCAAGAGATCGTGGAAGAATCCGTCGAGGAGGGCCTTGGTGAGCGAGCCCACAAGACCGGCTCCCCCGACACCGGTGAACACGCCTCCGATCGTGTGGGACAGGGTTCCAACCGTGCCCTCGATCGTTCGCAGGATCCCGGCGAGGCCTCCGCTGCCACTCGCGTGCTGTGCTGCCGGCGACATCGCGAGACCGCGGGCGGAACTCAGCGGCGCCAGCTGGTGAAAAGTCTCAGTGGATCCCATGACCGGTCTGGAACAAGAAGTTCACGAGGGTCGGAGCGGCCCCGATCAAGAGGGCGGCAACGCCGGAGGCAAGCACCGCCTTTCGGCCGGTGTTCGCGTATTGGTAGTTGTTCGTGTGGCTTCCGAGCGCCCAGGCCGCGGCGCCAAGCACGAGGCCGACGAGCGACGCGACGAGCGCCCACCAACCCAGGCCGTTGGTCAGCTGCTGGATCGTGGACTGGCCCGGCAGGGCCGAGGAGCTCGGGGTCATCGAGACGATGCCGGCAAGCAGGAGAGCGGGCGGCAAGACGGTCATCGACCTACCTTTCAGGACGGCGGACTTCTTGGCCGAGCCTTCGGCGAGCTGTACGCGTCTGTTCGGTTACGTGTGTCAAAAGACTCGTCGCACGCGCTACCGCGTGACCTACCGCACGAGACACGAGCGCGGGCGGGAGTGGAGGGCGGTTGCGCTTTCGGCTCGCCGGCCTGCAATGCTGGGGGAAGTGAGCAGGGTCTTACACGTGACGGTTCTTGAGTTCGCCATCACCGTCGTCGTGGTGATCGTTCTCATCACGGCGACGGGGCTGATCGCAGCTCGCCGGGGTCGAACCGGGTTGCGACAGCGACTGCAGGCGCTCGCTTCGCGGCTTGGCGCCGACTCGCCCCAAAAGGACGCAAACGACTTCGAGGAAGTGCTCATCCTCTTGGAGCGCGCGACCGACCGTGCTGCCGAAGCCGTCGCAGAAGCGAGCTCCGAGGCCATCCGGCTCCGCCGGGCACTCGACACCCTTCCCCAGGCGGTGCTCGTAACCGACGAGCGCGGCGAAACCGTGTTCCGGAACAGCAAAGCCGTCGCCCTCATCGGAAGCCGGCATGGCGACGCGCTCGCCGCCCAAGCCGTCGAGGAGCTCCTCGCCGCATCGGCGCCGGGCGCTCACGAGGAGCGGGTGCTGGAGCTGTACGGGCCGCCGAGACGCACCCTGGTGGTTCGCGCGGAAAGCATCGACAACGGCCAGCGCGCCCTCGGTGTGATCGCGGTCATCGAAGACGTGTCCGAGAGGCGCCGCCTCGAAGACGTCCGGCGCGACTTCGTAGCGAATGTCAGCCACGAGCTGAAGACGCCCATGGGCGCAGTCGGGCTTCTCGCCGAGACCCTGCTCTCCGAAAACGAGCCACAGGTGGTCCAGCGCCTCGCACACCGGATCTACAACGAGGCGTTCCGTATCAGCAGAGTCATCGACGATCTTCTCGACCTGTCGCGGATCGAGAACGAGGAATCGCCTCCACGCGAGCCGGTGCTGATCAATCTCGTGATGGCCGAAGCCGCCGAACGCGTCCGGGAGGCGGCAAGCCAGCTTCAGATCAAGGTCACGCTCGAAGAGCCTGACCCACCCGTGGTCGTGCTGGGGGACCGCCGCCAACTGACCTCGGCTGTCTACAACCTGCTCGAGAATGCTGTGAAGTTCTCACCGCCCGACAGCAGCGTCACCTGCATTGGCCGGGCCGAAGGCGACGATGTCGTCGTAGTCGTGGAAGACCACGGAATAGGCATTCCGTCGCGCGATCTCGAGCGGATCTTCGAACGCTTCTACCGCGTCGACGCGGGCCGGAGTCGCTCGACAGGCGGGACAGGCCTCGGCCTGGCTATCGTTTGGCACGTGGCCGCTAACCATCGAGGCAGCGTCCAGGTCGAGTCCCGAGAAGGAGAAGGGTCGACCTTTACATTGAGGCTCCCCCGCCAACCAAGGACTGACCTTTGACCACGCGACAACGCCGCCGGACCGCATGGCTCTCCACTGAGCGGGAGCGCCTCGAGATTGAATGGTCCGCTGCACGAAACCTTGCACGGCCTGCCAACAAGCCCTCGGTACACCTCCCGACCAGCCATTCCTCCGGTGCGGGCAACTCCGGGGACGACGACCGCGGCATCCCGCCTGCCCGCGTCCTGGTCGTCGAGGATGAAGAGTCCTTCGTGGACGCGCTGACTGTGAACCTGGAGAGGGAGGGCTTCTCTGTCACGGTCGCGCGCGACGGCGTCGAGGCACTCGAGCGGTTCGCAGCCGACCAACCCGACCTGGTCCTGCTCGACGTGATGCTCCCCCGGTTGTCGGGCATCGACGTCTGTCGGTCGATCCGTGCGAAATCGACGGTTCCCATCATCATGGTCACCGCCAAGTCGACGGAGCTCGACACCGTCGTAGGCCTCGAAGTCGGCGCTGACGACTACGTCGCGAAGCCGTACCGGGTCCATGAGCTCGTGTCGCGCATGCGAGCGGTTCTCCGGCGGGCCCCGAGCGCACGCGCAACCGCCAACTTGAGCAGGACCCAGACCGGCAAGGTCGCGGGCGCCGCGCCTCACCACGCGGGAGCCGAGAGGAGCAGTGCCGACGGCGTCGACCAGACGGCGTCCTTAGAGCACTGGGGCGGTGAAGTGGCCGAGCGCGACGGTGAGCGGACGCCTGCCACTGCCGGTCTTCGACCGGATGAGATCCTTCAAGTCGGCAATGTCGTGCTCGATCTCGGGCGACACGAGTGCATCGTGCGCGGCGAGGAGATAAAGCTCCCGCTGAAGGAGTTCGAGCTGCTCGAGATGCTCCTCAGCAACCCGGGACGTGTCGTGACGCGCGACACCTTGATCGACCGGGTGTGGGGGATGGATTACGTGGGTGACACCAAGACGCTCGACGTGCATATCAAGCGGCTGAGATCGCGCATCGAACAGGATCCCTCGAGGCCTGTTCTCATCACGACGATTCGCGGCCTCGGCTACCGGTTCGAGTCGCCGCGGCGCTGAGCCTGCCCCGGTTACCGACTGCAGGGCATCGCCGCCCCGATTGCGAGATCCGCCACAGGTAGCCTCTCGGCGATGCCTGCTGTCGAGGTCGATCACCTGGTCGTTCGTTACGGGAATCTCGTCGCGGTCGACGGCGTCAGCTTCGACGCCGATTTCGGCGAAGTCGTAGCGCTACTCGGCCCCAACGGGGCCGGCAAGACCACGACGGTGGAGACACTCGAGGGCTTCAGACGAGCAGACGGCGGCACCGCACGGGTCCTCGGGCTCGATCCCTGGTCCGCCCATTCCGAGCTGACGGCCCGAGTCGGCGTCGTCCTCCAGCGTGGTGGCATCTACCCGATCATGAACGCCGAGCGAGCCGTCCGGCTCTTCGCCGCCTATTACGAGGACCCCCGGAATCCCGATGACCTCATCGATCTCGTCGGGCTCCGGTCTGTGGCGCACACAGCGTACAAACGCCTGTCGGGCGGGGAACAGCAGCGGCTGGCGCTCGCTCTTGCACTGATCGGCAAGCCCCGCGTCGCCTTCTTGGACGAGCCGACCGCGGGCGTCGACCCGGCAGGTCGTATCGCGGTGCGCGACGTCGTCGCCGGTCTGCGATCAGACGGCGTGTGCGTGATCCTCACAAGCCACGAGCTCGACGAAGTGGAACGCCTGGCCGACCGGGTGGTCATCGTCGACCACGGCAAGGTCGTAGCCGCGGGGCGCCAAGGGGAGATCCAGGGCGAGTCCGAAGAGCTCCGTTTCGCTGCCGAACCTGGGCTCGCCCTGAGCGAGCTCTCCGTCCGGCTCGGCGCACCGGTCACCGAAGGTCCGCCGGGCGAGTACCTGGTGTCGGCACCGCCCGTTCCGGCTCTCGTGGCGGCGCTCGCCGGGTGGCTTGCCGAGCATGATCTTCAGTTGGGCGACCTTCGGGCCGGTCGCCAACGGCTCGAGGACGTCTTCCTGCGGCTGACCTCGGGCGCCGCAGAACCCGCCGGGGCGAACGACGGACGCTCGTCGTCAGCCTCCGGACGGCCGAGCCGAAAGGGCAGGGCGCGGGCATGAACCTCAGAGCGCTTCGGGCTCAGGTCGCAGCCGAGACCCGGATGACCCTCGAACGCGGGGAGACGTTGCTCGTCACATTGGGGATTCCTGTCGTGCTCCTCGTCTTTTTCACGCTTGTGCCGGTCCTGCCAACGGGCAGTCGTCATCGTGTCGACTTCCTGGCTCCCGGCATCCTCGCACTCGCGGTCATGTCCACGGCGATGGTGAGCCTCGGGATCGCGACGGCCTTCGAACGCAGCTACGGCGTCTTGAAGCGGCTGGGTGCCACGCCGCTCGGCAGGCCTGTGCTACTGACCGCCAAGATCGTCTCGGTCATCGTGGTCGAGATCGTCCAAGTGGTCCTCCTCGTCGGTGTCGCACTCGCGCTCGGCTGGCGACCGCACCCGTCCGCCGGGCTGGCAGTTGTCGCGGTTCTCCTGGCAACGATCGCGTTCGCCGGGATCGGGCTCGCCATGGCGGGCGCGCTGCGGGCCGAGGTGACGCTCGCGGTCGCAAACGGCGTCTATGTGATCCTGCTCCTCATCGGCGGAGTCATCTTTCCTTTACACGAGCTCGGGACGCTGGCCTCGTTTGCCCGCCTGCTCCCGACAGCGGCCTTGTCGGACGCGTTGCACACCACGCTCGGATCCGGGTCGAACGCGACCGAGAGCTGGATAGTGCTCGCTCTCTGGGCAGTCGCCGCGCCCGTGGTTGCGGCCCTGAGCTTCAAGTGGGAGTGAGGCCGCCTGCGGGCCGTGGATGCGGTGGTGGCGCTATCAGCGGTAGCGGACGACCACGTCGAGCGCCATCGCGACAAAGACCACCGTTATGTAGGTGATCGAGTACGTGAACAAACGCATGGCGCTCCTCGGGGTTCCCTTCTCGCGACGCAAGCGGAGAGCATCTGCCAGGTACAGACCACCAGCAAGAACGGCTGCCGCCCAGTAGATCCACCCTGAGTGGGCAACGGCGCCGAACACGAACGATGTCGCCACCAACGCCACCGAGTACCAGATGATCTGGCGCGCCACCCGCTCGAAAGGCACGACCACCGGCAACATGGGGACGTGCGCCGCCTCGTAGTCGTCGCGATAGCGCACCGCGAGCGCCCAGAAGTGCGACGGGGTCCAGATCACGATCATCGCGAACAGCACGACCGCAGGCCACGCCAAGTGGTCGGTGACCGCTGTCCAGCCGACCAGTACCGGGACCGCTCCGGCCGCTCCGCCGATGACGATGTTCTGAGTCGAACGGCGCTTCAGGCCGATCGAGTAGACGAAGACGTAAAAGAGCGCCGCACCGAGGGCCAACAGGGCCGAGAAGAGGTTCACGGCGCGCCAGAGCAGCACGAAGGCGCCGGCCTCGAGGACGATCGAGAAAATGACGGCAGCCGCCGGAGTGATCGCGCCGGTGACGAGCGGCCGATGCCGTGTGCGGTGCATCACGGCGTCAATGTCGCGGTCGACGAACATGTTCGCCGCGTTGGCGCCGCCGGCCGAGAGCGCACCTCCGACAAGCGTCGCGACGATCAAACGCCACCCTGGTATGCCCTTTGCCGCCACGACCATCGTCGGTAGCGTCGTGACGAGCAGCAGCTCGATGATCCGGGGCTTGGTCAGCGCCACATACGCTCTGAGCTTGACGCTGACCGATCGGCGCGGGATCAAAATCGTCGTGACCTGCGCCATCTCGCAAGTATAGAAGTGGCCGCAATCGATCAAGCCGCGGCGACACCGTGGCCCGACGGTACAGAATGGTGGCTTGAGCCGTGCGAGCATACGATCCGAAGGCGGTGCGCCTGCCCCGTTTCTCACCCGCCACCGTGCGCAAGGTGGCCCTGGTCTCGGTGATCTGTTACGCGCTGCTGGTGCTGAGCGGTGGTGCAGTCAGGCTGACGGGCTCGGGTCTCGGCTGCCCCGATTGGCCCTCGTGCTTCCAACATCACCTGACAGCCGTGTCCTCCTTCCATCCGATTGTCGAGTTCACCAACCGGCTCGTGAGCGTCGCGGTGACGTTGGTGTCCCTGGCGGCCCTCGCCGTGGCGGCCCTGCGCACACCACCACGGCGGGACCTGACCCTGCTTGGCGGAGGCTTGATTGCCGGCATCGCGGCTCAGATCGTCCTCGGCGGCCTTGTCGTGCTCTTCAAGCTCAACCCATACCTCGTCGCCCTCCATTTCGTGTTGACGATCGTGATCCTCGCCGATGCCATCGTGCTCTACCACCGGTCCGGCAATCGCCCGACCCGCGCCGAGCCAGTCATCGGACGGGACCTCGTGCGCCTGGCTCGGCTGCAGCTGAGCACCCTCACGCTGGTCACAGTCCTCGGCACCGTGGTCACAGGTGCGGGCCCGCACGCCGGTGGACCTGGTGCCAGACGGATCCCGATCGCGTTCCGGGACATTGCCGAGGTGCACTCCACTGTCGCGCTCTTCCTCATCGGTGTGACACTCGCGTCGCAATTCGCCTTCCATCACGCGAATGCACCGCAGGTCGTGCTGCGCCGCGGGCGTCTTTTCATCGAGGTGATGGCGCTCCAAGGGGCACTCGGTTACCTTCAGTACTTCCTGCACGACGCTGCGTGGGTGATCGAGTTCCACCTGGCAGGGGCGACGACGCTTTGGATCACGGGCATCGGCTTCTACCTGTCGTTGTATCGGCACCCTCTCGAAGCGAGCAGGAACGGTCTCGCGAGCGGACCCACCGACGCCGTCGCTCTCGGCACCTGAGCGAGCCATGACCACGACCTCTATCGGCTTGGCCACCGTTCCCACCGAAGTCGAGCGCCCCGAGACCCACGACGTGGCGTCACCGGAACTGCCGTGGTTGGTGATCGTGTGGAACGATCCGATCAACCTCATGAGCTACGTGACCTATGTCTTCCAAAAGCTGTTCGGCTATTCGCGGGCGAAGGCTCACAAGCTGATGCTCGACGTCCACTACAAGGGCCGCGCCGTCGTCTCGAGCGGTCCCAAGGAACGAGCCGAGCTAGATGTCGCGAGGTTGCACCAATGTGGGCTCTGGGCAACGATGGAGCACTCCGGATGAGCTTCCGGCGCCGGATCCGCCCGGCGAGGAACGGAGGTTACGAGCTGCGCCTCGCCACCGAGGAGCGCACTTTGCTCACGGTGCTGCCGGGTCACCTCGTCTCGCTGCTCGAAGGCGTCGGCGAGACCCCCCCGGGTGACCTGCCTGATGCCCTGCGGCGGTTGCTCCCGCCCGCCTACACGAACGACCCTGACGCCGAGCGTGCCTACGAGTCGATGACCCGTCAGGATCTCCTCGAACACCACCGCGAGTCGCTCGAAACGATGTCGGCCACGGCGCACGCCACGTGGCTTGACGAAGATCAGCTCGTCTCGTGGCTCGCGGCGCTGAACGACCTGCGTCTCGCCCTCGGATCGATGATCGGGGTCACCGAGGATGAGACCGAGCCACCGCTGGGCGATGAGCATCAGGCCGAGTGGATCGCCTACCTGTACCTGGGTGGTCTCCAAGCTGAGCTCGTCGACATTCTCGAGCAGACCCTGCCCGCTCCGGTGCCCGGCGCCGACGACCTCGTCCCGGAGGATCATTGGGGCGAACCGCCGGGCGGGCTTCGCTGGGACGGCACTCCACAACCGAGATACCCGTGACCGCGCGTCCCGGGATGCCTCGTCTGCTGGCGATCATGGGATCGGGCGAGACATCACCGACGATGGTGAGGGTCCATCGCCAGCTGCTCGAGAGGTTGGGGCCGCCGCCTGTTCCGGCAGTCCTACTCGACACTCCGTTCGGATTCCAGGAGAACGCAAGGGAGATCGCCGGCAGGGCGGTCACCTACTTCCGCGAGAGCCTCCAGGCGACCATCGCCGTTACCGGCCTCGCGGCGGCCAACGCGGACGCGGATGGCGCTGAGCACGTGGCCTTCGCCGAGGAGCAGCTCATGACCGCGGTTCGCGACTCGCGTTACGTGTTCGCGGGACCCGGGAGCCCGAGCTATGCGCTGCGGAAGTGGCAGGGCACCGTGGTACCGAGCCTCCTCGTCGAGAAGCTCTCGCACGGTGGTTGCGTCGTGTTCGCGAGCGCCGCAGCCCTGACACTCGGCATCTCGACGGTGCCCGTGTACGAGATCTACAAGTGCGGCGAGGACCCGCACTGGCTCCAGGGCCTCGACGTCACCTCGGCGGCGGGGATACGGGCGGCGATCATCCCCCACTACGACAACAACGAGGGAGGGACGCACGACACCCGCTTCTGCTACCTGGGTGAGCGGCGCCTTTCGATCATGGAGAAGGACCTGCCCGACGGGGCGTTCGTGCTCGGAGTCGACGAGCACACGGCCTGCACTTTCGATATCGAAGCCGGCACCGCATCAGTGGAGGGCCGTGGGGCGGTGACCGTGCGCGCCGCCGGGCGTTCTGCGACTTTGCCGAGTGGCGAGGTCTTCCCCATCGCCCGGATACTGGAGATCGCTGAGGCACTTGCCCGCGGAGGCACGAACCGGAAGAGGGGCGAGCAGCCCGCAGCGCGAGTCGCCGAAACCGATGGGGCCCTGTCATCAGGTACCGCGAGGCCACCGAGCACATCGCCTCTCGTCGATCTCGTACGCGAGCGTGAAGCTGACTTCGCCGCGGCTGTCATGTCCCGCGACATGGCACTGGCGGCGCGCGTTGTGCTCGATCTGGAGCGGGATGTCACCGAATGGTCAACAGACATCCCCTCCGGAGACGAGCTCGATCGGGCGCACGCCAGCCTCCGCTCCCTCATCTTGGAGCTCGGCCGGTTGTCCGAGGCCGGCGCTCGCGACCCGCGGCAGGTCGTCGGGCCGTTCGTGGAAGCGCTCTTGAAGATCCGGGACACGGCGAGACAGGACCGTCGCTTCGCGGACGCTGACTTCGTGCGGGAACGTCTCGCCGAGTCCGGGGTCGAAGTGCGCGATACTCCCGACGGCAGTGAGTGGCTGCTCGCGGGCGAGAGCACCGCCGGAGTGGAGGCCGGCGCCTGATATTTTTGCCTTTCGCTCCGGCGCTTCCGCCTTCGGGCCGGGCCCCCATCGTCCAGCGGCCGAGGACATCGCCCTTTCAAGGCGGAAACACGGGTTCGAATCCCGTTGGGGGTGCCACCTAAACGAGCAGTTCAGACCTACTTTTTGTGGCCTGATCGCGTCGCTTCCGAGACCCGACTATCCCCGCCACGCGCGGAACGCGCGCGATCGCGCGCGGAACGGTCGCTGGAAGTCGGTCGGAACGGAGTCACGCTGCCCGTCGCGAGCTCAGTGAGCGCGACGGCGATTGCGCGGTCACGGTCTTCGGTCGCGTGTTGGTAGCGGAGCGCCGCAGCCGGATTCGCGTGACCGCCACGGCGCATCAGCTCGGCGATCGAGGCACCGGAGGCAGCTGCCCACGTAAGCCCGGTGTGGCGAAGATCGTGGTAGTGAAGATCGGTCCGGCCGATCGCCTTGCGGGCTCGCTGCCACACGCGATTGAGCGTCACCGGGACCATCGGGCCCCCGCTCTCGCTCGTGAAGAGCCACGCGTTTGGCTCCGGTCCGACAAACCGTTCGAGATGTTCGCTCAGCACCGACAGGACGTGGGCTGGAACGGCGAGCGTCCGCATGCCTGCGGTCGTCTTCGGCGGTCCGACCACGCTGATCCCCGTCATCGGTCGAACCACTGATCGGTCGATGCGAATGGTCCCGTGGAGTATGTCGACGTCGCGGCGTTGGAGACCGAGGACTTCGCCCCGTCGCAACTGACACCACGCCGGCAACAGGACGGCGAGCCGATAGCGGTCAGGCGTCGCGTCAACCGCGGCAGCGACTTCGGCAACGGTCGCGACGGGTCGCTCGACCGAGCGGGCCAACCCGGCGCCTCGCACCTGGCAGGGGTTCCGGGCGATCAGACCATCGGTAACGGCGGTGTTGAGGACGGCCCGCAGCATTCGGTAGGCGTCGTCACCGGTCGTCACGAAACGTTCGCGCATGTCCATGTACCACGCACGAACCATCGAGGGCGTGAGCTTTGCCAGCTCCGTTTTGCCGAGAACCGGTACGACGTGCCGGTCGAGCATGTGTTGATACTTGGCTCTTGTGACCGGCCGAAGGTCCGCTCGTCCGTCGAGCCATTGCTTCGCCCACGCCTCGAATGTGACCTTGCCTCGGGTCGGATCGATCCACGCGCCACGTCGGAGATCGGTCTCGATCGACGCGAGGTGAGCAAGCGCATCACCCTTCGTCGCGAACATCTGCTCCGCGACATGCCGTTTCCCGTCGTGCCAATACGCGGCTTGGTAGCGACCGGAAGGGAACCTACGAACTGAGCCGAAGTGGCGCTTGCTCATCTAGGTGTACCTCCTTTCAGGCTTACGAGCCGACAAGCCGCGCTTCGAGCGCCTCACGAGCGAGCTGCGAAACGGTCTTTCCCTCCGCCGCAGCGACCTGCGCGGCTCGCTCGCGAACCTCGGCCGGAACGCGGAACGCGATTTGTGGCGAGCGGGCTGCCCCTCCCGAGAGCGAAGGACGGCCACCCGCGCGACGTACGTCCTGCGCCAGTTCCGCGGCCACTTCGGAGGTGAGACGCCTCCCGCTCCGGAGCCGGACGTCCTCGCGATCGACGTCCGTGCCGGGACCGATCGGAGTCCTTGTGGTGACTCGTGGGGCGGTGCGCTTGATCACGAGGGGTACTTTCTCCGATCGCTCCACTCTCCCATTCTGTCAGACACAACCCAACGCGGTCGGCCTCATAACGCCTCGGGCCGACGGCGCTGTTCAACGAACTTGCGGATGTCGGCGAGGTCGAACCGGACGTAGTGC
>CAVRAT010000019.1:0-38824 GCA_963719125.1 uncultured Acidimicrobiaceae bacterium
ATCTCCCGATGAGCCGGACCTGGGAGGGCTCACCGACACCGTGCTCGAGGACGACTTCGAGGACGCGGAGATCGAGCCATTGGTGATGGCCGTCATCGATGACGAGGCGGGCGAGCCGTGAAAGTCGTGCTGCGTACCGACATACCCGGCGTGGGAAAGCGCGGAGACATCACCGACGTTTCCGACGGCTTCGCGAGGAACTACCTGGTGCCGCAGGGCCGCGCGATCGTCGCCAGCGCGGGCATCGAGGACCAAGCCGCCGCTATGCGCCGCTCGCGCGACCTGAAAGATGCGCGCAACCGTGAAGGCGCCGAAGCGATCGCCCGCAAGCTCGTCCCGATCGTGTTTCGTATCGAGGCGCGATCGGGCAGCGAGGGCAGGCTGTTCGGTTCCGTCACCGCCTCTGACATTGTCGATGCGGTGAGCCGTCAATCCGGCGTCGAGCTCGACCGGCGCCGGCTCGTCATTGACGACGCCATCAAGACCCTCGGCTCGCACGAGGTGGGAGTTCGGCTCCACCCGGACGTCGAGTTCCGTCTCACGTTGGAGGTAGTGAGCTCCAGCTGACTGTGCCCGTTCCTGCGGCGGTGATACAGCCTGATGTAACGCTGTGGCTGTGCTGGTGTACCGGGCCCATCCCCTCGAGCACGACCTGCCGATCGCCCAACGCGCGACCGCCCGTAGGCGTGCGGTGGTACTTGTCCACGTTCCGTGCACAGGATCTTCCTGGAATTCGGCGGGTAATCCACAGGATCCGGCCCTAGCGCCCCCCAGGGCCGCGCGCTCATCCTTAGCGTGATGACTGTCCTGCAGCCCGTGCCAGACATGTCACGGCGCCGGCGCGGATCCGGTCCATCGGCCACGGTCGTGACGGCGGGCGGTTCGCGGGTACCACCGCACAACTTCGATGCTGAGGAATCCGTGCTGGGCGCCATGCTGCTCTCGCGCGATGCGATCGCAGTCGTGGTCGAGCAGGTCAACGCCGAGGACTTCTACAAGCCTTCGCACGCTCACATCTTTTCGGCCATCACCTCGCTGTACTCCAGGGGTGAGCCTGCAGACTACGTGACGGTCCCCGAGGAGCTTCGGCGAGTCGGCGTACTCGACGCCTCCGGTGGAGCAGCCTCGTTGATCGCGTTGCAGGCCAACACGCCGGCCATCTCGAGCGCAGGCCGGTACGCGCGCATCGTCCAAGAGCATGCGCTGCTCCGGCGGTTGATCGGCGTCGCGCACGAGATTGCCGAGATCGGTTACGAGGTTCCATCCGACGTGGCCGGAGCGCTCGACCAGGCCGAGGCGCTCGTGTTCGACGTCGCCCAGCGCCGCACGTCGGACTCGGTGCGCTCACTGAAGGACCTCCTGACCGAGAGCCTCGAACGACTCGACCACCTCTACGACAGGGGCGAGACAATCACCGGCGTGCCCACCGGCTACAGCGAGCTCGATTATCTTCTTTCGGGCCTGCAGCCCTCGAACCTGGTCGTCGTCGGTGCCAGGCCCTCGATGGGCAAGACGGCCTTCGCGCTCGGACTGGCGACACACGCCGCCTCGAACCACGGCGTGCCGGTGCTGTTCTTCTCGCTCGAGATGAGCCACCTGGAGATAGCCCAGCGCGTGCTGGCAGCAGAGGCCCGTCTCGACGTCACCAAGCTTCGCAACGGCAGGCTGCTCGACAGTGACTGGCCTCGCATCTCGAGTGCGATCGGCCGCATAGATATGGCACCGCTGTTCATAGACGACAATCCGAACGTGACCATCATGGACATCCGGGCCAAGGCCCGTCGGATGCGATCATCGGATGGCATCGGCCTCGTCGTCATCGATTACCTCCAGCTCATGACGGGCCGGACCTCGGCCGAGAACCGCCAGGTCGAGATCTCCGAGATCTCCCGAGGGCTCAAGATCCTTGCGCGGGAGCTACAGCTGCCGGTCGTGGCGCTGAGCCAGTTGTCCCGAGGGCTCGAAGCGCGTGCCGACAAGCGGCCGATGCTCGCGGACCTTCGGGAGAGCGGTGCCATCGAGCAGGATGCCGACGTCGTGATGTTCATCTACCGGGACGAGGTCTACAACCCGGACTCGGCTGACCGCGGGACGGCTGAGGTGCTCGTCGCCAAGCACCGGAACGGCCCGACCGGCTCTGCTCACCTGGCATTCATCGCGAACTACGCGAAATTTGGGGACTTGGCAAGAGTCTGATACGGCTCAGCTCGTCACCGGCGCGGGTGAATGAAGCTTCCACCGGAGAGGCTGTAACCTCCAGTGCCGTGCCTGACGCGCCCTTCGACGGCGAACTGCCCGATACTGATCCGTTCCTGTCCTGGAGCGAGAAGCCCGGACCCACCGGCGAAGAACCGGTTGGAGGCGAACCACCGGGCGCCGGTGCCGGCCTTGCCCCCAGTGGAGCCGGTGGAGGAAGGACCGCCGCCAAGCGGTCGCCGGCGCGCAACGGGCGCGGTCACAAAGCCCGCCCCTCCAAGCGCAGGCGGTGGACCAAGCGCGCCGTGATCGCGGCCGGAGTGGTCGTGCTGCTCATCATCGTCGTCGGGCTCGGCAGTTTCCTGTACCTCGACTTCGAGTTCCACCACATCAAGAAGGTGGACGTACCGAATCTTACGAAGGTGTCCAAGCCCGGGGCGCCCTTCACGGTCCTCGTGGCCGGCTCCGACTCGCGCGCCTTTGTCAACAACTCCGCCGAGTGCAAGTCCTTCGGGTGCGGGGCGGACACAGGCGGCCAGCGCAGCGACGTCATCATCCTCGTCCGCGTCGTGCCGGCCGAGCGCAGGATCGAGATGTTGTCGATACCCCGCGACACGTGGGTCACGATCCCAGGCAACGTCGAGTACATATCAGGCCAGAACAGGATCAACGCCGCCTTCAACAGCGGGCCGTCGCTGCTGGTGCAGACGATCCTGCAGGACTTCCACATCCCGATCAACTACTTCGTCGAGGTGAACTTCCCCGGTCTGCAGAACATGGTCAACGCCATCGGTGGCATTCACCTGCACTTCACGGATCCTTTGCGGGACCGGGAGTACGTGAACGGCGTGGCAACGAACCCGACGGGCTTGCGCATCTTGAAGACCGGATGCCAGGTCGTCAACGGCAATCAGGCCCTTGCCCTGGTGCGCAGCCGGAACCTCCAGTACGAGGTCAAGGGAGTCTGGTACAACGACTACGGCAGCGACTTCACCAGGATCCGCAACCAGCAGGCCTTCTTCCGGGCGGTGATCCACCAGCTGAACGCCGAGATCACCAACCCCATCGCGGTGACCGGCTTCATAAGCGCGGCGGTGCACAACCTCACGGTCGACCAGACGCTGTCGGAAGGCACCATGTTCAACCTGGCGAGGGAGTTCCACGACTTTCCGCCCGGGTCGCTCAAGGCAGTGACCTTCCCGACCGTCGGCCCGTACATCACCTCGGGCGGAGCCGACGTGCTGCTGCCGGCCGCCGCCGCTGACGATGTCGTGATCAAGAACTTCCTCGCCTTCGGAATCACTGCGAAGACGACCCCGACGACCTCCAGCACCGCGACCACGGCGAGCGCGACGTCGGCGGGTACCGCCGCGGGCCTGATCTGGGCGGCGATCCTGGCCAGCGCGACCTCGACGACGACCACGACGGCCACGACGGCATCCAACCAGACAACCGTCACGACCATCGCACCGACCCCAGCCGGCGAGACGCCCATCTACAACAACGCGCCGGTGCCCTGGGACCCCACGCCCTGCTGAGGCCGCCTGCCCGAGTTCAAGCCTCGAGTCCTGGCGGACCGATTCGGAGGCTTGTCGGCGAGGGCCCCGTTCAGCGGCTGGGCGTAGCGTGCAGGTCGAGGACTTCGCGCAAAGGCCAACAGAAGTCCCCTGGAGAAAGGCCGGGTTCACCGTTCTCCCGCCGCCAAAGGTCGTACTCGAGCGCCCAGGTCCGGTGCCAGTCAGCTTGAACCCTGGTCAGCTCACCGATCTCATAGCTTGCGATCTCGGGATACCTGCAGGCGATCGTCCGGGCGAGGGCAAGGGTCGCGGTAGCATCGCTACCCGCGTCATGGGGACTGCCAAGTGCGACGCCGTAGGTCTCGCACAGGGCGTCCAGCCGGCGCTTTCCGGCTCGAAAACAGTCGACCTTGCGGTCGATGACGAGGGGGTCGACCAGTGCCCGCCATTCGATCGGCTCCAGCCCGAAGCCCCGGAACAACATCGCCGCGATCGTGATGTCGAAGCTCGCGTTCATGACCACAACCGGCACGTGATCCTCCTGGGCCCTGCGCAGCGCCGCGTGCACGATCGCCGCCGCCTCGCCGAGCGGGCAGCCTTCGTGCCGTGCTTTCTCTGTCGAGATCCCGTGGATGGCCTGCGCACCTGGAGGGACCTCGCATCCCGGGTCGACGATGAACACGTTGCGGTAGCCACATCCGCAAGGCTCCCAACGGATCAGGGCGACTTGGACCGGGAGGTCCGAGCACGGATTGACGCCGGTGGTCTCCAGGTCGAACCCGAGCAACGGACCCTTGTCCCAGGTCATCAAACGGAGCGTACGTGAGGGCTGTGTCGCTCCAGATGTGATCGGTCGTTGAAGCCTCGCAGCCACCAGCGCGGGCCGGCCACGACGATGCTCGAGATGGCGCCGTTGTCGGAGCCGATGAAGGCGAAGGGCCGTGCGCCGGTCGCGAGCGCGAGGACGGCCCCGATCGTCCCGCCGTGGGCAAAGCACGCGACGCGGCCACCTGCGTGGCGCTCTGCGATGCGCCCGATCGCCGGCCGCACGCGCGCCGCGATGGCCGCGTTGGACTCGGCGCCCGGAATCACGTCCCAACGCTCCTCCTCGACCATCCGCAGGGCGAGGGGATGGCCCTCGGCGACGCGCTGGCGGTAAACGCCGCTGTCCCAATCGCCGAGGCGAACTTCGGCTAGCTCTTGTTCGACTTCGGGGACGAGCCCCAGCCGTTGCGCAAGTGGTGCCGCCGTTTCGGCCGTTCGGCGCAGGTTTGTCACGTAGATGGCGTCGACGCGAGTGGCAGCCAGCCGATCAGCGATGAGCACGGCCTGTTCCCGGCCGAGTGGTGACAGCTCCGGATCGCCCCGACCGTCTACGAGCGGGAAGGGCCGATCGGGATCGGCTGCCTCCGACTCGCCGTGGCGCACGAGCAGCAATTCGGTCGCCCCGGCCGGCGGCTCGAAGCGAATCTGGCGATAGAGCCTCGTTGCCGGGCCCGGATCCTTAGCTGTTTCGGTAGGGACGTCCTGCTCGTTGGCCACGCTGGAAGCCTACGGGCAACGCCCTTGCGAGCAAGAACCAGTGGTGCCGCCACCACTCGGAGGCGCCGCGGACGACAAGAGATGAGTTCCGCCGCGCTCTGGCGGCTACGTGGCGATTTTCACTTGGCGAGCCGGGTTGCTCACGCGCAATACTGTCCGGAAGCCAACCCGGGGTCGGGCCGACACAATCGGGAGACTTCCGTGCGCTACGAGAGAAGAACCTGGAAAATGGAGTCGCTCGCCACGGGCATGGTTCTGGTGAGCGCGCTCGCGACGCCGTTCGGGGTCGGCTCCATCCGCGCCTCGACCAGCGTGTATTCGGCCCGGACGGTTGTTGACGCGGTTGAGCTGGTTGTCCGTTCCCCGGCGCTTCCCCGCACAAGGTTTGTCGCTTCGAAGCCAGGCGATGCGATCCAAGCAGCCGCCGCCGTGACACAGGCGCCGTACCGGGGATTCACGATCTACGCGTACCCGTTCGGTTCGGCCGCCCCGGCGCCGGACACCGGGATCGTCGAGCCTCAGCACCTACGCGAGTACCGCGCCACCGGCACCGGGAGCCTGATCCGGTCGGTGCACCCTTCGGCTCTGATATTCGGCCACCGCATCAAGGGCTCGGCTCGGATGGTCGAGGTCGACCTCGGCCCGCGCCGTCAGCCGACCGAGGTCGTTTCGTGGTTGACCGACGCCGGCAACCGACTCTGGATCATCCAGGCGGCAGGGCCGCTCAGCTCCAACCGCACCGCCGTGGCGGCGTTCGCGGCCGGCACGTCGGTCCTGGCGGGCAACATCTCGACGCCGACCACCGTGCCGAGCAGCGAACTGATCAGCCCCGGACCCGCCTCCCCGCTGACTCCGCACCTGATAGTGGTTTCTGACAGCACGGCTGACCCGCCGCCGGCCCGGTTCCCGCCCTGGTGGAGCGGGAACTGCGATGCGAACGACTATGCGGGGTCGTTTCCTCTCTCGAGCTGGGACGGGCTCACGGTGTGCGGACCGGGTCCGAACCGGGGCGGTTGGGACAGGATTGTCGCCTTCTTCCCACACGCATGGGGAGAGTACGAGTGGGAATGCGTCGAACTGTCCATGCGGTGGCTGTATCTCGAGTACGGGGTGCGCCCCTACCCGGCCAACGGCTCGGACGTCGTCTGGAACTATTCACGTAGCGACGGCGGTGACATGCAGAAGATCGCCAACGACGGTGAGAGCGCGCCGATACCGGGTGACGTCTTGAGTATGGAGCCGACCTGGGCGGAGGGCCACACAGCAGTCGTCACATCCACTGACGTGACCAACGGCGACGGGACGATCGGGATTCTCGAACAGAACATGGACGGCGGCAACGGCACCAACACGCTCGGCGTCGTCGACAACATTGTCCAGCCGGATTACGGCATGCCAGTGACCGGGTGGCTTCAAGCGCCGCCTTCGGTCGTCTCCCCCGACTCGGCCGCCGGCGAACTCGTCGAGGAGGGTGGTTTCGCCGACCACGGTGGCCGCGGTTGGCAGACGAGCCACTCGCGGCGCGGGATCGAATCGGCCGGCAAGCTGGTCGTCGGGCAGAACGACGGTAGCGGTTTCGGGCTCGCTGACACAGCGGCTCTCGGCGGGGGCGTCTACCAGGACATCTCCTTTCCAGTCAAAGACGGGGAGAGTTTCTGTGCCGACGCCGAGGTAGTGACCGCGGGTGCCCGATCGGGAGCCCGGGGCGCCATGACTCTGAAACTGCTGGGCGAATCGCAGGGCGAGGAGGCCTCGGTGGCTTTCGGACCTCTCCCGGGCAAGAACCAGTGGACCCGTGTCTCGACCTGCGTGTCGGCGACTCGAGCGCACTCGGACCTTCGGATCCAGTTCTCCGACGCCCCGACAACGCCGAGGCTTTCCATCGACAGCGTGGACGTTCACGAGTCGCTCGTCGAAAACGGCGGGTTCGACGAGCCTGGTGGTGGCTGGAGGACAGCCGGCCACTCGCAGCTCGGGATCGAACTGGCCGACAAGCTGGCTACCAGGCCGTATGAGGGCAGGGGCTTCGGATACGTCAGCACTTCAGCAGGCGGCGGGGGCATATACCAGGACGTCCCGCTTGCGACCACGGCCGGTGAGAGTCTCTGTGCCGACGCCGAGGTCGTGACGGCGGCCGCCTACCCTGGTGCGCGCGGCCAAATGACCCTGTGGCTATTGGGCGAGTCCCCGAGGGAGTCCTCATCGGTCAGCTTCGGGCCGCTCCCGGGCAAGAACCAGTGGACCCATGTTGCGACCTGTGTGACCGCGACCCGACCGCATTCGGTGATCAGGATCCAGTTCTTCGACGTCGCAAAGATGCCACGGCTCGGCGTCGACGCCGTCGACGTCCACCAGTCCTTCGTGGAGAACGGCGGCTTCAACAGCCACGAGGGCAACGACTGGCGGGCAACCGGCGACACGCGGTTCGAGATCGAGGTTGCCGACACGCCGGCCACCACCCCGTACGAGGGCAGTGGCTTTGGGGCAGTCACCACCTCAACCGACGGAGGTGGCATCTACCAGGACATCTCCCTCCCGACGCGCGCCGGTGAGAGTCTCTGTGCCGACGCCGAGGTCGTCACGTCGGCCACCCACTCCGGAGCACGCGGCCGGATGGCCATCTGGCTGTACGGCGAGTCACCGGGCCAGTCCTCATCTGTGAGCTTCGGGCCACTCGGGGACCAGAACCGGTGGACCCACGTCTCGGTCTGCGTGACGGCGACCCGGCCCCACTCAGACGTCCGGGTCCAGTTCTACGACGCCCCGAAGACGCCGCGGCTCGGCGTCGACGCTGTCGACTTGCGATAGGAAAGCTTCCAGGAGGCCGGTCGGCACTCGGTACCTATTCGGCCTCTGCCCACGCCGGTTCAAAGGGGTCCACGCCTTCGATGGCACGTTCCAATCGCGCCGTCGCGGCGCTCTCGGCCCTTGTGAGGGTTGCGGACCTGTCCCAGCGCGTCTCGATGTGGCCGAAACGCCACACCGCGAGTGCCACCGCCCAGGTGACCACGAACATTCCCACGATGATGAACCCGGCGCGGTTGATGTTGAAGTTCGCCATCGTGTCCCAGAACGCGCCGTGCAGGTTGAACTCGGTCGAGAGGAGCCCGACGAGCTCGATGGTCCCGATGACGAACGCCACCGCAACCGAGAGCCCAGTGATGACGATGTTGTAGTACACCTTCCGGATGGGTCTGGAGAACGCCCAGCCGTAGGCGAAGTTCATGAAACAGCCGTCCAGGGTGTCGAACAGGCACATGCCGGCGGCAAACAGAACAGGCAGCGACAAGATCGCGTAGAAGGGCAGCCCGCTCGCGACAGCTGTCCCCGATAGCACGAGCAGTGCCACTTCGGTGGCGGTGTCGAAACCGAGCCCGAACAGGACTCCGACCGGGTACATCTTCCACGGCGTGTCGATCTTGCGGGCGAAGCCGCCGAGCAGCCGGTTCATGAGACCACGCTTGTTCAGTTGCTCATCGAGCTCCTCGTCGTCGAACTCGCCCCGGCGCAGGTTACGGAAGACCTTGAGGATCGAGACGAGGATCACGATGTTGAGCCCGGCAATGAGATAGAGGAAGAACCCCGACACCGACGTACCGATGACGCTGGTCCACTGGTGAAGCCCCGATGAGCCTGTTTTCACCTGGTTGTCGAGGTCGCGGATGCCGAAGTTGAGCAGCACGGCCAGGAGGAACACGATCGTCGAGTGACCGAGTGAGAAGAAGAACCCGACACTGAGCGGGCGCTTGCCTTCGGCCATGAGCTTGCGGGTCGTGTTGTCGATGGCCGAGATATGGTCCGCGTCGAACGCGTGGCGCATCCCGAGCGTGTATGCGAGCACGCCGGTCCCGAGCCCGAAGACGTCCGTCTTGCTCAGGTGGTAGTGGTGACCCGTAGCGGCCGCCAGCATCGCCCAGCCGAGCACGTTGAGGAAGATCACGATGCCCGTCATCGCGCCGACCTTGCCCCACTCTTTCGGGGTCAGTGCCTCCCGGATGGTTCTCAAGCGTCCGCCGGGCCTGCCGACGACTGTGGTTGCCATGCGCCCCTCCCCGACAAGGCTCGTGATGCAGTCGATCGACCTCGCCGCCGAGTCTTGCCCAACTGCGAGCTGAACGCAATAGCGAGCTGGACTGAAACGGGACGGATCTGCGATATGGACCGGGGACTATCTATGCTCGCGGGATGACGATCCAGGCAGCGGCGGGAGCCGACCCCGTCGCTGTCGTGCTAGCCGAGCTCCGGCGTCGCGGGGGACGTGTCACGACGGTACGCCGGCTTGTGCTGAGGACCCTGTTCGAACGTTCGGGCCATTGCAGCGCACCGGAGCTTGCCGAGGAAGTCGGCCGGCAGGTCCGCGCTCTCGGGCTCGACGTCCACATGTCAACGATCTACCGGTTCCTCGATGAGCTCGAAGGGCTTGGCGTAGTCAGCCACTCGCATCTGGGCCACGGCGCCGCTGTCTACGACGTGTCCCCGGTTGCCCACTCCCACCTGGTCTGCGAGGCATGCGGCGCCGTGACCGAGTCACCGAACGAGCTGTTCGCCGCCTTGGCAGTTCTCGTAAAAGCCCGCTACGGGTTCTCCATCGATCCTCACCATTTCGCCATTGCCGGGCGCTGCAGGAACTGCGCCGGCTGAGCGTCCGATCGCGGCCTCGCCTGCAGATCAGCTCGGCATCTGACCGGGATCGGCCTGGCGCTGCGCCGGACCGGTCACCGGGGTCCGCGCCTGCCTTCCCGCCGTCGAGTACTCCGGCACGGTCCGGTGGTATTCGCCGTCGAACAACGGCGACGTGATGAGAAAGTCCGCCGTGGCACGGTTGCACGCAACTGGGATGTTCCAGACCACCGCTATGCGCAGGAGCGCCTTGACATCGGGGTCATGCGGTTGCGGTTCCAGTGGATCCCAGAAGAAGAACAGCAGGTCTATACCGCCTTCGGTGATCTTCGCGCCGAGCTGAAGGTCCCCGCCGAGTGGGCCGGAGTGCAAGCGATGCACCGCAGTCCCCAGTTCAGCCTCGAGCAACTCGCCGGTGCTGTTGGTGGCCAGGAGCTCGTGATGAGACAGGGTGGCCCTGTTGACGCGCGCCCACTGGACGAGATCCGACTTCTTGTTGTCGTGGGCCACGAGCGCGATCCGCATCGGAGCTGCCGAACAAGGTCGGGATCGTCTCTGGGGGTGGACGCTTACGGACGTATCGGTCACCGGGCCGTTCTATCGGGCGGGGACGGCAGTTCCACTCGGAATCCTGGTCACGACGGGTTAAATCGGCGTGAACTCGTCATGAACTGCAAGGCCGGCCGAGGACGCAGGCGGCCGTCCGGGCAGGCGGCTCTTGCTTGGCGCCGAGTCGCGCTGCGGCCTATGACGCCGCAAGCGACAGTCAGGGTTCGGTCGTGTTGGGCACGCGGATGCCGTCACAGACGATTCCCACCATGCGCCGGCGGGCGTTTTCGTCGAGTCCGGCCTGCACCGCGGCTTGGCAGGTCCCTATTACGAGGCCGATGAGCTCGTCGACCGAGGTGTCGTGCCGGACGACGCCCGAGTCCTGGGCCCTCGTGAGGAGCAGCCCCAGGCGCTGTTTCATCTCGTCGAGCTTCTCGGCACAGCGTGTCTTGAAGTCGATCCCGGCCGCGCCCATGGCGTCGAACAGGTCGTGCTTGGCCGAGGCCTGGCGGGAGAACTCCTGGAGATAGGAGAACAGCGCTGCCCCGGGCGACTCCGCAGACGCCTCGGACTGTGCCAGCGCGAGCAGACCCTCCAGGCGTGTCATGACGATGGCCTCGAAGAGGTCCTCTTTGGTGGGGAAGTGGCGGTAAACCGTTCCCACCCCGACCTCGGCCTGTTCGGCCACCATGTCAATGGGCGCGGACACACCCTCCACGGAGAACACCGCCTCGGCTGCCTCGAGGATGCGCTCGCGGTTGCGTACGGCGTCCACCCGCGTGGGCCGGATCTTGTCGGGATCGGTCGTCACCGAACCCGGGCCGCCGCGCTGTTGACAAACGGAACGGGCGTTCCGTATAATGGGGGCTGAAACGGAGCCATCGCTCCGAATATATCGGAACCAGGCAGGCCTGAGCCACCGGAAGAGGGGGACCCGATGACCAACGACCCGACCGCGGTCGACGCCGTGACAGGCACCACCCTAACGAGCTCCGAGCCCGATCCGAGACGGTGGTGGTCGCTCGCCGTGATCGCTGTGGCCCAGCTGATGATCGTGCTCGACGCCTCCGTCGTGATCGTCGCCCTGCCCTCGGCTCAGCGAGCCCTGCACATCTCGACTGCCGACCGCCAGTGGGTGCTTAGCGCCTACACGCTCGCCTTCGGCAGTCTGCTTCTCCTCGGTGGGCGTATCGCCGACTACCTCGGCCGCCGGCGCATGTTCATCGTCGGCCTCATCGGGTTCGGCGCGGCCTCCGCCCTCGGCGGCCTGGCTCAGGACTCGGCCATGCTCTTCGGCGCCAGGGCCCTGCAGGGTGCCTTCGCCGCTGTCATGGCACCTGCTTCCTTGTCCCTTCTCACCACGACCTTCACTGCGGTCCAGGAGCGGGCTCGTGCCTTCGGCATCTACGGCGCCATCGCGGGCGGCGGTGCGGCCATAGGCCTCGTCCTGGGCGGCACCTTGACCCAGTGGGCGTCGTGGCGCTGGACCCTGCTCATCAACGCACCCATTGCCATCTTGGCTGTGCTGGGTGCAATGCGCTTCATCAAAGAGAGCCGGGTGCACGAGCGCGCCGGCTACGACATCCCTGGGGCTGTGACGGTGACCGGAGGGTTCTTCCTGCTCGTCTACGGATTCACGATGGCCGGCACCGACGGATGGACGGCGCCTCTCACTCTCGGGCTGTTGGCCGGGGCCGCCGCCGCCCTTTGCGCCTTCATCGTCATCGAACTGCGTTCGGCGCAGCCTCTGTTGCCTATGCGCGTCGTCCTCGATCGCAACAGGGGCGGGTCCTATCTGGCCTCCTTGCTGGTGGGCAGTGCCCTGTTGGGGACCTTCCTGTTCCTCACCTACTTCCTCCAGGAGAGCCTCGGGTATTCGGTCCTAAAGACCGGGTTCGCCTTCCTTCCCTTCTCGGGAGGGATCATCGTCGGCGCGGGTGTGGCCACCCGCCTGCTTCCCCGCATCGGACCACGGGCTTTGATGGTGGTCGGGCTGCTGTTCGCAGCCGGCGGGCTGTTGTGGTTCACCGGCCTGAGCGTGCACAGCACCTACCTGGCTCACGTCTTGCCGCCCCAACTGCTCGTCAGCCTCGGCATGGGCATGACCTTCGTCCCGATGTCCTCCACGGCCTTGGTGGGGGTCGATCCCACGGACGCCGGGGTGGCAAGCGCACTTGTCAACACGACTCAACAGGTCGGGGGGTCGCTCGGCACTGCGCTCTTGAACACGGTGGCCTCCGCCGCGGCGGCCAGCTATCTCAGCGCTCATGTCCGCGCCGGGAGGGCGGCCTTCCAGGTCGCCGCGGTCCACGGCTACACCACGGCCTTCACGGTCAGTGCCGCCCTGCTTGCAGCGGCAGCACTGGCGGCAGCCGTGCTCGTGCGTGCGTCCCGCCACCACGTGTTGCGCGAGATCGTGATCGGTGAGCCGACGAGGTCAAGCTCCGAGTTGATCGCGGCAGCGGAGTCCGTCGTCTCCACCTGATCCGCGGTGCTGCCGGCTGCCCGCAGTGACGGTTGGACCGAGAATCGCAAGCGCCGGGCCGCGCAGGGGCCGACGCCTCTAGATCGGAGTGCCCTGATGGAGAACCAGCCGCCAGTTGCCGTCGGAGCATCTCCACAGGGAACTGCGGCGCGCCCGACGCCCACCTCGACTTGAAACGTAAGTCAGAAGGACGAGGTTTGGCTCTAGGACTGTTCCTTCCATGCCCGTGACCTCGGCGGCGCAGGAGGCGTCGTTTGCTTCAGCGGCAAGGGCCTGTATCGCCTCCGCTCGCGTCCAGAACCGCCCAGACATGCCGATCTCGCGGAACTCCGGGTCGAGCAACTCATCGACCAGCGTGGCCGACCGCCTGACACCAGGGGACATCAGGGCCAGCTCTCGTTCGATCACCGGGTCAAGCTCGTCGGCGTCCATCGCTCAACTCGCGATCAAAGCCCTGGTTGGTACCGGAGGAGTTCGCTCACAAAGAAAGGTCAACCGCACCTTCGGGCGAGGCGCCGGCCTTGCCGAGACGGGTGTAGCGGGCCGCTGCGGTCTCGGAGACATCAGGAGCCTGCGCGCCCGCATCGCGGGAGGTGAGCACGGCCGTCCTCCTGTCCGAGAGCAGACGTCGCTCGCGTCGCCGAGCACGCTGCGGCACACCTCCGCCGGCGAGATCGTAGGTGTTTATGGCCTGAGCCAGGAGGGAATAGGACCGTAGGGCCAGAGCAATCGCCTCGTCGTCAGAATCGGTGCTCTCTGCTTTCGCGAGGAGTCTGATGGCCGTGGTGATCCCTGACCGGTCCAGATTGGCCATGGCCTCCCTCGCGTCATCGAACCTGGTCGGGATGATATCGCGACCTTGAACAGGCCGGTTCCGGCGGGGTCCCGCGTGGGACCATTGCAAGTCCTGAGTTATTTCGTATAGTAAAGGAATGCCACGCAGACGGGGCACGCCGGAGCTCATGCGAGGCCTCAATCGCAGCATTGTCATAAGCGCAATCCGTGAACACGGGACGGCATCGCGCGCCGACCTGGTCCGCTTCACCTCGATCAGCCCGGCTTCGGTATCGGCGATCGTGTCGGATCTCATCGAGGAAGGTCTGGTCTGCGAAGAGGGCACGACATCCTCGGACCTCGGCCGGCCGGGGCGCTTGGTGCGGTTCGCAGACGACGTGCTCTTTCTCGGCTGTGACCTTGCCTCGGCGGAAGGTTTCCGAGTCGGTCTGATGCGGCTTTCCGGCGAGTTGATCGACTGCCGGGTGCTCGCTGTTCCCGGCCAAGCCCCGAGTACTCAGCGGGTTGCCAGTCTTCTCACCGACTACGTCAGCGAGGCGACTTCGCGCTCGGTGCCGATCCGTGTTGTCGGGGTCGGGGTCGGTGTGCCGGGGGTCGTCAACCCGGCAACGGGTCGCGTGCAGATCGCGCCACTTTTCGGCTGGGAAGACGCCGAGTTCGGTGAGCTTCTGAGGGACCAGTTGCGCATCCCGGTCTTCGTCGACAATGACGTGGCGTTCGCGCTTGCCGCCGAGGTCGATCGTGGCGCGGCAACAAAGGCCCGCGATGCGATCCTCGTGACCTTCGCCGAGGGTGTCGGCGGTGCTGTGCTGTTGGACGGGAAGATATACCGCGGACGCGGAGCAGCGGGCGAGCTGGGCTACATGGTGACCGACGTCTCCGGAGCACGAGGTGGCCTTCACGGCGTCGGCACGCTCGAAGGCAAGCTCTTCGAGTTGGTAGCCGAGGATGCCCGCCGCGACGGGGTTGACACGTCGCTCTACGAGGAACAGACAGCTCGCCTGATTCACCAGCTCGCGCGCTCGCGGGGCGCCTTCCACCTCTCCGAGGACATCGCGGACCAGCTGGTGCGGACGATCGCCGCCGCGCTCGCCTGCTCGATTGCGCTGCTCGATCCCGAGGTCGTGCTGCTCTCCGGCTGGATCGAGCTCGGTGGTCAGGAAATGCTCGACCGGATCGTCGAGGACGTCCGCCGCTTGGTCCCGAGCATGTCGGAGATGCAGTTCTCGTCTCTGGGCGACGACCGTGTCGTGATCGGAGCGGCTCTCGCGGCCTTGCGGGGAACGCTCGCCGACGTCCAGGTCGTGGAAGCGGCGATGTAGGTGTCGGCATGGACTTCGTCCGGATTTGAGCAAGGATCCAGTCGCATGCAGTGTTTTTCGGCAGGAGTGAGATGAGAGCTTCCTGATGGCGGCGGTCGTGGCTTTGGACATCGGCGGAAGCGGCATCCGGGCGGCGCGCGTTCAAGACGGCGAGATCGTGCGCCGCACGCGCCTCGAGCTGATCCCGGGGACGGCGCCCGCCCAAGCCGCCGAAACTCTCCGGGCCGCTCTCGGCTCGCTCGAGCCCTCTCCCACCGATGGCGCGCTTGGCGTCGCGTTTCCAGGTTTTCTGGACGGTGCAGGCCGTGTGCTGCCAGGTATCTACCTGCTGGGCTTCGTCGGGATGGACTTCCTCGACACGCTGGGAGCGTTGCTGCCAGAGCGTCCGATTGCCGTCGTGCCCGACGTAGCGGCGGCAGCCTCGGCAGAGGCGGCGGCAACAGGCTGCACGGGTCGGCTCCTGTGCGTTTGCCTCGGTACGGGCGCGAACGCTGCCCTGGTGGCCGACGGCGCCGTGGTCGACCTGGCTGCAGGGTGCCTGGGGGATGCCGGCCACGTCGTGGTCGATCCTGAAGGCCCAACGTGCACCTGCGGCGGACGGGGATGTCTCGAAGCGACGTGCTCCGGCCGAGCGCTGGCGCGTGACGGCACCCCGCTCGGCTTCGTCGATGCCGCTGCCGTTTGTGAGGCAGCACGCGCCGAGAACCGAAGGGCCGCCGATCTGGTCGAGCGTGCCGGTCGCGCATTAGGTCGCGCCCTTGCGTCATGGTCGGCCATGACCTTCCCCGACGTGGTTCTCGTCACTGGAGGTCTGTCACTCGCCGGCGAGCTTCTCTTGACTCCGGCGCGAAACGAGATGCGGCGCGTGGGACCACCTGAGATCGTCGCCGGACTGGACGTGCAGATCGGGCGCTGCGGGGCGGATGCCGCTTTGCTCGGCGCAGCGATCGAGGCCCACCGGGCCCAACAGGCCAAGTCAACGCCAGGACAGGAGGCAGTCGCTTGAAAACTCTCGACGGCACAGGCACCGCACTGTGGCAAGACATGTGTGAGACGCCTGAGACTGTGGCAGCGACCCTTGATGCCGCCACCGGACATGGTGACCTCGCCCGCCTGCTCGCTTCGCGCCGCTCGGGGCGCATCGTCGCCACCGGCAACGGCGCCTCGTTCTACGTCGCTACTGCCTTGTGGCTGGCATCGCTGTCGGTACCGCTGCCCGTGCCCGTCGTCGCCATCCCGGCCGGCCTGCTTGCCACGGACACCTTCACGCTCCGCCCCGACGACCTCGTTCTCGCGTTCTCCACTTCCGGCGAGCTTCGTGACCTCGTCGAGATCGCGAACGGTCCCCAACGCTCGGGCGCATTCGGTCTGGTGACTTCGACCCCCTCTTCGACGCTGGCGGCTCAAGCCGACGCCGTCGCCCTCGTAGAGGTACGCAACCAACGTGCCGTCACCCACACGCAGGCCTACCTCGGTGCCGCGGCGGTCGCGCTCGACGTGGTCGGCCGCGCGTCGGGCGACTCGTCGCTGCGCGCCGCCGCGGACACGATGTCGACGGCGTTGAGTGCTCAGTTGGTCGGTGCACTGCAATGGGCGGACGAGGCCGCAGAAGACTTGACCACCCCGCGCGCCGCTGTTGTGTTCGGCACAGGTCAGGCCCTCGTGGCCGCATCGGAGGCCGCTCTACTGCTGAAGGAGGTGGCAGGTGTGCCCGCCGAGGGAATGGAGACCCGCGAAGGAGCCACGTCCGGCATGTACGCACTGGGACGCGACCAACTTGTCCTGGCTTTGCCGGTCGGGTCCGATCCCTTGGCCGATGAGGCTGTCGCCATCTGCTCGGGCACAGGCGCGACCGTCCTGACGGCGCCGTGGCCGCACGGGCTCGACCGCAGGTGCGCCGTGGCCGCACACTTCGCGCACCCCCTTGCCCTCGCCATCCGGGTGGCCCTGGCACAGTGCCGCGATCCCGACGACCCCGATTGGTACGCAACTTACAAGTCGACCGCCCGCGTAGCTGTCGAGCAAGTTCAACAACCGCCCCTGACCGGGCCTTGAAGATAAGGAGCAGTCGGATGACCGAACGCGAATTCGAACTGAGCAGGAGGGACCTGCTCCGCTACGCCGCACAGGGCGCCGCCCTCGTCGGCACGGGGGGCCTGTTGGCCACGGACAGCCGGCGGGTTACGAGATCGAGCGCCATCGCCGCAATGGCGCCGCACGCCAAGCGCGGCGGGACGCTGCAGGCCGGCCTGAGCGGTGGCAGCAGCTCGGACACCCTCGACCCGCAGAACTGGGTGAACCTTGTCGACGGGGCCCGGGTGTACTCCCTGTTCAACCCGTTGGTGGACTTCGACCTCGACGCCCATCCCGTGCTGAGCCTGGCCGACGAGCTCGAGGCGAGCAGTGATGCCATGAAGTGGACCATCCGGGTCAAGCCCGACATCGAGTTCCACAACGGCAAGACGCTCAGCGCCGACGATGTGCTGTTCACATTCCAACGGATCGTGAACCCGAAAACGCCGGCGCTGGGTGCCATATCGCTGAAGGCCCTCGACATCGCCCACGCGAAGAAGCTCGACAAGTACACGATCCAGATCCCTTGCCTCACGCCGTTCTCACCGCTGGCGGACATCCTTGCCTCCTACGACTTCTTTGTCGTGCCGGTGGGCTTCGACTTGAAGAACCCGGTCGGCACGGGCCCGTTCAAGTACGAGTCGTTC
Source organism: uncultured Acidimicrobiaceae bacterium (assembly GCA_963719125.1). Lineage (GTDB taxonomy): Bacteria > Actinomycetota > Acidimicrobiia > Acidimicrobiales > Bog-793 > Fen-455. Next base: position 17,747 of record CAVRAT010000019.1, read on the forward strand.
ACAGCGGGCCAGCAGAGCACCTTCGTGAGAAACGAGAACTACTGGGAGAGCGGGCTGCCGTACATCGACAAGCTCGTCATCAGCGACTTCCCCGACGAGGTCAGCCAGGTCAACGGCCTGAACGGCGGCACGCTGGACGTCATCGACCTGCTTTCCGCGGATTCGATCGCCCCGGTCCGCTCGGGTGGCAACAATGTGATCATCACCAAGGGCGGTGGTTACACGCCCTTTACGATGCGTGTCGACCAGCCGCCGTTCGACGACGTTCGGGTCCGTCAGGCTTTCCGCCTGATCTGCGACCGCGACGCCATGCTGAGGACCGTCTTCAGCGGTTACGGGACCATCGGCAACGACGTGTTCGGTCTGTGGGACGCCGTGTACGACACCAAGCTGGCCCAGCGCGTCCAGGACATCGACGAGGCCAAGAGCCTGCTCAAGAAGGCGGGGCATTCCAATCTGACGGTTACCTTGGTGACCAGTGCCATCGGGTCGGGGACCGTGCAGGTCGCCCAGGTCCTGAAGCAGCAGGCTGCGGCAGCCGGGGTGACGGTGAACCTCAAAGAGGTGACCTCGTCGGAGTTCTTCGGGCCGAACTACCTGAGCTGGACTTTCGCCCAGGACTACTGGAACTACTACCCGTACTTCTCGAACGTCCTGCAGGGCACCTTGGCGGGGGCTCCGTTCAACGAGTGCCACACGAACAACGCCACCTACACGAGCCTGTACAAGCAGGCCGTGGCCACACTTGATGAGACCAAGCGGGCGAACATCGCCCACGAGATGCAGGAGATGGAGTATTCGGGTGTGGCCAGCGGCTACATCATCCCGTACTTCAACCCCGTCATCGACGGCTATTCATCGCATGTGCACGGGGTTGTCTCGAGCAAGACAGGTCTTCCTCTCGGGGCCTACGGCTTCAAGAACATGTGGCTCTCATAACCCTGAAGACGAGCTCCTGATGGGCGATCACCCTCACGCCGGCCTACGGCGAGTGGCCGAGAGTCGCCCGGTCGCGTCTCGGGTCGGCGATCCGGCCGGCGGCGAGCGCAAGGCGAAGCCGAGGAGCGCACGCGCCGGTGCGTGGCGCCGGGACTATGTGAGGGCTCACCCCATCGTGTCGCTTGTCGCGGGACGAATCGGCCAGGGGATCATCACTCTGTTCCTGGTCTCCCTGGTCGTGTTCGCCGCGACACAGTTGCTGCCCGGCAACGCGGCACGCGGAATCCTCGGCTTCTCCGCGACGCCACAGAGGATCCATGCCCTCGAGCTGGAACTGGGCCTCTATCGCGGCTGGTGGGCCCAGTACTGGGGCTGGCTCTCGGGGCTGCCGGTCGGACGGCTCGGCACGAGCCTCGCCAACAGCGAGCCGGTGTGGCGGCTCGCCGCGCCGCGCCTTTTGAACTCGGCGGTGCTCGTGGCGGTGAGCGGGTTCGGCGGCTGCGTGCTCGGGATCGCGCTCGGTGCGGTGGCTGCCCTGCGCCACGGCAGCCTCCTTGACAACTCGATGACCGTAGGGGCTCTCGCCGTGCTCGCCGTGCCCGAGTTCGTCATCGCCATCGCCGTTGTCATCCTGTTCTCGACTGTCGTGTTCCACCTGTTCCCAGGAGTGTCCCTGCTCACCCCCGGCGAGAACATCCTCCAGGCGCCGCGGCTGCTCGTGTTGCCGGCTTTGAGCCTCGTGATCGTGACGATCCCCTACGTCTACCGCATGGCCCGGGCCGCCACGCTGGAGGCGTTGGAGTCGCCCTACGTCGAGATGGCCCGTTTGAAGGGAGTGCCACGGTGGCGCGTGCTCGTGCAGCATGCCCTCCCTAACGCGCTGCCGCCCACAATCCAGGTCGTCGGCCTCACGTTCCTGCGGCTCGCCGGTGGCATAGTCCTCGTCGAAGAGGTGTTCGACTTCCCCGGGATCGGCCAGGGACTCGTCAACGCCGTGACGGACCGTGACATCCCCGTCATCCAGTTCATTGTGATCGCGCTGGCGGCGTTTTACGTCGTTGTGAACATCACCACCGACGTGCTCGCCCTGTTGTGCTCACCTCGCCGGAGGATCCCGGCGTGAGCGGGCCAAGGTCGTCGAAAAAGCTCCGACGGCACGAGTGGTTGACCCTGCTGCACCGGGCAGCGGCCAGCCGTCGTGGGATCGTCGGGCTTTCGCTCGCCGGCTTTGTCGTGCTCGTGGCCGTCGTGGGAGCTGTTTGGACGCCGGACTCGCCCACGGCTTTCCTGTACGACCCTCTTCAGAAGCCCTCCGTCCAAGCCCTCCTGGGCGGTGATTATCTCGGCCGCGATGTCCTGTCACGCGTGCTCGGGGGCGGCTGGGTGCTGCTCGTGATGGCCGTGGCGGCAACGGTGATCGGCGTCTGCCTTGGCGCCTTCCAGGGAATCGAGGCCGCCTACCTCGGCGGGCGGACCGACACGATGATCATGCGCGGGATGGACGTTTTTCTTGCCTTCCCGGCGATTGTGCTCGCGCTGCTCATCGTCGGGACGGTCGGCCCAAAACTGTGGCTCATCGTGCTCGCAGTGGGTCTCGGGCACGTGCCCCAAGTGGCCCGCGTCATGCGTGCGGCGGCGCTCGACATCGCCGAGCGGGACTACGTCAAGGCCGTGGAGCTGCAGGGGGTCAAGCCGACGCGGATCATCACCGGGGAGATCCTGCCCAATCTCGTCAGCCCGCTCATGGTCGAGCTCGGGTCGCGGCTCACGTATTCGATCGTGATCATCGCAGGCCTCTCGTTTCTCGGATTCGGCCAGCAGCCCCCGGCTCCGAGCTGGGGGAACATGATCAGCGAGAACAGGATCGGCCTGCAGACCAACCCATGGGCGGTCATTGTGCCCGCCGCCTTGATCGCCTTGCTGGCGATCGGCACGAACCTGTTCGCCGACGCCGTCGCCAGAGCGGCGATCGGTGCGGATCGTCAGGTCGAGCAGGCCTTCGTCCGCACCGAAGCCGCCAAGGCATCCCAGTGAGGTCCTCATGACCGCCCCGCACCGGCTTGTGGTCGAAGACCTCCAGGTGTGCCTCGCGGGGACGAGGACCGACGTCGTCTCGGAGGTCGACTTCGAGGTGGCGCCTGGCGAGGTGCTGGGCCTCGTTGGCGAATCAGGCTCCGGGAAGACGACGGTCGCGCTGGCCCTGCTCGGCTACGCGCGCCGCGGCTTGCACATCACCGGGGGCCGGATCTTCTTGGATGGCCGAGACATCTTGGGCATTGACGAGCATGAGCTGCCGGCGCTGCGCGGGGGGAAAGTCGCCTACGTCCCTCAGGAACCTGCCGCGGCGCTGAACCCGGTCAGGCGCGTCGGCAACCAGATCGCCGAAGTGCTGCGCGTCCATGAGGGACGCGCGGACAAGGACAGTGACGTGGCGGGGCGCGTCCGCGAGGTGCTCGCTGCCGTCGATCTGCCGACAGATCGGGCCTTCTTGCGCCGGTTCCCCCACCAGCTCTCCGGCGGCCAGCAGCAGCGGATCGTCATCGCCATGGCGTTCGCCTGCCGACCGGGAGTGATCGTGTTCGACGAGCCGACAACCGGCCTTGATGTCACCACGCAGCGGCATTTCCTGGAATTGATCGCCGATCTGTGTGCCACCAGTGGGGTCGCTGCTGTGTACGTGTCGCACGACCTTGCCGTCGTCGGGCAGGTGGCAAAGGCGGTGGCAGTTATGTACGCGGGGCGCATCGTGGAGCTCGGGCCTACGGCCACGGTGTTCGCCACCCCGGAGCACCCCTACACGCGTTTGCTCATGCGCGCCGTTCCGTCGCTCGACAAGGCGGAGGTCATGGAGGGCATCGAGGGGCTGCCTCCGCGACCGGTGAGCCGGCCGGCCGGGTGTTCGTTCGCGGCTCGGTGCCCCGATGCCGGACCGGAATGCCTCTTGAGCCCGCCGGCCAAGGCGGACATATCCGAATCGCACTGGGTGCGCTGCGTGCGGGTTCGCCGGGACGCCCAGGACCTGAGCGGCCGGCAGGCCATTCAGCCGACGAGCGTGTCACAAACCCGTCCGGCTGTGCTCGAGGTGGAGGGACTGCGGGCGTCATTCGGTACGAACGAAGTGCTCCACGGCGTCGGCTTCACGTTGCCCGAGGACACCTGCGTAGCCGTAGTGGGCGAATCCGGGTCGGGAAAGACGACGCTCGCGCGTTGCATCATCGGCATGCACACGAATTGGCTGGGAAGCATCCGCTACGAGGGCAACGAGCTGTCCAACGGCGCCCGCCAACGTGGTAAGGACGTGCTGAAGAGGATCCAGTACGTCTTCCAGGACCCCTACACCGCGCTCAACCCACGCAAGACCGTCGGCCAGCTGGTCGCCCAGCCCATCGCCCACTTCTACGGGCTGCCGCGCGCCGAGGCCGACGCCCGGGTCGTGAAGGTGCTCGAGGACGTGTCCCTTTCGGCGGATTTCCTGAACCGCTACCCCGACCAGCTTTCGGGGGGAGAACGACAGCGGGCGGCGATCGCCCGCGCCTTGGCCGCCGAGCCGGACCTCTTGGTGTGCGACGAGGTGTCGTCCGCCCTCGATGTCTCCGTGCAGGCGACGATCATCGAGATGTTGCGCCACCTGCAGGCCGAGCATCGGCTGGCCATGCTGTTCATCACCCACAACCTGGCCCTCGTGCGCGGGATCGCCCAGTCGGTGATCGTGCTTTCGCAGGGCCGAATCGTGGAACAGGGGCCCGTCGAGGAAGTTTTCGAGCGCCCGCGGGACCCTTACACGATCCGCCTCATGTCGGACGCGCCGAGGCTTTCCGTCGCGGCCACCGGGAGCGCCCGGGTTCCGACCGCAGGCGCCCGGCGACCTGAGGAGGGATGAGGAGGGCGCAATGGACAACTTAGGCAGGCTGTCAGTGAGCGAGGTGACGACGCTGCACGCGTCTTTCGAGTCCGACGTGGCGACTTACCGTGCCGCCGGGCTCGGTGGCATCGGGGTGTGGGAGTCCAAGCTCGTCCGGCACGACCTGAGCGAGGTTGACGACGTGCTTCGCGTGGCCGGGTTGCGAGTGACCAACCTCGTGCCAAACGGCAACTCGGTGTTCGCGAACGCGCTCGACCCGGAACCGACGGACCCCGGCGAACGCACGGACGCCCTTTGCGCCAAGCTCCCCGCGCTCGCGGCGCTGCACCCGGAAACGGTCGTGGTCGTGACCGGCAACGTGCCCGGGCACGACTCAGCCGAGTTACGCCGGCGCTGTGTCACCGAGCTGCGCCGCGTCGCAGAGAGAGCAGCCGAGCTTGGCCTGACGGTGGCACTAGAGCCCATGCACCCGTCCGCCGGCGACGACTTCAGCTTCGTCACAAGCCTTGGTGCGGCTGCCGATCTGGTCGCCGACATTGGCCATCCCGCACTCGGGATCCTCTTTGACATGTGGCACGCGGGCCAGGGTCCCCATGCCGTCGACGAGCTGACGGCCGTCTTGGAGCTGATCGTCGCAGTCCACGTCGCCGACGTGGTCGCGCCTGCGCGCAGCTGGGCCGACCGGAAGTTCCCCGGGGAGGGCACGCTCCCGATCGGGGAGTTCGTGCGTGTGCTGGATGGCGGCGGGTTCCTGGGCAGCTATGACGTCGAAATCTTCTCCGACGATGGCACCTTCGGTCACCGCTTTCCCGATTCGCTCTGGGAGCTGCCCGAGGACGAGTGCGTGGCACGGGCAACCGCGCTCGTACGGAGGCTGCTCAGCAGCACCTAGCTAGTCAGTCACGAGGACGCCGCCGCAGGGCGGTCACCGAACACAAGACCTTACGTGAGGAAGGAAGGCACCATGTCCGAGAAGTTGGTCGGGATCGGCATCATCGGCTCCCAATTCGAGGCGGACATCCACGCCGCTTCGATTGCCATGGGGCGACTCGGAATGGCGGTGGCCGTCACCTCCCCGACGGCCGGGCACGCCGAGGGGCTGGCACGGCGTTATGGAATCGAGGACAGCTACACGGATTACAACGAGATGCTGAAGGACCCGGGCATCGAGATGGTCACTGTAGCCGCGCCCAACAATCTGCACTGCGAGATCGCGCTCAACGCAGTCGCGGCGGGCAAGCACGTGGTGATGGAGAAGCCGATGGCGATGACAGTCTCTGAGTGCGACCGCATGAACGAGGCGGCGGAGCGCAACGGCGTCCATCTTTTCTACGCCGAGGAGTTGTACTTCACTCCTAAGTACTGCAAGGCCAAGGAGATGGCCGACCAGGGTGCCTTCGGTGACGTGTACCTCGTGAAGCAGTCCGAGATGCACTTCGGCCCGCACGCCGACTGGTTCTGGGACGTCGAGCGTTCCGGCGGTGGCGTGTTCATGGACATGGGGTGCCACGGGATCGCCTTTTGTTATTGGTTCCTCGGAAGGCCGGACCCCGTCGCCATCACGGCCCAGATGGGGACCTACGTGCATGGTGACAAGACCACGGGCGAGGACCACTCCTTTGCCATTGTCGAGTTCGCCAACGGTGCGATTGGTCATGTCGAGGACAGCTGGGCGCGCCGTGGCGGCATGGACGACCGCATCGAGATCTACGGCGACCAAGGCGTCACCTACGGCAACTTGCACATGGGCAATGCCCTGCCGACCTACTCCGAAGCCGGTTACGGCTATGCCGTCGAGAAGGCACCGAGCACCCAGGGGTGGAGCTACCCCGTGTACGAAGAGCTGTGGAACTACGGCTTTCCTCAGGAGATGGAGCACTTCGCTCGTTGTGTGAGGGGCATGGAGGAGCCCCAGGCGACCGGGCGCGACGGCCGCGTTGTACAGGAGCTGCTCTATGCCGGGTACCAGTCGGCCGGCTCGGGCCGGCGCGTAGAGCTGCCCTTCGACGCCACGGGTGTGGCCAGGCCCATCGACTTGTGGAGGTCGCCCCGGTTCATGTGAGTTTCGGGACCCGGTTGGGACGTGGGTGGCTGAAGCTCGTACATGCGCGGCTGCACCTTGTTTCTCGGCTAGACCGAAGTTACGACGGATCGAGCGGTGGATTTGCCACGTGACAAGCACTGACAGACGCGGAATGGCCACGCAGCGTAGGCACTAAATATGTGGACATGGTAGTCGCCCTGGTGTAGGATAAACGTATGGCAAAGCGTGGTGGGGCGGTGCACGTGCACACGACCCGTCGGCACTACAAGGACAAGGTCTACGAGACGACGCTCTTGCGCCGCTCGTTCCGAGAGGACGGCAAGGTCAAGAACGAGACCCTTGCCAACCTCTCGCACCTGCCAGCCGAGACGATCGCGCTCATCCGTGAGTCGCTCGCCGGCAAGCACCACGTCGAGGCAGGAGCCGACTGGGAGATCGAGCGGTCGCTCCCGCACGGGCACGTGGCCGCCGTGTGGGCGATGGCCGACAAGCTCGGTGCGGCCAAGCTGTTGGGCCCGCCGTGCAAAGAGCGCGATCTGGCCCTGGCCTTGGTGGTGGCCCGAGCCGTGCGTCCCGCCTCCAAGCTCGCCACCACCCGCTGGTGGACGACGACCACCCTCGCTGATGACTTCGAAGTGGCAACTGCCTCGACCGACGAGGTCTATGGCGCGATGGACTGGCTCGTCGGGCGCCAGGGCGACATCGAGATGGCTCTCGCCCGGCGGCACCTTTGTCCCGGCGGGAGGGTGCTCTATGACCTGTCCTCGTCGTGGATGGAGGGCCATTGCTGTGCACTCGCGGCCCGCGGCTACTCGCGTGACCACAAGGGCGCCAAGGAACAGATCGAGTACGGGCTCACCTGCGACCCCGAAGGGCGACCGATCGCCGTGGAGGTCTTCGACGGCAACACCGCGGACCCGACCGCGTTCATCTCGGCTGCCACGACGGTCAAGGAGCGTTTCGCTCTCGCCGATGTCGTGATGGTCGGCGACCGGGGCATGATCACCTCGGCCCGCATCGAGGCGCTCAAGGACCTCGGCGGGCTGGGCTGGATCACCTCGCTTCGCGCCCCTGCTGTCGCCGCCCTGGCCGAGTCCGGCGCACTGCAGTTGTCGTTGTTCGACGAGCAGAACCTGGCCGAGATCTCCCATCCGGACTACCCAGGAGAGCGCCTCGTCGCCTGTCGCAACCCGCTGCTCGCTAGAGAACGAGCCCGCAAGCGCGAAGAACTTCTCGAGGCCACAGAAGCCGACCTCGACGCCGTCGCGGCCGCCGTTCAGCGCGAGCTGAGGCCGCTGCGCGGGCGGGACAGGATCGCCCTCAGGGTCGGCAAGGTCGTCAATCGTCACAAGGTGGCCAAGCACTTCGAGCTCACCTTCACGGACGATCACTTCAGCTTTTCCCGCAAGACCGACCAGATCTCAGCCGAGGCAGCCCTGGACGGGATCTATGTGATCCGCGCCTCGGCCGCCCACAGCTCGGCTTTGGATGCCTCGGAGGTCGTCGAGGCCTACAAGGACCTCAAGTTCAACGAACAAGGCTTCCGCAGCCTGAAAACCATCGACTTGGACCTGCGTCCCATCCACCACTGGACCGAAGGGCGCGTGCGCGCCCATGTGTTCATCTGCATGCTCGCCCTCTACCTCGTCTGGCACCTGAGACGAGCGTGGGCGCCGATCTGCTTCACCGACGAGCACCCACCAGAGCGCACCGACCCGGTCGCCCCGGCCACACGCTCGCCCGAGGCGTTGGGAAAGGTCGCCCGCCAACAGCACCCGAACGGCCAGGCCATCCATAGCTTCGCCACGCTCCTTGACGAGCTGGGCACCCTCACCCGCAACACCGTCGTGTTCACCGGCGGCGCGCGCATCACCAAACTCGCCACACCGACCGCCCTGCAGCGGCGGGCTTTCGAACTGATCGGCGCGCCCATTCCCATCCAACTCAGTGCGAGGTAGGCAGAACAACCCGCCCAACCAACCCGACAACCCCCTCCTCAGCAGGGCGTTGTGCCGTCAAGCCCCACGTAACTTCGGGCTAGACAGTCGAGTTCGGTGTCCCGGGCGCCGCGTGTTGAACGAACCGACGGGCAGGAGGGCGATGTGTCGCAGGACCGAGCAAGCACGGGGGAGGAGGCGGGGTCATGACGGACGGAACGAGGCAGGAGCGTTGGTGGCCGGGCGCGGTCGTGTACCAGCTCTACGTGCGGTCCTTCCGGGACTCGGACGGTGACGGCTACGGCGACCTTCCCGGAGTGATCGAGAAGCTCGACTACCTCTCCTGGCTCGGGGTCGACGGCGTCTGGTTGTCGCCCACCATGGCATCGCCGGACCACGACTGGGGCTACGACGTCTCGGATTACATGAGCGTCCACCCTGAGCTCGGGACCCTGGCGGACCTCGACCGCCTGGTCGCCGAGGCGGGCCGCCTCGGCATGCGGGTCCTGCTCGATCTCGTGCCCAACCACACGAGCGACGAGCACCCATGGTTCGTCGAGGCGCGCAGCTCCCGGGACGCCGCCCACCGCAGCTGGTACGTGTGGTCTGAGCCGCGACCGGACGGAACGCCCCCGAACAACTGGCTCGATGCCAGCGGTGACGAGCGCGTGGACCCTTGACGCGGCGACCGGACAGTATTACCTGCACAACTTCCTTCCCTCCCAGCCCGACCTGAACTGGTGGGAGCCCGCGGTCCACAACGCGTTCGAGGAGATCATCAGGTTCTGGTTCGACCGGGGTGTCGCGGGGTTCCGCATCGACGTGGCACATGGCCTCTACAAGGACGCCCTCCTACGCGACAACCCCCCATTGCCCCCGGGTCAGCTTGTCGGTGGCAATGCCGGCCAGGAACAGCGCTACAGCGCCAACCGCCCCGAGACCCACGCCGTGTTCCGGAGCTGGCGCAAGATCGCCGAGCAGTACGCGCCGTCCAAAGTGCTCCTCGGGGAGACCGCCGTCCCCGACGCGGTGAGACTTGCCAGCTACTACGGGCAGGACGACGAGCTCCAACTGGGCTTCAACTTCCCTCTCATGGTCTCAGGCTTCACCGCTCCGGAGCTGTCAAAGGTGGTGGGCGAGACCCTCGGTCAACTGCCCGCCGGGACCGTTCCCGCCTGGACCATGTCGAACCACGACAAGTCGCGCTTCACCACCCGCTGGTGCGCGGGGGACGACGCCAAGACGGCCCTCGCGCTGACGGTCCTTCTCACGCTGCCCGGGACGATCGTCGTCTACTACGGCGACGAGATCGGGATGACTGACGTCGAGGTCCTCCTCGAGCTGCAGCGCGACGACATGTTCCTCGGTGGCCGGGGGGGTCACCCGAGCCGGGACCGCGCCCGGACCCCGATGCAGTGGGAGCCGAGCGCCACCGGCGGTTTCACTGCAGCCGGCACCACTCCATGGCTTCCGCTAGGCGACCTCAGCACCCATAACGTGGCCGACCAGCGAGAAGATCCGGGATCACTCCTGTCCCTCTGTCGCCGGCTAGTCGCGGTCCGCCGCCTGCACATAAAGGGCCAGGACGGCACCTACGCGGCAATTGCCCTCGGCGGACCATTATTGGGTCTACCGGATCGGCGATGTCGTGGTGGCGGCAAACTTCTCCGAGGAGCCCGGGGAGCTCCGCGGACAACCGGGTCTCCTGCTCACCTCGAGCCTCGGCGTGCGACAGGGCGGCGAGGCCGTCGGGGACACCCTCCAACTCGCCGGCTTGGAGGCTGTCGTCGTGCAACGCCGGCCATAGCACGTACCGTCAGCTCTGCTTGATCCGCCCCTGTCGAGGCACGAGGCCGCCCGACCCGCCCGCGCCCACCATGTGCGGGGAGGGCCAGTCGGTGTCGAGCGAAGAGTTGGGCAACCCGCGGAGCGGTTGCCAGTCACGCCCGTCCGGGCTCTCCGCGCCGAACAACAAGGCCGCCAAGGGCAGGCCGACAACGACGAGGACCACGACCAGCCAGATCATGACCGCAGCTCCGACCAGGCTTGCAAAGACTTCATACGTCTATTCTCGGCTGCTTACCGTGAAGAACAAGCAACTAGTTGCGAATAACATTTCAGCATGACTTAACTGTATTGTGATCGACGTCCGGCGCTTGAGGACCCTTCAAGCCGTTGTGGAGACCGGTTCGGTGTCGGCGGCCGCGGCGCTGTTGAGCTATTCGCCCTCTGCTGTGAGCCAGCAGATGACCGCGCTCGAGCACGAGACCGGTGTCCGGCTCTTCGAGCGGGCGGGCCGGGGGGTGCGACCGACGGACGCCGCCCTGCTGCTCTGCGAGCACGCGACCCGCGTGCTCGCTTCGATCCAGGACGCCGAGGACGCCATTGCCGCGCTGGCCTCCGGCCATAGTGGCCGGATACGGGTCGGCGCCTTCCCGACGGCGGGTTCCTCGCTCGTGCCCGGCGCGCTCGCCGCCTTCCAGGCGCTGCATCCGAGCGTTGCCCTGGACCTCGTCGTCGTGGAGAGTGACGAGGCGATCACCACACTGCGAAGCGGCTCGATCGAGGTCCTCGTGGCGGTGGAGGAGAGATCTCCTGGTGACGTCCCGGACGACGACCTCGTCCGCCGGCACCTATTGGCGGATCCCTTCCGGGTCGTACTGCCCCGCGCGCACCCGCTGGCGGCGAAACGATGGGTGGACCTGGCACTTCTCGCGTCGGAGCGGTGGATTGGAGTCAGTTCCTGCCCGGGGCACTGTCGGCTCGTCATCGAGGCGGCCTGCATGCGGGCCGGATTCAGGCCCGTATACGCCATCGACGCTGACGAGTACTCGACCGCCCAGGGCTTTGTCGCTGCCGGTCTCGGCGTGGCCTTCGTGCCCATGCTCGCGCTCGGCTCGGCTCTGCATCCCGATGTCGCCGTGCGGAGGATCAAGGGCGCTCAGCCCGCCCGCCAAGTGTGGGCGGTGACCAGGCCGGCCGTCGCCGATCAGGTGCCCGTTCTCTCCATGCTCGCCTGCTTGGAGGCTGCAGCCAAAGAGTTCCTTCGTGATGTTGTCGAGGCCGCTCCTGTGAGTCCGGAGACGCCGCTCGGTGGCGCCTTTCAGCCAAGCGCCCGGCCGTCGGACGAACGCTGACCGCCGCAAGGGGTCGCCGGTCGCCGCCGCCTACCTACTCCTTCTCGGTCCCCTCGGAGTCGGTGGGGCGCGGGCGCCCGGGCGTTCAGTCCGGGTAGTCGACCATCACCGTGCCGGCGAAGGCCTCGACGCGGCTGCGGCCCTCGCTCGGCCAGCCGCACACGAGGTAGCTGAATCCCGCGTCCGCCAAGCTCTCGATGTTGGCGCGCACCTCGGCGTCGGGCTCCGAGAGCGAGAGCGACGAGGCCCTGGCGATCGCGGCGGGATCCCTACCGGCCTCCTCTGCCAGCTGGTCGAGGCGATTCGATAACTCGGCTAGCTTCTCCGGACTGCCGTAGGTGTGCCAGACGTCGGCGTAGCGTGCCGCGAGCGGCAGGGTGCGCCGTAGCCCCGAGCCGCCGATCCAGATCGGTGGGTGGGGGCGCTGGACGGGAACCGGCCGCGAGCTCGCCTCTCTGAGGCTGAAATGGTGCCCGTTGTAGGAGACGACATTGCCCGTCGAGAGGCGAACAATGATCTCGAGGGTGTCCTCCAGGCGGTCGAAGCGCTCGCCAACAGGCGGGAACTCGATGCCGAGCTGTCGGTGCTCGGCCTCGAACCACGCCGCGCCGAGAGCGAGCTCCAGGCGTCCGTGGCTGGCGTGATCGACGGTGATGGCCTGGGCCGCCAAGACAGAGGGATGCCTGTAGGTCACACCGGTGACGAGCAGCCCGAGACGTATCCTGCTCGTCGCGGTCGCCAGCGCGGCGAGTGTGGTCATACCTTCGAAGCACTCACCCGGACCTTCGCCGTACATGGGGACGTAGTGGTCAAACCCCCACGCGCCGTCGAAGCCGAGCGCCTCCCCGAATTGCACGCGAGCGACGACCTCGTCGAAGGCCATCCGCTGCTGGGCTACGTCGATCCCGAAACGCATGCCGCCGAAGCTAGCCGCTCGGGTGGCCAGCCGGTAGTGCCGCGGCAGTCGATCGTGACATTCGGACGGACGGCGAACCAGGTTCCAACGACGCGGCGTGCTCGACCGGCTTGTGGTGCCCGAAGTGTTCCCTGGTCGGCGGGGACCGTGGACTTACCTCGCGCGGCGGCACTACAATCCGGCTGCTCGCGTAATAGGTGCACTGTGGGAGATGTGGCGATGGCTTGATCTTCCTGGCCGAAAACGCGGGCTCAGCGCCCGAACCCGCAGCCGGACGTGGTCATCACGACGGCGTCGGGACCGGCGAAACCGCTAGCTAAGGGGGCTTAATGCACCGAGACCGAGGTTTCAAGAGGTCCGCTATCGGATGGTTGATCGGAGTGACCGCCGCGGCGGTACTCGTTGTGCCCGTGGCAGTCGCGACGGGCTCGAGTGGCGCGGCCACGTCGCACAGCAAGGTCCCGAACGTGACGGTCATCTTGGGAACGACGGACCGGATCGTCTCTGCGGACCCGGCAGGCTCCTATGACCTTCCCTCGTGGACGATCATCTACAACGTCTACCAGACACTGGTCAAGTACGTGCCCAACACGACGACGATCGTCCCCGACGCCGCGACGTGCTCGTGGCACGGCGCCACGACCTACGTCTGCATAGTCAAGCCCGGGCAGTACTTCTCGAACGGCGACCCTGTGACCGGCGCGGACGTCGCGTACTCCTTCAACCGCGTCATCAAGATCAACAGCCCGATGGACCCGGGGGTCCTGATCGCCGCGATGAAGAGCGTGACGGCCTCAGGGAACACGGTCACGTTCAAGCTGAAGTATGCCGACTCCGTGTGGCCGGCCGTGCTCACGACCGGCGTTGGAGCGATCGTCGACCAGAAGGTGTACCCGTTCAACAAGCTCCAGCCCAACGCGGACATCGTCGGGTCCGGCCCGTACGAGCTCAAGTCGTACACGCCGAACCAGCTGGCCGTGTTCGTGCCGAACCCGCACTACGGCGGGAACGACGTCCTGCACAACAGTGAGTTCATCGTCCGCTATGAGGAGAGCGCCACGACGCTCGTCTCCGACGAGCAGCAGGGCGCCATCGACGTCGCCTACCGCGAGCTGACCCCGACCCAGATCGAGGCGCTCGCGCACTCGAGCGGCGTCAAGATCGTCATCGGCAAGGGCCTCGAGATCCGCTACCTCGTCTTCAACGAGAAGGTCCAGCCGGGCGCGAACCCGGCGCAGAAGCTGGCGATCCGCCAGGCTGTGTCGTACCTGGTCAATCGGGCGTCGATCGCGAAGTACGTCTACAAGGCGACGGTCAAGCCCCTTTACTCGATCATCCCCGACGCGCTGCAAGGCCACATCAACTCCTTCGAAGACGTGTACGGGGCTTCTCCCAACGTCGCGAAGGCGAAGGCCGTGCTCAAGGCTGCCGGCGTGGTCACGCCGCTCAAGTTCACGCTCTGGTACAACACGAACCACTACGCGGACACCGACCTCGCGACCGAGTTGCAGCGTGAGCTCGACGCTTCCGGCCTGTTCAACGTGTCGCTCCAGTCGGCCGAATGGTCCACCTACGTCAGTGCAGGCGATACGAACCAGTACGGGGTCTACCTGATGGGCTGGTTCCCCGACTACCCCGACCCGGACGACTACACGGGCCCCTTCTACCTCTGCAACAACTTCCTCAGCGACCACTACTGCAACGCGCAGGTGACCTCGCTCATCGCCCAGGAAGAGGCGTCGTCGGTCCCGTCCGTCCGTGACAAGACGTTCGCGAAGATCGAGATGCTCACCGCTGAGGACCCGTCGCTCATCCCGCTCTGGCAAGGAGGCCAGATCGCCGCGGTTCGCGACGACGTGACCGGAGTCCAGTCGACGCTCGACGCGTCGTACACCTTCCGGTTCTGGCTCGTCGGAAAGTCCTGACCAGCTGAGTCCGGGGGCCAGGCGCTCGCCGCCTGGCCCCCGGCCAGACCGGGTTTCGAGAAGGGCGCTCAGGTTTGTCGTCGTCGAAGGGATCGCTCCGCCGCTATATCGTCACACGGCTGATCCTCGTCATCCCGATGGTCTTCATCTTGTTGACCCTCGTCTTCCTCCTGATGCGCGTCGCTCCCGGCAACCCGATCGTCGCGGCGCTCGGAGGCCACCTTTCCCCTGCCCAGCTCGCCGTCCGTGAGAAGATCGGCGGCTACGACAAGCCGCTCATAGTCCAGTACGGCGAGTACTTGGGACAGGTCGTGACAGGGCACCTGGGCACCACCCTCACCGACCACCGTCCTGTCACACAGGTCATCGCGCAGAACGGGGCCGCCACGCTCGAGCTCACGGTGGCGGCGATGTTCATCGCTCTCATCGTCGGCGTCCCACTAGGGATGCTCGCTGGCCGCAGGCGCGACAGCTGGCTCGACACCGGGGCAAGGGTCTACGGGATCGTCATCTACGCGGCACCGGTCTTCTTCCTCGGCCTGCTCGCGCAGCTGTTGTTCGGTCACATCCTCAACTGGCTCCCGACATCGAGCGAGTCGAGCGTCCTCGTCCAGGCGAACCTCACGCCCCACACGAACATCCTCATTATCGACGCGATGATCGACGGGCAGTGGGGTGACATCCCAGACCTGCTCGCGCACCTCGTGCTGCCGGCGGCGACGCTGGGTCTCGTCATCTCCGGGGTTGTCCTGCGGCTCGTTCGCGTGAACGTGATCCAGACGATGAAAGGTGACTACATCGAGGCCGCCCGGGCCCGGGGGCTCAAAGAGCGGTCCGTCGTCGTCCGGCACGCCTTCCGCAACGCCCTCGTCCCGATCGTGACCGTCACCGGCTTGCAGGCGGCCCTTCTTCTCTCGGGCGCCGTCCTCACGGAGGAGACGTTCAACTGGCCGGGTATCGGCAGCGAGCTCATCTTCTACCTCGAGGCCCGTGACTACATCGCCGTGCAGGGGATTATCACCGTCTTCGCGCTAGCTGTGGTGGCGATCAGCCTCCTCATCGACCTCGTAAACGCCTGGATAGACCCGAGGGTGCGCTACTAGTGGCGATAACACTTCCTCCCCGCGAACTCGACGTCGATCGCCCGACGCGGTCCGGCGCCGGTGACGGAAGGGCGCGTGGCCTGAGGCGCGCGATCGCACCGCTTATAGCGGTCCGCGGCCTGCCCCGGTGGCTTTTCTGGACGGGGGCGACGATCACGCTGGTCTTCATCGTTCTTGCCGTCTTCGCCCCGGAGATCGCGCCCTACGGTTTCAACCAGTACATAGCGCACGGCATCCGGTTCCCCCAACAGGCCCCGCCCTCGGGGGCCCACTGGTTGGGGACGACGGTCGTCTCCGAGGACGTCTACTCCCGCGTCATCTTCGGGGCGCGCACCTCGATCGAAGTAGTCGTGCTCGCCCTCTTGTTCTCCGTGGTGATCGGTGTCCCCCTCGGCCTCATCTCGGGGTACTTCGGCGGATGGCTCGACAGGCTCCTCGTGCTGATCAACGACTCGATCTTCGCCTTCCCGTACCTGCTCCTGGCGATCGTGATCGCATTCCTGCTTTCGACCTCGGTCGGAGGCGGCGTGTTGACAGCGGCCATCGCCATTACGGTCGTCTACATCCCGCAGTACTTCCGCGTCGTGCGCAACACGGTGCTGTCGGTGCGCGAGGAACCGTACGTCGAAGCGGGCCGCGCCCTCGGTGCCAAGCCGAGAACCGTTATCCGGCGCTATGTGTTCGCCAACGTGGTCCACTCGGTCCCCGTCGTGGCGTCGCTGAACGCCGCAGATGCGATCCTCACCCTGGCCGGCCTGTCGTTCCTCGGCATCGGAATGGACCCTTCCGTCGCCGCCGAATGGGGCTACGACATCTCTCGCGGCATCTCCGACGCCCAAGCCGGTTTCTGGTGGACAGGGCTCTTCCCGGGGCTCGCGGTCATCCTCCTTGTCACGGGCCTTACTCTCGTCGGCGAGGGGATCAACGACACATTCAACCCACTTCTCAGGCGGCCGAACCACCGTCGGTTCACGATGCCCAAAGGCGTTCGGGAGGCGACCACCGTGGTCGGCAAGGCGGTACGTCCTGTCGTGCGGGTCCGCGACCTCAGGGTGTGGTACGCGACCGACCGCGGCCCCGTGCGCGCCGTCGACGGGGTGAGCTTCGAGATCCAAGAACGCGAGACTCTGGGCCTGGTCGGTGAGTCCGGCAGTGGCAAGTCGACCCTCGGTCGCGGGATCATGGGCCTGTTGCCGGTGGGCGCGATCCGGGACGGGTCCGTCGACTTTGAAGGCCGGGACCTCGTGAAGGCCACCCCGCAGGAAATGCGAAAACTGCGGGGACCCTCGATCGGCCTCGTGTTCCAAGAGCCGATGACCAGACTCGACCCGCTCATGCGGATCTCGGACCATTTTGCCGAGGCCCTGCGCACCCACGAGCCCGACATCTCCGACGCCGAGGTACGCAGGCGCTCACTCGAGGCGCTGGGTGGCGTCCGCATCCCGCCGACGCGCTTTCGCAACTATCCCTACGAGTTCTCGGGCGGCATGCGCCAGCGGATCATGATCGCCCTCGCGCTCGTATTGAAGCCGCGCTTTGTGATCGCCGACGAGCCGACGACCGCTCTCGACGTGT
This sequence comes from uncultured Acidimicrobiaceae bacterium, assembly GCA_963719125.1. Taxonomy (GTDB): domain Bacteria; phylum Actinomycetota; class Acidimicrobiia; order Acidimicrobiales; family Bog-793; genus Fen-455. The sequence goes on from CAVRAT010000019.1 coordinate 35,185, forward strand.
TGGTCGAAGCCCAGATCCTCTCGATCATCGCCGACCTCAAGAACAACTTCGACACCGCGCTGTTGCTCATCACGCACAACCTGGGGATCGTCGCCGAGTCTTGTGACCGGGTCGCTGTCATGTACGCGGGCCGCATCGTCGAACAGGGCGCCGTCGCCGACATCTTCTCCCGTCCCGAGCATCCCTACACCCAGGAGTTGATGCGTTCGACCATCTCGCTCTCGACGCGGCAGCTCCACTACATCCCAGGTGCGCCTCCCGATCTGGTCGCGCCTCCATCCGGTTGCCGCTTCCACCCGCGCTGCCCGCACGCGATGGAGGTTTGCCGCGCGAAGGAGCCGGTAGGTGTCGAGCTCAGGCCGAACCATCTCGCCGAGTGCTGGCTCCACGGTCCGCAAGAAGAGATCCCACCCGATGGCCGTCGCCCACTGGAACGCGAGGAGATCGGCATTGCAGATGAAGCTTGACTCCGAGGTGACCCCTCTACTGGACGTCCGCGACCTCCAGGTTCATTTCTCGCTCCGCGGGAACTTCCTGCAGCGAATGCTGGGTCGGGACACGGGCTCCGTGAAGGCGGTCGACGGCGTCACCTTCAAGCTGCAGCGGGGCGAGGTGCTTGGCCTCGTCGGCGAGTCCGGGAGCGGGAAGACGACGCTTTCGCGCGCCGTGCTCTCCCTGGTCAAGGTCACGGGCGGTTCGATCGCGTTCAACGGAGAGACGATCTCGGGGCTTTCCGAGCGGCACTTCCGGCCACTGCGCAAGCGGCTCCAGCTCATTTTCCAGGACCCGCACGCGTCGCTCAACCCGGCGATGACGATCCTCGACGCCGTCGGTCACCCGCTCAAGATCCACCATATCGCCAAGGGTGATGACGAGGTCCGCCGTCTCGTCTCCGAGTCTTTGGAGCGGGTCGGCCTCGTGCCAGTTGAGCGGTTCCTGCGCAAGTACCCGAGCGACCTCTCCGGTGGCCAGAAGCAGCGCGCCGTTCTCGCCCGGGCGATCATCCTCGGTCCGGAGCTCGTGATAGCCGACGAGCCCGTCTCGATGCTCGACATGAGCGTGCGCGCAAAGATGCTCGAGCTGATGGGCGACCTCAAACGTGATCTCGGGCTCACGTATCTCTACGTCACCCACGACCTTGCGACAGCCCGTTATTTCTGCGACCGCATCGCGATCATGTACCTCGGGCGGATAGTCGAGATCGGTTCGGCGGCCGAGATCTACTCCGAACCGCGCCATCCCTACACGAGGGCGCTACTCGAGGCAATCCCCGAGCCGGACCCGAACCACAAGGTGCCCCGCGACCTCCCGAGGGGCGAGGTGCCCGACGCCGCTGTACCGCCACTCGGCTGCTCGTTCCACCCCCGCTGCCCGAGGGCTTTCGGGCCATGTGGTTGGGAGAGCCGAGACCTGCGCTTGATGCTCGAAGAGAGGTGGGCGGCGCTCAGTCCCGACGAGTACACGCGCGAGCGCGCGATCGTCGGCGATCTCGGGGGGCTCGACTCTCCGTCGATTGAGGCTCTCATCCCCGCGGGGCGCGGCCACGGCGCGGCCGAGTTGTCGGCGTTGCTCGACGAGCAGCGGAGGGCCACACCCGAGGACCCGTTCTGGAGAGGGGTACTTTCGACCGAGGCGCGCACCCATGGCGTCGTGGTCCGCTTTCGCGACCACGTCACGCCCGAGTTGCAACCCGTCATCGACGTCGCCGAGCCGGTCGAGGTCGCCTGCCATCTCTACCGACGGACCTAGCGCCGCGCTGACTCCTGTTGCCGGGATCTCAACCCAGTTGGGTCACCGACGACATCATCCCGAGCCGCAGTGCATACGACTGAGGCCGCTTGACGCCTACTGTGGAGACAGTCGAACGTCGAGAAGTGGGCGCTGCGGAAGACCGGGAGAGCCACGTGAGCGGAGAGACAGCAACGTGCTTACGTTGTGGTCGCGAGATCGCAATCACGGACAGTGAACTCAGCGCATGGGAAGCCCTTGCAGCGGACGCCTGGTTGTGCGGAGGTTGTCTCACGGTTGCCGAAGTGGCGGCCATTGGCGATGACGCCATGGAGATGGCCGAGCGCGTCCGCTGCGTTCGATGCAGCCGGGACCGATTCGGACAGGGGATCACAGAGGAAGAACTCGACAACTGGATTGTGACGAGTGACGGTAGAAATATCTGTGCCGCGTGCCAGACACCTGAGGACCAGATAGCTGATACAGAGCGCACAATCGCTGACCTAGACCGGCTTGGGGCGATCCGGCATGACCGGAACACCGATGCCACGTAGGCGCAGTTTCACCAGCCAGCTCTACCGGGCCGCTCGCCCCAGCAACAACGCCCGCGCCGCCTCACGTGGCCCGGGCGCCTACGCCAAGCGCCGTCGTGCGCCGGAAGGCGTACAGCAAGAGCATGGGCGCCACGGGTCGGTTTCTGAGGATGTTCGGACTCAAGTAGACGGCCGTGACGATCAGGTGCGTCGGGTGTGGTTGTGTCGTGGATCGAGGCGTCCGTGACGCCCCCTGCGGCGATCCGGAGTGTTGCTGCAAAGAGCTTCCGCTTCGTGGGGGCGACAAGGATCCGGCACGCCAGACAGGGCGGATTAAGTAGGCGGCGCTCTGGCGAACCGGCACCCGGACCCACGTCTCTCGCCCGTCAGACCCGGGTGCCGGCTGAGAGTGATTTACTACCAGGTCGCTTGGGAGGTCCGTGGACGGTGTGACCACTCCGCTGCTCAAGACGACGGCACGAGCAACCGATGAGTATGGGTGCACGACCCCAGTTGCCTGCGAGGGAAGCACAGAATCGTGCACCCGCTTCAGTATCCCGCGGAACTGAAGTGGGTGCACGGACAGGGAGACTCAAGTATGCCGCGCACTCCCTATCCCTCGCCGACGATTTCAACGCCTCTACGGCGAAATGAGACCAGGACTTTCGCGCCGCCTCATCTCCCTCAACGCCCGCACGAGCTGACCGAGGATCGCGGGCGCCCGTTCACGGCTACGGGCGGGTCTCTATAGGTGGACGCCAAACGCTCACGGGGTTGCGAAGCGCGGGCGACGGTTAGGCTGCTTAAGGCCGTTTGATCGGAGAACAGCGGACATTACCGTCAGTCGTAGATCCGCGCCGACGGCCCTCCGACGCGAACCCCCACCTCACTCTTCGTACGGTGAGCGACATATCACCTCGTTTGGCTGCTCATGCCAGCGGCTTGGTGGCCGTCCCGATCGACTGTCCCGGGCGCGGTTGGCCGATCAGCACCGAGCGCCGGCTATGGCGCCGAGCCAGACCGTCCGACCCTGGAGCAGGCCCGACGTTATGCGCCGGTCGAGTAGGCGGCGGGTCCATCGCCCAAGTGTCGAGTTGACCGAACTTATCGGAGCGGCTGATGTGCCGGGCTACCCCAGATTCGTCGGGCCCGTCCCCCTGTTGGGAAGCAGCACCAGCACGACGAGGGCAGCCACTCCGACCGCGACGGCGGAGACGATGAGTGCGAGGTCCATGCCAGAGATGAACGCCTGGCGGGCAACCGCTGCAAGCAGGTCGCCAAGCTTGATCGGCGCGCGTTGGGCGACGCCTAGGGCTCCGCCGAGTGAGCCTTCAATCACCTTCTGGACGTTCGCCGGAACGCGGGAGCTGGACATCAAC
>CAVRAT010000020.1:0-45857 GCA_963719125.1 uncultured Acidimicrobiaceae bacterium
CGCCAGTTTCCTGGCTCTCCCTTTGAAGGACCGAACAGAGCTCTCAGAAGTATTTTCGAAACAAGCGCGTGACCAGCGCGTTTGTCCTGCTCAGGTGCTCGCGATGTGTTGGCGAGTGGTGTATTACCTATATATGGCTTCAATCGTCGGCAAGAAGCAGGGCAACAGGACCTACTACTACCTCGTCGAATCGGCTCGAGTCGGGGGCAAGCCGCGCATCGTCTCGCAGCGCTACCTCGGCTCGGCCGAGGAGATTGCCGCTCGTCTGTCGCAGTTCGGCCCCGGTGAACCGACCCGCTCCCAGCACCGCAGCTTCGGTGATCTGGCGGCGGTCTACTCGGTGCTCGAGCGACTTGGGGTGGCGGAAATTGTCGATGAGGTCGTCGGTGCACGGCGCTGCGATGAGCTCGCGAGCGTCGGGACCTATATCGCCCTCTCGACGCTGAACCGTGTCGTCGCACCCTGTTCGAAGCTCGCCTTCTCGGACTGGTGGCAGACAACCGCCGGCGAGCGGCTCCTAAAGCTCCCCGCCCAGGCGCTCGACCACCGGCGCTTTTGGGACGCGATGGACGCCATCTCCCCCGAAGCCCTCGTCGAGATCGAGGAGAGAATCGTCGCCCGCGCGGTCGAGGTCTTCTCCCTCGACTGCTCCGGGCTCGTCTTGGACATGACGAACTTCGCCACCTACATCGATTCGGGGAACAATGCCGCCCCGATCGCTAGGCGCGGCCATGCCAAGCAGAAGAGAAACGACCTGCGCCTGGTCGGCCTCGGGCTCGTCGTCACGAGAGACGGCGGCATCCCCCTCTGCTCGCACGCCTATGCGGGCGACCGTCCCGACGTCACCCAGTTCGGAGCCGTCGTCGAGGCCTTGGCACGGCGCTTTTCCACCTTCGGCGACATCGCCGAGCTCACCTTGGTCTATGACGCCGGACAGGACTCCGCGAAGAACCAGCTGGTGATCGAAGGGACACGGATGCACTTTGTCGGCTCGCTCCGGCCCTTTGATCACCCGGATCTCCTCGCCATCTCGAAGAGGCGCTATCGCCCGGTCGACGGGAAGGCCTTCCCCGGACTCGGTGCCTTCGAGGCGCGAGCGGCCGCGCTCGGGGCGACCCGGCGAGTCGTCGTCACTCACTCCGAACAGCTGCACGAAAAGCAGTCACGGGGTTTTGATCAGACCATGGCAAAGGCCCGCCGGAGGCTCTTGGAGCTGAGCCGGGTACTCGCCGGAGGGCGCTCGCGCCGCACACGATCAGACGTCGAGGCCGAGATCGCCGAGGCGACCAAGGCGCGTTGGGTGAGGCGCTGCATCACGGCCACCCTCACGGGAGATGAGCCCGGTGAGCTCCGCCTCGTGATCGAGGAGGACCCGGCAAAGCGGATCGCCCTGGAGGCCGAGATCTTCGGCAAGCGGATCCTGTTCACCGACCACGAGGACTGGTCGATCGCCGAGATCATCGGCGCCTATCGCTCCCAGTGGCAGGTCGAGGCCGACTTCCGTCAGATGAAGGACCCCCACGTCGTTTCGTTCTCGCCGATGTTCCACTGGACCGAACAGAAGATCCGCGTCCACGTCTTCTACTGCGTATTGGCCCTCATGATCGCCCGCCTCATGGTGCGCGAGGCCACCCAGACGGAGATCGCGACGAGCGTGCGTGAACTTCTCCGCCAGCTCGGCGGGATCGAGGAGACCGTCCTTCTCTACGCGGGGGAACGAGGAAGGCCACGCGCCCGCCACATGCTCACCGACATGGATGCCGACCAACGCAGGCTCTACGACCTCTTCGGACTCGAGGCCTACGCGCCGAAGCGCTGAGTTAGGTAATACGCGCAACACCTAGCGTTTGTGCCGACTAGCAGGTCGAACGAAGCGTCAACCCGGAAGAGGGTAGCCTCGAGTGCCACCTCGGGATTATCGCCGGCTTCGGCCATGGCGAGAGCGAGCTTGAGCGGGTCGTTGACGACGCGCACGGTCTCGAGCACCTCACCGGCGTCGTTGATCCTCACGATCACCGAGCGTCGACGGTGCAGGTCGATTCCCACATACTGTCTTTGGTGTTCCACCGGAGTCTCCTTCCGTGTTCGGGTTGGTTTGGAGACCCCGAGTGTGCCTTGCACACCCGGTTCCCGGCGACGGGAGGAGCTCCGGCGGTTCGCCGGAGAGGACACGGATCGAGCGGCCACGACTGCCTCCGCTTTGTTCGGCGGCCGTGCTCGCACGAGGAGCCCGGTCACGCAGAAGCGGCGCAGCGCTTCTTCATAACATCAATTATTTGCCTCCGGCCGAGCCGAGCCGATCAGGTGCCTCGCGATCGGGATAGATCATTATGGGCGTCTCGGGGCCGATTCTGGGTCCTCAGCACACGGTCGAAGTAGGCGGCTACTACGAACGTCAGAGGCAAGCCTGGGCACCACATCGAAGCGGCCAGGCGGCGATGGCTGGGTCGCGCCTCTATGGTGGACCTATGGCGTCGGTCAAGCAGATCCAAGTCACCTTCGACTGCGCAGAACCTGAGCGCGTCGCTCGTTTCTGGTGCGAGGTGTTGGGGTACGTCGTACCGCCGCCGCCGGAGGGGTTTGCTACTTGGGACGATTTCGATCGCGCGCTGCCGCCTGAGCATCAGGGTTCAGCGTTCGCATGCATTGATCCCTCAGGTGTGGGCCCGCGACTGTTCTTCCAGCGCGTTCCCGAAGGCAAGGTCGTCAAGAATCGGCTGCATCTTGACGTGCGGGTCGGCACCGGGCTCGTGGGTGAAGAGCGACTGGCCGCACTTGAGGCCGAATGCGCACGACTGGTCGCGCTCGGCGCGGTACGCGTGCGACTACTGCCTGCCGATGGCGACAACGAGTCGTGCCTGGTGATGCAGGACATCGAGGGCAACGAGTTCTGTCTCGACTGAGTGGCCGCGGACTCGACCTGTCACGACGCCATCCGATAATCACCGTCATCGCGTCGGCGAGGAAGCCACCGATTGATCTCTGGACTCTTCCCAGCCTCGAGTCAGCAACTCGTCAAGGATTTCGGATTCGCGATGGTAAGGGGCTAGATGTCCCTCGTGAGCTCGGAAAAGAACCAGTCGTGCATGAGGCACCCGCTTCAGCAATCGTTGTACCGCTGACAAGGGAGCGTTGGCGTCGCCTGGAGCATGCCACCACGTCAGGGAGGTGACGATCTCGTCCAAGTCGATCTCGTCCCATCGCGTCTCCAGCGCGATCCCCTCGTCAAACCACCCCTCGACGCTTGGCCGCAAAGACTCCCTCATCGCCATCGCGAAAGCCGCCTGCCAGTCCGGGTCTCGCATCACGACCCGATCCGCCTCTGGAGCCTCCCTCATAAGGTGCAACATTCCGGGGATTGGGTCCTCGAGTGCAGCTGCTAACTGCTCCAGGTGCCGGCGGAACCCTTCGAAGTCCCCGCTGTGGATCAGTCGGTGTGATTCAGCGTTGGCACCAATGAGCGTGGCGGTCTCTTCTTCGGCCAAGGGCGCGGCTCCGACGACCACGGTGGCAGCCCGGACGCGGTCTGGATGCCGCGCAGCCAGTGCCAGCACGTGAGGGGCTCCACCGCTACCGCCAAGGCATGTACCTTCTCCAGTCCCAGGTGATCCAGGATCGATATCAGGTCGTCGGCGGGCTCGATGAAGCCCCGTCCCGGCAATCGGCTGGAGGCTCCAAAGCCAGGGCGCTCGGTGAGTATGAGTCGAAGTCGGCGCTCTTGCCATCCCGAACGCTCGACTCGGAGACCGCTGTAGCGGCATCCCGGCGTACCCGGCAGCCGTAGAAGAGGAACACCGTCGAGTGCGCCCCATTCGCACCAAGCAACCGTGCGTCCGGCCGGCCGACGCAGCTCTCCGGCACGTACGTTTTCGAGCAATGATCCAGGACTCACGTTCCTGGTATACACGGTCAAGCCAGGCGGCGGATATCTCCTATGTGCCGTTCGGGGCGTCCCCGAACTGTGGTTGCACGGGTGATCCGCCAAGCCGTCCGGCGACCCTCGCGAACACAGAACGGCACGCCGAACAACGTGGCTTGTGCCACCGGCAGGAGCGCGGAACGACGGGTAGGTATCGGACTCGCCGACGCAGAACAACACTCACCAACTTCCGAAGTAGGCGCCACGGAGACCCCGGCTTCGAGTGACATTCCGTGACTCTGGCAGTGACGAGCCTCCAGCCGCCTGACCGGTTCTAGACGCATGCTTCCAGCGGGCCCGGCTGAGCCGCCCAGGTTCAGAATCGGGTGCTGCATTGGCGGTAACAGGTGGGACGACGCTCAGCTACCCGTGACACCTCTAGGCACGCTCGCGTTGTCCAAGCCGGAACGTCTCAATTTCTCCTCTGGGGATTGGTTTGCTGGGACGGTTGAGGGCTGCCAAAGTGAAGCGACGTCCTACAACGCGTACTCCGGACCGTTCCAGGTCGACGAAGACAAGCAGACTGAACCGCCCCGGGGTCGAGCGCGTGTGGCCTTAGAAGATGCCGCGGCGGTTTCCCGACCCCAGCAAACCGGCCACCGACAACTGCATGGCAGCTTCGGCGGATCCCTGCCAAACTATTGCACGACGGAAATGGGACCGAAATGACGACCTACACCGTGGGCTACTTCGTCGGTAGCCTTGCATCCAATTCGATCAACCGGATGCTTTCGCGGGCGCTCATCCGACTGGCGCCGCCGGACCTGCAGTTCGTCGAGATCCCGATCAAGGACCTGCCGCTGTACAACCGCGACTTCGATGCCGATTACCCGCCAGAGGGCAGGGCACTCAAGGACGCGATCGCGTCGGTCGACGCGGTTTTGTTCGTGACCCCCGAATACAACCGCGGCATCCCAGGCAGTCTGAAGAACGCTATTGACTGGGCAAGCCGACCATGGGGTACTAACTCGTTCGAGCACAAACCGTCCGCCGTCATAGGAGCTTCGCCGGGCAAAATAGGCACTGCCGTCGCGCAACAGAACCTGCACAGCGCTCTGAGCTTCTGCAACTCACCGCAGATGGGCGCACCCGAGGCCTACATCCAGTTCACGCCGGGCTTGGTGACCGACGACGGAGAAGTCACCGACAAGACAACTGAGCAGTTCCTCCGTGACTTCGTCAACGAGTTCAAACAGTTCATCATTCGGGTCCTCACAGTCCTGCCACGCTCATCCTGACTGCCGCAGCCAAATGCGGCTGGTCAACGGAGAGTTCAGAGACATCTACAAGGCGCGCCGGCCACGGTCGAGCTGTTCACCGGCTACTGCCTGTGCCGGCCGTGCTGCGACGGTCTCGGGCGCGAGGCCATGAAAGTCAGCGAGGGCTGACCCGACTCTCACCTTGTCGGCGAGGCTGTGCACACCTGCCGTGCTATTCCAATGTCACGAGCAAGAGCGCGCTCGAGTTCCTGCGAGGCCCTCGCGGTTGAGTTCGGACGGCGCGTCCGCGACTTGAGACTGCGACTCGATGCACCGGTAAGCCAGGAGCGTCTTGCGGAGATCGCGGGAGTTCAGCGAACCTACAAAGGGCACCTCGAGCTGAACCGGCTGGAAGGGGCAGGCCCGGTTCGGCTCTCAAAGTAAGTTCAGACACCGAGCACCTACCAGGTAGCGTGACCGCAACGCTTCACAGCGTCGACGAGAGGACGCACGTGGCCGGCTTCGAGCAAGTCGAGACCGACTGGGCTTGGTGAAAAGGACTCGGTGATGGCCCGGGCAGACCGCGGGCATCGCGGAGGGGGCACCGGCAGTCTTTCAGAGCGCCGCTGGCGTCTGCTCGGAGCAACATCCATCGGGGCCTTCATGGCTCCGTTCGACGGCAGTGTCGTCGCCATTGCTCTGCCCAAGATCGGGCCAGCCCTGCACCTCAGCTTCGTGGGGGCGCTCTGGGTGCAGCTCGGCTACCTGCTCGTGCTCACCGTCGCGCTCATCCCTGCCGGACGCCTTGCGGACGCCTGGGGGAGTCTGCGCCTGTACCGGATTGGTCTGGTCGTCTTCGCTCTTGCATCGGCTGCCGCAGGGACATCGACATCGGTAGCGTGGCTCCTCGCCGCACGCTGTACCCAGGGTCTCGGGGCGGCTTTGCTGTCGGCAACATCGACGGCGCTCGTCACTGAGGCCTTCCCCGAGGCTGAACGTGGCAAGGCTCTTGGGCTCAACGTCACTGCTGTTTATCTCGGTCTCGCTTTGGGGCCGGTACTAGGTGGGCTCCTAACCGAGCAGGTTGGCTGGCGATCGATCTTCTATGTCAACGTCCCGGTGGCGGCGGCGAGCCTTGTGTTGGGCTGGCGTCTCACCAGTGAGCGTCACACGGAGCGCCGCAGGGCACGGGCTGGTCTGGACCTGCCGGGGGTCGGGCTGTTCGTCGGGGCACTGGCGGCCGAGATGGTGGGGATCAGTCTTGCGCCAGTTTGGGGCTGGACCGCCGTTTCGTCTCTCTCTCTCATGGTCGGCGGCGCAGGCGGCGTGATTGGGCTGGTTGCATACGAGTCCAGACGCTCCGAACCGTTTCTTGATGTGGGACTGTTCCGTCGCAGCCGTCTCTTTGCAACGGCCAATTTCGCCGCTCTTGCCAACTACATGGCATTCGCCGCTGTCACGGTGCTCACCTCGGTGTTCTTGGAGGTGGTGAGCGGCCGGAGCCCTGAGCAAGCCGGGCTCCTCTTGATCGCTGCGCCAGCAGCCATGGTCGCACTCTCGTGGCTGGCCGGACGTGCCTCGGACGTGGTTGGCTCGCGCTGGCTCGCGAGCGGGGGAATGGCGATCATCGGTGCAGGCCTGATCATGCTCTCGAAGCTTCCCGCCCAGCCAAGCATGGCCCGGCTGATAGGCGACCTCGCCATCGTCGGAGTGGGCATGGCGGCCTTCAGCTCTCCCAACACCTCCGCCGTGATGGGGTCGGTGCCAAGAGCCCAACTGGGGGTCGCCTCTGGCACCCTCGGGACGATGCGCTTTCTCGGCCAGACCCTTTCAATCGGTGTTCTCGGAGCCCTGGCCACCTCTCGCCTCGGGGCCGATGGCCAAGCCGTGCTGTTGACCGGACGAGCCCAGGGCACAGGTGCGGCGTCAGCCTATGTGGCTAGCTATCACCTGGCGATGGTGGCCGGCGCAGGCATCGCAGTCGTCGGTGCGATCGCCTCCCTCACGCGGCCGGGTCACGGCAAAGTCCTGAGACCCCCCTCTGGCCAAGGGTGACCGGAGGCACTGATGCTCGGCGACCGCTCGATGAGCGCGACGAGCCTCGTCGAAGTGCTGCCGGTTGCCCACCTCGAATGCGCGCTCGTTGCGATCGGGTACTTCGACGACGTCCTGCGTTCCGCCGGCAGTGCGAACCTCGCCTCTGACAAGTGCCTCGTCGGCCACGCTCGCTTCTGGACGACGATGACGGGTGACGCCGCGCTTTCGACACGAGCGTCCGAGGAGACGCGCGAGTGCCGTCTCTGCGTGCGCCGGCCACGGCCGATCTATTGAGCGGCTATTGGCTCTGCCGGCCGTGCTGCGACCGCATCGGGCGCAAGGCCATGAAGGTCAGCAAGGGCTGATCTGGGCCTGCTGTTGGCAGCGAGGCTGGAAGTCCTTCTTGCGTGCGTGGCGACCGCCGACCCGACGCAGATCGCCGAATATTTGCACATCGCCGACTGTCAAGGTCCGGGCCAATCCCCGCCCAGATTGACCAAATATGCTGCCGTCCTTTGGTGCTCCCGCTAGGTGGCGACGGACACGGGTAACGGCTCGCCGTATGGCGACGCTGGCGCAGGACCGGGACGGATTGTTACGCCTCAGCCTCGCTGGCGCCGGTCGGGGCTCAGGAGGCCGAGCCATCGCCACAGCACCACCGGCCGCGGCGACCAAACCGAACGCCGGCACAGCGAAGCGGGCCAGGCCGGGGACCGAACCACAGCTCGAACATGGGGACATCGTCACCTGCTCGGCGCTGGGACCTGCCCAGCGGGCACTCCCTCGCCACGACGAGGCTATGTCCTCACCAGCGAGCATCGCGCCAGAGACCGTGAGCAACGTCGTCCGTTGGCGCCTCAGGGCGCGCAACCACAAGTACCCGAGGCACGCCAGTTCCGGCGACTCCGACGGAACTGCGCAGCACCCACAGCAGCCTGGCCCGGCGGCTGAGCCCGCGTGACGGAGACACGGGGGAGATGTCTACGGCATCGTCTCGGATTAGTTCCCCGCCCAGCGCTCAGCGAGTCCACCGACCGTCGGTCGTCACGGACGCAGACCTCCGCGGTAAGAGCTGCCTGGGCCTGCCTGGTGAGACGCAAAAGCGCCGCGAGGCCCGAACATGGGAGTGATGCCCATTTGCCCTTCGACCGTGCTCACGGGGGCTCTCAGTGTGGAAAACTCCCGATATGACGACCAAGGGCGCCGATTACGAAAAGGTGCTGGCACGCGCGGCCGAGCACGCCCAGGCGTGGCTGGGTACGGTTGGCGAACGCCGGGTGGCACCCAGCGCCTCCGCCGACCAACTGGCTGCTGTCTTCGGGGGCCCGCTTCCCGCCCAGGGTTGCGACGCTGCCGAAGTCGTGGACATGTTGGCGCGAGGCGCTGAGCCGGGTCTTATGGCCATGCAGTCCGGCCGGTTCTTCGGTTGGGTGATAGGCGGTAAGCTTCCGGCTGCGTTGGCTGCTGACTGGCTGGTGAGCGCCTGGGACCAGAACGCCGCGCTCCGCTACGCGACCCCAGCCGCGGCCGCTATCGAGGAGGCAGCGGCAGCCTGGTTGTTGGATGTGCTGGGCTTACCCTCCGAGGCGGGGGTTGGTTTTGTCACCGGGGCCACGATGGCCCACTTCACTGGCCTCGCCGCGGCACGTTCGGCTGTGTTGCGAGGCGCTGGGTGGGACTTAGGCACTGACGGCCTGGCGGGAGGCCCTAAGGTCCACGTGCTGGTCGGCGCGGAGCGCCACGAGACCGTTGACCTGGTTCTCCGCTATCTTGGTCTCGGCGTGCCGACCCTCGTGGCTGCCGACAGCGAGGGGCGGATCCGGCTCGACGGGCTAGCCGACGCGCTAGGGGGCGTGCCCGTCGGGGCTCCAGTGATCGTGTGCCTGCAAGCCGGCAACGTCCACTCCGGCGCCTTTGACCCTCTGGCGCAGGCGATAGCGCTGGCCCACCAACGCGACGCTTGGGTGCATGTCGACGGGGCCTTCGGCTTGTGGGCAGCGGCCTGCCCTTCGCTGCGCCACCTCGTGACAGGGCTGGCTGGTGCCGATTCCTGGGCTACCGACGCCCATAAGACGCTGAACGTGCCGTACGACTGTGGGATCGCCGTCGTCGCCGACAGACGACTTATGCGGTCGTCGCTTGGGGTGCCCGCCCACTACCTGGTTCTGGACGAGTCCGGGCTCGGCGACCCGTACGAGAAGGTGCCCGAGTTCTCGCGCCGTTCCCGGGGTGTGCCCGTATGGGCGGCGCTGCGGTCCCTTGGCCGGGACGGGGTAGCCGCCTTGGTCGAAGGGCTGGTCCGTAACGCGCGGGCATTGGCCGAAGGAGTTGATGCCATCGAGGGCACTGAGGTCCTGAACGAGGTGGTCTTTACCCAGGTCTGCATCGCCTTCGGCGATGACGAGCGGACCCGTGCCGTAACGGCGCGGCTCATCGCCGATGGGGCAACATGGATGTCAGGCTCGCGTTGGCACGACCGGGACGTACTGCGAATCTCGGTCAGCAACTGGTCCACAGACGCGGAAGACGTCCGCCGCTCGGTCGAGGCCGTCAAGCGTGCGGCCCTCGAGCCGTAAGCTGTCGCAGCCCACCAGGGGGACCTGCGTAGATGCGTTGGTGCCTCCGCGGAATGGTCGTTATCATGCGGCTCACCCCTCATCCTGCCGTCCAGCCGCCAGAAACATACCGACGGGTCGGCGTGCCCTGCACCCGCGTGGTTCTGAGCACATAATCCCTGGTTTTTAGACCGCTTTCTGTGCCTTACCCACGCGCCGTTGTCGGAGGTGCCGGGCTGCTGGCCGCTGTCTCACAGTCGGGCGAGAGCGCATGTGCCAATCGCCGAACGTCTTCGAATTGCCCGATCACTAAGCAACTGACCCGCGTCGTCGGCTGCGACCTGTAGGTTGAACCGCATGAACGTACTGTTCATCACGAGCGTGGCAGTTGTCGCAGCTGACCCCCCACAAAGCCGCAAGCTGTTCATGGGGGCGCTCGGCCTCCCGTTGGAGGGCGAAGGCGATGGCTACTACTCGAGCGGGAGCATCCCTGGCAGTAAGCACTTCGGTGTCTGGCCGCTTTCGGAAGCGTCTGAGGCATGCTTTGGGGTACAGCAGTGGCCCGCCGACCGGGTGGTCCCCCAGGCATCAATCGAGTTCGAGGTGGAAGGCCCTGAAGCTGTCGCAGCGGCAGGCGCTGAGCTACAGAGCGCTGGCTATGAGCTACTGCACCCAGCCCGCACGGAGCCTTGGGGACAGACGGTGACGAGGCTTCTCACAGCCGATGGCTTGATCGTCGGTATCTCCTACGCTCCCTCACTTCACGGTAAGGAGCCGGCCTGAGCGCAGGCTTGAGGGGACCTAGCTGGTCCGCAGCTCGGCACGCCAAGGCGCGGTTGGGAACCGGGATCTTCCTCAGCGCGCCAGCCGGGAAATTCGACTAAGCAGACCGGCGGCCACCGTCAACGCCTTGGAGCGGTCGCACATCGTTAGGTCGTTCGGGCCGCTCGACGCGCCTCGAACGACCTGTCATGGGTGGCCTAAAAAAGCTAGGTGCTCCAAGAGAAATCCGTCCATATCGACGGTTATTTCGCCCCAGTCACGCCCGGCTCGACCCGAGGCTCTTCACGCCGCAAGGCTTCACGAGCTCGATCGAGTGGGGCGACACCTAGTTACGGCATCGGTCCTGCCAGCTTTGACGTCTGCATGATCAGGCGTCCAGCTGTCGAATTGCGCATCGAGGTCACTGTCACACCTAGGTCCGAGTCCTCAGCCGAACAACGCCGCTCCGATCCTGTCGGCAGCCTCTCGCTGCATCGACGGGGTCACGTGACTGTAGAGATTCATGAACAGGGACGGATCCGAATGCCCGAGGCGCTCAGCTGCGACCTTCGGTGCCACGCCATTGGCGAGCATGAGCGTTGCGCAAGTGTGCCGGAGGCCGTGAGCCGTCAGACGGGGTAGGCCGAGCTCCTCGCTGTAGCGACCGAGCAGGCGTGACAAGTACTGGGGATGGCAGGGACCACCGGCCGGGCGCGTGAAGACGTGGCCGGTCTCCTCGTAGGAGTCTGCTGCCAACCGCTCCTTGGCCTGCTGTGCGCGCTGTGCTCGCAACACGCCGACGAGAGCCCTGTCGATGTCGACACGCCGGATCGAGTCGCGACTCTTGCCGGATGAGGCGATGACGTCGTGCCCAAGGTAGGTGGAGAACTCGACGACGCTCACTACGCCTTCGGTCAGGTCGACGTTGTTCCACCGGAGCGCCACGAGCTCGCCGATCCGAAGTCCTGCGCACATCAAGAACGCCCAGACGGGATACGTGCGGTCCCCTTCCATCAAGGTGAGGAACTCTCGGGCCTGCTCGGGGCTCCAATGGCGCGGGACCGAACGCCTGGCCTTCGGTCTTGGCGCGTGCATGAGCGGATTGACAGCCACGATCCCGCTCGAAGTGGCGAGCCTGAAGGCGCCTGCAAGCGGCGCGCGCGCCAGGCGGATCGTGTTCGGCGCCAGAGGCCTGCCGTCCTTGGCTCCCCCTTCGGCAAGAAGCCTCCGCTGCCAGGTGAGGATCAGCTCCGGGGTGACATCACGAACCTTGCGGTTGCCCAGGGGCTTTCGCACGTAGGTCTGCGCGTAGACGCGGTAGTCGTGTCGGGTCTTCGGCGACAGGCGCTGGTCGGCATCGAGCCCGTCCAGGTACAGATCGAGCAACTCGTTCACGGTGAGCGCGACCGCACCCGGCTTCACGAGTCCCGCGTCGAGCTTGCCGATGAGCTCCCGTCGAGCCTTGGCAGCCTCGCTCGCCGTCGCGTATCCGCGACGCGTGATCTGCTCCCGCCTGCCGGTGAGCCCGTCCTTACCGAGCGAGACCTTGAAGTACCACTGGCCCCGGCTGTCGGCGTACACACCTTCTGGTCGTGCTGGCATCGCACCTCCGTGAGAACGCTTTGGTTCTCACGAGGTTCTCACGGGGGTGTATCGCTCCCTTGTGACCGAAGCCTCATCCCCATCTACCAGGGACTTTCTAGTCGGGCTGGCCGGATTTGAACCGGCGACCTCTTGACCCCCAGTCAAGCGCGCTAACCAAGCTGCGCCACAGCCCGTGTCATGAACTCCCTGTTAGAGGCCTTGCGATCACCTCCGAGCCGCTTCGATGGACGCGACGCAAGCGCACCTCACGACTGTACTCGCCGACGTGGGGCGCGGAACCTTCCACCGCGACCAGCGCGTGACCGTGAAGCAGCTCTTCGAGTACCACCGGCTGCCCGTGAAGGCGACCCAGGGCAGGAGGCCGAACACGGTCGCCCCTTTCACCCTCATCGCGAACTAGGTGTCACCTGGTCGGTTCCGTCAGACCGGCGGATGACGCCTACGTCCTTTGCAGTGATGCCGCCGGCGAGATGTGGCCGTCCTCTGGTGAGAACCGGGACCCACCTGACAGCGCACGCACCGCTGCACGCGCTGGATCCCGAACGGTCCTCGCTGAAGGAGTACACCGTGACCGCTATCGGATCTACCTTCGACTCCATCTTTGCGGCGACGGCTGTCTTGCCGTCGGGCCGGGTCTCGGTCTCGATTGTGGCAGGGCCAGGTGCGGGCTCGCCTCCGCGGGACGACACGAGAGACCAGAACCCGTGCCAGGGTGGGAACGGTTCCACCGTTTCCACGTAGCCCTCGCCTGCCGGCACGAACGGCTGCGACGGAGGGTCGAACAGGTAGAGAGGATGACCACCGTAGGTGACCTGGCGACCGACGCCGGGGCGGTCAACGGTCCCGAGAAGCTTGCGGTTGACCCCTCGGCCGGCGACGGGCACACCGATGGTGGTGAGCGCGGGCCAGTCAGTGCTGAGGACACCGTTGAGGATGTCACTCTCCGGACCGGTACAGGTCAGCCGCAAGTCCGCGTCCTGGCCAGGATCAAACCCCACGGCCTTGGTTCTGCCGCAGCCGAATTTGCCGGCGGCGTCGCCGCTGAACTCGTAGATCGGGTAGCCGACCAGTTGGCTGCTGGCACCGCCACCCACCACGAGCACCGAGCCATAGGTAGCGGTCGACAGAACGGTCACCACGGTTGCGGCCTGAACCGCGGCATTGGGTGACGCTATGGCGGGCGAAACCAGCAACACCGTGCCGCGTCCCACTGCCGCCACCGAGACCACCGCCCGGCGCGACTTTGCTGTCAGTCCTACTGTCATTGTCCCCCTGTCCGACGAGCAGCGGCGCTTGTCCTCCGCGTGCGAATTCGAAGGTGCAGGTACCGATCGGTTCGCGTTAAACGGAAACGACGCCGAGCGGCACCGGCGCTCCTCTTGAAGCACCGGTGCCGTCTGCTGAATCACGCGCAGGGTACAGACGGTCCGTCGCCATTTCAAAAGGCTTGACCGACGATCGCGAGCGCATGTCACTCCTCAATATCGCGCGCCCGGAGGCGGAGCGTTATTGACTGCGCGTGCGTGGTCTTGACTTCTCGGGGGACTTTCAGCTCGTGCGCGCGATGATGCGTTCCATCTCCGAAGCTGAAAAGGCCCGCATGGTGTTGGAGCGGATGTTCCCGGCGGCCCCCAGCTTGAGGGACGCCGCCACGGCGGACTCCTCGTCCGGGTAGTCGATCACCGTGACCAGGTCGTACTCGCCAACCGTCCAGACCAGCTCGCGTACCGTGCCACCGCTCGCCTCTACGAGCTTGGTGAATTCCTTGGCACGCTCTGTGCTTTGACGGAAGTTCTTGATCCCCTGATCGGTCCAATTGAGAAGCGACACATAGGCAGGCATTCCGGTTTCCCCCTTTTTGTCTGCCCCGCTCGGGACAGGCCGACGCGGATCCTAGGCCGTTCCCAGCCGGCTTCCGCCGTACTGAGTCCACCAACGTTCGCGACATAGACCCTCGCGGAGGGTTTCAGAGCCGTATGTAAGACCCGTCGGCCTCGTGCGCGGCCTGCTCTCGGGCAGCTTCGCCGGCGCGAGCTTCGCAATCGGGGCAGCTAGGAGCAAGGACTTTCCACTCTCCAACCGGGTGTCTCACTTCGACCTGGGCAGTCAAGGACCCGCAAGCGTGAACAGCGCTCAGTCTGCCGTCGTCATCAACCTCGGCCAGGTGCCACGTGTCCGGGACCCGCTCTGTTATCGGGATGCCGGACCCGCTGACTGCGTTGGTCGATTTGGAGATTATGCGGGCGACCACGACGTACTTGGGCATAACTCCTCCCTCCGTCATCATCCAGCGAATCAATTTTACGCCCGGATACCTGGAAATACAGGGTGACGGGGACTGACGAGCAGGAGCCGCCGAGGCCAAAGGCCGGCGCCTACCGCAAAGACCGGTGGATGTCGAGAGGTGCAAGCGGAGCGCCAGGAGCGCCGATGGCCCGCAAACGAAGCCTCACCAGCACCCTCTACCGGGCCGCGCGGCTCAACAACAACGCCCGCGCCGCCAGTCGCGGTCCGCGTGCCTACGCAAGGCGCGTCGCGCGCCACAAGACGTACACCAAGACCATGGGCGCCACGGGACGCCTCCTGAGGATGTTTGGACTCGGGCGGTAACGGCGCACCGCTATCCCTCGCCGAGGACTTCGGGGGCTTAGAAACGACCTGCGGTGAGGAGTGCCCCGAGACGACTTCGGATCAGGAAGGAGTCTCGCTCGGCTCGGCGCCCGAGCGCGAGGGCTCGTCGCTTCTCGCAGGTGCCGCGCCCAGCGACGAGGTGCCCGAGAACCGACCCGGGTCCACCGGGAGGATGTTCTTCAGCCCGTTCAAAAGTCCCCCGAGCTCCATGGGAACGACCAGCTTTGTCGAGGGCGACGAGCCGACCTGCTTCAGAGTCTCGAGGTACTGGAGCTGCATGGTGTTGCTGTCGAGGCCGCGGGCGACAGTGAGGATCCTCTCCAGCCCGGCCGACAACCCCTCGGCGCGCAGGATGGCACTTTGGCGTTCTCCCTCGGCGGCCAGGATCGCCGCCTGCTTGGTGCCCTCGGCGAGGGTGATAGCAGCTTGTTTCTGCCCCTCGGCTTCCGTCACGGCCGCGCGGCGGGTGCGTTCGGCAGACATCTGGCGGGTCATGGCGTCGAGGACCCCCGGCGGCGGGTTCACCTCCCGCACCTCGACCGTGGTGACCTTGACTCCCCAGCGCTCGGTCACCTCGTCGAGGCGGACGCGAAGTGACGCGTTCATCTCCTCGCGCTTGGAGAGCACGTCGTCAAGCGGCATATCGCCGACCACGCTCCGCAGCGTCGTCGCGGCGACGTTCTGCGCGGCTCCGGCGAAGTTGCCGACGCGCAGTACTGACATCGAGGGATCGACCACCTTGTAGAAGATGATGAAGTCGATCGAGATCGACGCGTTGTCCTTCGTGATCGCCGTCTGGTGCGGGATCTCGAGGTACTGCTCGCGCAGGTCCACCCACGACGTCCGGTCCGTGGCCGGGTTGATGAAGATGAGCCCGGGCCCCCTGGTCCCGAGCGCCCGCCCCAGTCTGAACAACACGATGCGCTGGTACTCGCGCACGATCCTCACCGAGATGCCCGCCAGGATGAGGAGGCAGAGCACCACCACTCCGATCACGATCCCGACGATCATGAGCCACCTCCTTGATTTGTCGCCTCTCCAGGCGAGGACGGCGAACCCTCGACCGGGACACCGTCGGTCGGGATCGTAGCTTCGAGCTCGGCATGACCGCCGGGTGCCATCAGCTGGTCGCCCCAGACCTCGAGACGGACTCCTTTGACTCTCACTACCTGGACTGGTGTCTTCGCCCTCACCGGCGCGTTCAGGGCCACAGCCGACCAGTTCTCACCGTTCACGCGGACGATGCCCTCCGGGTCCAGATCGCCCACCGCGACGCCTTCGGCGCCCTCGGGCGAGATCATGTGCCGACCCGCGTAGGTGCCCGTGGTCGTCAGCCCCTTCCAGGCCAGCGTGGCGATACCGGCGGACACGACCACGTCTGCGCTGAGCAGCGCCCAGAGCACCGGGGCGGATCGCCCGTCGAGCGCCATCACGACGAGCCAGGCGGCCGCGAGCACTCCGAGAACGCCGGCCGCCACGTGCGCGTGCGGACCCACGTGGAATCCGATCAGTGACGCGAGGACGACGAGCCCCAGCAGAACCCCTGCTATCACCCACATAGCGCCTCCTTCCCCGGCTGCGCGAAACCAAGGCTAACGGCATCGGGGGTCCTCTGGTGCGGCGCCCGCCCGGCACGGGCGTGCACTGCGAACCCCCGGCTTGGCCAGGCCGGCATCACCCGGCGGTCAGGCGTGGTGGATCAGCCAGCCGATGCCCTGGTAGAGGCGGTAACCGAGGTAGACGACCGTGCCCACCACAAGCACCTTGAAGTGCCAGGGCGCCTTTACGGGAGCTTCCTTCGCCTCTTGTCCGTCGTCAACGTCCAGCTCCGCACCGCAGGTTGGGCACAGATCCGGGGCGTCATCGTCCGCCGCGTCGGTGCCCGCTTCGCGCGCCGTGAGCTCATCGTCTTCGACCAGCCGGTCGCACTGTCGGCACCACGGCATCGTGGTGGGCCCCCCTCAGGTCCGGTCGCGGCGGTGCAGAGCCGTCGTGCCTCTAGTCGACGCGCCCCGGGCCACGTGCGCGGCGGGTCGTCCGGCCGGCTGCACGGGCTCGGTCATCTCTGCTGGCGGACCCGCACGCGAAGCTCGATCGGTGTCGGACCGAGCTCGAAGCGCGCTCTCAGGGAACGCTCCAGATAGCGGAGATAGGTGGCCGGCAGGCGCCGCGTGGCGAACAAGGTGATCGTCGGCGGGTCGACGGCGCCCTGCACGCCGTAGAGGATGCGGGCCCCGCCCGGTGGCGATTGAGCCGCCTGGGCGCTCCGCAGCCCGTCGTTCAGGCGACCGGTCGGGATCCGGCGGTGGTAGGCGCTCATCGCCTCGCTCACCGCAGGCAGGAGACGGTGCACACCGAGGCCCGTCTTGGCCGAGACGCGCAGCACGGGCGCGTACCCGAGGAACGCCAGCCGGTCGGCAACGGCCTCGCTGACTTCGAGACGGCCTTCGGTGTCGAGCAGGTCCCACTTGTTGAGCAGGATCACGACCGGGCTGCCGGAGGCGTCGATCCGCTCGGCCAGGCGCTGGTCCTGGTGGGTCACACCTTCGCTCGCATCGAGGACCAAGAGAGCGACGTCGGCACGGTCGAGCGCCCGCAGAGCACGCACGAGCGAGTAGTACTCGGGCCCTTCACCGCTTCTCGACCGGCGCCTCATCCCGGCGGTGTCTATTAGCTTGACCGCCCCGTCGTCGGTCTCGATGACCGTGTCGATGGCGTCGCGGGTGGTCCCCGGGAGGTCGTGCACGACGGACCGCTCCTCGCCTGCGAGCCTGTTGAACAACGTCGACTTGCCGACGTTCGGACGGCCGACGATGGCGACCGCCGGGAGGCCGGGACTGGCTGGCCCCCGGTCCTTGGGCTCGCGCCCGCCCGTCTCCACGCCCCCGGTTTCAGTCGACCCGGGAGCCTCGGGCAGCCTGTGGACCACCTCATCGAGCAGATCCCCGACACCGCGCCCGTGCAGCGCGCTCACGGCCGCAGGCTCACCGAGCCCGAGACCTGCGAACTCCCAGGCGTCGATCTCCCGCCGGTCGGAGTCGACTTTGTTCGCGACCACGATGACCTCCCCACCGGCACGCCGGACGAGCTGGGCCACGACGGTGTCGTCCCCGGTGACACCCGTGGCCGTGTCGAGCACGAGCAGGACGAGGTCCGCCCCGCCCAGTGCCCGCAGGGCCTGCTCGGTCACCTTGGTGTCGAGGGTGTCACCCCGTTCCACCATCCCACCGGTGTCGACCACGAGGAACGATCGCCCGTTCCACTCACATTCGACCTCCAGCCGGTCCCGTGTCACACCGGGCCGGGCCTCGACGATGGCGAGCTGGCGACCCGCGATCCTGTTCACGAGCGTCGACTTGCCGACGTTCGGGCGCCCGACCACGGCGACGACCGGCAGGCCTGACTGGCGTCCTTGCGTCATCGCCCCGCCTCCAACACCTGGCGCAACGACGCCCCGTCGCTCGCCACGACCTCGACCGCCCGTGGGAGATCCTCGAGCGACGGCCCGTCGATGAACCTGCCCTTCGACAAGCACACGTCGGGCAGCAAGTAACGGCCCCCCGGTGGTTCCTCGGCCAATGTCCGCGAGAGGTCCGCCCCGGTGATCAAACCGGCCACGGCGATGTTGCCGCCGAAGAACTCGTTGCGGACGGCCAGGATCCCCACCTCGCCAAAGCCGTGGCGGTCCAGGAGCGGTCTCAACACGAGCGAACCGTAGTCACCGGTGAGGATCGTCATCGGGGCCGTCCGCGCCGCCCGCGCCGGAGCCGCGGTCAGGCTGACCTTCTGGGTCCGGGGCGCGCGATAGCCCTCGGCCGGTGCGCCTTCGACCCAAGCGAAGAAGCCGCTCCTGGCGGGGACGGGCACTCCACCTCCGGGCGGCGATGTGCCCGCCGCGAAGGCCTGTTCGAACGAGCGCACCATCCCAACACCGTTCTCGTGCTGAGGGTAACCCTCGTACTCCCCCGGCTCGGGAAACCCCGTACCGGCGAGGAGGTAGTACTCGTCCGACGCCCACACGACTCGCCGGCCGACGGCGCGGCGGAAGTGTTGCTGCCACTCGCATACCGTCTCGACCGTCGCCCTGGCCTCCTCGGTCGTGTGGGGCCGCATGGAAGGCTCCTTCGCGTAGCGGCTCACGCCGAGCGGCACGACGGCAACGGTCGCAAGCTCGGGAAAGCGGTCGAGGACGCCCGCGAGGGTCCCGTGCAGAACGGCGGCGTCGTTCACGCCAGGGCAGACCACGATCTGGCCATGGACCTCGATGGCGTTGTCGAGCAGGCACCGCAACCACCTGAGGCTGATGGCGCCGCGCCGGTTGCGAAGCATGGCCGAGCGGACGTCGGGGTCGGTGGCGTGGATTGACACGTAAAGGGGCGACAACCGCTGATCGATCACGCGCTCGAGGTCGACCTCGGTGAAGCGGGTGAGGGTCGTGAAGTTGCCGTAGAGGAACGAGAGCCTGTAGTCGTCGTCCTTCACGTACAAGTTGCGCCGCATGCCCTTGGGCAGCTGGTAGATGAAGCAGAACTCGCAATGGTTGTCGCAAGTGCGGACGCGGTCGAAGATGGCGGCAGACACCTCGAGCCCGAGTGGCTCACCTGTTTGCTTGACGACCGTGACCTCGAGCTCGACGCCACCGCGGACAACCTCGAGTTCCACTATCGACTCGTCCGCGAGCAACTGGTACTCGATGACGTCGCGAGGCACCCGTCCGTTCATCGAGCGAAGCTCATCGCCCGGCCAGACCCCGAAACGTTCAGCCGGCGAATGCTCGGCCACGGCCACCACCTGCGGTAGTGGCATTTCCAAAGGCTACCCTGGTCTACCGTGACGTCGGCCCGTACCCAGCCTTTCCAAGAAAAGGCCGGCCACGTCGATCTCGTCCTGCTTGCGCAACCGCGAGGATTCTGTGCCGGGGTCGAGATGGCCATCAAGGCGCTCGCCTGGATGGTCCGCGTCTTCGAGCCTCCCATCTACTGCTACCACGAGATCGTGCACAACCGCCTGGTCGTCGAGGAGTTCCGTAGCCAGGGCGTCATCTTCGTCGACGACGTCGAGGAGGTCCCCGCCTCAGCGCCCCTCATGCTCTCGGCCCACGGATCGGCCCCGGAGGTCGAACGGGCGGCCGCGTCACGAGGGCGTGTCGTCATCGACGCCTGCTGCCCGCTTGTGACCAAGGTCCACCACGAGCTCAAGGTGAGAGCCAACAAGGGCTACACGATCCTCTACGTCGGCCACGCCGGTCACGAGGAGGCCATCGGCACGATGGCGGTCGCGCCCGACGCAGTTCATCTTGTCGAGCACGAGGACGATGTCGACCGGCTCGAGCTCGGTCCGGATGCTCCGGTGGCGCTGCTTGCCCAGACGACTCTCGCCCACGACGAGTGGGAGGGCGTCGTGGAGCGCGCCCGGGAGCGCTATTCCGAGCTCTGGATGCCGGGACGCTCCGATCTCTGCTACGCCACGACGAACCGTCAGAGCGCTGTCAAGGCCGTGGCCCCCAGAGCGGACACCATGATCGTGCTGGGCTCCGCCAACTCCTCCAACACGGTCGCTCTCGCAAAGGTGGCCGCAGCAGCCGGCTGCCCGCGAGTGATCCGGGTGAACTCCCCGAACGAGGTGCCGGACGACCTCAACGGAGTGGTGGGCGTCACAGCCGGGGCGTCCGCCCCGGACTGGCTCGTCGACGATCTCCTCGACCGTTTGGCCCCCACGCGAGGCGTTGAGGTCGTTCACACGACCGACGAGGACGAGTACTTCCCTCCCCCGCCGGAATTGCGTGATCTCCTGCGCTGCCTGGCGACGGCGGCGAGCCTCAACCTCGGCGCCGGTTCGGAGGGCCTGCCCTTGACCGCGACAGACCGCCAGGTCACCGCGACCGACATGCTCAGCGCGGCTTCACCCGGCCGCTCAGCGTGAACGCCCGCGCCCGGCGACGCAGGCGGCAGGTCGACGAGCTTGTCGATCGGGTCGCCATCGAAGAGCTCCTGGCCTCCCAAGGCCCCGTCGAGCTCTCCCCGGTCGCGATCGTGATCGCGGCCTACAAAGAGCGCGACAACATATCCGAGGTGCTGGCGGGCATGCCGAAGGACGTCTGTGGGGAGCCCGCCTCCTTGCTCGTGGTCGTCGACGGCGAGGACGACGGCACCGGGGCCGAGGTCCGCGCAGCCGGTCACTACGCCTGCATCGCCCCTGTCAACCGGGGCCAGGGGGCGGCCTTGCGGCTCGGCTACAGGATCGCCCGCGAGTACGGGGCCAGCTTCATCGTCACATCGGACGCGGACGGGCAAACAGACCCCGGCGACCTGGAGGTCGTACTCGAACCCGTCGTCTCCGGCCGGGCCGATTTCGTCAACGGCTCACGCCGGCTCGGGCGGACTCATGGCACCGACGCCGTCCGCAATTTGGGAGTTGTGTTCTTCGCGGCGGTGATCTCGTTCCTCACCAAGACCCCGGTGACAGACACCGCGAACCCGGTCCGGGGCTTTCGGGCCAGCCTGCCCGCCGAGCTCGTCTTGGAGGAGCCGCAATACCAGGCGCAGGAGCTCTTGATCGCGGCGATCATGCACGGCTGCCGCTTCGAGGAGCGGCCCGTGACGATGCGCGCCCGGCTCGCCGGCAGGTCAAAAAAGAGCGGGAACCTCCTCTACGGCCTCCGCTACGGCCGCGGCGTCCTGCACACGTGGTTGCGCGAACGCGGGCGCCCGCCGGCTCAACCCCCGGCCATCTGAGACGCCGGGGCGACGGCCTCTCCCGGCCCCTGGCGCGCCGGTGACACCGGGGCGAGCCCGGCCTCATCCGTACGCGAATCGCCCCGCCTCGGGTCCCGCCCCGGCACGCCCCGCCAGCACCACGACAGCAGTGCCACCAAGATGACGATCGCGCCCGCCGCCCCCACGAAGGGGACCCAGGGATGCAACCCGAACAGCGCCCCGGCCACGAGAGCCGCCACCGCGGTCGCTCCCGTCTGAGCCGTCGAACCCGCCCCTTGGGCGCGCCCGAGCTGGCGGCTCGGCACGCTGTGCGCGAGCTGGGCCGCCAGTGCCGGCCCTGCCAGCGACACGGCGACGGCCTCGGCCGCGCCGAGACCCACAAGCAGCCACACGGAATGGAGGAACGGGTAAGTGGACGCGAAGCCGGCCGACGCCAGCGTTGAGGCAGCCGCCAGGTAACGACGGTCGAAGTGATCGACCAGCCAGCCGCCGGGGACCGACAGGGCGGCAAAAGGCAATGCGAACAAAGTCCACGACAAGCCGATCTGAAGCCCGCTCGCACCCCGCAGGTGCAACAGGAGGCTCCAGCAGACGTCGTACACACCGATGACGAGGCCGGCGCCGGCGTAGCCCATGACCACACCGAGCACGCTCCGGTCACGCCACAGCACCACCCGGGGCGCGATGACGGGCGCGTGTCGTCGTACAGTCTTGGGCACGGCGACCAGCACGGGCACACAGGCCAGGAGCGATGCCAGCGCCGCGGCCACGAACAGCCAGCGCATCCGCGACAAGCCCACCGCGCCGCCGACGAGCGGCCCGATGGCGAGCCCGACCGTGCGGGACCCGAACAGCGCCCCGTAAGCGCGGCCCTGCTGGGACGGGGACACGACCTCGCCCACCGTGGCGTTGTTGGCGACGTCGACGACACCGGCGCCGGCGCCTTGCAGGCCGCGCACGAAAAGCGCGGCGATGGGCGTGCCGATCAAGGCAAAAGCAGCGCTCGCGACCGCGTCAATGACAAGGCCGCTCAGCTGGACAGGGCGGCGACCGACGCGGTCCGACAGGCGGCCGATCGGGTACTGCACGAGGATGGCAAAGAGGAAGAAGGCGGCCATCACCACGCCGACGAGTGCAACCGGTGCGCCCAGCTTGCGCAGGTAGAGCGGGAGCAGCGGCATCATGCAGCCGGCACCTGCCCATTCGACGAAGGTCGAGATCGACAACGCGACCACGACGCGGCGGGGGCCGCGCGCCACACCGGCCCTTACCGACGCTGGTTGGGTAACGCTCATGAGCGGCCCTTGTCACCGACCCGGCGCGCGGATCGTGGCTTGTCGCCTGCCTTCGGCGCCCCCGGCGACGTGCGCTGGTCCAGGCACGAGCCGAGATGGGCCAACAGCTCCGCGTGAACCGCGGAACGGAGGTGCTCGTCGAGCGGCGCCAGGCTGAAGAGCTCGGTGAACCACAGGCCGTCGGCCGCAAGGCGCATGAGGCTGGCGCTCGCCGGGGAGATGCCGTCGGCGGTGAGGGCGTGCTGCCAGGCCGCGAAACGCTCCCGCAGCGGCTCCAGGAGCTCGGGATCGGACGCCACACCGGCGATCACCGCGGCGCCGAGGCGCCGCTCCCGGCTTGCAGGGTCGTCGCTCGACGGCCCGAAGCTGGCCTCGAGGTACGCCCTCGTGAAGGCTCCGGGCCGACCCGACCCGGCACCTTCGCGTTCGAGATCCTCGTCAAAGCGCGAGCTGAGGCGTTCCACCATGGCCGCAACGAGTGCCGCCCGCGTCGGGAAGTGGTAAAGGATCCCGCCCTTGGAGATCCCGGCCTCGATTGCTGCCGCCTCGAGGGTGAGGTGGGCGACGCCGTCACGGAGCACCACCTCCTCGGCGCCGTGCAGGATCCGCTCCCGGGTGTCCTCTCCTCTTGTCACACAGTTACTATACCGTCCAGACGGTACAGTAACGAGAGGAGAACGCCTCCGGTGGCCTCAACCATCGGCGAAGACCGACTCCTGGAACCACGTCCAGGTGCTGCGGATCCCCTCCTCCCGGCTGATGGTGGGCACGTATCCGAGGACCCGCCGGGCAAGGTCGTAGGAGGCGAAGTTGCGCTCGACCTCACCGGGGCGTTTGGGTCGGTACTCGATCGGATGGTCCGGCACGCCGGCGGCGTCGCGGCACAGGTCGGCCAGCGCCTGCACCGTCGTCTCGACGCCGGAGGCGATGTGGAAGACCGCGCCTCCAGGCACGTCGCTGTCGAGCGCCAGCTCGAGGGCGTGGCAGATGTCGTCCACGTGGGTGTAGTCGCGCGAGGCGGAGCCGTCGCCGTAGATGACGATCGGCTCGCCCGCGTTGATAGCCCTGAAGAAGGTTGTTATGGCACCCCTCTTGCGGGCGCTCCACGGTCCGTAGGCATTGGCGAAGCGGAGTGCGATCGTGCCAAGGCCGTAGACCTTCGCAAAGGCGTGGGCGTAGCCCTCACCGGCGAGCTTGCTCGCACCGTAGGGCGAGATCGGCTTGGGCAACGAGTGCTCGTCGACGGGCGGTTTGGCGTCGCCGATGAGCGCGCCGCCGGTTGAAGCCAGCACGGTCCGGCCTATGCCGGCGCGCCGGGCGGCATCGAGGACCTGGAAGGTGCCGAACACGTTCACGTTGAAGTTCGTCGCCGGGTCCGCCACCGACATGACGACCGAGCCCGCGGCCGCGAGATGCACGACCGACTCGATCCCGTCCAGGGCATCGTCCAAGGTCTTGGCATCTCGGATGTCACCCTCGATGAGCTCGGCGTCGACTCCGTCCAGGTGGGCGACGTCGCCCGTCGTGAGATTGTCGAGGACACGCACCGCGCGCCCGGCATCGACGAGCCGCCTGACCAGCGTCGCTCCCACGAACCCGGCCCCGCCGGTCACGAGGACACCCTTTGTCTCACCCATCGGCGACCACGCCGGGAAGTTAGCAGGCGGCCAACCTCCTCCCTGGGCGCCGAGGGTTCGGGTGCCGGACCGCCTGCGCAGGTTGACAGCTCGGCTAGCGCCGCAGGCTTGCCTCGGCGGCGTCGAAGGCTTGTTGGATGGCCGCTCTCACGCGCACCGACTGTTCTGTTATCGTCTCCCGTCCGATTCGGGCCCGCCGGCGCGACGCCACCGGGCCCTCGGTCTCACCGGCCGCGGCCTTGGCGTCCGGGCCGGCTGTGGTCCGGGCCGGGACCGGTGGGCCTATCACGATGTTCACCCGCCTCGGGCGGGGGAACGATGATCCGCGCGGCATGGCGCGTTCCGCGCCGCCGATGCCCACGGGAACCACGGGCACGCCGGCGCGTAAGGACAGGTACGCCACCCCGTCCTTGAGCTCTTGCACCTCCGGCCCCGATCGTCGCGTGCCCTCGGGGAACATCACGAGAGGCTCCCCGCCCACCAGCACGGCCCCGCACCGCTGCAGCGCTTCGCGGTCCGCCCCGGACCGGTTCACAGGGAAGCCCCCGCAGGCCTCTATCACGCGCCCGATCAGCTTGGACTTCCACACTTCTTCCTTCACGATGTAGCGCAGCCGCCTTCTCGCCGTGACCCGGGCAACGATGAGCCAGTCGACATACGAGCGGTGCACCGGGGCCACGATGTAGGCACCCCGGGGGGGCAGGTTCTCCCTGCCTTTCACCGTTCCGGGGAAGTACAGCCGGGACACGCCGACTGCTATGGAGCGGCACAACCGGTAGACGACCATGTCGCCTCGCGACGGTGGC
Source organism: uncultured Acidimicrobiaceae bacterium (assembly GCA_963719125.1). Lineage (GTDB taxonomy): Bacteria > Actinomycetota > Acidimicrobiia > Acidimicrobiales > Bog-793 > Fen-455. The sequence continues at coordinate 25,163 of CAVRAT010000020.1, forward strand.
GACGCCGCCACACCAGAGGTGGTCACAGCTGGGAGAGCACCTCCTCCACGACAGCCTCGACGCTACGTGCCGTCGAGTCCACGACGATCGCGTCCGGCGGGGCGACGAGGGGCGAGGCCGCCCGGGTCGAGTCGAGCTCGTCGCGGCGCCGGATCGACTCGGCCGTCGTGGCGAGGCCGCCCGGGCCAGCCGCGTCCTCGTTTGCGCGTCGCGAAACGCGCTCGGCCGAATCAGCAGTGAGGAAGATCTTCACGTCCGCGTCCGGGAGCACCACGCTGCCGATGTCACGGCCCTCGACGACTCCCCCACCGTTGGCCGCCACCCAGGCCTGCTGGCGGCTCACGAGCTCCGCGCGCACCTGCGGATGGGCGGCGACGATCGACACGGCCCCGTCGACCGAAGGCGTCCTGATCTGCTCGGTCACGTCCTCGCCGTTCAGCACGACACTCTCGCCGACACTCAGGTCCATCGACCGCGCTATCGCCGCACAGCCCTCGGCGTCGGTCACGTCGACGCCACGCCTCAGAGCCTCCAAGGTCACGGCACGGTACATGGCACCGGTGTCGAGGCGCTCGAGCCCGAGCCGCTGGGCAACCGCTTTCGCCACGGTCGACTTGCCGGCACCTGCAGGACCGTCGATGGCGATGACGGGCCGGCGTCCTGCGGCGCGGCTGAGACCGAAGCCGTGCTCGGCGAGGGCGTGACGAACGCGCTCGGCCGCGTCCGCGGCGACCGTGAGGATGAGGACGCCCCGGGGCCGGTATTGCGAGTGCACGATCTCGAAATCCTCGACGTTGACCCCGAGCTCCCCCGCGATCGTGGTCACCTGGGCGAGCACGCCGGGCCGGTCGGGGATGAGCACGTGGAGCTCGGTGACAGAGCTCGGCCGGCTTGCACGCGGGGGGAGGTTCCGCCGGGCGAGCTGCGCCCGGTCGAGGAGAGCGACGAGACCGGGGCGGTCCTCCTCGGCGACGATACGGCGGACTTCGTTCAGCCTGGCGATCAGGTCGTCGAGGACCGGGAGGATGGCGGGGGCGTTGTCCCGGCAGATGTCGGGCCAGATCGCAGGCGACCCGGCTGCGATCCTCGTCATGTCCCGGAAGCCTCCTGCCGCCAGCCTCAAGAGCGCGGTGTGGGCGTCGGTGGCTTCTGTGGCGAGCCCCATGAGCGTGGCGGCGGTCAGGTGGGGCACGTGGGAGACCACCGCCACGAGATCGTCGTGGCGGTCGGGCGCGAGTGCCACCAGGTCGGCGCCCAGGCTGGCTATCGCGGACTGGACCGCGGAAAAGGCCCTCGGGTCCGTGGACGACGTCGGCGTGAGGACCCAGGTCGAACCGTCGAAGAGCTCCGGGTCGGCGCCGTCGGGCCCCTCCAGCTCCGATCCCGCCATGGGATGTCCGCCGACAAAGCGCGGGTGGGAGATCTCAGAGACGATCGGCCCCTTGACGCCGCCGACATCGGTGACGACGAGCTCGCCGGTCTCGTCCGAAGCGAGCAGGGCGTTGACCTCGGCGGCAATCGCCGCCACCGGGGTCGCCACGAACGCGACGGCCGCACGGTGGTCCACGCCGAGCCCGTCGACGGCTCCGAGCTCCTGGGCGCGCCGCGCCCGGGCTTCATCGAGATCGCGCCCTGTGACATGCCACCCCTGCGCCCGCAGCGCGAGGGCGATCGAGGTCCCCACCAGCCCGAGGCCGGTCACCTGCGCGCGCCGCGAGTTGGGCGGGGCGCCCGCGGAGCCGGGCTCAGTCGGGGAGGTCATCGCGCAGCCCGCGCGCACCCTCGAGATACACATGGTGCAGCTCTTCTCGCGAGCGCTCGGTGTAGAAGTGCAAGAGGACCCGGACACAGCGCGGCATTGCGCCTTCGATGGCGAGTTCGCTCGCGCAGATGAGCGGTACGTCGCCGAGCCCGAGCGAGCGCGCCGCGGTGGCGGGGAACATCGAGGTGAGATCTTGTGTCGCGGTGAACAGGATGCTGACGATGTCGTCGTGATCGACCCCGTTACGGTCCAGCAAGGCGGTGACGAGGGCGCGCACGCGCTCGTTGACCTGAACCGGCGTGTCCTCCTCGAGTGTCGTAGCGCCCCGCAGAGCGCGCAAGACCGCGGCCATGGGCGGGCAGCCTACCTACCGTTTGGGCGATGGGCGAAGGGCGGCCTCGGTGAGGGACCGCACCTCGGAGGCGCCGAGCGGTCTCCAGGCGCCCGGGCGCAGCGAACGGTCTGTGATCGGGCCGATCCTGGTGCGGACGAGCCTCACGACGGGATGGCCGACCGCCTCGCACATGCGGCGGACCTGGCGATTGCGCCCCTCGTGGATGACGATGCGGATCACGCCCGGCGAGACCGCCGCCACCCTCGCCGGGGCGGTCATCTCCCCATCGTCCAAGAGGACTCCCTCTCTCAGCTTGCGGAGCGCTCCCGGGCCCGGGACCCCTCGCAGCTCGGCGAGGTACTCCTTCTCCACCCCAAAGCGCGGGTGCGCCAGCAGCTGGGCGAGAGTGCCGTCGTTGGTCATCACGAGCAGTCCCTCGGTCCCAAGGTCGAGGCGCCCGACCGAGAACACGCGCGGCGACTCAGGCACAAGTTCGAGGACACTGCGGCGCCCCTGCGGGTCGTCCGCGGTCGTCACCACCCCCGCAGGCTTGTTCAACAGGTAGTACACCAGGCCCGGAAGGACGCCCACCGGTGCCCGGTCGACCGCAACGACGTCCTTTTCGACGTCGACGCGCCTGCCGAGGACGGCGACCTCGCCGTTTACGGTGACACGCCCCTCGGCGATGAGCTCCTCACAGGTCCGGCGGCTGCCGTAACCGACGCGGGCGAGCACCTTCTGGAGCCGCTCGCCTTGGGTATCGCTCACTCTCCCGGCTCGGCGCGCAGCACGTTCTCGAGCATCTCCACCGTCGAAGCCGGCGGGACGAACGCCACGAGAGGGGGCAGATCATCGATCGAGTCAAGGCCGAGACGCTCCAGGAACATCGGGGTCGTCCCGAACAAGATGGCCTGCCCGGGGCCGTCGTCGCGTCCCACCGCCTGCACGTAGCCCCGCGCAACCAGCATCCGCATCACGCTCTCGACGTTGACCCCACGGATGGCCGAGACCTGCGACCGGGAGATGGGCTGCTTGTAGGCGACGACCGCGAGCGTCTCGAGCGCCGCGGGTGACAGCTTCTGCGGGCCGCCGTCCAGCACGAAACGCTCCACGTAGGCGGCGTAGGCCTCGCTGGATTGGAACCTGTAGCCGCCCGCGACCCTCGCCAGGACGAAGCCGCGACCCTCGGCTTCGTAACCCGCCCCGAGCTCACGGCAGAGCTGCTCGACACGCTCGACCGGGAGCTCGAGGAGCTCGGCCAGCAAGCCGGGCGGCACGGGTTCGGTGGCGACTGTGAGCACGGCCTCGATGGCTGCCGACTCGGCCCGGCCTTCATTCGCCGCCTCGTCCCGGTCCTCTTCGGGTCCCTCGGGCGTCAAGCCGGGCTCGGGAGCGCTCATCCCTGGTATTCGAGGTCCGCAAACCCTGCCGAGGCCGTCGCACGCCACCGAGACCCCAGGGCTGCCTGGCCATCGGCGGCCTGCGGCGCGTCCTCGAGGAGCCCTCCTGTCCACGCAACACGCAGCTCGCCGAAGGTGCTAGCCTGCTCGAGCTCGACAAGGCCCTGCTTGTACAGCTCCAAGAGACCGAGGAAGTGCACGACGACTTCCATCCGGGTGCGGGCACCAGCCGTCAGCTCCCGGAAGCTGGTCGGTGGGGACCCGGGCAGCAAAACGCACAGCGCATCGACGATGTCTGCCACGGTGACCTCGTCGACGAGGACGTGGTCGACTTCGACATGCGGTATCGGCCGTGGCGCGAGCGCCCGCAGGGCCGCTGCGCGAACGTCTTCGGGGCTCAGATATGCGAGCAGGTCCGGCTGGAGGCCCTCGAAACGCTCGTCTAGCCCGGCGAGGCGCGGCCACGACCTCGAAGCGGCCAGCTCGGCGCTGGCGAGCTGGGCCCCTGCGGCGGAAAAGGTCGTGCACTCGACCAGGCGCGCCAGCAGGTAGTCGCGCTCTTCCAAAAGGGCCAGGGTGTCCTCGTCGGGCTCGTCGCGGCCGGGCAGGAGCCTGCGGCACTTCAATTCGACAAGGGTGGCGGCGATGACGAGGAACTCGGTGGCTACTTCGAGGTCGAGGCGTTGCATCTCGGCGATCTCGGCCAGGAACCCGTCCACGATGTCGGCGAGGGCGACCTCATACAGGTCGACCCGCTGCTCGGTGATGAGCCTGAGCAACAGGTCGAAGGGGCCGGCAAAGACGTCCGTGTGGACCTTGTACGCCACATGGGCGAGGTTACCGGCCTCGTACGCGCAAGGGTCGGATACCACGATGACCCAGGAGTTCTCTGCCGTCCGGCAATGACCGGTATCCTGCTGCGGATGGAAAAGGTGTTCTCCGGGGTGCAATCGTCCGGCGCGCCGCACGTCGGCAACTACTTCGGCGCGTTCCGCCAGTGGGTCGCCGACCAGCACACCGCCGACTCGATCTTCTGCGTCGTCGATCTGCACGCCCTCACGGTCGAACAGGACCCGTCCCAGGTCCGGGGCCGCACGCTCGAGACGGCGTCGTGGCTGTTCGCGAGCGGCCTCGACCCCGAGGTCTGCACAGTCTTCGCCCAGAGCCACGTGCCCGAGCACACCGGTCTGAGCTGGCTTCTCGAGTGCACGGCGACCTACGGCGAGCTGCGGCGCATGACCCAGTTCAAGGAGAAGAGCAAAGGCAACGAGTCGGTCAGCGCGGGGCTGCTCACATATCCGGTGCTCATGGCCGCCGACATCCTCCTCTACGACACCGACAAGGTGCCCGTCGGGGACGATCAGCGCCAGCATCTCGAGCTCACCCGCGATGTCGCGATCCGCTTCAACGGGCGCTATGGGGATACGTTCGTCGTTCCCGTGGCGGCCGTGCCCAAGGTCGCCGCCAGGGTGATGGACCTCCAGCATCCCGCGCGCAAGATGTCGAAGTCGGTGGCCTCCCCGCTCGGGACGATCGATCTCATCGACGCGCCGGACACGATCCGCCAGAAGATCCGCAAGGCCGTCACCGACACCGACGGCGAGGTGCGCTATGACCCCGAGAAAAAGCCCGGGTTGTCCAATCTCATAGAGCTCTTCGCGGCCGCGACGAACCGCACGGTCGAGGACGTCACCGCCTCCTACGACCGTTACGGCCCCTTGAAGGCCGACCTCGCTGAGACTCTCGTCGAGGTTCTCACGCCCGTGCGCGAGCGCTACGCGGAGATCACCGCGGACCCGGGTGAGGTCCCCCGTCTGCTCAAGATGGGAGCCCGCAAAGCGAGCGTGATCGCGTCGAAGACTCTCGAGAGAGCCCGCCAGGCCATCGGTCTGCTCGCCCCATAAGGGGGCGACTCCCGGGGCGAGCGCGCCCCTGCGAGCCGCGAGCTCAGAAGACCAGGTTCAGGTACCAGTTCTCCACGTCGCCGAGAATGCGTGACAACAGGCTCTGGTCCAAGAAGACCAACAGGAGGACGACCACCATGAACCCCATGCGCATGCGGTAGTACGCCGGCAGCGCCGAGACCGGCAGGAGCCGCTCCACGAGCGCCGAGCCGTCGAGGGGCGGGATCGGGAGCATGTTGAACACGGCGAGGACGACGTTCACGATCCCGAAGTAGAAGAGGATCTGCTCGAAAAGGGCCCACTGCGAGACCGGGGCGTAGCAGAGGAACGCCCCACAGGACTGGATCGGCAGCGCCCACACATGCAGCACCTCGTGCAGGACGAGGCCCGCGATCGCCGCCAGGATGACGTTGGTGGCCGGGCCGGCGAAGGACACGAGCACCGAGTCGTTGCGGGGATGGCGAAGCCGGTTGATCGACACCGGAACGGGCTTCGCCCATCCGAAGACCGGCGCACCGGTCAACGCGAGGACGACCGGCACCACGATCGAGCCGAACGGATCGATGTGCTTCAGCGGATTGAGCGTGAGCCGCCCCGCCCGCTTGGCGGTGTCGTCGCCGCACCACAGGGCCACCACACCGTGGCTCACCTCGTGGAGCATCACGGCGGGGATGAACACGAGGAGGAAGATCAGCGTCTGCTCGTTGAGGACGTGGTGGCGCATTGCCAACGCGATCACGCCGACGGCGACCGCGGCAATGACGATGTAGGTGGGCAGCCGCTGGTTGGATCTAAGTGAGCGCCACTGCGCTCGGGTGCTCAACGCCGAACCGAGGCGCAGTCGATGCAGAGCGTCGTGGCCGGCTGGGCTTCCAGGCGAGCTGAAGAGATCGGCTTGCCACAGCGCGCACACATGCCGTAGGTGCCCTGCTCGATGCGGCCCAGCGCCGCCTCCACGTGCTCGAGGGACTCCTGCAACTGCGCGGCCAAAGCCTCGGCCTCCCCGCGCTCGGCGGTGACCTGCGACGAGTCGGCGAAGTTGGCGTCATAGGTGAGCGTTCCGTCCTCACCGAAACCGATCTCCTGAAGCTGGCGTAACAGCGACCCGCGCTCCTCTTCGAGGAGTGCGCGGTAGTCGATGCCGGCTGCTTCGTTTGCCACGGCGCAACACTAGTCCCGCCACGACCCGTCGCGGCCAGCAAAGCATCGCCTGCGACCTGAACCGATCGGGCGGTCGGCGCCACTGCCGGCCAACCGCCCCTGCGCGGCGTGTCCGCGGGTTCAGGTCTGCTCTGGCACAGCGGGCCCCCCACTCGTGGCACGGGTGGAAAGTGCCCGGGGATGGGCTTTTTCGTATACGCGCCGCAACAGCTCAGGCGAGACTTTCGTGTACACCTGAGTCGTCGTGATGGTCGCGTGCCCCAACAGCTCCTGCACGACGCGGATGTCAGCGCCGTGCTCGAGCAGGTGGGTCGCACAGGAGTGGCGAAGCACGTGAGGCGACACGCGGTCCTCCAGCTTGACCTTCCTGGCGGCGGCCCTCACAACCTGCCACACCGCCTGGCGTGACATGCGCCGGCCACACGTCGAGATGAACACCGCCTCCGCATCCGCCCGCCGCGCCCAGCGCGCCGGGGCCATGGCATCGCGTCCCCCCTGGCCCAGCCAGGCCTCGAGCGCCGAGACGGCGTGCCGCCCGATCGGGACCAGGCGCTCTTTGGATCCCTTGCCGTAGGCAACGGCCAGGCCCCGGCCGGTGTCGAGGTCCCCGAGCCGCAGCCCTGCCAGCTCCGAGATGCGCATCCCGGTCGCGTAGAGCGTCTCCAGGATCGCCCGGTTGCGCAGCGCGCGGGGGTCGTCACCGATGACCGCCGAGAGCAGCAGCTCCACCTCGGCTTCGGAAAGCGCCTTCGGGATGGCTTGGGGGATGCGCGGCGTCGAGACACCCTCGGTCGGGTCGAGCGTCGCCCCGCGCTCGTCGACGCAGAAACGGTGCAGGCCCCGCACCGCCGCCAGTGCCCGCGCCGTCGAGGTGGGCCGGCGTGTCTCGCTCAACAACGCCACGTACGCCTCGATCACGCCCACGTCCGCCTGCAGCAGCGTCACGCCGCGCTCGGCGAGGAAGCGCTCATAGGCGAGGAGGTCTCGGCGATAGGCCGAGATCGATGCCGGCGCTCGCCCGCGTTCCACACTCAGGTACGAGAGGAATTCCTCGGCATCCCGGCTGAGCACGGCCTGGGTGGCCAAGGACTGCCCCTCAGCCGCGCGGATGCGGGCCCGAACGCTCCGAGGCGAGGAAAGAGCGCGCCAGCAGCAACCCCACGATTGTCTTCGCGTCGGCGATCTCGCCGGTAGCGATGAGCTCCTCGACCGAGGAGAGCGCGATCCGCTCCACGACGAGATGCTCCTCCTCGATGCCGTCCGCGCTCCGCGGCCCGGTCGTGAGGCCTTCCGCGAGGAAACACGTCGTCAGCTCGTCACAGTACCCAGGCGAGTTCCAGAAGCGGCCGAGCTCGGTGAGCCGCTCCGTCCCGGCACCGACCTCCTCGGCGAGTTCGCGCGCCGCGCAGGACTCGGGTGGCTCACCGGGGACGTCGAGCTTGCCCGCGGGCAGTTCCAGGAGAGCCTGGTCGACCGGGCCCCGGTACTGGCGGACGAGCAAAACGTGCTCACGATCGCTCTCGAGCGGCACGACGCACACGGCTGCGAAGGTCCGCACGATCTCGCGCTCGAAGGTGAACCCGTCCGGGCCTACGAAAGTGCCCACGACCACCCGGAGGCGTTCGCCCGGGTATCGCGACCGCTCGCCGATCTGGCGAAAGATGCCACGGTCCAGGGGCAAGCCCGCCGTGACTCTCGCCTGCTCCCCCGGTGGTGCCTGCCCGTCTGGCTCAGGAGGGGACATTGTCGAGGTCGTAGAGCCGAGGAGTGCGCTCGTGCGCACGGTTGAGCGCCGCCCCGACGAGCGCCCGAAAGAGCGGGTGGGGCCGGTCCGGCCGGCTCTTGAACTCCGGATGGGCCTGGGTTGCGACCCAGAACGGGTGACCGGGCAGCTCGATGAACTCCACCAGTCGTCCGTCCGGCGAGGCACCCGAGCAGCTGAGCCCGGCCTCTATCGAGCCGGTCACGGTAGCGGGGATTGAGCTCGTAGCGGTGGCGGTGCCGTTCGGAGACGACCTCGGAGCCGTAGATCGCGGCCACCTGCGACCCTGGCTGCAGCTGGGCCAGGCAGGCCCCGAGCCGCATCGTGGCCCCCTTCTCCTCGACGCCGACCTGATCGTCCATTAGGTCGATGACCGGGTGCGGCGTCGTGGGGGCGAGCTCGCGGCTGTTGGCGCCTTCGAGACCGACCACGGAGCGGGCGAACTCGACGACCATCATGTGCAGGCCGAGGCACAGGCCGAGGCACGGTATGGCGTGCTCGCGGGCGTAGCCGGCTGCTGCAATCTTGCCTTCCAGGCCGCGTTCACCGAAACCGCCCGGGATCACGATCCCGTCGAGGCTGTCCAGGCGGGCGGCAGCCAGCATGCCTGTGATCTCCTCGGCCTGGACCCAGTCGATCTCGACCTTGGCCCCGTGGTGGAAGCCGGCGTGCTTGAGCGCCTCCACGACCGACAGGTAGGCATCGGGAAGGTTCACGTACTTCCCGATGACCCCGATGCGCACAACCTCGGACGCGGCGCGCACCCGTTCGACAAGTGCCTCCCAGCTGGAGAGGTCGATCTGGCGATCCGCCTCGTCGAGGCGCAGGATCCGGCAGACGATGTCGTCGAGGCCTTCCTCGTGCAGGTCGAGCGGTATCTCGTAGATGTTCTCGGCATCGATCTCAGACACGACCGCATCGGTCGACACGTCACAGAGCAGCGAGATCTTGCGCTTCAGGTTCTCCGAGATCGGCTCGTGGCTGCGGCACACGATCACGTCGGGCTGGATGCCACGCCCGCGCAGCTCTGTGACCGAATGCTGCGTCGGCTTGGTCTTCTGCTCCCCCGCGGGGAGCGAATGGGGAACGAGCGTCAAGTGCAGGTAGCAGACGTTGTCCCGGCCGACGTCGCGGCGGAACTGGCGGATGGCCTCGAGGAAGGGCACGATCTCGATGTCGCCGACGGTGCCGCCGACCTCGACGATGACAACGTCGATGTTCTCGCGCCCGAGCCGGCGGATCCGCTCTTTGATCTCGTCGGTTATGTGGGGAATGACCTGCACCGTCTTGCCGAGGTAGTCGCCCCGGCGCTCCTTGGCGATCACCGACGAGTAGATCTGGCCCGTCGTGGCGTTCGAGTCCTTGTGGAGGTACTCGTCGATGAAACGTTCGTAGTGGCCCAGGTCGAGATCGGTCTCACCGCCGTCCTCGGTGACGAAGACCTCACCGTGCTCGAACGGGTTCATCGTGCCCGGATCGACGTTGATGTAGGGGTCCAGCTTGCACATAGTGACGCGGAGTCCACGCGACTTGAGGAGTCGGCCGAGGGAGGAGGACGTGAGCCCCTTCCCGAGTGAGCTCATCACGCCACCTGTCACGAACACGAACTTCGCCACGCTCTCCTCCCGGCCGGTATCAGTCAAGGCTACCGGAGCGGTCGCGAGCGGTGCTGGAACTCGCGGCCATCGCCAACAGCTCTTTTGCATGCCGGCGCGCAGCCGCACTGTCCGGATGGCCCGAGAGCATCCTCGAGAGCTCGACAATCCGATCCTCGCCCGTGACGGTCCGGGCCCGGGCGACGGTCCGGCCTTGCGACTCGCTCTTGGACACGAGCACCTGCTGGTCGGCGAACGCTGCCACTTGCGCCAGGTGCGTCACGACGAGCACCTGATGGTCGCGCCCGAGGGCGCACAGCGCACGACCCACAGCGAGGGCGGCCTCTCCGCCCACGCCGGCGTCGACCTCGTCGAACACCAGCGTCGGAGGCGCCGCCGACAGCACGAGGCGGGTCGCCAGCATGGCGCGGGCCAGCTCGCCGCCGGAGACGACTTTCGAGAAGGGCAGCGAGGGTTCCCCCGGGTTGGCCCCGAGAAGGAACTCCACGTCCGAGCCCGCCGGGTCCTCACCTATGCGAACCTCGAGTCGGGCACCGCCCAGAGCAAGCTCGTGGAGGTGAGCCTCGACCGCGGCAGCGAGCTTGGGAGCGGCTTGCCGCCGACAGGCGCCGAGCCGCTCCTCCGCCTGTCGCAGGGACGCGGCCGCGCCGACACGCCGGGCCGCGAGGGCGTCACGCGTCTGTTCTGCACCCTCGAGGTCGGCCAGCTGCGCTCGGGTGACCCGCGCGAACTCGAGCACGTCGGCAAGGCTCGGGCCGTACTTGCGTCGCAGGTCGGAGAACAGCTGCAGGCGCCGCCGGACCGCCTCCAGGCGGTCCGGGTCTTCTTCGAGTCGCTCGTCGCGCAGCCTCAGCTCTCGGGCCACGTCCTCGACGTCCGCCTGGGCCGTCCGCAAAAGCGCGGCAAGGTCTGAGAGGGCCTCGTGGGATGCAAGCCTCGCTATGGCCGTCCCGAGCAGGTCCGTCGCTCCGACGCCCGCATGGGACTGGGAGGCGTCGGAGCCCACGAGAGCATCGCGGGCCTCGGCCGTGGCGGCCCTGAGCGCTCCGATGTGCGCGAGCAACGACTCCTCGGCGGCCAGCAGGCCGTCCTCGTCCGAAGAGGTGATGGCCGCCGAGGCGATCTCGTCCAGCTGGAAGCGGAGAAGACCGACGGTGCGGGCAAGCACCCGGGGATCGCCGCCGAGCTCGGCGAGGCGTGCGTCGATGCCGGCGAGCTCCTCTCGTGCCTGCGCGACCTCTTCGCGGTCGGCCCCGGCGAACCTGTCCAGCGCCTCTCGTTGCGCGGCCTGGTGCAGCAGGGACTGATGCAAGTGCTGACCGTGCAGGTCGACGAGGTCGTCACCTATCTCGGAGAGTGCCGACGCCGGCGCCATGCGACCGTCCACATGGGCCCGGGACCGTCCGTCGATGGGCACCGCCCGAGACAGGACGACCTCTCGGTCGTCGGCGATGAAGCGACCTTCGACGAATGCCTCTGAGGCGCCCGCCCGCACAATGGAGGCGTCGGCCCGACCTCCGAGGAGCAGTTCCAATGCCTCGACCACGAGCGTCTTCCCGGCGCCCGTCTCGCCGGTGAGCGCCGTCATGCCGGGGCCGATCACAAGGTCGAGATCTGCGATGACACCGAGGTCCCGCACCCGGAGCTCGACAAGCATCGCCGCTCTCAGCGATCGGTCAAGCCGAAACGGTGCCGGAGAGCCGAATGGAAATCGCGCTCGGCGAAGCTGACGAGCCGCGCCGGTTCCACGGCGGCGTGGCACAGCACGGCGTCGCCCGTGGCCAGGCGGATTATGCGGGCGCCGTCGATCACCGCGGCAGCGGCCCGGTCATCGAGAACAGTGAGCCGGACGTACTCACCGGGCTCGAGCACGAGAGACCTGTCGAAGGGCATGTGCGGCGACACCGGCGTCAGCACCATCGCCCGCAGTCTCGGGGACACCACCGGGCCGCGTGCCGACAGGTTGTACGCGGTCGAGCCTGTCGGCGTGCAAACGAGTATCCCGTCGGCCACGTAGGTGAGAAACGGGCGACCGGAGATCTCCACAGCCACCCGGATCGTGTGCCCAGGGCCGGTCTTCTCGACGATGGCGTCGTTGAGGGCCATGAACCGGCCCTCGGTGCTGCCCGTGAGCTCGACGTCGAGGGCCATGCGCTCTTCGACGAGATAGTCACCTGCGAGCATCCTCTCGAACGCCTGCTCGATGCCGGCCGGTTCGACCGCCGTGAGGTAACCCATCCGGCCCAGGTTCACGCCCAGCACGGGCACCCGCGCGGCGAGAACGAATTCCACGGTGCGCAGCATTGTTCCGTCACCACCGAGACTCACCGCGAACTCCACGCCGTCAGCTTCGGAGAAGGGTGTCTCGGGCCCGGCGCCCCGGATCTCGATCACGTCGCGGCCCTGGCGCTGCCACCACCGCGTAGCGGTCCTAGCCAGCTCCCATGCAGCTGGTTGCTCGGGATGGACCACGAGAAGGATGCGCGACATACCGCCATCCTTGCGGTCCCAGTCCTCAGCCGCCACCCGTAAGGGCGGCTTCACGGCTCAACTGCTGCTGGGCTGGGTTTTCTTTGCAGCTGGGGCCTTCTTCGCCGCGGGCGCCGCCTTCTTGACCGGTGCGACTTTCTTCACCGGTGGCGTCTTCTTCACGGGTGCTGCCTTCTTGGCCGCAGTGGCCTTCTTCGCGCTTGCAGGCTTCTTGGCCTCGTCCGCCTTCTTGGCAGGAACCGACTTCTTGCCTGAATCTGCCTTCTTCCCGGCTCCGTCCTTCTTCCCGACCGGGGACTTGCCCGCCGCTGCCTTCTTGGTCGCGCTCACCGTCCGGCTCGCAGCTTCCATCACAGGAGCAGCGGCCTTGGTGGTGCGCTCGATGAACTGCTGAACGACCTTGATCACGTCCTGATTCGTTGCGAGGTTGAACTGCTTGATCTGCGCGCGGATCTCCTTCCTGACGAGCTCGGCGAACTGCTCGGCACTCTTGCGGCCGCGCTGGACGAACTCGTCGGCCCACTCCTCCGCATGCTCGCGCCCGGTCTCGCTCTCCCTGGCCAGCTCGTGCGCAACCTTCTGAACTCGCTTGCGGCTCGCCTCGGTGAATTCCTTGCCGGCCTCCACATACCTCTCAAGAGGTTTCTTCTCTGCCATGCCTTTATTATACAGGTCTGCTTGCAATAGCAAGCAGTTATTCCCTCGCGGGGCGGGGATTGCTAGCTGGAGCTAGCACCTGCAAGTAGGCTCAGGCCAGCTCGGCTCTGACGAGAGCGAGGAGATCCGAAGCCTCAAGGTCAGGCTGAGGGTCAAGCATGCCGTGGTGGGCGGGCGTGACACCCGTGAGCACGAGCCCGAAGCGCGCCTCGAGCCTGCGCGCGAGAAGGCCGTCGGTCGAAGGGCGGTCCCCCACCACCATCGCGACCTCGCCAATCCGCTCGCGCACGAGGCCCACCATCGGCGGGTACGGCTTGCCGGCGATGGTGGGGTTCGCCCCGCCCGCACAGGCCACCGCGGCCAGCACCGAACCGGCACCGGGGAGCATGCCTTGCGGAGTGGGAAACGACGGATCGTCGTTCGTGCCGATGAGGCGTGCACCCGCGTGCAACGCCGAGGCGGCCGCGGTGAGAGACGAGAAGTCGAAGGTCGGGTCGAGGCCGACCACGACCGCGTCCACCGGGCCTGTCTCCCGGCCCGTTCCGGGTGTGACGGTAGCGACGCCACGCTCGTTCAGCTCTTCGAGTATCCCTGGGCCGCCCAGGACAAGAACCCGCTCCCCTGGCTCGAGCAGGAGGGCTGCGGCCATCGCCGAAGTCAGGACGTCCGCAGGGTCGGTCGGCATCCCCATGCGTTCCAGCTTTGCGACGTGGTCGGAACGTCTCGGATAGGAGTTGTTCGTGAGGAGCACGACCCGGGCACCGGACTCCCGCAAGCTGGCCAAGGCCTCCGGCGCGCCTTCGATCACCTGCTCGGAGAGCCAAACCACACCATCGCAATCGAGAAGCCAGGTCATGACCGGAGATCCTCGCAGAGCTGAGATGGCCCCGTGTGCTAACCAAGAGCGATGGCCCGCCTGGAACCTTTTGCCGCGATCCGTTACGACCCGGCCCGAGTCGTTCCCGACGACGTCGTCTCACCCCCGTATGACGTCGTCGGCCCCGCCGAACGGGCGCGGCTCGCGGACACGAGTCCCTACAACGCCATCCACGTCGAACTCCCGGTGAGCGACCCGATCGGGGGGCTCGACCAGTACCAGAACGCCTTCCGGATCTTCCATGGCTGGCTCGATGCCGGCATCGTGAGGCGTGACCCGCGGGCGGGGTTTTACCTCTACCGCATGACCTTCCACGACGCGCGTGGGCAGCTGCGGGTGATGACGGGGCTCCTCGGCGCCCTCGGCCTGGACCTCCACGGCGCCGGAGACGTGCTTGCCCATGAGGAGACGATCCCCAAGGACCGCCTGGACAGGCTCTCGATCTTGCGGAACACCCGTTTGAACACCTCGCCGATCTGGGTGCTGTCTCTCGCGAAGGGCCTCACAGCCGCCTGCCGCAAGGCTCTCTCCCAGATCACCGAGACGAGCTGGAGGACCACCGACGCCGCCGGAGTCGTCCACGAGGTCTGGCCGATGACCGACGAGCGCCGTGTGGCGGAGATCACCGCGCTCGTCGCGAGCGGCCCCGTGCTGATCGCCGATGGCCATCACCGTTACGAGACCGCTTGCACCTATGCCAGCGAATGCCGCGCGGCAAACGGCGACACGCCGGGTCCTTACGATCTCGCTCTCGCCTTCGTCGTCGAGCTGTCCGAAGAGGAGCTGTCCATAAGGGCGATCCACCGGCTCGTGAAAGGGATCGCCGCCGAGCAGCTCCAAGACGTGCTCGTGCAGTTCTTCCGCATCGAGCCTGCCGGAGAGGACCTTGTCGCGCTCCCGCCGACGTCGGCCCCAGGGGAGATCGGCCTGTTCACTCGCGACGGGTTCAAGCTGCTGCTGCCCCTCCCGGCTCTGGAGCAGGCCGCCGAGGACGATCTCGACGTGAGCCGGCTGAAAGTGGCGCTCGGGAGCCTCCCCTCCCACGAGCTCAGCTACGAGGCCGGGTGGCACGCAGCCGTCGCGGCGGTTCGAACGGGCCGGGCGGACGCCGCCTTCCTGCTGAGGCCCGTACCGGTCGCGAGAATCGAGCGCGTCGCGCAGGACGGGCGCCGAATGCCCCCCAAGAGCACCTACTTCCAGCCCAAGCCCCGTACCGGCATGGCTTACCGGTCACTCGAGGACTGAGCGGGAGAGGCCCTCACTCGTAGTTCCAGGTGGCTCCCGACCGCAGCAGCGACGCCAGCTCACCTACGCCCTGGCGGCTCTGTGCCTCGAGGAGCTGCCCGTCGACGAGGCTGCCGTAGTCAGGGCGCTCGACTGCCCGGAACACACCGATCGGGGTCGGCTGGTGGGGGCCGGTCGCAAGGCGCGACAACGCGAACGCCAGGCTCGGATTGACGTGGGTTTCGTCGTGGACGACCAAGGCATCCTCGCCCACGTCTTTCACCTCGACGAGCCGGAGACCCCCTTGACCGTCGGAAGCGACGCCGTGCTCCCCGTCGGCCCCGAAACGGATCGGCTTTCCGTGCTCGAGCGGGATAATCATGTCGGCGCGGTTGTCCTTGCCGTTGATCGCCGCGAACGCGCCGTCGTTGAAGACGTTGCAGTTCTGGTAGACCTCGACGAACGATGCTCCCGGATGGTCGTGCGCACGGCGGAAGATCTCGATCATGTGCTTGCGGTCGAGGTCGTGAGTACGCGCGACGAACGTCGCTTCGGCACCGAGCGCCAGGCTCACGGGGTTGAAGGGAGTGTCGAGCGAACCGAAGGGCGTCGACTTGGTGATCTTGCCGATCTCCGAAGTCGGCGAGTACTGGCCCTTGGTCAAGCCGTAGATCTGGTTGTTGAACATCAGGATGGTGAGCTTGACGTTGCGTCGCAAGGCGTGGACGAGGTGGTTGCCCCCGATCGAGAGGGCGTCGCCGTCGCCTGTCACCACCCACACGTCGAGATCGGGCCGCGTCACGGCGAGGCCCGTCGCGATCGCAGGTGCGCGGCCGTGAATCGAGTGAATGCCGTAGGTGTTCATGTAGTACGGGAAGCGCGCCGCACAGCCGATACCCGATATGAACACCGTGTTCTCACGGCGG
Organism: uncultured Acidimicrobiaceae bacterium; assembly: GCA_963719125.1. GTDB lineage: Bacteria > Actinomycetota > Acidimicrobiia > Acidimicrobiales > Bog-793 > Fen-455. The sequence goes on from CAVRAT010000020.1 coordinate 41,276, forward strand.
ACACCGAGCTCGGGCAACAACAGCTGCACAGCGGACAGGATGCTGTAGTCCCCGCAGCCTGGGCACCAGCGGACTTCCTGGTCGCTCGCCCAGTCCTTGCGGGTCGTCACGGGGTCGGCCACGTCGGCCACAGTGCTGCCTCCTTGGCGGTCCTCGCACCAGCGGCGGGCGATTCGAGCCGCTCGATCTCGTCGAGGATGGCCTGCTGGATCTCGCCCACCCTGAACGGGGTTCCCTCGACCTTCGAGAGCACCCTCGCGTCCACCAGGAAGTCCGAGCGCACGAGGCGGGTCAGGTGGCCGAGATTGCCCTCCGGCACGAGTATCACCTCATAGGACCGCAGCACTTCACCGAGGTTGGGCGGGAACGGGTTCAAGTGGACCAGGTGCACCTGCGCGACCGACTTTCCGGCCTTGCGCACCCTCTTCACGCCGGCTGTGATCGCCGCGTACGTCGAGCCCCACCCGAGCAGCAGCACCCTCGCGTCGCCATTCGGGTCGTCGGCTTCCACGGGCAGGAGGGTCTTCGCGATCCCGGCGATCTTGGCGGCGCGCGCATGGACCATGGCGCTGTGGTTCGCGGGCTCGTAGGAGACAGTCCCTATGCCGTCCTGCTTCTCGAGACCGCCGATGCGGTGCTCGAGTCCCGGTGTGCCGGGCACCGCCCAGGGCCTGGCGAGCGTGTCGGGGTCCCGCTTGAACGGCCAGAAGCTCGGCGCACCGTCCGCACCGGTCGCATTCGGCTCGGTCGTGAACTCCACCGAGATGTCGGGCAGTGACTCCACGTCCGGGAGCCGCCAGGGCTCGGCACCGTTGGCGAGGTAGCCATCGGAGAGCAGGTAGACCGGCGTGCGGAACTTGAGAGCGATGCGGGCCGCCTCGATCGCAGCCTCGAAGCAGTGCGAGGGCGTCTTCGCGGCGACGATTGGGACGGGAGCCTCGCCGTGGCGACCGAACATGGCGTGGAGCAGGTCCGACTGCTCGGTCTTGGTGGGCAGCCCCGTCGAGGGGCCGCCCCGCTGGATGTCGACGATGAGAAGCGGCAGTTCCAGGCTCACGGCCAGACCGACGGTCTCCGCCTTCAAGTCGATGCCCGGCCCGCTCGTTGTCGTCACCCCGAGGGCGCCCCCAAAAGCCGCACCGAGGGCGGCACCGATGCCTGCGATCTCGTCTTCGGCTTGAAGCGTCCGCACGCCGAAGTTCTTGTGCTTGGAGAGCTCGTGCAAGATGTCCGACGCCGGCGTGATCGGATAGGACCCGAGGAACAAAGGCAGTTTGGCGAGGTGTGCCGCTGCAAGCAACCCCCAGGCGAGCGCCACGTTCCCGGTCACGTTCGTGTAAGTGCCCGGGAGGTGCTCGGCGGGCGCTATGTCGTAGGAGGACTCGAATATCTCCGCCGTCTCGCCGAAGTTGTAGCCGGCCCGGAACGCCAGCTTGTTCGCCTCGGCCACGATGGGTGATTTGCCGTAGCGGCGGACGATCCAGCGCTCGGTGTCCCCGATGGGCCTGTGGTAGAGCCACGACAAGAGCCCGAGGGCGAAGAAGTTCTTGCTCCGTTCGGCATCGCGTGGCTTGGCCCCTGTCGGCTTGCATGCCTCGAGGGTCAGCGATGTCATCGGTATCTCGTACGTCCTGTACGCCGAGAGGCTGCCGTCTTTGAGGGGGTTGGATTCGTAGCCGGCTTTGACGAGGTCCCTCTCATCGAACGAGTCCACGTTGATCACGAGGATGCCGCCGTTCGGCAAGTCGTTGACATTCGCCTTCAAAGCCGCAGGGTTCATCGTCACGAGCACGTTCGGGGCGTCGCCCGGGGTGAGGATCTCGTGGTCCGAGATGTGGATCTGGAAGGCGGAGACGCCCGCAAGGGTGCCTGCCGGGGCGCGGATCTCGGCCGGGTAGTTCGGGAACGTCGACAAGTCATTGCCGAACAGCGCGCTCTCGTCAGTGAACCGGTCCCCGGTCACCTGCATGCCGTCGCCGGAGTCCCCGGCGAAACGGATCACGACCTGATCGATCGTCTCTACTCTGCCCGGTTCGGTCGCCGGCTCTGACTTTGTCATCACGGCTCCTCCACTCGGCTCACCGGCCCATTTTCCGCCACTGCCGCGATCACCTTCTCACCTGCTTGCCTGTGGCTACCGGCATTGTACCGCCGAGCCTTTCACCTTCAGGCAATGTGCCGGGCCGGCTTCGGGCGCGGCTCGAGACCCCAACGCCCGAAACGGGCGTGTGTTGGCAGCCTGTTCCGGCTTGTCCGGTGCGCTCTACGCGACCGTGACGGAGTTGTCGAGGTATACGTCTTGAACGGCGTGGATGATGTCGACTCCGTCGCGCAACGGGCGCTGGAATGCCTTGCGCCCCAGTATCAGCCCCATGCCACCGGCGCGCTTGTTGATCACAGCCGTCCGAACTGCCTGTGCGAAGTCGCTCGCGCCCGCTGACTCGCCACCCGAGTTGATCAGCCCGATACGCCCCGAGTAGCAGTTCACGACCTGCCAACGGGTGAGGTCGACTGGGTGGTCGGTCGTCAGCTGGCTGTAGACGAGGGGATCCGTGCGACCGTACTTGAGCGCCGTGTAGCCGCCGTTGTTCTCGGGCTGCTTCTGCTTGATGATGTCGGCCTCGATTGTGACCCCGAGGTGGTTCGCCTGTCCCGTGAGGTCTGCCGCAAGGGCATAGTCGGCCTCGGGCGTCTTGAAGGCCGGATTGCGCAGATAGCACCACAGGACCGTGAACAGTCCCTGCCTGTGTGCCTCGGCGAACAGGGCGCTCACCTCCCGGATCTGCCGTGTCGCCTCCTCCGAGCCGTAGTAGATCGTGGCACCCACACCCATCGCCCCGAGGTCGACGGCCTGCTGGACGGAAGCAAAGGGCACCTGGTCGCCCCGGTTCGGGTAGGTGAGGAGCTCGTTGTGGTTGAGCTTGACGATCAACGGGATCTTGTGGGCGTAGCGACGGGCGATGATGCCAAGGACGCCCATCGTCGAGGCGAAGGCGCTGCAGTCGGCCGCGAGGGCCAGCTCGGCAAGATTCTGCGGGTCGAAGTAGGCGGGGTTCTTCGAGAAGCTCGCCGCTGCAGAGTGCTCAATGCCTTGGTCGACCGGCAGGATCGACAGGTACCCGGTGCCGCCCAGGCGGCCGTGGTTGAACAGCTGCTGCAAGTTGCGCAGGACCGGCACCGGCCGGTCACTTTGCACGAGGACCCGGTCGACGAAGTCGGGCCCGGGGAGCGTGAGCTGGTCCCGCTCGATTGTCTTGCACTCGTGGCCGAGCAGGGAGTCGGCCTCGTCCCCGAGCACCTCGCGGATGTTGATTCCCATTGTCTTGTTCCTCCTGGTCAGCGCGTTCTAGCTGAACCCATTCCGCCGGTGCGGGGACGAGTGCTCCGCCGGATCGAATCGGTGCAGGTCCAAGCCGCGCCCGAATGGGCGCTCCTTGGCGATCCTAGCCCCAGTGGTCACTGGGCTATCAAACCGGGCCGTCCCACCAGATCGTGACAAGGTCGACTCCGGGTGACCCCGGTTCAGCAGACCGTTCGCCCTCGGCTCCGAGCTCGCGCAAGGCCGAGGCGACCTCGCCGATTCGACCGGGGCCCAGGCAAAGTCTGCGCGTGGTCACCTCGACTAGGTCCTCGAAGGATTCGTGATCGGACCCTCCCGAACGGCACCAGGTCTCGTGTCGCGGCGCGAGGCCAAGCGCCTCCAACACGGCGAGCGCGTCGTCGACGGTCGGGACCTCCGGCCGGGCAAGACCGTGGAAACGCTCCCAGAGCGGATTCAGGGCAGTGAGCGGGTGGCGAGCTGTCATCTCGACCACGACGCGCCGGCGGGCATGGCTCGTGAGCGCCGCGACGAACGGCCCAAGGTCCGGGACGTTGTACAGCACGTGGTGGCACGTCACGACGTCGGCCGGCGCGACCTCGCCGGCGATGTCCGGCCAGCGCCCGCAGATCGGAAACGCCGGCTTGCCGAGCCGATTGGCGCTGTCGACTAACACATTCAGCAGTTCCTGATCGCTGTCGACAGCGCAAACCTCGGTCGCCCGCGCCACAAGCGGGAGACACGCCGCACCGGCGCCCGCGCCGACGTCGAGAACCGAACCCGGCTTCTCGAGGGCTTCCCAAGCGCGTCGATAGGAAGGGCTGGAGGGCGGCGCCTCGCAATGGATCTCGGCTCTCCGAATGAAGATCCGGCGTGGCAGCACCCAAGGAGATTCCGGCGCGGCCGCAATGATCTCGTCCGGGATCGCCCACAACTCGAGATCGGACCGCCAGCGCTCCAGTAGCTCAGCGGCGCTCGTCATCGTGCCTCAGACGTTGAACCTGATCTCGAGCACGTCGCCGTCTTGCACGAAGTGGTCCTTACCTTCGAGGCGGACCTTCCCCTTTGCCCTGGCGGCAGCAAGCGAACCGAACTCGAGCAGTTCGTCCCAGCGGATGACGTCGGCCTTGATGAAGCCCCGCTGGAGATCCGAGTGGATCACGCCGGCACATTCGGGGGCCTTGGCGCCGCGGCGGAAGATCCAGGCCCGCGATTCGTCTTCGCCCGTCGTGAGGAAGACCCACTTCCCCAAGATGTCGAATG
>CAVRAT010000021.1:0-103376 GCA_963719125.1 uncultured Acidimicrobiaceae bacterium
TACGACCACGAACTCCCAGCTCTGGCCGTTCGAGGCGGTCGGCGCTTCCAGGGCCAACTCCAAAGATCGGAGAACGATGCGGTCGTTAACCGGGTCAGGCTGGACCCGGCGGACCGCCCGCTGGGTGAGCATTGCTTCGGCCAGCGGCATAGCCAGGCGGGCCTCGACCTCGCCGGGATCGCTGGTTGGAGCGAGAGTGTCGTGCATGCCAGAGTTTGGCTCGTCCGCAGACACCTATCCACTCGATCCCACAAGCGGTCGGGGATGGACACGAAGAGATCGGCGCTCCGAAAGCCGGTCCGCCTCGTAGGGCCCGCGCCAATCGACAGTTCTTGTTTGTCCCTGGCCCTGCCGACTCGGTGTGGGTCCGATTCGCTTCCGACACTCGACGTGCCCGCCGTTATGGCACGCCAACGACCCGGCGCTTACCCATCCTCGGCTCCGCATCGGGCACAGGCCGACCAGTGGGGCGACACGCACTCCCTTCAGCTCAGCGACCACGTGCTCGGTTGCGGTGTTCCCGTCGTTGTCGGATGGTCCCAAAGCACGTAGCGCCGAAAGGGCGCGGTCAACTCCACCCGCCGCTCGACCAGCTCCTGCGTTGTTCTGTCGCGACCCGAAATCGGCATCTGGGACGCGGTCGGGTCGTCGAGGAGTCGCCGGCCGGATGAAGTAGGCGTTCCGTCGCCACTTCGGTAAGACTGCCGGGCATGGCCTTCGGTCAACACTCAGGCCCACCGGCGTCGGCGAAGCAGTTGAAGGAGCTGCTGACCCTCCTCAAGAACGTCGGCCACAGCGACTTCCGCGACCCGCGCGGCCCAATGGGGTTTACACAGCGCCAGGCCGCCGGCAAGTTCACTCGCGATGAGGCGGCAGCGTTCATCGACCGGTTACAGGACACAGAGTTCGGCGGGAGCGCCCCCCTCGCTGGCACAGTGGCGAGGCTGTCCACGCAAGAGCAGATGTTGCGCCACATGCCTGTCGAGCAGCTCGTCGTCGAGCTTCGGCGTCGCGGCTGGACCGTGACCAAGTCGTAGAGCAGCGAGCACTGGCTTCTTCGCACGATCACGACATTTCGATGTGGAGTGGGGTTCCGTCGGAGGGCCGACGGCTCCACTGTCCGACCGGTGACTCTCGCCTTGGGATGCCTGAGGTATCGGCATGATGAGGTGTTTACGGGACACACCGCGATGCCGGCGGTCGGGACCTCCGCGGGTGTGGCCGGTCGGCACTTTGCTCACCGGTGGCGTCACAGCTACGCCACGAGCCTCGTGCGCCGAAAAGTGCCTTCCGACAAGGGAGAATGGTGGTTGAACGACCAAACCACGCCCCCAAGCGGACGGCACCTTTTCGATGCGCTCATCTTCTCACAGCCTGGAGCGGATCTCGGTCACCTTTGACGACGACCACGCGGTCGCCAACGCGGGACTGATCCAACCTGCGACCTTGGCCGAGCGTCTGGGCCTGCGCGAATTGTTCGACGAGTACGTCGATCTCGGCGATGCTCCTGGCCGGTGTGAACCACCTGCCGTCGGGGCGCTTTTCCGCCAATGTCGCCTGGATGATCCTGAATGTCATCGCCCACAACCTCGGCCGGTGGGTGGGCCAGATCGGCCTCGGTCCCGAGGTTGCGCCCATGACCACCAAGACGCTGCGCACGCGACTGCTTGCCTTGCCCGGGCGAATGACAACCTCGGGTGGCAAGAAAATCCTTCATCTACCCCGGGCCTGGCCGTGGGAGGAGCCCTTCAACACGATCCTCGCCAGGTTGCGTTCCATTCCTCGGCCGGTCCTTTGCCTACGCGCCTGATCGGTGCGCAGTGACGGCGTCCTGCCACCTGCGCCCGGCGCCAGCAGACGACGATCCTCTCCGGACCTGGTCCCACGCGTGCCTGCCGTGTTCGGAAAGGCGCCATCAGCCCCCTTGCCGGCTGATCCGGTCCATCCCAGCTGGTTCGGCGCCACACGGACGATCGACCGATGTCTTTCGGTGGATCCGGGCTAAGCAAGTCCTGAACCAAAGCCCAGCAGAAGCACAGCAAGCGCGTCTACCTTGAGCTTGGCGCCGTCTCCGGTGATCAAAGGAGAGTCTCACTGTGTTCTCGCTCAGTTACGCGTACGACAGAGCTGTACTGAGAGCCAGCACAGTGCCGTCCCCTCCTAACTCTTAACCTCGGTGCATATGCTGAATACGCGTCACAGCTCCTCGAGCCTCCCCTGGGGCAGCGGGGTCGCGGTGGTTGTCGCCGCCCTTTCGCTACTGCTCGCTGCCTGCTCGAGTCCGGCTGCGTCCAAGCCCGCGCCGGCCACGACCTCGACCAGCACGTCGCCGTCCAGCGGAGGAAAAGCCCAAGGTGGCGGCACGAGAACGACGGTGCCACCTCATAGCGGGCAGGTCATCGCGCCTGGTGACGTCGCCTCGATCGTCGCGTCGGACACGACGATCAACAACCAGGCCAACGCGTCCCTCTCAATCCCGCTCCAGGACAGCCACGAGACGTGCCTGCAACAAGTTCTGGATGACGCCACTTACCGCGGTGACCAAGCTTCCGGCTCCAACACACTCGGTGGGTCCTTTAACCAAGTCCCGGGCCGCGTGCTCGTCCCCCACGAGGCCAGTTACCCTGCATTCTTCAGCGTGCTCGCCGAAGACCGCGCCTCCTCCCAGCCGACGACGAGCAACCTCCTCACCTACGTGAAGACGTCGCCTTCGGCGCGGTGGAAGCTCGCCTCAAGTAGTGACATCCTCGGTCCGACAAACGCCGGCGTGACAGTGCCGGCCGCGGCGACCGACGCTGAGGGCTACGTGACGAGCCTCGATCCCGCTGCTAGCGACGGCCTTGTGACAGCTCCCGACAAGGTGGCCGCGCGGGTGGCAACGGCGTTCACCTCCGAAGCCACCAGTGGGAAAATGCCGTCGGGGATCTCGGCGCAGTTCGGGCCGAAGAACGTGGACGACCCGCACTCGATCGCCGCCTCTTACGCTGGCGTCGGCACGGTATCTGTCCAGTTCACCGCGACGACGCCGGCTACAGCCTCTGCGGGCGCGCCGTCGCGGGACTGCCCGTATCCCGCCATCCGCCTCGCCGACGGCGGCGCGCTCGTCACCTTCGCAGTCTTTGAAAAGGTCGTTGTGCACGTCAGAACGGGGAACGTCGTTGTCCAGCCTTCCGATCGGGGCTCCCTCGGCGTGCTCCTCCCGCCCGGCACATACTCGTCGATCACGATGCTCATAGGCGACATGGGCGTCGCTATCGTTCCGCCGTCGGGGTCACGCTCCCCGATCGAGGTGATCGGCCAAGCGAGCGAGGGTCTCACCGAGACCGGCGTGCCGGGATCGGGATCTTCGGGCTCCAGCGGTTCGGGTGGACTTGTCGACGCCTCCTCGATCGCCAAAGGGGTCGACTCGGGGCTCGTGGACATCAACACCACGTTGAACTACGAGAACGCGGAAGAGGCCGGAACAGGCATGGTGCTCACCCCCAACGGTGAGGTCCTCACGAACAACCATGTCATCGAGGGCGCAACCTCCATGAGCGTGACCGATGTGGGCAATGGACAGACCTACGGTGCCAAGGTCGTTGGCTACGACCGTACGAGCGACGTTGCGGTGTTGCAGCTCGAGAATGCCTCCGGTCTTAAGACGGTCCGCCTCGGGAACTCCTCGAGCGTCCACACCGGCGAGGCAGTCCTCGGGATCGGCAACGCCGGGGGGAGTGGCGGCACTCCGAGCTATGCAGGCGGCAGCGTCACCGCCCTCGACCAGTCCATCACCGCGAGCGACGAGGGTGACGGAACCTCCGAGAACCTGACCGGCCTCATCGAGACGAACGCCGACATCCAGCCAGGCGACTCCGGCGGCCCGCTGGTCGACAGCAGCGGGAAGGTGATCGGCATGGACACGGCGGCCTCGGCCGGGTTCTCCTTCGCGGAGCAGGGATCCTCTACGACCCAGGGCTTCTCCATACCGATCGACACCGCCCTTAAGATCGCGGACGAGATCACCGCGGGCGACTCCTCGTCGACGGTGCACGTCGGCCCGACGGCGTTCCTCGGCGTGAACGTCACCTCTCCGGGAAGTGGCGGCGGCTACGGCGGATTCGGTCGTGGTGGGTACGGCTTCGGCCAGCCCGTTCCGACACCCACGTCCTCTGGCGCGGAGATTGAGTCGGTCGTGTCCGGTTCGCCGGCCTCGCAGGCAGGCCTCGCTGAGGGCGACACGATTACTTCGCTCGACGGCCGGTCCGTGATCTCGCCCGACTCGTTGACGACCATCATCGAGAGCGAGAAGCCGGGCGCGCCCGTGCCGCTTGTCTACGCCGACCCTTCGGGCGCGCGAGAGACCGTCACCGTGCAACTGGCGTCGGGACCGCCGCAATAAGCGATGGGCACCCAATGTGCACGCGACCCGGACGGTCGCTTCGGAACCGGTTCGGGTGGAGCATCGGGCATAGTCGACAGCGTGTCCGTCTCGAGTTTCACGATGACGACGGGCGCTGGCCAGAAGATGACAGTCGACGAGCAGTCCTCCACCACCTACCGAAGCGGGGCGAGTTCGGACGTCCTAGAAGATCCGGTCAGCCCTAGAGGTTCGGCAGCTCATGGACAGCCAAGGGAATAACGAACTGAGACCTCTCCGCTGCCGGTCGGCGCGACAGAGATGTTCTCCCCGCGTGCTCCAAGCAGTCTCCAAGGCTCTTGACAGCATCAGCGCCTTAGCTTGACAGCGCGCCCGTCCGACAGCGTCTGCTCTGAACCAGGGTTGGCCGCCGCGGCCCGGCGGGCGCGCCAACCGGAGTGAGGAGCGATGTCAGTCCCTATGAGTTTCTGGTGAGCCAACTACCCGGATTCCATGCACGGCGCCATCGCGCTCGGTCCGCGATCTCACGCCGTCGAGGTCCCAGCGACCCCGACACTGCAACCCTTCGACCGTTACGACCCGATCGTCCGCCTAGATTGGCAAACCCGTGCCGCCTGCCGGGGTATGGGATCCGATCTCTTCTTTCCGACGAGCGGCGACGCGCTCGGTCCTGCAACGCGTATCTGCGCACGGTGTCCCGTCCTAGAAGAGTGTCTTGCTACCGCGCTTGAAGACCCGTCACTTCACGGAATCTGGGGCGGCACGTCCGCGCGGGAGCGTCAGTACTTGCGAAGTGAAGAAGGATTGGGCTGGGGATGAACTGGCACGGTAAGTGGAGACGACTTACCCGGTCGTCGGCGGGGGTTCGTCAGACCTCGCAAGGTGGTCTCGCTCACAGGCGACCTTAGCTGGGCGATCGGTGCCAGATCCCTCGATCTCCAAGTCTCGATAGGTTCGACATGGCAATCGGCAAGCATCAGTCGGTTCACGGCGTTGCCTGGTAGTAGCGGCGACGCCCCGAATCATGAGGCGCCATGGCAGTGACATCGGTCATGAGTGGTCGGAGCCGACCGAGCGGTTTCACGATCCTCGTCATCGCAGTCGGGCTCGGCACCAGTTCGTTCCTCGCCTCAGGACGAGCCGGCGCTTCGCCACGGCTTGGTGCCGCAACGGCGGTCCACACGGCCAAGAGCGCCGAGAGCGCGGCGCTCACCGCCTCGAGGCCGAGAACGAGGAAAGCCACCGTGACCCATGACCTCTCCTACGACCTCGCCGAAGCCAACGGCAAGGTCGTGGCGGTCGGGAAAGCCGCCTACTACGGCTCTGTCTTCGGCAAGCCCCTGGCCGCTCCCATCATCGCCATCGTCTCCACGCCGGACCGGAAGGGATACTGGCTAATCGGCGCTGAGGGCAGCGTCTACCCGTTCGGCGACGCGGCGCAACGAGGGCAGTGCCGCGGGCGAGGTACAGCCCGGGCGAGTCGTGGGCGCAGCGGCGACGCCCGACGGGGACGGGTACTGGCTCGTCACCTCTTCAGGCGAGGTGTTCGCCTTCGGCGACGCCAAGGGCTACGGCTCGATCTCCAAACCACTCAGGGCCCACGCCGTGGCGATAGCGGCGACGCCCGACGGCAAGGGCTACTGGATCGCTTACAGCACCGGGGGCGTCTTCAGCTTCGGCGACGCCAAGTTCTACGGATCAGCCAAGGCCGGCACCGCGGGCCTGCCGATCGCGGCCATGGCGGCGACACCCGACGGCGGTGGTTATTGGCTCGCCGACACGGACGGGACCGTATACAGCTTCGGCGACGCGCGGGCCCTGGCGACGTTCTCGCCAGTGAGAGCCACCTCGCCGGTCGTCGGTATCGCCGTCACCCCCGGCGGCACAGGCGCCTGGATGGCCGAGCGAAACGGCACCGTCCTCAACTTCGGCACCGCCCCAGCCCATGGCTCGATCAAGGGCCTGGTCAAGAATTCACACGTCACCTCCATCGCTGCAATCTGGGTGCCACCTCCGAGCACCCTCGGCTACGACCTCGCGGAGGCCGACGGCGACGTGGCCGCGCTCGGGGGTGCCTCCTACTATGGCTCCAGGTTCGGCAGGCACCTGGTCGCACCCATCGTCGCCATCGTCTCCACTCCCGACCGCAGGGGCTACTGGCTGATTGGCGCCGACGGAAGCGTCTACCCGTTCGGCGACGCCCCGGACGAGGGCGGTGCCGGGGGAAAGGTGCGGCGGGACCCGGTCGTGGCCGCTGCCGTGACGCCCAACGGTCGTGGCTACTGGCTCGTCACTTCAATGGGCCAGGTCATGGCCTTCGGCGACGCCAAGAACTACGGCTCGATCACCTCGCCGATCAGAGCTCGCGTCGTCGCAATCGTGGCCACGAACGACGGCAGGGGGTATTGGATCGCTTGCAGCACCGGAGGCGTCTTCAACTTCGGCGACGCTCTTTTCTACGGCTTGGCAAAGGCCGGTATCCCTGGTCGGCCGATCGTGGCCATGGCGGCGACTCCCGACGGAGGCGGGTACTGGCTCGCCGACGAGAACGGCAGCCTGTTCCGTTTCGGCGACGCGCTGCGCCTCGCGCTGCGCCCGGGGACAAGGCCCAGGTCACCGGTCGTGGGTCTCACGGTCACCACCGACGGCACAGGAGCCTGGATGGCAGAGCGGAACGGCACCGTCCTCGCCCTCGGCACCGCGACGGCCCGCGGCTCGCTCACCGGCGTGACGGCCGCCTCGCCGGTCACCTCCATCGCCCCGGTGCTGATGCCGCCCGCCTCGACTCTCGCCTACGACCTTGCCGAGGCCAACGGCAGGGTCGTGGCGGTCGGGAGAGCCGCCTACTACGGCTCCAGGTTCGGCAAGCACATGGTCGCGCCCATCATCTCCCTGCTCCCCACTCCCGATCGCAGGGGCTACTGGCTGATCGGCGCCGACGGCAGCGTCTATCCGTTCGGGGACGCCCGCAACGAGGGCGGCGCCGGGGGCAAGGTGCGACGGGACCCGATCGTGGCGGCCGCTGCCACCCCGGACGGCGCCGGGTACTGGCTCGTCACCGCGACAGGCGGCGTCCTCGCCTTCGGCGACGCCAGGAGCTACGGCTCGATCAACTCATCGATCTCGGGCCACGTCGTCGCGATCGTGGCCACCACCGACGGCAAGGGCTATTGGATCGTCTTTAGGACTGGGAGGGTCTTCCACTTCGGTGACGCCAAGTTCTACGGCTCGGCGCGACCTCGCAACGTCAGACAACTGATAGTCGCGATGGCGGCGATGCCCGACGACGGCGGGTACTGGCTTGCCGAGGCGAACGGCAACGTGCTCCGCTTTGGCGACGCGCCGCACCTGGCGACGTTCTATCCGAGGAGAGCCAAATCGCCCGTCGTCGGTCTCGCCGTCACCCCCGACGGCACGGGCGACTGGATCGCCGAGGAGGACGGCACCGTCTTGAGCTTCGACACCGCCAAGGCGCACGGCGCGCTCAAGGGCCGAGCGGCCAGCTCGCCGGTCACCTCCACCGCCGCGATGCCGGTGGCGGCCGTCTCGCCGTTGCAGTACCCGAGTGGCAGGTACGGATACGACATCAACTGGCCCCAGTGCGCCGGACGCGGGTCGCTGGAGACCGTCGCACTCCCGGGCCCACCGTCTTACCCCGCGGGGACCATTGCATACACCGTCGCTGTCGTGGGCGTCGACGGATGGGCGGTCGGCAAGTACAACCCGTGCCTGCAGGCGGAGGTCAAATGGGCGTCGCAGGCCCAAGGCACCGGCGGCACACCGTACGACCTGTACATGTTCCTCAACTCGCCGTCGTCGTCCGACACGATCGACCAGCAGGGACCCGCGGGGACCTGTTCCGGGCTCTCCGCCGCGAACCAGCCGGCCTGTCTCGCCTACAACTACGGCTACAACGCGGCGGAGAACGCCGTCACGTACGCGAGCTCGCAGGGCGCCTCGTCACCGGTGTGGTGGCTGGACGTCGAGAACGACGCCTGCGGCCAGTACTGGTCGTGCAACCAGGCGTTGAACTCGGCGACGATCCAGGGTGCGCTCGACTTCTTCCACTCCCACAACATCACGGCCGGGATCTATTCGACTTCGCTCCAGTATCAGGGGATCACCGGAGGCTACGTGCCGCCCGGGGCGCAGGTCCCCATCTGGGTCGCAGGGGCGTACTGGACCTCACCGCCTTACCCGTCGAGCTACCACTACTACGCCCCCTCGGTGCTGGCGCCTTACTGCGGGGCGAAGTACGCCTTCGCGGGCGGGGTCCCGTGGCTCTTGCAGGAGACGCCCAGCCCGAACGACTACCCCTTCGACCCGGACTACGCCTGCTGAGGCCCGGGCGGCTCGGGAGTCAGTGGAAGCCCGAAGACGCGAACAGGTAGAGGTCCAAGGTCGCGATCGTGCTCGTCGCGATCATGAGGCCGAACACGATCGTGCGGTACGACCGCCTCAATGTCACCTGGCGTCGCTTCACCGTTCCCAATGTGTCGAGGCTGTAGCTCACGGGGTTCTCCTGAGAAACTGCGGCCACGGCGCAGCTTCGGGGAGATTCTCTCGTGGCCGCTGTGGGTCCGTGCTCCCCGCGCCCGGCCCGTCAGGCCCGGCTGAAGCCGAGAACAGCTCGCGGCGACGGTCGTTAGAGCAGGAGCGCCTGGCGCGCAAGCGCGAGCAACGTGAGCCCGAAGCCGGTCAGCCACGAGAATCTGTCCACATGGTGGTGAAGCTCCAGCTCGAAGGTGATGACCGACAGTGCCAGGAGGACGGGCACATACGGAGTGACTAGCGAGATAAGTGACGCCTCGACCGCCTGGTGCGAAGGGGCAAGCACTTTTTGGCCGCTGTCGCGTGACGCGCCCACGGCGATGGCGAGGTAGGCAACCACCCAGCCGATGTCGACGAGGTTGCCCGTCGAGTACCGTCCGGCCTCGACTAGGTAGGCATAGGTGCTGTCTGAGACCGCCATTGCGAACAGCCCTACGAGGACCCAGAACAGGGGTCGGCGCCCCGTGGCCGCCGTAGAACGGACCGTGAGGACGATGAAGAAGATGATGACCATGTCGCCGAAGGGGTACCCAAGGGCCACGATGCCACCGGCGGTAGTGAGGTCCGTATGACGCCACAACGGCCCGAGCACGAAGGTCCAGCTCAACAAGAGCAATGCGGTACCGATAGCGAGGCCGTCCAGGGTTGCTCGCGTCTTGTAACTGCCGGCGACATGCATGCTGGGGTGATACAGCAACGCTGCTGCCGCGAGCGGGATCGCCCCGAGGTAGCCGACATCGGCCCAGGACGGCACAGGTACCGCCACGCGAAGAACGAGGTCGTAGACCGCCTAGATCACCTCGGCGAAAGTCCAGGCCCCGAGAGCCGAGGCGAGGAGCATCCAGAATCGGCGCTTCGAGCCGCTCTGGCGCGTCCCCGCCAAAAGGCACGCCACGCAGGCGCTCAGTGCCGCGAGGCCCGTCACGATGTCGTCGAAGTAGCGAACCCCGTTCTCACCGCCGATCCGGACGACCAGCCACAAGAGGAAAAGCAGAGTGACCGACAACGCAACGACTGTTGTCACGAGCTCGACACGACGCCTGTCTACCGCTCCCACCTCAGCGATATCGGCAGGATCGCCCAGTTGATTGAGCAGGTCGGGCCTTTCGCCTCGGTGACTTGTATGAGGGATTCTCGCTAAAGCGCAAAAGGGGGCGACACAACGACCGCCCGGGCGGCGAAGGGATAGGGGCAACGAGCACCTGACAAGGCGACGCACAGGTCCGCGAGGCAACCTCTGAACTGGAGCCCTTAGGGTCGGACCGCTATCGAAGTCTCCGACAGTCGACAGCGCCCGAACTCGATTGGTGAGCCAGCTGTCGTTCCTCTCGGCGTTCTCCAAGCAGTCTCCAAGGCTTCTCACAGGTCGGTGCCTTACCTTTAAAAGGCGCCCGCCCGGTCCGGTCCCGGTCTCATGGAATCCGCGATCATCCGCCTGGTGTCGGAGACAATCGTTCGGGTTAGGCGATGCGGCCCGGCGGGCGCGCCAAACCAGAACGAGGAGCGATGCCATTTCTAACGAAGGGCAAGCGAGCCAAGCACCCGAGATCGGTGCTGGCTGCCGTAGCGCTCGGTCCGCGACCTCACAACGTCGAGGTAGCGGCGCCACCCACATTGGGACCGTTTGACAGTTACGGCCCTACCGCGGACGTAGATTGGCAGGCCCATGCCGCTTGTCGGGGAATGGGATCCGATCTCTTGTTTCCTACGAGCGGCAACGCGGTCGCTCATGCGACGCGCATCTGCGCACGGTGTCCTGTGCTCGAAAAGTGCCGCACGACCGCGCTAGATGACCCGTCACTCTACGGAGTCTGGGCCGCCACGTCCCCTACGGGAGCGTCGTCGCGTGCGAAGTGAAGACGGACTCGGGTGGCGCTGAACCGGCCCGGTCCATGAGACAACCGCATTCGGTCATCCTTGGCGGCCCGTCAGCCTCGAGCGAGACGCCTCCAAAGCACGTCTCACAGGGGGAAAAGGGCAAGCGAAAGACGGAACGGGCGAGGAAGGCAGCGATGGCGCGAGAAGCGCTCTAGGAGGTGAAGAAGCCACCAGTGCCGTGACCGATGGTGCTCTCGGACCAGCTCCAGTTTGATGTTGGCCTCGAGCTGGTAGGTGAGGAGATGGCCAGCGTAGACGTGGATCACGTGATCGAGGACGAGTTCGACGCTGGGCTCGTAAGCGATGTCCACGGCCGGCACGTCGCTGTGAGCGGCGTCATCGGCGAAGTTGGAACGGAATCGCCGCTCGTTCTCCGCCGATCCCCTCGCGCCCGTCGCACGAGAGATCATCGGTTCACCGTCCTGTCAACCCGTTCAGGTGCGTTGCGCGCCACCGCTCGGCGAGTTGGCACTGTGGTTGGAGCGACCATCGCGGTCGCAGGGCTGGTCCTGGTCCTCTACGCCATCTCGACACACGTCTATCTGGGCGGCTCGGACAGGGCGACCGCGATCCTCGAGGGTCAGGCCGTGGGAAGCGGCAACGTGCTGCTCCACGGCTGGATCCTGACCCACGACTCGTTCTGGACGATCGACGCCTTCTTCTACGCCCTCGCGGTGCGCGTCGGCGGCCTCAGGCCCGGCCTTTTGAACTTGGAACCTGCGTTTGCGGTCGCATTCGCCGTCGTGGTCGGCGCAGTTGTCGCCAGCCGCGGGCACAAGAGGGGTGCTGCCGTGGCCGGAGCCGCCATCGCAGCGGTGTTGCTCGCGTTTCCCACCAATGCAATGGCGTCGTTCCTGCTCGGCGGGCCTGACCATGTCACTACGGCCGCCCTGGCTCTTGTTGCATTCGTAGCACTCAGGCGGGGCCGGTTCGACTGGAGGTGGGCAGTGGCGGTCGCCGCACTCTGCCTCGGGATGCTCGGCGACTTCTTGATGGTTGCCTATGGCATCGTGCCGATATTTGGCGCGGGCGTGGTCGCTATGTTGCGAAACAGAAGGTGGCGAGCGGGTGTCGCGGCGGTGACTGCGTCTGCCGCGGCAGTCATTGCCAGCGAGCTTTTCAGTTGGCTCGCCCGAGTGATGGGAGCGTTCAAGTCCGTCGACGGGGTGTCTGTCGCGACATCTGCCCAGATGCTCGTGAACTTGAGACACGTGTTGAGCTACGGAGCAGGCCTCGGCGGCTTCACGTACGGCTTCGACGCCGGGCGGGTCCCGACCGTCCTGCGGGACGTTCACGTCCTAGGTGCCCTTTTGATCGTTGCCTGTTCACTCGTGGCAGTGGCGAACCTGGTGAGAGGAGTCGTTCGCGGCCACCAAGAAGGGTCCGGACCCCGGATCGAGGCCGGGAGTTGGTGGCTCGACGACGTGCTGGTCATCGCGATGTTCAGTTCTGCAGCGACATTCGTCGTTTTGGCCGTCAGCGGAGTACCTGGCGCTCGCTATCTTGTCGCAACGATCGTGTTCGCGAGCGTGCTCAGCGGCCGGATCGTCGCCCGGGCCTGGCACCGGCTACGACCGGGTCGGATGACCCGAGCAATCTGCGTCGTCGGAGGCGCTGCCTCCTTGTGCTTTGTCGCCGGTCTCGGCTGCACCCTTGACCGGCCCGTCGCGGTCCCGAGTGCGTCGACGCTCGCCTCCTGGCTCGAGGCGCATGATCTCCGAAACGGGGTTGGCGGCTATTGGGCAGCGAGCATCACCCCGGTCGAGAGCAGGGGCGCCGTTACGGTACGACCGGTGTGGGCGGACCCGGACGGCAGGCTCGGCCGGTACATGAAGCTTTCCTCCGCCAGCTGGTACGTCGGTCAGCACTTCCAGTTTCTCGTCTACGAGACGCCCGTCTACCAGGGCGTCGACAGTGCCTCTGCGGCCAAGACCTGGGGGCGCCCGGCGCACACTTACGTCGTCGGTGGCTACCACGTCCTCGTGTGGTCCGTCGCCTTCAGCGTCGCAGCCTCTCCGTCGTCCAGCGATCAGGCTCAGGTGGCCGCTCGCACCTCCGGCACATGATCGCCAGCCGTTCACCGACCCGTCGACGGCACCTGCGCGTCGGGATCATCGTCCGCTCATCGTGGGAAAGCCGTGGTCCTTTGTATCGCCACCTCGGACTGCTGAGTGGGCATCTGACACGCGCCGGCTCCGTCGGTGCCTTCCAGGTCCAGACCGGCGTCCACCTGCTGGCTCCGGCCGGATGTCGGGGCAAGCCGGACAATGAACCCACAGTTGGCATTACGGGCCAAGACCTTCTGGTGTCAGTCCCCGTGGCGATTTCGCACCACCTGGGTCACTCAACGTGGAGGCTTCATGCTGCGTCCGAGTGGCACAACGCCAATCCAGCTAAAAGGTGTTCCGCACGCGTTGCTCCCTCTCCATGCGGGCGCGAGGCTTGTTGTTCGCACGCTTGCTGCGGGCGACGTTAGTCGACGACGAGACACGTGTCGCAGACAATGGCGTTGTCGTGATCGGAGGTCACATGCGTAGGTCACTCATAGGCGGCCTGCTCGTGGTAGCAGCAACTTTTCTGCCACTCCTGGCGAGTTCTGCCTCGGCGGTTGCCGCGAGTCCGCGAGTCACGCCGTCGATCGGAAAACAGCTGGCGGAACTGAAGGGCTCCGACACTCTTGCGGGTGATGCCGTCGGCGTCTCGGTGGCCATCTCGGGCACGACAGCCCTTGTGGGAGCCCCGGGCTCCGCCAAGGATGCCGGCCGGGCATACGTGTTCACCAACACGCCAACCGGGTGGAAGGAGGCCGCCGAGCTGAAGGGCTCCGACACCGTCGCCGGCGGTTTCTTCGGCTACGCGGCGGCCATCTCGGGCACGACCGCCGTTGTGAGCGCACCGGGCTTCGCCAAGAATGCCGGCCGGACCTACATATTCGCGAGAACGGCGACAGGTTGGAAGCAGGCTGCCGAACTGAAGGGCTCTGACACCGTCGCTGGTGACTATTTTGGCGACTCGCTGGCCATCTCGGGCGCGACCGCGCTCATAGGTGCCGACGGCCACACCAAGAGTGCCGGCAGGGCGTACGTGTTCACAAGCACGGCAGCCGGGTGGAAGCAGGCTGTCGAGCTGAAGGGCTCGGACACCGTCGCCGGTGATGGCTTCGGATACGCGGTCGCCATCTCGGGCACGACAGCCATCGTGGGTGCACCGGACCATGCCACCGACGCCGGCCGCGTGTATATGTTCACGAACACAGCAGCCGGGTGGAAGCAGGCTGTCGAACTGAAGGGCTCCGACACCGTTGCCGACAACGGTTTCGGCGTCTCGGTTGCCATCTCGGGCAAGACAGCCATCGCGGGCGCACCAGGCTTTTCCAAGGCTGCAGGCCGGGCCTACATATTCGCGACAACGGCGACGGGTTGGAAGTAGGCCGCCGAACTTAAGGGCCTTGACACCGTGGCCAGTGATGACTTCGGCTACACAGTGGCCATCTCGAATGCGACCGTCGTCGCGGGTGCGCCGGGTTTCTCCAAGGCTGCTGGTAGGGCGTACGTGTTCACCAACACGGCGACCGACTGGAAGCAGGCTGGCGAATTAAAGGGCTCCGACACTGTCGCCGCTGATTACTTCGGCTATTCGGTGGCCATCTCGAACACGACCGCCGTCGTAGGTGCCGACGGCCACGCCAAGAGTGCTGGCCGGGCCTACGTGTTCGAGGCCTAAGACTTCTCAGTTGGCCGCCTCCTGATTAGCGGTTTGCCTCACGCCGCAACTAGGTGATGGGCCCACCCGATCGGCCCGAACTGCATGTCCCGTAGAGCTTTGGAGCGCGGCCGTGCTTGTCAGTCGCTATCGGCCACCGCCGGGCGGCGCGCGTAGATAGTGATGGTGGCACTGCAGCCGAGCGCCGCGGCCACCGGGGTCCACACGAGACCGATCAGCGTCAATGGAACTGCGGAGATCACTGCGACAACGGACAGCAGCGAACACTGACGTGCATGTGCCAGGCGCGCCTCCCGCCGTCTCACGATGCCATACAAGAGGTTGAAGGGGAAACCCATGATGTTCTGCAGCGTCTGCACGAAGCTGAAGACGTCGTATTCCGGGGCGATGTGCACTACCTCGCAGGGCTCAAGACCGGCGTCAGCGAGGAGGTTCGTCAGCGTGGCAGAGGTGAAGTGAAACAGATGGCGAGGAACATCGAGGTGGAACCAGTCGGCTTTGCCGATTCTGGCTTCGAGAGACCGGAAGTCTGGTACAGCGATCATCAACACTCCACCGGGACGCAACAAGCGCCCGACGTCGTACAATGTCCTCGCTGGATCGTGCATGTGTTCGACAACGTGCCAAAGCACTACAGCGTCATAGCTGACGCCCTCGGCAACCAGCTCGTCAAGATTCTGAGCCCGAACATCGAGATTCAGCACGTTTCGGGCATGCTGCGCGGCACCGGCTGAACGCTCGGTCCCACGTGTCCCCCACCCTCGACGCCGCATCTGGTGGAGAAACCAGCCCGGGCCACAGCCCACATCCAACACTCGACCCGGGCCACCCGTCATGCGCTCGATGCGGTGGATCCGAGCTCGATTGACCAGTGACAAACTCCTGTCCAGGTCCAGCCTGTACCGCCGGGATGCACCGTAATAAGACAAGGGGTAGTACCGGTCGAGTTCGTCGGACGATAGCTGAGGGGCAGTCCGAGCCAAGCCGCACACGGCGCATTCCACAATTTCGAAGCGGTTTCCGGTGATCGGATCGCTTGCTGCGAACAGGCGCTGTGCTTTAGTCCCGGGATGGCAGGGGCAGCGGCCCTGGTTCATCGACCGAATTTATCGACCCTGCACACTTCGACACGCCACGACACATGAACGGCTGTCGACATAGACCATGGACTCGTCGCAGTCGGTGAGGTATCGCCCGCCATCGACATGGGACCACCTTGAGTCCGCCGGCTCCACTCTTGTTGATTCGATGTCTGAGTGAGCCTTGATCGCGTACTGCATGCGTGCGGGAGAGTGACCTTCGCTGACCTCGTGACGACCAGCGCAACCAGCGCGCACCGGCACGACATCCTCGCATCCGTCACATCCGCGCTAAGACACTTTCCCCAGCAAAGTGAAGGAAAATAGGCGTGTTGGAGTCGATTGCTTCCGGCACGGTGCGTATGGTGTTCGATGCGTTGAAGTGCGCCCAGTGGCAGGCCACAAGCAAGCTCTTTGTGCCTACGAGCGCCGCGCATGAGATCGACCGAAGACGGGGGAGTGAGGCGATGACGCCCGCCACCCAAAGGACCGAGAAACCGAAGATGACCAAGGAAACAGGAGATAACGATGACCGCTAGAAGGCTCAACCGAGAAAGCGTGGACGGCCCAGGGCTTGCTCCCGTTCAGGGTCCGGTGCCGACGAGCCGACTTGGCGGCGAGACCGTCGGATTCGTGGTCCGCGTCTCCCGAAATGGTGAGAACACCGTGGCGATGAGTGCTGAAGAACGCAGGAACGAAGATGGCTGACCCGGACGAGCCAAACACGCCGGGGAAGTCTCCGGGGCGGCGCAGGCCTTCCATGTCCAGTGACGGTGGGGCCAAGCCCGAGCGCCGAGCTGGTGGGCGTCGCCAGGTCGACGACGCCTTCGAGGATCTGCTGGAAACTTTCACGGCCCATCTCGACAAAGTGAGATACCTCGCGTTTGGTTCACAGGACACTTACGCGAACTGGGTTCGTGACTACTACCGATGGCTCGTAGCGACTGAGCCAGCGCTTTCGCTCACCGACGCGTCGCCTGCCACCATTCGGGCCTTCGTGGACTTCAAGCGCGACCAGAAGATCAAACCGGCCACGATCTATACGATTCTTCAGGCCCTCAACAGGTTCTATGACTTCCTGTTCCTCGACGACCCGACACGGCCGAACCCAACCAAGGGCGTCAAGGGGCCGAAGATCATCGCAGCGCCGATCGACCCGTTCTCCGAGGACGAGGTCCTTCAGATGCTGAGCCTCGCGCAACACTACGAACGCTCTGGCGACCTGCGGCGCTGGGTCGGCTATGTGATCCTCGTCATCTTCGCAAGCACCGGAGTACGCAACGCGGAGCTGCGCAACCTGCTCACCGAGAACGTCAACCTCTCCCGACATGAGCTGCGCATGCTCGGCAAGGGTTCCAAGGAGCGCATCATCCCCTTTGGCGCCGGGGCAGCCGAAGCGCTCAAGACCTACGCCGAGGAACTCCGGCCGCTTCTTGCACCCTCGCCGTACTTCATTGTGAACCCTGTCTCACTACCCGGCCCCAACTGGGGACGCATGGGTGAGGGGTCGCTCGCCATCCTCGTGAAGTTGCTCCTGACTGAGGCCGGGATCGCTGGCAGCAAGAACCCGCATCGCTTCCGGCACTCCTACGCGACGATGGTGGTCCGTAAGACCGCGAACCTGGAGGTCAGCCGGGAACTGCTCGGTCACTCCGACATCAAGATGACGAGCCACTACGTGCATATGAACTCCCAAGATCGCCACGATGCTGCGGACAAGGTGGACCTGGTACCCCGCTCGCAAGTGACCGAGACGGCCCCGCCGGTCAGTCCTTCACCCCCGCCGACCGTCGCCATCGAGCCGCACACCGAAGAGCACTCCGTCGAGATACTGCCCCTGGAGCGCCCGGCACCCCCGCCGCCGCTCGCCGCCGGTCACTTGGTGCAAGGCGATCAGGTAGCGACCCACAGGAATCTCCAGGATCGTACTGGTGAGCAACTTGGCGAGGCGGTGGAGATCGCACGACTTCTCCCGCCACGGCTTCTCGTCCACCTGAACTCTGAGCGGCTCGTCGAGGTCGCACTCGGCTCGTGCATCACCACCGGCCTCAACACCGAGGTCTTCCTTGCAGCAGCGGGAGCGGTGCTCAGTTGGACGCACGATCTTCCCCTCCCCCTCGGTCCGCTGCTCGCCACCTACGGGACCGACGTGACCACCGCACTGGGCGAGGTCGGCACCACCCTGGAACTGCTCAGCGGCCTCGATCCGCCGCGACAATAGGACCAGTCGCTAGGCCCGGACCGTCTCAGTGGGCGACTCGGTACCTGCTCAGCAAGGAGTCGATGTACACAAGGGTCATCTCCTCCAGCTCCTGGCTGTTGCGAAGCTCCTCTTCGTCAGGAGGCGTGCCCCGGCTACCCATCGATCGGTCCCTGTCCACGCAGAACTGGGCGAAGGCGACCGTGTCGTCGCAAAAGCCCTCTTCCAGGTCATCGCCCGCGTAGGACACGACATAAGCCTTGAGCCAGTCCATCGCCTGCGAGAGTGCCTCGCGGTCAAGGGGTGCAAGTGACGTCGCCGGCTCGCGGTCTTCTGGAGTGAGCGGGTCCACGATGGCCATCAGCCCATAAAGCGAGTCGAGGCCGTAGCCTTCAACGAACCCCTTCAGCACGCTCTCCCACTCGTCCCAGCCGTCGTAGGCTTCCTGGACGCTGAGGTGCCCGTCGTAGAGCGCCGCGCAGGTGTCGTGGAGTCTGACCGCGACGCCGGGGTCGAGATGTCCTGAGGTCTCAAGGTACTCACTCGGGAACTCCTCGCCTCTACAGTCGAAGACCTCGGCGACCAGCCGCCCCCGCGGCGTCATGTTTGCCACCTGCATCTCGTCACCCATTCTCGGCCCCTCCGCGCTCACGTTGAGCAGGGGCAGTGAACCCCGGTGGCCTGGCGATGCTCATCGTCTCACCTCCGAAAAAGCCTCCGTGTCCCACTCACGGTGCAGACCGTCCCCACAAAAAGAAAGGAACCCCGGTCCCTTGTGAGGACCGGGGTTCCCATCACACCTTGCTAGAAGGCGTTAGTCCCTTGGCTAGCTAATCGGCGCCGGCGAACCCGCGAGGGCCTGCCCTGCCGCGTAGACGTTCGTGCCCGTGATCACCGCGTACACCTGGTTCGTAGCGGTGGGGGCCCCAGGAACGACGTACGTAAGGACGGCACTGCCCTGTGGTGCGTTGAAGGCTCCAGTCAGGGTCAGCACGTCGGCACTGGTGTCCGTGCAGGCGGTGTTCGTTTCATTGGGCTGTCCGGTGCTGTAGACGTACGTGAAGTCGCCCGCAGTGAACGTTGTCGGGCAGAACACGGGCTCGTTGTAGGTGATCGCGATTGACACACCTGAGGTCACGACCGCCGACACCATGGCCGGGACGCCCGTCAGACCACTGTACGGAAGTGTCTGCGTCGCCGCGTACGCCGGGAAGCCTACGGTCGTGTTCACCGATACCGCAACGGAGTCCGTCGCAGGCTCGGTGTACTTGAGCGTGTCCGTGGACACCGGGGTGACCAGAGTCACTGCTGTGGTACCGGTAATCCCACCCGCGTAGAAGTCCGACAGCGTCAGCACGTCGAGAGCAACAGCGCACACCGTTGGGTAAGCAGGCGTACCGCCGTTGCTGTACACAAAGTCCGCCTGAATGGAAGTAATCGCAGTTGTCGGGCAGACGGGGGCCTCGTTGTAGGTGATCGCGATTGTCCCGATCCCGTAGGCACCAGGCGTCACGACCGCATACGTCATGGCCGGCGTCTCAAACGTCGGCAGCGTCTGCGTTGGCGCGAACACTGACGTACCGCCAGTGGCGTAGACCGCGTTCCCAAACGGACTCGTCAAAGACGAGGCTACCGGTGTCGTCGGTGCCGTGTACACGACCTCGGCACCGGTCCCCGGGTCCTGGAAGGTCCCAGCCGTAGTCAGATCCAGCACGTCACTGGCCACTCCGGATACGCAGTTGTTGATCGCGCCACCGAAGATTCCAGTAGTCGAGTAGTACACGAAATCGCTGAACGCAGTACCACCGGTGGCTTCGAGCTGGCAGGACACGTCCTCGTTGTAGGTGACCTCAAGGACGCCTCCGACTAGTTGCGCCGACACCATGGTGAGACCCACCGTCGAGGCGACCGTGAGTGCCTGTGGCGTTAGCGCAGCCGTCCCGGCGCTGTTGTACACGTCCTCCAAAGCGACGCCAGAAGCGATGTACTCGATGGTGCCAACACCCACTGGCAATGTGAAGCTTCCAGTCAGGGTCAGCACATCACCGGCACACGTACCTCCGGCGATCGCACCGCCGCTCGATGAACCGCTGTAGTAGTACGTGAAGTCGGCTAGGTGCAACGCTGCGCAGTTCACGGCCTGGTTGTAGGTGATCGCGATGGATGTCGCGCTCACGACCGCCGAGGCCATGACCGGCCCAGAAGTGACGTAAGTCGCGAAGTACCCGAAGACGTCGACCACGAGGTTGATCGTCCCGTAGCTGTTGTAGACCTCGACGCTGCCGGTGCCGTTCGTGTCCGCGATCGTCAAGTTCGGGACAATGCCGTTGGCAACCCAGTTGATGTCAGAAAAGTCTGGCTGGGTCGTCATGGCCGGTGCCGGATAGACCGAGGCGTAGCCGGAAGTGGCGCCTGCAACCACCGTCACGTTCGCATCCACAGAAGTGGCGGTCGTGGGGATCCCGCTCGCGGTGGTGGCGAGGAGGAAGCTCTCCGAGGCGGCCGCCGTGAGCGGGGTCTCGGTGCCTACCAAGCTGGCTGTGCGGGTGTCGGCCACACGGACCGGTGCGGCGAGGGGCACGAAGTCCGAGCCGGTGCCACCGACGCCGGTGAAGTACCCGTCCACGTCGATGTCGACGTTAGCGGTGCCGGCGTGGTTGTAGACCTCGATCACTCCGCCGGTGCCGACTGCGACGATGGCGCGGTTGGCAACAACTTCGCCGGCTGAGGCGTTGAGGTTCGAGAACGTCGGCTCCGCCGCTACCGCCGGCGCCGGGTAGAGGCTGAGGAAGGTCGCCGCACTGTCGTGGGCGACAGTCGCGTTGACCAGAACAGCGCTCGCGTTGGCGGGCACGGTGGTGGTACCACCCGCCACTGTGACGGGCACGCTCGCGTTAGCCGCAACCGTTGCGCCGTCAGCGAGGGTGCCGAGATCACGCACGGGAGACATCGCGTTGAACAACCCGTAGCCGTTGGCCGCAGGAGCGCTGGTGAAGTAGCCCTCCACGTCCACCACGACGTCCGCGCCAGTGGCCGAGCTGTAGATCGACACCGCGCCCGCAGCGCTCAGCGGCACTGTCACGAGGTTCGCCACTGTCTCACCGGCGACGAAGTTGAGGTTGGAGACCGTCGGCCTCGTGATCCCCGCCTCGAAGACGGTCAGGAACCCGGAAGACATCGTGTTGGTAACGGCCACGTTGAGCACCGCCGCCAACGCGCCGGTCGGTACGGGCGTGGTGCCCACATCGGTGACTTGCACGGTCAGCGTGGGAGCGGCAGTGGTGAGAGTCGAACCTGCGTTCGGCAGGCCGGAGCCAGTCCGCGTGTCAGTGATGCGGAAGGGCGTCACTGGGACGTAGGTGCCCGGGTCGGCCGTCGTCGCATGTGGGTGAGTTGCGGCCGAGGCCGAGGTGGCTAATGCAAGTGGTCCGAGGAGCAAACCGACGGCGGCAATCAGGGCCGTCCCAAGCCGGATCGGCGTGTGCCTACCCGCCTTCTCCTCCGTCGGGCCTTCACGGGATGACCTAAACATACTTTTCTTCCTCCATCTCCAGGGTTCCTGCGTATTTCTGTACCGTCGTGTGGCTCTTGTCCAACCACAGGCAACGGCACAAAGCTATCACAGCCCAGCCGATACCACTCGATGCATGGAACAAGTTGAAGCTAGTTAATCATGTGGCAGGAGTCAAGCTTACTGACATATCTGTCACGACAACCACCTGCTGTGAAGCCTCCCGCCGTACTCGGTGGTCTCTGTCATTTCTAGACTAGTCTTGCGCCGCTCCACAAGCAATGACAGTCCCAAGGGGTTCTGCTCGTGCTTGCGTGTTGGCGCTCATGACACGCCGGTGTGCAACAGGTTCCTTCACACGACGCGACTGCTCCGACACACGGCCGCCGTCGCAGTCGGACCTTCTCGCGCGCCGTGCGGGCAGCGAGATCGGGGCGCGGTCCTAGTTACGCACGGAGGTCGTCTTCTTGCCGATCCGGGCAGGCACTGCGACGATACTTCACAGCAGGCCGGGCGGACCTCGGGCTGTCCGGCGAGCCGACCTGGGGGCGGCAGCGAGGCCTACCGGTCGAGGCTGCCGCGTTCAACCGCGTCCATCACCTGAGACGGCGCTCAGGGCCGGTTGTCGAGCGACCTCAGGAACCCGCACGTCGCTGGCCGCCCCGGATCAGCGTCACCAGTGCGCGAAGTGGAGCGGTCAACCGCCAGAACTCCGAAGCGAGCAGCTCGTCGCGAGCGTGCTCTGCCTGGCGTGCGCGATCTTCGAGCCGGGCGACCTGCAGGACGAGCTCCTCGGTCTGTGCACTTTCGGCATGTAGGCGGTCCACCTCGAGCCGTAGGGTCTCCTGAGTCACGGCAAGCGCGCCCCTCACCTCATCAAGCGCACGGTCGAGCTCCGCGCGATGGGCTTCGCGTGCTCGTGCGAGGCCTTCGTTGCCGGCGAGGCAGGCCAGCTGCGAGGCACTGCCTGGCGGAAGGAGCAACGGCCTGGCATCAAGGCCCGCGAACATTCGCAGGTATTGCCCTTCCCGCACGTCGGGAGGGACAGCCTCCGCCGTCGTACCGGTGTCATCCCAGCGCAGTTGTATCGAGGTCACGTGACCCGTGTCCTCGACGCCGACGACCGAAGCTGCACGTACCAGGAAGTCCCACTCCGCACAGACTGCCAGCTGCTCGTCGAATCGGAAGTGCAGCTCGGTCACGAGCGAGCGGGGCAGAGCGAAGCTCGAGATCGGCGTCGTGTCCATTGCCAGGCTGGAAATCGCGTCGAATCGCTCCCCGAACTCCCTGAGTGGCTTGGTCAGCGTCACCGGTGACGCGCCCATCGCCTCCTCCTCCGGGGCGCGTCCGCGGACATGGCGGGCAAAGCAGACCGAGCGGACAAGCTTGCCCGGCGCCCTGGCGGCCCCCTCGGCAAAGCGCTTCGCCCAGTCCGCGGTCACGAGGTCGTCGTCGTCCAAGAAGGCGACATAACGTCCCCGTGCAATCGCCAGCCCCGCGTTGAGAAGTGTTGCCCTGCTCCCGCCCTCAACCTGCTCGACCCGGACGCGCGAGGCGAAGCTCTCCTCGAAACTGCACACGACCGCTCTTGAGGACTCGAGGACTCCGGGGGCGTCGCCGTGAACGAGGACGAGGACTTCGAGGTCCTCGAAGCTCTGGGTGGCGAGGCACGTCAGCGCCTCGCCGAGCATGGCGGGGCGCGTGCCCTCGGTTCGCGTCAGTACGGAGAGGAACGGGGCATCGGTCACGCTGACCTCGGCCGGGTGGACGTCGCTCGCCGGCAGTCGTGACTCGCTGTCGGACGCCGAAGGAAGCTCGACCAGGCGGTAGGCACGGACGAACTGGTTGACGGTCATATTGGGGTCGGCCGCGGACCGCAACGAGCGGAGGTGATCGTGGACCAGGCCTCCCTCGACCAGGAAGGGGTGGTCGAGGGGGAACCACTGATCGGAGTGCTCCATGATGACGTCGTCGCGGCCGCACTCGCGCCAGCCGAAGCGGCCCAGCTCGGTACCGACGCGCTGCTCTGTGAACATCTGCAGGTGCGTCCTGTCCAACAGGCCGCTCGGGGTGACGTCCCACCGCCCGCCGACAAGCTTGGCGGCGAGGTCGAAGTGCGCCACGTTCGGGATGCTCGTCACGAGGATCGGGGCGCCTTCCCCGTCCGCCAGGGACCACGACAATTCGGCGAGCTCGCGGAGCACCGCGGGCGGGTCCGGCAGATGCTCGATGATGTCGAGCATCATCACGGCACCGACCGGGCGGCCCGCGATGAGATCGGCAAGGGTGCCGGCAAGACCGTCACCCATCGCCAGGTCGACGACGTGGCCCTCTAGTCCGCGCGACACCACGTCGGCCACGGCGTCGTCGTCCCGGTCACCGCCTACGTACTCCCACCCTGCGTCACGGAGCACCTCTCCGACCGCCGCGTAGCCGCAGCCGAGATCAAGGACCACGCCTCGTCGGGCGTAGCGCTCGACGAGCCGCACAGCGTGCCCGTACGGGCCCTCCCAGGAGAAGGAGAAACGGTAGGTCGCAGCGTGCTTTGGCTCGCTGCTCTCGCGCGACGCATCCTCGCCCGGCTCAGAAGCGGTGCTCGGCATACTCCCCCTCGTGGAAGAAGGTGACTGAGGCGACCGCCTCTTTCGAGAGGCCGAGCGCCTCACGGTAGGTGGCGGGGAGCATCCCTTCGGCCTGCCTGCGCACGAACTCAGCCGCCGCTTGGCGATGCAGCTCACTTCCATGGAGGCCGGCCCAGCTAAGCCACTGCTCGACGAAGTCGGGTCGCTCCGCCCGGTGGCCGAGGAGCAAGCGGGCGAGCACGACCTGGTACTCCTCCTCGACACTCGGCGCGGGGAAGCCGGTGACCATTAGTTCTTTGTCGTGGAAGACGGTCGCGTCGGGCACGTGGCGCACGCGCAGGCCGGCCAGGCGGACCCTCCACGACAGGTCGACGTCGTCACCGTGGAGAAAGAAGGCGGGCTCGAATCCGCCCAGCGCTTGGAACACGGACGCCCTCATCACCATGAGGCAGCCGCTCGCCCAGGGCGTGTCGCCTGTCACCGGGTCGAACGACTTCGGGTGCTCGAGCGGGATCTGACGTGCCTCGGCGATGCCAACCGAATCGTCGTCGAGCACGCCAACGAGCGTTGCCAGGCAGTTAGGGGACAAGTACGTGTCGGGGTTCGCCAGCACCAGAACGTCGCGGTCGCCACCTGCGCCGGGCGAGCCCGCCGCCCGCTCTGCGAGCACGTTCTGGGCGGCGCCATGGCCCAGATTCCGCATGAAGGCGACGTAGTCGAGCAGGATGCCGGCCCTGGTCAGGATCTCGCGAGCCTCGGTGAGCACGGCCTCGCCGAGCAGGGCATCGGGACCCTCAGGGCCTCCGCAGTCGCCGACCGCCACAGTCACCGTCGAGTCGGCTTCTCCATCACCGAATTGGCGGGCGGCAGCCGTCACGGAGCGCAGCATCCGCAGCAGGCCGCGGGCGTCCCCTCCGTAGCGGACCGTCTGGACCCGCAGCGTCGTCGCCATGACGCGTTTCAACCAGAGCGCTGGCGGTACACGTCGACGAGCCGCAACGCGAGGCGAAGCGGAACCGTCACCTTCCAGCTCTTGGTGGCCTCGTACTCATCGCGGACGCGGGCCTCCGCCTGGCTTATGGCCTCCTGCTGGCGTGCGAGCGCCGCGTCACGCTCGGCGGCGGCGACCCGGGCGCGGGTTTCCGCCTCGCGGCACTCGCGCAGCCTCGTCTCGGCGAGGGCGGCGACCTCCGAGGCATACTGTTCCACCTCCGCGGCACGCTGCTCGGCAGCGAGGACGCGCTGCTCCGCGAAGAGGACCCGCTCCTGGGCGAGAGCCGCGCCCTGCTCGGCGGCGGCGACGCGCTGCTCGGCGAAATCCACGCGCTCTTGGACAAGGGCCACGCTCTGTTCGGCCACGGCCGCGCTCTGCTCGGCAACAGCCACGTGCTGCTCGGCAGCGGCGACGCGCTGCTCGGCGAAATCCACGCGCTCTTCGGCGGCGGCGACGCGTTGCTCGGCAAAGATCACGCGCTCCTGAGCGAGAGCGGCGCCCTGCTCGGCGGCGGCGACACGCTGCTCTGCAAAGATCACGCGCTCCTGAGCGAGAGCGGCGCCCTGCTCGGCGGCGGCGACACGCTGCTCTGCAAAGATCACGCGCTCCTGAGCAAGAGCGGCGCCCTGCTCGGCGGCGGCGACACGCTGCTCTGCAAAATCCACGCGCTCTTGGACAAGGGCCACGCTCTGTTCGGCCACGGCCGCGCTCTGCTCGGCGACCTTCACGCGTTGCTCGGCGACAGCCACGTGCTCCTCGGTGACTGCGGCTTGGCGCTCGGCAACCTTCACGCGCTGCTCGGCGACAGTCACGTGCTGCTCGGCGACCGCGGCCTGCCGCTCGGCGACCTTCACCTGCCGCTCGGCGACGGCCACCTGCTGTTTGGCGACGGCCGCGCGTTGTTCGGCGACCGCCAGCAGCTTTTCTGCCGCCTCCACGCGCGCCAGCAGCTGACCCTTCTCCACCCACAAGTCCGCGACCTCTGCGGTCGAGGTCGCGAGCGACTCCTTCAGCGCGTCCAGGTCGCTCTGCAGCTGTGCGACCGAGTTGACGGTCATCTCCATCTGCGTGAGCCGGCTCACCGACCCGGGCGGGACGAGGACGGGCCTGGCGTCGAACCGGGCCCGTATGGACCAAGTCGTCAAGTCCCAGGTCTCCTCGGGATGATCGATGTGGGAGGCGTACCCCCGCTTCCATCTCCTATATAGGGAGGTCACCTCCGGCGTGCTCACCACTCCGCACAGCAATGCGGCGTTCAGCAGCATGTCCCAGTCCTCGAGCACCGGCAGCGCGTCGTCGAAGGACATCCCAAGGTCCGTGAAGCAGCTCCGCGGGATTGCCACCGAGCAGTTGGGCGTTCTGTTGCCGACCAGGTGAGCCACGAGGTCGAACTCGAGCGGGTACGGAGTCGTTGTCGGCCCGATCTGGCAGTAGCCGGTGCCGCATTCCCACGTCTCCTCGTCTATCGAATGCGTGGCGCAGCCGGCGCGAGCCACCGCACCGGGATGGAGCTTGACGACCTTGGCGAACTCCTCCACCCAGTGGCAGAGGGCCAGATCGTCGTCGTCGAGGAAGGCCACATAGCGACCCGAGGCTTCGGCTACCCCGACCTGAAGCGGCCGCGCCCTGCCCCCGCCTTCGACGCGGATCGCCCGCGACTTCTCCACGAGCCAGCGCGGGAGGCGTCCCATCATCTCGGTCACCGCCGCGTAGTCGCTGTCGGCGGTGTCGTGGCAACAGACGATGGCCTCGATGTCGCGGTTGGTCTGGGCGGCCAACGAGGTGAGGTTGTCCTCCAGGGTCATGAGGCGCCGGCCCTGGGTGCGCACGATCACGCTCAGGAAAGGAGCATCAAGAGAAACCGGTGTACTCGCTAGGGAGGCCGGTCGGGCCCGGGCGACCGGCAGGTACGCCCTCACGAACTGATCGACGAGGGCGCCGGGGGCGCTCTGCTCCCGCACCTCCAACAAGAAGTCGTGCAGTGGGGTGCCCACCGAGAGCGCTGTCAGCGTCTCGGGGAAGTGCTGGTCGCTGCGGCGAACGACGAGGTCGTCGGCCTTGACCTCCTTCCAGCCGGCCTGGGAGAGCTCGGCCTCGAGCCTGGCGGAGGCGAAGAGCGAGAGGTGGTCTTCCTGAAGCAGGCCGGCCGAGGTGACGTCCCAGCGTCCCGAGATCAGCTTGGCGGCCACATCGAAGTGCGAGACGTTGGCGACGCTGACAACGAGCGGCGCGCCCTTGTGCCGCCTCGCCACTCCGGCCAGCGCCTTGAGCAGCTCAGCCGGGCGAGCCGTACGCCCGATCAGGTCCAGCGCCGCTATTGCCGCCAGCTGACGGCCGGCGAGAACCTCCTCCAGGCGCTTGGGCAGCGAAGTGCTCTCGCCGAGGTCGACGAGAGCCGTGGCAACTCCTTGCTTAGAAAGTTCCTCGAGGCCACCCGGTTCGCTGGCAACGCCGAGGTATTCGAGGCCGAGCTCCGCGCACGAGGCCGCCGCCGCGCTGAAACCGCACCCGAGATCGAGCAGCACTCCCTCGTGCAGGGCGTGGCTGGAGAGGAGCCGGGTCACATGTTCGTGAACCGTTCCCTCCTCGTGGGCGTGCTCGCTGAGCTCTGTCATGGAAGTCCCACCTCAAAGGTCGCGCCGCGGTCCGCCGGTTCCATCGAGAACACCTGGTTCGGGCTCATGAAGGAAGGCTCACGCGAAACGCCGGGCTGCGTAAGAACCATCGAGAAACAATGCCACCCTCTCCGCGCCGGGAACCGGCGCGGGCAGACGGCCCGCAGTCTGGCGGTCCCTAAAGTCAACGGCGACTTGTCGCTGTGCCTTGGTCCCGTGCTCGCCGTACCAGGCGAGCCTCTCGGAGAGCCGGCTCGGCTCGGCGTACTTCTGGCTGAGCAGCAGGTCCGCCTCCGCTGCGTAGCGTGCCTCTTTGGGCGAGGCGAGCAGCGCACCCGAGTCGTCCACGCGCTGGTCGACGATGACCCGCGCAGAGGGCCTGTACACGCATTCGTGACCGGAAAGCCTCAGGCGCCAGGAGTAGTCGACGTCGGCTCCATGGAGGAAGAACGACTCGGCATCGAGGCCACCAAGCTCGGAGAAAAGCTTCGCCCGCGTCAGCGCGCAGGCCAACGAGCACCAACAGGTCTCCCCGGTCACAGGGTCGTATTCCTTCGGGTTCTCGAAGGGAAGCTGATGGACCTCGACGAGGCCCACCTCCGGACGGGCGATAAGGCCCTTCACCAGCTCTGTCACGGCCTGCGGCCCGACGACGACATCGTCGTTGCAGAGCAGGAGGAGCTCGGAGTCGTTCTGGCGGAAGAGGCGGTTCTGTCCTTCGGCGTAGCCGACGTTGGCACCGAAGCGCTCGTAGGCAAAGCCGGCACCGCCTGCTTTGACGACGTCGCCCAGCGAGTCCAGGACCTTCTTGCCCAGGGCGGCCTTCTCGGAGCAGTCGCCGAGAGCGACGACCGCTTCCCCGATCAGATCGGCAGAGCGCGCGTTGTCGAGGGACTGGGCGAGAGCCTCTGCATACCTGAGCAGCGTCGCCGTCGTATACGCATGCGCAACCGTTTGCACCCGCAGGCTGAACCGACGCGCCTCGGCTTTCGGCACAGCACTCCACCTCCCGAGAGACCCGGTCTTGTATCCGGGCCGACCCGTCGACAATATCTCCCGCGCAACCCGGCGAGGGGCTCTCGTCAGTTTCGGGGTCCGCTTCAGCGGCCGCTGGGCGTGACCCCCCTGAAAATAGCGACCGGACCGAGGACCGGGACCCGTGCTCCGTTTGGCATCGGCGCGCCCCGATCGGATACATTGCCACTGCCCTGTCGTGCTTCGGCGTCAGCAACTTCCGCAGCCCGGCTCGGCAGGCTGTCTCCCGACGTTCCCAGCCAGCACCAACCCCCTGACGTCGGGCGCTCGGAGCGCGCGCAACCGAAGGCTCAGACTGCGTCGTGGCATAATTTACTGCTAAACTACTCGGTGCTGTGACGGCCTGACCAAGAGGGACGGAAATGCCAAGAAAGCAACTGACTCTGCCGGAGGTCGCAGACAAGCTCGGTGTGCACTACATGACCGTCTACCGCTACGTCCGCACGGGCCGGCTCCCCGCCAAGCGTGTCCGGGGGGCGTGGCAAGTGGATCCGGCGGACCTCGCGCACGTGGAACGCTCCCGGCAGGCAACCCGGGCAACCGGCAAGGCACCGTCCCGGGCACGCCTCGAGGCGCGGCTCGTCGCCAGCGACGAAGCGGGGGCATGGGACGTTCTCGAAGAGGCGCTCGCATCCGGCATGGAACCGGACGAAGTGCTCCTCGAGCTCATCGCCCCCGCGCTGCACTCGATAGGACAGCTCTGGGAGCAGGGCAAACTCTCGGTCGCGGGCGAGCACAGGGCCAGCAGCGTCGCCGCACGGCTCATCAGCCGGCTGGGAGCCCGTTTCGCCCGACGAGGGCACAGGCGGGGGACGGTTGTGCTCGCCGCCGCGCCCGGGGAGCTGCACGGGCTGCCGGTCGCCATCACGGCCAACCTGCTCCGGTGGAGGGGGTTCGACGTCGTCGAGCTCGGGGCGGACACCCCGGCGGAAGCACTCGCGGAAACGGTGGCGGGCGAGCCAGACCTTGTGGCCGTGGGGGTTGCGTGCACTGCGAAGGGCTCCCCCCAGGCCGCGCGCCGTGCGATCGCCGCCATCCGCAAAGCTGCCCCGACGGTGCCCGTCCTGCTCGGAGGGGCCTCCATCGCCGATGCCGCTCATGCGCGCCGCCTCGGCGCCGACATGTTCACGGGAGGCCGCGCCGACGAGGTCGTGCGCGCGGTCGAGGCTCTCACCGAGCTCAAGCCCTCGAGCTGACCCCGCTCCGTTCCAGCGGAAGTGGTGGGCTCAGACGGCCCGAGCACCCAGTTGGCCGCGCCAGGACGGCTTCGCGAGCACGATCTGAACGTCGCTCACATGGCGTTCCAGGAATGCCGCCTCGCAGTACGCGAGGTAGAGGGTCCATAGCCGGCGGAACTCGGTGCCGACCTCGAGGCGCCGGAGCTCCGGCTCGTGCGAATCGAGGTTCGCCGCCCAGCGTCTCAGCGTCTCGGCGTAGTGGCGCCCGATGTCCTCGAGGTCGACGACGGAAAGGTCCGTGGCCCGCGCGAGCGAAGCCGTGATCGACGCCACCGACGGGAGGCAGCCGCCCGGGAACACCATCGCCCGGATGAAGTCATGGTGCCGCTTCGCCCGTTCGAAACTGCGATCGTCGATGACGATTGCCTGCAGCGCGGCCAGACCGCCGTCGGTGAGCAGTGAAGCGCACGCGGCGAGGAAGTCGTCGTGGTGCCGCCAGTCGACGGCTTCGATCATCTCGACAGACACCAACTTGTCGAACCGGCCACGCAAGTCACGCCAGTCGTCACCGAGCACCGTCACACGATCGGTGAGGCCCGCGGCACCAACCCGTTTCTCGACATAGCAGCGCTGGGCTTCCGAGACTGTCGTGGTGGTCACGAGGCTCCCGTAGTGCTTCGCCGCGTGGATTGCGAACCCTCCCCAACCCGAGCCGATCTCCACAAGGCGATCGTCGGGTCGCAGGTCCAGCTTCGAACAGAGCCTGTCGATCTTCCCCACCTGCGCATCGTGCAGGGTCGAGTCGGGGCGTTCGAACAGCCCACAGGAGTACGTCATCGTGTCGTCCAGCATCAGCTCGAAGAACTCGTTGGACACGTCGTAGTGCGCCCGGATGTTGCGCTTGTCGTCACTGCGACTCGGCGCGGCCAGCCGCGCCGGAACATCGAGCACCTCCCCGACGGCCCGTCCCAGGCGATCCAGCCGTTCGAGGAGCGGCCGCATGCGCGTGAACGACGCCCGCAAGAAGGCCGTCAGGTCGTCGGCATCCCACCAGCCGGCGACGTAGGCAGAGCCGAGGCCGACCGATCCGGAGCGGAGCAGCGCCTCATACGTGCGGGCGTCGTGCACCTCGACGCGCGCCACTGGATCCCCGCTGCCCAGCCGGTGCGTCCGACCGGCCTCGCAGACCTCTATCGCGCCACCGCCGCCCAGAGCCCCGGCCCGGAGCACGAGGCGCCGCGCTGTCGTTTCCAGCCCCGGCCAGAGCCGACGCGGCGTCGCATGGCTCAGGAGGCCGCGGCCGTCAACCCCGGGAGCGCCCGCAACTCGCGGAGCCTGACCGCGCGCACCGAACGTCAGCGCCGTGCGAAGCGATTGGGTCAAGGCCGTGGCTGCCTTCGCGCCGGATGGGTGTAGAAGGGTGCCCCCCGCAACCGAAGGCGAGCGGCCTGGGAGTAGATGCCGGTGGAGACGCGATGTGTCGGCGCGGGATGCTCCCACAGCAGCCGTGCCAGCGCGTGGCGGTCGAGTGCCCGGCGTCGCAGCGACAAGGTCACTGCCAGCAGACGTTCGCCGCCGCGCAGCACTTCGAGACAGACCACGAGGCGCTCACCCGGAGCGTTGTAGCGCAGCTCGTACTCGACGTCCATCGGCAGGAAAGGCGACACGTGCATGGACTTCGCGAACCGGTGCCGCCCGGGCGGGCCGACCACGTAGCAATGCCGCTCGTGCCAGGGTGTGTTCTCGACCTCGGCAACGAGCGCCTCGACCTCTTCGCCGTCGGCGCCCATGCAGAAGTAGAGGCTGATCGGATTGAACAAAAAGCCCCAGGTGCGCAGGTTCGCCAGCAGCGCGACGGGACCCGGGGGCCTCAGCCCGCAGCGCTTTTCGACAAGGTCGCGCACCGCTTGGGGAAGAGGCGTGGCGCGATCTCCTAGGAAGTCCTCGCGGCGGAACCGGACCGGCGACGGCCAGTGGCTGGACCACAGCGGGTGCAGCCGGGTGACCGAGTCGATCTCGTCCAAATAGATAAGCGGCATCGCCACCCGGTAGGAGAACTCGTGCGCCGCACCCGGCCCGAAACGGCGGTGGCGCAGCGTCCCCTCGTACACCGCGCTGCGCAGGCCTGCCCGGGCGGGCTCTGCCGCCTTGATACGTGCTTCCAGCGCCGTGGTCACAGCGTCGCCCCCAGTGCGCGGCAGGTCTTCACCGCGCTCGCCACGCCGTCCTCGTGAAACCCGTAGCCCCAGTAAGCGCCGCAGAACCAAGTGCGTCTAACGCCGTTGATCTCCGCGTGGCGCTTCTGGGCGGCGACGGCCGCCAGATCGAGCACAGGGTGGGCGTAGTCCATACGGGCGAGCACCAAGGTGGGATCGATCGCATCATCACGGTTCAAGGTCACGAGCACCGGCGTCTTCGACGAGATGGCCTGAAGTTGGTTCAGATGGTAGGTCAGTGTCGCCTGATCGTTCTCGGTCTCCAGCCGGTGGTAGTTCCAGCTGGCCCAGGCCCGCCGGTTGCGCGGCAACAAGCTGGCGTCGGTGTGCAAAGTGGCACGGTTCGCCTGGTAGCCGATGGCGCCGAGGATCCGACGTTCGGCGCGGTCGGGATCCGACAACATGGCCAGCGCCTGGTCGCTGTGGGTGGCGACGACAACGTGGTCGAACGACTCGAGGCCGGCCGGTCCCACGACCTCGACACCGTCGGGGCCGCGACGGATCTTGTCGATCGGCTTCCCGAGCCGCAGCCTGCCTTCTTCTTGCAACGGGCGGAGGATCGCCTGCACATAAGAGTGCGACCCACCGGTGATGGTCCGCCAGCGTGGCTGCTCGTGCAGGCTCAGCAGTCCGTGGCGTTCGAAGAAACGGGCGAAGGTGGCCGCAGGGATCCGGGTGAAGGTGCTCGGCCCCGCGGACCAGATCGACGACCCCAGTGGCACGAGGTACCAGTCGCGAAAGCCGGCCGACCAGCGGTGCGCGCCAAGCGCGTCCTCCAGGGTCACCTCGTCGGGCGGAGGGTTATCGAGGAGGCCCCTGGCAAGCCGGTTGAACCGGCCGATGTCGGCGAGCATCCGCAAGAATGCCGGCCTCGCGACGTTGCGGCGCTGGGCGAACACGGTCGAGGGCGAGGTGCCACGCCACTCGAGCCCGGTGCGGCGGTCGGCGACCCCGAAGCTCATGTCGCTCGGCTGGGTGGCCACACCAAGCCGGTCGAGGAGCCGGCAGAAGAGCGGGTAGGTGCGCTCGTTGTAGACGAGGAAACCGGTGTCGATGGCCACCGTGGCGTCGGGCAGCTCCACCTGATGGGTGTGGGAATGGCCTCCCGGTCGGTCGTCGGCCTCGTAGAGGACGATGTCGTGGCGCCCGTGCAGCAGGTGGGCGCAGACCAGTCCGGACACTCCGCTCCCGATGATCGCGATCCTCATGCTCTTTCCTCTTTCTCTGTGTCACTCCGTGCCTTGCGCCGGCAGCGTTGTCTCGACGTGGCTCACCGGCCTGCGCGACCTGCCCGTCGGTGTTCGTCGCCGGGGCGCTCTCGTACGTGGCTGTCTCGTCGGGGATGTCCTCGGCCGGAGGGCTCGCAGGACGCCTCGGAGGCGGCGCTCTTGTACGGGGGGTAGTTTAGCACTAAATTCATCTCATGAGCACATACCGCACGACAGTCGCCTCGCCCTGGGCCCCGGCGGATACATTCGCCTACATGGCGCGTTTCTCGAATGCCGCCAAGTGGGACCCGGGCGTCCTCGCCGCTGAGGCGACCGAGCCCGGACCGCCGCGACGCGGGAGCACCTACCGGCTGGTGGTCGGGGTGCTCGGGCGGCGCCTGCCTCTCGAATACCGGATCGAGGAGATAGACCCGCCGCGTCGGGTCGTGCTGCGGGCCGAGAACTGGGCGATCCGTTCGACAGACGTGATCGAGGTGTCGCCGCTTGAAGGGGGTGGCTCCGAAGTGACCTACGAGGCGGCGCTCATGGCCAAGGGGGTGGCCTTCATGTTGACCCCGCTCGTCGGTGTGGCACTGCGGCGCATCGGGGACCGGGCTGCGGCCGGGCTCAAGGCCGCGTTGGCGGCCTGAGGAGCGTGGGCACGCCACAGCTGCGCACGCGTCGGGCTCTCGCGAGGGTCGTGGACGCCGCCGCCGAGGCAACCGTCGTCGCCAGCTTCAGCCGCGTGGGCATCGCGTTGCGGCGGCGGCTGGAGGGATGGAGCGATCCGCCGTCGATGCACGGCCAGGTCGTGATCGTGACCGGTGCCACCTCGGGGATCGGGCTAGCCGCGGCGACGACCATGGCCGGGCTGGGCGCCACGGTCCACATCGTGGGTCGCGATCCCGAACGCGCCGCACGGGCGCGCGCGGTGCTCGAACAGGTCGGCTCTCAGCCGGTGGGAGTGGACATCGCCGACCTCTCCGACCCCGAAGCCGTGGCCGATCTCGGGCTACGCCTCGTCGACCGCTACGACCGCGTCAACGCCTTGGTCCACAACGCCGGGTCCCTTTCCCGGGTCTACAAGGCGACGCCGGCCGGGGTCGAGACGACCGTCGCGACACAAATCCTCGGCCCGTACGTGCTGACCGCGACTTTGGTCCCGCTCATGTGGCGCAACTCGCCGGCAACCATCGTGACAGTCAGCTCGGGTGGCATGTACACCCAAAGATTCGACCTCGAGCACCTGGAGATGCCGACGGACGGCTACGAGGGGGTCGTCGCCTACGCCCGTTGCAAACGGGCGCAGGTCGTACTGGCCGACGCCTGGGCGAGGCGCTTCGGTCCTGCAGGCGTGCTCAGCTACGCCATGCACCCCGGCTGGGCGGCCACTCCGGGCCTCAAGACGGGCCTCCCCCGTTTCGAAGCGTTCTGGCGGCCGCTGCTTCGAACTCCCGCCGAAGGTGCGGACACCGCCGTGTGGCTCGCCGCGGGTGGGCCGGCCTTCGAGGCGGGCGCGCTCGGCGTGCCGGCGCCGGCCTCGGGGTTCTTCCACGACCGCAGGAAACGCCACGATCACCGCTTCCCCGTCGACCGGCCAACGCGGCCCGGCGACGCCAACGCGTTGCTGGCGTGGTGTGCGGCCCGTACCGGGATCGCGACGCCGCTGCCCGCCGACGCCGAATGACTCCCCGCCGCCTAGTCGGTGATTTCTAGGAAAGGCACTCCGGGCACAGGCCGAGCAGGTCGAGCTGGTGCTCGGTGACCTTGTAGCCCTGTTCTTCCGCCACCGCCCGGGCTGCCTCGCCGAGCGCCCGTTCCAACTTCGGGGAGGGGTGTACGTCCTCCACCTTCCCGCAGGTCGCACAGACGAAGTGGTGATGATGGCTGGAGAGCTCCTCGGCGAGCTCGAAGCGACCGTGGTCGTCCGCGCCGACAACCCTGCGCACGACGCCGACGTCGATGAGAGCGGTCATGTTCCGATAGGCGCTGCTCTGGGGAAGCTCCGGCGCCGAGGCGACGATCTCGGGAATCGTGAGCGGCCTCCCGGCCGCCGCCAATGTCTCGACGAGCACCCGGCGCAGGTGCGTGTAACGCTGGTCCACACCGGCCAGCCGGAGGCTTGCCGCCTCGTGGATGGAGCGCGCGATCACCACGGCCCGAGACATTAGGTCGGCTCGACGCTCGTTCCCCTGGCCGTCGCGAGATGCACGGGTCCCGTGGCCGGGCGACCGCCGTTGTTTCTGCGCAGGGCACCGGAGCGCTGCCACGCCACCCAGCCCCGCCCGGCGACGAAGAAGACCGCGCCGAGGACGCCGACGAAGAACCCGACGGGCCAGTCGGTCTCGTACGAAGCCGCGATGGCAATCCAGACGATGGTCACCGCGAAGCCGACCGAGAGACTCAAGGCGGCCAGTGGCTTGTCGGTGAAGGAGCGGGCGGTACCCGGAGCTCCGATCATCAGGCTGAACATCAAAAGGGCCCCTACGACGGGGACCGACATCGTTGTGACCAGTGCCACCACGACGAGGAAGCACAGCTCCATCTGCTGTGTGCTCACTCCACGGGCTTCTGCCACCTCCGGCATCACCGAACTCAAGAGCAGCGGACGGTAAAGGGTCACGACCGCGAGGATGCAGACGACGCCGAGCACGGCGGTCGCGAGCACCTGGTTGTTTGCGACCCCGAGCACCTCGCCGAACAGCAGCGCGTAGATCACGGACGCGTACTGGTCGCTCCAGCTCAGGAACAGCGCCCCGAGACCCAGCATGAAAACGAGCGCGAGCGCCGTCACGGCGTCGTGACGGCCGCGCTTGCCCAATAGGCCGATGGAGAGCGCGCTCATGACGGCAAAGGTCCCGAGCCCCGTCAGAGTGCTGGCGCCGATGAGGGAAGCGCCGGCGGCTCCGGCGAAGCCGGCTTGGGGAACGGCGTGGGCGACGAAGGCTGATCCTCGTAGCACCGTGAAGAACCCCACGACACCCGCGACCACGGCGACCATCGTTGCGACGATCCACGCATTGACCATGATGCCCGAGAACATCACCCTGCTCCGGGAACCGGGGCTTCGGACGGCTGCAGGCCGGCGACACCGGCCCGGCCCCTGCGGGCGGCGAGGGCCCTTGCGCCGGCGCGTCTCGCCCGGTAACGACTGGCGAAGTCGGCCAG
The DNA here is from genome assembly GCA_963719125.1 of uncultured Acidimicrobiaceae bacterium. Lineage (GTDB taxonomy): Bacteria > Actinomycetota > Acidimicrobiia > Acidimicrobiales > Bog-793 > Fen-455. Next base: position 36,299 of record CAVRAT010000021.1, read on the forward strand.
CAGGTAGACGACGAGGATGAGGGCCACCACGAAAAAGCTCACCGGCCAACCCCGCCCTGCCGGGGGCCAGTAATAGCTGTCGTAGGCGAGCAGGATGCCGAGCCATGTCACCCCGAGCCCGATGACTGCCGCCCAGGCGATCGCCAAGCCGGGCCGCTTGGTCAGCCGCAACGCCGCCGCGGCAGGGCCGATCAACACCGCGGTGGAGAGGATCGCCCCGATGGTCACACAGGAAAGCGACACCGCCAAGGCCATCGCAAGCAGGTAGAGGAGCCCCACCGTGCGCACCGGCACGCCCCGGGCGGCGGCGACGTCCTGGCTCACGGCGCTCAAGAGCAGCGGACGGTAGAGCAGGGCGACGATAGCGAGGGCGAGAACGCTCAGCAAGGCGAAGACGGGGATCATCGACGCACGAATGACGAACATCGAGCCGAACAGGATCGTGATCGTGGCTCCGGTCGTGTTGTCCTGCGTCGTGCCCAGATAGAGGAACAGGGCCGCGATCCCCAGGCCCGCGCCGAGCACGATCCCGGTCGCCATGTCCCTTCCCCTGGGTCGCCGGCTCCCGAAAAGCTCCATGGCCCCGGCTCCGATGATCGCGAAGGTGACGAAGCCCCAGAGTGGGTTGGCCCCGACGAGGAAAGCGCCCGAACCGCCCGTGGTGCCCAGGTCTCCCAGGGAGTGGCCCGCAAAGGACTGACCGCGGATGACCGTGAACACACCTACGACGGCGGACACGAGTGCCACGGCGCCACCCACCACCACCGCCACCCGGACCGGTTCGCTCGTGAACAACCCGGGCTCGAAGATGCCGCTCAGCACCGAGCTCATAGCCGTCACCCGAGCCCACGGGGCACGACGGTGTAGCCGCTCTCGCCCTCGGCGTGATGCGCCTCATCCTTGCCCGCGACCACCAGGATGCGGCCGTGAACCCGCAGCACGTCGACGTGCTGGCCGTACAGGGCGCTCAGTACGTCTTCGCGGACGACCTCCTCTGTCGACCCGCTTGCGGCGCGTCCGGCGGCGACGTAGACGACGCGGTCCATCACCGGCAACAACGGGTTCATCTCGTGCGCCGAGATGAGGACCGCGATCTGCTGCTGCCTGGCGATCGTTGCCAGGAGTCCGACGACCTCTTGCTCGCTGCGTATGTCGAGGTTCGCGAGTGGTTCGTCCAGGAGCAACAGCCTGGGCTTGGCGATCAACGCGTGCGCGATGAGGGCCCGCTGCAGCTCACCTCCCGAGAGCTTGCCGACGCGGGTGTCGGCAAAACCGCGAGCGTCAACGGCGTCGAGCATCTCGTCAACCAGCTGCCGGCGGCCGCGCGAAGGAAGGGGAATCCCGAATCTGTCGCCGTCGAGCCCGAGAGACACCAGGTCCCGTGCGCGCAAGGGCACGTCCGGGTCGAGACCGATGCTCTGAGGGACATAGCCGATGGACCGGTTGCGACGCGGACGCGCAAGGCCGCCGAAGAGCACCTTGCCCGAAGACGGCGACTCCAGGCCGAGGATCACCTTGAATATGGTCGTCTTGCCTGCGCCGTTGGACCCGATGAGACCGGTCAGCTCCCCGGCATGGAGACGGAACCCGACATCGTGGAGGATCTCCCGGCCCGACAGCCAGAGGGAGACACCATCGAGGGAAAGGATCTCCTCTCGGGGAGCGCCGGACCGGGGGGGCTCTGTCACAAGCGCTCCGTCGAGACCTTGTCCGCGACGGCCTTGTCGAGCGCGCGGACTTCGGCCAGCATCCAGGTCTGGTAGTCGTAGCCGGGCACGGGCATCGTCTCGTACACGCCCACGACCGGTATCCCGCTCTTTTTCGCAAGCTCGAGGAAGGACTGCGTGATCGAGTCGGTCACCTGCTCGTTGTACAGGAAGACCTTGACCTTGTGCCCTGTGAAAAGGCCGCCTTCGGCGGTGATGTCCTGCGGTGCCGGGTCGACGCCGTTCATGATGTCGGCTTGCAACGCCCAGGGCGTCTCGACGTGGGCCCCGGCGGCCTCCAGCATGTAGTCGGCGACCGGTTCGGTGGTCGCCACGGGAGTGTCCGGATGGTCCGCCTTGAAACTCGCCATCGCCCGGAGCCAAGGGTCGAGGGAACGATCGAATCGCGCGAGGTTTGCCCGGAAGTACGAAGCGTGGGCGGGGTCGAGGACGGACAGGTCGCGGCTGATCGCCTCGGCTACCGCCGGCATCGTCCCCGGGTCGTACCAAAGGTGCGGGTTCGGCGTGCTGTCGGGAAGCCCGAGCGTCTTCTGGACGTCAATGACCTTCCGCTCGGGGTTCGGCGAGGCGGCCTCGATCGAGTTCATGAAGGTGTCGTAGCCGACACCGTTTTGGACGACCAGCTGCGCGCTGCTGATGTCGCCGGCCACGGACGGGCTTGCCTCGAACGAGTGGGGGTCGGTGTTGGGATTGCTCAGGATCGCGGTCACCTTCACGTACCTGCCGCCGACCTGGCTGATGACGTTCGCGTACTCGTTCTCCGCCCCCACGGCCGCGACGACCCCGCTGCTTCGGGCGGACTCACCCGAGCAGGCGCACCCGAGCGTGGCCACCGCGAGGCAGAGCGCCGCGACCTTTGTCTGCTTTCCGCCTTGCAAGAGCTGAAGACTCACTTCCGCGGGACACCTCGAGTGACAAGGCGGCCTCGTCTCGGCCACCACAAACGGAATGATAATCACTCTTATTACCGGGGTCAACCCCCGGACCTTGAACGTTTTCCAGGAGGCGAGCGCGCGGCCGCGGCGACCGGCGGGCAATGACGGTGGTGTGCCACGGATCAACCGGGACGGGGCTCGAATAGCCCCGTCCCCCCGGTCAGTCGAGCCTTAAAGCCTCGCGTCGTGAGCTGATCAACAGGTTTCCTCGAACCCGGCACGGCAATCCAAGTAAGGGCCATGAGCCGCTATAGTCGCCCAAGGCGCGATGAGGCCCGCTCCTCGAATCGTCGGAGACCCCTTCGACTGATGGCTTCTACCAGCTAGGACGGATGCTGGTAGGGCTCTGCGTACCCCTGTCAGCCGAACAGGAAGTACGGATGAACTCGTATTACGTCTTCGCCATCTGGATCGCGATGGCGCTCTTGGCCTCTGTGATCAGCGTCCGGTTCGGGATCTCAGTCGCTCTCGTGGAGATCCTCGTCGGGGCTGTCCTCGGTAATATCCCGGGCCTCAAGGAGCACATCGCCCAGACCGACGTGACGACGTTCCTCGCTGGTGCGGGTTCGTTGATGCTCACCTTTCTAGCAGGTGCCGAGATCGATCCGGTCTCGCTCCGAAAACACTGGAAGGCGAGCTTGGCGATCGGCGCCGTGTCCTTCCTCCTGCCCTTCCTCGGGGCCTTCGGATTCTGCAAGCTCGTGCTCGGCTGGCCTCTCCACGGGGCGGAGATCGGCGGCGTGGCGTTGAGCACGACTTCGGTGGCGGTGGTGTACGCGGTCATGATCGAGACGGGTCTCAACCGCGAGGACCTCGGCAAGCTCATCCTGGCAGCGTGCTTCGTGACAGATCTCGGAACGGTCCTCGCCCTCGGCGGGTTGTTCGCCACCTACGGCTGGCTCCTTCTCGTGTTCGTGGCGGTCACCGTCGTCGCGCTCTTGGTGCTCCCGAGAGCAACGCGCTGATGCGATCCGTCACTTCGGACACCGCGTGAGCGAGCCCGAGGTGAAGTTCCTCCTTGTCGTGCTCTTCGGGCTCGGTGGCCTCGCGACCGCAGCCGGGAGCGAAGCGGTTCTGCCGGCCTATGTGGCCGGCCTCGTCGTCGCCGGTGCGTTCATGAACGACCGCGTGCTCATGGACAGGATTCGCTCCATCGCCTTTTCCTTGTTGACGCCCTTCTTCTTCTTGCACGCAGGGCTCTTGATCTCGGCACCGGCACTCGTGTCGGGGGCAGGGGTGATCGCGTCGCTTTTCGGCGTGAAGATGGTGACCAAGCTCCTCGGCGTCTGGCCGACAGCTACGGCAATGCGCATCCCCGGGCGCGAGCGCGCCTACATGACGCTGCTCATGGCGACCGGCCTCACCTTCGGATCCATATCCGCGCTGTTCGGGTTCACGCACCACCTCATCGACAAGGCCCAGTACACCGAGCTCGTGACGGTGGTGCTCCTGTCCGCGCTCCTGCCGACCCTCGTCGCCCAGCAGCTGTTCCGGCCCGAACTGCCGACCGAGCGGGACGAGCTGGAGGCGCTCGGAGAAGAGGACCTCTCACTGCGCCCTCCCCGGTGAAAAGCGGGGAACAACGGCCACAGCGGAGGTCACCGGGCCGCGCCGGCGCGGCGGATCGCCCGCAACATGTTTGACATCTGGATATGGGACCTTTGGCTCTATGGCGCCGCCGGTGCCTGGACATAGCGTGAGTTGATGGTCCTGGGCGTGCCGGGTGCTCGCGGACGCTCCCTCACCGGCGTCCCTAAGACGCCCGGTACGCCGGGATCTTCCTGAGCGGTTTCCGATCGAACGACTCCCGACCCTGTTCGTGAATCGTCGTCAGGCGCCCATCGCGTTTCGCTTGCGGCGGCGCCTCTGCTGCACACCGAGTGTGCGTGGCTGGATCCCGGCAAGCCGGTGCTCGTGGGTGAATCCCTGGGCCCTGCCGAGGAGCCCGACCGTGGTGTTGACCAAGGAAACATGTGAGAACGCCTGGGGGAAGTTGCCGACGAGACGTCGCGCAACGGGGTCGTACTCCTCGGCCAGGAGGCCGAGATCGTTGCGCAGGGACAGCAGCCGTTCGAATAGCTCGATGGCGTCATCGCGGCGTCCGATGAGGTTCAGGTCGTCCGCCAACCAGAACGAGCAGGCCAGAAACGCCCCCTCGCGGCCGGTGAGCCCGTCGACATGGCCGGACTTCTGCGAGTCGTACCTCGCCACAAAGCCGCCCACCATGAGCTCACGTTCGATGGCCTCTACCGTCCCGACCACCCGCGGATCCCGCGGCGGCAGGAACCCCACGATCGGGATCATGAGCACGCTGGCGTCGAGCTCCTTCGAGCCGTAGTACTGCGTGAAGGTGTTGTGCTCGGCGTCATAGCCCTTCTCGCACACCTCTTTGTGGATCTCCGAACGCAACGACTTCCACTTTTCGAGCGGCCCTTCGAGCCCGAAGTCCTCCACGTCGTGGATCGCCCGGTCGACGGCCACCCATGCCTCAACCTTGGAGTGCGTGAAGTGGCGGCGCGGCCCGCGCACCTCCCAGATGCCGTCGTCCGGCTGAGCCCACCCGGTCTCGATAAAGTCCATGAGCGCCAGCTCGAGGTCCCAAGCCGGACCGGCGGGCTCCAGGCCCGTCCGGCGTGCCTCGTGCAGCGCGCCGAGGACTTCGCCGTAGACGTCAAGCTGGTACTGGCCCGAGGCCGCGTTGCCGATGCGCACGGGCCTCGAGCCCTCGTAGCCGGGCAACCAGTCGAGGACGTCCTCCTTCAAGTTCCTCTCACCGGCGACCCCGTACATGATCTGGAGCTTCGAGGGGTCGCCGGCCGCGGCACGCAACAGCCAGTCGCGCCATGCTGCGGCCTCGTCGCGGTAGCCCGCCACCATGAGCGCTGACAAAGTGAGCGTGGCATCGCGCAGCCAGCAGTACCGGTAGTCCCAGTTCCGCTCCCCGCCGAGCGTCTCGGGCAGCGACGTGGTGGGCGCGGCGAGGATGCCGCCGGTTGGCTCATAGGTGAGCGCCTTCAAGGTGATGAGCGATCGGACCACCGCCTCGCGCCAACGATGAGGCTCGAAGTTGGCAAGGTCCGCCCACTCCTGCCACCGGCGCTTGGTCTCCTCGATCGCGTACGGGGCGGCGACGGGGCGCGCCACCTCGCCGTGGGAAGGGAAGTAGGTGAGCACGAAAGGAACCTGCTGGCCCTCGCTGAGGCGGAACTCGGAGACCGTGCGCATGTTCTCGCCCCGAGTGTCCACCGTCGTCCACAGCGCCAAGCCGTCCGGCCCGGCCACTGCGACGAGCTGGCCGTCGTAGCGGCGCACCCACGGCACGACCGAGCCGTAGTCGAAACGGATCTCCAGATCCATGCGCATCTCGACCGCGCCCCGCGAGCACTCGACCAGCCGGACGACGCTCGGGTCGTCCTCCCTCAGCGGCATGCAATCAGTGATGCGGACACTTCCCTCCGCCAGGTCGAACTCGCTCTCGAGCACCAGGCTGTCCGCCACATACCGGCGACGCGTCGCCAGCAGTGGCTCGCCCTGGCCGGGAGGAGGGCTCGCGGCCGGTGCGATCCGCCAGAGCCCGTGGCCGGTGCCTCCGAGAAGGTGGGCGAAGCACGCCGACGAGTCGAAACGCGGCAAGCAGAGCCAGTCGATCGACCCGTCACGGCCAACGAGAGCGGCCGTGTGGGTGTCGCCGATCAGGCCGTAGTCCTCGATCAGGAGCGTCACCGGGCTATTTTTCCCTGCCCGGCGCCCTGTTGTGCGAACGCTCCCGGCAAACAGGTGCGGCGCTCACCGCGGGATACAGCCGCCGGTGCCCACGATTGTCGAGCTCGGCAGCGACTCCGCCTTCTTGACGCGGCGAGGACCCCTGGGGAGGCGAGCGCGTAGCCGACGTCGTCACCGGTGGGCGACCTCGAGAAGACGACTCCGATGACCACACCGTCCGGCTCGACCAGAGGGCCGCCGGAGTTCCCGGGCCGCACCAGGGCCTGGATCACGTACACCTCGCGCACCGTCGGGTTCTCGCCATAGATGTCGAGTCCGGTGGCGAGGATCTCCGAGCGCACGCCCGCACGGTCGGCCGCGAGGGGACCACCCTCCGGATAGCCGAGCACGACGGCTTTGGTGGCCCGACCCACCGTGTCGGGGTCGATTGAAAGGGGCGGCTCCGAAAGACCCTGCACGCGCAGGACCGCAAGGTCGAACTCCGGGTCGAAGAGCTCGACCACGGCAACGTGGAAACCGACCGAGTCCTCGACCCTGATCGACTGCGTACCGGCTACCACGTGCGCGTTCGTGACGACCAGGCCTCGCGCCACCACGAAGCCCGAGCCCTCCTGGACCTCGCCGCAGCCGACCGCGACGACCTTCACCGTGGAAGGAGCCGCCCTGCGGGTGCCGGCCCGCACCTGGACCGCAGACGGATACGGGACGGGCCCGGCGAGCTGGATGAAACCATCGGCCACGAGTTGCAGGCCTTCGTCGCTCAAGAAGCGCTCCACCGGCGCGAGCGCCGTCGGGATGGGCGGCATTACGTCTGTGACGACCCGGACGATTCTGGAACCGTCTATCTGGTTCGCAACCAGGGAGAACTGACTGTTCACGAGAATCGAGGCCAGCAGCCAGACCACGACGAGAGCACCGCCCGCGGCCGTGATCGCGCCGCCTGCCGCGTCGACGCCGCCAAAGCGCGCCCGCCGCAGCCGGCTCCACAGCCCCGCGCCCAGCTGGCGCCCGGCGGCGGCCAGCACCGCCGCGGGCACGAGAAGAAGAACGAGGGCAGCGACGGTCTTCGCGTGCTGCCCGCGCACGTGCGGGCACACGACGAGGACCAGTACGACACCCAGGGCAAGACCGCCGAGAACCCCGCCGTAGGACAGGATCTGGACGGCTGCTCCCCGCCGGAACCCACGGAACGCCGCCGCCAGGATGACGACGACGAGGATCAGATCGAGAACGTCCATGTAACGGTCAAGTCATGTCCCGCTTGTGATCACAGGGACTTCGCGGAGGAGCCGTGAAGGTCGCAGCGAAACCGGGGCCCGTCCTCGTCGCGGGCTCGAGACACCGGTCGGTCCATAGGCTTGGGGCGAGTGTAGGCGCGTGGCCACCGGGGCCGAACGCGGCCATCTGGCCAATTGCGCCATTCTCGGCCGCGTTCTCGGGCTGCAAGCGATCTCTCGGCCCCTCGAGGGACCCTGAGTTCGGAACCGGTTTGCGCGCCGGGCGTCCAGGTGCTCCAAACTAGAGACGTGGTCCGATCGTCCGACCGACCCCTTGTGCCCGCGCGGCATCCCACCGGGAACCGCTCGCGCACCTCCGGTCTCCCCCGATGGCTCGTCAGGATTCTCCGCGCCCGGAGCAAGCCCAACGGTCTCTCCGAAGGGCCGACTCAAGAGCACCACCACCGCGACATCCGAGGAGGAAGCGCGCGGGCCGCCGTGTTCGGCATCAGCGACGGGCTCGTGACGAACATCTCTTTGATCCTGGGACTCTCGGGTGCGAGCCCGCCTGCCGGCGTCGTACGACTTGCCGGCCTGGCCGGGCTTTTGGGCGGTGCCTTCTCAATGGCTGCCGGTGAGTACGTCTCGATGCGCGCTCAGACCGAGCTCTTCGAGCGCGAGCTCGAGCGCGAGCGCCAGGAGATCCATCATCGGCCCGAAGGCGAGCTCCAGGAACTGGTGAGGATCTATGAGAGCCGCGGCATGTCCACTGAGCTTGCCAAAGAGGTCGCCCGCCAGATGATGGCCGATCCGCAGATGGCGCTCGAAACCCATGCCCGCGAAGAGCTCGGCATCCACCCGGACTCACTCGGCAGGCCCGTGCAGGCGGCGTTCGCGTCCTTCGTGACTTTCAGCGTGGGTGCCTTGCTGCCACTGATCCCGTTCCTCACCGGGCATGGGACCGGTGCCGTTCTGGCGTCGATCGTGATCGCGGCCATCGCGGCGGTGCTGGTCGGCTCGGCGCTCTCGCTCTTCACAGGACGCTCATGGTGGTGGTCAGCCTTCCGTCAGCTGGCGCTCTGTGCCGCGGCGGGTGCGGTGACCTACGGCGTCGGCGCCGCGGTCGGCCTGAGCGCTGTCCACTGATGGGAAGCAAGGTGTCAAGCTCCAAGGCGCCGGGAGGCTCTGGCGCCCCGACGAGTGACGAGCCGACGGCGACAGTCGCCGTCTACCTCGTACGCCACGCCCACGCCCTGCCCCGCGAGGGCTGGTCGGGGCGGGACGAGGACCGTCCCCTCACCGATCGCGGCGTGAAGGAGGCTCGGGCGCTTGCCGATCACTTCGAGACCGCTGCACCAAGCACGCGCCCGCGGAGGGCCGCCACGCGCCGGCGAGAGCCCAGGCCCACGCTGCTGTTGTCGAGCAGCGCCGAACGCTGCCTGGCGACTCTTGCTCCCCTCGCGACCGCCTGCGCTCTGCCGGTCGGCATTGCCGAGTTCCTCCTGGAGGGATCCGACCCTCGCAGCCTTCTCGCGAAGGCGAAAGAGCTTGCGGCCGCCGGCGGAGTTCCGGTGCTGTGCAGCCATGGGGACGTGATCTGGGGGGTCGTCGAGCTGCTCGAGAAGTCCGGGGCCTACCTGCCCGGACCGGTGGACGTGAAGAAAGGGTCGATCTGGGTCCTCGAGGTCGAATCGGGCTCGATCGGGTCCGCCAGGTACTTCCCCCCGGGCAAGGTGTAGGTTCCCGCCCCGTGAGCAATCAGCGAGAAACAGGAACGACGGCCGGGGCCCAGCCCGGGCAAGCGCCCTCGCCAGGTGTGCTCGCCCTCGTCGGTGGGGGCGAGTGGCAAACAGGCACCGACTACGACACCGAGCTGCTCGCGAGCTCGGGTGCCGACGAAGTCCTGGTTCTTCCTACCGCCGCCGCTTACCAGCATCCCGACCGCGTGGTCGCCAACGCCGAGACGTGGTTCTCCTCGCTCGGCTCGAAAGCCCGTGGGCTGATGGTGCTGCGCCATTCGGACGCCAACAAGGAGACGAACGCGACCGCGGTCCGGGAGGCACGCTTCATCTACCTCTCGGGTGGTTCCCCTCTCCACCTTCTCTCTGTGCTGAAGGGCTCGCTCGTCTTCGAGGCGCTCGCACAGGCCTGGCGGCACGGCGCGGTCGTCGCCGGATCGTCGGCGGGGGCGATGGTGCTCGTCGATCCCATGGTCGACCCGCGGGGAGGGGCCTTCACGGTAGGGCTCGGCCTCGTCGAACAGCTGGCAGTCGTGCCGCATCACGACTCGGGCACTTCACACCACTTCTGGCGGACGCTCGAGCTTGCGCCGGCCGGGCTCCCGATTGCGGGAATTCCCGAGCGCACGGCACTCATCCGGAACCCTGACGGCTCGTGGCGATCAGCCGGCGAGGGGCACGTGACTGTCTACCTCGACGGAGTCGAGGCCGGCCTCGAAGCTCTACTCCGCTAGGGCTGCCTCAGAAACAGCTCGGGCGCTCACTCCGCCTCGGCGATTGTGACCGACTCGATCAGGACCTTCTCTTTGGGCGCGCCCGACCGGGTCCCCACCGCGTCGATCGCCGCCACGACGTCCCGCCCGGAGACCAGCTGACCGAACAACGAGTAGAGCGGCGGCAGGCGCATCCCGTCGTGTCCCGAGATGACGAAGAACTGGCTCCCGTTCGTGTCCCGCCCGGCATTGGCCATGGCCAGTGATCCGAGCTCGTAGCGACCGGGCTGGGGAAGCTCGTCCTCGAAGCGGTAGCCGGGCCCGCCGGCGCCGGTTCCCTCCGGATCGCCGCCCTGCAGGACGAAACCGGGGATGATCCGGTGGAACGCTATCCCCTGGAAGTAGTGGTAGCGCGCCAGGAACACGAAGTTGTTCACGGTCCTCGGAGCGCTCACCGCATCGAGAGCGAAGACCATCGTGCCCTTGGAGGTGACCATCTCGGCCGTGTAACGCTTGGAAAGGTCGATACACATCGGTGGCGGCCCATCGAAGTGCTGGGTCTTGGGCGCAGAGCCATCGGCAGGCGGGCACTCGCTCGGCATTGGGGAACTCCGTTTCTTTTCGTCGGACCGACGACCGGGCTCAGCCGGAGATCTGTTTCATGGTGACGCTGAGAAGGTAGACCTTGACCTTCGGGGTGCCGTTTGGACCTGGACCCCCGAGAGCACCGATCTTGTCGACGACGTTCGTCCCAGAAGTGACCTTGCCGAAGATCGTGTAGAGGGGCGAGAGCTGAGTCTGGCCGCCGGGCAGCACGAAGAAGAACTGGCTCCCGTCCGAGGTCGCAGTGCCTTTGTTGGCCATCACGAGGTCGTAGGGCTGGTAACACGCGGCCTGCGTTGGCTTGGTCGCACAACTTGCCGGCGGCGTATTGCCGGTGAACGCATAACCGGGCAAGCCGTATTCTGCCTTTCCACTCTTGCCGCCGACGACGGCTCCCCCCGTGCCGGTGCCCGTTGGGTCGCCACCCTGCACGGCGAACCCGGGGATCACCCTGTGGAAGAAGGTGCCGTTGTAGTACTGGTAGCGAGCGAGGAACACGAAGTTGTTGACCGCGGCGAACGATGCGGCGGCCGGCATCCGCACGACGATGTCACCGAGGCTCGTCTTGAACGTGGCCTCCCAGACCGATGTTGGCGAGATGCACGGACCAGGCGCGGCCGTGAAATACACGACGCGCTTTGTCGATCCCGCGGCAGGCGGGCAGGTCGGGGCCATAGCTGTGGTCGTCAACGGCTGGGTCGTCGGGGGCGGGAACGTCGTGGTCGTCGTTGTCGTCGTTGTCGTCGTGGTCTTCGCCGTCTTGTTCCCCGTGCCGTTCACCAAGAGCACGATGCCGACGATGACGGCGGCCAGCACCACAGCCCCGATTCCACGGCGCGTGTTGCGGCGTCGCTTACGGCTCTTTTCGATGACGGCTTGCTTTTGTTCACGAGCGGCTCGCTGCCGCGCTCTCTTCTCGGTAGGCACGGATCGAAAGGCTACATAACTGCACCCCAAAGCGCATACGCGGGCCCTTCGGACGCCGAGGCACGCCCTCGGCGAATCCGGCCCGAGGGCGGGTTGGTCGCCCGGCGTCTCGGCTCGGCGGTAGGTTGGCGGGCGTGACCCTAGTCGTCCAGAAGTTCGGCGGAACCTCGGTCGGTGATGCCGACCGCATCCGCGCGGTCGCGGACCACATCGCCCGCACACGGCGTACCGGCGCAAACGTCGTTGTCGTGGTCAGTGCCATGGGCAAGACCACCGACGGGCTGATCCGCCTCGCCGAGGACGTGAGCCAGGTGCGCCCGGGCAGGGAGCTCGACATGCTGCTCACCGCGGGCGAGCGGATCTCGATGGCCCTGTTGTGCATGGCGCTCGCGGAGCTCGGTGTGCCTGCCGCCTCGTTCACCGGCAGCCAGGCGGGCATCATCACAGACACCACCCACACCAAGGCACGGATCCTCGAGGTGAAAGGCGACCGCCTTCGTGAGTCGCTTGCCCAGGGCATCGTCCCGGTGGTGGCGGGCTTCCAGGGAGTCTCGAGCAAACGGGACGTGACCACGCTCGGGCGCGGCGGCTCCGACACGACCGCGGTGGCGCTCGCCGCCACCCTCGAAGCCGATCTCTGCGAGATTTACACGGACGTCTCGGGAGTGTTCACCGCGGACCCACGTGTGGTTCCGACCGCTCACCGGATACCCAAGATCTCCTTCGAGGAGATGCTCGAGATCGCAGCAACGGGTGGGAAGGTCCTTGCGCTCCGCTCGGTCGAGTTCGCCCGGAACCATCGCGTTCGACTCCACGTGCGCTCGAGCTTCACGTGGGAGCCCGGGACCATCGTCAGCGAGGAGGACTCTTCCATGGAACAACCCATCGTCTCGGCGGTAACGAGCGATTCGACCGAGGCCAAGATCACGATCACCGGTGTGCCGGACCAGCCTGGCATCGCCGCCTCTGTGTTCAGGGGGCTCGCCGACCGGGCGATCAACGTCGACGTCATCGTCCAGAACACCTCGCACCACGGCATGGCCGACATCTCCTTCACCGTCCCCCGCTCCGACTTGGACGGCAGCCTCGAAGTGGCGGAGCAGCTCGTCCCGCAACTGGGCGCGATCTCGGTGATCGCCGACGATGACGTCGCCACGGTCTCTCTCGTCGGCGCGGGGATGCGGACGCATCCCGGAGTCACTGCGACCATGTTCGAGACCCTCGCGGCGGCCGGGATCAACATCGAGATGATCTCCACCTCGCCCATCCGCATCTCGTGCCTGGTGCGCGCCGAGCACGCGGAGCGGGCCGTCCAGGTCCTCCACACCGCTTTCGAGCTCAACAGCTGACGACGGAGCCGTCGAGGCCCCGCCTGGCGGCGTCGTCCGGGCCGACTCCGGCCGCCAATGAGGCTGCCACTAAGATCGCCCCATGCAAGTAGGGGTTTTCGGCGCCACGGGACAAGTCGGCGCCGTTATGAGGTCGATCCTTGCGGAACGAAAGTTTCCTGCGGAGAGAGTGCGTTTTTTCGCGAGCGTGCGGTCGGCAGGACGAACGCTCCCGTGGGATGGCGGCGAGGTCGTCGTCGAAGACGTGGTCGGCGCAGATTTCGCAGGGATAGACATCGCTTTGTTCTCGTGCGGCGCCAAGACCTCCCTGGAGCTTGCGCCGCGTGTCGCTGACGCCGGCGCCATCGTCATAGACAACTCGTCCGCTTGGCGCATGGACCCGGACGTTCCCTTGGTCGTGCCCGAGGTCAACCGCGGGGCACTGAGCTCGATACCGAAAGGGATCGTCGCCAACCCGAACTGCACGACGATGGTTGCCATGCCCGTGCTGAAGCCGCTGGACGAGCTTGCGGGGTTGCGCCGAGTCGTGGCGTCGACCTATCAGGCGGTTTCGGGCGCCGGCCTCGCCGGAACCTCCGAGCTGGACGAGCAGGTCCGCAAGGTGGCGAACGGCGCCGCTGCGCTCGCGCACGATGGCAACGCCGTCCACCTGCCCGCCCCCGTGAAGTTCCCCAAACCGATCGCCTTCAACGTCATTCCGGTGGCCGGCCAGCTCGTCGACGACGGGAGCGGCGAGACCAACGAGGAGCAGAAGTTCCGCGACGAGAGCCGCAAGATCCTCGGTCTCCCGGACCTCCTCGTCTCGTGCTCGTGCGTCCGGGTGCCGGTGTTCACAGGGCACAGCCTGGCCCTCAACTTAGAGCTCGAGCGCCCGCTCAGCGCTGAGGAAGCGATCGCCGCCCTCAAGGAGGCGCCGGGCGTCGAGCTCTGCGACATCCCCACGCCGCTCGGCGCCACGGGTGGTGACGTGTCGCTCGTGGGCAGGATTCGGCGGGACGCGACCCTGCCCCACGGGCTGTCGCTCTTCGTCGTCGGCGACAACCTCCGCAAGGGTGCTGCGCTCAACGCCGTGCAGATCGCCGAGGTGCTGGCCGGCATCGCCTGAGACTACGACTGGCAGTCCGGGTCACGTGTCCTCAGGCGCTGTCCGAGAGGCGCGACAGGCCCGGCTGAGCGGACAGGTCACATGCCGAAGTAAGGCAGTAATTGAGTGGGCAGCACGCGCTCGGAGGGGATGACCACCACGTACGGCCCGCTGTAGCGCAGCAAGTAGCTGATGTGGTGAGCCTCGCACCACTGGACGATCTCGGGGATCAAGAGGCACTGCTGGTCCGGCCTGACGCAACCAGGGTCGAGGACCGTTGTCCCGGCCTCGACAGCCGCGTCCCGCTCGAGCGCAGGGTCCACGAAGATCCATGCAGCTGTCGGGCTGGCGGCTATCGCCTGGTAATAGGGGGGATAGCGGATGAATTCGGGCCCGGCGGGGCTCACCATGACGCGGCCGTCGGAGAGGAACCCGACGTCGTACCCGAGCCAGTAGCTCGAAAAGGCGTAGTGGACATTCCATCGCACGAGCGAATCGGCGAGCGCGGTGGGCAGGTTGTTCGGGTTGGCATGCCAAGAGAGCCAACTGGTGCGCTCGACGGCCGGCAGAGCGGGCCGTGGCTTGTAAGGCTGCTCGCCACTGGCCGCAACAAGCGTCAGCCCCAGGCCAGCAACGAGCGCGAGGGCCGCCATGATCGCCGGCGCCGACTGTGCGTAGCCGAGCGCCCACATGCCGCCCTCACAAACCAGGGAGACGACCACGAGGCCGAGCAATGGTGCGAGAAAGATCGCGTAGCGGGCGTCGTGCCAATACCAGGTGAACGGCTGGGCCGCGTAGAGAAACGGGAAAGCCCCGATGAACAGCACCAGCAGCCAGGCGCGCCCGTGCGCCGCCAGGTACACGAGCCAGGCGAGGAGCACCACGATCAAGACGTTCACGAGATGCGGCGTCAGTCTCGACGGGACGACCCATGCGCCCGACCCGCGCGTCCGAAGGCCGAGCACGATCGGGAGCACGTAACGGTCGAAAATGCCTAGATGCCACCAGTACGCCCCCCCAGGAGTCGGAGGGGGAGGCTGGGGAACCCCTGCGAGCGAGTCGAAGTGATGGGGGATGTCGTGCCACCACCACGGGAGCGATCCGAGGCCAAGAGCCGCAATCCCGAGAGCCAGCAAACCCGGGGGCATTTTCGCCCGCCGCTGGACGATGCGCGCCACGAGGTAGACGCCGCCCGGGGCGAGAAAGTAGGCGATCTCCGGGCTGGACCACCAACCCACGCCGGCGGTCAGCCCGAGCGCGAGCCAGTCGAGCCTCCCGCCATCACCATCCCCGATCCTGAGAACGGTCAGGAACACCACGAGCCCGCAGACCAGCACGATCCAGCGGAAGCCGTCCCCGTGGCCGTAATAAGTCACATAGGGCTCGGGCCAGACCCAGAACGCGATCGCGGCCACCGCCCCGACCGGACTGCCGAACAGGCGGTTCCCGATCCGCCACAGGATCGCGACCGAGGCGGCGCAGAGCAGGACCGTTGTGAGTCCGAGGGTGAACGCAGAGCTCCCGAACAGGGCGAAAACCACCGCGGCGGCGTAAGCCTCCGTGCCTCCGTAGTTCTGGGCCCAGTAGAAGGCGAAGAAATGACCGTGCAGGATCTGCTGGGCCATGAGTCCGACAACCGCCTCGTCGGCGTTGATGGTGCCCCGGCCGAGGGCATACAGCCTGAGCAGGAGACCGAGCAGGAGCGCGAGGACAACAACGGCGGTGAGCCCCGGGTTCACCCGCCAGCACGCGGCGAGCCGCGCCCAAGGAGTTGACCGGCGGCTCGGGGCTCTCATGAGCATGGCCGCCGGAGGTGCTTCAGCTGACAGGAAGCAAGCGGCAGGCAGCTACGCGAGCGGCCATCGTCACATCAGCTTCGCGAGGTACGGAGCGAGGAGCTTTTCAATCTGCTTCGCAGCTACGTCAACCTCGATGTTGACCTTGTCGCCAGGTATCCGACGGCCGAGCGTCGTCATCGCAGCGGTGTGGGGTATCACCGCGACCGAGAAGCCGTCCTGGTCGACGTCGAAGATCGTGAGGCTCACTCCGTCGACCGCGATAGAACCCTTTTCCACGCAGTAGCGGGTCAGCTCCGGCGGTATCCGCACCCTGAGATCCGGCGACCCGGCTGTCACTTCCCCGATGCCGTCGACGTGACCCTGCACGATGTGCCCGCCGAGGCGGTCGCTCACCCGCACCGGCCGCTCGAGGTTCACGGGGTCACCGGGCTCGAGGAGGCCGAAGGTCGTCCGGCTCAAGGTTTCGCCGGTTACTTGCGTCTCCCAGGTCCCCCCACCGCAGGCGACGACGGTCGTGCAGCAGCCGTTCACCGAGATGGAGTCGCCGACCTTGGCGTCCTCGAGCACGAGCGACGCCCTGATCCGGTAGCGGTCGCCGTCATGGCCGACGTAGTAACCCATCTCCTCGACAAGTCCAGTGAACACGCCCGCCGAGCGTACCAACCCAGCTGGGCGGCGTCATTGCCGCGCCAGCAGTATGCAGCCGACCGTGACGCCGAAGGTGAGGACTACGACACGCAAGAGGACCGGGCTCAGCCGGCGGGCAAAGCCGCCGCCCAGCCGGCCGCCGGCAAGGCTGGCCACAGCCATGACGGCGACCGCAGTCCACGCGACACGACCGAATGCGCTGTAGGCGACGAGCGCCACGGAGTTGATGACGACCGAGAGGACCTGTTTCAGTCCGTTCAGCTTCTGCAGGCTGTCAGGGATGGCCAACCCGAGGATCGCAAGGAGCACGATGCCGAGCCCCGCCCCGAAGTAGGCGCCGTAGACGGCGGCAAGCAGGACCGCGAAGTGAAGACCGAACGAACGGTGCTCCTTGGAGGGTGCCTGCCGCTTTGCGAGCACGCGGGTGGCGATCGGTTGCAGGGCGAACAGGGCACACGCGAGAAGAATGAGAAAGGGCACGGCTCGCTTGAAGACGCTGGCGGGCGTCGTGAGCAACAACACCGACCCGGCGATGCCACCGGCTACGCAGGTGGTTGCCAGGACTGCCGCACGGGATTGCTGGCCTTGAAGCTCCCGGCGATACGCGACGGAACTGCCCACGTAACCGGGCCAGAGTGCGACCGTGTTCGTCATGTTCGCCGTGACACCGGGATAGCCCACCGCCAACAGGGCGGGGAAGGAAATGAGCGAACCGCCCCCGGCGACGCTGTTCACCGCGCCCCCGAGGAAGCCGGCAATGCCGAGGACGATTCCCTGCTCTAGATTCAATCCGTTACCGCACTCGGCCAATGCTCGTCGCGGACCTCGGCGAGGTAGGAGGCGTGGTTGCGCTCGAGCTCTGCGATACTGTCGCCTCCGAACTTGCGGAGCGCTTCGGAGGCGAGCACAAGGGCCAGCATCGTCTCTGCCACCACGCCCATGGCGGGCACCGCGGTGACGTCGGTGCGCTCCTTGAACGAGACGGTCTCCTCCTTGGTGAGGACGTCGACGGTCTTCAGAACCGGGCGGTTCAGCGTGGCGAGCGGCTTCATAGAGGCGCCGACGAGGAGAAGACCCCCGGTGGACATTCCGCCCTCGATGCCACCGGCCAGCGAGGTCTCTCGCCTGTAGGCGCGCGACCCTGGGTCGAAGTAAATGGAGTCGTGGCCGACAGAGCCCCGGCGACGGGCGATATCGAAGCCTTCGCCTATCCATACGGCCTTCACCGCCTGGATGCTCATCAGCGCCTGGGCGATGAGGCCGTCGAGCTTGCGGTCCCAATGCACGTGACTTCCCAGGCCCACGGGCACTCCGTAGGCCACGACCTCGACGGTGCCGCCGAGCGAATCGCCCTCTTTGGCCGCAGCCTTGATCTCGGTGATCATGGCCGCCTCGGCCGAGGGGTCGAAACACCGCACCGGCGACGCATCGACCGTCGCAAGATCGCCCGGCGTCGGACGAAGCCCGGCCGACGCGTCGGTGCCCCCGATCTGCACGACGTGGCTCACGATCGCGATGCCGATCTTCGCCAGGAGCGCCTTGGCGCAGGCACCGGCTGCCACTCTCGCCGCCGTCTCACGGGCCGAAGCCCGCTCTAGCACGTCGCGGGCATCGTCAAAGCCGTACTTCTGCATGCCGGCAAGGTCCGCGTGGCCGGGGCGGGGCTGAGTGAGCCGGCGCGAGGGATGCCCGGGCTCAGGGGACATCTCCTCTTGCCACTTGGGCCACTCGGCGTTCGCGATCTCGATGGCGACCGGTGACCCCAAAGTCCGTCCGTGACGAACCCCGCCCACAATGGTGATCTCGTCGGTCTCGAACCGTTGGCGTGGACCTCGCCCGAAGCCGAGCCTCCGACGGGCCAGTTCTCCGGAGATCTCGTCCACGCCGATCGGCAGTCCGGCAGGGAGCCCCTCGACGATGGCAACGAGCCCACGCCCGTGGGACTCTCCGGCGGTCAGAAGGCGCAACACGGGCTCAGCCTACGCCGGGGGAGGTCCTGCCAAACCGTTACCGGGAGTCACTCCTCTTCGGCTTCAACAAAGCGGGTCTCTTCGATTGCCCGGTTGATCGCCGAGGTTGCCCGATCCCTTGCGAAGATCTGGTCGCCGACCGCTCGCCGGGACCTGGCCGAGATGCAGGGCCTGCCACCCGGCGACCGGTCCCGCCACGATCTCCGACCAGGACCCGGTCGGGAGCTCAACGCTGCCCAGGTCCACGAAAGGCAGGAGCCGTCCGAGCAGCGCCCGGAGCACGGCGTCGTGAGAAACCAGCGCCACGCCGACCTGCCCACCGGCCGCGGCGCCAACGCCCGCGACGGCGTCCAGAAAAGCCCTCTCGGCCCTGTCCTCGACACACTGCCACTCTTCGACACCCGGAGCCGCGTCGATCGACCCGAAACGCTCCTCGACCTCCGCGAGCGCGTGCCCGGCCCACTCGCCGTAGAAACGGTCCCTCAGGCGGTCGTCGATCCCGAGCAGAGCCGTCGAGCCGAGGACCAGCGGACGCGCCGTGTCGGCCGCCCGTCTGAGCGGGCTCGACATGACTGCTCTCAGGGGTACGTCGCGAAACAATTCGCCGAGCGCAAGCGCCTCGGCTTGACCCGTCGCGCTGAGCGGGACGTCGAGCTGTCCCCTCAGAACGCCGGCGGCATTGAGAGCCGTCTCACCGTGCCGGACCAGAAAGACATGATCTGCCTCCACGTCCAGACACGGTAGGCGGCCTCCTGCGACGTCACGACCATGAGAAGAGCGTCTTCGAAAAAGGCCTGCACAGGGGCGGCTGGCCGCCCCGGGGATCAGCCGACCAGTCCGTAGGGAAGCCGCTCGGCCGCTTCTATCTCGATCAGCCGGTTGTACTTCGCCACACGCTCGCCGCGGGCCGGCGCACCGGTCTTGAGCTGTCCGGACCCGGAGCCAACGACAAGGTCGGCGATGAAGGTGTCCTCGGTCTCGCCCGAGCGGTGCGACACCATCTGCGTCCAGCCGGCTTGCCTGCACACCGCGATCGCGGCGAGCGTCTCGGTCACACTGCCGATCTGGTTGACCTTGATCAGCGCCGAGTTCGCCGCCCGGCGAGCGATCGCCTCGGTGATGATCTTCGGGTTCGTGACCAAGAGGTCGTCGCCCACGACCTGGAGGCGGTCACCGAGTTGCTCGGTGAGACGTACCCAGCCCTCCCAGTCTGCTTCGGCCAGTCCGTCTTCCAGGCTCCACACCGGGAAGTCCTCGATGATCGCCGCGTAGCGGCTGATCATGTCGTCGCTCGACAGGGTCTCGCCGGCAACGTGGTAGCTGCCGCCGCGGAAGAACTCGCTCGCGGCCGGGTCGAGCGCGATCGCCACACCTTCGCGGCCGGGGCGGTAGCCGGCCTGGTTGATCGCCTCGACGATCAAACGGAGGACTTCTTCGGGTTCGTCGATCTCCGGGGCGAAGCCCCCTTCGTCACCGAGTCCTGTCGCGAAGCCCTTGCCGGCCAGCAGCTTGCGCAGCGCCGTGTAGACCTCTGCACCGGCGCGCACGGCTTCTGCCATGTTCGGGGCGCCGATCGGGGCCACCATGAACTCCTGGAAGTCGAGCTTGTTCGGCGCGTGCACCCCTCCGTTCAGGACGTTGAAGTGCGGCACGGGTAGCCGCGGCGTCACCCCTTGGGGGTTGAGGGAGCGCCAGAGCGGCACTCCGGCGGCTAGGGCAATCGCCCGGGCTGCAGCCATCGACACGCCAACTATGGCGTTGGCCCCGAGACGGGCCTTGTTCTCGGTACCGTCGAGCTCGATCAGGGTGTGGTCCAGCTCCGCGAGATCGGCGAAGGTCCGACCGCTCAACGCCTCGGCGATCTCACCGTTGACGGCCCCCACAGCTCCGAGAACACCTTTACCTCCGAAGCGAGCCGGGTCGCCGTCGCGCAGCTCGACCGCTTCGCGTGAGCCAGTCGACGCGCCGGACGGTACGCCTGCGCGCGCACTGGTGCCGTCGCCGAGCGTCACCGTCACCGCCAGGGTCGGGTTACCTCGGGAGTCAAGAATCTCCACGGCTTTGACACCTGAAACAGTTACGCCCATCTTCGGCTCTCCTTCGACTCGGACCAGTCGCTCAGCGCGCGCGGCGACTTCGCGAGTGTCGCCTACGAGGGAAGGTATCGGCAAGCTGGGTCGTCGGCGAGTGGGTCCCCGGTGGCCGCGTAGGCCCGCGCCCTCGACCCACCGCACTCGTCGGAGTACTCGCACCGCCCGCAGCGCCCGGGGAACTCGGCGTTCCGGATCGCCTTCAGCACCGGGTCGTCGCGGTAGATGCCGAGCACGCCCGTGTCGCGCACCGATCCGAGCGGAAGAGGCATGAACCCGGCGGGGTACACCTGACCGTCGTGGGCCACGAACACGATCCCCTTGCCGTCACGGGTGGAGGCCGTCGGCGCAAGAACCGGGGACGTCGGCTCGCCCATCAGCTCGCGAAGGCGGGCGCGCAGCTCCCCGTAGAGCGGTCCGAGCCCGAACTCGATCCCAGGGTCCGCACTCGCGTCGGTCCGCTTGGACCGCCAGTCACGGACCCGGCGGAAAAAGGGCGCCTCCACTGTCCGCACGGTCATCCCATACTGGGCGGCGTCGACGAGGAAGTGACAGACGTCCTCGTACTCGTCGTTCTCGATCTCGGCGATATCGTGCCCGCGTCCCACCCCGATGAGGAAGAAGACTTCCCAGGTCCTCACTCCGTGGCGGACCAGGAGTGCCGCCAGGTCCGCGAGCTCCCTGACGTTCTGCGCCATGACAGCCGTATTGATCTGCACGGCCAGGCCGTGTTCTTTGAGGAGACCGATCGCGCTGATCGTCTCGCCGAAGTGACCGGGGATCTGTCGAACCTGTTCGTGCGTCTCGGCGACTGCTCCGTCCAGGCTGAGCGACGCGGTCCTCACCCCGTTGGCGTAAAGCATCGATACCGTGGCGGCGTTGAGGCTCGGGGAGACCGAGGGCGAGATGGCGACCGGCACGCCCGAAGCCTGTGCGTACGCGGCAAGGACGCCGAGGTCGGGCCGTTGCAGACAGTCGCCGCCGGTCAGGATCAGGACCGGGGCAGGGCGACCGGCGCCGGCGAGCTCGTCAATGATCGCTTTGCCCTCTTCGGTGGTGAGCTCGTCCGGTGCGGGCTCGCGCTGCGCGACCGCCCGGCAGTGCACGCACACGAGCGGGCAGGCCTTGGTCGTCTCCCAAAAGACCAGGCGGGGCACGCGATCGAAGGACGTCGCCCGGTGAGCGCGGCTTTCGGCGATTGCTCCCGGGGCCGTTGTTCGGTCCGTCATCACTCCAAGTGTGGCATCGGGAGGCACCTCGTGGGGCGGCTGCGACCGGCTGCTCCCCTGCGGCCCATGAGGGCACGACCGGAGCGCCCGCTAACCGCGCGCCTGAGAAATACCGGAGAAATAGGGCAGAGGAACTGTCGTCCGTGTCCCTGCACAGGGATGCTTGGCGCCTGAAGGACAGTGAAAGTGGTCCGGGTCGACATCGACGCGCCCTAGAACCGAACAACACCGCGGAAAGCTCCGGTGCTGTTCCAGGTCCGCTTCCATGGCCGGGGTGGCCACGGAGTGGTTACCGCAGCGGAGATGCTTTCGGTAGCGGCGTTCGTGGAGGGCCGCCACGCCCAGGCGCTCCCGAGCTTCGGCTCAGAACGCGCCGGCGCCCCGGTGGTGGCGTTCTGCCGCATAAGCGACACCGAGATCCGCACCCACTCGCCGATCGCGGCTCCTGACGCAGTGGTGGTGCAGGATGCTTCTGCACCAGGTCAACCTTTTCGCCAGCTTCGGCGCAGACGGCTATTTCTTCATCAACACGACTCACAGTCTCGACGAGCTGGGCCTCGGCAAGCTCGCCGGAGGGATGCGCCGGGACCGCCTGGCGATCGCCCCCGCCACCACAGCTCGCGTTGGAGCACCTCGGCCGGCCTGTGCCGAATGCCGTGCTTCTCGGCGGCTTGGCAGCGCTGAGCGGCGTGGTGTCTCTCGACGCCGTCGTGGGCGCGATCAACCCAGAAGACGCCGGTTCGCCACGAGCGGGCCGGTTTCGAGCTGCCGAACACCTAGTACTACGCCGACGTGCCGAGGACCGAGCGCGCCCGTCTCGAGGTCGCGCGCCGCATCTCGACCTTCGACGAGATCGTGCAGGGTCGCGAATAGAGCCTGAACTGGCCTGAAAAAGTGCCGGCACGGCAGCCGTCACCGGCGCCGGGTCAAAAGACAGCACTGCTTGTACTTCCGGCCGCTCCCACACGGGCACGAGTCGTTGCGCCCGGTCGTCCGCCATCGCAACCGATCCTCGTGCTCGGCTGTCTCGAGCTCCGCGCTGATCTCGAAGATCGGCCGGCCATGGCGGGCAAGGGCCACCATCCGCCTGAGATAGGGCAGGACGTGGCCGTAGAAGCGCCGGTACCCGGCACAGAGGTAGTTGAGACCTGCCTCGCCGGCGGCCGTGATTGTAAAGCGGTCCTTCGGACAGCCCCCGTGGCACAGGAAGCCCACCGGGCACTCCCGACAGCACGCCGGCAGGGAGTCGTGCTTCGCCTCGCCGAAGGCGATCTGTGCCGGCGAGTCGACGAATGCCGCGAGCCCGTCGCTCGTCACCTCTCCGAGGCGATGAGCAGGATCGACATAGTGGTCGCAGGAGTAGACGCTCCCGTCGTGCTCCATGGCGAGAACCCGTCCGCACGTCCGCGACATCACGCAGAGGTTGGCCGGCTTGCCCGTGACGACGAGGAAGCACTCGAGGAAGTTCTGCACACCGATGTGCTCGATATCGTGGCGGACCCACTCGTCGAAGATCGTGCAGAGGAATTCCCCCAGCGCCTCGGGCGTCACCGAGCGTTCCGACACACCGCCGGGTGCTTTCTCGACAACCGGGAGGAATTGCAGCCACTGCACCTTCTGGTCGACGAAGAACCTGTAGACCTCGGTCGGATGAGCGGCGGTGAGCGCGTTCAGCGTGCAGAGCACGTCCGGCTCGATGCCGGCGGCGCGCAGTAGGCCGAGTCCCCGCATCGCCCGATCGTGAGTGGGCCGCCCGCGCCGGTCGGGACGAGAAGCATTGTGCAGGCTCGCCGGACCGTCGATGCTGAGCCCCACTGCGAAGTGGTTCTCGGCTAGGAAACTGCACCAGCGCGCGTCGAGCAGCGTCCCGTTCGTCTGAATGTTGTTGAGGCAGCGCCACCCTGCCGGCAGGTACCGATCCTGGAGCTCGACTACGCGGCGATAGAACTCGATCCCCGCCAGGGTCGGCTCGCCGCCGTGCCAGCCGAAGTGCACGAGCGGCCCGGGGCTGGCACCGATGAACGAGG
This sequence comes from uncultured Acidimicrobiaceae bacterium, assembly GCA_963719125.1. Classification (GTDB taxonomy): domain Bacteria; phylum Actinomycetota; class Acidimicrobiia; order Acidimicrobiales; family Bog-793; genus Fen-455. The sequence goes on from CAVRAT010000021.1 coordinate 60,079, forward strand.
AGATGTACGACTCGAGCACCTGAGGGCTCATCCGGAAGTGCTCCCCAGGCGGGAACAGCGCCGTCTTCCCCAGGTAGTAGCAGTATCCACAGTCGAGGTTGCAGATCGGCCCGATTGGTTTGGACATGACGACGAACGGCTCGGCGCTGCTCATCGGCCTGCAGCCGATCTGCCACAGACCGCCGTGCCCGCAGCGCCCAATCGCCTCACGCCCTCAAGGTTGGATCGATACTGTCGACATATAATAATGTCGGCACATTAGCCAGGGACAGGCGGTCCGGCCAACGAGGTGGCCGGTGCGGCACAACTCCGGCAGCTGGGCAGTTCGGGAAAGAGGCGTAGGACGATGAGCGATGCGGCGGGCGCGAGAGGCGAGGCGGATGCGCCCCACGTGCTGGCCGCCCGGTTGCGATTGTCGATGGTCCGCCTCTCGCGACAGCTTCGTCGGGTGGACCCGTCCGAGCTCACGATCGCCCAGTTCTCGGCGCTTGCCACCGTGGTCCGCAACGGCCCGCTCGGTGTCGGCCATCTCGCCGAGATCGAGGGCCTGCCTTCCCCGGCCGCGACGCGCCTTGCCGACAAACTGGAGCTTGCGGGTCTCATCGCACGACGGATGAACCCTGCCGACCGCAGGGGCGTGCAGCTCGTAGCCACGCCCGCAGGCACGGAACTTCTTGAGCGGCGCGCCCGCATCGGCAACGCCTGGCTTGCCGGGCACGTGAGTGCCCTCTGCAAGCCGGACCGCGCGGCGCTCGAACGAGCTGTGACCCTGCTCGAGTCGTTCGCGACCGAGCGCCCAGGGGAGACACCGGAGGTGACGGGGGGCCACCACGAACCAGAGGAGAAGCGAACGTGAGCCTGCTGACACCGACTCGGTCGACGGCGGTGGGGCCCCGCTACAAGTGGGTGGTCCTTTCCAACACCACGATCGGCATGCTGCTTGCGACCTTGAACGGGACGAGCCTCATCATCGCCCTGCCGGTCATCTTCCGGGGCATCCACCTGAACCCGTTGCAGGCGGCCAGCTTCCCGTACCTGCTCTGGATCATGATGGGCTACAGCCTGGTGTCGGCCGCGGTCGTGGTGACCGTAGGGCGCATCGGCGACATGTTCGGCCGCGTGAGGATGTACAACCTCGGCTTCGCCTGGTTCACCGTCTCGGCGATCCTCTTGTCGACGGTCTGGAGCACAGGCACGAACGGAGCGCTCGAGCTCGTCATCCTGCGGATGGTCCAAGCCGTGGGCGGCGCGCTCCTGATGGCGAACTCGGCGGCGATCATCACCGACGCTTTCCCTGCAGAGCAGCTCGGTCTGGCGCTCGGGATGAACATGGTCGTGGGGATCGTCGGCTCGTTCCTGGGCATTCTCGTGGGTGGGCTCCTCTCCCAGGTCGGATGGCGTTGGGTCTTCCTCGCGAACGTGCCGATCGGCGCTTTCGGCACAGTCTGGGCCTTCCTCAAGCTGAAGGAGATCGGCATCCGCATCAAGGCGAAGATCGACTGGCTCGGGAACCTCTCGTTCGCGGCGGGCCTCGTCATGCTCCTCACCGGCGTCACCTACGGCATCAAGCCCTACGGCCACTCCCTCACCGGATGGGGGAATCCCTTCGTCCTGGAGATGATCTTCGGCGGTCTCGCGCTTCTCATCTTCTTCGGCTTCATCGAGACGAGGGTGGCCGAGCCCATGTTCCGCCTGTCGCTTTTCCGCATCCGGGCGTTCACCGCCGGCAACGCGGCGAACTTCCTGGGCGGCGTTGGTCGAGGCGGCCTCCAGTTCATGTTGATGATCTGGTTCCAAGGCATCTGGCTGCCACAGCACGGATACAGCTTCGCCCGCACGCCGTTGTGGGCAGGGATCTACATGCTCCCGTTCATGCTCGGCTTCGTGGTCGCCGGGCCCATATCCGGCAAGCTCTCGGACCGCTACGGGGCCCGGCTCTTCGCGACCTCTGGGATGCTCCTCACAGCCGCCATGTACGGGGTGATGATGACCTTCCCGGCCAACTTCTCCTACCAACCCTTCGCCATCGTGATGTTCGTCTCAGGGATCGGCGGCGGCTTGTTCGCTTCGCCGAACACGGCGTCGATCATGAACTCGGTCCCGGCCCGCTACCGCGGAGCAGCTTCGGGCATGCGCGTGACCTTCGCCCAGACAGGCCTTCCGCTCTCGATGGGGCTCTTTTTCACGCTGCTCGTGTTCGGGCTGAACGACAAGGTGCCCGCGGCGATGTTCCATGGCCTCCTCGCGCACGGCGTCCCCGTGGCGGCCGCCACCCAGCTCTCCCATCTGCCGCCCCTCGGTTACATCTTCGCCGCATTCCTGGGCTACAACCCGCTCAAGAGCCTGCTCGGCCCGGCAGTGCTCAACCACCTTCCCGCCGGCCAGGCGGCCGCCATCACAGGCCGCTCCTTCTTCCCCCATCTCATCGGTCCGTCGTTCAAGGATGCGCTGGTCCTCATACTCAGCTTCGCGGTCATCATGTGCGTGATCGCCGCCATCGCCTCGGCCCTGCGGGGTGAGAAGTTCATCCATGTGGACGACGAGTCGATCGCTCAGAAGGCACACCTTCACCACGGTCACGGACTCAGGATCCACCACGATCGTGACGGGAAAGCCGCCCCAGATCTGGTCGCAAGCGTGGCTCAAGGGGGCCGCGGGAACGGCGCGGCAGACGAGAACGGGGCCGCCGAGTCGCCCGGCGAGCTGATCGGGTCGGCCCGTCCGGGACCGACGGCGCCCGCTGCGCGAGAGTAGGGCATGGCCATAAGGAGCATCGTCGTCGGGACAGACGGTTCTGATCCGAGCTACCGCGCATTCGCCATGGCAGTCGGCTTGGCGGTCCGCGAGCAAGGCTGCGTCCATGCCTGCTTCGTCTCCCACGTACCCGGTGCGGCCGCCCTCGGTGGGTTCTTCGCACCTGTCCCGCTCGTCGGTGATGCCGAGAGCGACGAACACCTGGCGCAGTTCGTGACCCAGGAACTGGGCCAGGCGAGTGTCCGCGGTGATTTCACCTGCCGCAGCGGTGAGGTCGCCGCAGAGCTCGAGCAGCTTGCGCAGGAGTGCAAGGCCGACCTCGTGGTCGTGGGACGTTCGGCCCACCCGGCTCTCCACCTCGGTGGCGTCCCGCGCCAGCTGCTCGCGCGAGGACGCTTCCCGATTCTCGTGGTGCCCTGATCCCGTCTCGCTTTCTCGACGGACACCGGACCGCCTCTCCGCGCCAGGCAAGGACTCGAGATCTGACCCACTTCTCGGCGACCAAGGTCACGCGATGCACCAAGTAGCGGCGGTCGGTGACAACGTGGCGGACATCTACCCGTCACTCGGGTGCCTCTTCCCGGGCGGGAATGCCTTGAACGTCGCCGTGGCCGCTCGCAAGGCGGGCATCAACGCGGCCTACCTCGGCGCCATCGGCACCGATGAGGCCGGGCGCGCAGTCAAGGCGGCGCTGGACGACGAAGGGGTGGGGACCGACCGCCTCAGGGTCATCGAGGGACCGAACGCGTACTCGGTCGTCGAGCTCGACGGCGGCGACCGGCGCTTTGTGGCTTACGGGCTCGGCGTGTCACGGTTCGTCCTCGACGAAACCGACCTCGAGTATCTCAGTCGGTTCGACTGCGTCCACTCAGGCGCCCGTAGCGGTACCGAGGACCAGCTGGAGGCCATAGCGTGCGCAGCGCGTGTGTCCTTCGACTTCTCCGACCGGCCGGGCGATTACTACGAGCCCCTCTTGGACAGGGTCTGGATGGCCTGTTTCTCGGGAACGAGTCTCGGCACCGCTGCTGTGCGCGATCTGACAAGACGGGTCCTGCGCGCCGGGCCAGAAGTGGTGCTGGTAACGAAGGGTCCGCGGGGCGCTTCGATCTCAACCTCCTCGGGCGAGACCGTCCACGCCGAGGCCAGTCCGATCACGCCCCTCGACACCCTGGGAGCCGGCGACGCTGTGATCGGCACGGTCCTTGCAGGAGTGTTGCGCGGCGATGACCTCGAGAGCGTGATGAGCTCCGCCATGTCCGTCGCAGCCCAGGTCTGCGCCCACCACGGCGCTTTCGGCCGCGGCCGGGTCACCGGATCTCCGGGGAGTAGACCCGGCCCGGACGCGGCCCGGGCTCATGTCCCTCAGCGGGACAAGGCCTGAGGAAAAGCGGGCCGTGCACCCGTGACCTCACCGTCCCGGCGCGTGCCTGCCGCCAAGGACCGGCCTCAGGCCAGTGGGACTGCGAAGTCACAGTCCGGCACGCTCTCGGGAGTCACCGGGGACGGGGCGAGAAAGCTCACCCGGACGCCCAGGTCGCTCGGTTGCCGGCCTCTCTCGGTTCCCCAAGCACACAGCACCTCGGACACGAGCTGCCACTGGGCAAGGCTAATCTGGTTTCCCTCGCCAAGGTGCACGAAGGCCTCTTCGTGGGCGGCCTCGGTTCGCAAGCTGAGCTCGGGAAAGCCGGCCGCGAGCTCGTTCGCCTGGTCCCCCGGCACAGGCCGGCACCACTCGATCGGGCCGTCGCTGTCGTCGCTGACCTCCCCGTGATAGATGCAGAAGGCCGCCCCCGCGACACCTTCCATCTGCGACAACGGGCGGTTCCTGAGGATGGCGACGAACTCCTTGCCGAAAGCCCAGGCTCGCTGCTGATTGACGTTGCGCTTGAGACACAGCACGCTGCGCGTCGGGATCTCACGGGTGGCGACTTCGTACATGACCGACCTCTTTCCGTTCAGGCTCTTGACGACGTAACCGGCCAGGTCGCGGCGGGCGCCGTGTTCCCGCTCTACGCCGGACCAGTAGGCGGCGATCTGGCGGGCGGCGGCCTGCGGCTCGAGAGCGAGGACGACGCTTATCTCAGCGAGTGGAAGCCCGATCTCGCGAAGCATCGCGACCAGGCGCGCCTGCTCGAGTTGTCCGGTCTCGTAGAAGCGATAGCCCGAGTCCGAATCGACGCGCGCCGGTGACAGGAGGCCGAGCTCGTCGTAGAGGTGCAACGCCTTCTGCGACAACCGAGACCGCCGGGCGAACTCACCGATGCTCATCAGTTCCACGATCGACTCCCTCGTCCCGGGCGGATGCCCGGTCACACCAACTGTGCGGCCTCCCCCAGGGTGAGAGTCAAGGCCCACAGGCGAGGTCGTTCGCGGTGTCAGCCCAACGTGGGCAGTGCCACCGCATGCCATCTGCGGCCGTCCGTGGACTCCGCGAGCCTCAAACCAGGGCTCCCCGGCCCCAGCGCGAGCACCCAGACCGTTCCGGTTCCCCGCGACAAGCTGAGGAACGTCGCCGCCGATCTGAGCACGAGCTTCCAGGTGCGGCCACCGTCGAGCGACACGTCCACGCCACCTATCGGGTAGCCGATCGCCATCACAAGGGCGCCATCTGGCATCGCAACCATTGCGCCCGGGTAACCGAACCCCGGGCAAGCGCCGACGATCCGCAGCAAGCCAAGGGGGCCGTTGTCACAGCGTTCAGTCCAGCTCGCGCCGCCGTTGGTGGAAGTGATGACCTCCATCGGCGCGAAACCGGTACTCGGGTCGCCGAGGCACAACGTGGCAACATCGTTCCCGACCGCGGTGAGCATCCCGGCGATGGCGTCGGTTCTGCACGGCAGCGTGCTCGCGTGCCATGTGCGACCCGCATCGGCGGTGTGCGTCACCGCGAGGGTCCCGGCGGCGCCCTGGGAACTCGGCGCGGTCCTCGACCCGATCAGCCAAGCGCTCGCAGGGCCCGCCACCGCCAAAGTCTCCGGCGGCGTGGCGTCGATGAGATTCGCCTCGTCCAGAGACTTAAGCGGCATGTCTCTTGACCTGGTCCAGGCAGCTCCGTCGTTGCCTGAGGCCAGCACGACACCTGCCGATCTCAGCCCGCAGGCATCGGCGAGAACTACCCAGACAGATCTGCCCGCAGCCGCCACCGAGCAGAAGGTGTAGGTAGGTTCAGATGGCACGAGACGGTCGGGCCGGATCAGCTCGAAGCCCGCATGGCGGGCTCGGCCGCGGAACAAGCCCTGGGCGGTGGCGAGGAACCAGCTGCCGTCAGCTGTCATCGCCATCTCGTCGGTCGAGCCACCGGCGCCGCAGAACGCACCGTGGCTGCAGCACTACCGGCGTCGCCCACGTGACGCCGCCGTTGGACGTCGAGTAGAGCGAGAGCTCGCACCGCGCAGCCTGCTCCACGCCGCTCCCCTCCACCACCGCGCCAAGCTCGCGGTTGGCGAAGGCGAGCGCCACCCACCACTGCGATGCGGTCACGGCCGCGACGGGCTCCCTCGCCGGCAGGGCGATCACTGCGCCGATGACTGCTACGAGCAGCAACAGCACACGGACACGCACAGGCGTGATTCTGGCAGCGCCACTGTCGGTCCGCAGCGCGGGTGCGCCGGCTCGGGGCCGGGGTTGCGAGAAGACCACCCCAGTTGGGCTGATTCGGCGGGCTAAGGTCGCCGTCACATCACCAAAGAGGCCAAGGAGCAGCTGGGATGCGCATCTTGTTCATCGGCGGGACGGGTCTCATCAGCTCGGCATGCTCCGCTGCGACGGTGGCAGCCGGTCACGAGCTGTGGCTTTTGAACCGCGGTCGCTCCAAGCTCCCGACGGTCGTCGCGCAAGAGCGCCTACTGACCGCTGATGCCGCCGACGAGGCGCAGGTCAGAGCGGCCGTCGCGGGGCTCGACTTCGACGTCGTTGTCCAATGGGTCGGCTTCCAAACGGACCAGGTCGAAAAGGACGTCCGGGTGTTCGCCGGGGCCGGCCAGTACGTGTTCATCAGCTCGGCGTCTGTATACGAGAAACCGCCCTCGCACTGGATGATCGCCGAGTCGACGCCCACGGTGAACCCGTACTGGCAGTACTCGCGCGACAAGATCGCCTGCGAGGAGACCCTTCGGCGGGCATATCGGGAAAGAGGCTTTCCCGCCACGATCGTCAGGCCGTCGCTCACCTACGGGCCCTCTCAGATACCGGTCGTCATCGGCAGCTGGCAGAAGCCGTTCACGATCGTCGACCGGATGCGCCGGGGGGCGAGGATCATCGTCCCCGGTGACGGCACCAGCATCTGGACCTTGACCCACAACAGCGACTTCGCGAAGGGCCTGCTCGGATTGTTCGGGCATCCCGGCGCCATCGGCCAGGACTTTCACATCACCTCGGAAGAGAGCCTCACCTGGAACCAGATCTACGAGCTTGTCGGCAGGGCCGCGGGTGCCGAGCCGATGATCCTGCACGTCCCGAGCGACGCGATCGTCGCGTCGGACCCCGAGCAGGAGGGCAACTTGTGGGGGGACAAGTCGTACAGCACGGTTTTCGACAACGACAAGCTGCGAAGCCTCGTGCCCGGCTTCAAAGCCACGGTCCCGTTCTCCGCAGGGATCCAAGAGACGATCGCCTGGTTCGACGCGGACCCGCGCCGCCAGGAGATCGACCACGCTGCGAACGAGCGGTGGGATCGCCTCGTCCGCGTCTACGACGAAGCGCTCCGTCGGGCCGCCGAGTCGACCCGCAGCGCGACCTAGACGATCAACTGCAGGTCGCCGCGGACAGCGCCCATCCCCTCACCTCCGGCAGCGTCTGCGCACGGGTCTCGGCGGCTCAGAAGCTGTGGGTCTTGACGAACTCGACCACATCGGACAACTTGGCCTCGGCCATCGAGACGCAGGTGTCGGCGCAGCCGTAGTAAAGCCGGAGTGTGTCATCCGGTTCCATCACCGCTGCGCTCGGGAAGCACACGTTGGGGACGTCACCAACCCGCTCGTAGATCTCGGTGGGCGAGAGCAGGTAGTCCTTGGTGCGGTAGAGGACTTTCCACGGCTTGTCCAGGTCCAAGAGCGCCCCACCGATGTAGTACAGGTAGCCGTTGCAGCTCCGCCAGACGCCGTGGTAGATGAGCAGCCAGCCATCCTCGGTCTCGATGGGTGCAGGACCGGGCCCGACCTTGAGCCCCTGCCAGCCGCCCATCGGACCGAAGACGAACCGGTGGCAGCCCCAATGCTCGAAGTCAGGGCTCGTCGCGTAAAAGATGTCGCCGAACGGGGTATGGCCGCGGTCGGAGGGTCTGTGGAGAATGGCATATTTCCCCCCGATCTTGCGGGGAAAGACAACGCAGTTGCGATTGGCCGGGGGCAGCAGGTCCTCGCCCTGGGTGAAGGTCTTGAAGTCCTTGGTGGTGGCAAGCCCAATCTTGGGACCCTGGGGACCGGCGTTGCACCAGGTGAGGTAATAGGTCCCCGCCAACAGCGTGAGGCGAGGGTCGTAGCTGTAGTCCGTGACGAAGACGTCGGGATCGTTGCTCTTTATCCGAGCCGGCTCGGGATCGATGTCCCAATGGATGCCGTCTCGGCTGAAGCCGACGTGGAGCACGAAGTCCATGCTGAGCTCGTCCACGCGGAACACACCGGCGTAGTCGCCTTCCCCCCTCTTGACGATCGCCGAGTTGTGGATGCTGTTGGCGCGCGGGACAGCGCTCGCGGTCACGACGGGGTTGCCGGCGTAGCGTTTGAAGACGGTCTCGTTAGCCATGGTGTGCCTTTCCTCGTACGCCCCGTTCAGAGCCGGCGTTCATGTGAACCGGTCCAGAGCCTAGGGTCTGTGGGGATGCCAGGTGCAAGAGCGCGAAGGTCGCCACCGGGCACGGATCGCCCCCGCATTTCTTCCTGAGGGCGGTTCTGCCGATGACCGGCTGGCTGGCACGTGGGTAATCGGTCCGGGACGGCTACACTTTCTCAGCGACTTCAAGAAGGACGTCGGACTCATCGTGCTCGGCCAGCCAGCTTGCCATCATGCACTTCAAGGCCTACTTACCCGCTTCACCTTCCTCCTTGGTGACAGGCACCGGTCATGACGGCCTCCCGCAAACTTGCATCGGCGTTGCTGGCGTCGGGAAGTGGCGGACAGGAGGAAGTGCCAGTGGCCCAGAAGACGAATCCGCTCCACCGCGTCACGATCGCTGACATAGCGCTTCGCGCCGGGGTGTCGAAGGGTGCCGTGTCGTACGCGCTCAACGGCCGGCCGGGAATCTCCGAGGTGACACGACAGCGCATCTTGAAGATCGCCGACGAGCTCGGCTGGTACCCGAACAGCGCCGCCAGGGCCCTGTCGGGAGCGCGCGCCGGCGCATGCGGGCTCGTGCTGGCACGGCCGGCTCAGACGCTCGCCTTCGAGCCCTTCTTCATGGAGCTCATAGCCGGCATCGAGATGGAGCTGTCGCGTCGTTCCGTCGGCCTCACCCTCCAGGTCGCCCACGACCTTGAAGCCGAGATGACCATCTACCGCCGCTGGTGGGCGGAGCGTCGCGTCGACGGCGTGCTCGTCGTCGACCCGCGCGTGGTCGACCCTCGGTTCGAGCTGATCGAGAAGCTCGGTCTCCCGGCTGTCGTCATCGGCGGTCCCGAAGGCATCGGGGGGCTGTCAGCAGTGTGTAGCGACGACGCAGGCGCCGTCGTCGACGTCGTCCGCTACCTCGCACGCCTCGGCCACGAGCGGATCGCCCGCGTCGCGGGCGTCCCGGAGTTCCAATCCACCCAGGTCCGCACGGACGCCTACCTGGCCACGATGGAGGAGCTCCTGCTCCCGCCACGAGTCGTCACGACGGACTTCATGGCCGAGAGCGGCGGCAGAGTGACACGTCAGTTGCTCGCGGACCCACTCCCCCCGACCGCGATCGTCTACGACAGCGAAGTGCTCGCCGTCGCCGGCCTGGGTGCGGCCCATGAAATGGGGCTCTCTGTCCCGCGTGACGTCTCCCTCGTCGCCTGGGACGACTCCACCTACTGTCAGGTGGTCCACCCTCCGCTCACCGCGGTAAAGCGCGACATCCCCGCCATGGGCACACACGGGGCGAGCGCACTGCTTGCCCTCATCGACAGCGGCGTGATCACCCGCACAGGTGAGGCCCGGGGACAGCTCATCACCCGGGGAACGACCGCCCGCCCGCCTCACAACCTCGTCGCGACACCACGCGGCGGTGCTGCCGGGAGTTTCTGACACCTCATAGTGGGGATGGTTCCCTGCCTCCGGATCCTTGACGCGGAGGGACGAGCGCACCCGCTAAGTTGCGATGCGGATGCCGTTCAGCGTCGCCGGTGAGTCCGGCCACGGGGTGCGGCAGCAGCGACGGGACTGATGAGCGACGGCGATCGAAGCCCTTGCATAAGCTCGTCAGGATCCACCGATTGAGCGGTTCAGTATGAGCGCCTCTCGCAGGACGGGGGGCTCGGGAGGCGGACAAGTGGACCAACGTCTTAAGGGGCGTTCCTGGCTCGGTGCCAACTTCTGGTCACGTACCGGGGGGCCGCGGATGTGGACCCGTTACGACACGACCGTCGTCCGCCAGGAGCTGGCTGTGCTCGCCGAGCACGGCTGCAACGTCACCCGCTCGTTCTGTTACTGGCCCGATTTCGTCCCCGAGCCCGAACGCCTCGAGCCGTCCGTGCTCGAGCGATTCGAGGACTTCCTAGACGCCCACGTGGAGACGGGCCTGGGCACGATCCCCACGTTCATCGTCGGCCACATGTCGGGCCAGAACTGGGACCCTGCGTGGCGGGCGGGCCGTGACCTCTACCGCGACGTGTGGCTCGTCTCGCAACAGGCCTGGTTCGCCACCGAGATCACCCGCCGTTTCGCAGCGCACCAAGCGGTGGTCGGTTGGCTGATCAGCAACGAGATGCCCCACTACGGTGGGCTGGCCACGACCGGTGAGATAACCGCGTGGGCCCGCATACTGGTCCAGGCCGTGCGTGCCGGCGGCGGGCACCAACCGGTCTCACTCGGGGAGGGCGCGTGGGGCATCGAGGTCTCCGGCCACGACAACGGCTACTCGCTCAGGGCTCTCGCACCGTTGGTGGACTTCATCGGCCCACACGTCTACCCGATGTCGGACGACCCGGTACGCCAATCGATGGCGGCCGCGTTCGCCTGCGAGCTCTCCGGCTCGTTCGACCGCCCCGTCGTGCTGGAGGAATTCGGTCTGAGCTCTGACTTCGCCTCCGACGAGAACGCAGCCCACTACTACCGCCAGGTGCTGCACACGAGCCTCCTCGCAGGAGCCACGGGCTGGCTCGCCTGGAACAACTGCGACTACGACGACCTGTCGGCTGAGGACCCTTACCGGCACCACCCCTTCGAGATGCACTTCGGCCTCACCGACAAGAGCGGCAAGCCGAAGCCGCAGCTGGCGGAGATCGCCCGTTTCTCGCGCCTTGTCGCCGATCTCGACGAGACGGGCTGGGAGCCGATCGCCGGCGAGGTGGCGATCGTGGTACCCGAGCACTTCGAGCGGACCCTGGCGTTCACGACCGTGGACTACCGCGACGACATCCGCGACAACCTCCTGCAGGCCTACATCGCCGCCCGAGAGGCCGACTTGCCGGTCACTCTCATGCCGCGAACGCGACGGTCTCGGCGACGGAGCCAAGCTCTACCTCCTCCCCTCGGCGAAAATGCTCATGGCGCCGAGTGCCGAACGCCTGGTCGAGCTGGCAGAAGGAGGAGCAACGGTCTACCTCTCCTACTTCGCGGGCAGCGCCCCCTCACAGGTCGGTCCCTGGATGCCATGGCTCGGAGAGCTGTTCGGGATCCGCCACCAGCTGCGATATGGGCTCGTCGACCCGATCGAGGACGACGAGGTCGTGTTCAGTTTCGTCGAGGCCCTGGGCGACTTGGCGGTGGGCGACGAGCTCGCTTTCAAGGTGGCGGGCAACAAGAGCGCTCGCGCCTTCCTGCCGCTCGAGCCCGACGGTGCCACCGTTCTCGCCCTCGACGGGCACGGGCGCCCGGCGCTGGTCCGCCGGCAAGTCGGCGCTGGAGCCATGGTGCTGTGCGCCTACCCGACCGAGCACATGGCGGCGCGCGCGCCTCGGGTCAACCCGGAAAGCACATGGCGCCTGTACTCCGCGCTCGGCCAGCGCGGCGGGCGTCGACAAGGCATTGACGGTCCCTGACGGGCGGGTGATGACGGGCCGCCTGCGCACCCCGGCCGGAGAGGTGGCGCTGCTCATCAACACCTCACCGGATCAGGTCGAGGTGAGCCTTGTCACGGCTGGGACCGCGTCCTACGGCAGGAGGGCGGCCGGGCCCGATCAAGCCCTCTCGCAGCTCACGCTCCCGCCGTACGAGGTCGAGGTCCTCACGAGGCTCGCCTGACAGCGTCGCCACCGCCATCGGGCGATATGGCGACCTCCTCGTCACCCCACGCGAGAACGGCGATCCCTTCGGGGGACAGGGCCACATCGAACTCGAAGGCGTCGGCCGAGTACCTCGGCTCGGAGGCACCTCCTCCGACGAGCGACCATATCCTCCGCCCACCCAACAGCTCCCGGGCGCCGCTCACGGTGACGCGGTCCAAGGACGTGTCGGCAGTAAGGAACAGGAGGCGAGAACGGCCCGAAAGGCCGGACCGCCACTGCAGGACCTCCCCGTCCTCCGGCGAGACGCGCAAAGTCGGCGCGACCCCCGCCAGCGCGGCCGCCCGGCGGGCGAAGGCCTCGAGGCCATGGTGGCGGGCGCGCGAGTACCCGAGGCCGGCGAATGTGCCGAGCGTTACGACCCAACCCGCGCCGAGTCGGTGCCGGGTGGCCACCGCCTCTCCGGACGCAGAAGTGCCCAGGACCTCCGAGCCGCTCGAGTCGAAGGCTTCGAGCCAGACGGCTTGGCGGATCGCGTCCCGGTCGGCTCCGGCGCCCAACAACAACGTGACGCTGTCGTCGAGGCTGCGACGCCCGAGGCTGTGGATGCCGAGCGCCGAAGCCATGGGCCGGTCCTCGGGATACCTGTAGAACCCCCGCTCGTCGAAGGCGTCGAGCTCGGACTCGGTCAAGAGGACCCCTCCCGCCCTCACCCACTCGATGATGGCGGCGGCCATCGCGGGCGGCACCACGAGCGGCCAGGCCATGACGAGGAGTCGGACGCCTTCGAGCCCGCTCGGACGCAGGGCATCGACGACCGCGTACGGGAGCTGGATCCGCTCGAACAAGCTGAGCCACCCGGTGGTGCTGCCGCAGGCCTGCTCGGCGCTCCTGCCGTTCTCCGCCCAGTCCAGCTGGTAGCTCCCCTGTGAGAAGAGGACGGCAACCTCGGGGGCGTCGGGTCGGTACGCATCGAGCAGCGCCTCATGGGTGCGGAGCACTCTTGCCGTGCGGGCCAGGCGCTCCAGGCGGCCGGCGCTGTGCCCGTCCGAGCCCGTGATCCCGAACCCGGAGGATTCGCGGCCGAACACCTCGTCCCGCCAGCACCAGAACAGGACGGCTTTGATCCCCCGCCCGTAGGCACCCCATACCCAGCGCTGCTGGGTGGCCGGATCGACCGCCGGCCACACTCCGAAGCCGGCGCTGGAGCGCCCGCCTTGGAGCTCCGACACCCAGGCCGGCTTGTTGCCCGTCGCCGAGCGGGTCGCTTCGATGCGCGTTCCCAGTTCGCTCGTCGAGATCCTCTCCCAGGCGGGAAAGTGCGAGCACCCGAAGCCATCGAGGACCTCGGCCAGGTCGAAGTCGTTCCCGCGCGACACCGCCTGCTCGTAGTCCATCCCGCTCGAGTACACCGACGGCTTGCCGCAGTGAGCGAGGACCGGGTGGTTCGGGTCGGAGGTGCGCAGGCACTCGGCCCGGAAGGCCGCATGCCCGGCTGCACGGGAGGTGAGGAACGCCTCGAACTCAACCAGGTCGGTGTAGGGACGACCGGGCTGCTTGCCGGGGACCACGTCCTCCCACGAGGCATAGCGCCGGTGCCAGGCCGCGCCGAGCCCGCCGAGGTCGCCGTAGCGCCGGGCGAGCCACTTGCGGAAGGACTCCACCGTTGCGTCGCAGTGGCAGACATAACCGTTCCCGTGGACCGCCCAACGCGTCTCGTTCCAACAGTCCCAGACGACGAGCGTCTCACAGCTCGAGTAGCGACGACCGAGGGTCGTGAGGAAGGCGCCCATTCTGTCCCGCACTTCGGGATGGTCGAAGCAGGCCCCGGGGGTGAGCCCGACGTTGCACTCCCTCCTCGGCGAGGAGCGCACCGCATGGCCCATGTGGTCGACCAGGTGTGCACCTGGCAGCTCGCGATGGATCCAGAACGGCTGGATCTCGGCGATCGTGCTGATCACAACACGCAGTCCCGCTTCGCTCGCCACCTCGATGAGCTCGTCGTAGTCCTCGAATCGGTAGCTTCCCGGTTCCGGCTCGATCCATCCCCAACACGCCCAGAGCTGAACCGTGTCCAGCCCGGCCGCCGCCATGCCTGCGAGGTCCTCGCGCCACAGCTCACGCTGCGGGAAAGGAGGCCGGTAGTACTGAGTGCCCAGGATCATCGTGTTCGCGCCTCCGCTTGTCGCCACTGCGCCTGCAAACCCCGCCGCACGCCCCACTCCCGGTGCCGATCAGCCGATCTCACGAGGCTGTGCCACCGCGCCCGGAGGCTATCTGCCGCTCAGCGTCCGCGAGCGTTCTCACCACCGAGGCGCCAAAATGCACATCGCAGGGGTGCGAGCGCTCGCCGGCTTTGACGTTGCCCAGGAGCTCGCGCAATGCGACGCCGTAGGAGGCCTGCGCTGTCGAGCCGGCGAGTGGCATCGTCGACAGTCCGCCCGGGCCCCAGATGGAGAGCTCGACGTTGATCGCGGCGGGAGGAGCGTTGAGCGTCAACGAGGCCGTGCTCGTGGCACCGCTCGCGTGGTGGCAGATGAGATGTACGAGATCACCCGTCCCCCCGTCCGCCGTCACAGTCGTGACCGGGCCGAGCGCCGCGGTCAGCATCGAGAGGGCGTGCGGACCGACGTCCCAGAGCGCGCCCTTTTCTCTTCTCCACGGGGAGTTGGCATAGGGGCTGTCGGGGGCGAACGCCGACACGATCCAGCGGGCCCAGGCGCCCTCCCAGTTGCCTCCGTCAACGGTCGCCAGCCATTGACGCTTTGTCTCGTCGAAGCGTGCGGTGAAAAAGACCACGGTGGCGACACCGGCGCGATCGACCGCATCGACCAGGCGTTGAGCGTCGGCGACGGAGGTCGCGATCGGCTTGTCGAGGAGGAGGTGCTTGCCGGCGTCGGCGGCCCGTGCACCCAGCTCTGCCTGCACGTGCGGTGGCACGGCGAACGCCACGGCGTCGAGGCGGCTCAAGAACTCGGTGAAGTCCGTGTACGCCTCGATGGCGAACTCAGCGCCGAGAGCGGCCGCCTTGTCGGCGTCGCGGCCCCAGACCGCCGCAAGCTCAACACCGGGCTCGGCCGCCAACACCGCTGCGTGCGTGACCTGCGCCCAATATCCCGTACCGACGACCCCGAACCTCACACGCCCTCCAAGTCATCTCCTGCGCAGCCCGCCTTGGGACTGCGCCACGATCCGCTCTGCACGACTCCTCAGATGATCCACGATCCGCCACAAAGGCGCACGGTGCCCGGGAGCAACCGGCAAGGCGGCTGCAAGCCGGCACCACGACCAACTGCCTGGTCGCGTGCTGTCGCTTATGGCGTGCCAAGTTCTTGCGACAAAGACCTAGGTCCTTGTCAGCACTTCTCCTATGTGAGTGACCAAACGACCGACCGGGCGGCTCCGCAGGTATCCCGGACTCAGCTCCGCCGCCAGCAAGACGGCGCCGACGACCCCAGCGGCGTCGCCGAGCGCGGCTGCGACCACGAGGTCCTCGATCTGACGTGCCTCGGGAAAATAGCTCTCGTCGAGCAGCTCACAGGTCCTCTGGCGGACGTTCTGCATCAGGCCGACTTCGTGCATCACCCCGCCGCTCAGGATGATGCGCTGGGGACGATACGTGGAGATGAGATTCACAAGCCCGAGCGCGATGTACTCGCTCTCCAGCACGAGCGCGTCGGGCGGCTCCTTCAGGGCCTGTGCCCACAGTGCCGAGCGCTGTGCCCTGGCCGGGCCTGACGCCAGACCTTCCCAACAAGTACCGTGGAAGGGGCAGTTTCCAGTCCACATCTGTTCCGGAGCACCCGGTTGACGATCGGCGGGATGCTGAGGAAACCGCATGTGACCGGCTTCGGGGTGCGAGCGCCCGTGGACCATCGCACCGTTCACGATCGCCCCTACGCCGATTCCCGTGCCGATCGTGACGTAAAGCACGTCTGAGCACCCCTGCGCGGCGCCCCAGGTCTGCTCCGCGAGCGCGGCCGCGTTGACGTCGGTGTCAATGTGGGCGCGCACGCCGAGAGCCTGCTCGAACTTCTCGACAACGGGCCAACCCCGCCACGCGACCTTCGGTGTTGCTTGGGCGATGGCGCCGATCGCAAGATCGAGGGGACCGAAGCTTGCTACTCCAAGCGACACCAGCGAGCCAGAGTCCTGCTGTACATCGCGGAACCAGTCGATTGCCAACTGGGTCGTCGTCTGCGGATCGGTCGTCGGGATAACTGTGCCGGCCCAGGCATCGTCGGAACCGTCGCCCACCGCGCAGACGCATTTCGTGCCACCAAGTTCGATGCCGCCGTAGACAGCCACTTCATGTCCCTTCGCTGGACCGCAGTGCACGTGCTGGAATCGGACGCAGTTCCGAATCACGCCGAACGAGGCTCTCACGCGTCCTTGGCGCGCGACTCTCCCCGACGAGTTCACCGGGCTTCAGGTGCACCGTGATGTTTTGATGGCGGACCTTCCCCGCGGCCGTCATTGCAGACTTGGCGCCGTGTGCGGCGCTCAGGACGAGGCCACGCGAACGAGCGGCTTCAGAACCGACGGGTCGCGGCGGGCCGCGGTGAGTGCCTCCTCGCTCGATTCCAGTGAGAACCGTGCATCGACGAGGCCTTCGAGGTTGATGGCCCCGGACGCTATGAGCGCGATCGCCTCGGGGTAGGTGTTCGCGTAGCGGAACGTGCCGGTCAAGCGGATCTCTCTGTTCTGAACGCTGGCAATGGGGAAGGGCACCTCGGCGGAGGGGCACATCCCGACGAGCACGGCGGCTCCCGCCGGGCGAACACAGCGGATGCCGTCCAGGATCGCAGCCGGCGAGCCCGAACAGTCGATGAAGACATCCGCGTCAAATGCCTCCTTCTGGAGGCTCGACGAGGACGAGTCGACCACGGCCGTCGCGCCGATCTCGGCCAGACGGGCCCGGCGCGAGGGCACGGGGTCGCTGACGATGACCTCCGTCGCCCCGGAAGCCAGCGCGACAAGGGTGACCGAGGCACCGATCGGCCCGGCGCCGGCTACCGCGACGCGAGACCCGACCCTGATCTCCGCCTTGCGGCAAGCCCATAATCCCACCGACAGCGGCTCGCAAAGGGCGCCGGCGTCATCGCTGACCTGGTCCGGCAGAGCGAAGGCGAAATCCTCGTTGATGGTGACGTAGCGGGCGAGCGCACCGTCGACCGGCGGCGTGGCGAAGAAGACAACGTCACGGCACAGGTTGTAATGACCCGTGCGGCACTCGCGACACGAGCCGCACGGCACCCCCGGCTCGAGGGCGACCCGCTGCCCTAGTTCGTGGCGTTCGGCCAGGTCCCCTCTACCAACGACGACCCCGGAGGCCTCGTGACCGAGCACCATGGGTGAGCGGACTATGAAGTCCCCGATCCGGCCGTGCTCGTAGTAGTGGACATCCGATCCACAGATGCCCACAGACGCCACTTCCACGAGGACCTGTCGGGGACCCGGAACCGGCACCGGACGGTCCTCTATCCGGAGATCACCTATGCCGTGAAGCACGGCCGCTTTGTTTGACAATCCCAGCATCGTATTGAGGTCCTTCCTGGCCAGAGCTCATTTAGAGACTAGCTCCGCATAGTCACAACGGCCCAGGTGCGAGTTGGCTTCGGATCGCCGGTTCTCCGTTGCCTTTGAGTGTGCCGTAGTTGCCGGCACGACTCAGGCAGCCTCTCCAGCAAGAGAGGCGGTGTCGGCCTGCACCGGTTGTCCGGAGCCGTCTTGACGCTTCGTCCGAGATCCCGGGTCGGTGCAGCTGGCCCGGGGGGTGTCTCGTCCACGTCCGTTTTGCGTCTCGGTGCCACTCACCGCGACGGAGAGCACTCGCCGCCCATAAGCGGCAAGATTGAGGGCCGCGTTGAGATCCCGGTCGATGACCAGGTTGCATACCTCGCAACGGTAGGTGCGCTCTCGAAGTGACAGTTTGGCTTTCACTGTCTGGCAACGAGAGCAGGTCTTCGAGCTGGGGAACCAGCGGTCAGCCACGATGAGCCTTCCGCCGTGCCACTCCAGCTTGTAAGCCAGCTGGCGGCGGAACTCGGCCGGGGAGGCGTCGAGCAGGGCCCTGTTCAGCCCGGCCTTGCGGCGGGCGCCATTGGGAAGGAATGCGCCGGGGTGCTCGGGGTCCGCAACGGGCTTGGGCGACGCCGTCATGTTCTTCACGGCCAGGTCCTCGATCACCACGGTGCGGTAGGTGGCGGCCAACTCGGTGGTCAGCTTGTGCATGGCGTCGGAGCGGACATGGGCCACCTTGGCGTGACAGCGGGCCAGCTTGGCCCTGGACTCACCGTGGCGCCCTGAACCCTTTTGGCGGCGGGAGACTTCCCGTGCCAGCCGACGCATCCGACGCTGGTAGCGAGAGAGTGCCTTGGGGTTCTCCACCACCTTGCCGCTCGACAAAGCGGCCAGCTGCGAGATGCCGAAGTCGACGGCCACGAAAGACTCAGGATGCCGGGCCGGCCCGTCGTCACGCGCAACCTCGCAGGTGAACGAGATGAACCAGCGACCGGCCTCCTCGCTCACCGTGGCCGAGAGGATGCGGGCCTTTTCGACAGCGAGTTTGGTGAGGAGCTTGTAAGTGCTTCTTTGGTCCGGATGAGCCCGATGCGGGGCAGCTGGACGTGGTGGTGGTCGACGACCTTGATGGCCCCGGTGGTGAAGCGACAGGACCTCTTGGCCCACTTTGTCTTGAAGCAGGGGAAGCCCACTGTCCCCGCCCGGGTGCCTCCCCTGGCCGCTGAGAAGCCCGCCAGTGCCCGGGCCAGGGCGTCGAGGCCCGAGTTGTAGGCCTCTTTGGAGTTCTCGCCCCACCAGGGCGCCACCTCGCTCTTGGACCTGTTCCACTCCCTGCGTAGTGAGGGCAGGGTCCAAGGGACGGCCCCCTTTTTGGCCAGGGCTTCGGCGTCCTCGTCTAAGAGGTGCTCTGCGTAGGCGGCGCTGCGGATCTCATCTCGCAACCCGAGGCGGGACTTGACCAGGGCGAGGCCCCAGTTGAAACAGAAGCGGGAGGCCCCGGCGTGCGAGGACAGGGCCGAGGCCACCCGTGCGCTCGGTTCGAGCTCGAAGCGAAAGGCCTGGTACGCCAGCACGACCACATGTTCACCTGAGGTTGTGACAGCGCCTGTGGCCCGAGATCGTGCTCGGCAACGCTATGGCCTCTCCGCCCGCTTGCGGGCTCCACGCCGAGCGTGGAGGCGGGCAGACCAGGCGAGCTTGCGCCGAGAGGCACGCTTGGAGGTGTTTCGAGGATGAATCGGACCAGACGGTCTCAGTGCTCGACCACGATTGCGGCCGCGGTCGCATCCGCCGAGACCCTCGCCGACTTGCGGCGCTTTGCGTTCGTCTGAGATCCGATCTCGGTGACCACTTCGTCGAGCGACATGGTCGTGTGACGAAACTCCGGCGTGGACAACCCTTCGTTGGGTCTTCGTCCTTTCGCTCAGCGGTCAACGAGGATCAGCCTGCCCAGCGTATGTGCGAGCACGGGCAGTGTTCTTCCTGAACCAGCGGTAGGCGGTGAACTTGCTCGCGCCGACGTGCTCCGTCCAGTCCGAGAGGTTCACGCCACCTATCAGAAGACATGTTCGCTCACTGCAGGCAACTCGTCAGGAGGCAGGTGACAACCCCACTCTCAGGGGACGATCGCCGCCTTCATGCAGGACGGGTCGTCCCGCAGCGCCTCGAGAGCACGGCCGTAGTCTCCAAGATCGAAGTTGTGGGTGACTATGCCGTCGGTACGAACACGTCCGGACCGAAGCACACCGAGAGCCCGGTCGAAGCAATGGGTCTGGGCGAAAGAGCCCTTCACCGTGAGCTCGCGACGGAAGATCTCATATGGATGTAGGGGAAGGACGGCTTGCTCGTCAGCCATCCCATAGATGAGCACGGTGCCGCCGTCGCGGGCGAGCGGCAGACACAGCTCGCCGACCGAGGTTGCGCCGGTCGCCTCGACGACAACGTCGTAGCCGTCTGGCACCGCGTCGCGCAAGGTGGCAAGCGAGGCTCCCGGATTCGCCCTGTCCATCTGGACAGTCGTGTCGACCCCGTACTCGCGAGCGAGTGCCAGCTTGAACCCCGTCGGCGCGGCCACGGTCACTCGGGCCGCCCCGCCGTGCACGAGCAGCTGTGCGAGCACGAGCCCGGTCGGGCCCGCCCCGAACACAAGCACCTCGGAGCCGGGTCGCAGGTCAAGCACGTCCATCCCGTGAATGGCGCAAGCGGTCGGCTCGGTCATCACGGCTGTGGTCGGGCTCAAGTCGTCCGCCGGGAAGCACTTCTCCGCCCGCACGATGACGAACTCGGCAAATGCTCCTGGCCCGTTGACACCCAGTGAATAGAAGTTGCGGCAGAAGAGTGGCTCGTCCCGGCGACACGACGTGCAATAGCCACACAGCACCGTGTTGTCGGCTGCGACCCGCTGGCCGACCACAAGCCCCTCGACAGCTTCACCGAGTGAATCGACACGTCCGACGATCTCGTGACCGGGTGTCAGCGGGTACTTCGAGAAGAAGCCTCCCTCGTGGATATGCAGGTCCGTGCCGCACATTCCGGCCATCTCGACGGCAAGGCGGACCTCTCCCAGGCCAGGCACCGGCATCGGGACCGTACATACCTCGAACTGCCGCGGCGCACTGTAAACGACGGCTCTCATGGCGTGATTGCTCCTAACCAACTGCAGGAGGCAAACCCATTCACCACCTGTGCTGACAAAGGATAGAGAGCATCGGTCGTGCCGATCGATTCTTCGCAAAATGGCCTCGTCGTCTCGAACGACCACCGGACAAGAACAGGTTTGAGCCAACTGCCAGCACCTGCTCAAGAGAGCGCCTGCCGAACGGTGTCCAACTTCCGCCCCGGGAAAGCTTTGGGAAGAGGGCTCCTTCAAGCTGGCGGTGTCGGCACCCGAGCCGCAACTGAAAGGAACGGAGGATGCCATGAACAGCACCTTGACCGCTTGGAATGACGACGGCACGACAAGGGCAACGACGAGACGGCAACCGCAAGCACAAGTGCGCCGGACGCCACGAAGCGCCCGCCGCCTTCGGGGGGTCTTGGTCGGCACCGGAGTCGCCGCACTGCTCACCTGTGGCACGGCTTGGGCGTGCGCGCCCGCCGCGACGGCTCAGGTTCCACCAGCTAGAGCGACCCCTTCTTATCTCTGTGCCGGCAACTCCAACCCTCAGCTGGTAGTGCCTGGTGGCCCCAGGCGCCCCACGCGCCCTACTCGCCCCACGCGCCCGCCCGGCTGCAGTGTCACCCCAGAGCACGGCCCAATGGCCGCCCGGTACACAGCCATCTCGTGAAGTCCCGAGACATTGTGAGGAGAACCTCGACCTCTTAGGATCGAGTCGAGCCTGAGCTCGGGAGACGTCGTGGTCGATGACGAGCAGGATGGACGACAAGCGCCGGTCTCCGAACCGGCCGGTGGTGAGCCACCGGCGTCCGGGGACCCTGCCCAGTTCGCGACGCGCCCTGTCCCGCCCGGCCCAGCCCCCATGCCGGGCCCACCAGCCGTGCCAGCTGCCTACCGCCTGCACACCGCCTGGCAGCGCCGAGTCGAGACCGACTACATCTTCGACTACTGGACGGCACTTGGCTGGACGATCCTCACCCTCGGGATCTACGGCTTCTACGTCTTGTACCAGTTGGTTCGCCGCATGCGCGATCACAACGAGCGCCGGGTCGACTTCTTCGACGCCGCCCTCGCTTTCGCTTGGGAGCAAGCCGGTCGACGAGGTTTGCAGGCTGAGCTCACCCCGTCCTTCCAGCGGGCCGGTGCACACATGGACGTGCTCCGGCGCATGGAGGAGGCCTTTCGGGAGCCCGTCATCTGGGTCGTGCTGGCGGTCGTCGCCCGTGGCGTCGTGGAGCTCATCGCCTTCATCCTCCTGGACCAGGACCTCGTGAAGCACGACCGGTCCGAGGTCGGCGTCGAGTACGAGCTGGCGCTCATCTTCTGGCGCTTGGGCCAGCCCTTGCCGGTGCCCGACCAAACCCGCGTGAAGGGCCAGAACAACTATGTCGGCCGAATCGTCGCAACGATCGCCTCGTTGGGCATCTACCTGTTCTGGTGGTATTACGACCAGATGATCGAGCCGAACCTCCACTTCCAGGCGAATTGGGCCCAGGAGGACGCCCTGGTCGCTGCCGTGCAGGCGCTCGGCTGAGTCAAGTTCTTCACGAGACGTCTTTGTCGATATACGAGCTGTACGCGGTCGCCTGTAGGTCCCGAATGATCCGTTGCAGACGACATGGCCCGTCGACAACTCGGCGAACTGCGGCAAGAATTGGCCCATGTCCGAGCTGCAACCGCCTCGCCGCTACGTCGAGCCCGGCTGGTTCACCCGGAACGTCCTCAACCGTGCGGTAGCGCTGCTCACTCGCGCGGGCATAAGCGTTTGGGGATCACGGGAGCTCCGGGTACGCGGGCGTAAGAGTGGGGAGTGGAAGTCAACGCCGGTCAACCTGCTCAGCTTCGCCGGCGAGCACTATCTGGTGGCTCCTCGCGGCGAGACGCAGTGGGTGCGCAACCTCCGCGTCGCGGGTGCCGGCGAGCTGCGGGTGGGAAGGCGCGTTCAGGGCTTCCAGGCGACAGAGTTGGCCGACGCGGACAAGCTCGAAGTGCTGCGCGCCTACCTCAAGCGCTGGAGGGCTGAGGTGGGCGTCTTTTTCGGCGGGATCGACGCCAATGCCTCGGATGCCGACCTCTTGCGGATCGCGCCGGACCACCCGGTGTTCCGCCTCGCGTTCACGCAGAACCCGTGAACTGCCTGATTGGGGGATGAGAACCGGGACCAGGCAAACCGCACCTCGCTCGTGACAATCAGCGGTGCTTGGACTTGCGAATGGGCACGCGCGCCACAGCACCTATCGCCGGAGCCAACGTCAACCAAAGCCCAATGGTGACCACCATCGAGGTGACGTAGCCGAACGGGTGGATCCCGACATCCGTGCGGGCGATCCCTGCGAAGATCATCAATACCCACGCGCTGACGAAGAACATGGGGCCAGCCGACACCACTTTGAAGAAGTTGCGCACCGCGAACACCTCCTGGTCGCAACATATAGCCCCGAGGGGTGCGGCCAAAGCGCGAACGTCAGGAGCCTGGAAGGCATGAAAGTGCGGAGCGCGTGGGTCGCCACGGTGCACCAACGGCTCGCGACACCTGCGCAGGGATCACTCAGACCAGGCGACCATAACGTGCCGACCTCGATGCCGCTGCAAGTCTCAACGATCGGCATCGGCAAATCCCTGTCAGGATGAAACCATCGAAAGAGGCGGGGCGAACGCAGCGTGACGACCAGTTGAGATCGACAGGTCCCGCGACGGCGTGATCATCTCGTCCCTCACCGACGGGAGAGAATCCGAAACGGAAATGTTCGGGCGGTCCTGTTTCTGGGAGGCAGCGAAGGGGGAAGGCCAGATGAGCCAAGTTCGAGGCATCACGCGTATCGGCCGGAACGGGCGGTAGGGCGTTGCTCGACGACGAAATCGAGACTGCTGGCGAGGACGGTGCTGTGATCGCGGTGCGGCTCTCGCCCGACGACGACGTGGCTGTGGCAATGGTGGACGTTCCCGCTGGCGCCCAGGTGCATATCGGCCGAGAAGTAGTGACGTCCACCCAAGACATTCCCCGAGGTCACAAGGTCGCGTTGAGGCCGATCGCCCTCGGGGACCCGGTGCACAAGTACGGCCAGATCATCGGGTTCGCAACCGCACCGGTGCTGATGGGCGAGCACGTCCACACGCACAACCTCGAATTCCGGGTCTTTGCACGAGCCCATCGGTTGGGAGGCGAGGCCCGGCCCACACCGACGGTCGCGGTCGCCGATCGGCTCAGTTTCAACGGCATCGTCCGCTCCGACGGCCGGGTGGCGACCCGCAACTACCTGGGCGTGCTGACCTCGGTGAACTGCTCGGCGACGGCGGCGAAGATGATCGCCCGCCATTTCGACCGACCGGGCGTCCTCGATGACTTTCCGGGCGTTGACGGGGTCGTCGCGCTCACCCACACCAGCGGTTGTGGCATGGACGGCCACGGCCAGGGTCTCGAGGTGCTCCGGCGCACCCTGACGGGTTACGCACGTCACCCGAACTTTGCCGGGGTGCTCCTGGTCGGACTGGGGTGCGAGGACAATCAGGTTGACACCCTCTCCGAGAACTGGACGCTTGCTCCGAACACCCAACTGCACGTCATGACGATCCAAGGCGAGGGTGGGACAAAAGCCACCGTGGCTGAAGGTATCGCCCGCCTGACCGCCATGTTGCCCCAAGCCGACGGCGCGGTTCGCCGCCCGGTACCGGTCAGCGAGCTCGTCCTCGGGCTGGAATGCGGCGGCTCGGACTCGTTCTCTGGCATCACCGCCAACCCCGCCCTCGGTGTCGCAGCGGATCTCCTGGTCGCTCAGGGCGGCACTGCGATCCTGGGTGAGACGCCGGAGATCTACGGTGCCGAGCATCTCCTCACCCGCCGTGCCGTCAGCGCCGAAGTGGCCGAGCAGCTCCTCGAGCGCATCCGCTGGTGGGA
Source organism: uncultured Acidimicrobiaceae bacterium (assembly GCA_963719125.1). Classification (GTDB taxonomy): domain Bacteria; phylum Actinomycetota; class Acidimicrobiia; order Acidimicrobiales; family Bog-793; genus Fen-455. The sequence continues at coordinate 84,713 of CAVRAT010000021.1, forward strand.
GTCCTACACGGCGGCCAATAACGGCTCAATGGACAACAACCCCGCTCCGGGCAACAAGGCGGGCGGTTTGACGACGATCCTGGAGAAGTCGCTCGGAGCGGTCGCTAAGGGTGGCTCGACCGGCCTGACCGGCGTGTACGGGTATGCGGAGGCGGTCACGAACAAGGGATTCGTGTTCATGGACACGCCCGGTTACGACCCGGTTTCGGTGACCGGGATGGTGGCGGGAGGCGCGAACGTGGTGTGTTTCACGACCGGCCGTGGCTCAGCGTTCGGGTGCAAGCCCGTGCCCAGCCTCAAACTGGCGACGAATACGCCCCTGTTCGCGAGCATGGGTGACGACATGGACCTCAACTGCGGCGCCATCGCCGACGGCGACGTCGACGTCGAGGAGATGGGCAAGCGGATCTTCGACGCGCTCGTGGCAACGGCATCGGGTTCCAGGACCAAGAGCGAACTGCTGGGCGTGGGGGACGAGGAGTTCGCTCCCTGGCAGTTGGGGGCTGTGATGTGAGTCGGGAAAGTGGCTGTCCTGCCAAGGCCGGACCGGACCTGGAGTCCGAGAATGGCGCATCTGGCACCCATGTCGGCCCTTGCCGCGTGTCAACGCGAGTCGACCGCGGGCTCGTGACCAGAGGCCAAGCTGGTCGGGAAGACGGGATTTGAACCCGTGGCCTCAGCGTCCCGAGCGCGGAGCGCTGGGGTCATCCGCACCCTGGTAAAACTACGAAGTGGCTGGTAAATGACACGTTTCCGGTCACCGTTGAAGACCCTGTTGCCCGATCCAGACCACCGGTTTGCGGTCTGAATGTGTCCGTGTGTGGTCCGTCGGCGGTGGGACAGGTGGCCCTTGCACGTCCTCGCAGGGAAGGCCGAGGCCCACACTTTCGAAAACACTCCGGGACAGAACCATATGACACACGATCCGATTACACGTATTTGTATTATCGGATCGAGTATCATCGGAGGCGTGTCGACGCGGAATCCTTACAGCTACGGCGGGCCGGTGAGTGGTCCGCATTTCATCGGCAGGGACGCGGAGGTCGCCGACTTGGTGTCCCGCATGGTCAGCGGCATCAGCGTGGTCGTCACCGCGCCCCGCCGCTACGGCAAGACCTTGCTTATCGACCGCGCCGCCGAGCTCGTCCGCGAGGACCACGGTGCGGTGATCTCCGTGAACCTGATGCACTGTCCGGGGCTCGACACCTTCGCCAGCCGCCTCGTCGTCGGGGCCTACAACACCGAAGGCGGGCGGGCACGCAGGGTTCGTCAGGGTCTGCCCGAGCTGGTGCGACGGCTCAGGGTGCAGCCCGCTCTGACCCTCGATGACGCTGGCAAGCCTCGGTTCACATTCGGATCCCTCGCCGAGCGCGATGCGATCGTTGTTCTGGACGACGTCTACGCCATCCTCTCCTCTCTTGCCAACGAGAGGCCGGCGGTATTGATCTTCGACGAGTTCCAGGCGGTCGGGGAGCTGGGCGGTGGGCTCGCTCCTGCCCTCAAGGCGCTTGGGGACCAGCACCCGAAGGTGTCGCTCATTCTGGCTGGATCACGCCAGCACCTCATGGACGCCCTCGTTCTTTCCCGCGGAGCGCCGCTTTACAACATGGCCGAGCGCCTTGCCCTCGGGCCGATCGACGAGCGCGTCATGGTGCGCTACCTAGTTGACCGGGCGCGTCACGGTGCCAAGGAGATGAGCGAGGCAGCGGCTGAACGCATCTGCGAGCTCGCCGGACCTGTTCCCTACGACATCCAGCGCCTGGCCTACGAGGTCTTTGACCGAGCCGGAGATCGGATCGCCAACGGCGATGCTGACGATGGCATGAGAGGGGTGATCCGACGCGAAGACCCGAACTTCACCGATGGGTTCTCCAGGATGTCGATCAGACATCGCCGGGTGCTCGTCGGCATCGCCGTACGCCGCCGGGTTGAGCAGCCCTACGCCGCAGAGTTCGCCAGAGATGTCGGGTACGCGGGGCCCCCAGGGGTTCGGCGTGCGATCGAGGCGCTCAGCGCCGACGAGACTCTCTCGGAGCGACAGGGCGCGCTGGTTGTCGCAGACCCGTTCTTTGCCGAATGGCTTCGCCGTCTATAACCCTGAGCGACGAGTGAGCGACAAGAACCTCCGAGACGAAGCGCTCCAGCTACGACCAGCACGGCGATGGGTCGGAGGGACTCAAAGTGGCAGCGCAGGACGGGTCGGATGTGGCACCCATGTCGGCCCTTGCCGTGTGTCAACGCGAGTCGACCGCAGGCTCGTGACCAGAGGCCAAGCTGGTCGGGAAGGCGGGATTTGAACCCGCGGCCTCAGCGTCCCGAACGCTGCGCGCTACCAAGCTGCGCTACTTCCCGTCGGCAGGAGCCTCTGATTGCTCGGCACCGCCTTGTCTGGTCATCGTAGCCGCTGGCGCCTGCACGACGACCTTGGCAACCCTCCTGCGGTCCATCCTCGTGACGCGGAACGTCCAGCCCACGAATTCGAGTTGATCCCCCTCTTCCGGGATCCTCCCAAAACCTTCGAAAAGGAAGCCACCGAGAGTCACGTAGTCGCCTTCGGGAATCGGGATCCCGAGCTCGGAACGCACTTCGTCAACTCCACATGAGCCGTCGACAAGGAATCGAGACTTGTCGACTCGTTCGATCGCGGGCAATGAAGCACGGTCGAACTCGTCCCGCAGGTCGCCAACGAGCTCGCTCACGAGATCGTTGATCGTGAGGACGCCGGCAACACCTCCGTACTCGTCGACCACGACTGCGAAGGCCCGTCGTGCCCGGCGCATCTCGGCCAGGATCTCGAGCGCGAGCCGGGACTCGGGGACGATGTAGGGCTCGCGGACGCGCCTCGTCATTTCGAGGACCGGTGAACCGCCTTCGTCGCTGCGCCCGACGGCGCGGATGCCCTCGATACCGAGCGGTCCGGGATGGAACAGGTCCTTGACGAACAGGACCCCGAGCAGATGGTCGAGGTCGTCTTGGTAGACGGGAAAGTGGCTGTGCCCCGAACGTCGCACGGCGAGGGCCACATCGTCGAGCGTGACGGGCACTTCTAGGGCGACGACGTCAACGCGAGGCGTCATGACCTCCCGGGCGGTCGCCTCCCTCATCGACTCGAGCCCTTTGCGGATCTGCATCTCCTGCTCGGAGACCTGCGCCGACGGTTGGCGACCGAGCCTGCGTGGCTGGTGGCGGAGCTTCATCGTCCCGGGCTGTCCGGCTCCCGACGGTTAGCGGTCAGCGGCGAGAGGAAGAGGTTTGTAGGACTCGTCACGAAACGTGCCACCGTCCAGGACCGCTCGGGCGGCACGCCGGATCCGGATCGCGTCCAGGGGTTTGACGAGCCAGCCCTCGGACGCCGAGCGCCGAGCGAGGAACACGTCGGCGCGGCGGTCGAGCAGGATCACGACAGGGACGTGAGGGATCCGACCCCCCGACTCCTCGAGATGAAGGTCGAGGCAGATGGCCATCCCGCCCATGTTGCCGACTTGCATGTCGGTGATCACGAGGTCAGGCGGATCCTGCTCGACCGCTGGCCTCACGTCCTCGCCGGCACGCAGCTCGCGGACTTCGGTCTCGTCGTCCTCAAGGGCCGATCTCAGCTCCTCGAGAACTGACTCGGAGTCACTGACGATCAGTATGACTTCCACGGTCGGAGACTAGTTGGCCTCCGACCAGGTAGCGAGCGACAGCACGGAGACCTTCGATATCGTGCACGTCCTCGCTGAGAAACGGAACCCGCACGACGGGTGCTGGTGCCACCTCCCCGGCCAGCTCGGCGACGTATCGCTCCTCACGGGTCGCCACGACGAGGAAATCCTCGAGGTTCCGCCGCAGCTCTCCGTAGGCGAGAGGATCCGGAGGCGACGCGTCCAACCCGTCGCTGAGAGCCTGCGCCTGTGATTCGCCGTCCATTGGCTGTTGCGGTGGCACACCGCCGGCAATCGCCTGATCAGGCCTGAAGTCCGAGAAGAGCCGGTTCACGACGAGTGCGCTCACGGCTATCGAGCCCTCCGCCAGGCGGCGGGCAAAGAACCGAGACTCGTCGATCGAGTCCTCTCGCGGCGCCACCACCAGCACGAAAGAGGTTCCCGGGTCCGCGAGAAGGTCCTCGACACGGCGCGCCCGATCTCTGAAGCCTTCCTCCATGCCTTCGAAAGCACGGAAGAAGGCCATCGCGTCCTCGACGATCTCCGAGCCAGCGACGCGGGAGATCGTCCGCAACAGGGCGTGGGCCGCAATCGTCATCGCTTTCATGTACACGCGAGTCGGCATGAGCACGAGCCGGAAGACCCGGTTCTCGAGGAAGCTGTAGAGCCGGCGCGGCGCATCCACGAAGTCGAGCGCATGCCTCGACGGCGGTGTGTCCACGACGACAAGGTCGAAGCCACCTTCGGAGTGCAGCTCGTAAAGCTTCTCCATCGCCATGTACTCCTGCGTGCCCGACAGCGCGGAAGTCAGGTTGCGGTACAGGCGGTTCTGGAGGATTCGGTCCGCTTGCTCGTTGGACTGCGAATACCGGGCAACGAGATCGTCGAAGGTGCCCTTCGCGTCGAGCATGACCGCAGACAGCTCGCCGCTCCACTCCCCTTCGACCCGCCGCGGCGTGTTGCCGAGGTTCTCCAGACCGAGCGCGTCAGCTAGCCGGCGGGCGGGATCGATCGTCACGACACAGGTCTTGCGACCTTGTTCTGCACCTGCGAGCCCGATCGCGGCCGAGACCGTCGTCTTTCCGGTCCCGCCCGAACCACAGCACACGATGACGGACTTGTCGGCGATCAAGGCCGAAAAGGTAGAGAGCGTCCCGTCCGCCGCGCCCTGCACGCTCACCGCCGGCACCTTCGGGACCGGATCATGGCGAGTCGCCGGCGCTCAGCTGCTCGATCGCGGTCCCGAGAGCCTCGGAGAGCTTCCCTAACTCTTCGGGGCCGAGGTCGGCGGTGAACTCGAAGGGCAGCCGCAGCTGTGGCAGCGGCAAGCCGGCACGAAGACGCGCCACCTGGGCCGCCTGGAGCTCTTGGCGGGTCACGCGGAAGTTTGCGGCGGCCGCCAGGCGAACCGCTTCAGCGTGGCACGGCGGGTCCACCTTCGCCGCCACGGCTGCTGCGACCGGATCGGTGAGAAGGCGGCTGAGCACCGGGTAGTAGGCGTTCACGACGACGGGTGCGAGTGCGACGCCCACGAGGTCCTCGAAGCGATAGGCCGTCTCGATGAGCTCGTTGACCGGGGTTTCCTCCGGCAAACAGACGAGCATGACCTGGCACCGGGCCGGATCCCCCAGCAGCTCGACAACCTCTTGCGCCTGGCCTCGCAGTGGGCCTCCTCTGGCGGCATCCATCAAACCGAGGGCGCTCGTGAGGAATGTCACCGCGTGGCCCGCCGCCGGCGCGTCCAGGACTATCAGGTCGAACGCGCCCGACCGCTCGAGCTGCTTGACCTTGCCGAGTACGAGAACTTCGCGGATGCCCGGGATGGCGGTCGCCACGACTTCCAGCACGCCCGCCGCCACAAGGCGCTTGGCGACGCGTCGCAGGCCGTGCTCCTCCAGGTACTCCACGAGGGCGTCGTCCGGCGTGATCACGCGCCCCCGCACGCGGCCGGCACCGATGTGCGCCTCGTAAAGCACCGCCTCTTCGTAGTCGAAGGCGGCTTCCCACCCGAACAGGGGGGGCAGTCCGCCGGCATCGTCAAGCTCCACTACCAAGACGTCGAGTCCGGTGTCCGCGGCCATCCGCGCGAGGGCGGCCGTGACGGTCGTCTTACCGACGCCCCCCTTGCCCGCGACGACCACGACATTGCTCTGGCGGCAGAACGCTTCGCGATCCATTCGCGGCGACACTACCGCCCCCTACCAGTGCCTTTTCTTCCGCAAGATCGCACAAGAGCCCCTTGTGAGGACGCTACGGGCGGAAGTAGCGTCGCGACAAGCGCGACCCGACGACATTTGTGCAGGTCTGCGCTGGTGGCGCCTATGAGGTGCAACGTTGAGTCGCGGCCATGGGGGACGTCGGCGAACGGTGTACCGAATGGACTTAGGTGTCGCGGAAGGCCGGTGCTGAGCGTGCCGTGGGGCCAGACGAGGAGAGGCCGTGATCGCGAGTCGCGGTGATGAGATGTGGCAAAACAAGGCAGCATGTCGCGGCCCGCACGCGGTCGTGTTCTTCCCTCCCTCGCACCCGGAGCGCAAGGACGAGCGCATTCAGCGGGAGCGGATCGCCAAGGAGATCTGTCGCACCTGCCCGGTCGTGAAGAGCTGTCTCGACTACGCCGTGCGGATCAGGGAGGCGAACGGGATCTGGGGCGGTCTCAACGAGGCCGAGCGCAAGCAGATCGTCGACCGGGGGCTAGCCGGCCCGCGCGCGGCTGCTTCCGCCTGACACCCGCCGCGCCCGCCCCGGACTGGACACCGGGTCCGTCCAGGCTCGCCAGCCTTAATCGATCAAGCACCGATCGGCCCGAGGGCCTTCTCGACGCGTTCCAATAGGCGGGCACTGCAGCCCGCCATCTCCACCAGCGGGGAGATCTCCATCACGACACGCTCCGCGATGGCCGCGAAGACTTCGGCAAGCGTCCCGACCTCGTCCAGCGCGATCGGCTTGCCGGCGTCGCCTCCGGAGGCCACGCTCGCGTTGAGGGGCACCGATCCGACGAGCGGCACGCCGATCTCCTCGGCAAGGCGCCTGCCACCACCCGACCCGAAGATCTCGTAGGTCTCGCCGTGCTCGCAGGTGAAGGCTGACATGTTCTCGATCACGCCGGCGACGCGAATGTGCCCCCGGCGCGCCATGTCGGCTGCCCGGCCGGCGACCTTCTGAGCCGCTTGATTCGGTGTCGTGACGACAAGCAGCTCCGTTCGCGGCAGCATCCTGGCCAGACCCATCTGGACGTCGCCGGTGCCAGGCGGAAGGTCGATCACCAGGTAGTCGAGAGCTCCCCAACGGACGTCTTCCAGGAAGTGCTGGACCGCCCGGTTGAGCATCAGGCCACGCCACATGATCGCCTCATCCTCGCCCGAGAGGAAGCCCATCGAAATCACCTTCAGCAAGCCGGTGCCGACCGCACGTTCGAAAGGGATCATCTTGCCCGCCTGTGCCTGGACAGAGCCGTCCATCGCGAGCAGTCTCGGCACGGAGTGGCCCCAGACGTCAGCGTCGAGCAGTCCCACGACGAGACCCCGCCGGGCGAGCGAGACGGCAAGGTTCACGCTCACCGTCGACTTACCCACACCACCTTTCCCAGACGCCACGGCGAGCACTCTCGCCGTCGTCGGGATGTCGGTCGCGACCGCTCTGTCCTGGGCTTTCAGCCGCGCTCTCGACATGAGCTCCGACCGCTCGCCGGGGTCCATGACCCCAGTGCGGACCGTCACCCGTTCGACACCGGGAACCGCCTTCACGCGGCGCTCGACGTCGGCACGGAGCTGATCGCGCAGCGGGCAGGCGGCGACGGTGAGGGCGACCTCTACGATCACCGCGCCGCCATCGATCTCGACATCACGCACCATTCCGAGCTCGACGATGTCGGCACCGAGCTCAGGGTCGACGACGCCGGCAAGCGCCGACCTGACGGCTTCGGCGGATGGAACACCCCCGTCGGGGGACACGACGGGTGACAGGGGCGGTTGGCACGACTCGCTCACGGTATGATCGAGCCTAACGGTGCGGTGCGGGGGGCCTTCTCGGCTGCTGCGCCCAAGGTTCTCGACAAAAGGAGATCCACAGTGAGTCTTGCGTCCTCAACGGTGAAGCTCGGTCAACGCCCAAGTCCGGTGACGCTCACCGATGCCGCTGTGGCCAAAGTGACCGCTCTTCTCGCGCAGGAAGGTGACGACGGCCTGGCGCTGCGCGTCGCCGTACGGCCCGGTGGCTGCTCCGGATACAGCTACGAGATGTTCTTCGACTCAGAGGTGGCTGACAACGACATCGTGCGCACCTTCGGGTCCGTGCGCGTCGTGGTGGACCCTGAGAGCGCGGAGCTCATCAAGGGCGCAACCCTTGAGTACCGTGACGGCCTGCAGGAGGCCGGCTTCCACATCATCAACCCGAACGCCACACGAACCTGCGGCTGCGGCTCGTCGTTCAGCTGAGCCGGACCGGGCTTCGCAGTGGCAAGCACCGTCGGTCCCTACTCACCAATCGTCCGCGCCGGGCAATGGTTGATCTGCTCGGGCCAGCTCGGGCTCGTTGACGGCTCGCTCGTCGAGGGCGGATTGGCCGCGCAGGTCACCCAGGCGATCAAGAACGCCGCCGCCTTGCTCGAAAGCCAGGGCAGTGGGCTGGATGACGTCGTGAAGACAACTGTCTTCCTTACCGACATGGCAGACTTTGCTGCCATGAACGATGCCTACGTCGCCGCATTCGGCGACAATCGGCCGGCGCGGAGCGCCTTCGCCGTGGCTGGTCTACCTCTCGGCGCGCGCGTCGAGATCGAGGCATGGGCCTACGTGTCTCGATCACCCGCCAGCTCTGCGAACTAACCGTGCGCTTGCCGCGCCATGTGCTCGGCGCTGCCGCAGTGGCACTACTCGCGATCGTTGCCGCCGGCTGCAGCTCAGGCACGACAACCACGACGACCACCACGACGACGCTCCCGCCCCTCCCGCCAGAGGTCTTCGCCTATGTGACCATGATCGGGACAGGCGCGAACGTCGGCCTCGGCCATAGCGTCGTTCCCGTCGAAGTCTCTCTCGGAGGCAACGGGCCCGAGGCGGCACTCGAGGTCGGCACCTACCCCGACGCGATAGCGATCACACCCGACGGCAAACGCGCCTACGTCACGAATTACGCGTCAAACTCGGTGACCCCGATCGACCTCGAAACCGGGCAGGTTCTACCGGCGATCCAGCTGGGGTCCGCTGCGGGCCCCGCGGACATCGCCATCACGCCGGATGGCGCGACGGCTTACGTGACCGACGCGGGAGCGATCGGGACCCTCGGGGACACCATCACCCCGATCGACCTTGCCACCGACAAGACCCTGCCGCCGATCACTGTGGGTCCGGGTCCCCAGGGCATCGCCATCACCCCCGATGGACGACGGGCCTATGTCACCGACGCCGGCGCGTTCGTGCCCGGACAATCGGGAACTATCGGCTCGACGGTCACGCCCGTCGACCTGACCACCGGAAAGGCCCTACCGGAGATCCCCGTCGGGAACGCCCCGGCCGCCATCGCCATCACACCCGACGGCTCGATAGCGCTCGTCGCTAACGCCAACTCGGGCAGCGTGTCGCCGATCGAGATCGCCGACAACAAGGCCGGCTCACCCATCTCGGTGCAAGGTGGCCCGATCTCGATCGCGATCTCCCCGCTCCAGCCCACGACTGCCTATGTCGCCGACACCATCTCGGGCCCGTCGAGGACAGGCAACGTGACCCTCATCGACCTCACCACTGACACCGCCGGGGCGCCGATCACAGTCGGGAAGAATCCCCAGTCCATCGCGATGAGCCCTGACGGCACCACCGCCTGGGTCGTCTGTTACGACAGCCGTACGCTCGTGCCGCTCAGCACGAGGACGAATCTCCCCGGTGCGGCCATACACCTTCCTGGCGGCCCCTATGCGATCGCGATGACCCAACGCTCCGCGTCCAGCGCGACCGTGACAACCACGACCATCCCGAAGGGCGGCTCGGGCTCGAAGAACTCGAAGAAGGGCAAGAAGGCCTAGCTAACAGCGCATGATCACGGGCGGCGCGTGGGGTTGTCGGACGGCAACCAGCGGACGCTGCCGAAGCGATAGCCGACACTGCGAACCGTGTCGATTAGGTGCGCATGCTCCTCTCCGAGCTTCGCCCGAAGGCGCCGCACGTGAACATCGACGGTCCGAGCACCTCCGAAGTACTCGTAGCCCCAGACCCGGGACAACAGCGTCTCACGACTGAACACCCGTCCCGGATGCGCCGCGAGAAAACGGAGCAGCTCGTACTCCATGTACGTCAGGTCCAGCGGCCGCCTCTGGATCGCCGCTTGGTAGGTCTCCAGGTTCAGTGCCAAGGGCCCGTAGACGATCAGGTCCAGGTTCTTGCCGCGACCGGTGCGCCAGAACAGATGCGTGAGGCGTGCCTCTATCTCCTCGGCGGTGGCGTCGGAGAGCACGAAGTCGTCGAACAAGTCCTCGCGAAGCTCGAGCTCGGCGAGGCACGACTGAGCGACGATGAGCAGCAACGGCTGCAACGGGCTGTCCCCCTTGCGCAGCACTCGGCAGGCGGCGAAGGCGGAGACCGGGTCCTCGAGTGCCGATATCACAGCCCCCGCGTAGCCGTCCTCGGGCTCGTCGCGCTCGGCGATGGCCGGGTCGCGCACGGCTCGCCACGGATAGCCCGCGCGTTCGAGCGCGCCGGACAGCCACTCCGCAGGCGGGTCCGGGTAGACGAGCAATGGTTCCATCGAGAGCCCCGCGATCTGGTGGACGAGAACGCCTACAGGGCTGGAAGATAACGCACCAGCTCGTACGGCGTCACCTCTCGGGTATACGCGTCCCACTCAGCGCGTTTGTTGCGCAGGAACCACTCGAAGACGTGCTCGCCAAGTGTCTCGGCGACGAGCTCAGAGCCCTCCATCGCCACGAGCGCCTCTTGCAGGCTGGACGGCAAGGACTTGATGCCCTCCGAAGCCAGCTCCTCGGGAGTCATGGTGAACAGGTTCGCCGCCGCCTCGGGCCCGAGCTCGTAGCCCTTCTCGATGCCCTCGAGCCCAGCCGCCAGCACTACCGAGAACGCGAGGTAGGGGTTGCAAGCGGGGTCCGGAGCGCGGTACTCGAACCTGGTCGACTCGACCTTGCCACGCCTCGCGATGGGAACGCGGACCAGCGCCGACCGGTTGTTGTAAGCCCAGGACACGTGCACGGGCGCTTCGTAGCCGACGACGAGACGCTTGTAGGAGTTGACCCACTGGTTGGTCACGGCCGTTATCTCACGTGCGTGCTGGAGGACACCGGCAATGAACTGGCGTCCCACCTCCGACAGGCCGTGGTCGCTCCCCCGGTCCGCGAAGGCGTTCCTGTCGCCCTCGAACAACGAGAAATGCGTGTGCATGCCCGAACCTTGGACGCCCGAAAGCGGCTTTGGCATGAAACTCGCGTGAACACCGCTCTCGTGGGCGATCTCCTTCACTATGAGCCGGACCGTCATCACCGTGTCGGCCATGGTGAGGGCGTCGGTGTAACGAAGGTCGATCTCGTGCTGGCTCGGAGCATCCTCGTGCTGGGCGTACTCGACCGGGATGCCCATGTCCTCGAGGGTGAGCACGGTGCGCTTGCGAAGGTCCGTGCTCAGGTCCGCCACCGTGAGTTCGAAGTACGACCCAGAGTCGAGGGGTTTTGGGGGCTCTCCCGGCTCGCCGGGCGCGAAGTAGAAGTACTCGATCTCCGGGGCCGCGTAGAAAGAGAAGCCTCGGGCACGGGCGCGCTCCAGCGTCCTGCGGAGCACGTGGCGGGGGCAGCCTTCGAAGGGCGAGCCGTCGAGATTGCTGATGTCGCAGAACACGCGGGCGACCGGCGAGCTGTCACCTTCCCGGCCGATGCGGAACGGAAGAATCTGGAAGGTCTTCGGGTCCGGTTTGGCCAGCACGTCGCTTTCCTGCACGCGGCTGAACCCGTCTATCGAGGAGCCGTCGAAGGTCATCCCACCGTCGAGGGCGTTCTCGAGTTCCGCGGGCGTGATGCTGAACGACTTCGGAGTGCCGAGCACATCGGTGAACCACAGCTGGATGAAGCGCACGGCGCGTTCCTCGACCGTCCGCAAGACGTACTCTCGCTGGCTTTGCATCGAGTGCCTCCGATCTTCGCGCCGCGCTGTGTCCAAAAAGGCTTGCCTGACTGCGGCGCGCGATCAGTGTCGCAGGTGAGAAGACGGTCAGCCAGCCGTGAGGGGACCAAGTAAAGACCTCGTGAAACTGTTCACACTGCGTTCACAGTTGAGCAATGATGCTGAAACGTACCAGCGCCAGACTTCACCGACCAACACTTGAACTGTCGCGCCTCAGGGCGGACCAAGGAGGAACCGTGCAGGATCGCACCGCTGCCGAAGTCATTCAACTGGTGAAGGACGAAGGCGTCGAGATCATTGACATCCGCTTTTGCGACCTGCCCGGCCTCATGCAGCACTTCTCGGTGCCGGCTCATGCGTTGAGCGAAGCGACCTTCACGGAGGGGCTCGGGTTCGACGGATCCTCCATCCGCGGCTTCCAGGAGATCCAGGAATCGGACATGATCCTGCTCCCGGACCCCTCGACCGCAGTCCTCGATCCCTTCCGCCAGCACAAGACTTTGAACCTCAACTGCTTCGTGCACGATCCGGTGACTCTCGAGAACTACTCACGTGACCCCCGCTACGTAGCGCTCAAGGCGGAACGGTACCTCCAGACCACCGGGATCGCCGACACGGTCTACTTCGGACCGGAGGCCGAGTTCTTCATCTTCGACGATGTCCGCTTCTCCCAAGACCAGCGGTCCGCCTTCTACCAGGTCGACTCGATCGAGGGCATCTGGAACTCGGCCCGCGACGAGAAGCCGAACCTCGGCTTCAAGCCGCGCTACAAGGAGGGGTACTTCCCGGTACCGCCGATGGACCACTTCCAGGACCTGCGATCGGAAATGATCCTCGTGATGGAGCAACTCGGGATCGAGATCGAGGTGCAGCACCATGAGGTGGCGTCCGGGGGCCAGGCAGAGATCGACATGCGATACGACACCCTGTTGCGCATGGCCGACAAGCTGATGCTCTACAAGTACGTCGTGAAGAACGTGGCGCGCAACGCCGGGTACTCGGCCACCTTCATGCCCAAGCCCTTGTTCCAGGACAACGGGTCCGGGATGCACTGCCACCAATCGCTGTGGCGTGACGGCGTGCCGCTCTTCTACGCCGAGACGGGCTACGCGGGCCTGTCCGACATGGCGCGTTGGTACATCGGCGGGCTGCTCAAGCACGCCGCGGCGGTGCTCGCCTTCGCCGCCCCGACGACGAACTCCTATAAGCGGCTGGTACCGGGCTACGAGGCGCCTGTGAACCTCGTGTACTCCCAGAGGAACCGGTCGGCAGCGTGCCGGATCCCCCTGTACTCCAAGAGCCCGAAGGCAAAGCGAATCGAGTTCCGCTGCCCGGACCCGGCGTGCAACCCTTACCTCGCCTTTGCGGCGATGCTGATGGCGGGCCTGGACGGCGTACAGAACCGGATCGAGCCGCCCGACCCCATGGACAAGGACCTCTACGACCTACCACCGGAGGAGCTCGCGAACGTACCCCAGGTCCCCGCTTCCCTGGACGAGGCCCTCCGGGCTCTCGAGGCGGACAATGAGTTCCTGAAGACCGGCGGGGTCTTCACCGACGACCTCATCGAGACCTGGATCAGCTTCAAGCGACTCGCCGAGATCGACCAGGTCCGCCTGCGCCCGCACCCCTGGGAGTTCATGCTCTACTACGACATCTAGAGTTTTATAGCCTTTGACCTGGTTGTTTTAAATTACAATTGGGTCTTGGTCTAGAGCTTGGTCCAGAATCTCCCGGGTGCGGGGAACGATCGAGGCACGGGGACCCGGCGCTTGGCGCCTACGCGTCGTCGTCGGTTACCGTCCTGACGGCCAACCACGGCAGGCGTCAAGAACCGTCCATGGAACTCGACGTAAGGCGCAGAGCGGCCAAGTTCCTAGAACTCCTAGGGGTGGGAGACGTTGGACTTTGTGACAAGTTTCAAGCGGCGGCTCGGAGCCGGGCGTCCGTGACGTAGTCCGCGATGACGTGATCAATGGTCGCCATTGCGCGACGGATCGCCTGAGGTGCGGGCGGTAGGTCGGGGCTGAGCAGCGGACCGAGGACTCGGTCGTGGACTTTGGTATAGAAGACCGCGACACGGAGCCCCTCGGGCGTGGTGACGTAGGTGTTGGTGTGAGGGATCCGCTCGATGAGGGCGTGGAGACGGAGGCGGCGCAGGTCATAGGTCATCTGATTGGCGGTGTAGTCCGCGCCGAGCAGGCCGGCGACGAGGCTCCTCAGGCTCTTGTTGGTGAAGCCGGAGACGACGTGGACCATGACGCCGAGCGCGCCGGCCAGGGCCATGACGCGTGGATCCCCGAAGCGCAGTGCTCCGGTTCGTTGGCCCTCCCTTGCGTAGGGCTGTGAGATCCGCTCGAACAGAGCGGTCTCGATGGCACAGTCCTGGCCGGCACGCTCGATCATAAGGAGACGGTGGTTGACCTGCCGCGCCTTGGCCTCAAGCTCGGGAAGATGCTGGAGGCGGCGGGCGACGTCGAGGTCCCTCGGGTCGTTGATGACGGTCTCGATGCGAAGTGCTCTCCCTTCCTTCAGGTTTCTCTCCAGCTGCTGAACCGGTGACCACCACGTAGCCGACACAGCTTGCGCGCTTCGTCGGCGACACGTTCTCTCCAGCTGTCGCTGATACAGCCGCGCCGTAGTGTTCGAACACTTGTTCGACTGGAGGAGCCGAGTGATCGTGCAAAGGGTCGTGATGCCGACGACGGAGGCGGAGTCGTGGACGGTGCTCGATGGCGAGCTTGAGCCTGTCGCGCCTGCCGAGCAGTACCTCGCCTACTTGAGCGCGATCGAACGGTCGCCGACGACGGTGCGCGCGTACGCGCACAGCTTGAAGCTGTGGTTCGAGTTCCTCTCCCTTCGGGACCTCGCCTGGAACGACGTCGGCATCGACGCGGTCGCCCAGTTCGTCGCATGGCTCCGTGCCCCGGCCGAGAACGTGATCGTCCTCGACGAGCGCGCCGCGCGCCGGTCTCCGGCAACGGTCAACCGCCACCTTGCGGCGCTCTTCGGCCTGTATGACTACCAGGCCCGTGCCGGCGTCGCGGTCGCCGCCGAGCTCGTCGCGTGGCGCCGGGTAGGCCGCGGCTCCTACAAGCCCTTCCTCCACCACGTGACGAAGGGTCGTCCGATCCCGACGCGCCCGGTCAAGCTCGCCGTTCCCCGCCAGGTCCCTCGGACGCTCAGCGACGAGCAGATCCTCACGATCCTGTCTGCCTGCGATCACCTCCGCGATCGGTTCCTCCTCGCACTTCTGGCCGAGACGGCAATGCGGATCGGCCAGGCGCTCGGCCTCCGCCATGCCGACGTGGTGAGCCGTGACCGCCAGATCCGCATCGTTCCCCGGGCAGACAACGCGAACGGCGCTCGTGCGAAGACAAGCGCGATCCACCTCATCCCGGTGACGACGGCGCTCGTGCGCCTCTACTCGGAGTACCTCCACAGTGAATATGGCGATCTCGACTCCGACTACGTGTTCGTCAACCTCTGGTCGGAGCCCCGCGGCCACGCGCTCACCTACTCGGCGGTGGCCGACCTCATTGTCCGCCTCCGTGCCCGCACCGGGATCTTCTTCACCCTGCACATGCTGCGTCATTCCCGAGCGACCGACCTCATCCGGCGCGGTGTCTCCCTCGAGGTGACTTCCAAGCTCCTCACCCACCGCTCTGTGCAGACGACCGCCGACGTCTACGTCCACCTCGATGCCGAGGACGTGCGCGCCAAACTCGTCGCGCAGGGCGTCTGGCAGCCCGAGGGTTCTCGATGAGCAGTCCTGCCACCTCAGCTCAGCTCAAGCCCGACGCCCCTTTCTCACTCGATCTCCTCGCGGCCGCCGTCCGTCCCGAGTTCGCTGTCGAGTGCTACTTCCCGGACCCAGACGACCCGGTGCTCGGGGGCGGCCGCTGTGCCGTCGCGTCCTGCAGTCGCCTGTCCTGGGGTCGTGGGCTGTGCGGGAGCCACTACGACCGCTGGCACCGAGCCGGCAAGCCCGACCTTACGGAGTGGCTTCAGGCTGCGACCCCGCTCGCCCCCAGAGCAGGGGTGCGAAAGACCCAGTGCTTCGACCTCCGGCCGCTCGGTGAGCGGGCGCGTCTCGAACTCGCCTACGCGCTCCAGTCCCGTCACGATGCCCGCGGCTTCGGCCCGAACCGCCCGCAGGTGGCCCGGGCCGTGAAGCTCCTCGTGCGAGCAAACGCGTCGAGCGTGCTCGAGCGCAGCCCAGAGCAATGGCGGGTCCTTGCCCGATCATGGGGCTGGCGAGACCTCTCTTGCATCGCCTTCCTCGCCTACGCGCACCGAGTGGTCGAAGATGTCCTGGCGCAACGGTCACCGGGCGACGAGTACGCGCGCGACACCTGGGATGCTCGTCGCCTCGGTCTCCCCGCGCGGCCGCCGAACTATCTCGTCCGCTTTGGTGGCATCAGCCAGCTGTGGCTCCGGGAGGCCGCCAAGACCTGGGCTCGCTTCCGTCTGGCGACTGGCCGTGCTGTCGGCACGGTCTGCAATGACGCGCACGGGCTCAGCTGGTTCTCCCGGTTCCTCGCGTCCGTGCTTCCCGAGGCTGGCGACGAAGGCTCGATCACTCGCCCGGTTCTCGAGGAGTACCTCTCGCACCTCGCGAGCGCAGGGCTCGCCGACCAGACCCGTCTTGGATACCTCGTGACCCTGCGGATCTTCCTCGACCACTGCCGCCGCCAACAACTCCTCAGCGGTCTTCCGGCCGGGGCCCAGCTCTATCCAGAAGACATGCCGAGCCACGGCGAGTACCTGCCCCGATTTGTCCCCGAGCCAGTGATGGCGAAGCTCGAGTCAGCCGAGAACCTCGCCCGCATCGCCGACGACACCACGCGTCGGCTCGTCGTCGTCCTCATCGAGACCGGTCTTCGGGCGAGCGACGCGTGCAACCTCGCGATCGACGCTGTCGTCGACGACAGCGTGGGTTGGCCGTGCCTTCGCTTCTTCAACGCCAAGGTGCGAACAGAGCAGGTCGTGCCGCTCAGCCCGAAGGCGGCGACCGCACTTCATGAACAGGCCGAAGCGGTGCGGCGGGACTGGCCAGCAAGCACCCGGTTCCTCTTCCCGCGGGAGCGGGCCGATCCCGATGGCACGAAGCCGTTCTCCTATGCGACGCTCGAGTCCCGGCTGCGGCGCTGGCAAGCTGACCTCGACCTTCGCGACGAGCAAGGCCGCCCCTATCGGGCGACCTGTCACCAGTTTCGGCACACGCTCGGAACCCGGATGATCAACCTCGGTGTGCCAGAACATGTGATCCAGCGCCTGTTCGGCCATGCGAGTGCGGACATGACCGCCCGGTATGCACGGCTGCACGACACGACGCTGCGGCAAGCGTTCGACGACTACTGCGAACGCCGGGTGAATATCGCTGGCGAAGTGCTCGACTTCGATGCCGACGCGCCGACCGCAGACGCCGAGTGGGTGAAGCACCGCCTGGGTCGGATCCAGGCGAGCCTGCCGAACGGCTTCTGCGGCCGGCCGCCCCAGCAGGACTGCCCGCACCCGAACGCCTGCCTCACCTGCCCGGACTTCCAGACGACGCCGGAGTTCCTCGCGGTTCATCGCCAGCAGGCGGAGCACACGCGGCTGCTCATCGCGACAGCTGAGACGAGCGGCCAGTTCCGCTTGCTCGCCAACCATCGCCGGGTCCTCGACAACCTGGAGCGGATCATCCCCGCTCTGGAGGCGATCGAGGAGGCCGGCAATGCGGGCTGACAACACGGCGTTTCTTCTCGGGTCTGCCCGGGCTCGCCGGGAAGCAGCGCTTGCCCGCGCCGAAGAGGCACTTCGGCGTCTCGATCGCGACGGCAGCTCGATCACCTTCGCGGCTGTGGCCGACGCGGCCTCGGTGTCGCGCTCGTGGCTCTATCGAGAAGAACGACTGCGCACCGAGATCGAGCGGCTGCGCTCAGGGACCCGGGGGCCGACAGGCGTGACCCGAGCCCCCTCGACCCAGCGTGCCTCGAGCGAGTCCCAGCAGCGCCGGCTCGAGGCGGCGACCGAAGAGATCAGCCGTCTCCGGCAGGAAAATCGACAGCTCCACGATCAGCTGGCACGGGCTCTCGGAGAGCGCCGGGCCGCGGGCGGAACCATGCGTTCGGCCCGCGTGGACGATGCGTAAGCGACATGTCCACGAAGTAGCCATCCTCGTGACGACTGCACTTCTTCCTCTGGCTGCAGAGAATCAGGTATTGCTTGACGCGGCTGTGCTTGTAGCGTGAAGTCCATCTTCACCTCGGTCCCGGGGCTGAAGACCCTGGTCTGCGACGGCAGCTGTGCTTGGTGCGGACCGACGCAGGTGGCGCGACGAACACGGCCATGCGACCTCGTCGGGACGGCCGATCGCCGACGTTGTCGGTGACGAGCGCCTCGAAGAAGCCCCTGGCCCGGCGGGGGTCGTCGAAGACGAGCGTGCTGGAGACCTCGACCTGGCGCATGGACAGCTCCCACCAGAAGTACCCGGCGTCGCGGTCGTCGGTGGTGAGCGGCGTGGGGATGACCGACGTCCAGCGGTCGAAGAAGGCCTGGATGTCGCGGGGGCCGAGCCGGTCGCAGATCGCCTGCAGGCGGCGGGGCTCGTCGCAAGATGCGAAGCCGTTGGCGAGCTCGGAAAAGCGGAGGCCGGCACGATCGGCCTGACGCTTGGCCCATTCGTGACCGTTCAGCCAGACCTTGGCCGGATAGGGGAAGTAGGTGCAGATCTTGATGAAGCCGGGTCCGAAGTCGGCATCGAGCACGTAGAAGTAGTAGGCGGTGCACTGACGCCGGGTTTTCACGAAGGAGAACCGGCTCTGGCCGGGCTTGGGATCGCACTTCTTGCCACTCCACACCCAGGCCAGCTCCTGGACGGCGACGATCGCCACCACGCCACTGCGACCCTCGCGAGCG
>CAVRAT010000022.1:0-34918 GCA_963719125.1 uncultured Acidimicrobiaceae bacterium
ATCCCGGGCCGTCCTCCCCCGCTCCTCAATCCCCCGGTCGGTTGCAGGTTCCGCGACCGCTGCCCGTTCGCTTTCGACCGCTGTACGGACGAGCCGCCGTTCATGGAGGTCAAGCCTGGTCATACGGTGGCGTGCTGGCTGCACGCGGGCGGCGTCTCGCCGTCGGGAGGCGTCTAGCCGTGCTGGTACTCGACAATGTTACCAAGGCCTTCAAGACCGGCACCTTCGGCGGTGGGACACTGCCGGCGGTGCGCGGCGCCAGCTTCGAGATCCGCCCCGGCGAGGTGACCTCCCTGATCGGCGAGAGCGGCAGTGGGAAGTCCACGCTCGGCAAGATGATCCTGCGGCTCACACCCGTCACTTCGGGCACGATCACCTTCGAGGGCACGGACATCGCTACTTTGAAAGGCAAGCCGCTCCGGGAGTACTACCGTCACGTCCAGGGCGTGTTCCAGGACCCGTTCAGCTCGTACAACCCCGTCTACCGGGCCGACCGCGTCTTCGCCACGATCAGGCATTCCTACTTCCCCGGCGTGAGCACCGATGAGTGGCGTGAGCGCGTGGACGAGGTGCTCGAGTCTGTCGGCCTCAACCCCGCGGACGTGCGCGACAAGTTCACCCATCAGCTTTCGGGCGGGCAGCTCCAGCGGATCCTCATCGCACGGGCGCTGCTCTTGGACATCAAACTCCTCATCGCGGACGAGATCATAAGCATGATCGACGCGTCCACACGAGTGGACGTGCTCAACCTCTTGTCGAACCTGAAGACTCGGGGGCTGGGCGTGCTCTTTGTCACCCACGATCTCTCCCTCGGCAACTACATCAGCGAACGCACCATCATCCTGCGCCGTGGCGCTGTGGTCGAGATGGGCGCAACCCCGAAGGTGTTCGACAACCCCCAGCACGAGTACACGAGAATGCTGCTGACCTCCGTGCCTCAGCTCCACAAGAAGTGGGAGGCCGAGTCGGAGACCACGAGGGTCGCGCCGGAGGACGGGGGTCGCCCGGGGCGCTATTCGAAGAGCAGCCTGCATCCTCTCGCGGGCATGCGTGCCCGCAAGGGGCGTCGGGCCCAGGCAGCCGAGACCGAGCGCGAACTCGCCGCCGGCCTGCTCCGGACCGACACGTACCTGCGGACCCACGAGGAGGTTCTGCCGCTCGTCGAGGTCGAAGAGGACCACTTCGTGGCGATTTCCGCCGCCAAGTGAGCCGCCTCGTCTTCGGGCGGTAGCCCGGCCAACTCCGAACGCGGCGGTAGACCTGGTTGTCGCGACCGGGACTACGAAGGGCTCAGGCGGGACCGGCTTGCGCGCCGTAGGCCGGGGCGTTCGCGCCACCCCCGGTGACATCCGGCAGCCCGTCGACGGCATTTGCTGCGATCACGTCCCGGTACCAGTAGGCGCTCTGTTTCGGGATGCGCGCTTTGGTCCTGTAATCGACGTACACGATGCCGAAACGCTGGGAGTAACCGTCAGCCCATTCGAAGTTGTCCATGAGGGACCAGACGAAATAGCCCCGTAGGTTGACGCCCTTCACGATCGCCGCGTGGGCGGCGGCGAAGTGGTCCCTCAGGTACTCGATTCGCTCCGGGTCCCTCACGGCGCCGGTCGGGTCCGCGTAGTCGTAGAAGGCGGCCCCGTTCTCGGTGATGTACACGGGGATGTCGCCGTAGTCCTCGCGCAGGCGCAGCAGGAGCGCGGTGAGCCCTCCGGGCTCGATCGTCCATCCTTTGGCAGTGCGCGCCACGTCGGTTCGCGGGCACTCGTCGACGCCGAGCCACCCGCTGTAGCTGAAGTCTGATCCCGGCCCGCCGAGCGGGCCACCGGGCGCGGCCACCCGGCGCCGGGTGTAGTAGTTGACACCGAGAAAGTCGACGTCGGCGCGGATGAGCTCGAGATCGCCGGCTTGCAGGAAGTCGCCTCCTATTAGGCGCACGTACTCCTCGAGCAGGTCGCCGGGATAGCTGCCAAGGAGCACCGGGTCGAGGAACCATCGGTTGAGGTGCTCGTCGACCCGCCGTGCAGCGGCCGCGTCCTCGACGCTTGGCGACGCCGGCACCACCGGGGACAGATTGAGCGTGATCCCGATCTGTGCGGAGGGACCGGTTGTCTCGGCGATGACGCGCGCCGCCAGGCCGTGGCTCAGCAGCAGGTGGTGCGCGGCGAGCACGCTCGCGCGCAGGTCGCGCAGCCCTGGGGCGTGCTCTCCCTTGGCGTGGCCGACGAACGCCGACACCCAGGGCTCGTTCAGGGTGATCCAATGCGCCACCCGGTCACCCAGTGCTCCGGCCACGACGCCCGCGTAGTCCTCGAATCGTCGCGCGGTGTCCCGGTTCGCCCACCCTCCTCGATCTTGCAGGGCTTGGGGCAGGTCCCAGTGGTAGAGGGTGACGACGGGCTCGATACCACGGGCGCGCAGCCCGTCCACGAGACGCCGGTAATGGTCGAGGCCGACCTCGTTCACGGCGCCGCGGCCTTCCGGTTGCACCCGGGGCCAGGCGATCGAGAAGCGGTAAGCAGGGATCCCGAGCTCTTCCATGAGCTCGATGTCAGAGTCAATGCGGTGGTAGTGATCGCACGCAATATCGCCGTTGTCGTCATGGTGCACCGAACCCACATCGTGGCTGAAAGTGTCCCAGATCGAGGTCCCCTTTCCGTCGTCGTAGGCGGCACCTTCCACCTGATATGAAGCCGTCGCCACACCCCAGAGAAAACCTTCTGGAAATACGAGCCGGTCGTTCATCCGAGCCTCGCAGCAGTCGTCAGGCGCGTGCGACCGGGCAACACGCTGCACAGTGATTGCCCTGTCTTGACTGGTCGCATGTCCTCACCTGGGCTTTCGAGTAGCCGAAGACATACGAGAGCCCGGTGGCAGCTTGTATGTCGCAAGAGACGACCCGAGCATAGCGGGCGACAAGAGGTATTCGGGGCACCCGCAGAGCTGCCTTTGGCCTGAATCGGATAAAGACTCGGCGTAGTCCTGGCCCGACTACCAGAAGGCATGCCGGCCTATGGCAGTAGGCACCTGGTGACTCAGGCGCCGCTTGGAGGCGGACACTCGCAGACGGCGCCGAGGACTTTCGGGACGAGAGGGGTGCCGCCGGGCGCGGCGAGACGTGTTCTCGGCCAGGTCACCTCTTCAAGTGGACGTCGAAAAAGGCGATGATGCGCCGGCGGGCGTCGAGGGCGGCCTCCTCGTGGTAGCCGCCGGTGCCCGAGAGCTTCCCCATGGCGGTGAACAAGAGTGGCAACCTGTCCCCGGCACCTTCGTGGTCGTTGATGAACCCGTGCCCGGCGCCCGGGTACGCCTTGACGTCATGTTCGACGCCGACCGCCGTCAACACCTCGTCGAGGCGGTCTGCGGCGCCCCTCAAGGCCCGGTCCTCGCCACCGTAGCTGGCAACGACCGGGCACGAACCCCGGAGGAAGCCAGGTGTGTAAGCCCTTTTTGGGGCGGTCCCGTAGTTGACGCTCGACACGGCGTAGCCACGACTGGGTGCGAGCATCAGGGCGAAACCGCCGCCCATGCAGAAGCCGACCACGCCGATCGCACCCGTGCAGTCCTCTCGGGCCGCGAGCGCGGCGCGCGCGGCTTCGATGTCCTCGTACGACCTTCCCCTGCCGGTCGTGGCGTCGCGCATGGCAGAGATCATGCAGGCCGCCTTTCCTCTGCCGTGGAACAGGTCCGGTGCCGCGGCCAGGTACCCCTCGTCCGCGAGCCAGTCGGCCTGGTTCCGCAGATCCTGGGTCATGCCGAGGGCATCGTGGATGACGACGACTCCGGGCCACGGGCCTTCACCGGAAGGGCGAGACACGTACATGGGAAGTTCCCCGGTCGGGATGCTGATCATCGAGCCGTGCATGCACACAGCATGGCAGGGCCGGCGTGCGCAGGAAAAGCGCGAAACCGCCGGGTACGTCGGGTCCCGCTCAGGCGGCCGGATCGCTGCCGAGCCAGCCGCGCCGCTTGAAAAGGATGAACAAGAGCACAAGGGCGACGAGCTCACAGCCGATGCCGAGGAAGAGGAAGTAAGCCAGGTTCGACTGCAGATGGCCCGTCAGCCAGGCGAAATTCTGCCCGAAGAACCCGGTGAGGTACCCGAGGGGCATGAAGATGGTGGCGATGATGGCCAGTTGCTTCATGACCACGTTCAGCCGGTTGGACACCATCGACAGGTGCGTGTCCATGGCGCCCCCGATCAGGTCCCTGTAGCCGTCCAACATGTCGTTGATACGAATGAGGTGGTCGTAGAGGTTGCGGAAGTAGGCCGCGCCTTGATCGGTCATGCCGGGGATTGTGACCGTGCCGGCATTGAGGCTGGAGATCATGTCCCGCTGGGGCGAGACGGCCTTGCGGATGGCCATGATCTGGCGCTTCATGCCGAACAGAGTTCCCAACTGCTCCTCGGTCGGCTTTTTCAAGATGGCGCCCTCGAGCTCGTCGATCGAGTCGTCGAAGTCGGACAGCACCGGGAAGAACGAGTCGATCAGGTTGTCCATGATCAGGTAGAAGACGGCGATCTGAGGTGCGGCCACATCCGAGGAGTGGTGGTTGCCGATCCGGTCGCGCACCGTGGCCAGTGCCGGGCAGTCGCCCTGATGGAGGCTGATGATGAGCTTGTCGGTGATGAAGCAGTGCACCTCCGCCACGTTCTTCCCGTCGGCGGCCATGCCGAAGGTGACGACGTGGACGAAGTCGTCGTAGTCGTCGATCCGGGCCCGCTGGCCGAACTGGTCAGCCGCCTCCACGGCCACAGGGTGGAAGTGGAACGTGTTGATCAAGAGCGCCTTGACGTCGTCATCCGGCCCCGGATCGTGGAGGTCGAGATCGAGCCAGAAGAACCCAGCTCCGGCCGCCGCCTGCTCGATCCCCTCCTCCGTGGCATCGATCGTCCTTCCGTCTTGGGTGAGGGTGCCTTTCATGGTGACGATGCTCTCTTTCTCAGGAGGTGGATGTTCCCTGGTCTTGCGCGATCGGCCCGTTCGTCTCAGCGTCTGCGTCCGCGACCGCGTCGACGGCGGCCACGTCGGCCGGTGTGGCACCGAGCCGCATCTCGATGTCGGCGAGCCGGTCCCTGATCTCGGCCAGTTGCTGGCCCAGATCGGCGTGGCCCTTGTTGAAGGTCTCCTTGTTGGCGTCGGTGTGCTCCTTGATGAACACAGACGCGACGGTGGCGGTGAGCACTCCGATCAGGCCGATTCCGACGAGCATGAGGACGGCTGCCACCACCCGCCCACCTTCGGATACCGGGTACCGGTCGCCGTAGCCGACGGTTGTGACCGTCACGATGGCCCACCAAAGCGCGTCGGGATAAGTGTGGATGTTGCCGGTCTTGGTCTTCTCCTCGAACAGCAGCACCAGCCAGGCCCCGATCACGAGGGTTGCGAAGGCGGCTAGCAGGACCCGGAAAAGGCTGTGGTGCTTGAGGATCGCCTCCAGCCGCAGCTCGCCCTCGTGAAGAAGAAGGGTCATCTTCTCGATCCCGATCAGGTGCCAGCCCTGGAGCGCCGGCACCACCACGGTCGCCGGCTCCACCCACCGCCGCTTCAGATACCCGCGGCTGTCAGGGGAGATCACGAGACGCACGAGGTACTCCACCAGCATGATTACCCAGAGCACGAAGAGCGTGCCGACGAGGGATTCCGAAGCCGTGCCGCTCACGTCTGTGGTGAGGACGATGATGGCGATGACCATCCAGGCGACTCCCAGGAAGGCCATCGGGTACTTCGTGACCTGCTCGATCCGATCCACGAGATCGTGGCGCCCGCCAGCCGGCTTGGCCCCGGCGATCACTTGCCGCCGTTGTTTCTCCTTGCGGGACTTGTCCTCCAGGCGCTCCTGCTCCAAGCACTCCAGCCGCTGGATGCGCTCGATGGAGGACGGCTTCTTCTCCGGCGCTGCACCGCCCGGAGCAGCTCTCACCTCGGTGGAGTCCGGCATTCAGGAACGAAGATAGTGGGTGGTCCGCCCTCCAACCGGTTTCTCGTCTGGCCGCTGTTTGTGGGGCTTTGGCCCTATCTGTTCTGGGCCTGGGCGAGGACGGCGTCCATGGTCTCCATGATCTCGATGGTCTCGCCGAGCGGCATCAGTGGGCTTTCCAGCAACCCAACCCTCAGACAGCGCGCAACCTCGTCCGCTTCGTAATGCAGACCTTTGCCCTCATGCGGTGGCTCGTAGCGGGTGGAAGTCCCGTCGCGGCCGATCAAGGTGAAGGACGAAGGTGCGTAAAACAGGCTGTCGATCTCTATGCGGGCCTCTGTGCCGACGATGGTGGCAATCGTCGGGCTCTTGGCCGAAGAGGTGCAGGTGAGCACCGACTGCGCGCCGTTGCCGTACCCGAAGAGCATCGAGGTCTGGCCGTCGACACCTGTGAAGGCCGGTGTGACCAACGCCGCGATCTCGGCGGGCTTGCCGAGGACCATTGACGCGAACGACACCGGGTAGACGCCGCAGTCGAGGAGCGCGCCGCCACCGAGCTCGGGGGCGAAGAGACGGAAGGCGGGATCTCTCGGGAACCATTGGCCGTGATCGGCCATGACGGTCACGATGTCACCGAGCGCGCCTGCGGCGAGTAGGCGATTGACCGCGGCTATGTGAGGCAGGAACCGCGTCCACATCGCCTCCATCAAGAACAGCCCCTTGGCGCGGGCGCTCGCGACCAGCTCGCGAGCCTCATCCGCGTTCATCGTGAACGCCTTCTCCACAAGTACGGGTTTGCCGGCTTCGAGCGCCAGCAGCGCGTTGGCGAGGTGCATCGGGTGCGGTGTCGCCACGTAAACGACGTCCACGTGCGGGTCGGCCACCAACGCCTCATAGGAGGCGTGGCGGTTGGGGACGCCGAACTTGTCGGCGAAGCTGTCGGCCGACTCCCGGTTACGTGAACCGATGGCGACGACCCGGCCCGAATCGGTCGCCGTCAGGTCGGCGGCGAAAGCCCTGGCGATCAGGCCCGAACCGATCAGCCCCCAACGCAATGGTTCTGTCGACAACTTCCGCTCTCCTTCTCCTGTGGCAACCATCTGGGTCGTCCCCCTTTGCGACTCCTCGGCATGGCCGCGTGCTGGACCTCCACGAGGGCATGCAGCGAAGGAGGCGGGATCTGAAACCACGGACCCTTTCGGGCCACAGGGTTGCACCAGGTCCGTCCGACGCTTGTCCACTCTTGTAGCTCAGGCGACGTGTCTTGTCCAACAGTGCGTGGACTCATCCGCCGAAGTCAGTCGGTTTGATGGTCAGCCGCTTCGGCACACGAGCAGCTCCACCGAGGCGGGGTTCCCGCCGGTTTCCGCTCTTCAGACGAGCGCCACACGGCTCTTGGGAGAGGAGCCGGGCGTCGTCTGCGGGCTTCGCATGCGCGACCTTGTGACCAAGCCGGCTTCGCGAACGAGGACCGCGCAGAAGGACAGCCCTACCAGCGGCTCCGCCGATGACCACCCAGACGCAACGTGCCGTGCCTGGGTGGGGCCAGGCGCACGAGGGCGTTGTAGGTCACCGCACCTATCGCAAGGTGCATGAGCATGAGGACGAGCACCGCTTTGACGGGTTGGCCCTTGGCAAGGATGTACACGTCCGGTAGCAGCAGGACCGCTGTGACGAGGACGGCCATACGCAGGAACACCCAATGTGGGGCCGACGAGATTCGAGTCACGACGGGCCAGGCGACGCAGGCGATGATCACGCCAACGGTTGTCAGTGCTCCGTAGTCGGAGAACCGGAAGTGCACATAACCACTGGTGGCGGGGAAGATCCGTGTGCCGATTGCCACCAGGACGGCATCTGCTGCCGAAGACCCTGTGAGCGACACGAGCGTCGCGAGCAGGAGATTGACGGGGGTCGGTTGCTTGGGTCGCGGGGAGAAGTCGATCCTGAAGGTCGCCAGCGCGCTCATCACGGTCGAGTCGTCGCGCTGCCACGACGGTTTGGTTGGAGATGGCATCGGGCAATTCCTAGCAGTCCCGGAGAGCCGCGACTGCAGGCATTCCCAGTTATCTCGGCGCCTTTGTCGAGTCTTTACCGATTGTTGGAGACGAGTTGGACAAGCGCGGCCGTAGGGTCGGGTGTCAATCAGTTGTGAGGAGAGCCGTGGCAACTTGCCGGAACTGCCGGGTGGCGGCACAGGTCCTGTGCCTTGCAGCTGTGGGCGGCGACCGGGGACACTCATGAGTTCCCTGCTGCAGGGAGTTCTCTCACTTCACGGGTTTCCGGCCTATCTGATCGTTGGCTCCCTTTGTTTCGGGGAGGCCAGCGTCTTCGTCGGATTCGTGTTGCCGGGCGAGACGGCTGTCGTGCTCGGAGGTGTATTGGCCTCGCTTCACCACGTCAGCCTTGGCAGGATGTTGGCGCTCGTGGTGATCTGTGCCGTCTTGGGCGACTCGGTCGGCTACGAGGTCGGCCGCCGATTCGGCCCCGTGCTCCTCCGCCGCGTTCCCAAGCGGACCCGCCGCGCGACAGAAGAGGGTCGCAAGTTCCTTGAGCGACGCGGAGGTCCAGCCGTCTTCCTGGGCCGTTTCACAGCGCTGCTCAGGGCTGTCATCCCGGGCGCCGCTGGGCTGTCCGCCATGGGATACAGGACCTTCTTGTTCTGGAACACGCTGGGAGGCTTGTGTTGGGGAACGGTCTTCACGCTTGCCGGGTACCTCGCCGGCAAGTCGTACGAACGGGTGATCTCCGCTGCGGGAACAGCCTCGGTGTCGATCATCGTGCTCGTGGCCCTGGCGATCGCGGGGTTCGTCACCTGGCGGAAAGTGCGCGAGAACGGTGCGAGGCGAGCACTTCGCCGGACCGTCGGCGAGGTCGGCTCCGGGCCGGTCGAGTGTCCAAGAAGGGAACAGGCGGGTGTCGGCGCCGCTGGTCGCAGCGCCACGATGGTGCCCCCTGGTGAGCGCAGCTTGTGAATCGTCGCAGAAGCAGGAAAAGTGCCGCGTTCGAAGCGATCCCGGTGCCCGTGTTGCCGGGAGCAGTGTTGGCGTCCCTTCGCGGAGCCGTCGCCTCTGAGGCCGTTCGCTCGCCCTTGCCTAACGGCGCAGGTGAAGCGGTGCCTGATACGCGGCATCCGACTGTGCGGCGGTGAGGATCTGATTGGCAACCAACTGGTCGAGGACCTGGCGCTGGCGCTGTTTGGCAAGCGCGAAGTGCAGGACCGGGTCGTAGGCGGACGGTGCCTGTGGAAGTCCGGCAAGCATGGCTGCTTCGGACCAGGTGAGCTCGCTCGGACTGACCCCGAAGTACCCGCGGGCGGCAGTCACATAGCCCCAGTAGCCGTTCCCGTAGTAGATGGCGTTGAGGTACATCTCGAGGATCTGCGGTTTTGAATAGCTCAGCGACAGCTTGAGCCCGAGTCCGACTTGCTCCAAGGTGCCGCTGAGGCCGTTCCCGGCGGGGTAGAGTTCTTTTGCCAGCTGCTGGGCGATCGTGCTCCCTCCTGGGTCGCCACTTGTGTGCAGCGCCGCCAAACCGGCACGAGCCGCACCGTCGAATATGTTCACGAGGGCGTTCGAGTAGAAGTGCTCATCCTCGATGGCGACAACTGCCTCGGCCAACTTGACCGGCAAGGGCAGCTTGCCGGTCTCACCCTCGTGCGTGCGCACGATCACCGCGACGCGCGTCGGGGCGTCAGCGACACTCGGGAGGCTCAGCTCGTATCCCAGTCCCGCGAGGAAAGCAGCTGCCAGGAAACCGAGCACGAAGAGGACGGTCCTGACGAGCCTCGACTTCCAGCCGCGGCGCCGCCTACTCGGGGCTGGGTCCTCAGCTGTCATAGGCCTCAAGCCGTACGACTGCGTCTATCCCGCCGGTCGGGGACGCGTCGAGCCAAGCGGTTCCACCCGACATCCTGGCGAGCTGGGCAACGATGGCGAGGCCGAGGCCGGAGCCACCGTGCGGCGCTCCTTCCCGCCTCCAGAATCGATCGAAAGCCCTGGTCCTGTCTGCGGGGCTCATACCGGGCCCGTCATCGATCACGTGAACCTCGACGGCGTCTCCTGCGGGAACGGCGCGGAGAACGACGTTTCCGGCCGCGGGCGTCGCTTCGAGGGCATTTGCCAGGAAGTTGTCGAGGATCTGCTCGAGGTGGCCCGGACAACCAAGGGCCATGAGGGTTGGTCCGGGCTGGTCGAGGGCAGCCGGCAGTTCGCACGTGAGAGTCACTTGGCGTTCCTCGGCCAGGGCGCTCCACGCATCGGCGCGGTCGCGCAACACGTCCTTGACGTCGACCCGCTCTCTCGTCGGGCGGACACCGCCCTCGGTACGCGCCAGGGTGAGCAGTCCGTCGACGATCCTGGAGAGTCGGTCGGCCTCGGCGAGGGCAGCGGTGAGATCGGCTTGTTGCTCAGGGTCGAGGGTGTCCTCGAGGTTCTCGAGACGGAGATGCAGCGCCGTGAGCGGCGTGCGGAGTTGGTGGGAGGCGTCGGCGAGGAACGCCCGCTGGGTGTGGACGAGTTCCTCCAGGCGCTCCGCCATCTCGTTGACGGTCTCGCCGAGCGCGTCGAGCTCGGCCGGACCGCGCCCGACCGGGGCCCGCTCGGACAAACGGCCGGCACCGACGGCGGCGACGGCCGCCTCGATGCCTTCGAGCGGCCGGGTGAGCGATCGCGCGAGTACCGTCCCGAGAGCAGTGGCCAGGGCGACCATGCCTATCCCGAAGAGGGCCAGTGTGATCCAGTGGCTCCTGATACGCGCGTGAAGAGGCGCCGCCGACTCTGCGACGAGCAGGACCACGTCTGGGCCGTGTGTCGTGGACGACAAGCCGCCGGTGGCGGGCACGGCGACGGCGACCGGCAGCGCCACGTACAAGAAGTCGTCGTCAGGATCGTCCGACCCCTCCTCGCCGGAGGTGTGGCCGGAAGCAGCCACCTTGACGATGGCCTCGGTGCGGGCGTCGCGCAGCTCCTCCAGGGCGCCGCGTCCAGCCACAGCCAGGGCGTGCCCGTTCGAGACGACAGCGACGACGGCCCCATCAGAGCGCCGCGAACTGGTTGACGACGGGTTGGAGTCCGTAACCGCCCCCACGGTTCAGACCCGCAGACACGAGCACGGCGAGCGACGAGGCGTCGCTCTGCAGCTCCGACATCGACGTGGTGCGGTCGTTCCGGGCCAGGCTCAGCCCGAGCGGGACTTCGAGAGCGACGACAAGAACGAGCGCAAAGAGGAAGAAGCCTGCGAGGAGCCGCCGCCTCATTTCGGAACGGCGAGCCGGAATCCGACGCCCCTGCTCGTCTCGATCCACTTCGGGTTGCCGAGCTTCTTGCGGAGAGAGGCGATATGGACGTCGACCGTCTTGGAAGTGCCGTACCAATGGGGATCCCAGACCTCGGCAAGGATCTCGCGTCGAGTGACCATCGCCCCCGGGTCGAGAGCCAGCAGAGCAAGCAGATCGAACTCTTTCGGGGTAAGGGGCAGTTCCTCGCCTCCCAGCAGCACACGGTGTGAACGGCGGTCGATCTCGAGATCGCCGATCACCTGGGGGCCGAGCACGGGCGGAGGCGTCGTGCTCCGACGGCTGACCGCACGTATCCGGGCCACGAGCTCGCGGAAGCCGAACGGCTTGACGACGTAGTCATCGGCTCCGAGCTCGAGACCCACCACCCTGTCCGTCTCGTCGTCGCGCGCGGTGACGATGATGATCGGGACCGCAGAACGCGCGCGTAGCTGTCGGCAAACCTCGAAACCGTGGGCGTCGGGCAGCCCCAGGTCCAACAGCACGAGATCTGCCGGCGGGGCCGACAAGGCGGCCGCGGCCGTCTGCACGAGGGTCACGTCGAAGCCCTCACGGCGGAGCTTGGTGGCCAATGGCTCGCCGATGGCATTGTCATCTTCGACCACGAGAACTTGCACTGCTCGGGTAGCTTTCCACAGGCGGTCGGGATCGTGTAGGCGGGTCGTGACAGCAGCCCCGCCACGAGGAGCCTCCGGCTTACCGCGGTCGTCCGTGCAGCCGGTCCTCCTTGTCAAATCTTTACCTGTTGCTGGGTCCATCTTGGACGGCCGGTTTCGTAGGGTCACAGTGACATGTCCTCGCTCACCTTTGACCCGACCTACGCCCCGCACAGTGGCAGACATCGTCGGCCGTCGGTTATCTCCCGGCCGGGAGCGGTTCCGCGGCCCGTACTCGCCGATGTCGCGATAGTCCTCGCAGGGCTCGGCTTTGGGGCCTGCATCGCCCTCGCCGTCACCGCGGAGAGCTGGAAACAGTTCTCGGCGCCGGGAGGTGTGGCCATGTTCCTCGGCAATCTGACGGGCCTGGCGGGCACATATCTGGCGCTCGTGATGGTGCTCCTCGTCAGCCGGATCCCGGTCGTCGAACGGGTGCTCGGTCAGGACAAACTGCTCGCCTCGCACCGCCGCCTCGCCCCGTGGCCCATTTCGCTCATCGTCGCCCACGCGGTGCTGCTCACCTTCGCTTACGCCGAGGCGGCCCGGACGGGTGTCTTCGGCCAGATCGGCGCGTTCATCAGGTCCTACCCCGACATGTTGACGGCGACGATCGCACTGGTGGTGATGGTCGCGGTCGCGATCACGTCGGTCTACTCGATCCGTCGCCGGTTCCCCAGGGAGATGTGGTGGGCCGTTCACCTCTTCATGTACCTCGCGCTCGCCCTCGCGTTCGCTCATGAGATCGCGCTCGGACCGTCGTTCGTGGGGCACCCTCTCACGAGGTTCGTCTGGTCCCTGCTCTGGGCTTCGAGCGCCGGCCTCGTGCTCGTCTACCGATTCGGGCTGCCGCTGTTCAGGACCTTCCGGCACCGCCTCGAGGTTGTGGAGGTCCACCCGGAAGGGCCGGGCACGGTTTCGGTCATCTGCCGGGGCAGGAACCTCGACCGCCTGGCGGTAGCGGGTGGTCAGTTCTTCGAGTGGCGATTCCTGACCAAGGGGATGTGGTGGCAGGCGCACCCATTCTCGCTCTCGGCGCGACCCAGACCGCCTTTCCTGCGCATCACGGTGAAGGGCATCGGTGACTACTCGTCGGACGTGGCCCGGCTGCGGCCCGGCACCCGTGTCGCCATCGAGGGGCCCTACGGAGCCTTCACGGCTCATGCCCGTCGCCGGTCGAAGGTTGCGCTCATCGCCGGGGGCATAGGTGTCACGGCCATCCGTTCCTTGCTCGAGGACCTGCCACGGGACTGCGACCCGGTCGTCATCCTCCGCGCCTCGAGCGCCGAGGAGCTGGCCCTGGCATCGGAAGTGGCCGAGCTGGTCCGGCACCGCAAGGGGCGGGTTCACGAGCTCGTCGGCTCTCGCTCAGAGGTGCGGGTCGACCGCCTTTCCGAGCTCGTGCCGGACCTGGCGAACCGGGACGTCTATGTGTCGGGACCCGAGGGATTCGTCGATCGGGTGGTCTCAACCGCCTTGCGGCTCGGGGTCCCGAAGGACTCTCTCCACTTCGAGGTCTACTCACTGTGAACGCACACGACCGACCCTCACGAGGCCGCGCAACCACGACCAAGGAGCTGCACAGGATGAGGCGCGCCCCGGCCGTCGTCATCGCCGGCGCCGCCGGATTTGCCGGGATCGTCGCGATGCACGGCGCCGGCTCGCCTTCGATGCTGAGCGGAAGCGGTTCTTCGGCTCCGGTCAGTTCCCCTCCGACCACGACAGGCCCTTCCACAACCCCGACTGTTGTACCGACGGGAACGCCCAGGACTGCTGTCGGGACCAGCGAGAACTACGGCTACGGGGTGCTTGGCGTGAAGGTCACCGTCCGGGGGAGTCGGATCACCGACGTTTCGGTGGCGACGATCCGGACCGCCGAGCAGTACTCGCAGCAGCTCGCCCAACAGGTCATCCCGCTGCTGCGCAACGAGGTCCTTTCTGCCCAGAGCGCGCGCATCAACGGGATCTCGGGTGCCACCTACACGAGCGAGGCTTACGCCTACTCCGTCCAGGCGGCGCTCGACACCCTTGGCGTGAAGTGAGTGTCACCGACGTGATCTCCCATGCCGAGGAGGTGATGGGGACGGTGGTGTCGTTCCATGTCGAACCGGGCGAATGCCCCGTCGGAGACGCCCGTGCGGCCGTCGCCGCGGCCTGTGCGAGGCTCCACGAGCTGGACGACATCTTCAGCACCTGGAAGGCCGCCAGCCCGATGAGCCTTTTCCGGGTTGGGCGCGTCCGCCTCGAGGATGCTCCAGCCGAGATAGCTCTCGTCCTGCGACTGTGCGAGGAGGCGAAGGCGCTCTCGCAGGGTTGGTTCGATCCTTGGGCGATGCCCGGCGGTTTCGATCCGACAGGTTTGGTCAAGGGTTGGGCTACCGAGCAGGCACTCGCCATCCTGCGACTTGCGGGTGTCGAGGCCGCGATCGTCAATGGCGGGGGCGACATCGCTGTTCTCGAGCTGCCCAAAGACGCGCACGGGTGGCGGATAGGGATCCGTCACCCGTGGAGGCCGGAGGCGCTCGCATGCGTGCTGGAGACCGACCGCGCCGTTGCCACGTCCGGCTGCTACGAGCGTGGCCCTCACCTCATCGATCCGAGGAACGGGAGGATGCTGTTCCGTACCGCCTCCGCGACCGTTGTCGGCTCGGGCCTGCCCTTGTGCGACGCCCTGGCCACCGCTCTCGTGGTCGCGGACGACGATGGGCCCGAGCTCGCTCGTTCCCTGCCGGGTTACGAGGCCTACATCATCAGGGCCGACGGCACCGAGAGCGCCACAGAGGGCATCGTGTTCGCGACCGAAGTTGTGTCGTGAGCTCGCGCCGGCTGTCCGTGGTGGGTCTCTTGTCCAAGTCCCCGACGGCGGCTCGCCTGGACGCGTGCATCTGCGCCGGTCGAGACGAAGTCGTAGCCCCTCACGAATCTTCACCGACTCTTGTCAGAGGGCTTGTCCGGAGGATTCCTGAGGTCGGCCCGCGGTGAGCATGCCGAGGAGAGCGGTGGAGGCGAACCGAGTGATGTTCTGTCGCGCACAGCGAGGGGTCGTGGACGACGGGATCGCAGCCGGGTCAGGCCTGCGGTCGCGGGCCGGGCGGTCGCTGTGACCCGGGCGCAAGTGCAACCGCCTGAAACATGGGTCTTCGAGGACGAGGAACCACCGGCGTGGAAAGCCGGGACTGGGCGGAGCCGGCCGATGGCGTTGCTGAGTGCCACCCGGCCCCGCCAGTGGACGAAGAACCTTCTCGTCTTCGCAGCGCCGACGGCCGCAGGCTCCATCGTCCACCCTGGCGTCGTCGCCCGCAGCGTCGTGGCGGCACTCGTGTTCGTGGCTGCTTCGGCCGCAACCTACCTTGTGAACGACGTCGTCGACCGGGCAAACGACCGGCTCCATCCGGTCAAGCGGAGCAGGCCCATTGCTTCGGGGCAGCTCTCGGTAGGCCTGGCGCTGGCGACCGCGGCCGGTCTCGCGACGCTTGCGCTCGTGACTGCGGCCTTGACGTTCGGGGGCGCCGTTACTGGGATCATTACCGCCTACCTGGTCGTCAGCATCGGTTACTCACTTGTGCTGAAGCGGTTGCCCTTGGTTGAACTGGCCTGTGTGGCGGCCGGGTTCGCCCTCCGGGCGGTGGCGGGAGGCGCGGTCGCCCATGTCACGATCTCCCCGTGGTTTCTCATGGTGGCTTCGTTCGGCTCTCTGCTCATCGTCTCCGGGAAACGAAGCGTCGAACTCTCCGTCATGAAGGAGCAGGGGGAACTGCACCGGTCGGCACTTGCCGCTTACCCGGCGGCGTTCCTGAGAAGTGTCCGCATGCTCGCCATGTCAGTGACCGTGACGACGTACTGCCTCTGGGCCTTCGAGCGTGCCGGGCGTCTCGGGCCGGTGGAGCGTGCCGAGGACATCGTCTGGTTCGAGCTCTCGATCATCCCCTTCGTGCTCGCCGTCCTCGTCGTCGAGCTTGCGATCGAGCAGGGTCGCGGAGGTGAGCCCGAAGAGCTCGCGCTCAGCGATCGTGGCCTCCAGGTGCTTGGCCTTGCGTGGCTCGCCCTGTTGATGTGCGGGATCTACGCATGAATGTTGCCTCCCGGCGCGAGTTGCTGGCCGGTTGGGGCCGGTCGGCGCCGTCCAGCGCGACATTGGTGCGACCGGAGTCGGTGTCGGAACTGGAAGATCTCGTGGTTCGCGAACGCGGCACGCTTCCCATGGTCGCGCGAGGTCTCGGTCGCTCCTACGGTGACGCAGCCCAATGCGGCGGCGGCCTGGTTGTCGACTGCACCGGCCTGAATCGTGTTCTCGATCTCGACATCGGCGCGGCAAAGGTCCGTGCCGAAGCCGGGGTGTCCGTCGACGAGCTCTTGAGACTGCTTGTTCCGAGAGGGCTGTTCCCTCCCGTGACGCCTGGCACGCGCTTTGTCACGCTCGGCGGTGCCATCGCGAGCGACGTCCACGGCAAGAACCACCACGTCGACGGCACGGTCAGCCGGCACCTCGATTATCTGCGAATCGCAACTCCGACAGGGCTTGTCGAGTGCAGCCCCCGGGAGCGTGATGACGTGTTCTGGGCAACCTGCGGCGGCATGGGCCTTACCGGCGTGGTCCTCGAGGCGGTCCTTCGGCTGTTGCCGATAGAGACGTCGACCATGCTCGTCGACACCGAACGGGCAGATGATCTCGACGCCTGCATGACTCGTTTGTCAGAGGACCAGGACGCCTACCGTTACTCGGTGGCCTGGGTGGACGGCCTGGCCGCAGGGCGCCACTTGGGTCGTTCCGTGTTGACCCGGGCGAACCACGCCGTCCTGGCTGATCTTCCTGTCAGCGCGCGGCACGATCCGCTGCACCTCGACCTCGCGAGGACCCGGCGGGTCCCTGTGAGCCCGCCGGTCTCGTTCCTGACGCCGCGGACCGTCGCGGCTTTCAACGAGTTGTGGTACCGACGCGCACCAAGACGCCGGACCGGCGAGCTGGTCCCCCTCGCAAGCTTCTTCTATCCGCTTGACGGCCTCGCGGGGTGGAACCTTCTCTATGGGCCGCGAGGCTTCACCCAGTACCAGTTCGTCGTGCCCCTCGGGGCCGAGGCGACAGTACGCGCCGTTCTCGAGCGGCTCAGCAGGGCGCGGGCTGCATCGTTCCTGGCGGTACTCAAACGCTTCGGTGTCGAGGGTCGAGGTCACCTCTCGTTCCCGACGGAGGGCTGGACGCTTGCCCTGGACGTGCCCCTGGGGTCCCTCGGGCTTGGCGTCCTGCTCGACTGTCTCGACGAGCTGGTCGTGTCGGCAGGAGGGCGTGTCTACCTGGCCAAGGACGGACGCTTGCGCCCCGAGATGTTGGCGTCGATGTACCCGCGACTCGCAAGCTGGTTGGAGATCAGGGAGGGCCTCGACCCCGAGGGAGTGCTCAGTTCGGACCTGGCAGGCGTCGCGTCGGGCTCGACACTGGGCGACGCCGGTCGACACCCAGGGTGGGAGTGTGATCGACGCGACAGGCATGCCCCAGACGGCCGTTGTCATCGGAGGCGGTTCGCAGATCGCCCGCGACACCCTGCTGCTGCTTGCCGACCGGCGCCTTTCTGCCGTTGTGCTCGCCGGCAGGGACGAGGCAGGCCTTCAGGCGACCGCCACCGAGCTGCGCGCCCGCGGCGTGGAGCACGTACTCACGTGGTCTCTCGACGTCGCCGAGACAGACCGTCTTGGCGCCTTCGCCGAGAGGGCCGCCTCAGAGCTCGGCTCGGTGGACATGCTGTTGATCGCCGTCGGCGCTCTCGGCACGTCCGACCTCGACGTGCTCGACGCGAACGCTGTTTACCGCGCAGCCGTCACCAACTTCGCGGGGCCCGCCGCCGCGCTAGGAGCCTTCGTCGCCATCTTGCGCGCCCAGGGGACCGGTCGGATAGTGGTCCTTTCCTCCGTCGCAGGCGTTCGCGTCAGGAAGGCAAACTTCGTCTACGGCGCCGCCAAAGCGGGCATCGACGGCTTCGCCCTCGGACTCGGTGACGCGCTCGAGGGCACCGGAGTGGGAGTGACTGTCGTCCGACCGGGGTTCGTACGGACCAAGATGACCGCGGGACTGAAGGCCGCCCCCTTCGCTGTCGAGAGCCAGGTTGTGGCCGAGGCAATCGTCAGGAGTCTCGAGACCGGGGCTTCGGTTGTTTGGGTTCCACCGGTGCTCCAGCTAGTGCTAGCTCTGATGCGCCTCTTGCCGCGGGGGCTTTGGCGGAGGATTCCCGGCTGACGGATTGGCTATGGACATCAGCGGCCCGTGACCGGAGGGGCGGCCTTCTCGAGGCTCAAGGTTGTCATGGAGCGCCACCAGGACCGAGCGGTTCAGGGTCAGCGGGCTGACACTGTGATGAAGTCTCGAGCCCACCACGTTTCGAAGTACCGGGTCGGCGGTCCTGCCATGTCGGCGAGCGGCAGCAGGTCGGTACCGTTCGTCGGCGACGCGAGACCGGTTGCCGTCGACGGGGCGAAGGTGGCGAAGTTCACCCAGTCGGTGTTGATGTCCAGCTCCATGGCCCGCACCGCCCCGGCCCGCACGAGGAGGTTGGCGAGGTCGGTGATGTTGAGGTTCGGGCCCCCGACGTAGACAAGAGCCCCGTTACTGGTGATCCCGATTCCGGAGCGCGACACGTAGACCTGGTTGCCGAGAGTGTTCCCCCACGTAGTCGTGTCATTGGCATTGAGGCCGGAAACAGGCCTCCCGTTGTCGACAAGGAGGCTGAGATTCTGCCTCACAGCGACCACGTCCGAGCTCATTCTCACGTCTGTTCCCCATGCGCCCAACGTGGCGCTGCCGTTCCGGTAGATGACGAACGACGCGGCACCGGCGCGCAGAGGGATGATTGTCTGTCCCTGGGTGTAATAGCCACCATCGGCATCCTGCATCCGGAACCCGGCGTTGAACGCGGCCACGAGCGAGCTGGCCACGCTGGGCTGGATCGGGGCCGTGTAGGTATACGGGCCCCCGCCGGGAATGTAGCTGCCGGAGTACAAGGTCGCCGACAACAGCCTTGTGTCCATCCAGGCGATCCCGTCCACGACGCTCGTGTGGACGGCATCGGGCTGGAGGAACGTCTCGTAAACAGCCGGGATGCCCCGCACGAGACGGCCGACGGGCCTCCAGCTGCCCTCTCCTGGCAGGGCGGGACTGGCGAATGGCGTGAGCGCGGCCGGAGCCGGGAGGTGAGCGGGAGAATCGTGTCTCACACCGGTCGTTGCAACGCGGGTGTGTTGCGGCGAGGGCAGAGCGGCTGCCAAGGGCCGCCCACCGACGGGAGGCTGGTGGTGGGAGTACCACCAGTTCTCGGCAGTGTTCACGAGCGAGCCGCCGCCGTTGTCACGGAGCCATTCTGCAAAGCGCGCCGGAACCGAGAGCCCCAGCGCCGGGTTCGTGAGCGCACCGCCCAGGGAGACCCATAGCGGCATCGAGAGGACCAAGGCTGCCAGTACACCGATGGCGAGCGGATGGCGACCGATCCAGGTGCGTCGAGCGCGCCGCACAAGCCTGCGACGCTCCTTCCGGGCGCGGACGTACGCGCGGTGGCTTGTCCACGACGGCCAATGGAGAGTCGCCTCGGGCGCTTTCGCCGCGCGCCTCGGACGGCGCGGACTGCCCGGGCGAGATCCGGGGCCACCTGTCGTCGTCATCGTGACGCGGGCTTTGCGCTTTTGGGCTTGTGCGAGCTGACGATGTGGGTTGGCAGTCGCCGCCTCGGCCGTCATCTCATCGAGCATGCCGGACGGTGCGCACCCTCGCGGGCAACTGTGGCCCTTCTTTCCTGGTTCTTTGCCAAATCTTTCCGATAGTTGGCGAGCCGAGCGGACGAGAGGAATGAGGAGGCGCACCGCGACGCGCGCTACGACTCCGGAAACACGTAGGCAACTGACAGGCAGTTCTCGGTGTCCTCGAAGCCTCCAAGCGCAGGCTGTTCGACAGTGAGCCTGAAGAGCGGCTCTCGGACAAGGGAGCAGACATGAACAGCAGGGACACCGGTCGCCACACATCGGGCGAGTCGGAGCAGACGACATTCCCAAGGACGCGGCCTTCCCTCGTCCACTGCGCGCTGGTCACGGCAGATCACGCTCACGAATTCGGCAACGCAGCGGCCGCTGACCGAATCTCGGCGCTCGCCAGTCGCCGAGTATCCCGCTCGGCGACGGTTCTGTCGGACCGGTTCAGCCGAGGTCGGCAATGCCGGCGTGTGCGATCGCCCCCGCTGAGTCCCGCGCCGCCCGGGCGCAGGCCTGCAGTGCCTCAAGGTCTCCGAAGACCCACTACGCTGCACGTCGCCGGAAGTTCATCCGGCGGTCAAGCAACTGGGGGGAACAAAATGGATCACGCGGCGACCCTTCGGCGCATGTACGACTCGATCAATGTGGGCGATGTCGATGCTTTCGGCGACCACTTGGCCGAGGATTACTTGGAGCACGAGGCGACTCCTACGCAGGACTCCACGAAGGCAGGGGCCAAAGCACTTATCAAGATGATGATCGCAGGCTTCCCGGACCTCCGTTTCGACGCCGAAGACGTCATGTCGATCGGCGACAAGGTCGTAGCCCGGAACCGGGCCACCGGTACCAACACCGGAAGTTTCATGGGCATGCCACCAACCGGCAAAGGCGTCAACGTGCAAGTAATAGACATCGTGCGTTTCGGTGATGACGGCCTGGTCCACGAGCACTGGGGTGTCATGGACACGATGTCCCTGATGCAGCAACTCGGGGTTGTGCAGGGTCCTCCCGCGTAGGCATCGAGGGGCCTCGGTGCAAGCGAGCCGCGCGCGCGCGTCGTTGCGACCAGCCCGCCACAGCTGCTACCGCAAGGGCCCAATTCCTGGCGTGAGCTCTAAGACGAGGCTCTTCGCTCGCGGCGTGACCACGAGCGGCGGGGCCCGCGAACTTCGACCGAGCCTCGGTTGATCTTGCCTTTCAGGACGAAGTGGGGCCGTCCCGTAGCGGGAGCACCCCGCCTGTGGTCCTCGAGGCTGCCAAGGCGCGCCTCCACTCCGTCCAACGAAGCACTCGCCCCTTCCGGCAGGCGCATTTCCACCGAACCGCCATTGACGTCAAGCTCGATCTCGACCACCGGGTGGATGATCCGGGTCTGCGTGAAGTCGAGTTTGATGGAGCCCATCCGCCACCGGATCACAAGCTTGCGCGGCACCTGCCAGTCGCCCTTGCGCTCCAGCGAGCTCATGCTGCCCTTGAGCTCGACGACGTCATCGGTTCCAGGTCCGGGGTCAGCGACGACGGGGAGGTCTGACGTCACAGCCTCCAGCTCACCGCGCGTGCGGGCAACGAGAGCCTGCGAGGTCCGTTCACCGAACTCGTCGATATCGATCAGGCCTTCGGAAACAGCGTCTTTCAGCCGTCCGATAGCGTGGTCACGCTCGCGATCCGAGACGCGGAACGACCAGGGATCCCCGCCATCTGCTGCCATGGGTTCCTCCACCGGGCTGAACGCTACCCCGCGAGATTCCATCCGTCGTTCGCTCGAGCAGTCCCCTGTCGAGGCCACTGACGATCAGCGCGCCGAGCACCGAGTCGACTCAGTGGAGGCCGGACGGGAGTCGACAGGCTGGTTACGGAGCCGTATCGAACATCTTCTCGGCACGGGCTGGTTTCCTGGCCGGAGCGCCTGATTCGTGCTCCCGGTG
Organism: uncultured Acidimicrobiaceae bacterium; assembly: GCA_963719125.1. GTDB lineage: Bacteria > Actinomycetota > Acidimicrobiia > Acidimicrobiales > Bog-793 > Fen-455. Next base: position 21,522 of record CAVRAT010000022.1, read on the forward strand.
GGCGTCGGACGGCCTCGTCTTGATACGTCAGGCGCGCAGGGACGGAGCCAGGCCGGGAAGGCCAACGTGTCACACGGACAGCTCGTGGAGCAGTGGCCTCGATCGAGACACAACCGCTTGTGGGTAGATCGACACCGTCAAGTCCCAAGCCAGGGAGGACTGTGCCAGTAGGACCACAGACCAGGTGGACCAAGCTCAAGTCGTAAAGTAGCTTCAAGTTCAAGTGCACCGAATCGACCGGCACACGCGCCTGTTCTCGGTCGGCATTCCCAGTGCGCGTGGCCGCATTGGCGCTCGCGGAGCGCGCACCCGGTGACCGAAACGGTGAGCTGCGAGCAGTTGGGCCTACCGGGTGAAGGGACGGCCATGAAGCTCAGGAGAATCCTGGTCGGCTGTGTGGTGACAGCGCTGAGCTTGTGGGCGGCCGGCGCGGCGTACAGCCAGGCGCCATCGAGAACGACGACTGTCCGGCATACCTCCATCGGGATGCCGCGAGCGACCTCGGCTGCGTCGTTGGCGGCCCGTTACGCAAGTCTGGCGGCGATGGCCGCCAGATCGCAAGCTTCCAAAGCGCGGCCTTGGCAGAGTCCCGTCCTCCGTTCTCGGGCCGGGGCATCGGTGCCTCGGCTCTACAACCCGAGCCCGATAGGCGCGCGCTCGGGCCCGATGAGGCAAAGGCAGAGCGCCCCAGGGGCACGACAAAGTGCACCGGGGTCTCAAGCAGCCAGCACGGTCTGTTCCACCCCTGGTGACGCATGCTCCACCAACTGGTCGGGACTGGAGGTCTGGAACGATACGTTTGACGGCGTCAGCTCCGACTGGACAGTCCCGGCAGTCTCGCCCAGCAACACGGCCCTGGAAGACTCCAGCACCTGGATAGGGCTCGACGGGGATCCGACTTTCGACGACAGCTTCGATCCTTCGTTGATTCAGATCGGCACAGATTCACCGTCGGAAGATGGCGCGACGCAATACGAAGCTTGGTACGAGCTTCTCCCCAGCTCGGAGATCCCGCTTTTTGCGGTGTCGCCCGGCGATGAGATGCGGGCGGTCATAGACGAGACTTCCCGCGGGGAATGGCAGATGGCGATCGGTGACCTCACGTCTGGCATTGCCTGGTCGGCCTCCGACATCGCTTACAACACCCCCGGTATGACGGCGGAGTGGATCGAAGAGGCGACGAGTTTCTGCTCGGGGTCGTCCAGTTCCGATTGCGTTGTAAGCCAGCTCCAGGAATTCGGGTCGGTCACGTTCACGCAGTTCGCCTATGCGAACACCGGCGTGGACAACGCGCACGATCAGATGGACTACATGGTCGACCACAGCGACGACGTGATCTCCTATCCCGTGGCGACAAGCCAGTCTTTGACCCTCACCTACGGTTCGCCGGCGTCAACGCCCACGTCCCCCATATCGACGAGCATTCCGTCCGGTTTCGATGCCATGGCGGTGGATGCTTCGACCGACACCGTGTTCATTTCGTCAACGACTTCCAACACTGTCACGGAGCTCGACTTCAGTGGGCATGTCCTCGGGTCGGCCACCGTCGAGGGCGCGGCCGGCATCGTCGTCCAGGGAAACGAGGTCTACGTTGCTTCCACCGCAGGGCCGTCGCCCGGGATCTATGAGATCGACCCTTCTGCTCCCGACGCCGCCACCGAGCTCGCTTCGGTGCCTGATATCACCGCCCCAACCAAGTACGTCGCAGACGTGTCAGTGGTTGACGACCTTGTCTACTCCGAGGGAGCCCTGTGGACGACCGAGGGCACAACGGGCGTGACAGGCCTGGTCCAGGTGTCGACCAGCGGCGCTGTGACGGCCTACGCGAATGTGCTTTCCGGCTACAGCTCTGCCCTCGTCGCCGACCCCGCCGACCAGGGCGTGCTGTTCGATTACACGCCCAATGTCGGCCCAGTGGAAATCGGAAAGCTCGACATTGCCACCACACCGCCGACTGTCAGCATCGCCCCAGTGCCAGAGGGCGACGTAGGTCCCCAAGAGATTGAGTTCGGCTTCGTCAGCGACGCGGCGGTGTCTCCGGACGGTTCGGCGCTATTTCCCGGCAGTGGCGGTCCGAGCGAGTTCGCCGGGCTCAGCACCGACACTTTGGCGAGCGTGTCGGAGATCTATCCCGCCGCGCCTGTTCCGACGGCTGTCGTCATGACGACGGTGTCGGGTGGTCTGTTCGCGGGTGGCATCGGCAGGGCCGGGACTGCCGCCGTATTCGTTTACGGTCTCGGCTCGCCGTCCGATCTGGTGTTCGACTACGTGTTCGCGGCGCCGACCTGGTGGGTAGCGCCCGGAGGCCTGGCGTTCAGCCCGAATGGAACCGAGCTCTACGTGGTCACGGGTACCGAGACGGGCGAGGACACGTTCAACGTGATACCGATCACATCCCAGGCGTCGGAACCTTCTGTGGGTGAAGGCTCAATATCGGGCGAGGTAGCCGGCGGTAGCGCAGGGACGCTCGCCGGTGTGTGCGTCAATGCCTATGGCGAGGACGGGATCACCGCCCAGTACTCTTCCACGACTGTCCTCAACGGCCGCTACGAATTCGACGACGTCGTGCCCGGAGAGTACGCGATCGAGTTCGACCCGACCTGTGGGGGCACCATATCTAGCACCTACGCGCCGCAGTTCTACGACGACGAGCCGGATTTCGGGACCTCGAGCCCAGTTTCGGTTTCGGCCGGCCAGACCGAAACCGGCATCAATGCCCAGCTCGTGAACGGATCAGGGATCTTCGGTATCGTCGACGGCCCTCATGGGTCGGTTTCCGGGGCTTGCGTTTCTGCCTATTCCAGCGATGGCTACTACGTTGGCGATGCGGAGACCAACACCGGCGACGTCTACGGGATCGAGAACCTTCCTTCCGACTCCTTCGTCGTCGAGTTCGACCCCACATGTGCCACAACGGACGCGAGCGATTCAGCTGACGCGCTCCAGTTCTACGACGGCCAGCCCAGCTTCGCAACGGCGACTCCCGTTCCAATTGCAACTGCCGGCGGGAGGGAGGACAGCATCAACGCCGACTTGGTTGCTGGAGCAGCGATCTCCGGCACGGTGACCGCGCCCGGTGCTGTCGCTGGCAACGAGGGCGGCATCTGCGCAACTGCGTACACGTCCGACGATGAGGTTCTGGGCTACGCGGTGAGCGACGCCGACGGCACGTACTCGATCGGCAACCTACCCGCGGGCACGTACCACGTTCTGTTCGACCCGACTTGCTCGGGCACCCAAGGAAGCGACTACGCGCCGCAGTGGTACGGCGACAAGCCGACTTTCACGAGTTCGAACACCGTCACAGTTCCTGGTGGCGGAGCCGGGATTGACGCGACGCTCGAGGAGGGCGTCGTGGTGCCGTCGGTGACAACTACGTCGCTGAGTGCCGGGTCGGTTTCGTCCAACTACGTGGCCAGCCTTCAGGCCACGGGCGGGACCCCGGGATACACGTGGACCATGACGGGTCTTCCGTCGGGTCTCTCGTACAGTCCCGGCGGCGTCATCACCGGTACGCCGGCATCGGGAGGGACCTTTGCGGTGACCGCGACCGTCACCGACTCGTCTGTGCCGCCAATCTCGTCTGCCAGCCAACAGTTCTCTCTCTCGGTGACAGGCTCTTCGCCGGGCGGAGGCGGAGGGTCTAATCCGCCTACGACGACGACCACCACAACCACGACGACGACCACCACAACCACAACGCTTACGACCACGACGACGAAACTGCCCTTCCCACCCGGCACCCCGGCCGGGACCTACGGGACGCCTGTGACTGCGACGGTAAGCACGCGCGGCGTATCCCTGAGCAACGAGGCCAATGGGGCCAGCGCCAAGGTGTCAGTCCCGGCCGGCGCGTTGCCTGAGGGGACGACGATCGGCATCGCCCTTGCGACCGACGCGGCCACTCTGTCGACCAGGTTGCCTGCCGGCCAGTCCTACCTGGCCTCGTTCGCAGTGTCCTGGGTGGCACCGAACGGGAGAACGCCGGAGGCCACCAGTCCTATAACGATGACAATCACCGACTTGTCGATCAGAGCTGGCGACACCATCTACATCTTCACCGCGAGCGGGCGACTACGAGCGGTCGGTGTCGCCACGAATAATGGCACCGCCACCGTGAGCTTCGACACCGACCCCGACTTGGTCGTCGCCAACGTGCCTCAGTTGAGCGCCGTCGCCCCCAAAGCGCTTGTCAAGGGTTCCACCCTGAGGGTGGCGGTCTCCTGTGCCAGGGGTCGTGTCAAGTGCACGGGCACGGCCAGCATGAGCGCACTGGTGGGCAAGGGAGGCTCGAAGCGGAGCACCGTCGTCGCCGACGGTTCCTTCGCTCTGGCGGCCGGTACGACCCGACCAGTCTCGCTGTCGCTAACGCCCGCAGGTCACAAGGCGCTCAACGAGAACCCGAATGGTTTTGCCGCCAAGCTCACGTTGTCACTGCTCGGCGGTAAGACCACCACCTATGGCGTGGAACTGCCCTAGAGGCGCCCGTTCACTCATCTCTTGATTGCCGAGCTGTGGGACAGCGACATCACGTTTCACCGTCCTGTCTCGGGTCGCGATGTTCTCCCGCTGAGCCGAGAAGCAAGTTAGCCCAATCAACTGGCCAACGCCTGGTCTCCGTCACGTGTTTCAATCAGTCCTCGTGGGCCCTGGCGAGCCCGCGCAGTCCTCGTGGGCCCTGGCGGGTCCTCGACCGGGACCGCAATGCAGCCTCGAACCTGGCCTCGCTCGCCGAGACCATCGCCGCTACCGGTACCGCCAGTGGGGCGGGAACCAGCCAGCACACGCTGGTGAACGGACGGGGAGACGAGCGGTCCATGGGCACGCCCAGGTGCTCCTCGACGAACCGTCAAGACGGCACCAGCCGGACCAGGCCGGATAAGACCGTCACCGCCACCCGGCAACAGGTGGCTCCGAACCCTGTCCTTGTCGGAAGTGACAGATGAGACAGAAATCGGAACGGCGCACAGTTCGTGGCAGCGGTGCATGACGTGATCGCGCTCTACGGGTCGCGAATGTCTGGGCACCGGACGGACGACTTGAGTCTCGAACGGCATTGACGCTCACGTTCGAGCTTGTACCATACTGAGTATGATTAGGGATCGGGCAGCACAGTGAGTGTCCGGCACGCCATCCTCGCCCTCCTCAGTGAGGGCCCGAAGTACGGCCTCCAGCTGCAGAAGGAGTTTGAGTCGAGCACCGGTGAGGTGTGGCCACTCAACATCGGTCAGGTGTACACGACGCTGCAGCGACTCGAGCGCGACGGGCTTGTGCAATCCGACGAGCCCGAGCAAGAAGGCCCACAGAAGGGGTTTCACATCACCGACGCCGGTGCCGAGGAGCTTTCTTCTTGGCTGAACACGCCACCGGACATGACCTCGCCTCCGCGCGATGAACTCGTGATCAAGGTCTTCGCGGCGCTTCGCGTGCCGGGCGTCTCGGTGCACGACGTGATCCAGATCCACCGCCGCTACGTCGTCGAGCTCATGCAACAGTGGACGCGCCTCAAAGAGGACGAGGCCGATTTCGATCTCACCTTCGCGCTCGTCGTCGACGCGGAGCTCTTCCGACTCGACTCGGTCGTGCGCTGGCTCGACACCGCCGACGGCCGCCTGAAGCGCGCCGCGACTGAGCCGCCCGCCTCCTCGACCACACCTCGCATCGCGCGGCGGCTGGTGGTCCGTCGGTGAGCTTTCTCGAACTGCGCCGAGTCTCGAAGTCCTACGGCGCGGGGCCGACGGAGGTCCACGCCGTCCAGGACGTGGATCTCGCCGTCGAGCGCGGGTCGCTCATCGCTGTCATGGGACCGAGCGGGTCGGGGAAGTCGACCTTGCTCACCATCGCCGGGAGCCTCGAGGAGCCGACGAGCGGCGACGTGCTCATCGACGGCGCGTCGATCCAAGCGATGTCGCGAAACGACAGAGCCCGGCTCCGGAGGCGGACGATCGGCTACGTCTTCCAGGACTTCAATCTGCTCGCAGGTCTCACCGCCGTGGAGAACGTGTCGTTACCGCTCGAGCTCGACGGGCTCTCGGCGAAAAAGGCCCGTGCCACGGGGATGGCCGTGCTCGAGGGGCTCGGGCTTGCCGATCGAGCGACCCACTTCCCGGACGAGCTTTCCGGCGGTGAACGCCAGCGCGTTGCGATCGCGCGGGCGGTCGTCGGGGAACGACACTTGCTCCTGGCGGACGAGCCGTCCGGGGCGCTCGACTCGACGAATGGGGAGGCGGTGATGCGCCTGATGCTCGCGGCTTGCAAGCGGGGAGTCGCCGCCGTTGTCGTCACCCACGACGCGCAGCTCGCGTCCTGGGCGGACCGGGTGGTTTTTCTCCGAGACGGACGCGTCGTTGACCAGACGGTGCCCCCACCAAGCCCCGAATCGTTCCTCGAAGAGAGCTCGCCGGCGAGCCCAAGTCGGTAATGCCGCTCTAGAGATCTGCCACCACCGCACTTGACAGGTCGAGGATTATGAGTACCATACGAAGTATGATCTTTGGATTGCCGTGGGGGTCGGTGCCGTGCATTCGACAAAGGATGGTTACAGCCCAATGAGCCTGCTCGAACTCCGCCAGGTGTCGAAGTCCTATGGCGAGGGCGAGACAGTCGTCCGCGCGCTGGAGGACATCAACCTTTCCGTCGACGAGGGCCACCTCGTCGCGGTGATGGGCCCCTCCGGCTCGGGCAAGTCGACCCTGCTCACCATCGCCGGCAGCCTCGAGGAGCCGACGATCGGCGAGGTCGTCATCGAGGGCGCGCAGATGTCGCGGATGTCCCGAAACGACAAGGCACGGCTTCGCCGCCGCACGATCGGCTACGTTTTCCAGGACTTCAACCTGCTTGCCGGGCTCACCGCGCTCGAGAACGTGTCTCTGCCGCTAGAGCTCGACGGCGTTTCGGCAAAGCGGGCGCAAGCTGCGGGTATGGCGGCGCTCGAGGAACTCGGCCTCGCCGAGCGGGCAGGGCACTTTGCCGACCAGCTCTCCGGCGGCGAGCGCCAGCGTGTCGCAATCGCCCGCGCTGTGGTTGGCGAGCGCCACCTCCTCCTCGCGGACGAGCCGTCCGGGGCGCTCGACTCGACGAACGGCGAGGCGGTGATGCAGCTGATCGCCGACGCGTGCAACCGGGGCGTCGCCGCGGTCGTCGTCACGCACGACGCCCACCTTGCCTCCTGGGCCGATCGAGTCATCTACCTCCGCGACGGCCACCTCGTTGACGACGCAGCACCCGAGGCAACGGCCTCACTCGTCGCGCCGACGCACCGCTCGTGAGCGCGGCCCGACACGCGACCCGAAAGGAGCCTCGATGAGCACCGCCGTCCTCGCGCCGCTCGCCGACGCCCGCCCGCCCGACGGGGGAGCGCCCGCCCGGCGTGCCGTCGTCCGGTGGGCCTGGCGCCTCTTTCGTAGGGAGTGGCGCCAACAGTTCCTGATCCTCGCCCTTATTGTCATGGCGGTTGTGGCGACGATCGTCGGCTCGGCGGTCGCGACCAATACGCCGCAACCGAAGAACTTCGGTTTCGGCACCGCGGGGGACTCCGCCACCTTCTCGAGCCTGAACGCGTCCGCCCAAACCGAAATCGCCAACCTCAAGCGCCGCTTCGGGCCCGTCGAGGTGATCGAGAGCGAGACGATTTCGATCCCTGGCTCGATCAACACCTTCCAGCTCCGTGCCCAAGATCCACACGGGCCTTTCGGTGGCCCGATGCTCGCGCTCGTCTCCGGGCACTACCCGACGGGCGCGGACGAGGTCGCCGTGACGAGCGGCGTGGCCTCGGCGTTCCACCTCAAGGTCGGTGACACCTGGCCCGTCGGCGGCGCCGAGCGCCGGGTCGTCGGCATCGTCGAGAACCCTCAGAGCCTCCTCGACGAGTTCGCGCTCGTGGTACCGGGCCAGGTGAAGACGCCGACGCAGGTGGTGGCGCTGTTCGACGCACCGGGCGTGTCGCCGAGCTCGATCGCGCCAGAGGTGCAGACGCCGGCGTCAGTCGCCCAATCGAACCCGCTCAACCCCGAGACGATCTCGCTCGCGGCCCTCGTGCTCGGGATGCTGCTCATCGCGCTCGTTTCGGTCGGCGGCTTCACCGTGCTGGCGCAGCGCCGGCTCCGCGCGATCGGCATGCTCGAGTCGACCGGCGCAACGGATCGCCACGTCCGTCTCGTCGTCCGTGCGAATGGCACGGTCGTCGGCCTGGTCGGTGCCGTTGCCGGCTTGGTGCTCGGGCTCGTCGTCTGGCTCGCCTACCGGCCGAGCCTCGAGCAGAGCGCGCACCACGTCATCGGGGTGTTCGCCCTGCCATGGGTCGTCGTCGCCGCGGCGATGGTGCTCGCGGTCGTCGCGACCTTCTTCGCCGCGTCCCGACCCGCGTGGGCGATCACCCGGGTGCCGATCGTTGCCGCGCTCTCGGGTCGCCCCGCTCCGCCTCGCCAGATCCACCGCTCGGCGATCCCCGGCATCGTCTTCCTGGTCGCGGCCTTCCTCCTCCTCGGCTACTCGGGTAGCACGAACAGTGGGAACGGGAGCGGCGGCGCGTCGGAACTCGTGCTCGGGATCGTGCTCCTGATCCCGGGACTCATCCTGCTCGCGCCGTTCTTCCTCTCGCTCAGCGCGAGGCTGGCCCGGCGCGCGCCGATCGCGACCCGACTGGCGCTTCGCGACCTTGCCCGCTACCGGGCCCGCTCGGGCTCGGCGCTCGCGGCGATCAGCGTCGGCGTCCTCGCCGCAGTCATCGTCATGCTCGCCGCCTCGGCCCGCTACGGGAACGTGCTCGACTACGCGGGACCGAACCTTGCCTCCAACGAGATCGCCCTCCACGCCAACGTGCCGCCATCGGCGGGTACGACGGTTATCGGACCTAACGGGAAGCAAAGCGTCCAACAAGGTTCGTCACGTGCGACTGTTGCCACGCTACTGCAGCAGTTGGCAAGACACGCCGAGGCAATCGCGAAGGGGCTCGGCGCGCAGCTCATCGCGCTTAAGAGTCCTAACGCCAGCCTCAACGCGACCCAAGGCGGTCGGAGCTGGAACGGACAGATCTACGTCGCGACCCCGGAGTTGCTGCAGGCGTTCGGGATCAAGGCGTCACAGATCAATCCCAACGCCGACGTCCTGAGCTCACGTCCAGGCCTTTCCGGTGTTTCCAACATGACCTTCACCTACGGATCGGGCAACGGGAACGGACCCGGTTCCGGCCCACCGTCGCAGTCAAGGTGCAGCGCGGCGACGGACTGCCTCGCCAACCCGGTCATCCAGGAGGTCGGTGCCTTGCCGAACGGCACCTCGGCGCCGAACACGGTGATCACCGAGCACGCCATGAAAGAGTTCCACATCCAGGCGACCACAACCGACTGGCTGGTGCTGGGCACTCAGGCCTTCAGCGCCTCCCAGATCGCCAGCGCGCAGCTCGCCGCCTCGACGACGGAGCTCTCCGTCGAGTCGAAGAACGACCAACCCACGTCGTTCGCCGTCATCGGCTGGGCGACGATCTTCGGGATCGTGATCGCCCTCGGCGTGCTCGGCATGTCGGTCGGCCTCATTCGCAGCGAGACCGCGAGCGACCTACGGACGCTCGCCGCGACCGGGGCAAGCAGCTACACCCGGCGCACACTTTCGGCGGTCACGGCCGGCGCGCTCGGGTTCCTCGGCGCGTTGCTCGGGACCGTCGGGGGCTACGTCGCGCTCATCGGCTGGCTCCGTGGCAACTCGTTGAACGGAGGCATCTCCTCGCTCGGAAACGTCCCGGTTGGGGATCTGCTCATCATTCTCCTCGGCATGCCAGCGTTCGCCGCGCTCGTCGCTTGGCTCTTCGCCGGCCGCGAGCCGACTGCGATTGCCCAGCAGCCGATCGAGTGAGCCGGTGTTTCGCCCAACAGATTTGACATAACTCAAGAGGTCTAGTCGAGGCTAGCCCGGGGCTAGGAGGCTGGTGTGAATTCGAGGGATTGTTGTTGATGGTGTGGCTGTCATCGCGGCCCGTATGCCGGATACCCGCGGGTGGCCCGTGCGAGGCGAGCCCAGAAGCCACATGGGGTTGGGCAGCCGTTGGTGTTTGCTCGCGCTGGACGGCCGACTCACTCGATCGCCCACCCGGCAGCGGTCCATCCGAGTCCAAGGCGCGCGAGGCGAGCGAGGTTCCCGGCACTGGCCAGTAGCCGGAAGTCGGCGTCGACCTTGGCGGTGCCGCGGATGCGGGCGCGCCTTCCTCCGTGCTTGCGGTAGACGAGATGAGCGAGCTTGCGTTCGACCTTGGGACGGGTGGCGCGATAGTCGTCGCGCCAGGCTTGTTCGGCCTGGTGCTTGCGGGCGCGGGCGAGAGCTTCTTCGTAGGGGCTGATCCCGACGGTGCGCCCGCCTGAAGCGGTGGTGCACTTGGTCCGCAGCGGGCAGTTGGTACAGGCGTCACCGAAGTAGGCCATGCCATGGCGGCGGATCTCGACGGTCACACCGGCCGGGCAGGTGACGGCGCTTTCGTGGAGGTCGATGACGAAGCAGTCCTTGGTGAACAGCCCGCCGGGTGCGGTGGGTTGCTGAGTCTTACAGCGCGAGTCGATGCCAGCGCCGTCGAGACGTTCCTGGAATGCCCCGGTTCCATAGGCGTTGTCGCCGTAGACAGTGGTGACATCTTCGTCGTTCTCGTCGACATCGGCCGTGGCCGCGTGCTCGTCGAGGTCGTCATGGCCGGTGTCATCACCGACGAGAAGCTCGGAGATGAGGTCCTCTGCGACACTCGTGTCCCCGGCGTTGCCCGGCGTCACGACCGTGGCGGTGATGATCTCGGAGTCGGGGTCGACAGCCACATGTCCCTTGTAGCCGTCGAAGCTTCTGGTCTTGGTCTTGTGCCCGTGGCGGGCCTCGGGGTCGACCGTCGAGATCACCCGGTCTTTGGCGACTTTGCGGGCGACGCGAAAGACGCCGTCGTCTCCTTCTACGAGGTCCTGGCCGGTCACCGTGGCGAGCAGCTTGGCGGCTTCGGTGACGACAGGGTCGAGCTTTTGACCATTGAGAAGGCCGAGGCATGCGTAGGCGTCCTTGGCGCGGCTGTCGATGAGCGCTTCGCGAGCTTCGGCATCTTCCCAGTCGATCTGCGGCTTGGAGGAGCTCGCGTAGTCGTCGCCGCTCGTGAGCAACGCCCCGAGCTCGGCCCGCAGCTTGCGGCTGGCGAGCTTCAAGAGGGCCCGGATGCCAGAGCGGATAAGAGTGACGGTGTCCATCGTCGCCACGGCGTCATAAAGCGGCGTCGAGTCGAGCGCCCGGCGGTTGCCGACGAGCCCCGCAGCTTTGGCCGCATAGAGTGCCGCGTCAAAGATGCGATCGGGGCGCTCGGATCGTCGCAGGCGTTCGCGCATGTCGACGAGCACGGTGTGGGAAAAGCTCGTCCAGCCACCGGTGTCGTAGCCACCGACGCCTGCTGCATAGCGCCAGCGGTTGTCGAAGCAGTAGCGATCGACGGCCTCGCGGTCTGAGAGTCCTTCGAGGCGCTGGAGCACCATGACCGTCGCCACCACCGACGGAGGTACCGAGCGCCGGCCCTGGTTGTCGAACAGGTCGGAGAACTCCTCGTCGGGGAACAGGCGATCACGCTCCCGGTGCATGAACGCGTAGATCGATGACTCGTCGAGCACCTTGTCGCAGAACTGCTCTACGTCGTCGAACAGGTTGGCTTGCCTATCAGCCACGCCCAGGGTCATCGATCGCTCCCGGTAGAGAATTACCTATGTGTAATTCTCTCTCAGCTGCGACCGGATCGCGAGCATTTACGCCCGCGAAAGACACCAGCCACCTAGCCCGCACTAATCGACTGGACCCGCCGGCCCGGCCCCTGATCCTGGTGGGGCCCGGAACTGTCGCGCGACGAAGAAGACAGCCAGGTCGGCCGCAGCGAAGCAAGCGACGCACACCGGGACCTCCCCGGACGCCTGCGACCGACACCGCCGCACCTGTCAGCGCCGGTCCGATCACCCCGCCGGCCATCATCGTGAGGACCAGGATCGCGAGGCCGTCGCCGTCGCCCGGATTGAGGTTGGTGAACCAGATGAGCCCCATCGGGTAGACGAGCGCCAGGCCGAGCCCTGCCAGCGGGTAGGCGGCCGGGGCCAGGCTGTCGACCGCTGCGGCCAGAGCCAGGGGAACGGTCGCCGCCAAGCCGATGAGCACGAGCCGCTGGTCGCTGACGCGCTGGCGCACCGGCCCGGCGAGGAACCGGCCGACGGCCAGGCTGAGCCAGAACCCGGCGGTCACGACGGCGCCGGTTGACTGGGAGTAGCCGACGCGGTGCAGCTGGGGCGCGATCCAGGCCGCTGCCGAGGACTCGGTCGCCACGTAGAGGACGTAGGCCGTGACGAAGACGCCAAGGACCGCGCGCGCCTCGAGCACCGCGGCAAGATCGTCGACATGGTCATGATCTCAGAGCGCCCGGACGAGGTTGCAGACCGCGCCGTGCCCGGGCACTGGGAAGGGGACTTGATCATCGGCAAGAACGGCAAGTCCGCCATCGGGACCCTCGTCGAACGGACCACACGTTACGTGGTCCTGCTGCACCTGCCAGAGGGTCGAGACGCGCTCAAGGTGGGCGAGGCTATGAAGACAGCCATTGCCGGACTGCCGGGCGAGCTCATGCGAAGCATCACCTGGGATCAAGGCAGAGAGCTCGCCAGCCACGCCCAGTTCAGCGTCGACACGGGGATAGCTGTCTATTTCTGTGACCCACACAGTCCATGGCAGCGCGGATCGAACGAAAACACCAACGGCCTACTACGGCAATACATGCCGAAGGGCACCGACCTCTCGGTTCATGGCGAGGATGACCTTGCGCGAATCGCTCGGAGCCTGAACAACCGTCCCCGCGAGACGCTCTTGCAGGAGGCCGCAAAAAGTGATAGCGATTAATATCAGTTTATCGAGGCCACTCTCTAGGAGGGATCATGAGCCAGTCTGTCCAACCCAACCACGAACCCGAGGCGACTCCGGTAGGTCATTCGGGAGTCCGAGTCGAGATCCACGAGCGCCGAGCGTGGGCCATCAGCGGCTGGCTCGGCGTCCTCGTCGTCGTCGCCTGCGGCGTCGGGGCATATTTCCTCGCGAACAAGGTCGTCATCCTCGTGCCGATCGTCGTGGCGGCGGTCACTTGGGCCTCGTTGACCATTGTGCAGCCCGGCCAGACGAAGGTCGTGCGGTTCTTCGGCCGCTACGTCGGCACCGTGCGCCGAAGCGGCCTTTGGTGGATCCTGCCTCTCTCTGACCGGCGGAGCGTGAGCATTCGGGTCAGGAACTTCGAGACGAACCACCTCAAGGTCAACGACGCTGACGGCAATCCCGTGGAGATCGCTGCCATTGTCGTCTGGCAGGTTGCCGACACCTCGCGTGCTCTTTACGCCGTGGACGACTACCTCAATTTCGTGCGT
>CAVRAT010000023.1:0-59979 GCA_963719125.1 uncultured Acidimicrobiaceae bacterium
CTCGCAAGTTCCGTGTGACTCTCGGTCCGCCGCATAATCGCGGAATGGCGATAGTCGTGCCGCTGTCCTGGGAGGCGAGTAACTTGCTGGGTCTGTCCCCAGTCCTCGACGGCGAAATGGAGGTCGCATCGATCGATGCCGGACGCTGCCGTGTGACCCTCAGCGCCTCCTACACGCCACCGTTCGGCGAAGTTGGCCGTCAACTCGACCAACTCGTCTTGCACGGTGTCGCCAGCTCTACGGCGCGCGCCTTCCTCGATCGGATGGCGGACGCCCTCGAGGACGATGGCGCCGTCTTCGACCTGGCGCCGAGGTGGGCCTGATCGGAGGCACCAGACGGCGCTGATAACTCGTAGGGCAAGTCCTCAACCTGGTCGCCACCTTCGGCCGGGAGCGGTTGCGACACCATGTCGGCGGTTCGGGCTACGCGTACAGAGCGACGTTCTTGTTCGTTCTTGCCCGCTCCGAGCCGACTATGGACCGCGCGGTGCTCTCAGATTCTTGTGTCATTCTGCGCCGTCGCCGACTCGGTTCGGGGGTCGACGAAACGGCCGTAGCGCTACGGTGACCATGTGTTCGCGAGAGACCGCAGCGGCGGACCGGACTCCCTCTTCCGGGGCCGCAGTCGAGGGAGGGTCGAATGAAGTACGTGTTGACCTACGAGTCGCCTGCGAACCTCGACATGGATTTGGTGCGGGCCCACTTCGAGGCCCATCGCGCCCGCTGGCAAGTCTTCCGGGAACAAGGCACGCTTTTGTTGATCGGCTCGTTCGCCGACCCACGCGGAGGCGCCATGGGAGTGTTCACAACGCACGAAGCGGCCGAGGAGTTCGCCACTTCAGACCCGTTTGTTCTCAACGGACTAGTCGCCGCGTGGCGCGTCACGCCGTGGAATGAGGCACTACTCGAGCCCCTCTGAGCGGTCTGAGGAGGTGAGTCCTCCCGCACGAATCCCCGCGCTCGTTTCTCCCATGGCGAAGCGGGAGCGTCCGAGCTGCCCGAGCGACATATCGCTTCATCTGCGTGCGTCGCGCGCGCACCCGACTTGCGCGCACCTATCAGACGGCTAGGGAGCAGCCGACCCTGGGAACAATCACGACCAAGTCGTTCGATTGACTTGTGGCGCCGAGCTGCCTCTAAGTTGGCCCCGCCCCCGCCGGTGCCCTCGGTCGGAGCGTCGTGCAATGCTGGCACGGGCCAACGTCGTGCTTCCGTACGCTGAATGTTCATGTCCACCCAAAGCGTCCCGATCAAAACTCACCACCAACTTGCGCGCATCGTCAGCCTTAAAGGACTGTCAGGCGAGGTCAAGGCGGTCGAGGACTTCAACGCCAAGCTGGCCGTGATCCTCACCCGGGGCGTCGGCTCGATGGCGTGCGCCTATCTGTTCTGCATGGTCGCCCTGATCAGCTTGCCGGCCATCCTGATCCAGGCTGGCGCTCTGAGCCGCACGACGGTGCCGAACTTTCTGACCAGGCCGGGCCTCATCCTGATCATCGCCTGGATCGCGGAGACATTCCTGCAGCTAGTGCTCCTTAGCGTCATCATGGTCGGTCAGTCGGTGCAAAGCGCGGCGTCCGATGCCCGAGCCGAGAAGGAGTTCTCCGATACTGAGTTCATCATGAACCAGGTCAACGAACACACCGACGGAGGTCTGAAGCTCCTGCTCGACCGGCTCAGCGCCATCGAGGCCAGGTTGCCGCCAGTGACGACGGCCTGATTCGGAGACCCGCCCGAGAGGCTGAGTCTCCTGTCGGCAGGCCCCCTCTGCCCCGCCGGCGCCCCCGGTCGGCCCTGTCCGGGCCGCCGTGACTGCCGTCGTGGCTCCGGCTGGTCCGGGCCTCTTCCTTCTTCCCGGTCCTGGTCGTGGCGGTCCGTGCCGCCCGGGCGCCCGCTATCGGCCGCCCCGGGGGTCCCTGTGCTTCCCTGTGTCTGAGGAGATCTGGGAAAGAGGGGACGAGACCGCGAAACGGCCGAAGCGCGCACACAGTGGCTGGACGGTGTGGGGTGGTCTGCGTGCGTCTGGTGCTGGTTCTGCGTGCCGCCCTGAGAATTGGGTGTCGGCAACCTCAGGCTCAGCTTCGCCCACGTGACGGCGTGGCAGGTGGGGGCTACGGTCTTCGAGCGGCCCCAGCCGGACGGACGCCCGGGAAGGCGGGAGGGCCCAGTATTGCGGCAGCACGTTGGCTCGACAGCCGTGACCGGAATCGATGTGGTCTCCGCCAACCATCACGACGCCGTCCCAAGCCTGGTGGGCCGCTTCGCCGCGCGGCGATCCACCAGGAGGCTGTCCTGGATGAGCCTGATTATCAGTTCATGACGCCGGTGGAAGCGACTGCACGGGTACCACGCCGGACACCGCCACCGTCACGGTGGGAGAGACTCCGCCGATGTTCGCCTCGCCGCCTGTAACTAGGACCCGAAAGACCTTTGTACCGGCGGATCCAAACGTCCACGTGAACGAATACGTCGAGCCAGTGGCGACCACGCCGGTCATGACGATGTGGAAACGAGTGTCAGAGCCGAGCCGTTCGAGGTAGACAACGTGACCCGCCTTGTTCGGCGTAACCGTGCCGGTGAGGTTCACCGTCCCTCCTACCATTGCGGTGGTCGAGCTGGCCGCGAGGCTGACCACATCGCCGACGCCCTCAAACAACTGGGCCGTGTTGCGCCGTGGCGGAGGCAAGAACGTGGTCCGAACCTGGTAGGTCTCGTTTAGGGACGGCGTCTGTGTGAAGCTGAAGCTGCCGTCGGACCCGGTTATCGTCGAAGCTATCCGCACGTAGGTCCCGCCAGCCGTGTGGCCCCACAGTGACACGCTCGTGGCCGGAAGCGGCACTGTGATGGAGCCCGTGTCGTACAGCACTCCGGAGATGGTCACTGATTGGCCAATGTCGATAGTCGGCTCGCTCGTGTTGATCGTGAACGCCGGGTTTTCGGCCTGTTGGATCACGACCGTAACCGGGTCCGAGGACGCCGCGATATTGCGCTTGTCCCCACCGAACAACGTCCGCAGTTCGAATAGCCCCGGCTGGAGAAAAGAGCGTGTGATGGCGTAGGAGGAGCTCGTATCGATCACGCCCTGGTCGATCGTGCTCCAGCCGTCTCCGGTCACGGCAGTCTGCTCCTGCAGGAACACCGTTTCACCGGCATGGACATTGGGGTAGACGGCCCCGGAGAATGTCAGCGGACGGTTGGTTTCGCTTTCGGTCTCGCTCGCCGCCAAGGTGATCAGGGCCGCGACGCTTTCGTGCACGGTGCGGCTGCGGAGTCCCCCGGGCGAGGTGACGTACCAACTCCGAGTGGTGGTCACGATGCCTTCGCCACGAGCGAAGTCGTAGAAGCCCTCTGCGTTCGTGAAGGTGGACCCCTCGGTGGCGAAAATGCCTCCCGGTCCTAGCTGGCGATGGAGCACGACCGTCTTGCCGTCGGGTTCGGCTCCGTTCAGCTGGCCATAGATCAGCACTCCATCGCCGGCGAAAATCGGGTCGGGCGTGGCATTGATCGTCAAGACGGCGCTGTGCTCTGGTGCGGCGCTGACGGCCCCCGCTCCCCCCGTCACCGCAAGAGCCGCTAGCAAGGATGCTGGCACAACGATACGCAAACGCATGAGGCTCGTCCCCCCTACTTGTGCTGAAAGATCGAATCTAGCCAGAAACCGAGCTCGCAGGTCGGTCGTCGCAAAGCCGTCCTTCGGCAGTTCTACTGAACAACCGGAGCACCCCGAAGGGCAGATACGGTTCGGGATCAGAAGCGCACCCAGGGAACGTCGCTGTCTCGAGCCGCGGCGAAGGGTCTGTCCTCCCCGGGGAGCTTCGAGATGGCTCCGGCAGGATGGTGCGTCGCCCCGTAAAGCGGCGAGCGCACAGAACACGCGTGCTGTGTGCGGCAGAACGAGGCTAACCGGCAGGCTTCGGCACGCCTTGCGGGAGGCGTGCCAGGCGTCCAGTCCCTATTGCAGGGGCCGCTGGAACCGGCGTCCGCTGACAAGGGTGGATGTGATTCGGACGATCCTGTCGGCTCCCTCGACGGCCCAGGGCTCAACGGTCAGCTGTTTGGCCCGGTGCAGTTCAGTCGGCTCGGTGACAACTCTCGACACGCCCTGGACAAGAACGCTCCACCCGCTCAGCCCGTCAGCGTCATAGCCGTCAGCTTCAAAGGCGAGGACTCTGCCGGCGATGGCTGCATGGAACTTCGTGCCCTCCACTGTGCGAAACACGACTTCGCCGTCCAAAAGGGCGAAGTTAACTGGCAACACCGCGGGCAGTGCTCTGACGCTGAGGCCGACCCGTCCGACAGACACGCTGGCCAGCAGGCGCAAGCATTCGCCGCGCGACAATTCTTCGAGCTTTGGGCCGCCCATGCATTCACGTTGGCTCATGGCTGCAGGGGTAGCTAGGGCCGAAAGTCTCTTTGACTCGTTCGGTCGCGAACAGGCGGAGGAAGCCCGACTTCCCCGGCCGCCGCCCGGCTGTGCTCGGACTCATCCAGGCCGCGCCAACGTCCCCTGGCCATCTCTCGACAGTCTGGGGATTTCCGCTGGCACATTCCGGCGGTCCGCGTGTGCCTGAGCTGCCTGGCTTGACCCTCGGTGGGCTTTCGGCCGAGCCCGCCCAGGACCCATGCAACGCGCCAGGGCGTGAAGGATCCAGGGGGGCGCGAGACACGCTCTGGCCGATCGGTGGCGATTGCCACGGGAAAGCTTCGGGAACAGCCCTCCTTCAAGCTGGAGGTGCCGGGGCTCCGGCTCGGCCGTCGCCCGGCCCGCACCTTGTCCACGGGCCGGGGACGGCACGGCGGCCGAGGCGCCAGCTTGGAGGCAGAGCGAGCAGGTTTAGGCAATCCGATTGTTCCAGGCCGTCTGGGTGACCGGAGACGAGTCCCGTTCAGCACCGCCGAAGCCATCACAGCAAAGGCGCGAGGACGATCGGCTGAGGAGGGACGAAACGTCGGCTCCGAGGACAGGATTGTTCAGTGTTGTGATCGAGCGGCCAGGTGACGAGCCTGTTCAGCAGTGCGAGGGACACCCCCGACCGTGGACATCTCGATCAGAAAGGAAGTAGCGGCTCGCACACCGCTCAAGAAAAGCTGGTCCTGTTGTTGAGCCGTCAGGTCGAACTGGGTGGCGCTCAGACCCAAGTTGTCGATGAAGATAGTCCGTGCCGCCGTCGTCTGGTCGACGTGATAACGGTCCCACTCGTTCATCATGGTTCGAAGACAGCGCACCGCCTCCTGCGAAGTGTGATGGCAGGCAACGGTCTTAGGCATCTCGAGCGCTTGAGACGACAGCTTGATGCCGATAGTTGGCCAGCGCGGGGGCTGCCCGTCGACGCGATCAAAGGCGTCTATTGGAAAGTTGGCGAGCATGCCACCGTCGACCCAGGTCACAGATCCGCCACCGTAATGCTGGACTGTTGACGTGTTCCCTGGTCCAGGAATCGTCACGTCGGCAGGGTTTGCCTGGACGGTCACAGGCTCGAAGAAGAACGGGATCGACATGGACGCCCGAACTGCTCGAACAACTTGCTCGTTGTCGCGATTCAGCCCGTAATAGTTGAAGTCCCAGGGCAGACGTACCAATTCAGCCCGAGTGATGTCGGAAGTGTGAAGGACGACTCGGTAGCGACGCTCAGGCGGAAGGCTCATCCCTGGGTCGTCCGTTTCGCTGATCTTGAGATCACCGAACGTCGTGACACCGAGCTCGTCACTGAGGATTGGACCCAGCCATTGCGCCAGGTAGTCACCCGAATAGATTCCCATCCGGCGCATCAACGAGGAGGCCTCCACGGCGTCCTCTCCGATGGAGCCGATCTCCGCGATCCAGTGTGCGATGCGGCCCGTCTGCATGAACTGTTTGAAGTCGAGGTTCTCAAGGTAGCTCCTCAGCGACCACATCGGCTTGCCCGCCTTGCCTATGGACGCAATTAGGGCCGCCGCAATGGCTCCCGCACTCGTCCCTGCGACGCGTGGGAATGTGTAGCCAGCCTCGCTGAGCACGAGCACCGCACCAACCAGGCCAATTCCCTTGACACCTCCACCCTCGAGGACGAGGTCGGCAACAAGCCGCTCTTCACCCTTGGGATCTCTCGAAAGGTCGACCTCCTTCAGGTCGGCGACCGCCTCTTCGAACCTCTCTTGAAGCGGTTTCGACCGCTGGTATCCGAGCGGGTTCTCCTTGTTGATGACTGCATCGGGTCCCTCGGCTTGTTGGCGATAAGTAGCTTGATCCACTGTTTCCCTCCCTGGCGAGACAGGCCTTTCGGACCGGCCGGCTCGGCTGCACTCATAGTCGGCGCTCGTAAGCCTCACTTCGCGACGAAGGCGTCATCCCGTGTCGTGGACTTCTCGCCCCAGCGTGAGCGTTAGGAAGCAATCCCAGCAAGATCGGACTGGAGAGCCGCGAGGTTGAGCCCGAGCGTGTCCGTTCCCTTTTCGGCCAACTCATGGCTGACGATCGCCCAAGCTTCCTCGAGGTACTTACGAAGGAAGGTCCAAGTGACCTCGACGATGCTGCCCCAGGTTACGCAGAGCAGCCCGATCGCCGTGTAACCGACGGCGACAATGCAGTGTCCGCCCTCGATCTGGGCACCGGGCACGACGGTCCAGGGGATCATCTTGTCGGTCCGCTGCTGCTCAGCAAACTGCTCCTGAGCTGAGCTCGGGCAGGCGATCCCAAGGTATGCGCCGCCGAGAAAGGCGACACCTTGTTTCAGTTCGATCTCGTTGCGGTGATCGAGCGGTGCGTAGCCGGCAATGGTTTGCCCGAACAGACCCGGGCTCAGCCAGTCGGCAAGTACGGTGGCCTCGACGCAGCCCTGGTCGTCCGGTGAGAGCGCGTGATACTCAGCTTCGAGGACAGAGAGCGAGGGCCGAGGGTCCGACACTCCAAAGAGCACATTCCACGCAGCGATGAGGTGGTCAACGCCAGCGATCGTGCAGTCACCGAGTGTGTCGTTGCCGTCCATCCCCCATTCGACGCCCGAAGGTGCGGCGAAGACGGGGGGTGGAGTCGAGAAGGAGTCCGTCGCCGTGTAGCACCTAAGGTCGGAGAGCCCGATGGGACGAACCGCCGGCTTGCGTCCGAGCATGAGCGTCATAGTTATCCCCCCGTCGACCGGCCGAATCCCACCAACTCGTGAACTGCCCTACCATTCGTTGCCAGACGTGTTGGCACTCGTGTGTCACGACGCGGCACTGACCTTACATCGTCCAAAGACCCCAACGGTGTCTCCTTGTCTAAATGTCGAGGCAGCAGCAGTGGCTCCCGGTCCGCAGATTATGACCGAGACCAGGAGCCAGCCTGCACCGTGGCGAGAGCCGGAGGATCGATCAGACGTGTCGCTCAGGGCGTGGGTTGAGGCGTCCTGTCGCGGTTGCGGAGCCGTCCTGCCTTCCACGCGGCAGCTCCGAAGATCACAGTCGCGGCGGCCGGCAAGGCAAGCACCACCGGTGACTCGGGCAACACCGATGGTGGCATGAACGAACCGATCGCCAGGCTGTGGTAGTTCCCTGCGGCTATGGCCGCAGGGGTCACGCCTGTGTCCACGCTTATTACTTCAGGGCGGTTGTGCTGGGTGCTAGGACGGTGTTGATTTAAGCGCTCTTTCGAGGGTGCTCGCGATTTCCTCTCCCGTCAACAAGAATTGGTCCGTGCAGGGAAAATCCAACCCAGACCGCCAGCTGCTCGACGCCGCAGCGTTCTGCCGCGGCCTTGTCGAGCAGGGCAGCATTTACGCCTTCCTCGCCGATCACCGCCATGAGCTGTTCAAAGACGAGGACTTCGCGGACCTGTTCCCCTCCGGTAGGGGACGTCCCTCGATCCCCGTCGATGTCATCTGCTCTGTGATGGTGCTCCAGGCCCTCGAAGGTCTCTCCGACCGGGACGCCATCAGGTCGTTGCGGACCCGCATCGACTGGAAGGTCGCCTGCGGGCTCGCCTTAGACGACCCGGGCTTCGATTTCACGAACCTCACCTACTGGCGCAGCCGCCTTCGCAACTCAGGCCGTCCCGACCGGATCTTCGAGGCCGTGCGGGCCGTCGTCAAAGCCACCGGGGTGCTGGCCAAAAGACACCGCCGGGCACTCGACTCGACGATCCTCGACGACGCCGTTGCCACCCAGGACACCGTCACCCAGATCATCTCGGCCGTCCGCCGGGTCATGAACCTCATCCCTGCCGCTTCGAGACTCGAGCTCGGACACGACTACTCGGTGATCGGCAAGCCCGTCATCGACTGGTCGTCGCGCTCTGAACGTGACGGCGTCATCTCGCTGCTTTTAGCCGACGCCACCGCCGTCTTGGACGCCGTCGCCGCCAGCAAGCTCACCTCACAACAGCAAGACGCCGTCGGCCTGCTCGCCCTCGTCGCTGCCCAAGACGTCGAGCCGGGAGAGAAGGACGGGACCTGGCGCCTGGCGCGTCGCGTCGCCAAGGACCGGGTGATCTCGACAGTCGACCCAAAGGCACGACATGGCCACAAGTCGATGGCGGTGAGAAAGGACGGCTTCAAGGCGCACCTTTGCCTGGAGCCCGACACCGGCATCGTCACTCAGGCCAGGATCACGCCGGCCAACACGCCCGACGGACCGGCCGGGCTCGCCCTCATGGCAGACGAGCCAGCAGGGCTCGAGGTCCTCGCCGACTCCGCCTATGGCTCTGGAGCGACGCGGACCGAGTTGATGAACAAGGGCCATCACCTGGTCATAAAGCCCATGCCGTCACATCCCGCTGTCTTGGGTGGCTTTCCTCGCGACGAGTTCGGCGTCGACCACGCCGCCCGCACAGTCACCTGCCCGGCCGGCCATCTCGCCCGTCTCTCGCCGAGCGGGGTCGCGAAGTTCGCCCCGCACTGTGGGCCCTGTGCGCTGCGATGGCGCTGCACCACGGCCAAGGCCCGCTCGTTCAGTGTCGGGCCCTACGATGCCGAGCTCGTCGCGGCCAGGGCCGCCTGGCGCGACCCGGGGCTCAAGGCGATCTATCGCCAGCACAGGCCGATGGCAGAGCGCTCGATCTCCTGGCTCGTCGCCAACAACAACAGGCGCCTGCGCTATCGAGGTCTCGAGCGCAACGAGGCCTGGCTAAAGGTCCGCGTCGCGGCATTGAACCTCCGGCGCTTGCTCGCGCTCGGGCTCGACTACAACGGGACCTGGGCGCTTACGACATAGCGGGTCCTCGGGAACGTCCCAAGGAGGGAACGACACCTGCGGTCAAAAGACGTACCAGCGCGACCGGTTCTCACCCTCTACCCCGGCTCTTCGGTGCGGGCTTATCCCCGAGGACCCACCCACAGGTTAGGGGCCCGGTTGTCCAGCTGAAAGGGGGTTTGTCCAACGCCGTCCTAGTGCAGTCCCCGAGCTCGCCATTGGCGTTGTTTTCCCAGGCGTACAGATGACCGTCCGAACCGATCGCCAGGGTGTCCTCATAGCCCCCGGCGATGGCAGTCGGGGTCACGCCCGCAGCGAGCGTCATGACCTCGGGGCTGTGGTCAGAGGTGGTGCCGCCGTCACCTAAGGGGCTGCGCAAGTATTAATCATGCGATGAGTGGACCGTGTAGTTCCACTCGCCGTGGAACTCGTGGTGGGTGAGCGGAACCGCCGCAAGTTCTTTGTTGGAGATCTTCACCCCAAGCGGGTGGTAGCCCTCGTCGCGGTCGGCTTGGATCTTCAAGCCCTTCTTCGTCGTCGTGCCGGCGATCAGCTGGACGACGGTGCGGTATGAGACGAGCGGCCTTCCTCTCCAGTTCATGGTGATGAAGCTGAACATCCGGTGCTCGATCTTGTTCCACTTCGAGGTGCCGGGCGGGAAGTGGCAGACGGTGATCTCGAGTCCTGTCTCGTTGGCGAGCTTGGCGAGCTCGACTTTCCAGGCTCGGAGCCTGTAGCCGTTCGAGCCTCCGGAGTCGGCGCAGACCAAGAGCTTCGTGGCTTCGGGGTATCGAGGTCGCCCCATCTGCTCCCACCAGCGCTTGATCGTGGCCACGGCGAACGAAGCCGTGTCGGCGTCCTCCCCGACCGAGACCCAGCCCTCGTTGGCGCCCATGTCGTAGACGCCGTAGGGGATGGCCTTTCCCATGTCCGGGTCGATGAAGTCGTGGACCAGGGTGCGGACCGGCTCAGCCTTCGGCTGGTACTGCTTGCCGGCATTCGAGTACTCGCCGACGAGCTCCTTCTTCTTCGTGTCGACGCTGATGACCGGCTCGCCGGCGGCGAGGAACGAGCCGGCGGTCGAGTTGATGTAAGCGAACTGGGCGTCTCGGTCCACGTGCTGGCGACCCTCCTTCTGCTTCGAGGTGCCCTGCAAGCTATAGCCCATGTTGGCGAGCAGATCCCCGACGGTGTTCGGCGAGACCGTAAAGCCCTTCCCCGCGAGGGCGTTTGCCAGCTGATAGGTCGACTTGGCCGTCCATAACAGAGGCGACATCGGATCTCCCCGCGCCTCAGGCGAGACGAGATCGTCGAGCTCCAACAACAGATCGGGATCCTTGTCGATCAGCCGTGGCCGTCCCGCTCCCGGGCGACGCACCCTCCCGCTGGGCTCGGCGCCCTCGTCTACCTCGCGAACCCCGCTCTGGACAGTGGTGCGACTCATCCCCGACGCCCGAGCGACGGCTGCGATCCCGCCACGCCCGAGAGCCCGGGCTTGCGCGCCCGCCAGGAGGCGCTTGCGCCGCTCGTCGAGGTGGGGGGTCAGCATGGCGAACATCTGTGCCAGAGCCTCCCCGCTCACCTCCACACGGCTAGACTACATCGCGCGGGTAATTGATCCGTGGACCCTAACTGACCAGTGGCGTTGTCTCCCCAGGCGCAGAGCTTGCCCTCCGAACCAATCGCCAGGCTGTGGCCATAGCGGGCGGACATCGCAGTCGGGGTCACTCCGGCGGCGAGGGTGATCGCCTCGGAGCTGTTGCGCTCGGTTGACGTGCCATCCCCGATCTAACCGAACTGGTCGTAGCCCCACCCGTAAGCGGGTAGCGGTGATGGCCGCGTAGGCAATGCCGGCACTCGACAACAAGAGCGTCGCCCAAGAAGGCTCAGTGGCGCCCTGAACTCAGCGTCTCTATTGAATGGCTGTTTCTCCGCGCTATTGACCTCCACCCTGACGAAGCCCGCGCCAGAATAGACCGCCTGGTGACATCTTCCGAAGCCTCCCCCGGCCTGAACAGATGGTGGTTTCAATACGAGTCAGGCGCTCTAGTCGACAGTTTGCGATCATCCCCAGCGTCAACCATCTTTCATTGAATAGCTTGTGAACAACGATCGTCTTGCGAGCATCTCGATACGTCGCGGCTGACGAAGAGATTGTTGGCTTCCTGGACCGTTGCTCTGTTTCGATCGCTCCACGAGCTCGATCCGTCGGGAGGACCGCGTCCTTCGTCGTCAAGGAGTGTCGGCGGGGCCGGAACCGCGACTGACGGGGCAGCGCGGACCGACAAGGTCGGGAAGTTGGCGCGGGCGCCTCGCCTGACACGAGCAGGATCATTGGAGTGATTCGTTTTGCTGGAGGCGGCAGAATGGGACGGTGGACCGTGCCGCTGCTGTGACCCTGGACCTTGAGGACCCTTTGGCCCCCTACCGGCGCCAGTTCAACACCGAAGGACCGATCTATCTCGACGGGAATTCCCTGGGTCGTCCATCGGCGTCTGTCGTCGAGCGACTGGCGGAGGCAGTGCGCGACTGGTCGGAGAACCTTGTCGGCGGGTGGTCGAGGTGGATAGACCTACCTGCCGCGGTAGGTGACCGGGTCGGCCGGCTGATAGGCGCCGGGCCGGGACAGGTCGTGGTTTGTGACAGCACGACGGTCAACCTCTACAAGCTCGCCGCGGCTGCCTTGTCTGCCCAGCCCGGGCGCCAGGTGATTCTGGCCGATGCGGACGACTTTCCAACGGACCGCTACGTGCTGCAAGGGCTCGCGGAGCTCAGCGGCCGCGAGTTGCGTCTCCTGCACGGCAGTGCAGTCGACGGCCTGGACACCGAGGCCGTGGACGCGGCAATTGACGCGCGGTACGGCGCTTGTGTGTCTCTCTCACGTCAACTTCCGTTCTGGCGCCCGACTGGATCTCGCAGCCATCACCGAGGCGGCCCATCGGCGAGGCGCGCTCGTCCTGTGGGACCTGTGCCACAGCGCGGGTGCAATTCCAGTCGACTTGGACGAGGCGCGTGCCGACCTCGCCGTCGGTTGCACCTACAAGTACCTGAACGGAGGCCCGGGCTCGCCCGCCTTCGCGTACGTGAGGCGTGACCTGCAGGTCCGGCTCCGCCAACCGGTATGGGGTTGGTTCGGCCAGCAGGACCAGTTCGCCATGGGCCCGAAATACGATCCAACATCCGGGATGGGGCGTTTTCTCGCGGGTACCCCGCCGGTGCTGGGACTATTGGCCGTCGACGCCGCGGCCCAGACCTTGGAGTCAGCCGGTGTACCTGCGTTGTGGGCAAAGTCGCAGCAATTCACAGCAATGTTGGTGGACCTCATACGAGACCGACTTGAGCCGCTCGGTGCCACTTTGGCCTCTCCGACCGATCCGGGCAGGAGGGGAGCTCACGTATCGGTCGCCCACCCCCGGGCATGGCCGTGGTGCAAGGCTTTGATCGACCGTCGGATGGTCATCGGAGACTTCCGACCGCCCGACGTGATCAGGCTCGGCCCGGCGCCCCTCTACACCCGCTTCGTGGATGTGTTCGACGCCGTGCAGAAGATGACCGAGGTTCTCCAAGCTGGCGTGGAGGAGGTGCAGGACCGCCCGAGAGTCACCTGACTGCCGGGCCCGGGATGGTTGGAGACAACCCACCTTCGCGTTCGTGCTGTTGGCACACGGCGGATATCGGCAAGGCCATCTTGTCGAGTGCGTGACTGATTACCAGCCATGCCCGGCCCGGCAGTTGAGCGTCCGAGCTAGTAGCCGGAGCTGGGTGCGGTGGTGGTCGTACCGCTCTTGGCGACTGACTTCACAGGTGTCCCGGAGTTGGTCGTCGCCGCCGCGTGCGCCAGGTACCACGTACCGCCGAAGGCGACGATGTTCTCGCCGGCCGACTTCCCAGGACCGGAGTCGCCGACGAAGGTGTACAGCGGCCATCCGTTGTATGTGACCTGCCACCTGGAGCCTCTTGTGACGTGGGAGACCTTGCCCTTGACGCCCGCACCTGCAGTGATCATGGCGTTCTTGGCGACGAGCAGCGGCGGCCAGCCGGCGAGGCAGGCGCCGGAAGTGCAGTGCAGCGTGCCCTTTGATTCGGTGCTGAGGACGTACAGGGAGAAACCGGCCGAGTTGGCCAGCACCTCCCCGTACTTGCCAACCTTCACTTGTTGCAGCGTCGTCTTCGAGTTCAACTGTCTGGCCGGTTGCGCCCCGGCGAACATCGGCACGGTGACGATTCCGCCGACCGCGGCCACGGCGAGCACGCCCGCGACTGTTAGGCGCCGGCGCCGGCGCGTTGATTGGTTCAACGAACTTGTTTCCACGTGTTTCCTCCCCACGGCTAGGTCTGGTTGCGAGGTAATACGGGAAAACCCTCCGGATGGATTGCACTGGCCAGAACCCTGGACCGGCTCGGTTCCCTCGACGTGACCTAGAGGTCCCGACAGTGCTCGGGAGGCGACCTTGTACTCCTTCGGCGGCAATGGCCTGATCGGCTACCCAGTCCGACAAGGGCGCGCTCGCGGGTCGCCGCCGGTTCCTGGCAGATCGTTCCCTCAACTCGGCCTGATGATGACTGCATTGCGCTACGGCCCTGACCGTCTGCCCGTCGCGTAGGGGCGGGCCATGGACGTTGCAGTGCACAGGCCGGTCGTGCCGGCGCGCGACGGATTGCTACGTCGCGCCCGAATCATCGACGTGTTAGGCCCCCTAGCAGCGGTTCGTTTCACCCCTCTGGCTGTCTTGCAACAAACGGTTCCCGCGGTACTCGGCCAGCGTGCGCCAATGTTCGACCTCTTCGAGGGCACCGGCAAGCTGGGCGCGGAGATTGTCCCGCTCGGCTTCGACCTGGAGGAGCAGCGCCCTGCACTCGTTGCGTTCTGTCAGCAGCACGGCTTGCCTGTCATCGGTGCGCGCTGTGCGCTTGACCTGGAGGGCTTCCAAAGCCGTCACGTCTCCGCGCTGTCCGACAAGGTGTTCCGGCAAACCAGTCGCGGCAAGCACATCCGTTCCAGTGGTCCTTGGGCGTGCCGGCTCACTCAGAGCTCTCACGGCTGTTGGCACTCCGTCCCCGTTGTGGCGATCGTGGTCTCACTCGGGGTCGCGGCCGACTGGGCGCTCACCCACTTGGTGCCCACGTAGGCCTCCACCTTGAACCAGTAGTTGCCCGCCGTGAGCGTCCCGCTCGTCCACGAGTTGGTGGTCACGCCCGTGGCGGTGGAGCTGTAGGTGCCCGTCGAGGTCGTCGTGGACTTGAAGACCGTGTAGGTGGAGGCATCCGCGACGGCGTTCCACGAGACCGTCACGGTCCGCCCGCTGGGCGACACGCACACGTCGGTGACCCCCGTCGGGGCCGGGGGCCCCGGCTTGGCCTGGGCCTCGCCCTTGGAGCCGGCGGCGAGGGAAAGCGTCCAGTTGGACCCGGCCGCGGGGACGACCGTCGCCAGGAGGACGGCGACGAGGACCCCAGCAGACAGCGGCGCGAGGGGCGTGCGGGCCAACGTTCGTGGTCCTTGCTCGCGCCGCTGCCTGCAGAAGCGATCAGCTCGTCCAGGAGTCTGTGGCCGGGCTGGTCGTGACGGTGGCGGCTCCACCGCTGGCGCTCACACCGGTGAGCGACGGCATCGAGAAGTAGGTGTTCTCGCACGCCGCCGGGGCGGCCGCGGTCATGGAGGCGTCGTTGGTCAAAGTGATCGTCAAGGGGTTGTTCGGCTGGCCCGAGGCGGCGACGGTGAGCGTGCTCGTGAGGGTGTGCGAGCTGCCGCTCACCCCGCTCGAGTAGTTCCAGATGACGTCGCTCGTCGTAGACGAGCAGCCCGTCTGGGCCGTCCCGAGCGAGCTCGAGGTGTACCCGGAGGCATAGGTCGTGTTGGTCGGCAGGTTGACGGCCGTCACGGTGACCGGGAAGACATTCGGGTTCGAGATCGTCAACACGACGTCGCCGTTGCCGCCCGGGTACAAGATGTTGCTGGCGGCCGGGGTCGCCACGGCGGTGATGGTCAGGTTGGACACCGTCGCCGACTGGGCCTCACCGCTCGATCCGCCGGCGAGGCCTACGGTCCAGTTCGTCGCCGCGTAGGCACCGCTTCCTGCGAGCAGGGCGCCGATTACGGCTGAGGCGACCTTGGTCTTGCGAGTCCAAGGGAATCGGAGTCTGCCGTGCTTCTCTCTTGCATGAAGCGAGTCACCAGCATCTCCCGAACTTGCCACCGACATGACAACCTCCCGTTCCAGGTCTTGGAGCACTTCTTCTGGAAGTGCTGACACTGGAAATGTCGGCGGGATTCGTGAGTCCTTTAGGTCTCCAGGTACGGGAATTTCGTAAGTAATGTACTGAGTTCTTCTACGTACTCTTCGGCGGAGCCGCTCCCGGGAATTCCTTTCCTTAGGTCCTTCACGGCCAGGGTCAAGCGCGTGAACTCGGCCACGGCGTCCTCCTTGGTGCGCACTCCGAGCTTCCGGTAGCTGTTCGCGAGGTGCGACTCCACGGTCCTGACAGAGAGCGAGAGACGTTCGGCCATCCTCGAGGCCGGGTAACCCTCGCACAGCAAGGCAAGAATCTCCGTCTCTCTCGGTGTGAAGCTCGCGAGGAGCTTGCCGGCAGTCGTTGCGTGTGCCACGAACTCGCTTTCGAGGCGCTTGCGCTTGGTGATGTCTTCCAGGATGCGCAAGCTATACACCGGAGCGCCCAGTTCACCCCGGATGACAGAAGCGGTCACGTTTGCAAAGACGACGTCACCGATATCGGTGAGAAAGCGTGTCTCGGTCTGATAGCCGGAGATCATTTCCGCTGCGACTTGCCGGGCGAGTTCGGACTCGTTGTCCGCGTCCTCCGGGTGGGCGAAGGACGCGAGCGTCGCACCGAGGAGCTCTTGCCTCGCGCGCCCGACGAAGTGGCACAGCGCCCGATTCGCGTCGATTATTCGCGAGTCGAGGTCGACGAGCGCGATCCCGAGGGGTCCTTGATTGAAGACCTGGCGGAATTGCTGCTCGCTTTCGCGCAGCTCCTCCTCTGTGCGCTTGCGTTCGGTCACGTCGCGGAAGCTCCACACGCGCCCGACAGCTACGCCGTCCACATACTGCGGCTTTGAGTAACGTTCGAACACTCGACCGTCTTTGAACTCCACGACGTCACTCGACTCGGCCTCGGGATTGGCATACAGCTCGGCCACTCTTGCTTGAAACGCCTCCGGCCAGGTCAACTGCTCCATCGCGAACGCGATTGCTGCGGCATCGTCTCGCGTCGCCAGAATTGCGTCGGGCAGGCGCCACATTTCCACGAAACGGGCGTTGAAGCTCGTAAACCGGCCACTCATGTCCACGACGAGGATCCCGTCGGCGGTGGAATCGAGCGTTGCGGTGAGCAGGGACAGTGTCTTGCGCAGCTCCAACTCGATTGTGACTCGGGCCGTGATGTCGCGGGCTGAGACCACGAAACCCTCGACAACAGGATCGTCGAGCAGGTTGACCCATGAGAGCTCGAACGGCACCGTTTCCGTGCTCGCGTGGCGGAGGAGACGCACAACGACTGTGACCGGGCTTGAAGCGGACGCCCCGAGCGAGGCACGTTCGAACGCGTCCAGGAGGTCGGGACGGTCAGCCTCGCACACGAGCTCGGCGAGGGGCCGCCGTTCTACGAGCTCGGGATCGTGTCCCAACACGCGGTTGAGCGCTCCGGAGACCGAGTCCACCAGCCCTGTGGATGAGATCAGGAAGGTCACCGCGGCAGCGTTCTGCACGAGGGACCGGAGGCGGGCCTCTTCGTTGTGAGCGACCTCGAACCGTCGTCGTTCTGTCAGGTCCCTGAGGCTGAACAGCACCGCGCGATCGCCGAACCACGCGATCGGCGAGCCGATGACCTCCAGCAGTCTCCACCCCGTAGCGGTCTTGGCCCGTACCTCGATGAGCGTGCCTGTTTGTTTGTCCTGCACGCTCGTTATGGACCGGAGCACGAGCTCGACATCTTCAGGGTGGACGAGCTCGAGTGCCGGCAGTCCGACCGAGTCGCCGAGCGACCGCCCGAACAGGTGCTCGGCAGCATGGTTTCCCCATTGCAGCACGAGCTGTTGATCGAGCACGATCACCGCATCGGGAAGGTCGTCGAGCAGTCCGGCCAAGAGCCGGTCCCCGAAGCGCGCCCGCCGCCGCTTCAGCTGATCCAAAGCCTTCTCAGATACTCGCCACTCGCCGAGTTCACGAGATACCGAATCTAGCTCACTTCCTTTGGATTGCGACGGTCAGCCGCTCCGGCCGGCCGCAGGCCGGAGATCGAATGTCCGATTACCGGTCCGTGACGTTTCACCATAGTGGAGCTCCCTTCCCGACGGTAGGCTCAGATCCGAGTGCCGTACACGTCCTTCATGTGCTCGAGGCCGCGTGCCACGCCGCCAGGAGTGGGGGCGAAGGGTGGCGGTTCGAAGCCGGGCGTGTGTAGTCAACAGAGGCGACGGCGCCGGACGGACACCGGTGCCGCCCGAACGGAGAGATAGCAATGGCAGTCCAGTTGCCCAAGTCCACGCGAGCGACCAGCAAGGAGGTCGATAGACGGTTGGACGCCGTCGTCGCCGAACAGGAGGAGATATTTTGCGAACGCCAGCCCAAGTCCCGGCAGCTGAGCGGACGAGCAGTCCGCGCGCTCGCCGGTGGTGTGACCTCGAGCTGGCAGATAACGCGCCCCCAGAGTGTCTGGATAAGCCACGGCGTCGGTTCCAAGATCTACGACGTCGACGGTACCGAATACGTTGACATGCACGGTGGTTACGGCGCGGGCCTGGCGGGCCACGCCCACCCGGCGATCGTCGAGGCTGTGCGCAGCCGGGTCGCGCGGGGGACCCACTTCGCCCAGCCGACGGAGGACGCGATCATTGTTGCCGAGGACCTCGGTAACCGCTTCGGGCTGCCCTTGTGGCGTTTTACCAACTCGGGTACCGAGGCGACGATGGACGCGGTGCACCTCATGCGGGCGATCACCGGTCGGGACCTGATCATCAAGGTCGAGGGTTGCTACCACGGCCACCACGACTCGGTGCAGGTCTCGGTCACGCCCGAGGCCGATGACATCGGCCCTGCCGACAGGCCTGTCGGGGCTCCGGCGAGCACCGGCATCCCGGAGGCAATCTTGTCGTTGACGAAGATCGCTTCGTTCAACAGCGTCGACAGCGTCCGGCGTCTCCTCGAGGAGAACCCCGGTCAGGTCGCCGGCATGATCATCGAGCCGATCATGATGAACGCCGGCATCATCCTGCCCGTCGAGGGCTACCTGGCCGGCTTGAAGGAAGTACTGCATGAGCATGGGGCTCTGCTCGCCTTCGACGAGGTCAAGACCGGTCTTACGGTCGGTCCCGGCGGGGCGACCGTGGCCTTCGGGACGACGCCGGACATCGTCTGCCTGGCCAAGGCCATAGGCGGCGGTCTGGTCTTCGGTGCTGTGGGCGGTACGCGCGAGGTGATGAACTACGTCGCCAACGGCATCTACAACATGGTCGGGACCTTCAACGGCAACCCGCTCTCAGTCGCCGCGGCCCGCGCCATGTTGGAGGAGGTTGCCACGGACGACGCCTACGAGCGGATCGGTGCTCTCCGGGCGCGGATCGATCACGCGCTCAGCGATGTGATCACCAGAGTCGGCCTGCCGGCCCATGTCGTGTCGATCGGGGCCAAAGGTTGCGTCACGTTCTCGACAGGCATCGTGCACGACTACAGGGAGTTCCTCGAGATAGACGACAGGTACAACCACGCCCACTGGTTGTTCCAGCACAACGGTGGGGTGTTCCTTCCTCCGTGGGGCAAGACGGAACAGTGGCTCATCTCGGTCCAGCACGACAGCTCCGACGTCGACCGCCTGCTCGGCAACTTCGAGCACTTCGCGCGAGCAGTGACGAGCTAGCGCTCCTGGGATGCACCGGGTCCGGGAGGCCTGGCAATTAAGCGCCAAACCTGCCGCTGGCGGCTGAGGGACCATGTCAGCTGCCGGCGGCAGGAAGCCCGCCCTCGAGCCACGTCGCTTGGTCGAAGCCGCACGTGCGCGCCGAAGAGGCGCACCTTGCGCATGCTTGAGCCGAGGTAGCGCCCGGGAAACGGGAGCCTAGGGTTTTTGGCGCTCGGGACCGGGGTCCTCGACGCCCGGCAGCCGGCTGAGGTCGGTCTCGGGCACGGCCGGGTCCGCCGGCGCGACCGGCAGCTGGCCCACGCCCGCGGCGAGCATGGCCGAGTTCGGTATCTTGAGTTCCCCGTCGTCGGTGCGCACCGTCACGTAGGTCAGGCTGACTTCGAGCACCCAGGCATCGAATATCCCGCCCAGGGCCCCTGAGCGGATCCGGACGTGATCGCCGACCTTGAAAGGCCTGGCAAGCAGGAGCACGAGCGCGGCAAAGACGTTCCCGAGGCTTTGCTGCGCCGCGATTCCGATAATGATCCCTGCGAGCCCGGCACCGACGAGAAGGTGATCGATGGATACCTCGAGCACTGCGAACACGGCGAAGACGACCACGACGTAGCCGACGCCGGTTGCAAGCAGCCGGACCGCCGCCCCGGCAGCGGCGATCGAGCGCTGCGTGACGACATGGCCGAGGCCGGCAGCAAGGCGCCGCGTGGCGATGACGCCCGAGACCAGCAATACTGCCGCGCCGATCCACGCGACGAGCTTCGGGTGCATCACATGGCTGTGGACATTCCCGAAGGCCGAGCCGCCTACCAGGGCCGCCGCGGCGATGATCCCCGCCGCGATCCCTACCAACCAGTCGTGCTTGCGAGTCCCTGTCATCCCACCGACCGCCGAGTTGCCACCACCCACCTACCGTAGCGATCTCCGATCATCGCAGCCCTGAGACCCGCGTGTCACGGCTTCGGAGAGAACGCTCTCGGTCGCAAGCGCGGCGCCGCGGGGAACAATTCGGCGGGAACAGGCGATACACATTGGGTGATCGCGCAGTGGACCTGACCTCGGAGACGACGGCAACCCACCACACCCCCGACTGGCTGGTGCTCACCCTGGTCTGCGTGGCCCAGTTCATGGTGTTGCTCGACGTGTCGATCGTGAACGTGGCACTGCCATCGATCAAGCACAGCCTGGGTTTCTCCCAGGTCGAGCTCCAGTGGGTGCTGAACGCGTACACACTGACGTTCGCCGGGTTTCTCCTGCTCGGTGGTCGCACCGCCGACCTTTTCGGGAGGCGTCGTATTTTCCTCGTCGGACTGACGGTGTTCACCCTCGCCAGCCTGCTCGGAGGCCTGGCACAGGATCAGGCGATGCTGATCGGAGCCCGGGCTGTTCAGGGCCTGGGAGGGGCGATCCTGTCTCCCGCAACGTTGACGATCCTGACGACGACGTTCAGGGAGCCGAAGGCTCGTGCCCGCGCGATGGGCACGTGGAGCGCAGTGGCGGGAGCCGGTGGCGCGGCCGGTGCCCTCCTCGGAGGCATTCTCACCGAGGAGCTGTCGTGGCGCTGGATCCTGTTCATCAACATCCCGATCGGCATCGTGACCTTCATCGTCGGGCGCGCGTTCCTACAAGAGAGCCGTGCCCACGGCGAGCGTGGGCTGGGGCTCCTGGCAGACCATCGTCGCTTTCGGGTTCGCCGCCTGCCTGATCGCCTGGTTCGTGATCCACGAGGGTCTCGTGGCCAAGTCGCCGCTCATGCGGCTCGCCCTGTTCGAACGACGATCAATCTGGAGTGCCAACCTTGTGATGTTCCTGCTGTCGGGCGCGCTCTTCGCGATGTGGTTCTTCGTCTCGCTCTACCTGCAGGAGGTCCACGGGTATTCACCGCTGCGGACGGGCTTCGCGTTCGTCCCGCAGACCGTGGCAATCATGATCGGTGCGCAGCTCTCGTCCCGACTGGTGCTGCGTAGCGGGCCGAGGCCCTTGCTGTTGGTGGGGGGTCTGCTTTCTGCTGTTGGACTGCTCCTCTTTTCCGGTTTGGGCGTGGATACGGGTTACTGGTCGGGCTTCTTCCTGCCGAGCGTGCTGGTCACACTCGGGCTCGGCGTTTCGTTCACCCCGTTGGCCTATGCGGCCACGGCCGGAGTCCAGCCGCACGAGGCGGGACTCGCTTCGGGCCTTGTCAACACGTCGCGCCAGATCGGTGGTGCTGTCGGCCTTGCGGTACTCGCGACGCTGGCGACGACAAGGACTGCCGATGTCGCCGCAGTCGTGAATCGCCTGGCGGCATTGACCGACGGCTACACACTTGCTTTCCGGATCGGATCGGCGATCGCGCTGGCGGCTGGTGTCGCCGCGCTCGCGGTGCCGGCGAGGCCGGTTGCCCTGCATGATCAGGCCCGGCCGAGGGAGCCGGGTCCTGTGCGCGCCGCCGAGTAGCTCGCGTTGACCGCGGCGCCGGTATCGCGGTCGGCCCTGGTCAGGATTCTTGCGGGCGCCTGGAATGCTCGGCGCGGAAGGCGTCGATCATGTAGGCGGTGAACCGGCGCCAGGTGTCGGGCGCGTTGTCGCGGGTCGCGGTCACGACGCCGGCGTTGGCGAACAGCAGCATGGGCACATCCGAAGAGACGAAATCAG
Source organism: uncultured Acidimicrobiaceae bacterium (assembly GCA_963719125.1). Lineage (GTDB taxonomy): Bacteria > Actinomycetota > Acidimicrobiia > Acidimicrobiales > Bog-793 > Fen-455. Next base: position 21,649 of record CAVRAT010000023.1, read on the forward strand.
AGCGGAGGGCGCCTTGGTTCTGTGCTCGTCTTATGAGTTGTTCCAGGTCTTCCAAGGCGCGCTTTCGTAGCTCCTCGGCCGAGGAGGAGGTTGGGAACCTCATCGTGAGGAGGTCCTTCAGCCCGGCATCGGCGGCCTGCATCGCGCAGATCTTGTTGACGAGCCAGCAGAACCCGGCCCACGGGTCTGGATTGTCGAGCGCGTGGGGGGCAGCGGCAGCGTAGTCGGCCATCCTTCGTTCGAAGCTGGCCGCTATGAGGTTTGCCCTGGTCGGGAATCGTCTGTAAAGGGTGGCGATTCCCACACCGGCTCGGCGGGCGACCTTCTCCAGGGCGGCGTTCAGTCCCCACTCGGCGAACACCTCCTGGGCCGCGGCGAGTATCCGCTCCCGATTTCGCTCGGCGTCGGCCCGCAAGCTGGGGGAGCCCCCGGCGTCGGCGACCACGGCCGGGATCCCGCCGGCCGGACGGCCCCCGTCCGACATCTCGATCACGACCCCAGTTTACGGGAACCGGAGGACAGCCTCCAGTTACAGGTCACCGTTTCGAGGAAAATGGAGGACTACCTCCGCTTAATGGCAGAATCGTGTCGAGCAAGCAGAACGGAGCTTGGCGAATGCCGGAAGAAATCCCAGCTGGTGATCGGCCTCAAGGCGTCGGCGAAGGCGGCATTAGGTCAACGAGCGGGAAACCCAAGCCCCGGATCCGGGTCGTCACCGACAGCGCTGCCGATCTCGACAGAGCAGTTGCCGCCGATCACGGCGTGGGCGTCGTGCACCTTGACGTCAGGCTCGGTGCGTTCGGGCCGGAGGTCACCTCGACCTGGTCGCCAGAGGAGTTCTGGGAGAGATCAGCCGCGGTCGCAGAGCTGCCCGAAACCTCGGCACCTTCGCCGGGGGAATTCAAGGAGACCTTCTCAGGCCTGGCAGACGAGGGCGCGGAAGGGATCGTTTGCATAACCCTCTCCTCGAAGTTGTCCGCGACCTACCAGGCTGCGGTCATCGGGGCCGAGAGCGTGACCGACCGGATCCGGGTGCGGGTCGTCGACTCGCTCTTGGCGACGATGGCAGAAGGGCTCACCGTGCTCGATGCAGTGGTCGCTGCAGAAGCGGGAGGGGACCTGGAGGCCGTCGAGAGGGCCGCGATCGCGAGTCGCGAGCGCATTCTGCTCTTCGGAGCGCTCGAATCGCTTGATAACCTCCGCAAGGGCGGACGCCTCGGATCAGCCCAGGCCTTGCTCGGGGGCCTGCTCGACATAAAGCCGGTCCTCGAGATCCGAGACGGTGTCCTCGAGCTCGAGTCCCGTCCTCGGACCCGTTCCCGCTCGTTCGAGCGTCTCGCCACGAAGGTACGCGAGGCGGGAGAGCTTGACCGGATTGCCGTCGTGCACGCGGCGGCCTCCGACGTCGACTCGTTCGTCGGTCTTCTCGCCACCTTGTTGCCGAGGGATCGCATCAGCGTCGGGTGGCTCGGTCCGGTCGTCGGGACCCATGTCGGCCGGGGCACGGTCGCAGTGGCCGCGCAGCGCCGCGTCAGGTAGCCGACGGGGCGTCAGGTAGCCGACGGGTAGATCCGGTGCCAGTTCGGCTTGGAGGGCTGGAAGAGCCCGGCCGGGCCTTTGCCGAACAGGGCGAGGAGGTTCCCGGTGATCTCGCCCACGACGGGACCGGGACAGGACCGCTCGCCAACTCTGCACGGTGCCATGGCGGGGATCCAGTTGGTGGTTCCGCTGTCGAAGATGCCCGCGTGGCTCTTGGGATCGGTCCAGTAGGTCATGTCGGAGTCGAGGAAGCCCTGCGAGTCACCTTGATCGCTGATGGCCTCCCGGAGCGGAACCGGTGAATGCCCGAGGATCTCGACGTCGGTGGGGTAGTCGTAGGGATCGAACTCGTCGAGGTCGGTGGCGATCACCCGAGGCACGCTCGAGCCGTCGACCAGGCCGGTCCCCTTGAAGATCCAAGCGCTCGCGTCCGCGACGACGAAGGGGACCGCTGGTTCGCCGGGCTCCACGAAGCCGACGTAGTTCTCCCCGACGAAGCCGACCTCGGACCAGTCAGCCGGCGGGCTGGCCCAGATGTTCCCGGTCACCTGGAGGGGGTTCCCCTTCCCGTTCAAGGGGTCTTCGCTGGCATCGCGATAATCGACCAGCTCGCGATCGGGACCGAGTGGAGAGCTTTGCAGGCGGACGTGACGCAAGACCGCGCTCGCGCCGAAGAACACCATGTTGACACCGGCCTGTTCGGCCGCGACTGCCGCCTGCCGCTCGGTGAGCGACCAGCACTCGTCGTGACCAAGCGAGAGCAGGGTCTTGTGTCGAAGCAGGATGCCCGGGTGCTGTTCGACCGTGACGTCGGTGACATAGGCGACGTCCAGCCCGTGCTCCTCGATGAAACGTATGAAGGGGAGCTCGCTCCCCATGAAGTCGCCGGCACCTTGGCCGTAGGCATAGGGCCGGTCGTAGGAGACAATCCGTGCCCTCGAACAAAGCGGGTACACGTCGGAAGGACAGGGGCCCTCACCGGCGTAGAAGTCGTAGCCCCCGTAGGGATTCCATGCCTGCCACGTGAAGACGTCGTTCTTCACGAGGTACGTGGCCGTGGAGGTCGGGTCCCAGATCGTGATCGGGACGTAGCTCGCCTGGCCGCCGGAACCCACGAGTTTGAGCAGGTAGTCGCCCTGGACGAAGGCAGGCGTGATGTGGACGGTGAGAGTCGGCGTCCAGTTGTCGCACGCCACCATGTTGACCCCCGAGGTGAGCGGGCACGTAGGTTGTTCGTGTCCGGGGATCTCGTCCGATTGCCAGACAAGGCGCCCGCCGTCTCCCTGGTAGTAGCCCATGCGGTAAGCCTCGACACGGAACAGGGCGGCTTCGGTGGACACGTACATCTTGACCCGGGCTCCCTCGGCGGCATAGGTCGTGGAGGCGTACCCGGCGATGCCCGACGGCGTTCCGGCCTTGATCTTCCAGGCCGTGGTCCCCGGTCGTCGGTTCTCGGCGACGACCCAGCTTGCCTCGACACCATCCGGGCCGGGGAAGGTGACATTCACGGCCGCCGCAGGGGGCTTGTGTTTGGCCTGCAAGTGGTGGTGCACCGCATGAGCCTTGGCCGCAGGCGAGCTGCAAGCGGTCACGGCGAACGTCAGGGCGCCGAGGAGGACGACACCCCGGCACGCGTGCCGGTTCATCCATGTCCTGGTCACCTTTGGCTTGTCACTTGTACTCAGCCCTCGGCACTCGTGTGACTTGAAGATTCTCATGCTCACCAGCCGATCGCTCGCGTTCGCGGTCCCCGCGGATCGTAGTGACCTTCTGCCGGCCCCGAAGGGCGCGACTCCGGTTCGCCAGGTCGAAGGCGAGTCGGTTCACGCATCAGGCCGCGACGGCGACACCGCCACCGTTCGGCCTCGGAGCCGCCGCCCCCCGTTGCGCGCCCGCGTCTGTGCGGGGTCTCTTACGGAGCCGGCGGCGGCTGGTTCGGGCCGAAATACGGGCCGGCATGGGGATGGACAGGGAAACCCAGGTTCGCAGCCCTTTGCGCGTACTCCTCCCAGCTCAACTCGCCCCGCGCGTACCGGATACGGAGCTCGTTGAGAGCGGGGTCGATGCGCGGCCCGAGCGGGGGCCAGTTCCAGGCCTGCAGGCGCGGGCCGGGGTACCTGCGCGTCCGGACCAGGGCCATGACGCCGACTACGAGGGCCGCGATGACAAGCACGAGGACGAACAGAGCGAAGACGCGCGGCCCGTGGTGGAACCCGTAGCCGAAACCGAGGCGGAACCTCATGCGAAACCCATCGTGACGCGCTTTGTTGCGCGAGTAAAGCCACCACGACTGTCCGGTCAACGGGATCTCATCGCAAAGGCTCCGTTACAACCCCACCTGTATCCGCGCGTATCTGGCGGACCGAGGGGATCAGGAGGATGACGGCGACGCCCAGGATCAGCAAGGTCGTGCCGACGATGAACACGGCGTGGATCCCGATGATGGTCGCCACCGGCCCGACGATCGCGTACCCGAGGGGGAGGAAGATGAGCGAACCGAACCAGTCGTAGGCACTCACGCGCGACAACACTTCGGCAGGTACCTCCCTCTGCATGGTCGTCTGCCACTGAGTGTCGAAGATCGCGAAGGCCGCCCCGCCAAGGAACGCTCCGATCGCGATGACGGGCACCGGCGCACGGTAGGCGAGGGCGAGCAGGGGATAGGTCCAAACAAGCAGTGAACCGGCCGCGGACACGAGCGGTCGGCTGAATCGCACGCGGCAGCATCGCGATGCCGCCGACGACCGCGCCGGCGCCCTGGGCACCGAGGATCGTTCCCCAAGCTGTCGCGCCGCCGAGCGACTCCTTCGAGATCACGGCGCCGAGGACGAGGAACGGCGCGCTCATGGTCATGTTGGAAACTGACGCCACCGTGACCGTCGCCCACAGCCAGCTCCGGCACCAGAACTCGTGCCACCCTCGTCGCAACTGGGCCAGGAAGGATGTTGAGGTTGTCTCCGGCACCGGCCCGAGGCGAAGAGCTGCGAGCGAGCAGACGCTCAGGACATACGAGAGGGCGTCCGCGAGGATCGCCCAACCGGGGTTGGACGCCGCGACTATGACACCCGCAACTGCCGGCCCGATGATCGCACCTATCGAGAACGTCAGTCCGTTGAGTGCGTTCGCCTGTGTCAGGCGATCGCTGGAGACGATCTGGGGAATGAGCCCGGTGAGCGACGGCATGAAAAAGGCCGTGCCTGTTCCGACGAGCGCCGGGAGGAGAAGGAAGCCCCAAAAGGGCGGGTGCCCGAGGAGGATCCAGGCACCGAGCGCAGTCTCCGCCGAGGCTCGGAGCACGTCGGCGGCGAGCATGACGTGGCGGCGGCCGAATCTGTCACCCGCCACGCCCCCGATGAGCAGGAAGGCGACGAGCGGAACTGTCTGGGCTGCCAGCACAACGCCGACGTCGGACGCAGACGCATGACGAAGCGCCAGCACCGCGAACGAGAGCGCCACCGGAGTCATTCCGGTGCCGACCGCGGAGGTCAACTGGCCGAGGAAGTAGAGGCGGAAATTGCGCCCACGAAGGGCGCCCATCCACCTCTCCAGGCCCATGGTCTTTGATGCTAAGCCCCGCCAACCACCTCACAGTTGTCCGCCCGCACCTGCCTGATCTGTGCCATCGTTTCTCGATGCTTGTGCGAGAGAGGATCGAGGCGGACCTCGACGAGTGTGTGCGACTGGCGCACGTCGTCCACGAGCTCGACCGGTATCCGATGTTCCTCCCGATCGATCTCCGCGGGTTCATCTCGGCGCCCGATGCGCTGGTCGCCTGGGTCGCTGAGGACGACGGCGAGGTCATCGGTCACGTGGCCCTTCGTCCGAGCAGCTCGGCGGCTGTTCTCGCCATGGCCGTCGAGGCCCTCCGGGTGCCGCCCGATCGCCTCGGTGTCGTTGCCCGCCTGCTCGTGTCCCCCGAGCGCAGACGCCAGGGAGTCGCTCGCTCTCTACTCGAGGTCGCGTGCGAGGAGGCACACTCCCGGGGACTGTGGCCGATCCTCGACGTAGTGACGTACCAGCAAGCGGCGATCGCCCTGTACGAAACGTGCGGCTGGACGCGCGCCGGTCAGGTCACATCCCGATACGGGGACGACGTCGTGCTCGATGAGTTCGTCTACCTGGGACCTCAGCCGCCCGTCGGCTGATCTCGCGAGAACTAGTCGTGCCCAGCCGCATCTGGACGCCGGACATCTGTGAACAGGGCGCCTTGAGCAGCCGTCGAGCCGGAGGCGCCCCCGCCGGGTCCTCTCAACACGTAGGCAACTGCGACGGCCAGGATCGCACCGGCCAACGGACCTGCGACGTACACCCAGTAATGCCCGAAGTGGGTGCTCACGACGTCGGGACCGAACGTTCGGGCCGGGTTCATCGATGCCCCTGAGATCGGGCTTGCCCACAGGCCGGCCAGGGCGATGTAGGCACCCACGCCGAAGGCCCCGAAAAGACCGACATTCTGGGCTCCCGAGGCCGTGCCCAAGATCACGCTCACTAGCCCGAGGGTGAGCACGGCCTCCATCAAGAACGCGTCCACCCCGGAGTGGTTCGCCGCCGGGTAGTTCGAGCCGTACAGGGCCGAAACGTGGATGACGGCCTGGAGGAACCAGGCCGCCAGGGCCGCACCGCCCAGTTGGGCCGCTATGTATCCGGGTACCCGTCGCCAGAGGAAATCACCCCGGAGCGCAAAGGCGATGCTCACGGCAGGATTGAGATGGGCGCCGGAGACCTTGCCCATGAAAAGGATGATCGCGAGCACCATGAGGGCGGGCGCGACGACTGCGTCGGTTCGGCTGATGGTGTCAGGGAACGCCCGCCCCATCATCCCGCCGCCAGCGGCGACGAGCACGAGGAAGAAGGTGCCAAGTACCTCTGAGAAGAGCCGGCGCCATTCCTGGCGCGGGTCATTGAAGTCCTGAATGGTCTTGAGGGTCCGTTCTTCGACGACTGTGCCGAAAGCAAGCAAGCGCCTCGGCAGACCCTGAGGTTTCTCTGCCATCGGTCCTCCCGTCTATGCAGCGACGCGGACAATCTACGACCTGCGGTAGCGGCACAACGTGCCGATGCTCGTGACACCCGCGCCAAAGCCGCCAGGCGGCTATGACCGATGATGCTTCCGGAAAGACACTTGAGCACGACGAGGTCATGGGGCACACTGCGAACAAGTCGATCGAGGACAAGAAGGGGGACACCATCTCTCACCGCGCTGGCAGACTGTCGTGAAGTTCACGCGCGAGTTCAAAGGTCGCGGCGGTACAGGACGCGATCCGAGGCTGCCACCGGGCCAGTACGACATCGGTTCGGACTGGCCGGTTCTCAGCGCGGAAGCGACGCCGAACCTAGCGACCGCGGGGTGGACATTCGCGATCGAGGGGCTGGTCCGAAACCCGGTGACGTGGACCTGGGACGAGATCCAGGCCTTGGAGCTTGCGACCTACGAGGGCGACATCCATTGCGTGACGACGTGGTCGAAGTTCGGCGTGAGGTTCGGTGGCGTCTCGGTCGACATCCTTCTGGCCGCGGCGGTGCCACTTCCGTCAGCGAGCCATGTCGTGGCCTACTCGCACACCGGCTATACGACGAACCTGCCGCTCGGTGACATCACCGGCAACAAGGCATGGGTGGTCTGGGAGTACGACGGGCGCCCGCTCGAGGTCGCCCACGGCGGTCCGGCCCGGCTGCTCGTGCCACACCTGTACTTCTGGAAGAGCGCGAAATGGGTGGCCGGACTGCGGCTCCTGGACCACGATGAGCCGGGTTTCTGGGAGGTCAACGGCTATCACGACCGGGGTGACCCCTGGCTCGAACAGCGCTATCAGGGCGACTGAGGTGGACCTGCCGACGCCCGGCCCATGGCAGGCTGCGACGGTCGAAGAAGTCAGGAAGGAGACCGAGCGCGCGAAGACCTTTCGCCTCCGCCTCTCCGCGCCCTCGCGTCACCTCGCCGGCCAGCATTACGTGGTGCGCCTGACAGCGGAGGACGGTTACACGGCCTCACGCTCGTATTCGATTGCGTCGCCACCGGATGATTCCGGTGAGATCGAGATCACGGTCGAGCGACTGGCCGACGGCGAGGTGTCCTCATATCTGCACGAGGTCGTCGTTCCCGGTGACGAACTCGAGGTGCGTGGCCCGATCGGGGGCTGGTTCGTGTGGCGTGGTGACACCCCGGCCCTGCTCGTGGCTGGCGGATCGGGCGTCGTGCCCCTCATGTCGATGCTGCGCCTGGCCAGGCGATCGGGACGTTCCGAGCTCGTCCATCTCGTGGTCTCGGTCCGCAGCCCGTATGAGCTCTACTACGCAAACGAGCTCGCGGGGAGGGAGACGACGGTGGTGTTCACCCGTGAAGCGCCGCCGTCGTGCGACCGGGCACGCGGCCGACTCGGAGAAGACGACCTTCGCGGCGTGCTCTTTCCAGACGCGACTGCATACGTCTGCGGGTCCTCGGGCTTCGCCGACCACGTGACGGGCCTTCTCGCCCGCCTCGGCTTCCCCGACGAGGGCATTCGCGTCGAACGTTTCGGCCCTAGTGGCTGAGTGGACCACGCCGGGCTCGACACTGCCGAGCGAATGGCGCCCAGATGAGCAGGGAAGGCAGTTGCCTGACACGTCTTTCCTGACAGGAGTCGGCACGCGGATCGCGGCTCGTCGGGTCGCCGAAACCTGCATGAGTGCCGGATGACCGCCCTTATGGGCGGCCTTGAGTGTTAGCGCGCCCTTGACATGTACTGCGTTCTCATGCCAATGTCTTGGCCTGCGAGGGAGCGTCGATTCCCAGCCTTCATGTGGTCGCTTGAGCTGGACGGAGCCAATAGCGAACCCGTCCCCGCTCGTTTTTCAGGGTGACTCAGGGTTTTCGAGCAGAGTGAACGGTGATAGTGAGACCTCTCCAACCTCAACACACAAGAGCGGTTGTGGAGTCGTCCCCGGTCGTCCCGCGCTCGCGCGACGACATCATCGTCAAGGCTCTCTCGGTCCAAGGCGGCGAAGCCGATATTGGCGGCGAGAAGACGGCTTTTGCGCGGATCGTCATGAGGGGTGTCGGCGTCCAACAGGCGGAAGTGGATGATCAGGCGCCCCGGCGACAGGAGATCGCGGTGCTCAAGATCGACGATGCAGCCGCCCTTGCGGACGGGCTCCATGACGTCGTGGACCGCATCGTCAGATCCACGCCGACGCCGGCGATCCCGGCCATCGGGAATTGGTCATGGACGTCCGCGCCTCCACTCGACGAGGATCTGTTGGTTGCCCGGGTGAGCGCCAACGGGGCGGCAGTTCCAGCCCCGACCGGGATGAGTTCGACCGTGAGGTTGGACTTCACCGGCACGTTGGTGCAAGGACTCGCGGCGGCGAACCCGGCCGTCCACGTCCAGGGGGCCATCTTCTCCGGTCCTCGCCAGGCTCAGGCACTTGTCTCCAGCCTGAGGAAAGTCGTGCGCTCGGCCCTCGAGCAACGGCGGGTCGAAATCTACCTGTCAGCCGCGAGCGAATCGCTCTCCCCGTTCCGCATCTGACAGCGGCTCTAATCTGTGCATCCCTGAGCCGTCGCGGGACAAGCGCGAGTCGCACCGAAACGACCGCGCTCGACGCTGTCAGCCGCCGATCATCGACATCGACCGGGCGGGGCGCAGGAAGGAAGGGTCGTTGATGCCGTGCCCGGCGCGCTTGGCCCATACCGCCTGGCGAAGCAGCAGGGCGATTTCGGCGTCGCTGCCGCCCGACCGCAGGACGTCCCGCACCGGGTGCTCCTCGTTGGCGAACAAGCAGTTGCGGATGGCCCCGTCGGCAGTGAGCCGGAGGCGGTTGCACGAGCCACAAAACGCCCGGGTCACGCTCGTGATGACACCGATCTCGCCTTGCCCGTCGGCGAAACGGTAGCGATCCGCCGGCGCCGCGTCGTCGGCCCGTTGGCTCGCGGGCTCGAGGGGCCAGGCATCGTTGATGCGTGCCAGAATCTCCTCGCCGGGCACGACCTTCGCGCGTTCCCACGCCTCGCCCGCGTCGAGTGGCATGAACTCGATGAACCGCACGGCGCGGCCTGTCGCACGGGCGAAGCGCGCAAAATCGACGATTTCGTCGTCGTTGACCCCGGCCATCACGACCACGTTGACCTTTACGGGCGTGAGGCGGGCCTGCTCGGCGGCATCCATCGCCTCGAGCACGGTCGCGAGAACACCGCGACGACGAATCGCAGCGAAACGTTCCGGTTTCAGCGAGTCACAGCTGATGTTGACGCGCATGAGACCGGCCGCGCGGAGCGCCGGTGCCAGCCGGGCAAGGCCGTAGCCGTTCGTGGTCATGGACAGATCTGAGAATCCGATGCTGCCGAGCCGGGCGACCAGGTCCGTGACGCTCGCCCGCACGAGTGGCTCGCCCCCAGTCAGGCGTAGGGAATCGACCCCGAGATCGTGGGCCACGAGAGCAATCCGCTCGATCTCCTCGAAGGTCAGGATCTCCGACCGGGGTACCCACTCGACTCCCTCTTCTGGCATGCAATAAACGCAGCGCAGGTTGCAGCGGTCGGTCACCGAGATCCGCAGGTCGTTGTGGACGCGGCCGAACGAGTCGATGAGCGGACCGGTCGTCGGCATCGAGAGCGGCGGGCGCCGAGGCGAGATCGCGACCGGGACGGCCTTCATCGAGCCCAGCCTCCTGGCCGCCTGATGCTCGATCGCCCCCTTCTCACAATGCCGCCTCACTCGTGAGCTGCGCACGTCTGCTCCGTTGGGAGCCTATCGGGCGGTGGGTGGAGCGGTGCCAGCCGGTGGCGATTGCCTGCAGGCCGGCCTAGTCGAAGCGCGCCTGCCGCCAGTATTTGACCGGCGCTCCGGCGCGGTCGTCAGGATGCCTTGCGGCGCCGGGGAGCGGACACCTCGGCGACAGCTTGCTCGAGCTCCTCCCGACTCATCTTCGATCGCCCGGCGATGCCCAGGTCGGCTGCTCGACGGATCAGCTCGGTCCGGCTCGCGGAGCGCGTCGTTGTGGCTTTGGCTACCCGCCGAGGGCGAGCCACCACCGCCGGCGGCTTCTGGGCTCGTCGGGCCGGCACGGATGCCGGGGTCGCCGAGCGTCCCCTGACGGCGCTCACGCTCGCCTGTAGCGCTGCGAGCAGGTCGACCACGGGGGCAGGCTCGGCACGGGGACCGTCAGTCACGACGACGGCTCCCTGGCGCTTTTGTTCGATCAGGTCCTCGACGCGCTCGCGGTAAGTGTCGCGATAGCTCTCCGGCTCCCACGCCGTGGTCATCGAGTCGATGAGCAGCTTGGCCATCTCGATCTCGCGATCTTCGAACGACGCCTGCACCGGCAGCACGTCGATCTCCTTCATTGGGTCGCGTACTTCGTCGGCGAACAGGAGCGTCTCGAGCACCAGCGATGACTTCTCCGGCCGGACAGCGACGAGGTATTGCTTCTCCCGCATCACGAAGGTCCCGATCGCCACCTTGTTCGTCTCGGCCATCACCTTTCGCAGCAGCTCGTAGGCGCGGTCGCCGTTCTTGCCGTGCGGCGCGAGGAAGTAAGGCTTGTCGAAGTAGATCGGATCGATCTCGGAGAGCTCCACGAAGTCTGTGACCTCGATGGTGCGCGACGGGCCCGGGGCGACCGTATTGAGCTCCTCGGGCGTGAGGATCACATACTCCCCACCTCCGAGGTCGTAGCCCTTGACGATGTCGGAGTACGCGACCTCCTCGCCGGTCTGCTCACTGACACGCTTGTTCCGGATGCGCTCCGAAGTGCCTGCTCGGAACTGGTTGAAGTGGATCGACCGGTCTTCGGTCGCCGAGTACAGGCCAACCGGCACATTGACGAGACCGAAGCTGAGCGACCCGGTCCAGATCGCCTTGGCCATCTTGATTCCCCCCTTAGGAAAGACCTCCAGTGAATCATCTCGCGGTCGTCTTGAACAGTGGTCGCGCTCAATTACGCCGTCAGCCAGGGGATCCACCACAGCGATACACCCACTTGCGACACTGGCCGCGAGAAACGAGACCCGATCATTGGAGCGAATCTGTGACCGAGCCAGGACCCGCAATCGAGACTGGACCGACAGGAATCGACTTCGCGGACGAGATCTTGCACTGTATCGCCCACCTGTGTGCAGCGGGACCCCTCGAAGGTTCGCTGGGCCTTTGCTTCGGCCTGAGCGCCTGGATGAAGCGGTACTGCGTCGGCCTCGACGAGACGGTCGACGCCATTCTCCGGCTCCGCTCTGCCCTGGTGTCGGTGTCGGGGCTCGATGAGGCGAGCGAGCCGGTGCCGCTGCGCGTCACCGATCGCGCCGTGTTCGTGCTGAACTTGGCTGTGTACCTCGACGGACTCCTCGGTCGCGCGGCCGGAGTGCTCGGGGTCACACCAGGAGAGGCCGCCGATGCCGCCGTGGGGCTGCTGCGTTCGAATTGACCGTCGCACGGGGCGCAGGAGCATCGTGGGCCTATGACCCCGCTCGAGCGCTATCGCGCCAAGCGTGACCCGAGTCGGACTCCTGAGCCGGTCCCGTCCGGTGAACCGCTCGCCGGTTCGATCCCCGGCGGGTCGTCCTTCGTCATCCAGGAGCACCACGCGCGCTCCCTCCACTGGGACTTCCGGCTCGAGCGCGATGGCGTGCTCGTTTCCTGGGCGGTCCCCAAGGGCTTGCCGATGGACCGCGGCGTCAACCATCTCGCCGTCCACGTTGAGGACCATCCCCTCGAGTACGCCAGCTTCGCGGGGCACATTCCGGATCACGAGTACGGCGCGGGCAACGTTGCGATCTGGGACAGTGGCACCTACGAGTGCACCGGATGGAGTGAAGACGAGGTCAAGGTTCGCCTGAACGGCACCCGCGTGCAGGGTCGTTACGGCCTGTTCAGGACAGACGGCGACAGCTGGATGATCCACAGGATCGACCCGCCGCCGCCGGGCTGGGAGCGACTGCCGGACCTCGTCCGACCCATGCTGGCGACACCCGCCGACGCGCTCCCCGACGGCGATGACGACTGGGCCTACGAGTTCAAGTGGGATGGCGTGCGTGCGATCCTTTACGTCGAGGGTGGACGGGTCCGGGCGCTGTCGAGGACCGACCGTGACGTGACGGCGTCGTATCCGGAGCTGAGAGGTCTCGGCGAGGCACTCGGATCGTTCCAGGCCGTCCTCGATGGCGAGATCGTGGCGCTCGACGCCGAGGGCAGGCCGAGCTTCGAGGCCCTGCAGCCCCGCATGAACGTCGCCGTGCCGAGCCGCGTCCGGCGACTCGCCGAGACAGTCCCGGTCACTTACATGATCTTCGACCTCATGCATCTCGACGGACACTCGGCGCTCGCAATCGCCTACATGGAGCGCCGCCGACTGCTCGAGAGCCTGGAGCTCACCGGGCCCCACTGGGCGACGTCTCCCTCGGAGCCGGGCGGCGGAGCAGTCATGCTCGCGGCGTCGAGGGACGCCGGACTGGAGGGCATCGTCGCGAAACGGCGCGACAGCCCCTACCGGCCCGGGGTTCGCGACCCGAGCTGGCGGAAGGTGAAGAACTTCCGCACCCAGTCGGTTGTCGTCGGGGGATGGGCAGCCGGTCAGGGTCATCTGGAGGGAGACCTCGGAGCACTCCTGCTCGGGATCCCGGTGGCTGGCGGCCTCGACTACGTGGGCCGCGTCGGCACGGGGTTCAATGCCGCCCAACGCAGTGCGCTGCTGACGCGATTGTCCGGCCTGGTGCGCGGCACATCCCCCTTCATCGGGGTCGTTCCCCGCTCGGAGGCGGCCGGGGTGACCTGGGTCGAACCCCGGCTGGTGGGTGAAGTCCGGTTCACAGAGTGGACTCGTTCGGGCCGGCTGCGCCAGCCCGCGTGGCGCGGGCTGCGCCCCGACCAGCGAGCGGAGGATGTCGTCGTTGAGCCCTGATCAGCGCACCCTCATCGAGGTCGACGGGAGGACGATGAGCATCTCGAACCTCGACAAGGTCCTCTACCCCGAGGCAGGGTTCACCAAAGCCGACGTCATCTCGTACTACGTGCACGTCGCCCCCGTCCTCTTGCCGCATCTCGAGGGACGCCCCCTCACGATGACCCGCTACCCCGACGGGGTCGGGCACGCGTCATTCTTCGAGAAGCACAGCGCTCGCAAGGCGCCCGAGTGGGCTCATCGCGCCCGTGTGCCCAAGTCCGACCGGGCCAAGGGCTCCGAGTTCATCGAGCAGGTCGTGGTCGACGACCTGGCCACTCTCGTCTGGGTCGCCAATCTCGCCGCCCTGGAGCTGCACGTGCCGCAATGGCGGGCGGTGTCCGACGGAACATACGGCCCGGTCGACCTGATCGTGTTCGACATCGACCCCGGACCGCCGGCGACCATCGAGGAGTGCTGTGTCGTCGCCGCTTGGCTGCGGGCCGAGCTCGAGATTCGAGGGCTCGCGGCCTTCCCCAAGACCAGCGGCTCGAAAGGCCTCCAGCTTTACGCCCGGCTCGACCCACCGCGCCCGTGGGAGCAGGCCCATGCTGAAGCACGCGAGATCGCCCGGCTCATGGAGCGCGAGCACCCGGATCGCGTGCTGTCGAACATGCGCCGCGACCTCCGCCAGAACAAGGTGCTCATCGATTGGAGCCAGAATCACGCCGCCAAGACGACGATCGCGCCCTACTCGCTCCGGGCGCTCCCGGTGCCGAGCGTCTCGACGCCGTTGACCTGGGACGAAGTGCAACAGGGCGCCGATGGCGGGGGAGAGCGGCTTCGTTTCCTCGCCCCGCAGGTCCTCGAGAGGGTCGAGTCCGTGGGCGACCTCCTCGCGCCGCTGACAGGGGCGAAGCCCGCTGCAGCCCAGCTGTTGCGCGGCGGCAGGGCTGGGCGGCCTGGACAGAAGTCGAAGAAGCAGACGTGAGGGGCGAGCGGAAGGCCGTCTCTGCCCTGTTGCTCGCGCCCGGCGCGAGCGCCGGCAAGGACCACAGCGCCCTCGTCGCGATCGACGAAGCGGTGGCGGCCCACGGCATACAAGTCGAGCGCATCGACTTCCCGTACCGTCTCGCCGGCCGGCGGGCACCTGATCGCCAACCTGTGCTCCTAGCCAGTGTCGTGGCCGCCGCGCGGCGGCTGGCGGGCGGTCTCGGCCTGGCCCAGGACCGGGTCGCCCTCGGGGGCCGCTCGATGGGCGGACGCATGTGCTCGATTGCCGTGGCCGAGGGCCTGCCGGCGGCCGCGCTTGTCCTCGTCAGCTATCCGCTGCACCCGCCGGGCAAGCCGGACAAGCTCCGCGTCGAGCATTTCGGTGCGATCAAGGTGCCCTGCCTCTTCGTCTCGGGGACCCGCGACCAGTTCGGCACGCCCGCCGAGCTCGAGGCCGCGACAGCTGCCATCACGGGAACGGTGACCCATGTCCTCGTCGACAACGGCGACCACGGGCTTCGCCGACGTGACGAAGAGGTGGCGGCTATCGTCGCCGCCTGGGTACTGGCGCTCTAGGAGCCGAGCTGGTCCTCTCGGTGACCGATGATCATGGTCGCGCGGCGAGGGTTGCCACGCCCTCGCCCGACAGGTCCGCGTACGCCTGGCGCCGGCCGGTCATGGCCACGACCAGCGAAGCCAGCGGCCCGGTGACCTCCGGGCCGTCACCGCTCGCCCAGGAGGCGTCCGTGGCTCTCAGGCGCAGCCCGGAGATGCGTCGTTTGGCACCGATGATGAGATTGGAGCCCTTGTAGAACTCGGCGACGGTGACGAGCGTCTCCTCGGGGATGTCGCGGTGCAGCCCGAGGGGGCGACGGATGTCCTCTCCGTGGACGACGGCTTCGCCGAGCATCGCCGTCACGGGTCCCGGCGGATGATTGCGCCTGAGTGCCCCAGAGCGCATCTCGGCCGCGAGGCTGGCCGTGTCGCTTGCGCCGATGCGCTTGGCCGCGGCATCGACCATCCTGTCGAAGCTGAAGCCGGCCTTGGCGAGCCCGCTGAAGAACATGACCGGCGACTGGCGGGTCGAGGCGACGAGGTGACCGGCGACGTCGCGCACGGTCCAGTGCCCGCACCACGTGGCGCTTGCCCATTGCTCGGGCGTGAGCGCTTCGAACAGGTCTGCGCACGCCTCGCGTTCGGTCTGGATCTTCGGCCAGTCATCGCTCATGTCCACCCCAATCATCGTGCTTCGAAGCAGTCGTCTTGGTGCTGCGGCAGGGTCCTTCCGGGCTACGAGGTCTGCCCGGAGGGCTCGAAGAGGCTGAATACCGCACCCTGCGGGTCGCTCACCGTCGCCATCGGTCCGATCGGCGTCGGCATCGGGCCGTTCATGACCTTGCCCCCGAGCTGGCGCGCCTTCTCGAGCGCCGGACCCATGGCCTCGACCGCGAAGTAGACGTGCCAGTGGTTCGGGATGCCTTCCATTGGGGGCGGCATCGATCCCGCGACCATGTCGTCGCCCACCTTGAGGAGCGTGTACGGGTTCCCTCCCATGTCGCTGAGCTCCGAGGTGAGCCCGACGACCTCGGTGTAGAAGGCGCAAGCGCCCTCGCCGTCGTCGGTCAAGAGCTCGTTCCAGATGAGGGTGCCCGGCTCGTTCACCAGGGTCGCCCCGATGTGCTGGCGCGCCTGCCAGAGGCCGACAGCAGCACCGCTCGGGTCGGTCACCATGGACATCCGTCCCGCTTCCATGACATCGGTCGGCGGCATCAGGACCTGTCCGCCGGCGCCCTGCACCCGCCCGGTCGCGGCGTCGACGTCGTCGACGGCGATGTAGGTGCTCCAGAGGGGCGGGACGCCCTGGGCGGTCATGTCGGCGGATTGTGGCGACAGGCCCGCGACGAGCTCACCGTCCTTAAGGGCCATCGAGTAGGTCGGCCCTCCCGGCATCGGCATGTCGTTGAACTGCCAACCGAACAGCCCGCCGTAGAAGGACTTGGCGGCATCGGTGTCTGGCGTCTGGAGATCCACCCAGCTGGGGGTTCCTTGTGCGTAAGAGGTGCGCCGGGGCATCGGGGGTTCCTTTCTTGTCCGATAGGGCTCCGGACCCGGAGCCTTCCTGTTGGCGGTGAAGTTGCGCAGCGAGCGTCAGGTCAGGCTTTGCGCCCGGTGAAGGCCGCGAGACGGGTGAGGCTATCGGCCTCCGGGGCGACTTCAATCTCCTCTGCGAAGTTGCTGCCGTCGCGCATCTGCGGGGTTATGAGCGAACGTCCGCGCTCTAGGACGTACGTGCTCAAAGCATCGTCGACTGTGATCGCTTGGTTCATGGCCTGCGCGAAGTCCCACGCATGCACGAGGAGCTCCATCAAGATGATGTCGACCGCGACACCTGCCGGGACCTCGGACTGGCCGAGGTTGACCATGCCGTCCAAGCCCCGCTTGCGCCACGCCTCGATCGTCGCCTGGCCGGCACTGGCGACGCGGACCTCCGGGGACCCGGTTTGATCTGCAGGCGCCGCCGCACCGCCGGCTGCGCCCAGGAAGTGCAGCGACCCGACCAGGTGTTCAACGAGCTCGTCGACGTTGAATTCAGCACACGGCGTCTGAGCGCTCCCGTCGCCGGGCCCGAGCTGTCGGAGCACGGCCTGGCAGACCGCGAGAGACGCCTCAGCGGCTGTGAGAGCGTCGCCGCTCTCGAAGACGACCCATTCGTCGGCACCGGCATCGCCGCTACGTGCGGCGGCGACGAGCCTGTCTCCGTAGTGGTTCCAGCCTTGCAGGTGGCCCTCGGCCTGCTCTGGCGTTAGTCCACTGTGGACCAGATTCACTCGCGTCCCGCCCTCTGCCGGCTCGAGCGTGATCGTCACGGTCGAGGCTCCGGGCGGCAGGTCCGCGGAGTCCTCCCAGCCCCAGGTGAACACGAGCCGTTTGCCCGGCTCGACCTCGGTGATCATGCCTGAGGCCGTGTGGCCAGGAATGATCGTCCAGCGGTACTCGCCTCCTGCCCGCAACTCGACGCGGGCTGTGACTGCCTGCCAGCGACGAAGGCGTTCCGGCTCGGTCAAGAGAGCGAACGTCTCGTCCGGGTCGAGTGGCACAAGCACGGAAGTCTCTGCGGTCATGCCGTGGTCTCCTCTTTCAGGTCGGCGGGCAGCGGCAAGCTGCTCCAGCTCGTGGGTCCAGAACTGTTCGAGCGCGTCACGAAGCGCCGCCATCCCCTCCGGGTCGAGGCGGTAGTACCGGAACCGCCCTTGTTGGCGAGCCTGCACGAGTCCTGCATTGGACAACACCCCCAGGTGCTGCGAGATGGCCGACCTCGTGACTCCGAACTCACTGGCGAGCCGGCTTACCGGCTGCTCACCAGCCGAGAGAAGCTCCAGGAGCCTCCGCCGATTGGGTTCGGAAAGGATCGCCACAAGATCGGGCATTACATTTACGTTAGCATACACTAACACGTTGTGGTTGCCCGTGCGAGGGGCAATTCCGCGATCCACGGCGATGTCGCGCGGCATCCGAGTAGCTTCTGCCAACAAGTTCGTAAGGAGGCGGTTGCGGTGCGGATGTCGAGGTTGTTCGGTGAGACGTTGCGGGAGGCACCAGCCGGGATCGAGTCGCCCGGCCACCAGTTCCTCCTGCGGGCGGGCTACGTCCGCCAGCTTTCCCAGGGCATCTTCTCCTATCTCCCCCTTGCCTGGCAGGCGATGATGCACATCGAGCAGATCCTGCGCGAGGAGATGACGGCCATCGGGGGCGTGGAAGTCTCTCTCCCCGTCGTGCACCCCGCCGAGCTCTGGCAGCAGAGCGGCCGCTATCAAAAGATCGGCGCCGAGCTCACGCGTTTCCGGGACCGCCGCGACAGAGACATGGTGCTCGCCATGACCCACGAGGAAGTGGTCGCGAGCCTTGCTGCGGGTGAGATCAGCTCGTATCGCCAGCTCCCCAGGCTCGCCTTCCAGATCCAGATCAAGTGGCGCGACGATCCCCGTCCGAGGGCCGGTTTGATCCGCACCCGGGAGTTCACGATGAAGGACTCCTACAGCCTCGACCTCGACGAGGTGGGCCTCGATACCCAGTACCGGGCCCATTACGAGGCGTATTTCAAGATCTTCGCCCGATGCGGGCTGCCGGTGGTCGCCGTCGGTGCCGACGTCGGCATGATGGGCGGTACCGGAGCGCACGAGTACATGTACCTGTCGCCGCTCGGGGAGGACACTCTGGTGCTGTGCGACAGCTGTGGTTACGCGCAGAACCGCCAGGTGGCGACCTCCCGCAAGCCAGCAGCGGAGCCGGAGGAGCTTCGCGAGGCGCGCCGGGTCGAGACGCCGCACGCCACGACGATCGACGAGCTCGCCGAGCTCTTGAAGGTGCCGAAGGCCCGCACGGCGAAGATGGTGTTCCTCGCCGCGGAGCACCGTAGCGAGGACGGCAATCCAGTAGTGCGCTTCGTCGTGGCGGTCGTTCGCGGTGACACCGACTTGAACGAGGCCAAGCTAGCGAACCTGCTCGGCGGTGCCGAGCTGCGTCCCATGACCGTTGACGAGATTGCAGCCGTCGGCGCTGTGGCGGGGTTCGCTTCGCCGATCGGGCTGAGCGGCGCCGAGGTCATCGCCGACGAGCTCGTGATGTCTTCGCCGAACTTGGTGGCGGGCGCGAACGAGGAGGGCTGGCACCTTCTTGACACCAATGCGGGCCGCGACTGGCAGCCGGACGTCGTGGCCGACCTCGCGGCCGCCGAAGACGGCGACGGGTGCTCGGTCTGCGGCAGCCCGTTGCGCACCGAGCGCGGGATTGAGGTCGGCAACATCTTCAAGCTCGGGACGCGCTTCTCAGATGCCTTCGGGGCGACCTATCTCGACCCGGACGGGAACGCCAAGCCGATCGTGATGGGCTCGTACGGGATCGGAGTCGGCCGCCTCCTTGCCTGCATCGCCGAAGAGCACCATGACGAGCGTGGTCTGCGGCTCCCCGTCGCCATCGCCCCTTACCCGGTGCACCTGACGGTGTTACGGGGATCGGACTCGGAGGCGGGCGAAGTGGCAGAGCGGGTCTACGGCTCGCTCGAAGCCGCCGGCATCGGCGTGCTCTTCGACGATCGCGGGGAGCGACCTGGCGTCCAGTTCGCCGACGCGGACCTGATCGGGCTTCCCGTGCGCCTGACGGTGAGCGAGCGATCACTCAAAGCCGGTGGCGTCGAGCTGAAGCGTCGCGATGCGGACCAGGCGCGGATCGTCGCCGAGGAGGACCTCGTTCTCGAAGTCCGCGCCGAGCTTGACGCTTGCCCCTGAGGAGCCAGCGAACCGGAAGGATGGGGCTATGACAGGGTTGAGCGAGACCGATGCGCGCAACTTGAGGGCTGCCTTCCGGGCTGCTGCCAGGGCTCGCGAGGAAGGCAACCTTCCTTTCGGGTGCGTCCTCGTCGACGAGGCCGGGAACGTCGTGCTCGAGCAGGGGAATCTCGGCCTGGTCCCGGTGAGGGACCCGACTGCTCACGCAGAGACGGTGGCCGCGGGCCGAGCTGCCCGGCGTTATGAGTCGAGCGAGCTGACGCGCTTTACCCTGTACGTGAGCGCGGAGCCGTGCGCCATGTGCGCGGGCGCCAT
Organism: uncultured Acidimicrobiaceae bacterium; assembly: GCA_963719125.1. Taxonomy (GTDB): domain Bacteria; phylum Actinomycetota; class Acidimicrobiia; order Acidimicrobiales; family Bog-793; genus Fen-455. The sequence continues at coordinate 41,628 of CAVRAT010000023.1, forward strand.
CTATTGGGCCGGAATCGGCCGTGTGGTCTTCGGGCTGACGGAACGGGACTTGAAACGCCTCACGGGCAACCACCCGAACAACCCGACCATGGACCTCCCCTGCCGCGAGGTCTTCGCCAGTGGGCAGCGCCGCGTCGAGGTCCTGGGGCCCGAGTTGGTCGACGAGGCGCTCAGGGTTTTTGACGGGTACTGGCATTGACCCCGACACGGCCGAGAAGGAGCTCCTGTGCCGAGGTCCTCGCCCCCGCGGGGCGGGCGCATCGCCTCGGCCCGGACCGATCGCGTAGTGACAAGGCTCTTGTCGTGACAAAACAGGTAGCGCCGAGCCAGACAGGTGGTGGGTAGCGTGCACGACCAAGCCGATCCTCGCGAGCTGCTGCAGAGGTACGCGGGCAACCCGATCCTCGGCCCGAGAGACTTTCCCATGCAGGTCAACTCCGTGTTCAACCCGGGAGCCACGGTCATTGAAGGCCGGACGCTGCTGTTGTTGCGGGTCGAGCACCGTTCCGGCCTCTCCTCTCTCGTCGCGGCGACCAGCGAAGACGGGCTGACGGGCTGGGAGATCGACCCCATCCGGGGCCTCGAGCCTCAGCCAAACGGTTTCGAGGAGCACTGGGGGATCGAGGACCCGAGGATCACCCGCGTCGGCGAGGAGTACTTCGTCGTCTATGTCGGGTACTCCACCGCCGGGCCGCTTGCCTGCCTGGCCAAGACGCGTGACTTCCTGAGCTGGGAGCGCAGCGGCGTCCTGCAGCCGCCCGAGGACAAGGACGCCTCGCTGTTCCCGACGACTTTCGCCGGGCGGTGGGCGCTCATCCACCGGCCGGCACCGGCGATGTCGGGTCTGGGCGCCCACGTCTGGATCTCGTTCAGTCCCGATCTGCGCCACTGGGGCGACGCCCGTGTGCTGCTCGCGGCACGGCACGGTGGCTGATGGGACTCCAACAAGGTCGGGCTCGGTCCACCGCCCCTCCTCACCAGGGACGGCTGGCTGGTTTGCTACCACGCGGTGCGGGTCACCGCGTCCGGGTCGATCTACCGGCTCGGGTTGGCCCTGCTGGACAGCGACGACCCGACAAGAGTCGTGGCGCGCGGAAACGCGTGGATCTTCGGTCCCCAAGCACCTTACGAACTCTCGGGCGACGTGCCCGGCGTCGTCTTCCCGTGTGGCTGGATCCTTCGCGACGACGGCGACACGTTGCACGTCTACTACGGCGCCGCGGACAGCGTCGTCTGCGTGGCCGAGGCGAGCTTGGCGAGACTGTTGACCCATCTGGAGGAGCATCGTTACCCGCGCGACGAAGAACACCCGCACCCATTGGACACGGCCCGCGCCCGTCGGAGCGGAACCCCTTGACGCGTCTGGCTCGCCCGGGCAGCACCGTCCGCCAGCACCTGGGCACCCCGACGTCGTGTCACGGGTCGTCGGAAGCCGTCGCCGCGGGACGGCCGCGCCCGGCTCGACTCCGGTCACGTCACTTCCTCCCAGCACCGCCCTATTGACTCGTGTCAAGTTGTCCGGGAACGGTGACCGCGCTGAGACTTTGCGGACAATGCGGTAGTCTTATCTAGGTAGTTCCCTTGGGAGAGTCGCTTCGCTTGGGCAGGACGGTCGCTCAAGACCACCCATAATCGCCCCGTGCAGGCTCGACGCCTCGACCAGTGACCTCGAGGAGTCGCGTGCCAGTCCCAAGTCCACTCATCGCACACTTCGGTGGCCGGCGCTTTCTTCCTCCCCGTTTCGGGATACTCAGCACCTACCCACCGACCGCGTGCGGGCTGGCGACGTTCAGCACAGCTCTTGCCAATGGCCTGATCGCCAACGGCGCCGACGTGAGCATCGTGAGGGTGGCAGACGGAACGCGGGCCAGCAGCAAGCGCGTCATCGGAGAGCTGGTGAACGGCTCCCCCGAGTCCGTGGCAGAAAGCTCCGAGCTGCTCAACCAGTGTGACGCGGCGATCGTGCAGCATGAGTACGGCCTCTACGGTGGCGCCGACGGAGACGAGGTGCTGGACGTTCTCGCCGGCCTCCGGATCCCGTCCATCGTGATCGCCCACACGATTCTCACTAACCCCACGCCGCACCAGCGGTCCACTCTGGTAGCAGTCGCTGCGATGGCGGACCACTTGGTGGTCATGTCGGACGCGGCCCGGGAGCGACTGTGCAGCCGGTTCGACGTCGACCCGGCGATCGTCACGACCATCCCGCACGGGGCTGCGATCCCGACGCGCCCCGCCCCGCACGAGTCGGGTGCTCGGCCGACGATCTTGACTTGCGGTTTGATCGGACCGGGCAAAGGAATCGAGAGGGTGATCGACGCGATGCGGTCATTGCAGCGCCTTCCCGGGCGACCTCGCTACCTCGTTGCGGGCCAGACCCATCCGAAGGTGCTCGCCGCCAACGGCGAGGCATACCGTAACGCCCTCATCGAGCGGGCGGCGCGCAACGGGGTTGGTGGGTCGGTCTTCTTCGACGCCTCGTACCGGGATGTGGAGTCCCTCACGGCACTGATCCAGTCGTGCGCTGTGGTCGTACTGCCCTACGACTCCACGGACCAGGTGACCTCCGGCGTACTCGCCGATGCCATCGCGGCAGGCAGGCCGGTCGTAGCCACGTCCTTTCCCCACGCCGTCGAGTTGTTGGCGAGCGGGGCGGGCATGATCGTCGACCGTGATGACCCGGCTGCTCTGGTGTCAGCCCTCAGTCGGGTGCTCGTCGAGCCTGGGCTCGCCGACCGCATGGCGGCGGAAGCGTCACGACTGGCGCCGAGCATGTGCTGGTCGGTGGTCGCAGGGTCCTACGTGGACCTGGCGAACCGCCTTCTCAGCAAGGACCCGGCATTGGTGTGACCGGAATGACGGCGCTCAACTTCGACCATCTCTACCGAATGACGGACCATCTGGGCACCTTCGAGCACGCCCGGTACAGCGAGCCTAGGCGAGCGCTGGGCTACTGCACCGACGACATGGCCCGCGTCCTCGTCGTCACAGCACGAGAACCCTTCCCAGCACAGCAGGTGCGCGACCTTGCCAGGACCAGCCTGCAGTTCCTGATCGCCGCGCGGGGCGCCGACGGCCGTTACCGGAACCGGTTGAGCCGCTCAGGTCGATGGGAAGACAATCCGTCGATGGGGGACTGCTGGGGCAGGAGCATCTGGGGCCTCGGTACCGTACTTTCCCACGGCGAGGACCCTTGGTTGCGCGAAGCGGCCAGAGCAGAGTTCGAGCGCGCGGCCCGGCCCCGTTCGCCTTACCGGCGCGCGATGGCGTTCGCGGCACTGGGAGCTGCCGAGTTGCTCGCCGCCGAGCCTCACCATCGAGGGGCACACGCGCTGTTGAGTGATGCCGCCGACGTCATGTTGCCGCCAGGCGCGGGTGACGCCTGGCCCTGGCCGGAGACTCGGCTCCGCTATGCCAACGCGGTCCTGCCAGAGGCCATGATCGCCGCCGGAGCGGCGCTGGACCGACCGATACTGTTGCAACACGGCCTGGATCTTCTGGCCTGGCTGCTGGACCACGAGACGCTGGACTCACACCTGTCGGTCACGCCCGTGGGAGGCGCGGGACCAGGCGATACCCGGCCTTTCTTCGACCAGCAGCCCATCGAGGTGGCCGCGCTCGCCGACGCCTGCGCAAGCGCGGCGGCCGTTGACGGAGACCGGCGCTGGGTCGACGGTCTGGGCGCGACAGAGGCCTGGTTCCTCGGCGACAACGACGGGCGACACGTCATGTGGGACCCGGACACAGGTGGTGGGTTCGACGGCCTCACGCCTGGAGGGCCCAATCTCAACCAGGGCGCCGAGTCGACGCTGGCGCTGCTTTCGACTCTGCAACATGCGCGGCGGCTCGCCTTGGCGTCGCAGTGACACAAGTGGCCTCAGGCGGCGTACGGCGCGGCCGCCAGCGCCTCGCCGCGGACCCATCCCGGGTCGTCACGATGCTGTTCGTGCCCGGGCAAGAGGGATTCGACATGGAGGAGCCCCGCACCTCAGCTGTGGTGGCCCGCATCCTGGCGCTGGACAACGACGAAGTGGAGCGGTCGTTGCGAGATGTCGCCGCCCGGTTCGAACACCGTCACCGCGACCTCACCGGTACCTTCCGGCAGCACGCGGACGAGCTGGCCGATCGCCTCGATCCGGGGTGCGACCTCTCCGAGGAGCGTCGTCTGCTTCTCGGGGCAACGTTCACCAGCGAGTACGCGCTCGAAGGCACGGCGCTGTGCAACCCCAGCGTGGTGCCCCATCCCGATCAGACCGGCGTGCCGGAGGGCAGCCTGCGCTTTGTGATGAGCGTCCGGGGGATCGGGGAGGGACATCGGTCCTCGATCGAGTTTCGGACAGGAACTGTCGACGACCGCGGCGAAGTCAGCATCGAGGTCGTGCCACCGTTCGCGACGAGAGGAACGATCGCATCCGTGCCGCTCGACGCGGTCGTCTTTCGCAGTGAGCTTCGCCGACTCCGAAGCGACGGTGAGAGCGCCGACTACGTCCTCGACGCGCTGGGCGAGCGATTCACCGTGCATGAGCTCGAGGACCGACTTGCCCGCCTTCAGTCCAAGTTGGCGACCCGCCGGAAGGACGGGTCGATCATCCCGCTCATGCGCAGGATTGCCGAACGGACCTACGAGATCCGCTTCGGAGCGGACACGTCGCTGGCCGAGCGGGTTCTCTTGCCGGCCATGGCTGCCGAACGCAACGGCATGGAAGACGCCCGCTTCGTGCGGTTCGAGCACCAGGACCGAACCGTTTCCTATTTCGCCACTTACACGGCCTATGACGGCGTCGACATCGCGCAGCAGCTTCTGGAGACGAGGGACTTTCGCGTCTTCACGGCCTCGCCCATCGTCAACCGCGCGTCCAACAAGGGCCTCGCATTGTTCCCCCGCCGGATCGGAGGCCGCTTTGCTGCCCTGTCCAGGTCCGGTCACGAAACGAATACCGTTGTCTTTTCTGAGAACCTGCATCTGTGGGAGGACGCTCTGCCGTACCAGGCACCTACCCGGACCTGGGAGGTGCTCCAGCTCGGCAACTGCGGCTCACCGATCGAGACGGACGCCGGCTGGCTTGTGCTCACCCACGGCGTCGGCCCGATGCGCACGTACAGAATCGGCGCCACACTCCTCGATCTCGAAGACCCGACCCGGGTCATCGGCCAGCTCCGAGAGCCCCTCCTGAGCCCGGCGCCCGACGAGCAGGACGGTTATGTACCGAATGTCGTTTACTCGTGCGGCTCCCTCGTGCATGCCGGCACGTTGATCCTTCCCTACGGCATCGGCGACTCTGCCGTGGGAGTGGCCACGATGTCGCTGTCTGTGCTGCTTGCCGAGCTTGCCGCCAGCTGAACCTGCCGGGCCTAGGGCCCTCGTTCGCCCCTCGAGGCTTGCATCCGCACTCAGGCCTGTGAGGCCGCGATGCGTGCCTGTTGAGCCGCCGCAAGGCGGGTGAGCCCCACCAGGTTCCTAGCGATCTTTTCGCGCGCCCGGTCGGCCTCGGCGCTCAGGTCCTCGAGCTCGAAGAGCCCCCAGTAGCTGATCGTCGGTCTTACGACTGCATCGACGAACTGCTGCGCGCCGAAGATTCCCGCGAGGGCGATGGCTTCCTCGTGCGCAGTGAAACCGGGGATGCCCGTACCCGGCATCTTGAACTTTCGGAGCTCGCTCTGGATCGCCATGACCATCGTCGACGGGTCTATGGCGAGGGCCGCGAGGACGAGGTCCCGGTAGAAGGCATGGTGGAGGCCCTCGTCACCGGCGACCTTCGACATGATCTTCTTGCCTCGCATCGTCTTGTCCAGGGCCTGGCCGGTGTTGCGATGGGCAACCTGAGTGGCGAGCTCCTGAAAGCTCACATAGGCGATCATCTCCGCCACGCTGTCGCTCTGGGGGACCTGCCCTTTTGACATCTGGACCATCCGGTCGTCCTCCAAGCGGTAGGGATCGATCGCCCGCGTGGCGAGGATCCAGTCACGAATGGCAGCCGAATGGCGCCATTCCTCCGCTGTCCAGCGACGGCTCCATTCCCGCAGCGGATGGTCCGGTTTTATGGGTGACATCAGGGTGTGGGTGTAGTAGGGGAGATTGTCCTCAGTCAGTACGTTTACGATGATCGCACTCTGCACACCTTGGGAAAGGGGGTACTGGCTTGCGTTCCACCTCTCCTCTTCAAAATCAGCGGCCTTGTCCCAGGGGACGTCCTCGAATGGGTACCACTCCTTCGACACCGAGAGATGGCGGTTGAACAAACTGGCTGCGGGGCCGGCGAGCTCCTCGACGAGAACATGGTCCTTGTCCGGGTCCACTACGAGATCTGCCATGTCCTGTCCTTTGCTGTGATGTACAAGTTCCCCCACAGGAACGAAGTGGACCGGAGCGTGCCTGCCTAGCTTCTGTCCCCCGAACTGGCTCCGTGAAGAGCGCCTGGCTGCAATCTCGGGCGCGCCCGATTGTAGGTCCTGGAGGCTCTTGCGGGAAGGGCGCTCATCGCCGAGCGGTCATCGCGGCCGAAACTCTGGCGCCCGCGTGACAAAGGGCAGCTGGCGTGACCGGGCGACAGCGGTGCGCCGGCGTGAAGGACCTGGTAACAATTCCTAGTGTTAGTCATCTCGAGCGAAAGGAGGTCACCTGGGATGAAAGTCGAACGTCACCTTCGAACCCGTACCGACCGCGCGCTCGAGCAGCAGGCTTTTTGACCGCCAGGTTCTCGACGAAAGCCAGCCGCGGCCGAGCGCTCCCTTACCAAGGAGTCCTGCTTGTGCCTGATTCTTCTCCCTCTTCCGCGTCCGACCGTGGAACCTTCCCGGCGGTGTCGGGACTGACAGAGAGCTCATTCGAGCTATCCACCGCTCCTTGGCAGACATCCGATCAGCCGGGGCTGGATCTTGGCGATCTCGGCTGGGGTCCGCCCTTCGAGGCGGCGTTCCGCGAGCAGTTCGCCGGCGATGCGGTGCCGGGCCGGGTCGCCCGCGTTGACAGGGGCGTGCTCACGATTCTCACTGAAGCCGGCGAGCTGCGGGCACCCGTCGCGGCCCAACTTGCTCACGACCCCGATCCGCTGCGAGCACCTACAGTCGGTGACTGGGTCGTGCTCCACGCCGGCCTGGTCACCGATGTGCTCCCGAGGCGCAGCGCGATCGTTCGGGGCAATGCCGGAAGTCCCGAGACTCCCCAGGTGCTTGCCGCGAACGTCGACAAGGTGTTCGTCGTCTGCTCACTCGAAGGTCGCTTCAGAGCTAGGCGGCTGGAGCGTCTCCTGGTCCTGGCCTGGCAGAGCGGTGCTGCCCCCGTCGCGGTGTTGACCAAGGCGGACATCGCCGAAGACGTCGCGGGCGCTGTGGAGGTGGCAAAACGGTTGATCGGTGGCGGTGACGTCGTGGCCGTTAGCTCGGTCACCGGAGTGGGCATGGACGTCGTCCGCAACTTCCTCGAGCCCCGTGCAACGGTCGTGCTGCTCGGGCCGTCGGGCGCGGGCAAGTCCACTCTTGCTAACCGGCTCGGGCTTGGGGCGATCGACCTCGCGACCGGGGAGGTCCGGGGCGACGGGAAGGGGCGCCACACGACCACTGCGCGAGAGCTCGTACGCCTTCCGGGCGGAGCGTTGCTGATCGACACCCCCGGCCTGCGGGCATTGGCGCTCTTCGACGCGGACCAAGCCATCGGCGATGCCTTCGGGGAGGTCGAGGATTTGGCAGCGGCATGTCGATTTTCTGATTGCGGTCACCGGTCCGAGCCGGGATGCGCGATCAACGCGGCCATCGCCGCAGGAACCCTCGAGGCCGAGCGCTACTCGAGTTATGAGAAATTGCGCCGCGAGCAGCGCCACCTCGCGGTGCGCGTCGACCCCCACGCGCGTGCCGAGGAGCGCAGGCGGAACAAGGAGCTCGGGAAGCTCTCGCGCAGCGTGAAGAAGCGATGACCGTACTTCATGTGCCTTTTTAGGTCAGCGCTTCGAGCCGAGCCCCGGCCCGGTGAGCCGCCGCATGGCGTCCCGGTCGGTGGCCTGAGGTCAGCCGCCCCCATCTTCTGCGGCTTCGGTTGTGCTCAGCGGGGGAGCGCTCTGGTCGAACCGGTTGATGATGTGAACGTCGATACCGGACTCGCGCGCGAACCGCAGCACACGCTGGACGACCGAGTTCCTGCTCGTCAGCTGTTCCCAACGGGATCTCGGGGCCGCGCCCAGCACGATCTGGGTGATCTGGTTTTCTTTCGCGAAGTGGACCAGCGCCGGGGCCGGGTCATCCGAGACGATGTCGTGCCAGCTCGCGCCCAAGTCCTCGGAGAGGTGCTTGACCGCTTCGAGGGCGTTCTTCGACAAAGGGCGAGCGCCGTCGTCGCCGACCACGTGGACGGCGTGCAGCCCTGCGTGTGCCCGCACCGCGATCCTGGCCGCGCGGCGCAGCACGGCGTCGGTGCCCGGTGCTGCGGTGACGACCACCATGATTCGCTCCGCGGTGTCCCAGACTATGTCGGGGTGCCGTGACACGAGGAACCCGAGCAGCTCCTCCTCGGTCTCGTCCGCGACGAATCTGAGCGCGAGCTCGCGCAGCGCCACGAGGTTCTGATAGCGGAAGAAGCTGTTGAGGGCATTGGGGATCTTTTCGGGGGGGTAGACGTTGCCGTGCAGCATGCGGCGGCGCAGCTGCTCTGGAGATGAGTCGATCAGCTCGAGCTGGTCGGCCCTGCGCACGACCCAGTCGGGGACCCGTTCGCGAACGGCAACTCCTGTGATCTGCTGCACGGCATCGGCGACGCTTTCGAGGTGCTGGATGTTGACTGTGCTGACGACCCCGATCCCGGCGTCGAGGATCTCGAGCACGTCCTGCCATCTCTTCGCGTGGGGCCCCGAACCGGGCACATTCGTGTGGGCAAGCTCGTCGATGAGGGCGACCTCGGGCCTGCGGGCAAGGACAGCCGCCAGGTCCATCTCCTCAAAGGTTGTGCCCCGGTAGTCCACGACCTTGCGGGGCACGACCGGGAGGTCACGGATCTGCTGTTCGGTCATCCTCCGGCCGTGCGTCTCGACGAAGCCGATGACCACGTCCGAGCCGCGCTTGTAGCGACGCCAGCCCTCGTCGAGCATGGCCCAGGTCTTGCCTACCCCCGCCACGGCTCCGAAATAGACGCGGAACTTCCCGGTCGGCTCGACACCTTGATCGACCTTCTGGGCCCTGTCGTCGTATTCCCCGTCCCTACTCACCGTTCGGACCCCACTGCCCAACCACCCTCATTCCCATCCGCCTGTCTTGTGATGAAGCTAATGGCTTTCTTGGGGCGAACCTGAGGACGGAGGCTGCCCAGCCAGCGGGTCTGTGGCACACCGTTACTCCATCTTGGCGAGGGCCTCGTTCAACTGGAGGACGTCGATGTAGTCCGAGCCGAGGAAACCGAGCTCGGCGGACTGGGTCTCCCGGGCGATGAGCTTGTCCAGCGCCTGCGGGGACAGTCCTGTGGCCTTGGACACCATAGGTACCTCGGCGTAGGCGTCGGCTGGGGTGATGTCGGGGTCGAGCCCGCTTCCGGACGTGGTGACCAGGTCCGGCGTCGGGTTGACGCCCATCTTGTGCCAATAGGCGATGAGGGCCTTGGTGTCGGCGAGCAGCGTCTTCGATCGCGGACCGAGGTTGGTCGGGCCCGACGCACCGTTCTTGCCGTTCGCGACGAGCGGGTTGTCACCGGTCCCGGCATAGGGCCCGATGTCGTCCGGGCGGCCGTGGAAGAACCTCGGGCTGCTCCAGTTCTGGCCGATCAGGGTCGACCCGTTCGCCGTGATCGAGCCGTCGGCCTGGTGCTTGAAGAGAACCTGGGAGACGCCGGTGCCGACGAGGGGGTAGAGCAGGCCGAAGAAGACGAGACATAAGAGGGCGAGGACCAACGAACGTCGTATTTGAGTGATCATCAGTAGGCCTTCAGTGCGGTAAGGATCAGGTCGATCAGCTTGATGAAAATGAAGGGCGCGATGATGCCGCCGACTGCGTAGATGTAGACGTTGCGCCGCAGGATCGCGGCCGCGCTGGCGGCCCGGAATTTCACGCCGCGAAGTGCCAGCGGGATGAGGGCGATGATGACGAGGGCGTTGAAGATGACTGCGGAGAGGACCGCAGATTGCGGGCTGTGCAACCTCATGATGTTGAGGGCTTTGAGCTGGGGGTAGGTCGCGACGAACAATGCCGGGATGATGGCGAAGTACTTCGCCACGTCGTTCGCGATCGAGAAGGTCGTGAGGGCCCCACGGGTGATGAGCAATTGCTTCCCGATCTCGACGATCTCGAGGAGCTTGGTCGGGTTGGAGTCGAGGTCGACCATGTTGCCCGCCTCTTTGGCGGCCGTCGTGCCCGAGTTCATGGCCACGCCGACGTCCGCCTGTGCGAGGGCCGGGGCGTCGTTCGTGCCGTCTCCGGTCATGGCGATGAGCTTGCCGCCCTCCTGTTCCGACTTGATGAGGGCCAACTTCGTCTCGGGTGTCGCCTCGGCGAGATAGTCGTCGACTCCGGCTTCCTGCGCGATGGCCGCGGCGGTCAGAGGGTTGTCGCCGGTGACCATCACAGTGCGGATGCCCATGGCGCGCATCTGGTCGAAACGCTCACGTATGCCTTGTTTGACCACGTCCTTGAGCTCTATGACGCCGATGATCCGCGGTCCGTCGGCGACCGCGAGCGGTGTGGACCCGGCCCGCGAGATGCGCTCCACCGCGGCGTCGAGGTCATTGGGGATCGATCCACCCAACGCTGTGACCCATGCCTTGACGGATTCGGCGGCCCCCTTGCGGATCTGCCGGGTGCCGAGATCGAGCCCGGACATCCGCGTGGTGGCCGTGAAGGGTACGAAATGGTGGTCGACGGCGAGCTCGCGGGCGCGGATGTCGAAGCGCTCCTTGGCGAGCACGACGATCGAGCGTCCTTCCGGTGTCTCATCGGCCAGCGATGCCAGCTGCGCGGCGTCCGCCACGTCCTGCTCGGAGTGTCCGCCGACGGGATAGAAGCCCGACGCCATGCGGTTGCCGAGCGTGATCGTGCCGGTCTTGTCCAGAAGAAGCGTCTGTGTGTCGCCGGCAGCTTCCACGGCCCGGCCGCTCATGGCGAGCACGTTGCGCTGCACGAGCCGGTCCATGCCGGCGATGCCGATCGCCGACAACAGCGCGCCGATCGTCGTCGGGATCAGGCAGACCAACAACGACACGAGGATCACGACAGATACCGTGGCCCCCGCGTAATGGCCGAAAGGCTGGAGGGTGACCACGACGGGCAGGAAGACGATCGTGAGCACGGCCAAGAGAATCGTCAAGGCGAGCTCGTTGGGCGTCTTCTGGCGGTTGGCTCCCTCCACGAGGGTGATCATGCGGTCGAGGAAGGTTTGCCCCGGTTCCGCGGTCACCTTGACAACGATCCTGTCGGACAGCACTTTCGTGCCCCCGGTGACGGCCGAGCGGTCACCGCCGGACTCCCGGATGACCGGGGCCGACTCGCCGGTGATGGCGGACTCATCGACGGACGCGATCCCTTCGGTGATCTCGCCGTCGGAGGGGATCAGGTCACCGGCCTCACACACCACGAGATCACCTTTGCTGAGGGCCGCCGCCGCGACCAGCTGCTCTGTCCCGTCCGGCAACAGCCGTCGCGCTTCGGTCTCCGAGCGCATCCTGCGCAGCGTGTCGGCTTGTGCCTTGCCCCGGCCTTCGGCCATCGCCTCGGCGAAGTTGGCGAAGATGAGGGTCAGGAACAGCCAGACCGTGATGGACCAGTCGAACAGGCCCGGGTGCGCGATGGACTCGAGGAAGGTGATCACCGTCCCGATGAGGACCACGAACATGACGGGGTTGCGGACCTGCACCCGGGGGTCGAGCTTCTTGAACGAGTCGATGATCGCCTGGCCGAGGATCTGGCGGTCAAAGAGGCTCCGGGCCTGGGCCACGCCGTGTGGTCCCGACGGGGCCGGGGCGTCTGCCGTTACAGCCGAGGTCGCGCCGCCGCGGGGATCAGCTGAGTCGTTCATGTTGGAGGACTCCATCAAAAGAACCTGGTGTGGATGAGTTGCTCGATGATCGGGCCGAGCGAGATGGCGGGGAAGAAAGTGAGGCCCCCGATGATGAGGATGACGCCGATGACGAGCCCGACGAACATGCCGTTGTCGGTCCTGAAGGTGCCGAGGGACTCAGCGACGGTCCCCTTGGCTGCCAGGGATCCTGCCAGCGCCAGTGACGGGATCATGATCCCGAAGCGTCCGACGAGCATGTCGATGCCACCGATGACGTTGTAGAACTGGGTGTTGCCGTTGAGCCCCGCGAAAGCCGAGCCGTTGTTGTTGGCCTGCGAGGTGAGGGCGTAGAGGATCTCGGTGAAACGGTGCGGGCCGGCGTTGAGCGGGCCCGCCCTGCCCTCGGCGACCGAGACGGCGATGCCGGTCAGGATGAGAACGACGATTGGCATGACGAGGGCACCGAGTCCGGCCAGTTTCACTTCCCTGGCCTGGATTTTCTTACGGATGTACTCCGGTGTCCGCCCGATCATCAGCCCGCCGATGAACACCGCGATGATGGCGTAGAGGAGGATCGTGTAAAGCCCGCTGCCATCGCCTCCAGGGGTGACTTCGCCGAGCATCATGCCGGTCAACAGCCCGAAGCCGCCCATCGCCGTGTAGGAGTCGTTGGACCCGTCGACACTGCCGGTCGAGGTCTGCGTCGAGGCGATGTCGTAGAGGACGGACTGGGTATCGCCGAAGCGGACCTCTTTGCCTTCCATGTTGCCTGTGGGCTGGCTCTTGATCCCCGCCGCCGCGACGGCTGGGTTCCCCACATGCTCGGCATAGGAGGAGAATCCGACCCAGGCGCCGAAGAGGATGACCATCGCGGCCAGCAAGGCGACGCCTTGGCGGATGCTCCCCACCATCTTCCCGAAGGTGTAGGTGAGCGAGAAGCCGACGCACAACAGCAGCACGACCGAGAGGAAGTTCGTGAGCCCGGTCGGGTTCTCGAAGGGGTGGGCGCCATTTGCGTTGAAGAAGCCGCCACCGTTGGTACCGAGTTGCTTGATGGCCTCCATGAAGCCGACCGGGCCGAGGGCGATGACCTGGGTCATGTTGTTCAAGACGTCGTGGATGTGCACGGGGCCGCTCAGTGTCTGGACGGCGCCCTGGCCGACGAAGATGAGCCCGAAGACGAAGGCGACGGGCAGTTCGATGTAGAGCATGCAGCGTGTGATGTCCACCCAGAAGTTCCCTATGGTCTGGGAGTTGCGGCGCGCGAAGCCGCGCACGAGGGCGATGGCCACCGCGACCCCGACAGCCATGGACACGAATTGCTGCACCGTGAGGGCCGCCATCTGCGACAGGTACGACATCGTCGTCTCGCCGGCGTAGTTCTGCCAGTTGGTGTTCGTGACGAACGAAACTGCCGTGTTGAACGACAGGGCAGGCGCCACAGCACCGAGGTGCTGCGGGTTGAGGGGAAGCGAGCCTTGGATCCGGATGATCAGGTAGGTGATCAGAATCGACACCGCGGAGAACATCACCAGCGAGCCGGCGTAGCGCTTCCAGCTCTGTTCCTGTTCGGGACTGGTGCCGAGAGCCGCGTAGACGGGGCGCTCGAGGAAGCCGAGCCAGTGCACCCGGCCCTCGAAGACAGCCGCCATGTACGAGCCGAGGAACCGCCAGCAAAGGCCCAGAACCACGACGAGGGCGACGACGGCCCAGAAGAACTGCATCAGAACCACTCCGGCTTGAACATGGCAATCCCGAGGTAGACGAAGGTCAGCACCGAGACGACGAGCAGCACGATCTGGATAGCGTTCATACCCGGTCCAGCGCCCAGATCAAGCCGAAGAAGACGAGCACGAATGCCAGCGTGCCCAGTACCACAAGGAAATCAGCCATGGGACCAGCTTCCTGCGGGCAGCGTAAACGCAGCGTAAATATCCCGGCGCGAACCGTTAACAACTCATAAACGGGCAGCCCTGGTGTCGTAAGTCGGTGGCAGCGCCTCGACGCGGCAGAACGTCGCATCCTCGACGGCAGATACCGCGGCGACCTCGCGAGGTCAACTGGTCGCGGAGTCGCCTAGCGTGCCGGTCGGCTCCGGAACGGTCCGACCGCCTCGAGACGACCGCGAAGCGGAGCCCGGACCAGGTTTCGTCGATGGCTGCGATCTTGAAGTCGACGAGCCCGTTCTCAAGCCCGGCAGCGCGGACGGCGTGCTCGGAGACGTCGGTGCGAACGCCCGAAGCCCTCTTCGGCCAGCAGATCCAAAGGGCGTTCTTGTCTGCACGCTTTGCCATATCACCGATACGCGCGGCCAACTCGGTGGCCGAGCGGACAAACCAGACCGTGACCTCGCTGCGGCCCCGCGCCGATCGCCGCAGCAAGACGCCGGGTGGGAGATCAGGGATCGTGAACTCCGGGTTGGCGCCCACGAGGGCGACCGTCGAGGTCTCGTGGATCCCGAGCTTTCGGGCAGCGGGGTGCCCCGATAGCCCACAGGCATCTGGCGCGGCCGGTCGGGACCTGTCATGGCGGCTCAGCATATGGCCGCCAGCTTGAGCGCCAGTGCCGCCCGGTAGCGTGCGGGTATGAGCAGCGGGCCCGCACGTCGCCGGGTCGTCATCGGCGTCGCGCTCTGACGGCGAGCCGAACCCGTGCCCGTCTACGGAGTTGCGCCGACGCCCTTCGTCGAGGGTGCCGTAACGCGGCCGGTGCCGGTCGTGTTCTCGGTCGGAGTTCCGTCGCGCGCACCACAGCCGGTCGAGACGGCCTTCGTGCTCTCAGGCGGGGGCAACCGCGGCGCGTGCCAGGTCGGGATGCTGCGAGCGCTGTGCGAACGGGGGATCGTCGCCGATCTCGTGGTCGGCTCCTCGATCGGCGCGGTGAACGCGGCCTTCTTTGCTGGCGAGCCCTCGCTCGCGGGCACCTACCTCGCCGCCGAGATGTGGCGCACCGTCGCGACCCATGACGTCTTCCCGAAAGGCCGGCTTCATGGGTCGTGGCGGTTCGTCGAGCGACGCGAGGCCGTCTATCCCATCGAGGGCCTGCGGCGCCTCGTGCGCAGCTTCCTCCGTTTTGATCGCCTCGAGGACTCGCTCGTGCCACTGACGATCGTCGTCACGCGCCTCGACGACGGCGTCGAGGAGTGGCTGACTGAAGGGCCAGCCCTGGAGGCAGTCCTCGCGTCGGCCGCACTGCCCGCGATCTTCCCGGCGGTCGAGCGCGAGGGAAGTCGCTACATCGACGGCGGCGTAGTCGACAACACCCCGCTGTCGGTGGCGCTGGCAGCAGGAGCGCGTCGGATCTACGTCCTGTTGTGTGGAGGAGTCAACTCCCGTCCGATCGATTCCGGGCGACCCTATGAGGCCCTGTTGGTTGCTTTCGGGCTGTCGATACGCACGCGCCTGCGCCGCGACCTTGCCACTGTCCCCGACGACGTCGACGTCATCGTGTTGGAGCAGTCCGGCGTCGAGGAGATCTTGTGGCAGGACTTCTCCCACACCGAGGAACTTCTCGAGCGCGGCTACCTCGACGCGCGCGTCGTGCTCGACCGTGTCGAGAGGCTGATCGGCGAACGAGGCGGGACGCGCTCGGTCACGAGGTGGTGGTCGCGGGCGAGTGGGCGGCCGCCGCTTTCGAGAAGAAAGCCCCGTGCGGACAGCTCTTCCTGACTAGGTAGGAAAGGTCCGTTCCAGAATGTCCGCGGCGGATTCTGCCGACCCGCCGACGGGGGAGGTGCTGGGTTCGGCGTTACCGCTAGAAGCGATGCTCCGGGCCTTTAGCTCCTCCGGCGTACGGAACAGGAGCTCGCGGTAGTAGACGAGCTCGGCGATGCTCTCGCGGATGTCGTCGAGCGCGCGGTGCGCTGTCACCTTCTGAGGTCGTGCCGTGTACAGATCGTGGTACCAGCGCTTGCAGAGCTCCTTCAAAGTGGAGACGTCGACAGTGCGGTAGTGGAAGTACTCGTCAAGGGCCGGCATGTAGTGCCGCAGGAAGCGACGGTCCATTGCGATCGAGTTCCCGCACAGCGGCACCGAGCCCGCCGCGGGTACGTGCGATTTGATGAACTCGAGTGTGGCCGCAGCGGCATACTCGACAGTCACAGTGGAGTTCCCGATCGCTGTGAGCAGCCCGCTTGTGGTGTGCATCCTGCGAACGACGTCGTCCATGTCATCGAGCTGCTCGGGTGTCGCGCAGATGACGAGGTCGGGCCCTTCCGCGACGATGTTCAGGTTGTCGTCGGTGACGATGGTCGCGATCTCGACGATGACGTTGTGCGCCGGGTCGAGGCCGGTCATCTCGAGGTCCATCCAGGCGAGCACCGAGGGGCATCGTACCCGGATCCGCGTCAGCTCCACTACGGTGCGCTTCGTGCTCGAGATTCCACTGATCCGCCTCGACGTGGACCTTCCGGTTCCGAGCTACGCGCGGCTTGGTGACGCGGGTTGCGACCTCGTTGCGAGATCCGGTGCCACCCTCGCGCCAGGCGGCGGGCGGGCAACTATCCCGACAGGGATCGCGCTCGAGATCCCTGAGGGTTGCGCGGGACTCGTGCTGTCTCGCAGCGGGCTCGCCGCCCGACACGGCGTCACTTGCCTTAACGCGCCGGGCCTGATCGACCCTGGTTACCGCGGCGAGGTCGCGGTCATACTTGTGAACACGGATCCCAGCGTCCCCTACGAGGTCCGCCGCGGGGACCGGATCGCCCAATTGGTGATCTGTCGGGTGGAAGAGGCTCGTTTCGTGGCGGCGACGAGCCTAGAGACAAGCGAACGCGGTGAGGGAGGCTTCGGCCATAGCGGCCGATGACGTGAAGAACGAGGTGAAGTGCAGCGTCTGAGCGGGCTCGACTCCATGTTCTTTTACTTGGAGACGCCTACGAATCACATGCACGTGACCGGTGTGTTCCTCCTCGACCCTACAAACGCGCCGGGAGGATTCTCCTTCGCCAAGGTGCGCGCCATGGTGGAGGCTCGTCTTCACCGTGCGCCGCCCATGAGACGTCGTCTCGTCGAGGTGCCGTTCGGTGTAGCGCAACCGGTCTGGATCGAGGACCCGGACTTCGACCTTGACTACCACATGCGGCGCGCTTGCCTGCCGTCGCCAGGAGGTTGGTTGGAGCTCAAGCAGTTCGTGGGTGAGGTGGTCGGGTCGGCGATGGACCGACAGCGACCGTTGTGGGAGATGTACTTGGTGGAGGGCCTCGAAGGTGGTCTCCAGGCGATGGTCGTGAAGGTGCACCACGCGGCGATCGATGGGGTCTCGGGTGCCGAGCTCACTGCAGCCTGGCTCGACCTCGAGGCAGATCCGCCGACGGCCGATCGCGACTGCGGGGACGACTGGCGACCCGACCGCGTGCCGAGCGAGATCGATCTGCTGGTCGGCGCATGGGCTCAACTCGCTTCGATTCCTGCCAAAGCGGCAAGTACTGCCCGACGCTGCACGGAGGCTTCGCTGCGTGTCTCAGCGAACAACCGCTGCTCGGAAGCGCCATCTCCTCCATCGCTCTTCAGCGCGCCGAGGACATCGTTCAACTTGGCGATCACTCCCCACCGGCGCGTCAGTTTCGGCGCAGTGGCGCTCGAGGACCTGAGAGCTGTCAAGAACCACTTTGGATGCACCGTCAACGACGTCGTGCTGGCGCTTTGTGCTGGTGCATTGAGACGCTACCTGCTTGTCCGGGGCGAACTGCCTGCGGAACCGCTCGTCGCTTTGGTCCCGATGTCCGTGCGAGCGGAGGAGGACAGGCTGGCCGGCGGGAATCGCCTTTCGGCAATGCTCAGCTCGCTCGCCACCGAGATTCCTGATCCTGTCGGGCGCCTGCACACGATCTCTGCTGCGATGTCGCAGGCCAAACATCAGGAGTCCTTGATCGGCGCGGACGTGCTGACTGATTGGACGGAGTTCACCTTCCCGGCGCTGATAGGCGGTGTGGCTCGCCTGATCTCCTCGACACGGCTGTTCGATCATGTCCGGCCGGCGTTCAACGTCACGATCTCGAACATCCCGGGACCACCGTTTCCCATGTTCCTCGCCGGAGCGCGGGTGACCGCCACGTACCCGCTAGGGCCGGTCGTCGAGGGTGCTGGGCTCAACATGACAGTCATGAGCTACTGCGGCGCCGTGTACTTCGGGCTCAATGGTTGCAGGACTACCGTGCCGGGCATAGAGGATCTTCCGCCGATGATCACCGAGAGCCTTGACGAGCTGCTGTCAGTCGTCCGGCCTGAGTACGAGTCGGCCCCTAGGACGCACGGGCGTTCCGATCAGCGTGCCGGGTCTGACCAGGCGGACGGGCCAGACGGTGGTAAGAATCCTCCGGAGGCTTGGTAGGATTCATCAGCACGCGGACGTGGCTCAGTGGTAGAGCATCACCTTGCCAAGGTGAGG
>CAVRAT010000024.1:0-11789 GCA_963719125.1 uncultured Acidimicrobiaceae bacterium
AGGAGAGATCCAGTATCTGCCTGCTTCGCGGCCCAGCATTCGCCGTTGCGTTGAGCGGGTCGCCACCGCATGTCAGCCGTGGACCAGCGCGTGCAGCTCGGTAAGCAAAGCGATCGCCTCGTCTGGCGGCCTTCCCCACAACTTGCGCCCGATGACGACCCCGCTCACTCCGGCTTCGATCGCTCTTGTCACAAGAGCGATCAGCTCGCCGCTCGAGGCACCGTGGCCGCCTCCCAAGAGGACGACGGGCACGCCGAGCTCCTCGCACCAGGACCGAAGCAGACCGTCGTCACCGGGATGTGCCACCTTCAAGACGTCAGCACCGATCTCCGCGGCAACCCTGCAGCCGTGGGCCGACGCCTCGATTGCCTCCGGACCGCTTGTCGCAACTGCGAGAGGCTCCACCATGACGGGAAGGCCGAATCGGTCAGCGTCCTCCACGACGACAGCAATGAGCGCCGCGGTCCTCGCCCGCTCCAATGGTGTTACGTCCCAGGGCATCAAGACCTTGACGCCGTCCACACCCAGGGCGGCCGCAGTCTCCACGCTTGTGGCCAAGCGATGGTCACCGCCACTCGCGTCGCGCCAGGACACGTCCATCGTCAGGATCCGCGCCGGGGCCGAGCGTTGCCCGAAGAGTTCGGCTGATCGGCGGAGTACGCCGGGACCGAGCACGAAACCGTCGCACGGCGCATCGAGGAAGTGTCGCAGGACGGCGACCGGGTCTTCGAGGTCCGGGACGCGGCCGGCGATCGTGCCGTGATCGAGCGGCACGAGAACGCAACGACCGTCCTCACCGAAGATGCGCCGCAAACGGACTGTCTTGCCCGCTTGGCGCGGAGAGGGTGCGGGATCGAGTTTGGTCATGTCGGGCAGTCTGACACGTGCCAGCCTCGAGCTTGTCAGGGCGACATGGCGGAGCAAGGTGAACGAGTACGGTCGGGTGTGGATGCCGCGCACCATTGCGTTGCCATGGGCGGCGGTCGCGTAGTGTCGTCCCGCGCAGTGAAGGAGGAGATACACGACGTTGAGACAAGCTGGCGGTACCAGGGCCCAGGCTCTTTCCCGGTCGGCGCTGAACCGGGTTATGCGACGAAGCCCGGATAACCGCCTGATCACTGGTGACACTTTGCTCGGCCAGCGGGCGCCACGACGATCCCGACAGGGCGTCGCCCATCTGGAACTGTCTCCGCGGCCCTAGGGGCCCCGGGCCGATCGATAGGAGGGTTTGCGTGCGAGTCGTCTTCATCGGAGCGGGAAGTGTGGTGTTCACAAGGAACCTCACGCGGGACATCCTCACGTTCCCAGAGCTTCAAGACAGCGAGATCGTGCTCATGGACATCGACGCCGACAGGCTCTCGCGTGCCCTGAAGCTTGTGAGCCGCATGGCCGAGATGGCCGGGTCACCGGTGCGGGTCACGGCCACGACCGACCGTAGGGCGGCCCTCAAGGGGGCCGACTACGTCGTCGTCACGATCCAGGTGGGTGGGAAGGGCCAGTGGGAGGCCGACATAGGCATCCCGGAACGCTACGGGGTGGGCCAGTGCGTGGGTGACACCATCGGCCCCGGTGGGATCTTCCGCGGTCTTCGCCACCTGGCGGTCTTCGACGGCCTCATCGAGGACATGGCGGAGCTGTGCCCGAGGGCGCTCATCCTTCAGTACGCCAACCCCATGGCCATCCTCACCTGGCGCACAGCCCTGTCGGGACTGCGGGTCGTGGGTCTTTGCCACTCTGTCCAGGGCACGGCGAGGCTTCTCGCCGAGTACTGCGAGGTCCCTTACGAGGAGCTCAGCTACTGGGTGGCCGGGATCAACCACCAGGCCTGGTTCCTCACCCTCGAGCACCGCGGCGCCGACATCTACCCCCGTTTGCGGCTACACCTCGACAACCCCGGGACGCTCGCCTTGGAGCCTGTGCGTTTCGAGCTCATGCGCCGCTTCGGCTACTTCGTGACCGAGTCGAGCGGGCATGCCTCCGAGTACCTGCCCTACTTCCGCAAGCGGCCCGATCTTCTCGCCTCTTTGGTGGAGACCTTCGAGTCGGCGGGGTCCGACTACTCGGCATGGTTCGGTTACGGCCAAACGGGCGGTTGCGTTTCCAGCATGCGAATCACCGAGTCTGCTTACGAGCAGGAGGTTGCTCGCCAGATCGCCGGCAGCGAGCCGGTCGAGCTCCGCCGTTCCGACGAGTACGGCGCCCTCATCATTCACGCCGCCGAGACGGGCGCTCCTCGTCGCATCAACGGCAACGTACCCAACGAGGGCCTCATCGCCAACCTGCCCGCCGGAGCGTGCGTCGAGGTCCCCTGCCTGGTTGACAACGGTGGTGTCCACCCCTGTGTCGTGGGGGCCCTCCCCCCACAGCTCGCCTCCTTGAACCGGAGCAACATCGCCGTGCAGGAGCTTGTCGTCAAGGGGCACGTCGAACGGGACCGCGAGGCCATCTACCAGGCCATGGCCCTTGATCCGCTCACGGCCGCGGTTTGTTCCCTGGACGAGATTTGGAAGCTGACCGATGACATGTTCGCGGCCAACGAGCGCTGGCTGACGCAGTTCGCATAGGCGGCGCCACGTCATTGAGAGAGTTCGAAACGAGTGGGGGGTCACGGGTCTGCGCCACCGCCCCGTCAAGAAGGCGACACACGACACCTCGACGGTGAGCGCTGATCGGCGCTCCCTTGCGCTGGTGGTCATGCCGCTGAGAGCTTTCTGGCCGGTGTCACCAGCGCATTGCCGGGCCGATGAGGGCGGTTCGCCCTTTGTCGTCTGCGCGAAGCGATGCCGATTTCGGTGACACGCAGTAGGTCTCGGTGTCGCCTTCAGGCGATGGGGTGTTCGTGGTTATAGGTTCGGTGCTCATGGATCCCCACGCACCGCTGCCCGACGACGCCGTCGGTGGCACCGCCCTGGCCGTCAACCCCTACGGTTACTACGACCCCGGCACGCGGGAGTACGTGATCACCCGCCCGGACACACCCACGCCCTGGATCAACTACCTGGGACAAGGCCGTTACGGCGGCATCGTCTCCAACACCGGCGGTGGCTTCTCGTTCGACCGCGATCCGCGGGACCGCCGGGTGAGCCGTTACCGGTACAACTCTCTCCCGCCGGACCAGCCGGGCCGCTACGTCTACCTGCGCAGAAAGGACACCGGCGATTACTGGGGCGCGACCTGGCAACCTGTGCGGGCCCGTCTCGACAGCTACGAGTGCCGCCACGGCGCCGGCTACACCAAGATCACCACCGAGAGAGGCGGTACCCGGGCCGAGATCTTGTACTTCGTGCCTCCCACGCCAGAAGATGACCCGTGCCCGGCGGAGCTGTGGGTGCTGCGCCTGACCAACAACTCGCAGACAAGCCAGGTGATCCAGGTCTTCAGCTACGTGGAGCTGAGCTTCAAGGACGCCTCCAGTGACCTTCACAACCTCGACTGGAGCCAGCACATACTGAGCTCCCACTACGACGAAACCTGCCAGGCGATCATGGCAAGGACAAAGTTCTCGCCCACCACCCAGTTCTTCGCTTCGGACCGTCCCCCGCTCGGCTACGACTGCGACCGCGAGTCCTTCGTGGGCCGGTGCCGGGGATTGGAGGAGCCGGCAGCTGTTGTGGCTGGTATCCCGAATGGGAGCGTGGCTGCGCGCGGCAACAACATCGGGTCGCTCTACCACGAGGTCTGCCTGGAGCCGGGGGCGGAGGCGAAGGTTGTCTACGTGCTGGGTATCACCGACTCTCCCGATGACATCGGCGAGGTCACAAGGCGATACGGGGATCCGGCTCAGGTGGGGCTCGCCTTTGACGCGCTCGGGTCGGACTGGGAGGCATACTTTGAGGCTTTCAGCGTGCAGACCCCAGACGCTGACACGACCGCCATGCTCAATTGCTGGAGCCCGCTGCAATGCCGTACCGCCCTGCACTGGTCGCGGTTCGTGTCGGGCTACGAGACCGGCCTCGGGCGGGGTATCGGTACCAGAGACACCGCCCAGGACACATTGGGAGTGGTCCACGCCGCACCGGCGGAGGTCGCCTCCCGCATTGAGCGGTTGTGGGGGGTGCAGTTCGCGGACGGGCACACCTGGCACCAGTTCTTCCCCTTCACGGGCAAAGGTGGCCCAGGTCTGGCCGCGGAAAGACCGACTTGGCCCCAGTGGTTCTCCGACGACCACCTGTGGCTCGTCATAGCCACCTGCTCCTACCTCGAGGAGACCGGCGACTACGCGTACCTGGAACGACGCGTTCCCTACGCACAACAAGACGTCCCCGGCCAACTTCGCGCCGGACCGGGTGACGCAGGAACCGACGACACCGTGTGGGGGCACATCATGGCGGCGTTGGGTTTTACGCTCGCCAACCGCGGTCCGCATGGTCTTCCCAGATCCGGCTTTTCCGACTGGGACGACACCTTGAACGTCGACCACGGCTCGGGTCGGGCCGAGAGCGTTTGGTGCGCGATGCAGTTCTGCCGGGCTGTGCTGGACCTCGGGGAGCTGGCGGAGCATCTAGGACGGGGCGCGGAGGCGGAGCGTTTCCGGCGAATGCACAGGGAGATGGCCGATGCCGTCAATTCCTGTGCCTGGGACGGCGCGTGGTACGGGCGCGCCTTCGATGATGACGGCAGGCTGATCGGCGTGTCCTCGGAGGACCGGCACCGCATCAACTTGATCCCCCAGAGCTGGTGCGTGATCGGCGAGGTTGCCCCGCGCGAGCGGGCCGAGCTCGCGATGGCCTCGGCTCACGACATCCTGGGCACGCCATACGGGCCCAGCCTGATGTGGCCGCCCTATGACGGCGGCGACCCGCGCGTGAACGGGACGAGCACCTTCCCGCCGGGTGCCAAGGAGAATGGAGGGATCTTCTGCCACGCCGCTTCGTGGTCGGTCGTGGCCGCCGCCAAGCTCGGTGACGGCGACCGGGCCTATGAGTACTACCGCCAGCTCCTCCCCTTGTCCCGGCCTGACGTCGAGCGGGCGGCGGTGGAGCCCTACGTCTATTGCCAGAACATCTGCGGGCCGGCCCATCCCCAGTACGGCCTGGGGCGCAATGCCTGGCTCACCGGCGCCTCGGCATGGATGTACGTCGCCATCACCCAGTGGATCCTGGGCATCAGGCCCACCCATGCCGGGCTTCGGATAGCCCCTTCTATCCCGTCCTCGTGGCCCGGGTTTTACGCGAGGCGCCTGTTCCGTGGCGCCTGGTACGAGGTAACAGTGACGCGGCAGGGTCCGGGGAACGCGGTCTCCCTCACGGTGGACGGTATGCCGATCCCGGGTGACGTCGTGGCGCTGCCGCCGCCGGGGACTTCACATGTCGTGGTGGGGGCAACTCTGGGTGCCTAGCGCCTTCGCTGAGCGGTGACCTGAATCGAGGCCGCGTCGTCAGACCCTTGCCGTCCGGGCTCCGAGGCTGTCATGATTTCGGGCCAACCGATGAGCGACGCGCGTCAGTCGCCACCACACAGAAACGGAACGTGATTCATTGTGACCCGCTACCTTCCCGCCGACGAACGCTACGACTCCATGACCTACCGCCGCTGCGGGCGCAGCGGCCTGCTGTTGCCGGGTGTCTCGCTCGGGCTCTGGCAGAACTTCGGCGACGAGCAACCGCTCGAGACCCAGCGCGCCGTCCTGCGCCGGGCCTTCGACCTGGGCATCACGCATTTCGACCTGGCCAACAACTATGGCCCCCCGTACGGCAGCGCCGAGTCCAACTTCGGCCGGATCCTCCACTCCGATTTCCGCGATCATCGCGATGAGCTGGTCATATCCACCAAGGCCGGGTGGGACATGTGGCCGGGCCCCTATGGTGATCTCGGTTCCCGCAAGTACCTCCTGGCCAGCTTGGACCAGAGCCTTCGCCGCCTGGGCGTCGACTACGTCGACATCTTCTACCATCATCATTTCGATCCCGGCACGCCCCTCGACGAGAGCATCGGTGCGCTCCATTCTGCGGTCCAACAGGGCAAGGCCCTCTACATCGGGATCTCCTCCTACTCCGCCGAGCGCACCCGGGAGGCCATCGCCATCCTCGGCCGGCTGGGCACACCGCTTCTCATCCACCAGCCGTCGTACTCGATGCTCAACCGATGGGTAGAAGAGGACTTGCTCGACGTCCTCGGGACCGAAGGCGTCGGTTGCATCGCCTTCTCGCCGCTGGCCCAGGGCCTCCTCACCGACCGCTACCTCGACGGCGTACCTCAAGGTTCGCGTGCTTCAAGGCAAGGCTCGCTGTCGCGCGAGATGCTCAACGAAGACAACCTGTCGCGCGTGCGCGCCCTCAATGTCATCGCGCAGCGCCGGGGACAGAGCCTGGCCCAGATGGCCATCGCCTGGGTGCTGCGCGACCCTCGTGTCACATCGGTCCTGATCGGGGCGAGCAGCGTCACCCAGTTGGAGGAGAACGTCGCGGCGTTGGACCAGACCGGTCTCTCCGCCGACGAGCTCGCGGAGATAGACAGGCACGCCGTCGAGAGCGGCATCGACCTGTGGCGTGCTCCTGCCACCAGCTGAGCCGGATCAAGGAGCGACCCGCAGCAGGTCCGGCCCGGACACCGACCGTCGTCGTCTTGAGGCCGGCTTCGCCAAGGCGAGAAAGTCGTCCGGGAACGCGGCCCTCGTCGGCGGCCCGTGGGCGAGAACCGTGCCGGCGCTCGAAGTGCCAGGGAGTCGCCCGATGGAGGTCAACTCCGCGCAGAGCGCGCCGGGGCGAACGAACCGATTATGCGGTCTCGGCATAGCTTTCGAGCTCGGCGATCAGATGGTCCTTGGCACCGGAGGTCATCCACGAGATCTCGATGGCGTTGCGTTGCAGCTGCACGAGTTCGGCCGGCCCGAGGCCTGCCGCCTCCTGCAAGGCGAGAAGGTTGTCGGTGACGTAGCCCCCGAAGTAGGCCGGATCGTCGGAGTTCACCGTCACCCGGATGCCGAGCTCCAAGAGCCGCCTTATCTCGGCCGCCTTCAGGTCGCCGGTTACCCACCGGTTGGATATCGGGCACACCGTGAGCCCAAGGCCGCGCCGCGCGAGCTCATCGGTCAGCTCCTCGCTCTCGAGGATGTTCACACCGTGATCGATCCGGTCCACTCCGATCACCTCGAGGCACTGGCGAATGTGCTCGACCGTGTTGGCCTGGTCCACGTCGCAGTGCATGGTGATCTGGAAGCCCTCGGACCGGGCGCGGGCGAACACCCCGGCGAACTTGCTCGGGGGGTTGTCCCGCTCGTCGGAGTCCAACCCGACTCCGGTGATCAATTCTCGGTAGGGAAGTGACTGCACCAGAGTCGCCATCGCATACTCGGCCGAATAGTCGCGCAGCAAGCACATGATCAGTTCGGCGCGCAGCCCCAGCTGCCGGCGGGCGGCCACGATTGCCTGCCGCAGCCCGCCGATCACGGTGTCGAACGCAATGCCGCGCGAGGTATGCGCCTGGGGATCGAAGAACATCTCCACGTAGCGGACGTTCTCCTCGTGCGCACGCCGAAGGTAGGCCCACGCGAGGTCGTGGAAGTCGTCGGCCGTCTTGAGCACTCCCATACCCTCGTAGTAGCTCGCGAGGAAGGAAGTCAGGTCGTTGAAGCGGTAGGACGCCCGTATCTGGGCGACATCCGCGTAGGCAAGCTGGATCCCGTTGCGCTGCGCGAGCGCGAACCTCAGTTCAGGCTCGAGCGTGCCCTCGATGTGCAGGTGCAACTCGACTTTGGGGAGACCCCTCGTGAAAGCAGCAAGATCTGTCATGGGCTCACCGTACCTGTCCGACGTGCGGTGGGTTCGTACGTCCGGGCTCCGAAAGTGGTGAGACGCACTCGCGTCGGGACCGGTGGGGACCGACCGAACTCGCAGGCGCCGGACCGGGGGCCGGTGCCTGGGCTGACCGGTCGAATTCCCAAG
Source organism: uncultured Acidimicrobiaceae bacterium (assembly GCA_963719125.1). Taxonomy (GTDB): domain Bacteria; phylum Actinomycetota; class Acidimicrobiia; order Acidimicrobiales; family Bog-793; genus Fen-455. The sequence goes on from CAVRAT010000024.1 coordinate 7,884, forward strand.
TTCGCAGCCAAGAAAGCGCCACGAGTCAGAACAGGATCGGGTTGTTCTTTGTGGGCCCTCAGCGTCACAAGCGCGTTGGTCCGGCCGCGATGCGCCTATAGGCTCCTTCGACCTGGCGGCACGAAGCGGTCCGGTTGTCTGGCGTCACCCGTTTTGAGTGGTCGTTCCCACCTACCTGGAAAGGCGTCACAGATGACTCGCCGTCACTCGCTTTTGATAAGCGCCGCCATGGTCGGCTGCCTGGTGTTGCCGGCGACGGCCGTGGCCGCGGCGACGCATCCGCGCACGTCCTTCGGCTCTGATAGCTGGAAGAGCCCCGTGAGCGGTTTCTGGGGCGTTGCCGCCAACTGGACCAACCGGGATCCCGACCTCCACCGACAACGTCTACATCACCGTTCCGGGCACCTATACCGTGACCCTCGCGCCATGGAGCATCGGCACCGCCGATCCCAACGTCAACGGCGGGAACATCAATTCGCTCACCCTCGGGCAGGCGAGCGGGACGGGGAGACAGACCCTGCACATCGCGGGTCAGGGCAGCACTTCGAACAGCAATGAACAGGTCAGCGAGGTCTTCTTGAACCTTGCTGCCAGTAGCACGATCAGATCTCACGGCAACCTCGTTCTTGATTCGACCGACGGTGGCAGCACGCTTCCGGGGAATCCTTCCGGCGGTTACGCCGCAGTCAGCGGTGCCGCTGTGCTCAACGAGGGCACGATCACGACCGAGATCCAGGATCCCAAGAACAAGTACGCGAACTTCACGCAATTCGAAGCCCCCTTGACCAACGAGGCGCGGGGAAGCATTCTCGACCACCTGGGCTTGCTGGAGGCGACCGCGATCACCAACGACGGTACCTTCACTGTGTCTCCTGGCGCTTCACTCAGCGTCGTCCCGCTCCAGGGCGTCTACGCGGACCCGGCGAGCTTCACCAACGACGGGGAGCTCTTGAATGACGGGACCATCACGGCCGATCAGGGGGCAGGCCCCCTCACCTGGGCGCAGATCGGTGGTTCCATCAAAGGCAATGAGGTGACACTTGCAGGCGGTACGACGCTCGAGGACAAGGCAGGAAAAGGCCAGTTCCTCGTCAACTCGATAGGGGCCAAGATCACGGGCACGATCCCCGCCGGCCAGGAGATCACAGTCGTAGGCGAGGCCTACAACTCCAACGGGGACAACTACAACGGCACCACTCTGGGCTTGGACGGTGGCACCGTCGTCAATGACGGCACCATCACGCTGGTTGCACAAGGCTCGGGCGACAAGACCGGCGGCCCGGCGATCGTCAGCGACGGCTCGATCCGCAACGAGGGCACGATCGTGGCCGCCGTCCAGGACCTGTCGTGGACCGTGCAATACCAGGCCGGGCTCGCGAACGCCCGCACGGGCACGCTGACGGTGACGGGCGGCACGTTCAACGACGACGGTGGAGCTCCGGTGACCAACGACGGGACCGTGAAGATCGGCATTCAAGCGCTGTACCTGCTTCAGGCCGGTTCGGCGTTCACGAACGAGAAGGACGGCACAATCGTGCCGCAGATCGAGAACACCAAGAGCCTGGGGCGCTTCCAGCTCATCAACCCGTGCTGTGGCGGGCCGGGAGAATTCATTGCCGGTGGCAGTCTTGTTCCTACGCTGGTGGACGGGCACGTACCTGCGCCCAATACCGAGTTCCAACTGTTCCTGCTTTCGGGCGGGACCTTCAAGGCAACCTTCGACCACTTAGGCAAGGGCTTCACTGCCGACTACGCCAACGAATCTGCGAACCCTGCCTTCGTCGGTGCCATCTTTGACAAGTCGCGCAAGAAACCCGCGAGCTGAGTTTCTTCGGGAGTCACGGGGCGATGATCGGCTTGCGAGTTCGCGCGCTCAACGCCATGTGAGCGAACGCTCATAGAGCATCGTCAAGTTGACGGGACCAGGTCCGGACCGGGACAGCCGGCGTTCCAGGCTCTCGGTGCGAACTGTCGCCTCGGCAGGCTCACCTCGGACGGGAAGCTCGTCATCGAAGCATTCGAACATCGTGGTTCCGTCTGACTCGGGACGCGCAAGCCGTTGATCAGCGATGACAACTCCGGTTTCGCCTCGACGACCGCGGCATCCGGTGACCGGTCAAGCTCCGTCTCGAGCACGCGTCGCCTCCAACCTCGGGCACAACCGCCTGTGAGTCCTCACCCACCTGCCATTGCACCGATGACGAAGAAGGGCTCCGCTCCGGTCACGACAGGCTCGGGAAGTGCTGTGTCGGGCGCCTCGTGGGAAAGGTCTTCCTCGCAAGCAAAGAAACGAACGAACGGTCGCCGGTACTGCGTGACGGGGTCGCGGATCGTTCCGAGAAGCACCGGATAGCGTGCTTCGAGCGCGTCCAGCAGCGAACGCTGCGTAGGCACACCGGCGAGCTCGACCTCGACCTCCAGGCCGACATTGGCGAGGGTCCGCAGGTGTGCCGGCAGCACGACCCGGATCACAGCAAGGTCTGGACTTCGACCGACAGTACCGCGGGCAGGTCCCTCACGATCGGTGCCCAGGTGTTTCCGGCGTTGGCCGAGGCGTAGACCTGACCTCCCGTCGTGCCGAAGTACACGCCGCACTCGTCCATCGAGTCCACGGCCATCGCGTCGCGGAGCACGTTCACGTAGCAGTGCTCTTGGGGAAGACCATTCGTGAGCGGCTCCCATTCATTGCCGCCGGTCCGGCTGCGGTAGACGCGCAGCTTCCCGTCGAGGGGGAAATGCTCCGAGTCGCTCTTGATGGGAACGACGTAGATGGTCTCCGGCTCGTGGGCGTGCACGTCGATGGCGAAGCCGAAGTCGGTCGGGAGATTGCCGCTGACCTCCTCCCAGGACTCGGCGCTGTTGTCGGTGCGCATGATGTCCCAATGCTTTTGCATGTAGAGCACGTTCGGACGCGACGGGTGCATGGCGAGGTGGTGAACGCAATGGCCGACCTCCGCGTCCTCCTCCGGGATCGACCCGGAACGAAGCCCCCGGTTCTTCGGGTGCCAGGTCTCGCCGCCGTCGTCGCTCCGGAACACGCCGGCAGCCGATATCGCGACGAAGACCCGGTCCGGCTCGCTCGGATCAACGATGATCGTATGTAGGCACATCCCACCGGCACCCGGTTGCCACGAGGATCCGGAGTCCTGGCCGCGCAGTCCGGCGAGCTCCCGCCAGCTCTTGCCACCATCGGTCGAGCGGAAGAGCCCCGCGTCCTCGACGCCGGCAAGGACCGTGTCGGGATCGTTCAACGACGGTTCGATATGCCACACCCGGGCGAACTCCCACGGGTGTGGCGTTCCGTCGTACCACTGGTGCGTACCGGGCACACCCTCGTACTGGAACTGGTTGCCGACCGGTTCCCATGTCTTGCCACCGTCCTCGGAGCGCTGGATCAATTGCCCGAACCAGCCTGTGGACTGCGAGGCATAGAGCCGGTCCGGGTCGGCCGGCGAGCCCTTGACGTGGTAGATCTCCCAGCCCGCGAAGAAGGGACCGTTGACCTCCCAGGCCTCGCGTTTGCCGTCCGAGGTCAGGACGAAAGCACCCTTTCGTGTTCCGACCAGCACTCGCACATTGCTCACTTGTGCTCCTCTCCAATATCTGTAAGGTCCTGCCGGTCCCCGATACGCCGGCGGGCGGGCCCTCTGTCATCGCATCACAAGGGTGGACGGCTCCAGCGGGTCGATCTCATCGCGGCACCGGACGCGGACACGACGTCCCGGTGCCGTCCCGGCAATCAACGACGTATCAAGATCAGCTGGAATCCCCCGGAACCTTCCCGCGAGATTGTAGGCAACCGGCTCTTCGCCGACCAGGGTTGGACAAGCGGCTCCTCATGGACCCGGACCGGCCGCCGGTCTTGATGGACGTTCCCGAGGGCACATCTTCCGACGCGCCTGTCGC
>CAVRAT010000025.1:0-46442 GCA_963719125.1 uncultured Acidimicrobiaceae bacterium
CGGCCGTGGGCACTGCGAAGACCGACTGTGATGAGGTCCAACAGCTTCTCGAGCTTGGAGCATCCCTTCTGGCGCCATACCTTGAAAAGCCTGCAACGCGGTGACTCGACGCGAGTCGAGTAATCAGAACGACGTGATCGCGCGGCCCGGGAGATCAGGCCCTTGCGTGGGGATCGGCGTGCGGAGCGTGACGAACTAACCGTCGTTATGTTGGCGATGGGTGTCAACCAACCCACTACTGCCTGAAATGCAGATCAGACGATCGGGCGTGTAGCCGACCCGTAGATCCATCGCCCGGCCGCGTCAGCGGTGCTCAGCACTGCCGGTCTTCGCATTAGTACGCACGGTCCCACCAGAGAGTGACGAGTTGGCGGACCAGATCAGCGGTCTTGTCCATGTAGGCGCTGATCTGTGTAGTGTTCGGGGCCAACGCCAAGACGGCGGCAAACGAGAGCGATGCTCCCCACGCGGGGCAATTCGTGCCATAGCGCTGACCCCTCGAATCGCTCGACGTGCACGTCATAGCCGAGCGCGGCGGCCAGCTCGGCTGCTTCGACGTCAGAGGGTCCGGTAGGTCGGTCGATGCCGTGGATGGCTCTCCAAAGCCGGGTGGTGCCGCCAGCGGATGCCGCTCGGTCATCTCGACCACGATCTGCCGTTCGAAGTGGCCGTCGAGGGCAGCAAGAAACGGGGCGAGGTTGGTCGGGCCGTATGTCCCACTCCGCACGGGCGCGCCGCGTGGCCCGCACAAGAGGTTCGAACCTGCTGGGCGAACGGAATGTCATCGAGTCTTCTGGTGATGAAGGTCTTCTTCATGTTTGGTCCTCCTCGCTGACAAAAGAGTACCCAGCTGCCTACGCCGATGCTTGACTAGGAGGTGGTGTGAAAGGTTTTTATTGCTCCCCCGGTACCCGTGGGCCCCGGAGCCAGAACACACGTGCCCCCTGCTCCCTGCCCGCCCCCCCCCCCCCCCCCCCCCCCCCCCCCCCCCCCCCTACCGCAGGACAGCCCCCCCCTCGCGCCTCCTCCTCTCAACTCCCTCTCCCCCCCCTAGGGCGGGGCTAGCTACTTTCTTTGGAACAGAACGACGCATCGAATGACCCGCAGGACGGCGGCAGTCCGCGCCAGATCGACGTTCTTGTGCACGTCACTGCTCCCGTTGCGATCCATGCGAGTACCCCGGCCATTTCGTGAAGCAGGCAGTATCAGGCAGTCTTGGCGAGCACCAGACCCCAAGAACGCTGCGGGCACCGTGGCCGCGTCAACGGTGCCCGCAGACCGCCCACCGTTGCGCGTGGAGGCACAATCGCCTCTCGAGTAGGAAGGCCTAACAGCAAGAGAGGGACTGTGACGCTGCTCCAAAGCACCGGGTAGGCCGTCGAGTTCTCGCAGGCCGCCCAAGACGCCCGCTGTTGCGTGAAACTGCTCGAGCGACGCGCCTGGGACGTGCACCTTTGTGACATTCGGCCCTGACGGCCGATGCGCCGAAGGCGCAGGATGAGCGACAACTACCAAACCGGAGGCAAGGAGCGCCTGAGCAGGCGCCATCTGAGAACGGGGTTTCAAGTCTGCAAGCGAGGAGGCTCGATGAAGGCGAGACACATTGTCTTGATAGGACTGGCGGTCCTGGCGGCGGCCTGTTCCAGCTCCACGCCGGCGGCGACTCCGTCGACTTCGACAACTGTCAGTCCGGCTTCGACATCAACAACTGTCAGTCCGACTTCAACATCAACAACCGCCTACCAGGCGAACCGCGAGCCGCCGGTCCCGCATTGCTACTACACCGGCTCGGGATACGGGACGTGCGAGGGCTATATCATCCCGGGGCCGGGTACGGTCATACTCTTGACGCACCCGGACAAGAACGGGATCTTCAAGTTGACCGGCCCGGCACCGCTCCAGACCACGACCGCTGTCGCCTGTGGGGACGCGGGCTGCGTCTACAACCATCTCGACTGGGCCACCTCCTACGGCGGCGGTGTTTCCGACGCCGTCGACGGTACCTGCAAGTCGAACACAACTGTCTGCAACGTCCAGGTCCCACCGGGTCTCCAGACCTGGACGCCGGTCTTTGTGAGGCAGAACAACAATCCGGCAATCCTGTACCTGATATGGAACTCGGACAAGCCCGGGGCGACGATCAGCGGGTACGTGCACGACAAGGATGGCCAGGGCGTCGCGGAAGCCACGGTCACCGCCAGCGGCGCCGAATCGTTCACGAGCACAGTCGACCCGACGAGTGGCTTCTATCTGATCGAGGTCACCCCAGGCCAGTACAACGTAGTTCCCTCTGGGGGCCCGAGCGAAGTAACTGCGCCCAGGTTCACTCCTGAGAGCCGCGATTTCACGCTGTCCGCCGGAGACGAGACCGAGGCCGACTTCACCTTCAACGCCGGTATAAAGGTGACTTTGACGCTGTCGCAACAAAGCGTGCCCGCCGACGGCCTCACCGTCGTCAAGGGCGAGATAAAGACGACGCTGTTCGGTAAGCCGGATCCGAACATCACGCTCACGTTGCGCCCCCAGCCGGGTGAGGCGTCGACGGCGGCCGTCACCACCGGAGCGCACGCTGTCGTGTGCGGGTCCTACGGCACACGCATCTGGCCGGCCGGGTCGCTCTTCTTGCCTTCCGACACACCGGTCGATGTCGTGACCGATGCCAACGGCATCTACGACTTCACCCTCGCCGTCGGCACGGTGCCAGGGTCCTTCGTGCTCAACGCCTGGGCGAAGAACTCCTTAGGGGACCTCATCACATCGGACCTCGCCAACTCGTCACCCGACGTCACCCTCACCGTCACCGCACCGGGCAGCACGGCCGTCTCGCAGTTTGTCACCGAGCTCGACACGCTCAAGTCCGACGCCGCCGCGAGCAAGCTATTAGGAGCGATGCAGGTCAACGCCGCTGACATCAGCCAGACCCTCGCCCAGCTGAGCGGTGCGGGCACAAGGCTCGGAGGTCTCGCCTACTTCGTCGTCACCGGCACCTCGGCAGGAAGCTCGTTCATCGTCTACCCCGACTCCGCCCCGCCGTCAGTCGACAGCAGCGGGTACGTCACCGCGGCCCCTGACACCCTCGTGATCACCCCGTCGAGCTGGATCGGTACCAAGCTGATACCCCACACAGCCCTCAACGTCGTGATGCAGCAGGGCCAACTGTCCTCGGTGCCGACCTTTGCTCAGTGGACCCAGGGCCAGTCGGTACCCGGGTGGAGCTTGAACACGAACAAGGCCGTCGCCTGGACGTCCGCCTTTGAGTACGACGGCTGGCCTTACCCGAGCACCGGAACGGGCGGCTGCTCCTGAACGGGTGCCGCTGATAGTTGAACGCCCTTGGAGGGGTGCGCGTACCTGGGTGGCGAATGCCAATGGCTACTCCGTCAGCTGGCTTTCTGCCTCGACCGGCGCTCCGGTCAACGTCCTTTGAGGTTCGATCTACTGGTTCAGTGGCCCCACGCCATCACTTCGGACGCTACCCATGTCTGGGTCGTGAACTACGTTGGCAAAGTCATCCGAGCCGGTTTCGCAGCCACGCTGAGTGCCAACCAGGCGGGGGGGCGTCCACCTTGGAGGGCCACTAAGAGGTTGTCGATAGTGGAGCTTCTGTAGGCATGATCGGGGCGGTCGTTGGGCTGGTCATTGGCCTCATCGTCTATGCACCGACTGCACCGTTTGCCGTCGTCGAGATCGGCCTCCCTGCGGCCATCGTTGGCGGGGTCATCGGACTCAGCACCGGCGTCATCGTTGTAGCGGGCCGCCGAATCAAGCAAAGCAGACTCTGATTTCGAAGCCCCGGGTGCCGGCCGCAGATACGGTCCCACAAGCCGATCCTCTTACGAGACACATCCAGGGAAGGTCTATCCCGCTACCAAGCGACATACCAAACGCAGCGCCTGAGCGTGGACGTCGTCGAACCTTGCGCCCGAATCGGCAGGGAGCGCCCCGTCGTACGAGCGCGGATCAGTCTGAAATGCGTGGTTTCCAGGAGCGGCTCTCATTTGACGTTGCGGGTGCCGATGGATCGCTCTGTCGCGCTTGCGAAAGTTCGCTTTCCGGTTTGTCGGCCTTGAATAACGGGTCACGTAGCCGGCGGTCGGGGTCACCCAAGACCAGCGGGAGGCCACGTCGTTCTGGGGCACTTCAGACACGGGCACGTGGACCAGGCTGGCGGGTAGTTCCTGGGCGCCGGCACGGCTTGATCGCCGGCGCGCGTTCCACGAGACGTTCCTTCGCCTGTCTCCGCTCGATCCCGTAGTGGATCTCTGACCCGTGGAGCGTGGCCATGGGCAACCAGTAGTTTCTGCCATCCCGAAAGGCTTGACACATGTCGATAACGGAATATATTGGCCCGGGGCCCGCTCTTCCACGACATCGGATGTCTTCAACGCGATTGGCGATGTGCACCGTCGCGAAATCCTGGGCGCGCTGAACACGGCGAGAAGCCTGTCCGGGCGATCGTGGACGACCTCTCGATGTCCCAGCCTCAGGTGTCAAAACACGTACGGGTGCTCAGTGAGGTGGGACTCGTCAGGTGCCGGGCGGAGGGGCGTCGCCGGCTGTACCGCCTGGAACCAGCGCACCTTCGGCCCTTGCACGAGTGGTTGGCCAAGTACGAGCAGGCGTGGAACGACCGACTGGATCGGTTGGATGAGTACCTCAAAGAGCTGCAACAACAAGGAGAGCGGCAGTGACACCTAATCGGCATGGGTCGGCAGTCATCGAATTCCCGAACGATCTCGAGATTGTCGTCACTCGAGAGTTCGACGCTCCGATCGAGCTCGTCTTCGACGTATCGACGAAGCCAGAGCATGTGAGAAAAACCATCGCCCCATATGGGGAGGAGGTGAAGGAGTGCTCGATCGACCTGCGCGTAGGAGGGAACTACCACTTCGTCTTCGTGACCGACGACGGAACCGAGTGCTCGTTTCGTGGAACCTTTTTGGAGGTCGAGCCGCCGACCCGAACCGTCGAGACGTGGCTGTTCGAAGGCTGGCCGGATGCGGAGGCCGTCGAGTCCGTGGATCTGCAGGAAGCTAATGGAGTGACGAAGTTGACGTGGAAGCTTGCGTTCCGCGACAAGGCTGGCCGTGACCACATGACCAAGTTCGATGGCATCGAAGCCAACTTCGACAATACGGAGGATCTCTTGAGATCACTGCTCGATCCAAAGGGAACGGTCTCTGGGTAGTTGAGGTTCGAGCCAGACTTCAATGCCTGGTCCACGTAGGTGGGCCATCGGGTGATCCTCGGTGTGTTCCTGCAAGAACGCACCCCAAGAAGTCCACCCGATGGCCCCGGGTACGCATTCCACATACTTCCGCAGCCAAGCTGAGCCGTATTTCGGCGTGCGTTGGCCAACTCACTGGGCTGCAACCCCAACGGCCTGCCCGCGGTGTCCGACCTGGACCTCGACGTCGCCGAGGGGGAGCTGATGGTGCTCGTGGGCCCGTCGGGCTCGGGCAAGACGACGGCTCTTCGCATGGTGGCGGGACTCGAGGACATCACCTCGGGGACACTGCGCATGGGCAGCAAGGCCGTCAACGACCTGCCCCCCAAGGACCGCAACGTCGCCATGGTGTTCCAGAACTACGCTGTAAATGATGATCGAAAACGGCAGCACCTGAACACCGGAACGCGTTGATCGAAAACGGCAGCACCTGAGCATCCCTGAATCTGTTCGTTCCTGCTTCAAGGCTTCGTGCCTGAGCGGACGAGCAGAACGGGAGAAAGGTGCATACCGACATGGACGAATGGACTGAGATCCGGCGCAAGGTCCTGGTGGAGGGGGCATCGAAGCGCTCGATCCACCGGGACTACGGGATCGGGCACCAGGCATTGGCCAAGATCCTTGCCAACCCTGAGCCTCCCGGATATCAGATGTCAAGAGCACGAAAGAAGCCCGTACTCGGGCCTTTTCTGGGCGTGATCGACGAGATCCTGGCCGCCGACAAGACCGCTCCGCCAAAGCAGCGCCACACGGCCAAGCGGATCTTCGAGCGCCTGCGCGACGAATACGGGTATCCCGGTTGCTATTCCCAGGTTCAAACAGCCGTGGCGTCGGCCAAGCGCTACTCCAAGGAGGCCTACGTCCCGCTCTCGCACCCGCCCGGTCACGCCCAGTTCGACTTCGGGGAAGCCGTGGTCGAGATCGCCGGTCAGCGGTGCAAGGCCGCGCTCGGGGTCATCACGTTGCCCTATTCGGACGCGTACTTCCTCTCCGCCTATCCGCGTGAGTGCACCGAGACCTTCCAAGCAGCCCATGTGGCCGGCTTCGAGTTCTTCGGTGGCGTGCCGGTGCGCACCAGCTATGACAACACCACCATCGCGGTGACCAAGGTGATGGGACGCGAGCGCGAACTGACCCGGGCGTTCCTTGCCCTGGAGAGCCACTACCTGTTCCACCATCACTTCTGCCGGGTGGGAAGGGGTAACGAGAAGGGGCACGTCGAGACCCACGTCGGCTACTCCCGGCGCAACTTGCTGGTCCCGGTGCCGTCGTTCCCGTCCTGGGCCGCCCTAAACGAGTACCTCGCCGCCTGCTGCTATGCCGATCTGTTCCGCCGTGTGCGGGGAAAGGTGGGGACCAAGGCCGAGCGCCTGGCAGATGACCGCGCCGCCATGTTGGCGTTGCCGAGGGAGGCCTTCGAACCTCGGCGCGTCGCCCAGGGGCATGCCAACTCGCTCTCGCTCGTGCGCTTTGACCGCAACGACTACTCGGTGCCGACCGCTTATGCCCATCACGAGGTGACGGTCATGGGCGGCATCGAGGAGGTGGCCATCACGAGTGGGACGACCGTCGTTGCCCGGCACCCACGCCACTGGGGCAAGGAGCACACCAGCTTCGACCCTTTGCACTACCTGGCTCTATTGGAGCGCAAGCCTGGGGCCATCGACTTCGCCCGGCCGCTCGAGTCCTGGGAGCTGCCGGGGTGCTTTGCCACTTTGCGCCGTCGGCTCGAAGCCGACCTCGGTCATTTGGGGACCCGCGAGTTCATCAAGGTGCTGCGGCTCTTGGAGGGTGCCAGTGTGCCGGCTCTGACCAAGGCGGTCGAAGCGGCCCTTTGCATCGGGGCGACGGGGTCCGACGCCGTCGCCTTGATCCTGTTTCACCATGCGGAACAACCCGTCGGGCTCTTCAGCCTCGACGGCCGTCCGCACTTGAAGTCCTTCGTCATCGACCCACCCGACCTGTCCGAGTACCGGACACTCACCGAGACCGGAGCTGCATCGTGAAGACCACAGAGACCAAGTCCGTTTTGCTCTTGCACCATCACCTGAAGGCGCTGCGATTGCCGACCGTCGCCGCGGAGTGCGAGAAGGTGGCCACCCAGGCAGCGGCCGACAACGCCGATCACCTCTCCTATTTGCTGCGGCTCACTGAGCTCGAGCTGTTGGAACGGGAGAAGCGTGCAGCCGAGCGTCGGGTCAAAGCAGCACGCTTTCCGACCATAAAGACGCTCGAGACCTTCGACTTTGCCGCCAGGCCGTCAGTCAACAAGGTGCTCGTTGCCGAGCTCATGAGATGTGAGTACATCGACCGGAAGGAGAACATCTTGTTGGTGGGCAACCCCGGCACCGGGAAGAGCCACTTGGCCACCGCGCTTGCCGCCCAGGCCTGTGCCAAGGGATATCGGGTCCGTTTCATCCGCACCACCGAGCTCGTCACCGCCCTCATCGAGGCGAGAGACGAGCGGAGCTTCCTCCGCCTAAAGGCACAGTTCGCAAAGCTCGACCTTTTGGTTCTCGACGAGCTCGGCTACGTGCCTGCCTCCAAGGTCGGCTCCGAGCTGTTGTTCGACGTCATCTCGACCGCCTATGAGCGCACCAGCCTCATCGTCACCACGAACTTGCCTTTCGAATCGTGGACAGAGGTGCTCGGCTCCGAGCGACTCACCGGGGCGACCCTCGACCGGCTCACGCACCGATGCCAGATCATCGAGACGAAAGGAGAGAGCTACCGGCTCCAAGACGCCAAGGCCCGCACGAGCCGGTCCGCCAAGTCAGTGTCCGCGACTGTGGATGGAACCCCTACCCGAAGCTAACCTCACAGAACCGAAGTGCTGCCGCTTTCGATCGGTTCGCGCTGCTGTTTTGGATCAACGTTCACAGTTCCCACTTCTTGGAGGAGCTCTTGGAGGCGATCCCGGCCCCGGTTCACAACACCGACGTCACCTTCCACTACGTCGCCTGCAACCAGGCCTACGCCCAGGCGCTCGGGCTCTCCAAGGAAGAGGTCATCGGCAAGACCGTCTACGACGTCCACCCCGTAGAGGTGGCCAAGCGCTACGACGCCTCCGACAAAGAGCTGCTCGCTAATCCGGACCAGCGCGTCGAGCTGCTGTTCGAGACGAGGGCCCCCGACGGCACGGCGCGCTACCTGATGACCCACAAGGCGGTCTACTCCGATGTCACGGGCAAGCCCGCCGGCATCGTCGGCGTCAGCTTCGACGTGACCGAGATCCGCCAGACGCAACAGGACCTCGCCGACAGCGCCGTCAAGCTGCGGCTGACCCTGGAGGGGGCGGTCGCCGCCCTCGGTGCCACAGCAGAGCTGCGCGACCCCTACACCGCCGGCCACCAGCGCCGCGTGGCCGAGCTCGCCTGCGCCATCGCCCGCGAGCTCGACTTGGAGGAGGCGTCCCTGGAGTCGCTCCGGGTGGCGGCCCTGCTGCACGACATCGGCAAGATCGTCGTGCCGGCCGAGATCTTGTCCAAGCCCGGGCGCCTCACCGAACCCGAGATGCAGATCATCCGCCAGCACGCCGACGCCGGTGCCAACACCGCCGCTCTGATCGGCTTCGACGGCGAGGTGGCCGAGATCATCCGCCAGCACCACGAGCGCCTCGACGGCTCGGGCTACCCGAAGGGACTCTGCCGCGGGACATCCTGGCCGAGGCGCGCATCCTGGCCGTCGCCGATGTCATCGAGGCCATGGTCAGCCACCGCCCCTACCGCCCGGGCGTGGCCATCGAGGTCGCTCTGCGCGAGATCGAGGACGGGGCCGGTACCCGCTACGACGCCAAAGCCTGTGAGACGGCCGTCTCGCTCATCGGCGGGCACCGCTTCGAGTTCTCCAAGTAGGCAGCACCTTTCCAAGGGCCGTTCTGTCCTGATCGCAGCGGGTTCGCCATCGTGTGGACTTGTGTCACTGCGGCGGCGACGTTCCTGCTCGGCGCGGCGAAGGCGAAGACCGGCGCGGCACTCGCCAATCCGGTGCTGCGCTCCGAGGGCAGGGTCACACTCGTCGACGGCATCCGCGCGGTTGGGGTGACCCTCGGTTTTGTGAGCAACTCCGGGCTCGGCTGGTCGTGGGCCGACCCCACTGCCGGCTATGTCTGGTCTATCACGGCGCCAGGGAAGGTTATGAGGCCTTGACGCGCTTACGACGATTGCTAGCAAGGCTCGCCTCGAGGCCGCCGTTGCGGCATCTCGCGTCCTGTGTGACGATCTCGACTCATGCAACGAGGCCGCGGGTGGCGCTGAGCCGCAGGGCCCGGGCGCTACGCGTGACGCACAATATGATCGGCGCGTGCGAGCTGGCTTGTCTAGCTTACTTGTGGTTCTGCGCCATCACCAGGCGCCGTGACCTGAGATTGAGGTTCGCCGTTGCGGTTCTCGCCGGAGAGGGAGTCGCGCTTTTACTCGGCAAAGGATGCCCGTTGGGGATCTTCCAACGTCGAGCCGGAGACGACGTGCCGATGTTCGAGCTCTGGTTCGGACCAAGGCTCGCACCGTTCGCGGTTCCGACGTTCACCCTGATCGCTGTCGGCGGTGTGGCGCTGGTGGTGGCCCGACGACCGATGGCTCCTATTGCCAGGCCATGGGGAACGCGGAGTGATGACCGGCCAGCCCCTTCAAACTGAGCGATCGCGGCCGACAGTGCCTTCCTTCCAGGCGACCAGCTTTAGGATGTCAATTTCGAGGCTTGATCCCTGTCACCTCGAGCTCTTGAAGTTGCACGCGCCACATTGCCGCCAAGGCCTCGTAGCCCTCCCACCACTCGTCTGGGTCGGAGCCGATGGCCAACGAGCCGGGCTCTCGGGAGAAGGCGTCGACCACGGCGTCGCCATCGTGGGCGTCGAAATTCCTGAACATCCTCTCCATCAACGAGACGAGTTCCGGGGCCGGTTCCATCCCCCGGACGATACGGTCTCCGCGGCGAGAGGCCGGTAACTGCGCCTCCTCAGCCGACGTGCCGCGCTGGCGTCGCCCGGTCCGGGTAGCGTTCCACGAGGCCTTGAGTCCGGCCCGCCGGACCAAGGACCGATTCCACCGACCGAGCCGGACGCTCAGAGCAACGAGGCGCGAGGGAGGCGAAGATGATCGTTCACTCACGGATCGAAAGCGCCAATCTCGCGGGCAACCTCTTGCAGGACCCGAGTGAGCGGGACCTGTTCGTGTACCTGCCGCCGGGCTACGAGGACTCCGGGCGCCGGTACCCCACGGCGTACCTTCTCCATGCCTTCGGCGAGAACGCCGAGCAGCTCGTGTACCCACGGACCGACGGGCTGCGATGGAAACCCCCGCTCGAGGACGTTCTCGACCCCGTCTTCGGCCGCATGGGCACCCCGCCGATGATCGTCGTCATCCCCGACGGCTCGACCCGGTACGGGCACAGCCAGTGGGTGGACTCGCCGGTGCACGGGGACTTCGAGAAGTACTTGATGCAGGACGTCGTCGCGCACGTCGACGACAACTACCGCACGCTCCCGCACGCGCGTGGTCGCGGCGTGTTCGGCTTCTCGTCGGGAGGCTTCGGGGCATGGAACATGGCCTCGCGCAACCCGGACACTTTCGGCGCCTTGGCGATGCTTTCGGGTGACTCGTTCTTCGAAGTGACGTACAAGACGACTCTGTATGACTACCTGAACAGCATCTGGCCCGAGGCGCCAGCGGGCCCGGTCGAAGGCAACGATCTGTCCCACGTCGTCTACGCCTGCTCTGCGTGCTATTCGCCCAACCCGGACAACCCGCCCTTTTACGTCGATCTCCCCGTCGCCTTTCCCAGCGGTGAGTTGCGCGGGGAGGTCTGGGACCGCTGGCTCAGCTTCGATCCCGTCGTCAACTGGCGCGGGCGTCTCGACAATCTCGGCAAGTTGAACGGCATCCTGCTGGATGTGGGTTGCAACGACGACCAACACCTGCAATGGGGCCACCGGCTCTTGAGCCACCACCTGCGGGAGGCTGGCATTGCCCACGACGCCACCGAGAACACTGGCAATCACGGCGGCCGTTCCCGTGAACGGTGCCAAGTGGCGCTGCGGTGGCTGGCTCAGGTGTTGGCAGAGAGCTGAGGCCGTCCACAGCCGCCCTCGACGAGCACGGGTTCGTCATTGGCGGCCGCGACGCTGCGAGCAGATCGCGGGCGTCTTTCGCCGTGTCCGGTCGCCTCTCGGGCGGCCCGTTCAGGCGGGCCGGAACGAGCCGATGATCGTCCGTGCGACCAGGCCGTCACCGGCGAGGCCGACGGTGAGCGTGACGACCTTCCGGGAGCCCGGGCGCCTGATCGTATAGAGGGCCGGTCCGTAAAGGGTGTTGTCGCCAGGGGAGAGGCAGATCTGCAAGGTGTGGATCAGAGCACATGGTTCCGGCACGGGACCGGTGATGTACTCCGTCCCGTAGAAGGTGAGGGGCGGGGAGGAAAGGACGACCCCCTCCTGGTCGAACAAGGCATCGGCGAGGCCGAGGGCCGCCCCGCCTCCTGACTCCATGGCCTGGCCCGTGATGGAGGGCTGGCCCCCGGAATAGAAAAAGACCGTGTTGGGCATGATCCAGAGCGGGCCGTTGCTGCCGAACTGGTCGAGCCTCCGCGCCCAGTGATCGACCGGCCAGCTCGACGGCACGGCGAATTGCAAACCGTCGGCGATCTGCCACCCCCAGTTTGCCGGGACCGCCGGCGCGGGAATGAGCTTGGAGAGGGCCGCCCGGGCCGAGTAGGTGAGGGTGTGCAGCACCGCCCGGGCCTGCGGGCCCGTGGTGTAGATGACAAAGCCGAGCGTGGGGAGCGACACCTCCTGCCATTTCCCAACGACCTTGGGGCCGTCGACCGCTATTCCGTTGATCTGCTGATGCCTGAGCGCCTTGGCTCCTCGCAGGGTGGCGGGGTACCAGACGAGGACTGTCGTGTCGGACGGTCGACCTGCACAATCCGGCCTGGGCGGGTTGTTCGGGCTCGGACTGGTGTAGATGAGCGTGACCGGGCCCGCAAAGTCGGTGGGGCACTGGAGGGGCGCTGATTGGGTGTACCAGAGGTCCCAAGTCGGACGGACAGCCATCTGGATGTAGCCGAAAGAAAAGGGCAACCAGCCGCGGGGGACAGCGGCGGTGTCAACAGCTGTGCGCTCAGCTCGCAGCGGGCTGGCACTTGCCCGGCCGCCCGCCTGAGCGCCCAGCGCAACCACGCCGATCAAAACGGCGGCCGCCAGCGTGGGGCCAAGCCCCGACCACTTCATCGAGCGCAACCCTTCACCAGGACTGTTGGCTCCGGAGTCAGCCGCCACTTCGACCAGACTAGGACCGGTCCTGCTCCAGTGCTCGCCTCGCAGCGGCACCGAAGGGGCGTTCGGCATGTCGTAAAGGCATGACAGCCACCCATCGTCCGAACGCTGTAAAGATTTCTTGACATGCAATCTTTGTAAATGTACCTTGACATCGTGAACGACCCGCTCGACGCCTCCGGCGGTGACGTCGAACGCGAGGTCCTGCGCCTGATGCTCCGGACCAATGCCGAGCTGCTCGTCGATCGCTTGGGCCACGGGCCCACAGCAGCAGAAGGTTCCGCGATCGCAGCTTTGGCGGCGGCGACAAGCCTCGGGTCGGTGCTCGACGACGTCGTCGTGACCCTGGTTCGCGAGGCCCGTTCACAAGCCAACTCATGGGCGGCCATCGGTTATGCGCTCCAGGTCAGCCGCCAAGCGGCGTTCCAGCGTTTCGCGTCACGTATCGGGGAGTCGACGGAAATGGGCAACGAAACACTGATCGATGCGCCAACGCGCGCCCTCGAAGCGCTGCGGCAGTTCCTTGCCGGGGAGTTCGAGGACCTCCAGGCCGCCTTCGACCAGCGCATGAAGGAGGCCTGTCCCGTCAGCCTGCTCGATTCGGTGCACTCGAAGCTCACCGCCGAGCTGGGCCAGGTGTTGGATCTGGGGGATCCCTCGGTCACCTCCCGGTCCGGCTACAGCGTCGTCGACATCCCTATCACCTACGAGAAAGGCAGGCGCAAGGGCCGAGTTGCTTTCGACCCCGATGCCCGGATCGCCGGCTTCTTCGTGCTCTTGGAGGGCGTGGCGTGATGGCGGCCCTCCGCGCAGCAAATCCAGGAAGCCGACCACCCACAACCAGCCAAGGGAGCTGACATGAAACCCAGGACCTCGCGTGAAGTCCGAAGCACCGCGGGGACCACGGCGGATCGGTGCCGGAGCGGGTCGGGCGTCAAGGCGGGGCACCGGTGCAAGGCAATGCGCACCGGCGGAGCGATGGCGGCCGCACTGCTTGTCACCGCCGTCGCTGTCACCGCGCTTTGTTCGGCATCGGCACCCGTGGGTGCGACAGGACGGCAGAGCCCGCGGAGCGCGCTCCCCGCCGGCAGCCTTCCGGTCAAGGTGCCGTCAAGCCCGGTCGGCAAGCAACTGGGCTGGCTGCTTGGCATCGCGTCGCAGCTCCCTCTTAGCAACAAGGCGATCTCGGCCCACTTCGATGCCGCCTTCCTCGCCCAGGTGAGCCCCGCAGAGCTGAACCAGGCCCTGGAGTCACTCGCCCCGCCCGGGTCTCAGACCACGTTGCTCCAGTTGTCGAAGGTCGAGGCGAGATCGCTCGTGGCGCTCGTGCGGATCGGGCCCAGTCTCTATTCCGTCGAGCTCGGAGTCGACAGCGCCGGTCTCATAGCCGGACTCTTGTTCAAGCCTGCTGCCGCCACCGTGGTGCCGCAGTCCTGGTCAAAGGTCGACAGCCAGCTGGCCCAGATCGCCCCCGGGGTGAGCCTCCTCGCGGCCAAAGTCGACTCCGACGGATCGTGCAGCCCCGTGCATTCTGTGCTGGCCGGGACCCCACGTCCTCTCGGGTCGATGTTCAAGCTGTTCGTCCTCGGCGCCCTCGCCCAAGCGCTGCACGATCACCGGCTCAGCTGGAACCAGAAGGTAACCGTCACCGCGGCCTTGAAAGTCGGTGGGAGCGGAACCCTCCAGGGCGTGCCCGACGGGACCAAGCTCACCGTGGAGCAGGCCGCCGTCAAGATGATCTCGGTGAGTGACAACACCGCGGCCGACATGTTGTTGGAGCTCGTCGGGCGGTCCGCCGTCGAAAACCAGGTGCGGAACTGGTCGTCCCACGCCGCCCTCGACGTCCCCTTCCTCACAGTCAGCGAGATGTTCGCTCTCAAGTACCACGACTTCCCGGCTATGGCGGACCATTACCTGTCTCTGAACTCGTCGGAGAGGGCCGCCTATCTCACCAGTACCGTCGACAAGGTCACAGCAGGCGAGGAACAGTCGGCGAGCGCGCCGCGCGACATCAACTCGATCGAGTGGTTCGCTTCGGCGGACGATATCTGCCGCGCCCTTGCCGGGCTCGCCAAGTTCCAGGCCGAACCCGGACTGGGCCCTATCGCCACAGTGCTCTCGACCAACAACGGAGGCCTGAACCTCAACTCAGGCACATGGCCGAGAGTGTGGTTCAAGGGAGGCTCCGAGCCGGGGGTGCTGACGCTCGGCTACCTGGCTCGCGACAGCAGTGGTCAGACCTTCGTCGTGGTCGCGCTCACTGAGGATACGGCCAAGCCCGTCCAGGAGTCCCTCTCGGTCGAGATCCAGGCTCTCGACGTCGTCGCCGGTGCTTTCGGACTGTTGCGCTGATCGGTTCGATCTGGTCGCGCCGCAGTTGCGTCATCCCTGTTCAGGTCCCATCCCACCCTGGGCCGGGGCAAGGGCGTAGGGTGCGTTCCCCCTAGGAAGGCAGGCACGTGCCATGGGAACCCGCATGGCCGACATCGAAGTCGGCTCCGAGTGGGCCGTCGGCTCCGATGCGATCGCCCGCGCCATCAAGGCACGGGCCGACGAGCCGGGCTTTCTGGAGCGCTACGGGCTCGACGACGACGCCTGGATCCATGCCCGTGGGCCGAAGGGACCCTGGCAGTCTCTCGTCGCGCTTTTGGATCCGGCGCAAGCGCTTGCGAGATTGATCGTCCTCGACGGTACCGATGCCGATATCCGCGACCTCTGGTACGGCCATTACTACGTGCGGGTCACCGTGCGCGCCGTCCGGGTGGCATACAGGGCGCGGACCGACGGCGTGCGGATACAGGTCACTGCTCTAGGCATCCCCGTCGAGCTCGTCGTGCACCGCTCGGTTATGGAATGCGAATGGCCGACCTGGATCATCGAACGGGAGATCGGACGCGCCGCTCTGGTCGCCCGTCGCTACGCCCGCTACGACGAGGAGTTGAGGCGGCTCCTCGCAGACGGGGCCTGAGCCGCTCGACAACAGTTCTCAGCCAAGAGCTGAGTCCCCGAGCCTCTGCCCGTTCTCGGGTCGGGCACCTCTCCTGTGGTGCGGGTGTACCTCCGCCGCGGCGGGATTCGGGTGACACCTGAATCGGGCGGGAGGCACCGCGTACGTACAATGCAGGGCCGTCGGTGGCGGGCCGGGCGGTTTGGGCAGCTCGCCGAATGAAGGAGTGTGTCAGCTGCAATGCCAGGGATGAGCTCGGGGCTGTCGACGAACAACCCCACGATCGTCTCCGCCTTTCGCTCCCTGCTCTGGCACCAGGCAATGATCGCCCTTGTCATCCTCGCCTTGTTGGCTATGGCCTGGAACTTGTTGCGCGCCAGGCAACTGCGCCAGGCGAGAGCCGCTGAGCCGGCCGTCCGAGCCTGGGTCCATCCGGAACCAACCGGCCGGCGGGTCCTCCGCATAGCCTTCGGTCTCATTTGGATCTTCGACGGTTTGTTGCAGGCTCAGCCGTCGATGCCGCTCGGCATGACGAGCCAGGTGATAGAGCCGACAGCGGCGACGTCGCCGGCCTGGGTGCAGCACCTTGTCAATGCCGGGGCGACGATCTGGAGCAACCACCCGACGGCGACGCCGGCCTCCGCCGTGTGGATCCAGATCGGTCTGGGTATCTGGCTGATCGTCGCGCCCCGAGGCCACTGGTCGCAGCTGGCCGGGCTCGCAACCGCGTTTTGGGGAATCGTCGTCTGGATCTTCGGAGAAAGCTTCGGTGGAATCTTCGCTCCAGCACTCACGTGGGCCTTCGGGGCTCCTGGAGCCGTTCTGTTCTACAGCTTCGCCGGGCTGCTCATCGCCTTGCCCGAGCGGATGTGGTCGAGCCCCCGTCTCGGTCGGGTGGTGCTGTCGGTCATGGGTCTGTTCTTCGTCGGCATGGCGGTCCTGCAGGCGTGGCCGGGGCGGGGTTTCTGGCAAGGACGACTGGACCACAACGCCGTCCCGGGGACGCTCGCCGGAATGGTGCAGCAGATGTCGGCGACCCCCCAGCCGGCGTTCATCTCCTCCTGGCTCGCCAACTTCGCCACCTTCGACGCCGCGCATGGATGGGCCGTGAACCTGTTTCTCGTGATCTGCCTCGCTGGCATCGGGACCGGCTTGCTGTCCGGGCGAGCCCCGATAGTCCGTGTCGCCGTCTATGCCGGGCTCGTCCTCTGCATCGCCGACTGGGTTCTCGTCGAGGACTTCGGCTTCTTCGGTGGCGTCGGTACCGACCCAAACAGCATGATCCCGATGTCCCTCGTCTTCGTCGCCGGTTACCTGGCTATGAAACGCGTCGCTGCTGTGGTCGACGTGCCTGCTCTGGTCACAGCGGCCGCCGACGACGGCCCGTCGTTCTGGGCAGGGCTGGCCAGCCAGCCCTCCTACGTCTTTCGCGCGGTCGCCGCGCTGGCCGCGATCGGAATCACGCTCATCGGGGTCGTCCCAATGGCCGCCGCCTCCATGAACCCGAACGCCGACCCGATCATCGCCGAGGCCACCGACGGCCCACCCGGTGTGGTCAATACCCCGGCGCCGCAGTTCAGCCTTGTCGACCAGAAAGGGGCAACGGTTTCGCTCGGCAGCCTGCACGGCAAGGCGGTCGCCCTGACCTTCCTCGATCCCGTATGCGTCTCTGACTGCCCGCTCATCGCGCAGGAATTCCGTGAGGCAGACGGACTGCTCGGCTCGGACGCCCGCCGGGTCGCGCTCGTGGCTGTGGTGGCGAACCCGGTCTACCGGGCGCGCGCCTATCTGGTCGCATTCGATGATCAGGAGGGCCTGCAGAAGCTCTCGAACTGGAACTACCTCACGGGTTCGAGCTCCGAGCTCAGCCGGGTCTGGCACTCGTTCGGGGTCACCGTTGCCTTTGCCCCTGGCGGCGCGATGATCGCCCACAGTGACCTTTCCTTTGTGATCGATCCGACGGGACACATGCGCTCCATCCTCAACAGCGACCCGGGGCCGGGCACCGAGGCCTCCAAGTCCTCCTTCGCAGTGCTGCTCGCCGACGAGCTCCGAGCCGTGCTCGGGTCTTGATGGCCGCCGCACCTCTTTGCAGCAGGGCACGGTCTCGTGCGACAAGGCGGCATCTCGCCGGGGGGCTCGCTCTGGCCGTGCTCGGGGCGTCAGTCGTCGCGGGCTGCGGGGCAACGCACGCCAACGGCCCGAGTGCGAAGTTGGGCGCTCCGGCGATCCGTGCGTCGCTGGCGACCTCGGTCGAGACCTCGGCCGGCTCCTGGGCGACCGTGGCGATGGGGCACCTCGACGAGCCGCTGAACACCTTCTGGCAGCTGTTGTTCAGGCCGACGGGCGCCGCGCTCTGGTCCGACCGGGCAGCAGCGCTCGCTGTCGCCACCAACGGTGGGCTCGTCGTCGCTTCACAAAGCGGCAGGTCGCTTGTGATCGGCATCCGACCCAGTGTCGACCTCAGGTACTCGCCGCTCATGGCCACCTCCGACGCCGTGCTCGTGGACGCCCTCGGGTCCCGTTGACGCGCTCAGCGACGAGCCCGACGCCCTGGCGATCGCCACAGGTGGCGAGGCGATGGTCCTCGTCGGTGACGGTAGGGCCGCGCGGGTTCTCGCGAGCCCGGGGGGACTTACCGGCTGGCACCAGATTGGCACCGAGGACGGGCTCAGGACCTCGAAGCCCGGCCGCGCCTGTGGCGTTCTCTCGCTCACAGCCGTCGCCTACGCCGCCGGGAACGGCCTGGTAGGGGCGAATTGTCGTCGGGACGGAGTCGTCGGCATCTTCCTTGCGCATGCAGGTACCTGGCCTCTCGTCGGGCCGAGCCTCCCGCGCGCCTTGAGCAACTCGGGCACCGATGTGCTCGGCCTGCAGACCACCACGCGAGGCCCGTGTGCGCTCGTTGCAACCACCTCGGCGGACAGCACCGATGTCGTAGCGGCATGCACGAGCGGCGAGGAGCTGAAGTGGAGGGTCTCACCGGCTTTGCCGCTGTCCGGGCGGGAGGGCGTGGTCTCGTTCGGCCCCGCGGGCGACCGCGGGCTCTACGTCCTGGTATCCGGCTCGTCTCACCCTGACACGCTCGCGGTCCTCCGCGAATCGGCGATGACTTGGAGCACACTGCCGACGCCGCCCTCGGGAACTGTGACAATCGTGTTCGGCGCGACGGGAAGGGTGGACGCCCTCTCGGTCGCGGACACCTTGCTCACGGACTCGGTGCTCGCCGGCGGTGTCGCTTGGCGCAAGGTGCAAGAGCTACACGTGGCGATCCAGTTCGGGTCCTCGGGCTGACACGGCGGGTCCCGAAGCGTCGCGGTGCCCCGGCAGTAGCCTGAGACGATGACCGGCACCCGAGCCAGACGGGGGCGGGACCCGAGCAGGCCCGACGTCGAGGAGCTCCGCTTCGATTTCGCTGGGCGTGAAGCTGAAGCGACCGATCCGGTGAGCGGCGCACCTGGTCTCGCGCCGATGACACGGCCAAACGAGGACCCGCCAGCTCGTAGCTCGCTTCGGCCACCGGCACTCTCGGTCGTTTCGTCCGGGCCGGGTGTGGAGCCCGGATCGGTTTCCGACGCCGCGCTTTCGATAAGCGACTTCTACAGCCGTGTGAAGGGAGCACTGCGCGAGACCTTCCCCGGCGAGATCTGGGTGACAGGAGAGATCCGCAAGGTGACCGTGTCGCGCGGTCATCACTACCTGGAACTGGCAGACCGTCTCGATGGCCTGGAACGGGTGGCCTCCGAGGTGGCATCGGCAAGAAGCGCCGCGCCGGCCAGAAACCTGAACGCCACGCTCGAAGTCGCATGCTGGGCTCGTGACTGGCCGGTCGTCCAATACGAGCTGGAGGCCGTGGGAGTCGAGCTGACGCCTGGGCTCGTGGTGCGGGTGCGAGGCACTGTCTCGGTTTGGGAAGGCGGAAGCAAGCTGCGTTTTTCCATGACCGCGCTCGACGTGGAGGCTTTGATCGGTGGGATAGCGGCGGCCCGGAGGCGATTGCTCGGCACACTCGCTTCCGAGGACCTCCTCGAGGCGAACCGGCGCCTGTCCCTGCCCCTCGTGCCGCTTCGCATCGGGCTCGTCACAAGTCCCGGCTCGGAGGCGTACCGAGACTTCACTGGCCAGTTGGAACGGTCCGGGTACCTGTTCGACGTCCGATTCGAACCGTCGACTGTGCAGGGACCCGAAGCGCCCGCGCAGATCGTCGGCGCCTTGACGCGGCTCGGCGCCTTCGCTCCTCAGCTCGTGGTCGTGGTCCGAGGAGGCGGGGCGAGAGGCGATCTCGCGGCGTTCGACTCCGAGCAGGTCGCGAGGGCGATTGCCGGAGCGTCGTTCCCGGTCTGGACCGGCATCGGGCACACCGGTGACCGGTCGGTCGCCGACGAGGTCGCGCACCGGGCGCTCGTGACTCCGACGCAGTGCGGCGAGGCGGTTGTGGCTGTGGTCGTCGCCTACCTCGAAGGCGTGGAGCGGCGCGCACGACGTCTCGCGCAGCGCATCGAGGCACGGCTCGACGAGGCCGGACGGGAGCTCGTCGCCTCCTGTGCTTCGACACGGCGGATGGCCCGCCAGTCGCTCGAGCGCTCGTCGCTCGACCTGCGCACGACACAGACGCGCATCGGCAACGCCGCCCTCGTGGCGATCGAGCGGAGTCAGGGACGTCTGCTCAACCGCGCCCAGAGACTGGCCGGCCCGTCGTCCCAACAGCTCACCGTGCAGGCGCAACGGATCGCCCACCGCCGCGAGTTGCTGCAGCTTCTCAACCCCCGCCATCAGCTGGAACGAGGTTGGTCGCTCACGCGCGACGAGAGCGGGAGGGTCGTGCGATCGTCGGGGACGTTGCGCCTGGGCGAGAGGCTGACCACGACATTCGCGGACGGCAGCGCGAGCTCGACCGTCGACGAGATCCGGCCGGCGGGCCAGTTAGCGGCCAGCGCCGATGAAGCGAACGACGGAGGCATTCCATGAGCGCACCCGATTCCACCGGCAACTCCGTGCCCGTCGCCGATCTCGGCTACGCCGCAGCCTCCGACGAGCTTGACGCGATCATCGCCGAGCTCGAGGGCGGCGTCGTCGACGTCGACCTCCTCGAGGTCCGCCTGAGGCGAGCGGTCGAGATCGTCGAGGAGCTCGACCGCCGGATCCGAGGAGCCCGGGAGAGGGTCGGCTCGCTGTTGCCGCGGCTCGAGGCGGTGGGCCAGGACCCGGCCCACGAGGACGAGGGCAGGTAGCAGTACCAATCCCACTCAGTTCCGTCGTGGTGGTGGGAGCAGGCGTGGCGGGGCTTCGCGCCTGCGAAACGCTGCGAGAACAGGGCTTCGAAGGACACCTGAGGCTCGTCGGCAGCGAGGGCCTGCTGCCTTATGACCGCCCGCCCCTTTCCAAGCAACTGCTCGCGGGCATCTGGGACCAAGACAGGTGCACTCTGCGGACGTCGCGAGAGCTCGAGGCGCTCGGGATCGAGCTCGATCTCGGGACGAGAGCCGAGCACCTGGACCTCGCGGCACGCACGGTCGTGCTCAGCGACGGCCGCTCGATCAGCTTCGACGGGTTGGTGGTAGCGACCGGGGCAACACCGCGCCCGCTCCCCGGCGTCACCGGCCGCCCGGCCGTCCTGACGCTGCGGGACATGGACGACGCGATCGCGTTGCGGGCTGTCATATCCGCGGCGGGAGCACGCCTCGTGATCGCCGGGGCGGGCCTGATCGGCCTCGAGGTGGCGGCGACGGCCCGCGGTCTCGGTGCGGAGGTGACCGTCGTCGAGCCCCTCGCGGTCGCGCTCGAACGGGCGGTCGGGCCGCTTGTCGGGAACGTTTGCGGACGCGTCCACCGTGACCATGGCGTGGACCTCCGCCTCGGCACCCGGCTGGACAGCGTCGAGGCCGGCGCTGGGCACGCCTCAGGCGTGACGTGCCGGCTGAGTGACGGCACGAGCCTCGAGGCGGACGCGCTGCTCGTCGCCGTCGGCGCGCTCACGGCAACCTCGTGGCTGGCGGGGTCCGGGCTCGACGTCGGCCCGGAGGGGCTCACCTGTGACGCGTCTTTGACTGCGGCTCCAGGTGTCGTGGCGGCAGGCGATCTGGTCAGGTGGCCCCATCCGCTCACAGGCGAGTACGTGCAGGTCGAGCACCGCACGAACGCGGCCGAGCAGGGCGAGCATGCCGCGAGGAGTCTTCTCGCCGGTGACGGGCCCCGCCCGGGCTTTGCCCCGGTTCCGTACGTCTGGTCGGACCAGTACGAATGCAAGATCCAGGTGATCGGCATGCACCGGCCGACCGACGAGGCCGTGGTGGTGGACGGGTCCTTGGAGGATCTCTCCTTCCTGGTCGTGTTCGGACGGGGCGGGCGCTTGACCGGTGCCCTCGGCTTCAACCGGTCGAGAGCCTTGATGGCCTACCGCGCCCTGCTCGAGCGGGGAGCCAGCTTCGCCGAGGCCTTGGCGCTCACGCCGGCGTGAGCCGGCGGCCCCGAGGTGGCCGGCGGGAGCCCCGCGCCGGGTGCAACCCGTTCACCACCTCCTCGACGAAGGCACGCGTTGGGGCGTCGGGCACGTGGAACCCGTAAGCGGCCCGCTCGAGCACAGCGGTTGCGGCCGGCAGTGAAGCGGTCGCCGCTGGGCCCGCCCGCCAGCTGCCAAGGTTGCCGAGCCGCGAGGCGTACTCGCCGAGCGTCTCGGTCGGCAACCTCTTGAGCCCGGCGGCGGCACCCCGGCGTTCCAGCTCTGCGGTGACCTTTCCCACCCAGCCCGCCGGGCGACGTCGCCGGCGGCGCACCCCGGCTGCGACGAGCACGCCGGTCGCCACCGCGCAAAGGCCGCCGCCGATGGGTGCCCACGGGAGCGCCCCGATGGCATGGCCGATGTCGGAAAGGAGCACGGCACCGGGGTCCGGCGGTTCCAGGGACACCTGTGCCGTCGGGTCGAAGCTCTGCCAGCCGACTCCCGGGAACCACACCTCGACCCAAGCGTGCGCGTCCTTGGCCTGGATCTCGTAGAGGTCGCTCAGGGGGTCGAACGGCCCCGGCACGTAGCCGATCGCCTCGCGCGTGGGCACCCCGAGGGTGCGGAGCATGACGGCGAGCGCGGTCGAGATCTGCTCGCAGTAGCCCACGCGGGACCCGAAGAGGAACTGGTTGACGGCGTCCTGTCCGGCCAGCAGAGGCGGGATGTCCGTCGAGTACCGCAAATGGGCACCCATCCAGGCCTCGAGGGCTGTCACCTTGGCGTAGGTCGTGGTCGCCCGGGCGGCCGTGACGATCTGGCGTGCGAGCGCCGCCACGCGCCCGTAGCGGCCCGGTGGAAGCTCGAGATCTTGTCGCAGGGCCGCCGAGACGAGGCCGGGCTGGCTGGTCTTGATCCTCGCCAAGGCGGCCGGTGCCAGCTCGTCATCGGAGGAGATGACCGTGTACACCGTGCCCGGGGTCATGGCGATGGTGGCCCTCATCGAGCCGTCGGCGCCGAGCACCAGTGAGTGCTCGGGGAAGTAGACCTCGGTCGGATCAGGTGTCGCGAACAACAGGTTCGCGATGGGTTGGGCCACGTAGAACGTCTGGACGTTGAGCGGGCCTAATGCGAGCTCCCCATCCGAGAGGCCTGGGATCATCCCGCCCCCTTCTTGCAGCTCCGGGAACGAGCTCCAGGCGGAGCCCACTTCGAAGGGCGATCCCGTTGTCAGCTGCAGGATCCTTCCGGTCGCCGGCGAACGCCTCCAGTTCTGGCCGTCCCAGGTGTCGTAGGTCATGCCCAGGAAGTAGCCGGGCCGGTCCGCCCGCACTCGCATGAGGACTTCGTCTCCGAGCGTGTTCGCGCGTGGCGATGTCGAGCTCGCTCGCGAAACCGAGGTAGCCGCCGATCCCGGTCCGCCCGCTCGCCTTGCCGGCCTGAGCCGGCTCGGTCGACTCTGCTCCGGTCCCGGTGACGCCATTCGGGTCGCGAAGGGGCAGGTACGAGATGAGCGAGGACGGGAGCGTGATCGCCTGGGCAGCGCGGGGTGCGGGCAGAACGACCAGGAAGCCTGCGCCTGCCAGGACGATGACGAGGCCAGTGGCCGCGAGCGAGCCCAGCGCGAGGGGGCCGACTCCTCCCGTCATCGAACGCCACGAGCAGCCCAGCGCGAAAAGGCACGCCCCGAGCCAGACTGCGACGTAGGCGAGGAAGCCGACCGAGACTGCCTGGGCCGCCCCGAGAGTGAGCAACGCCCCGGCCGCGGCGAGGGAGAAGAGCAGGTCCCGCCTTGCCGGGACGTCGAAGGAGTGGATGACCTGCACCCAGACGAACAGGCCCGTGAGCGGGACCTCGATCGAGGTCAGCTGGCCCACGTGGGCCGCGCTGATCATCTGGAGGACGAAGGAGGCGAAGATTGCGAGCACGGCAACTGCGAGCAGGATCTTCACCCACTGCCACGGAGTAGTGCGCGTCTTGTACGAGAAGGCCATCCCGCAAAGCGAGCCGGCGGATGCGAGGACGGCGCCGATGACAGACACCTCGCCCACGGCGGCACAGGCCAGGATGCCGGTCAGGACAGCGACTGCCGTCGCGAACGCGGAACGTGACCGAATGCTCCGCAGGCATGGGAGCGTTCGCTCGACGGACCATCTCCACCAACCCGACGCGGGACCCACCAGTCGCGCGCCGGCGACGCGCTCGAGCGTCGAGGTCCTGGTCCCTGTACATGCCGGCCCGCCGCCTAGCGCGCACCCGGAGGGGAGACCGAGCGGGCGAGGCGTCGACCCGCCGAGAGACGGTCGACGACGGGGGTGACAACCCTCCCGGTGACTTCGGTTGTCTCGAGCACGATGCGGCGACCCGCGTTCAGCTGCACCACGACCTCGCCCATGGCTTCTTCGGCGATGCGATCGGCGGCGTCCAGGTCCCGGGGCAGGTCGACGACGATCCGGATCGGGTCGTCCTGGCGGCTCTCCGACTCGCGGATCATGAGATCACCGGTGTGGGCGCTCGCATGCCAGTGCACGCGACGGCGCCCGTCGCCGTGCTGGTAGGGGCGGATGCCGCGCAGGTCACCGGTGAGGGTCGGACGTGGCGGCCCCTGACCCTCCTCGGGCGTGAGCATCTGGCGAAGCTCGCCACCCCGCTCGCGAGGCTGCGGCGCAACGTAGAGCGGCCGGGCGAGCTCGAGGACCTGATCCCGTGACCACCAGAGCAGGCCCAGGGGTGCTGCGGTCGCGACACGCACCGTGACAGTCGAGATGACGCCTCTGCGTGGGGGCACGATGAAGAGCGACGCGGGGACCTTGCCTGTGAGCAGAAGGGGCCCTCCTCCGACCGACCACGGTGTGCAGCGCATCGGCCGGTTTCCGACGACATCGATCTCAACGGGTGAGCCGGCGACCGCGTCGGTGGGGGACCGTTCGCATATGAGCGTCAGTCCCGGGGCAGCGAACGCCGGCGCGACCAGGCCCAGGAGGAGCAAACCGGCCACCACCGCGCCGACGGTCTGCACCCAGCCGGAACCGCTTGCGTGTGCCACGCCGGCCCACACCAACAACAGGAGCAGCGAGCCGGCGACCGGCCCGAGGGCGTGCTCGGGGAGGGCCAAGTGACGGACACGCTGTCTTCGGACCGCCGGAGCGCGCGCTCGATCAGCCGCCGGAACATGCCGGCGGGAGCGCTCTTGCATCAGGGCCTCGGCGAAGGAACTCGCTCGAGGATCGCCTCGACGGCCGCGATCCCGGCTTCGAAGGCTCCGACAGGGGCCGCGTCGGTGACCAGGCGATGGGCAAGCACGCTGACGGCGACCGCTTTCACGTCGTCGGGAAGCACGAAGTCCCGGCCGGCGATCACGGCGTGGGCGCGTGCGGCCGCGAGCAGGCCGATCGCCGCGCGGGGGCTCGCCCCCAGGCGGACGAAGGGGTCGGCGCGGCTCGCGCGCACGACCGCGACGGCATACCTCGCGACCCCGGGCGCCACCGGAACCTCGGCGACGGCCGCCTGTATGACAGCCAGGCCCCCCGGAGTGCAGACGGGCGAGAGCGTGGCGAGCGAAGGCTGCGCCCCGTGCCAGAGCGCGAGCCTCGTCTCGGTGGTCTCGTCCGGGTAGCCGAGGCGCGTGGCGAGAAGGAAGCGGTCCATCTGGCTCTCCACCAAAGGGAACGTGCCCGACTGGTCGATCGGGTTCTGGGTCGCGAGCACGAGGTGCGGCTCGGGCAGGGGCCACGACTCGCCGTCGACTGTGACCTGGCGCTCCTCCATTGCCTCGAGCAGTGCTGCCTGGCTTCTCGGCGGGGTGCGGTTCAGCTCGTCGAAGAGCACCACGTGGGCGAATACGGGGCCGGGCCGGAACTCCCAGGTCTCAGACGAGGCCGAGTAGATCGAGACACCGGTGATGTCGGAAGGGAGCAGGTCCGGGTGGCCCTGGATGCGGGCGAGGCGAGTGCCGATGGACACCGCGACCGCCTTTGCGAGCATCGTCTTGCCCACGCCCGGCACGTCTTCGATCAGGAGGTGTCCCGCTGCCAGGACGGCGGTCGTTGCCGCGACGACCGCGCCCGGGGTACCGAGGACAACGGCGTTCAGGTTTGCCTGGAGGGCCGCCGCCAGCTCAAGGGCATCGTCCAGCGACGGGTTCACCGCGGCCTCCCTCACAAGGTCATCCGTCGTCACGAAGGTCTCCTCACGCTGAGCGATCGTACTGCCACTTTGGGCACCCGCGTTCACCTTGGCCCCTGGCTCGGCCGGAGCTCAGCTGTCAGGCCAGGGTGCAGGGCCGAAAGGCGAGGGCAGGCCGAGCTTGCCGGGGTTCAATATGCCCCGGGGGTCGAGTGCCGTCTTGAGCTTTCGCAGCACGTCGAAGCCGGCACCGAGAGCGTCCGGCAGATACTGGCCGCGAATGAGCCCGATGCCGTGATGATGGCTGATCGAGCCACCGTGCAGCGAAGTGGCGCCGAGGACCGCCTGCCAGCAACGTCGGTAGAAGGCTTCCGCCCAGGCGTCGTCGGCCGGATCGGGACCCAAGCCCGCGAAAGTGAAGTAGAGGCAGGCACCGTCAAGGTAGGCGTGCGACTGGTGGGCAGAGGCCGCGATCGTCCCGGGGATCTCCTGGAGCGCCGCCAAGGCGGCCTCGTAGATGGCAGCCAGCACGTCCCAGGGCGCCGCGACCTCGATCGTGTCCACCACGATGCCTGCCCGGATGACCGACTCCAGAAGCGACATGTCGTTGCGGTGGGTGAACCAATGCTCGACGAGGCCGACGTCGAGCGGTTCGCCAGCATGGCATTCCTCGGAGAGAACTGCCATGGCTCCGTCGACGATGTGCCCGTCGCCTTCGTCGAGGGCGATGAGCAAGTTGGTGTCGAGACCGTCGAAACTCCGCTTCGCCTCGGTGGCGTCGTAAAGGCGCAGCACTGCGGGTGTCGCACCACGCCGAAGCGTCCGGCGCAGCGCCTCGAGGCCGTCAGCAAAACTCGGGAACGCCCAGGCCGCGCGCCGTTCCTCAGGGGCGACCGGGTGCGCCCGGAGCCGGGCGCAAGTGATGACACCGAGCGCGCCCTCGCTGCCGACGAACAAATTCGTCAGGTCCGGGCCCATGGCCGAGCGCGGCCCGGCACCTCGTCCGGCCAGTTGGCCCGTGCGAACGACGGTCCCGTCCGCGAGTACCACTTCGAGACCGGCGACCATGTCCTCGATCTTCCCGTAGCGGGTGGAGTACTGGCCCGCGCCGCGGCAGGCGATAGATCCACCGATGGTTGCGAGGGCGACGGACTGGGGCCAGTGCCCGACCGTCATGGTGCAGCGGGAACGAAGCTCCTGCTCGAGGTCGTCGCCGAAGGTGCCGGCCCGGACATCGACGAGCGACGTCGCGCTGTGAGCTCGTTCGATCCCCTCCAGGCCGCAACAGTCGAGACTGACACCGCCGAATACGGGGACGGCGCCGCCGCAGACTCCACTTCGCCCACCGGCGGCGGTCACAGGGACAGAGGCCTCATTGCAACAGCGCAGGACGTCGGCGACCTCGGCGGTCGTGGCCGGCCGGGCGATGACCCCGGGCCTTGCGGGCACGGCACCCGAAAGCGCCCATCTGATCGAGAGCGGCCACCAGTCGCGGCCTGACTCGGCGAGGGACTGAGGAGCGACGTCGGTGATTGCGCAACACCCCGAGAGCCGCTCCAGAAAGCCGTCTCCGAGAGCGACCCGGCGACCGCCGAGCCGCTCGTGAGGTTGACCGGCCGCCGCATCGATCTCGACCGGTGCGGGGACCGCCCTGCGGTTACGCCGCACCGGAGCTCAGGCCTCCGGGCCGGGAGTGGCCGCGCCCGAAAGCGACGTTGCCGCGGCGAGGTCGTGGCGGCCGATGGCGTCGAATGCCGCCCACTCTTCGCGCACCTTGGCCGCGTCCCAGCCGAGCTCGGCCGCGAGCAGCTCAGCGGTCCGGACTGCCGCCGCGGCCGCGGACCGGGCATCGAGCAGCAGGGCACGGGTGCGCCGCGACAGGACGTCATCGACGCACGTGGCCATCTCGAAACGGGCCGCGTACACGACTTCCGCCTCGAGGAGATCGAGCCCGGTGACGAGGCGGGCGCAGAGCTCGGGCCGATCGATGCCGAGCCCGAGCACGGCCATCGTCTCTCCTCCATAGCGGCTCCGGAGCTGGCCCAGGACGGCCGCGTCGAGTCCGAGCTTGTCGGCGAGATCCCGGACTTGGACGGTGTTGGGAAGCTCAAAGCCGCGAAGGCGCAGGTTCTTCGTACGCGACGTGGCCGTGGTCGATCCGAGCTCGGCGCATACGGCGTCGACTGTGTCCGCCGCCATCTTGCGGTAGGTCGTCAGCTTGCCCCCGGTGATGGTGATGAGCCCGGTCACCGACCGCTCAACCTTGTGGCGTCTCGAGAGGTCAGCAGTTCGCGCGCTCGGCGAACGCCCGTGAGTCGTCGTCGAGGCGAGCAGGGGACGTAGCCCCGCCCAGCTCGCGGTCACGTCCTCGGGCCGGATCGGCGACGAGACGGCCGCGTTCACGGCGTTTAGCACGTAGCTGATGTCGCCCGGCTCGACGCGGGGGTCGTCCAGCGGACCCTCGTAGTCGGTGTCGGTCGTTCCGATGTAGGTGTGCGCGCCCCACGGGATGACCGTTATGGCGCGGTGGTCCTCAGCGACCGGCAGCACC
This sequence comes from uncultured Acidimicrobiaceae bacterium, assembly GCA_963719125.1. GTDB lineage: Bacteria > Actinomycetota > Acidimicrobiia > Acidimicrobiales > Bog-793 > Fen-455. Next base: position 28,560 of record CAVRAT010000025.1, read on the forward strand.
GTCGCGATGTCACAGGGCAACTTGTCACGTGCAACGGTGAGATGGATGCCCTTGGCGGGGCGGATCGAGGTCGGGCGGGACGGGTCGTCCAGCTGGTGGAGGTCGTCGGCCCACACGCCGGTCGCATTGACGACGACCTTCGCCCGGACCTCGATCACCTCTGGCGAGGCATCGCCCTGCGACGGTCGTGTCAGCCAGCTGCCAGAGCGCGGATCGACGACAGGCGCCACCCGTACGCCCGTAACGCGCGACGCCCCGTCGTGGACGAGGCCGACGACGGGGGCGTAGTTCACCGCGACGGCCCCATGCTCGAGCACGGCGGTCCGTAGCACTGCAAGCGTCAGCCGGGCGTCGTCTGCCCAGGCGTCGTAGTAGACGAATCCCGCCACGAGAGTGTCGGTGCGGAGCGTGGGGAAGTGGGAGGTGAGCTCCTCGGCGGTTATCCGATGGTGGCGCTTGCCGATGCGCCAGCCGCCGGCGAGGTCGTACATCCACAGCGCTGTCGAGTAGCCCCGTGCTGTGGCCCGGTCGACCACCCCTCCCTTGCCGAAAAGCGGAACGAGGAGAGTGAGCCGTTCGACGAGATGGGGCGCGTTCTGCAAGAGGAGACGACGTTCGGTGAGGCTCTGGCGGACGAGGGCAAACTCATGTTGTTGCAGGTAGCGCAACCCACCGTGCACCATCTTGGAGGACTTCGAAGACGTGCCCGACGCAAAGTCGCCCCGTTCCACAAGAGCGGTGCGCAACCCCCTCGAGGCGGCGTCCAGGGCGACGCCGGCTCCGGTGATACCTCCTCCCACGACGACGACGTCGAAGCTCTTGCTTGCAAGCTCCGATAGGGCGACTTCACGGTCGAACATGGTCGCTGGTCGTTTCATCAAGGCACCGTTTCGACAGCCTGCCACAATCCGATGACACGACGGACCCCGCGGGTGCTCGTCGGTCTCTGGGATCTGCGCCCCAAGTGCGGGACCGGATCAGCCTTGAGCGAAGATTTTTTCCCTGCAGGGCTATTTGCCTGTCAAGGCGAGGGCCTTCGCGGCCGAAGATTGGAAGAACAACTAGCAGGGGTTACCGGGCACTGTTGGGTGAAACCGGGACGAATGTCAGTTGTTGACAGTTTCGTTACGATCATTCATAATCGAGATTCCGGCCGGCGGCCCCCCTGGCGCACGACAAGAGCTCCGCTGCTGCTGACCGATCTCCTTGTAACTCGAATTCGCCGCGGCAGGTCGCCGTCGGCGGTCGACAGACGACGAAAGTGAACCTGGATGAAAGCCAGTTGGCGCCAACGAGCCGCATGCCGAGGGGTCGACCCAGACATCTTCTACCCCGTGTCCGATGAGGACGCGGAGGAGGCGAAGGCAGTCTGCGCGTCGTGCACGGTTCGCCAGTCGTGTCTCGAGTATTCACTTGCCGCACGCGAGCGCGAAGGCGTGTGGGGTGGGCTCACCGAACGTGAGCGTCGTCGGATCGTCCGCCAGCACCGCAAGTCCGCCTGACGCGTCCCGGCTTTCAGTTCACCTCCACGACGGAGCGGCGAAACCGTCCCGTTAGCCTCGTCCGGTGGACTTCAACCTCACCGAAGACCTGACCGCAGCGGACGACGCACAACTCGACCCGGAGCGCGTGCTCGACCGCGAGCGCGCGTGCAACTGAGGCGGTGACAGTGGCCACCCTTTCGGCTCTCGGTGGATGGCCGGCGATCCTCGGAAAGATCCTGAGCCGTCAGGACCTGACTGCGGAGGAGGCCTCCGCGGCGCTGGACGACGTGCTGGAGGGCAACGCAACCCACGCCCAAATCGCCGCTTTCGTATCCGGCCTGCGGATCAAGGGCGAGACCGTGGGCGAGATGACGGGCCTCGTGCGGGCACTGCGGTCCCACGCCGAGAGGCTCGAGGTCGGAGTCGAGGTCGTGGACACCTGTGGCACGGGCGGCGACCGCAGCGGCACGATCAACGTCTCGACGCTCAGTGCCTTCGTGGTCGCCGGCGCCGGTGCGGTCGTCTGCAAGCACGGCGGGCGGGCGGTTTCGTCGCTCGCGGGCTCGGCCGATGTGCTCGAAGCCCTCGGCGTGGTGATCGACCTCGGCCCCGACGGTGTGCGGCAATGCATCGACGAGGCCGGGATCGGCTTCTGTTTTGCGCCGCGCTTTCATCCGACGATGCGTTTCGCGGCGCCGGTGCGCCGCGAGCTCGGCGTTACGACGGCCTTCAACTTCGTCGGCCCACTGGTGAACCCTGCCGGCGCGACCCGCCAGCTCGTCGGTGTCTCGGACCCCACGATGGCCGACAAGATGCTCGACGTGCTCGAGACGTTCGGATCGGTGCACGCGATGGTGGTCTTCGGTCACGACGGCCTCGACGAGCTTTCGACCACGGCACCATCGACGCTGATCGAGTCGATACGCGAGCAGGACGGGACCTGTCGCCGCCGTCAACTGGAGATCGAGCCGGCCTCGCTTGGACTGAAACGCGCCACGCTCGGCGACCTGGCCGGCGGGAATGCCGCCCACAACGCGGAACTGGGGCTGCGACTGTTGGACGGTGAGCGCGGACCGAGGCGCGACCTGGTTTGCTTGAACGCCGCGGCAGGCCTCGTCGTGGCCGGCCTTGCCGACGGCCTTGCCGACGGCTTCGAGATTGCCACCGCGGCAATCGATGACGGGAACGCCAGAAGCGCGCTGGATCGCCTCGTGGCGGTGTCGAACGCCGCCGCAGCGGCCAACCACGGCTGAAAGGCCCCGGGCTTTCCGCCAGAAGGGCTCGAGGAAGCAATCACTTCGGCGGCGAACGCCTTCGGTGGCTCGTGTGCGTGACCTGACTGCGAACTGGTGACAGCCCGGTTGACAGGCTGCTAGTCGCGGAAGTCCGAGACGGGCAGACGGCCTGGCCCGGCCTCGGTCGGCGGGCTCGGGTCGAATGCAAAGGCCCTGGCCGGGTTCTTGACGAAGATGAGCCTGGAGAGCTCCGTGCCGAGCTCGCGTTCGAGCCTGGGCTTGAAACGGGCGAACACGTAGTCGAGACCGGGGCCGCCCCCGTAGGCGCGCATCATGGAGCTGCGCCCGGTGTCCCCGCCAATCAGCAGCTGATCTCCGAGCCCGCGATCCGCGAGATCGGAGATCAGCTGGAGGACGGTCGAGTCCGGCCAGTACTTCGTGCGGCCTGGTCCGTCCAACTGGAGCCAGGTGCCGCGTGACCCGGTCTCGGCGTGCTCCCCGGGGTCGGGGTTGCGGTCCAGGTGGGCGAGGATGACCGAACCGGGCGCCACGCCCAGCCGGGCGAGATGCTCCACGATGCCCAGGCCCATGGTGCCGTGCTCGGTGTGGACGCAAAGAGGTACGCGGGTGAGCCGGTGGGCCTCGGCTGCGGCAGCGAAGGCCTTCTCCTCGAAGGGCTGCAGGCGGTGGTAGCTGGCGCCGATCTTGATCACGCCGGAGCGCAGGCCGCGCCCTTCGATGTCGGCGACAAGACGGCGGGCGAGGCCATCAGGTGTCTCCGAACGCAGGGGGTGGTCCGCCGCGTAGTGGGCGTCACGGTGCACGCCGGTGGCGGCGATCACCTGGAGACCAGTTGCCTCGGACACCCGCAGCAGCCCTTCCAGATCGCGTCCGAGGTCGAGCGGGGTCCAATCGACCATCGTCCGCGCCCCGGCGTCCACCAGGGTGCGGGCTTCTTCGATGGCCAGGTCGACGTTTGCGAACTCGTCACCGGGCTGCAGCGGGGTCACAAAGAAGAGATGATCGTGAGAGTCGGTGGGCCCCATCTCGGACGGGTCGATGTCGCCTCGGACGGTGCGTACGACTTTCACCAGTGCCCCCAACCCGACCGTTCCCAGTTGCCCGTTTCACCACTCGGGGCGCGGCCCGATGCCGCAGCCCGGGGCCGTCGAAGGCTTTGCATGCCAGTTCCGAGCGTGGCAGGATCAAGACAGAATGTCAATACATATGGATGTGTTGGAGACCGTACTCGACCACTCCACACCCGTCCCGCTGTACTACCAGTTCAAGCAGTGGCTCTCGAGGTGCATCTTCTCCGGCGAGCTGGCGCCGGGGACGCGGCTTCCCGACGAACTCGAACTCTGTGAGCGGCTCGGAGTGAGCCGAGGCGTCGTCCGCCAGGCGCTCACCGAGCTCTGTTATGAGGGGCTGATATTCCGCCAGCGGGGGAGAGGCACCTTCGTGTCCGCGCCGAAGACCGCCGAGGGCTTGATAAGTGACCTTGGCGGACTCGCCGACGATGCGGCCTCGCGCGGGCAAAAGGTCCAGAGCAAGGTTCTCGTGCTCCGGGAGGCGCCCGTGACCGACAGCGTGGCCAAGATGCTGAACCTCGCGCCGGGCGAACTGGTCGTGGAGTTGGAGCGGGTGCGTCGTCTCGACGGCGAGCCCCATGTGCTGACGATGACCTATCTCCCGGCGGCAATGGTCCCCGGCCTGGCCGAGCGCGACCTGAACGGCTCCGCATCGCTCTACCGCGTCCTGCGCGAGGACTTCGGCCTGCCCGTCATCTCGAGTCAACGCCGCGTCGAAGCTGCGACGGCGGGCGTGCGAGAAGCCCGCCTGCTCAAGGTTGGGCGCGGCGACCCGCTTCTCGTGTTGCGCAGCATCAGCTTTACGACCGGGCGCCGACCTCTCGAGTACTTCGTCGCTTTCCATCGCGGCGACCGCAGCGCGTTCGAAGTGGACCTGTCCAGCCCAGCGGGAAGCGCCTCGCGCCTCGGACGGATCTCGGTGTGCAGGGACGGCCTCGTCCCATGAGCGAGCCTGTTTTCGTAGGGGTCGACGTCGGCACCCAGAGTGCGAAGGCGGCCGTGTTCGAGCTCAGCGGCACCTGTTTGGGCGAGGCATCGGTTCCCTTGCCCCTTTACCGGCGTGCCGCCGACGAGGTCGAGCAGGAACCAGAAGACTTCTACCGGGCGGCAACGGCGGCGATCGCGTCCTGTGTCGCCGGCTCGGGCCGTCCCGGTGATGTGGCCTGTGTGGCTGTGGCCGGGCAGATGGCGGGCGTGCTCGGCATCGGCCCTGACGGCCAGGCGGTGACCCCTTATGACTCCTGGCTCGACTCGCGCTGCCGCCCCGAGGTGGAGGCGATCGCCGACCGGATAGGCGACAGGTTTGTCGAGCTCACAGGGTGCCCGCCCATGGTCGCCCACGCCGCCAAGATCGCTTGGTGGCGCCGGTGGCGTGCAGAGGAGTACCGGCGCGTGGCCAAGTTCGTCGTCCCGAACGCCTACGTCGCCGGCAGGCTCTGCGAACTGGATGCCGGCGAGGCCTACCTGGACGAGACACATCTTCATTTCAGCGGACTCGCGGAGGCAGTAAGCGCGACCTGGTCCGGTGAGCTCACATCCGGGGTCGGCGTTGAGCTGGCGAAGCTGCCCCGTATTGTCAGCCCGACTGAACGTGTCGGCCGTCTCAGCGTGTCGGCTGCCGGTGACTGCGGGCTCGTCTCGGGCACGCCGGTGGCGGCGGGCCTCGGCGACACCGCGGCGGGAGCGCTCGGCGCGGGCATGGTCGAAGCGGGCCAGTTGCTGGACACGGCGGGGACCGCCTCGGTCCTGGCCTTGTCCACGACCGCCTTCAGGCCCGACTTCTCCAGGACTCTGGTTCAGATGAGGGGCGCGGTCCCCGGCCAGTGGATCTCGCTCGCCTACCTGGCCGGTGGCGACCTGCTCCGCTGGCTTCCCCAGGTGCTGGGCGACCCGCCGCTGGAGCAGCTGGTCGAAGAGGCGTCTGCATCCCCGGGCGGGCGCCTGCTGTTCGTTCCTCACCTGGGAGGCCGCATCCTGCCCTCCGCGCCCCACGCCCGGGGTGCCTGGGTAGGCCTCGACCTTTCCCAAACGCGCGGCGACCTCGCCCGCGCCGTGCTCGAGAGCGTGGCCTTCGAGTACGCGGGCTTCCTGGACAGGGCCCTCGAGCTATTTCCGGATATCGTGCCGCGCGACGTGAGGGTGATCGGTGGCGGAGGCGACGACGCCCTCTGGAACCTGATCAAGGCCTCCGCCCTGGGCCTGGCGTACGTGCGCCTGGAGCGGGAGAGCTTCAGCTGCTGGGGCGCGGCAATGGTGGCCGCGGCGGCCGTCGGGGCCGTCGACGACCTGGCTACGACCGCCCTGGCCACGACCGCCGAGGCAGGTCGCGTCATGCCGGATGCCTCTTTGCAGTCCCTGTACGACACGCGCAAACGCGACTACCGGGCCGTCGTCGACCTGCTCGTCCCCCCGCGCAAGGAGGGTCACAGATGAGACACCCGTTCCGCCTGGCCGTGCTCGGCGCCGGGCGTGTCGGGATGGTGCACGCACGCAACGCCGCCGGGTCGATCCCCGCCACCGAGCTTGCCTGCATCGTCGACGCCGATCCCGAGGTTGGGGACAGGGCGGGAGCCGAACTTGGCGTACCGGTCTTCGCCGACCTCCAACAGGCGCTCTCCGCAGCGGCGTTCGAAGGGGTCGTGATCACCGCTCCCACCTTCGTGCACACCGAGCTTGCGCTGCTCGCCGCAGGCGCGGGCAAGCACATTTTCTGTGAGAAGCCAATGGCGCTGACCTTGGAAGAGTGCGACGCCATGGCCGCCGCCGCAGACGAGGCCGGCGTCGTGTTCCAGGTCGGTTTCGTGAGGCGTTTCCAGCCGGAGTTCATGGAGGCCCAACGCAGGATCGAGGCCGGCGACATCGGCACGCCCATGTTGGTCAAGTCCCTCACCCGCGGTCCGGGGCTCCCGCCGGCGTGGGCGCAGGACCTGCGCCGCTCCAACGGGATGCTCGCCGAGGTGAACAGCCATGACTTCGATTGCGTGCGTTGGCTGGTCTCATCTGAGATCGAGCGCGTCTACGCGGAGACGGCGAACTTCAAAGGCCGCGAACGTGGCGTCACTGCTCCGGACTTCTACGACAACGTGGTGGTGTCTCTCCGCTTCGCAAGCGGCGCCATCGGGACGATAGACGGGACCTGCCCTGCCGACTACGGCTACGACGCCCGCGTCGAAGTGCTCGGGACCGAGGGCCTCTTGGTCGTGGGAGACAACCACGCCCTGCCGCTGCTCGAGATCCGCTCCCGTGGTATCGGGCAGACCCCGACGTTCGCTTCCTGGCCGCAACGCTTCGAGCCGGGTTATCGCGGGAACTGGCCGCGTTCGTGCGGGCGGCCTTGAGCGGCAGCGCCGCTGTCGTGGGTGCCCGCGACGGCCGCGCCGCGGTGGCGGCGGTTCGTGCTTCCAACACCTCCTGGCTGGAAGGCCGCCCTGTCCTCGTGGCCGAATCGGGGTCCGATTGATGAAGGCTCTCGTCTACCGGGGCGCGGGATCGCTCGTGTTGGAGGAGCTATCCCGGCCGCACCCGGGCATGGGCGAAGCCCTGCTCCGGGTGGACGCCTGCTCGATATGTGGGACCGACCTGAGGATCGCGGCAGGCGCCCATCGCTCCTATGTGGACGGCTCCGGCCGCATCCCCGGCCACGAGATCGCCGGGACTGTGGTCGAGACGGGCGATCGGGCAGCCGCCAGCGTCGGCGAGAGGGTCTTTGTGGCGCCCAACTACGGGTGTGGCCGCTGTCGTTTGTGCCTCATCGGCCAGGTCAACCTCTGCGAGGAACCACGGGCGGTCGGCATCACCGAGGACGGGGGTTTCGCCGAATACGTCCTCGTGCCGCGCGACCTGGTGGACCAGGGCAATCTGCTGCGGTTCGGCCCCGGCGTGGACCCGGCGGCCGTGGCGCTGACCGAGCCGCTCGCGTGCGCTCTGCGCGGCTCGCGAGCTTGCCGGATCGGAGACGGGGACGTCGTGGTCGTTTACGGCGCGGGTCCCGTGGGCCTGTTCCACGTCGCGTTGGCGCGCCTGGCCGGTGCTCGTGCCGTGATTGTCTGCGAGCCCAACCTCGAGCGGCGCCAGCGGGCTCTCAAGTGGGGCGCCACCTCCGCTCATGACGCCGGCTTCGAGGAGCTACGCCAGGCTCTCGATGACGCCGGCGCCAAAAGGGGAGCCGACGCGGTTGTGGTGGCCGCCCCGGTGGCCGTCGCCCAGGGCCAGGCGTTGGAGCTGGCCGGCCCACAAGGGCGCGTCAACTTCTTTGCTGGCCTCCCCCGGGAAGGCTCCCAGGTCGAGCTCGACAGCAACCTCATCCACTACAAGGAGCTGGTCGTCACGGGGACCACGGCGAGCACGAACGACGAGTGCCGTGCTGCGCTAGGTCTGATCGTCGACGGTCGGGTGGACGCGGGCTCTCTTGTCGAGGCCCGCTTCGACCTGGCTTCGGCCGAGCGGGCCTTCGCCCTTGCCGGCTCGGGCCGGGCCTTGAAAGTGGTGATCGAACCGTGACCGAAAGTGGTGATCAGCCGTGACCCCAAAGCCGATGGACCCGTTCGCCCTGATGCTCGACTGGCGCACCGGGGCCCTCGAACCGCACACCTCCCGGACCGAGCGGCACGTCTCCGACATGCAGGGTGCCTACGCGGACCAAGCCGCCGTGTCCCAGCTTGTAGCGCATGGTGATCCGCTCGTGTACGAAGTCCTCCAGTACGACGTCCCCGAAGAGGTGGGGCAGCTGATCTGTTGCACCACCGTTCTCCACCCCGGGACAGTCGGCGAGGAGTACTTCATGACAAAGGGCCACTACCACTCCGTGCGGGACACGGGCGAGGTCTACCTCGGGCTTTCCGGTAATGGTCAGTTGCTCTTGATGACCGAGGACGGCGGCAAGGCGGCGACGCCGATGGGCCCGGGCACGGTGGCCTACGTGCCGCCGTGCTGGGCCCACCGCACCGTGAACACCGGTGAGGACCCTTTCGTCTTCTTCGCCGTCTACCCGGGCCAGGCGGGGCACGACTACGGCACCATCGAGCAGACCGGGTTTCCCAAGCGTGTGATGCGGACGCCGCAAGGAGCTGTGCTGCAATGACGATTGACCACTCGCATGGTCCTGCAGCGGCAGGTCCCCGCGCAGACGGCTCCGCCGGGGTTGAACCGCGGGCGCTGCCCGAATGCGTCGTGGTGGTGACGCCCCGGTCGTTCGGCATGCACGACCCGGGTCTGCGGCGCCGGCTCGAGGAGGAGGTGGGCACGGTCCGCTACTGCCCGGGCCCGCTCACCGCGGCCGCGTTGACGCAAGCCGTTCGTGACGCCGACGGCCTGCTCTGTGGCCTCGACGAGGTGAGCGCGGAGGTGTTCGCGGGTGCGCCCCGGCTGCGGGCCGTCGCCCGTTACGGCGTCGGCGTCGACCGGGTCGACCTCGAAGCAGCCGCGTGTCACGGGGTGACGGTCACTGTCACACCGGGTGCCAACACCAACGCCGTGGCCGAGCTGACCATCGCCCTTCTTTTCGCTCTGGCGCGTCCCCTCGTGGCTGGGCATGATCAGGCCCGCGCCGGGCAATGGCCGGCGCTGGGCGGCGTAGAGCTCGCCGGCAGGACTCTCGGCCTGATCGGCTTGGGTCGGATCGGTGCGCTGGTGGCCGCAAAGGCGGCTTCGTTGGGCTTGCGGGTCCTCGCCCACGACCCGAACATCTCCGAGAGCGAGACGGCCACTCTGGTCGATCTCAGCACCCTCGTCGCCGAATCGGACTTCGTCTCCCTGCACGCCCCACTCACCGACCACACCAGAGGGATGGTGGGCAGGTCGTTCCTGGAGCGGCTAAAGCCCGGCGCCGCGCTGATCAACACGGCGAGGGGCGCCCTGGTCGACGAGGCAGGCCTGTTGTGGGCGCTGGAGGAGGGCCCCCTCCGTGCGGCCGCGCTCGACGTGTTGATTGAGGAGCCACCACCTGTGGGCAATCCGCTTCTGCAACGAGACGATGTTCTGGTGACGCCCCACATGGGGCCCCACACGGCCGAGGCCACTTCGGCTATGGGAGCGATGGCTCTCGATGACCTGCTCGCCGTCCTCAGAGGGAGAGCCCCGAGGTACCCGCTGTGAGCGCGAGCGAGGTTCTCGGACGGCTGCGGGCGGCGAGGGCGATCGCAGTCGTGCGCGCCGACGACGGCCAAGAAGCCGTCGACATCGCCGAGGCTCTGGCCGCCGGAGGGCTCGCGGCGATCGAGCTGACCTTCACCACGCCGGGCGTCGACGCCGCCTTGGCCGAGGTCCGTCGACGGCTCGGTGACAAGCTCCTTCTCGGTGCCGGGACGATCACGACAACCGAGCAGGCGCATGCGGCCGTGCGGGCCGGGGCCGACTTCCTCGTTTGCCCCCACCTCGACGAGCGGCTGCTTTCGAGCATGCTCGCCACGGGCCTTCTCGCCGTACCGGGGGTCATGTCCCCGTCAGAGGTTGCGGCTGCCCTGAGGACGGGGGCCACCGTGGTCAAACTGTTCCCCGCTTCGACGGTGGGGATCGGGCACCTGAAGGCTTTGTTCGGGCCCTTCCCCGGGCTGCAGGTGATCCCGACGGGCGGGATCTCCCCGGCCGCGGCCGCCGAGTGGCTCTCCGCAGGCGCCGTCGCCGTGGGACTCGGTGGGGAGCTACTGCCCAAAGCCCTGCGCCAGGCGCGCGCCTGGGAGCAGATCACTGCCAACGCGTCACAGCTCCTGGCCGAGATACGTGCGAAGGCGGTGTGAGCCATGGAACCGGATTCCGGGCGCACGAGACGATTCAGCTTCATCGGCGTGACCACCGGCCAGTCTGCGATCATGCGGGTGTTCCCGGCCTGGGCGAAGCACCTCGGCCTCAGGGATGTCGAGATCTGCGGCTATGACTTCGCGATGCACGCACCGCCGGAGTCCTATCGGGAGGTCGTGCGGGCCATCGCCTCTGACCCGATGGAGCTCGGCGGCCTTGTCACGACCCACAAGATCGACCTGTTCAGAGCCTGCAGGGAGATGTTCGACTTCATCGACCCCTGGGCGCAGCTGTGCGGGGAGGTCTCCTCTTTGTCCAAGCGGGGCGACCTGTTCCGCGCTCATGCCAAGGATCCCATATCCTCGGGTCGCTCCCTCGACGAGTTCGTGACCCAGGGTTACTGGGCGTCAAGTGGCGCGGAGGCGGTCCTGTTCGGGGCCGGCGGTTCCAACCTTGCCATCAGCCTGCACCTAATGACCGGGCGGCCGAGCGAGGACCGGCCCCGGAGGATTGTCGTGGTCAACCGCAGCCCGGCTCGGCTCGAGTCGATGCGCGCCGTCCACGAGCAGTTGCGCTCAGGCGTCAAGGTGGAGTACGTCCACAACTCCGATCCGCTGGAGAACGACCGTCTGCTCGGGACCGTCCCCCGTGGCTCCCTGGTCGTCAATGGGACCGGCATGGGCAAGGACAGCCCCGGAAGCCCGATCACCGACGAGGGTGTCTTCCCAGAGCATTCTCTGGTCTGGGAGCTCAACTACCGCGGAGAGCTCGATTTCCTGCACCAGGCGCAGCGCCAGGAACTGAACCGGGGTCTTGTAATAGAGGACGGCTGGCGGTACTTCGTACACGGGTGGACATGCGTGATCGAAGAGGTCTTCGACGTGGAGATGACTCCGGATCTCGTTGGCGAGCTCTCGGAGATCGCCCTGGATGCCCGGTCCTAAAGAGTGACAAATCCAAAGAGCGAGATAGGAGGAGGATGATCATGAAGATCGGACTCGATAGCTACTGCTTTCACCGTTACTTCGGCGAGGTGTACCCAGGACTGCAGACCGATCCGGGCATCCGTTGGCAGATGGGAAGCGAGTTCTTGGACTTCGCCTTGAAGCAGGACATTGGCGAGATCGCCCTCGAGGCCTGCTTCTTCGACGCGCTCGACGACGGCCTGTGTACCGAGATCAAGGGCCGCCTCGACGAGTCCGGGATTGACAGGGTGCTCGGCTGGGGACACCCCGAGGGGCTGTGGGGCGGCACCAAGCCCGAAGAGCTCGAGAGCCTCAAGAGTCATATCCCTCAAACATTGAAGCTCGGTTCGAACCGCATGCGCATCGTCGCGGCGAGCATGAACTACGCCAAGGCGCCGCGCGAAGAACTGATCGGGCGGGTGGTCCCCCTGCTCGTCGAGGCGACGCGCGCGGCGGAGGACCACGGTGTGGTGCTCGCCTTGGAGAACCACATCGACTTCACCTCCGAAGAGTTGCTGCGGATCATCGAGACGGTCGGGTCGGAGTACTTGCGGGTGAACTTCGACACCGGTAACTGCCTCCGCTTGTTCGAGGACCCGGTCGAGGCGGCGGCACGACTGGCCCCGTACACGATCTCCACCCACACCAAGGACATTGCCACCCGCCGCAAGGGCGGCAGTCCGTCCGAGAACTTCACATGGTGGCCCGCCTGTCCAGCCGGCGAGGGGGTCATCGACATGCCCGGGGTGGTCAAAGCGCTGCAGGCGGGCGGCTTCGACGGATCCTTGAGCCTGGAGGTCGACCTAATCGGCGAGCAGTGGGCGTCGCTGCCGGAGGAGGAAATCGTCACCCGAAGCCTGGACTACCTGCGTTCGCTGCTTCCCAGCGGGCCGAGCGCCTGAAGGACCTGACCGATGCCGATCATTCCTGTACCTCCCGACGAGCGCCGAGCCCTTGGGTTTGGCCTGCTCGGATACGGGTTCATGGGTAGGGCGCACTCGAACGCCCTGCACACCATCCCTCACACGTTCTGGCCCTCAGATGTTCGCCCGGAGCTCGTTGCCATCGCCGGCCGCTCCCAAGAAAGGGTGGCCGAGGCGGCTAGGCGCTACGGGTACGCCTCCTACACGACGGACTGGCACGACCTCGTCGACGACAAGCGCGTGGTCGTGTTTGACAACGTGGCCACGGACGCCGCGCACGTCGAGCCAACCCTGGCCGCTATCAGTCGCGGCAAGCATGTGGTCTGCGAGAAGCCGTTGGCATCCAATGCCGCCGACGCCCTCCGCCTCTACGAGGCGGCCACGCGGGCAGAGGTGAAACACCTGGTCTGCTTCAACTACCGGTTCTTCCCTGCGGTGCGCCTGGCCTGGGAGCTGGTCCGCGGAGGAGAGGTGGGCGAGCTGTACCAGGCGCGCTTTCGCTACTCCCAGCAGTGGCGCACTGACCCGTCGGGGCCGCTGCCCAGCTCTGCCGGTGTGCTCGCGATCATCGCCTGCCACGCGGTGGACCAGGCCCGCTTCCTATGCGGGGAGATCACCTCGGTGCAGGCGGTGATATCGAACCCGGTGACCACCCCGGCGCGCCTGTACCAGGGCTGCCCTGTCGACCAAGACGACGCGGTCGCCATTGTCGCCCGGATGGAAAGCGGGCTCGTCGCCACCATTGACGCTTCACTGGTCTCCCCGGGCCGGCGCAACCACCTGGCCTGGGAACTGAACGGCTCCAGGGGCAGTCTTGCCTGGTGCCTGGAGGATCCCAACGTGCTGAGGGTTTACCGCGCGGACGCGGGCAGGACTGCCGGTTTCGCCGAGGTGATCGTTTGCGAGGCCGACCATCCGCTCGCAGGGCCCTGGTGGCCGTCGGGCCACGTGCTCGGCTGGGAGCACGGGCATGCCAACATGCTCGCCCATTTCATCGATGCTGTCGCCAACGGCACGGCGGTGGAACCCTTCGGAGCCACGTTCCTAGACGGGTTGCGCGCCGCTCAAGTGGCAGAGGCGGTCACAGAGGCGGCCTCGAGTGGCTGCCAGGTGGAGGTGGCGAACCTGCCCGCGACCCTCCGGGCTGCCCAGAACGAGGTGGCACCTTGACCGACGTGCTGGATTCGCCGTCGCTTGTCGAGGTGGACGGTATTGGCAAGCACTTCCCGCCGTTCGGGCCCTGTGCTCGGTAATGGCCCCAGAGGCTAAACAAGCTGTGCGTGCCTGGCAGACTCTTGAATTACCAAGAGAAGAAGTGGCCTTTTGTCTAATCGTGGATATGCGAATAAGGGCGCAAAAATACAGAAGGAGGATTAAGTGACATTTGTTGGAGCCGCGCGTGGTGTGGCTGGCAGTCTCGATGGCCCTTTATAATTGTGATCATATAGCCAGTCCAATGGCAGACGATGTCCCGAGCCCGGAGCAGCTGCGAGAAGGGTTGCTGCGCCAGAGGTATTTCGCCGACGACGGGATCATCACTGCGGTGTACTTGGCGCTCGTGCTCGGGCGGCCCCTCCTCGTAGAAGGCGAGCCGGGCGTCGGGAAGACGGAGCTGGCGCGATCGCTGGCGGAGTTGCTCGGGCGCGAACTAGTGCGGCTCCAGTGTTATGAAGGCCTCGACGCGGCGCAGGCGCTTTACGAGTGGAACTACCCCCGCCAGCTGCTGTCCGTTCGGGCGGGCGACCAGGTCGGGAACCTGTACGCGGATGAGTTCCTGCTCGAGCGCCCGTTGTTGCGAGCTGTCAGGTCAGGTGACCGGGCGGTGCTACTCATCGACGAAGTCGACCGCTCTGACAGCGAGTTCGAGGCGTTCTTGCTTGAGTTCCTGGATGCGTTCCAGATAACGATTCCCGAGCGCGGCACAGTGCGGGCCGACAAGCCACCGCTCGTGATAGTCACCTCAAACCGGACCCGCGAGCTCCACGACGCGTTTAAGCGTCGCTGCATGTACCACTGGATCCCCTTCCCCGAGCCGGAGCGTGAGCGTGAGATCATCCGTGCCCACGCCCCCGGAGTCGACGAAGCCGCAGCCAGGGCTCTGGTGGAGGCAGTAATGGCGGTCCGCTCGCTGAGGCTTGTGAAACGCCCCGGGACCGCCGAGACGATCGACTGGGCGCGGGGTGTCTCGGCGCTCGTCCAGCAGGGTCACGCGTGGCCTGACGCGTTGCGGCGCTCGCTCGGTCTTCTTCTGAAGGAGCAAGACGATGTGGAGACGGCGGTCGCCGAGATCCAGGTGCTGAGGATCGCCCCCGGAGGCCGGTTGTGAGGACCGCGGCCCGCCAGGTAGAGCATCTGGCTGTCGAACACCTGCAAGGGTTCGTCACCGCTCTCGCGCGAGCAGGTGTGGTCCCCGGTGTCCAAAAGCAGGTTGACTTCCTCCGAGCTGTTGCGCTCTTGCGGCTGTGCTCGCCGAGCGAGCTCTACTGGGCGGCGCGCGTAACTCTCGTGCGTGCTCTCGAAGAGGTGGAAGCCTTCGACAGCGTATTCGCGGCGTGGTTCGGCGACGGGCTTGTCCCGCTGGCGCCCCCCGTCGGGCGCCCGGCGCCACGCCTGACGGCGTCGCGGCGCGGACGCGTTGTCGCCAGCGCTGAGGGCGACGCTACCGGCCGGCGAAAGGCTGCTGGGCATGAGGCCAGCGTTGACGAGGTGCGCAGCAGCTGCGCCTTCCCGGCCACATCGATTGCAAGGAGACGACTGCTGGCCGAGGCGGAGGCCGCGCTCAGCGAAGAGCTGCCGACCGAACGTGCCCGCCGGCACCGTCCGGCGCGGCATGGTGAGCGGCTCGACCTGCGCCGGGTCTTGAGCGCCGCAGGCCGCAGCGGAGGGGAGGTGGTGCGTTTGCAGTGGCGCGACCGGTTGCTGAGGCCGCGCCGGGTGCTATTGCTCGTCGACGTCTCGGCCTCGCTGCGTCAGAGCTCGGGTGACGCGCTGCGCTTTGCGCATGCGCTCGTCCGCACCGTGCCACGCTGCGAGGTGTATACGTTCGGCACGCGTCTCACCCGTGTCACGCGACAGTTGGCCAAGCGCGACGTCGACGCCGCGTTGGACGGACTCGCGGACGTCGTGCTGGACGTCAACGGCGGCACGCGGATCGGGCGGGCGCTCGAGGAGTTCCTCGCAGACGCGCGGCGTACAGCAGCGGCGCGCGACGCCTTGGTACTAATTCTTTCGGACGGCCTCGAGCGTGGTGACCCGGGAGCCATGGCGGCGGCCGTGAAACGCCTCGCTCGGCTGTCGCACAGAGTTGTGTGGTGGTCGCCGCTCGCGTGCGACGTGAGTTACCAGCCGCTCACGCGGGGCATGGCGGAGGTGGTGGGCGACCTGGACGACCTCGTCGGCGTTTGCGATCTCGCCTCGGCGGTCGACGCGGTGCGGCGGCTACCTGCCGTTGAGGCAGGGCCGCGCCGCTCAGTACCCGCGACCCGATTGACAGTCGACACAAAGTGAAGGCGAACGCAGGGCACTAATGAAGACAATGGAGCCGCTCAGTCCGGCTGAGCTCGAGGTGGTAGACGTCGTCGACAGTCACCATCACATCTGGCGCATGGCCGATCTGCCCTGGCTCCAGGGGCCGATGGTGCCTCGCATCTTCGGGCCGTACGAAGCCGTACGTCGCGACTATCTCGTCGACGAGTACGTGCGAGACGTGACCGCAGAGGGCGTCGATGCCGCTGTCTACGTCCAGCCGAACTGGGCGCTCGACCGGGTTGTGGACGAGGTCCGCTGGGTCCAAGGTGTCCATGACGCGACTGGCTGGCCACACGCTGTCGTCGGGTCTGCCGACCTGTTCGACCCGGGTGCCGGCGAGGTGTTCCAGCAACAGATCGCTATTTCGCCCCTTCTGCGCGGCACGCGCCTCCAACTGCATTGGCACGAGAACGAGCGGTTCCGCTACGCCTCGGGCCCTGCACGTATGCACGACCCGGTCTTCCGGTCAAACATCGGGCTGCTCGCCGACCTGGGCTGGCTCTTCGAGCTCCAGGTGTTCCCGCGCCAGATGGCCGACGCAGCCCGGTTGGTCTCAGACTTCCCGGGCACGACCTTCGTGCTCGTCCATGCCGGGATGCTCGAGAGCGCCGTGGAACGCCATGTCGCAACGTGGCGTTCGGGCCTCGAGCTGCTTGCGCCGTTGCCGAACGTAATGGTCAAGCTCTCGGGTATAGGCACGTTCGTCCACCGCGTGGACGAGGAGCTGATCCGGCTCGTCACCACGACAACGGTCGGCATGTTCGGTTCCGAGCGCTGCATGTTCGGGAGCAATTTCCCGATCGAGAGCATTTGGAGCGACTTTCACACTTTCATGCAAACGTGGCTGAGGGTCGCGGCCGATCTACCCGTCGAGGCGAGACGGGACGTGCTCGGCCGTACAGCGCGCCGGGTTTATTCGCTGCCGGGGGCGGACAATGCCCTCGCATAGCGCCGCCCGGCAGGCAGTTGGATGGGGCACTCGTCGGGCTGGTCCTTTCGCGATGCCCGGGACGCGCCCAGCGCCTTGTTGTCGTTTCGTCGAGCACACTTTGCACGTCGGCGAGAGGTCGAGCATGGTCTCCCGTGCAGCCACCGGCTCGCGGTTCTCCAGGGCCGACAGGATGCGGACGTGGTGACGGTAGGCCTTCTTGCGCACCTCGGCGTTCCGCGACGTCACCCGCGACTCACGGGCCAGCTGCACAACGCTTTCGAGCAGGGCGATCAGGAACTGGTTACACGAGGCTCGATGGATCGCTCGGTGGAACTGGATGTCGAGCTGGAGGAAGGGTTTCACGCTGCCCTGCGCCCGCCCGAGATCGTCAGTCAGCCCGCGGAGCTTGGCGAGTTGCTCTGCGGAGATGTTCTCAGCGGCGAGCTGGATTGCGCCGGCCTCGAGGATGCTGCGGACACCGAACAGCTCGCGCACGACTTCGCTGTTGAAGTTAACGATCAGGGCGAGCGGCTCGACTATCCGGGCTGGGTCGAGGCGGCCTACGAAGGCCCCTGCACCTTGGGCCTTCATGATCCCCATCGCAGTGAGGGTGGCGATGCTTTCGCGCAGCGCCGGTCGGGAGATGCCCTACCTTCCCATCAGCTGGCCCTCCACTGGCAGCTTCTCTCCGGGCTTGAAGATTCCCGTCGTGATCAGGCGGATGACGTGCTCGCGCGGCTCGGTCGTGACCGAGTGCGAAACGTCAGGCGTCCAAGCAGGTGTCACAGCCAAAGTCCTACCGATCTCCCGTTGAACGCGACACAATTGCTCAGGCGCTTGAGATCTTCTTGCCCGGCACTTACGATGGCCTATAGATGAAAACGCTGAGCTTCTGTGCAGGGTTTGCACATCGGTTGGGGGATGGGGACAAGCGACAGGATTCCGATGCTGGCAGCTGCAAACCGGTCCAGCCGCCATGGGGCGCTTTGGC
>CAVRAT010000026.1:0-57049 GCA_963719125.1 uncultured Acidimicrobiaceae bacterium
TGTGCTCGTTCCTGTGGCCAACAAGCCCGTACAGCTGGACAGGAGAATGTTGAAGCGGCTCGCCATGAGTCATGGCTTCGGTCACGAGGTCGATCTGGAGCGAGTCGGGACTAGCAAGCACGGCGGCAGTAAGGCACGCTCCCCCGGTCGCGTAGCGGGATACGTCTCGAAGTACGTGACGAAAGCGGCCGATCTGCGCGGGGCCGTGCCTTGGCCGTGCCAGCCGTACGGACGACGACAGGCAGCGTTTCGGACGTGGACTCGCTCTCAAGCTTGGGACGTCACGATGCGCGATGTGCGGGAGGCTGCCCGGGCCGCCGCCCGGGAGGCGGCGCAAGCCGCCTCTCTTGATCTAAATAGGGAGTGTTACGCAAAGGTGGCGCCCGAGAGCGTGCGCGATCGTGTCGCGCGGGTGTGGTTCGAGGGGTCGGGATGAGTCGGAGGCAGGGGAACCTGGGTCACTCCCCCATTGCTGAACTTGTGGGTCTCGTTGAAGGGGTACGACTGCTGGAGGAGCGAATCTCGGATTGCGTCGCGCAGTGCCGCAAGGAGGGGTATGGAGCAACGGAGGTTGCTCGGATCTTGGGGGTACACAGGGCGACGGTTTACAGGCTGTTCTCGTGGGGAGATCGATCCGATCGTCAGCCTTCTGTGTCGACCATCGGAAGGCCGACGTCACTGATCTCCGACTGGCGATGGGGTCCCCGACCGGGGTGATGGGTGAACACCGATTGTCGAATACGCTCGTCAGGTGAGCTGATCGCCTTTATTCCTAGGTCGTTCTGTTGCCGCGAGCACGCATGACAGCCCTGAGGAAGCAAGCGATCAGCCGCGCCAGCTCCCCGACCGACAGTCCCCTTTCGAGGGATGAGCCGCGGAGAGCTTCGAAGCGCCCGCGACGGCTAAGTCTGGGCTCCGCCTCATGCCCAGCACCCGGATGCTTAACAACCGGTCCTGGGCTCGGCTTTCGTCACCTGGCCGGGGGCCAATCTCACTCCCTTCTAGCGCTCCAGGATGAAATTGAGGCGTACTACTGGCTCTGTCTCCGGGCTCGGGAGGTATGACCTGAAGTTGTGGATCACCCACTCGTCCAAAGGCGCGACGTACCTTCCTCGTTGAAATCCAAGACGAGCAGCCGGCGTTAGCGCGCCGGCGAGGAAGGGACGCCGATGTTGAGCGTAGTGAACAACGACGAGGCCGGCGCGGAAGGTCGCTCGAACCTTGACGAAATCTGTCGCGAAGGGGCGAGGACGATGCTCGCCGCGGCCTTGGAGGCCGAGGTCGACGCCTATCTCGCCGAGCTCGTAGACGAGCGTGATGAGGACGGGCATCGCCTTGTGACGCGCAACGGCCACGCACGACAGCGCAAGGTCCAGACCGTGGCCGGCGCGGTCGAGATCACAGCACCGAGGGTGAACGACAAGCGCGTGGACGAGGAAACCGGTGAGAAGGCCCAGTTCCGCTCCGTCATCATCCCGCCCTGGTGCCGGAGGTCCCCGAAGGTCACCGAGGTCCTGCCGCTTTTGTACCTGCACGGACTCTCGACAGGGGACTTCGCCCCTGCCCTCGAGGGGTTCTTCGGTTCTGCAGCTGGGTTGTCGGCCTCTGTGATCACCCGGCTCACCACCGCTTGGCAGGACGAGCACCGGGCCTTCATGGCGCGCAACTTGGCGGACCGGGACTACGTGTACCTCTGGGCCGACGGGGTGCACTTCAACGTGCGACTCGAAGAGGAACGGCTGTGCTGTCTCGTGATCGTCGGTGTTCGCCTCGACGGCAAGAAGGAGCTCGTCGCGATCGCGGACGGCTACAGGGAGTCCACCGACTCCTGGGCGGCGTTGCTAAGAGACCTGCGCCACCGCGACATGCGCGCCCCGGTCGTCGCGGTCGGTGACGGTGCGCTCGGGTTCTGGGCAGCGCTCAGAGACGTGTTCCCCGAGACCAAAGAGCAGAGGTGTTGGGTGCATAAATCCGCGAACATCCTCGACGCCCTGCCCAAGTCCATCCAGCCGCTCGCTAAGACGATGCTCGCCGAGGTGAGAGACGCCGAAGACCGTGAGCACGCCCGCGACGCCGCCAAGGCCTTCGACAACGAGTTCTGTGCGAAGTGGCCCAAGGCCGCCGAAAAGCTCCGCGACGACCTCGAGCCGCTGCTCTGCTTCTTCGACTTCCCGGCCGAGCACTGGGTGCACTTGAAGACCGCGAACCCGATCGAGTCGACCTTTTCGACCGTGAGGCTAAGGACGAAGGTGACCAAGGGCCCCGGCTCGCGAGCTGCCGGGCTCGCCATGGCCTTCAAGCTCATCGAGGCGGCGGAAGACCGCTGGCGTTATGTCAACGGTGCCGCGCTCGTCGCCCTCGTGCGCGCAGGTGCGAAGTTCCGAAAGGGGGTGTTGGTCGAGAACATCTCGAAGCAAGAGGAGGCCGCCGCGTGATCAGCGGGTCGGGCCGATCCACAACTTTTGACTATTCCTCCGGGCTCGGCCCGTGGAGGCGCTGACAGACCCACTCTGAGACTCTCGCGCCAAAGCGCGCTCGATTATCTAATGGGCTAAGTACTGGCACTTGTTATCGAGAGGACAACTTTGTAGCCGACGATACGCATGTGAGCCACCGGAGCACTGGGGGTGGGCAGCGTCTCTGGCCCGACGTTTAGTGCAAACCCCCGCGCCAGTTCAGGAGTCCAGCCTCGGATCTCCAGCTGCCACATAATAGCCGTCGCATAGACGAAGCTCGCTGGGCTCGTGCCCATTCCAACGACGGAGAGGAGCACTGGCCCTCGGGTTACCCTCTCAGTGATCTCCCGGACCGCGATTCGTACCTGCTGGACGACTGGCCCGACACCGACCTCTCCGTTAGTCTCGATAGATGTGCTCAGCGACACGATCGCGAGAGCTCCAACGACCACCGCGGCTAGCGCCGCCGCTCCCAGTGAGGGCCATCGATGCTGCGCCTGAGAGGTTTCGCAAACATTGCCTCGGCACAGCCGCACAACAAACACAGCAGCGAGCTCGCCTACCGCCCAGATCGAAGTCGCCCAGACCAGCATCCCGATTGGCCACAGCACGATCTCGAGATACCAGAGGTCCGAGTACGAAGTGGTGGGCAACCACGCGAATGTCAGAAGCACACCCACCGACGTCGCCAAGGTGACACTGCCAAGTGCTGCAAGCGCTCGCCGTTGCCGAACCCAGCCACCCACAACAATCAGGACAAAGCCATAGGGGACGAGCATGCCTTCCAGAGCCGGGGCAGCGCTGATGCGATCGAAGAAGGTCGCAGATGGCACGGCCCTGATCGTCGACCACCAGAGCGGCAAAACGCCGGCCGCTGCGGCATAGCTATGGAAAGAAAAAACCCAGCCAAACCTCGCGACATTTCCGCTATTGGCGAAGATCGCAGACATGTTCCCTGGATTGCCGCGAAGCTCCTGGTCGAACGGCATAATCCAGCACACCGCGCCAACTGCCAAAGCGACAAGCGTCCAGACGAGCACCTCACGTCTTCTGATCTGCGAGAGTGCGACGGCAAGGCCAAGCATGCCGACCGCCAGTGCAATGAGCGCGTACATGAAGTGCGCCTGTGCGGCCACCGAGCTTGCAAGAACGAGCACCGGCAGCCACTTCACGTGCCCAGCCACGACAGCCCAGCCTGACATCAGCGCGCAAACAAGCCACACAGCACCTAGGTAGGGGTTCCAAAGCGCGTCCAGGGCTAGCGCCGGCATGGCTACGACAAGACCGGCAATGGCACCTGCCACCACCAGAGCGGCAACCGCGCCCCTCGCGGTCCTTGCGGCTTCGACAGACAACGACGCAGCAAGGACACAGAGCAATGCCGCGCCCCAGAGCGAGCCATGGAGGTTGTCAATATGCACAGGGATCGCCAAGAGCCAATAGAGGAGAGGCCCGAGATCGAAGACGCGATGGCCGCCGAGTTGTGAAACCTCAGAGTATTGACCGAGAGCAGGAGGATGGACTCCCAGCACTTCCCAAGACCTGAGGGTAATCACCGCGTTGTCAGAGTCGGGGATCCAGCCGCGTCGAATCTCCGCCACAGCCGCGACGACGAAAGGCAACCCTGCGGTCAGGTGGGCGAAACCTCTGATGACCCGTGACGTGGCGACTTCACGGCGCTTAGCACTGGCGCGAGCTGAGGATCGAGACTCGGAGGATCTGGACGTCGTGTCGATCACCTTCGGCGATCGTACTCGGCAGCTTCCTCCCCCGTTGGTAACACGACAAAGAGCGCCGCACCCCTGCTTGAGGTTGAACCGCTCGAGGATAAGAGTGCGACATCTACCGCGGCGCCGACGCGACCGATCAAACCCTGTGGGTGGTCTCGAGAGCATCTGATTCCATAAGAGAAGAGCGCCAATCGACGGATCGGGGACGGTCGGGAGTGCCAGATGCGGGCGGGTGCGTGCTGTAACAGCACCCGCAAACTGCGTCCGGAGATCGGCGCGGAGCGGACACGCAGGCCGGTCAAGGCCGGCCGCGGCCGCCCGAAGGGGAAGCCTTGACGGGCCGGGCACGGTGGCACAGGACAATGAGACGAAGGGCGGCGTCAGCCGCTCTTGGATGCAACTCCCCCGTCCAGAGCCGCTGGTGGACCCGTAACACCTGTAACGGCTACCGTGGGGCCACGACCGCTCGATTAGCGCGCGTGCGGCGCATGCCCTGAGTGCCAACGCCTAGCTCTGGTCGACTTCCGCGCGACCTACTGCTCCCCCGCCTGTAGGCAAGCTGCCTACCGTCGCAGGCTGCGACAAGCAGAACCGCGGGCTTTGTCCGTTACGTTGGTCGAGTGACTGACTGCGGGTTGCTTCCCGCGGTTTGAGAATGCGTGATGGGGTTCGTGTCGGAGGGCCGTCGCCCTTGATCTGCGACTGGCGGGTTGACGCTTGGAGAGGTGCGGAAGGAGGAGCAGAGCCTCCCGCTATCCAGGTTGCTGCGAGCACTTGCTGATCTGAGCGTGGTAAATACTTGTGCGGACCGAGAAACCGCCCGGCGCGAAAGGACCTCCTGACCGAATCAGGAGGTCCTCTGCAGTAGCAGTCCGCTCCGGGGAGACCAACTAACCCCCGAGGTAGATGTTGGCCGACGACTACCCCTTCGGGAAGCCGGTGGTTGACCAGCCCGCCGCTGGTGCCGCACTAAGAACGGATGTGCAAGTTGTAGGGCTGCTGCCCGTGATCACTGAATAATAGGTGCCGGCAGCGGTGGGTGCGCCGTCAAATGCTGTGATCGTCGACTTCTGGTCTTGGATGATCCAGCAGTCGTTCGTACCCGGCGAGAAAGCCGCCATCACTAGCGTGGTTTTCGCCGGAGTCACTGTAGCGACGTCAAGCGAGACCACGTTCGCCTTGGTCGAATCAGCCTGGCTCACATACGTCAAGCCAGTGTCGATCTGCGAGATGTTCGACACGCCCTGCCCAGCCACGTCGATGCCGGAGTAGGTCTGGTTGTCGCTGGTGTAGTAGGTGTCGGCGCCGGTCAGGGCGGTCTGCAAGTTGGCCTGCGCGGCAGTGTTGTTCGCGGTCTTGGTCACCGACAGGAACGTCGGGATCGCGATCGCGAGCAGGATGCCGATGATGAGCAGGACAACGAGCAGCTCGATGAGCGTGAAGCCCTCCTCACCCGCCTCCTCCAACCTAAGGCGCCGCGCACGGAGCCTCTCGTGAACATTGGTCATAAGCATTTCCTCTCTCGGGTCAATAAAACGGCTACTCAGGTAACTATCGGCAGCAGCCGGGAAAAACTTAAGCCGAACTGGACACTCTGGGTGACACGAGCGACGGCTGAGAGTCCTCGGGATGCACGGGTGCGTGCCCTGTAACACAGCACCTGCAAACTGCATCGTCAAAGGGTAGGTGTCTGGCGAGGTGACGCAGACCAGTCAAGGCCGGCTACGGCCGCCCGAGGGGAAGCCTTGACAGGCCGGGCACGGTGCACGGGGCAATGAAGCGAAGGGCGGCGTCAGCCGCTCTTGGATGCAACTCCCCCGTCTAGAGCCGCTGGTGGACCCGTAACACCCGTAACGGGACCCGTAACAGCTACCGTGGGACCATGACCGTTCGATCAACACGGGTTCGACGCATCTGCCCCGAGTGCCAACGCCCAGCTCTGGTCAACTTGCGCGCGACATACTGCTCCCCCGCCTGTAGGCAAGCTGCCTACCGTCGCAGGCTGCGACAAGGAGAACCGCGGGCTTTGTCCGTTATGTCGCGTTGCCGTGGTGCGAGACGTGTTCCATCCGCCGCGAGAATGCCTCCTCCTCGGCTCAGCGACACTTGGATTGGAACGCGAATCGCTTCGAACAGCCCTCAGTTCGGCGCAGAGCGCGCGGCGTCGCCGTAAACTCGCCAGACCATATTCAGGATCCCACTGTGCAAGTAGGCCTTCATCTGGAGCAGGCTCGCCTCTGGCCTGCCCATTAACACGAGCATCGGCTTGCCGCCGGGGACCGCCCATTCGGCCAGCGCAACCCAGCCGTTGAGAGTCGCTCCGTCGGCTGGAGGCTCGGACCGCAGCACGGCGTCTACTTCGCCGTCTGCCGAGGAGGTTCCATAGGGCCGCGCTTCGGCTCCCTCCTTTAGATCATCTCAATTCGCGACTGTACGACGCTATCCCGAGACCCGGCTGCCGGGGAACGGGACAGCCTACGTTCGGGTGGACCGAGGGAGACGCACGAGTTCGTTCATATCGCGTGTCGAAACGTAACAGGCGTAACGGAATACGTAACGCTACGCTTCGGCCGTGAAGCAAGTCCGACGGATCTGCCCTGAATGCCTCCGGCCAGTCCTAGTCGATGTGCGCGCGACATACTGCTCCTCCGCTTGCAAGCAGGCGGCCTACCGTCGCAGGCTGCAAGAGGGAGAACCGCGGGCTTTGTCCGTTATGTCGCACGTGTTGGGGCGTCAAGGTGGAACAAACGAGCTCGGCAGAGGTCCCCGACTCGGGCGGCCCGACCCGGCGCACGAGAAAGGCTAGTCATCTGTTTCACTGGCGAGGGTAGAGCGCCGAGCAATCGTCCAGACGTCGGCGACAACAAGAAGAGCGCCTCCGCAAAGCAGTAGGCCCGTGGGTCTTGCGATGCCTACGGCGCTGCCTGCGAGGGCGCTGCCAGCGGCAGCGGCCGCGAGGCCGGCGCTGACGAGCATGGCATAGGCCTCAGCCAGACGCCGACGATCCACCACGTGATCGAGCAGCGTCGACAGCGTGATCCCGACCGGCGCGCCAACAATCCCGCCCAAGAAGAGGACCGGAACGAGAAGGATCGGGCGGGAACTGGCTGCAGCTGCCAGTGTCGACACGATGGCCGCCGCGAAAAGCGACCACTCGAGGCTCGTCGTCACGAGCCACGCCCGGCCGAGTCGGCCACCGACAATTATCCCACCGCACAGATCGCCGATCGCCAAGGCGCCGAACGCGAGACCAGATATGACCGAGTGGCCGTCCGCGATGGCCGCGGCAGGCACAGCGACGCTTGTGAGCCCGGTGACCGTGCCCACGCACGCCCCGACCAACACAACCGTGACTAGACCGGCCGATAACCGTGGGCGATCCCCTGCTCGCGCGGTGGCGCACGACGAGGCGTTTGGAGCCCACCAGCGGCCAGCAGACAAGCGGCGGTTGCAACGAGCACGGCCCCGGCAGCTGCGAGGATTGCTGTCATGGGACCGGCGACAAGCAAGGTGCAGGACACCAGTAGCGGTCCTGTAGCCACTGCCGCTTGAAAGAGGACGGCAAGCAAGGCATAGGCGCTGGCACGCTGGCTCGCGTCGGCAACGAGTGCGGGGAGGCTCGAACGCACAAAGGTCGTCACCGCAGGCACGGTCGCCCCTGCAACGCCTACAAGAGCGACATAGAGAGGTGTCGGCAATCCAGGGGGTGCACAGAGTGCGGACCCGACCAGCATGCACGTGCACAGGAGACCTGCGCCGCCGATCGTCCATCGCGGGGCGCCGCGGTCCAAGAGCCGCCCCTGAACGACCAATCCGACCGCGTTCCCGAGGCCGAACCCGGCGATAACGACGCCGCCTGCCTCGATGGACCCGGTGCGACGTTCCACAAACAGCAGCAAGGCCAGGTTCAGAATCCCGAAAGGCAGCGCACCGGCGTACACGGATAAGAGCGCCGGTAGGACTCCCGGTGTGCGGATTACGCGGGCATAAGACAGGGCATGCCTCCTAGAGACATACCCACCCACCCGGGAGCCGAACTCCCTGAATTATTCGGTTGTCAACCTCGATGGTACCCCTTCGACGGACCTGGTGAGAGCGAGCTGCGGCCGGGCGCCTGCCCTGTCACACAGCACCTGCGAACTATGTACCCAGATCGGCCGGAGCGGAAACGCGGCCAGTCAAGGCGAGCGACAGCTGCCGGAAGGTGAAGCCCTGACGGCCCGGGCAACACTGCACCGGAAAATGGGGTGAACGGTGGCGTCAGCCGTTCTTAGACGCGACCGCCCCGCCTCGATGCCGTAGAGGACTCGTGACAAGAGCTTCCTAGTTGTTCAGGCATTACAACAGAAGCCTCATTACCGGCCGCGTAGGGTACGTTCGTGCAACCTCGCTGAACCCTGCGGCGGAGAACATGGCCACAGTCCCCGTGAAAATTGCCGCCCCGCTCACCCGAGCGGCGCGCAGGGCGGCCACATCCACCGGATGACCTTCTACAGCCGTAGCCCCGTGCTCCCTGGCGAACTCCACCGCTGCCCTGAGTAGCGCGGACCCGACGCCGGATCGCCGGTGACGGCTGTCGACGGCGAAGCATGTCACCCACCAAGCGCCGGGGTCATCGGTGAGCACTCTGGCTAACGCTCTGTTGCCACTCACGCCAGGGAAGCTTGAGCGAGGGCCCACCCTTGTCCATCCGACAGGCTGATCGTCGACGTAAGCGAGGAGCCCTGGTGGTATGTCGGCATGGGTGATCTCTTGGCGCAGCGCGTCGCGGTTGTCCAATGTCGGTTCTGGCGGCGAGGATTCGTGGCTTTCAGAGCGTAGGAAGAGGCGGCACCAGCACCAGGAAGGATCCTCACCGCGGCGACCGAAGACCTTGACAACGTCGCTCCACCGATCCGGGGTAGCGGCACGGACCTGAACGAGCATGGTCCGACTTTACGGACCATGCCCGTGTTTACAGGTAGCCCGTCAGAGACCGGGACCGTCAGATGAAGGTGCCAGGAGGTCCACGCAGAGCACAGAGGGTCCCTCTTGCCGACAGTCATCCAATAGCTCGCGAGACGCGGTGGGGTTGCCGACGACCCCGTCCACTGATTCCTACGGTGTCGTCTCCCCCACGACAATCAGGTCCACGAATTCCGGAGGACCGTCGAAGATCTCCGCCATCATCGCCCTCACTGCCTCAAAGCCTTCCTGCGCTGCCCGACCCTTCTCCCGTTCGCGGGCCTTCTCCTCGCTCTCGAAGACGACGAGCATGTAGACCTGGCTCGGGTCTTTCTGGTCCCGCATGGCGGTGGAGCGCACCAGGCCCGAACCCGGCTTTTCAAACGCACGCAATTGCTCGAAGAGTTGCTTCAGCCCTTCGTCGTGGCCCGCCCGCAGACGGGTCTTTATCAGTTGTGCCCACATACCGGACCCGCCCCCTTCTCACGCCGTCGCGAAGCGCTCAAGGCCCACGGCTTGCAATTCCTCCGGCGGCATCGCTACTCGATAGTGCACCGATGCGTCGAAGCTGAGCATGAGTGGCTCAGTCACGTGAGGCACTTGGCTCGCGCTCTGGATGTCGACGATCATCACCGCCCCGCGTCCGACTCCGTTGTCGGTGAAGTAGACAACCTCGGGTTTGACCGCGGCGAGAGCCTCACCGATCTTCTGGCCGGCAGTGCCCTGCCGGACGTAGGTATTGAACGGCTCCAACGGAAAACTGACCTCAACGATAAATTTCATCGGCCCCCCTCATTTCGATCGGCAAGATGCCGTCTGATTCCGAGGAAAGCTAGCAGGCCCTCTTCTCGGTTGCTGTGGGGTCCGACTCCCCGCTCAGAGCCGCGCGCGGGTCCTCGCCGGCGAGGTTACGACGGCGCCGCCACGCCGGTGCCTTCAATGCCGAGCTCGGTGTCGGTGCCGAGCGTGTTGTCGGCGACCACGACGCTGCTTGTGCGCTCGCCGGTCCCCGAGGGATCGAACGCGAGCGTGAACCTGCAGCTCTGGCCGATACTCACGATGAGCGGATAGACCGGTGGGTTCGCAAGCTCGTTGATGCAGGTGTCCGGAGCGGCAATGAAGTCGGTGGCCTCTCCCCCGGTGACAGCCATTCCACTGATGTAAAGCGGCACCGCGCCGACGTTCGTAACCGTCACGCTCTGCGGGGCGCTCGCCTTGAGCAGGGTTTCATCTGTCGGGAAGACCAAGACGTTGTTGCGGATATGGCTGTTCGAGACGGTCGCGGTCGCCCAGACGCCGGTTCCGCGCAGCTTCAGCTGTACGGTCGTGCCTGAAGCGCCCCAGCTCGCGTCCAAGAGGTTCACGACCTCTGTCCTCAATCCGGCGCCGGTCGGGTCGAACTGCACCGCCAGCGAACTCGCACGCCTTGGGGTAACCGTGGCTGACCGACGCCGCCTCGGAATCGAGCTACAACGGAGCGCATCTGGAACACGAGCTGGGCGTCTGTGCCGTCGGGCTCGTAGGCGAGCGCCCCCGCCATCGACAAGCGCTTCCAGCTGAAGTGGTGGCGCAGCACCGGCGTCTTGCCGCGCGGAGCCCAGGTGGAAGAGGAATAGTCAAAAGTTGTGGATCGGCCCGACCCGCTGATCACGCGGCGGCCTCCTCTTGCTTCGAGATGTTCTCGACCAACACCCCCTTTCGGAACTTCGCACCTGCGCGCACGAGGGCGACGAGCGCGGCACCGTTGACATAACGCCAGCGGTCTTCCGCCGCCTCGATGAGCTTGAAGGCCATGGCGAGCCCGGCAGCTCGCGAGCCCGGGCCCTTGGTGACCTTGGTCCTGAGCCGGACTGTCGAAAAGGTCGACTCGATCGGGTTCGAGGTCTTCAGGTGCAACCAGTGCTCGGCGGGGAAGTCGTAGAAGCAGAGCAGCGGCTCGAGGTCGTCGCGGAGCTTTTCGGCGGCCTTAGGCCACTTCGCACAGAACTCGTTGTCGAAGGCCTTGGCGGCGTCGCGGGCGTGCTCACGGTCTTCGGCGTCTCTCACCTCGGCGAGCATCGTCTTAGCGAGCGGCTGGATGGACTTGGGCAGGGCGTCGAGGATGTTCGCGGATTTATGCACCCAACACCTCTGCTCTTTGGTCTCGGGGAACACGTCTCTGAGCGCTGCCCAGAACCCGAGCGCACCGTCACCGACCGCGACGACCGGGGCGCGCATGTCGCGGTGGCGCAGGTCTCTTAGCAACGCCGCCCAGGAGTCGGTGGACTCCCTGTAGCCGTCCGCGATCGCGACGAGCTCCTTCTTGCCGTCGAGGCGAACACCGACGATCACGAGACAGCACAGCCGTTCCTCTTCGAGACGCACGTTGAAGTGCACCCCGTCGGCCCAGAGGTACACGTAGTCCCGGTCCGCCAAGTTGCGCGCCATGAAGGCACGGTGCTCGTCCTGCCAAGCGGTGGTGAGCCGGGTGATCACAGAGGCCGACAACCCAGCTGCAGAACCGAAGAAGCCCTCGAGGGCAGGGGCGAAGTCCCCTGTCGAGAGTCCGTGCAGGTACAAAAGCGGCAGGACCTCGGTGACCTTCGGGGACCTCCGGCACCAGGGCGGGATGATGACGGAGCGGAACTGGGCCTTCTCACCGGTTTCCTCGTCCACGCGCTTGTCGTTCACCCTCGGTGCTGTGATCTCGACCGCGCCGGCCACGGTCTGGACCTTGCGCTGTCGTGCGTGGCCGTTGCGCGTCACGAGGCGATGCCCGTCCTCATCACGCTCGTCTACGAGCTCGGCGAGATAGGCGTCGACCTCGGCCTCCAAGGCCGCGGCGAGCATCGTCCTCGCACCTTCGCGACAGATCTCGTCAAGGTTCGAGCGACCTTCCGCGCCGGCCTCGTCGTTGTTCACTACGCTCAACATCGGCGTCCCTTCCTCGCCGGCGCGCTAACGCCGGCTGCTCGTCTTGGATTTCAACGAGGAAGGTACGTCGCGCCTTTGGACGAGTGGGTGATCCACAACTTCAGGTCATACCTCCAGGTGGAACGGACAGACGCCAAGAGCGAGAAGCCCGACTCGTCTTGGAACACGATCAGCGCGCCCCGGCGCCGGGCACTTTTCTTACCTTCGGCCACCGCTTGATCGCCCATCGCTCGATTGCCTCGTCGTCGCGCTCTATCGCCTGGCGTGCCGGCCTCTGGCGGGTCCAGCCGAGCTGTTCGCGAAGAACCCGCCAGACATGTCCTCGGTGATAGCTGACACCGGTAACCACCGCGATGACCTCTGCCACCCGGGCCAGTGTCCACAGATCGGTGCCATAGCCGTTTGCCTTCGGGCCCTTTTGGAGCGCGGCCTCGACCTCGGCGAGCTGGCGGGCGGTCAGCTTCGGTCGCCGCCCTGCCCGACCCGCCGCCCGCAGCGCCTCGGTTCCGCCCCTTTTCCATAGCGAGTGCCAATCCGACACCGTCTGATGCGAGACGCCGAGCGATCTGCCGATGTCGGCTTGGCTCTGGCCGCCGGCGGCGAACATCTCGGCTGCTCGCATCCGTCGTTCCTCCATCGCCAGAAAGTCGCGACGGGGACGAACTCGTTTCGCTGTGGCGAGGCGATGCTCGCCCGAGCGCGGGGAAGTGGTCATGAAGCATTTTCTCACGCGCCTACCCCTTAGCGGCGTATTTCGCGACGCTCTTTAGAACTGTCAGCTCAATGGCTACGACGACTTCCATTCCCCCGACAACTGGAGTGTCTCGGACCCGGACTGGGCATTGTCGTAGAGGGAGAAGCTGCCATAGTACTCGACATCTGTAACACCTCCCGATGACGGTTGGAAAACGACCGTGAAGGTGCAGTGCTGAGACGGGGCCAGCTCGTATCCCGAGTCGATACAGGCGCCGACCGTCCAATTGAAGTCGGGGCCGTTCTGTCCGAATACACCGGTCTGTCCCCCGAAAAACAAGAATACGTTCGAGCTGGTGTTAGTCACCGTGACCGGAACGGCCCGGGTGCCCGAGGTCTCGTCGCCAAAGTCGATCGCAGTGATCGGTTTGCCAGCCGCGTTGTCCAAAGTGAGCGTTGCGTACTCTCCGGTCCCAGTCTCAGGGATCGTCCACACGCCCCCCGACATGTTCCCGTACACATCAACCTGATCCTTGCGCAGCCCCGATGCCGTCGGTGTGAAGGTGACGGTAAACTGACACTGAGCTCCGGGGTCGATGACGGTGGCTCCGCAGTTGCCGGCGGAAACGCCGAAGTCGGAGAAGTTCTGGCCGCTGACACCGATTGAGCTGACGTACAGCGGAACTGTCTTCGAGGCGTCGCTGACGGTGACGTAAAGCGGTTTCGTGGTCGTCTCGACGCCTTGGATACCGAAGTGGACCTCACCGCTAGCGTAAAACGTTGACGAGGCACCAATCGAGATCTCCGAATAGACACCGGTCCCCGACAAGGGGAGCAGTGCGTTCGTTCCAGCGGACCCCCAGCTCGCATCATCAAGTTCGAGCGTGGCAACGCGCCTTCCGGTGCTGGTCGGAACGAAGTCAACGGCAAACGAGCACTCGCCTCCGCCGGCCGACAACACGATGCCCGCGCAGTCGTTGCTAGGGACAGCGAAGTCGGAGGCGTTCGTTCCGACGATGGTGAACGCGCCTAGGGTCTGTGGCTGCGTGCTGTTGTTGGTGACCTGCACCTCAACGTTTGTGCTGTGAATCGAGACGCCGACAGTCCGGAACTCCACACTGACGGTTCCGAAGGAGATTGGCGGAGGAGCACCACCTTCAGTAACAACGGCATTCGGAGCAGTCGTGCTGCCTTCAGTGTTCTTCACCGAGAGAGTGAAGATGTAAGTGCGAGCAATGGCACTCGTGTCCTTCGGAATTGAGAACGTCTCCGAAAACGAGTCGGAAGCGCACGAGAAGTTCCTTTTGGGCAGTCCGGTGACGGCCAGCGACGCCGACAGCGTGCAGGTCTGGGCGAACTTCAGGCTCGCCTGCAGCTTGATGGTCCCACCCTTGTTAGACAAGGAGTTCGGTGACACCGTGAAAGACGTGACTAGCGGAAGCGAGACGTGGGGCACCTCGGCACCCGCTCCCGGAATAACGTCCGTAATACACGTGAGCATCACTATTGGCGTCGCTACAAGCGTCGCGATCTTCCGCGCAGTCCAACCAAAAGAAGACATGCTGCCTCCTGAACCTAATGTCCGGCCGTCTCCGGCGTTCATCGCAAAAGAGTAATCGGTGTGGAAGCCAAATGCTCGGAACGTAATTTCGATCACGTATCGATGCGATTTCAGGCATCTGCCTGGTAGTCAGGCTTGTCGAGGACATAAAATTTCGGACCTCAACACCCCGGAAATCAACAGTCCGGGCGACAAAACCCGGACCGGTAGGACCGGGAGACACGGTTGCCGAGCTTGAGCCAGGGTGCGGGGCTGCCTGAGAGGTTGGCGCTCGATCTCTCAGAGACCGCTGCCGCTGGTTCCCCAGCTGGTGTTTGTACTCGCCCAGGGGTTCTCGGGCGTTCTGGGGCGTTCTAGAGGGTGCTCCTGATACACGGAAGCTGAAACACCGGACGACCTGAACCAATGTTTGATACTAGTTTTAACTAAAATATAGGGGCTCCCCGCGAATCAGGGTTGAAAGTCTCGGCGTGATGCGTTGACCATCCACCGATAGCAGTGGGCCTGGCTCCCAAACTTCGGCTTGTCAAGGAGCTGAAGGAAGGAGAGCCAGACCCATGGCTGACCGTATCTGTTTGCGTCTCGGTCGGCGCGACATGAACACCTTCCGCACGGTGGAGCGCGAAGGGAAGCTGCCGGTCGTCCACGTCGCCGGGCGACATGCGATTGCGCTCTGCCCGGCGTGTGCGCACCCGTCGGCGACGACGAATGGCACGGGCTGGCGGGAGGTGATCGACGTGGTGCGCACTCTCGTCGTCGTCCTGTCGCTTTGCGTCCGTCGCTTCGTCTGCGAGAACCCCGACTGTGCCCAGCGCACCTTCGACGAACGCTTCGAGGGGATCGGACGGGGAGGCGCCTCAGAACGGGCACTGGCGTTCTTCGCCGATCTCGCCCGGGGCCGTGCCACCGCGGCGGTGGCGCGGGATCTCGGTGTCCCCTCCCACTACCTGCGCCTGGCCGTCGGCGAGCGGCGTCGACGTGCCACTGCGGGGCGCTGTGGGCGCCTCGGTCGGCACCTTGCGATCGACGAGTGCGCTGTGCGCAAGCCCTTCGTCTATGCGACGGTGTTCTCCGATCCCGAGCGTGGCGTGGTCATCGACGTCGCACCCGGCAGGGACGCCGCGGCCATCTGGGCCTTCTCGGGGCTTTACAGCCGCTCCGAGCGGGCTCAGGTGCAGATCGTGTCCATGGACTGCCACGTCCCCTACCGCTACATGGTGCGCCTCGTCTTCCCCCACGCCTTGATCGTCGCCGACGCCTTCCACCTCCATCGCCGTGTGCTCGACGCGCTGACGGCGGTGCGCCGCTCGGCCACCCAGCGCCTCGCCAAGGGACGCTCCGGCCGAGCCGGCCTCCCCAAGCAGGCCCGCCACGCGCTCGCTCGCGCCCGCGACGAGCTCTTGGCCGACACCACCGAGCGGGGTGCCCGCCAGCGGGCGGCCGTCGCCGAGGCATGCGCCTTAGACCCGCCACTCGCGCTCGCCTATCAGCTGAAGGAGGCTTTCCGCACCCTCATGGCGATCGGGAGGTCGGGCAACGTCGCGGCCTTCAGCGCCGGCCTCGAGCTCTTCGACGCCTTCTGTCGCCAGTCCAAGCTTGCCCCGTTCGTCAAAGCGGCGAACGGCCTGCGATCCTGGCGGGCCGAGATCATCAACTACGCGCGCACCGGCGGCGCGAGCAACGGGTTCGCCGAGGCCATCAACCACCTCATCAAGAACCAGAAGCGCCAAGCACATGGCTACGGCAGCTGGGCGGGATTCCGAGGCCAGATCCTGTGGTGCTTCGGCGAGGCGGTCGACCCCGCAACGGGCGAGATCGTCCCGCTACGCTCGGTGCCGCGAGGTGAAGGAGCCCGGTTTCTCCAACCTCGATTCGCGTAGAGCCAATAAAGGGCCTCTGACCTGCGGCAACGTAATCGGTATACAGGTGGACGACCGGAAGTGGAGTTGCGCCGAAGGCGAGCTGCGGCACCCCGAGGAGCACCATTGTCGCCACGACGACTGGGACGGTGACCACCATCGCCAGCTTCGATCGTGCCTTGGAACGTGACACGGGCTACCCCGCTTCGCTAGCGACGGTCCTTTGCCGCCAAGTACTACATGCCAAATGGTAACCCACCGGGGCCAACCGGTTGCGGAGAGTGGTATTGCGGCCTCGCCGGTAACGCCGAGCGAAACCTTCTGGGGTGCAATAGGCCCGGAAAAGCTGAGCAAAGCGGACTCGGTCGATCTCAAGAGCGCCGTGCTGGCAACCGCAGAACGAAGTGCTGTTCCCCCACTTGCCGGCGGACACGCCTCATCCAAGACAGCGACCAAGAAGAGCCACGGGGCCTCGTCATCCAGGGCCAATTTGCAGTCTTGCTAGACGCCCTGACAGGCACAACAAGCCTTATGTCGGGGGTGTCAAGCCCGAGCGGCGCCTCCTGTACGCCAGGCCCGCAAGGGCGAAATAGCCCGCCGTCGCGATCCCTGCGGCTGTCTCGAGCGTCCAAACCATGCTGGATCTGCCGGCGAGAGTCCTGCCGGCGACAGTGAGCGCGAAGGGCTCGAGACAAAGGGCGCCGGCCACCAGTACGGCGCTGATCCACGCCCGGCGCGTCCGCCAGTGCTGTCCAAGGAATCCGTAGAGAGGCCCGGTCACGAAGCCTCCGAAGATGTTCAGCGTGTTCGAGAGGAACAGTCCGCGAGCCTCGTGCAGGCTCAGGTTCCATTGCCCTCCCTCGAATGGACCCATGATCATGAGGAAGTAGCCGAGCAGTGCGGTCATGGTCACGACGAGGCCAGCTGTCGCGGCTTGCCTGGCCTTCACCTGGCCACACCCGAAGACGAAGGGCAGCACGAGCCACGGGGCGGACAGGAGGCTCAACGACTCAGTCCACCCTCCCGGGGTTACGAGGCTGCCCAGATACTGGTCACCGGACCCGAAGGCCAGGCCCACGAGGACCGCAACCAGGAGCGCGAGGGGCGCGGGAGACCAGGAGCGAACAGGTCCAACTCCGCCCCACCCACGGGCGAGCCGGTCAGCTCCCGCTAATCGTTGTCGGCGAATCGGTCGATAGTACTCTTCGGTTCCGGAGCAGGAGTTGCGATGGATTACGGGAAGCTGGATCCACAAGCCGGGCTCGCGGGCGAACCGTTCGCCGGGATCGAGCGCATCTGCATGCGCAACCTGCTCAACAGCACTGCCGAGCGCATCTACTTCAAGGATCTGCAGAGCCGGTTTCTCCTGGTCAGTGCCGGCTGGCTCGCCACGGCAGCGCCGGGCCACAGCTTGGAAGAGGTGATCGGAAAGACGGACTTCGACTTCTTCACCGAGGAACACGCCGCTGCCGCCTTTGCCGACGAGCAGAGGATCATCCTCACCGGCGAGGCGATCGTAGGCAAGTTGGAGCAGGAGACGTTCCGAGACCGGGACGGTCCCTGGGTCGCTTCCACGAAGATGCCCCTGCGCGATGAAAAGGGCGAGATCATCGGGACATTCGGGATCTCGCGCGACGTGACGGCGCAGGTGAACGCTGAGAACGCTTTGGCCTATCAGGTGCTCCATGACCCGGTGACGGGTCTGGCGAACCGGGTCGCGCTCATGGACCGGCTCTCTCAAGCACTCCTCGCCCTCGAACGCCAGCCGGGCCGGCTGGCGGCCTTGTACGTCGACTTGGACCACTTCAAGCAGATAAACGACTCGTTCGGCCACGACGCCGGCGACCAGGTGCTGCGGGAGATTGGCCGCCGCCTCGCGGAGTTCTCGCGGCATTCCGACACCGTCGCCCGCCTGGGGGGCGACGAGTTCGTCGTGCTGTGCGGCGCACTGCGCGATGACGATGACGTCGGCCTCATCGGGGAGCGGATAGTGCGGGAGGTGCGCGCCCCCTATGTCGAGGACGGGTGCGACCTCACAGTCACCTGCAGCGTCGGGATCGTGATCACGAGCAATCCCCGCGCCGACCCCGAAGAGCTGATCCGCGACGCGGATGAGGCGATGTACCAGGTCAAGCAGTCCGGACGGAACCGGTATCGCGTCTACGACTCGGCCCAGCGCCTAGGTGCCCAGGCGAACATCCTCCAGGCCGAGCTCAGCCACACGGTCGAGGAGTCGGAGCTTTTCCTTCTCTACCAGCCGTTGTTCTCCCTGGAGGACAGATCGCTCATAGGAGTCGAGGCGTTGGTTCGCTGGCGACATCCCCGGCGCGGGGTGGTGCTGCCCGACGACTTCGTACCTTTCGCCGAGCAGTACGGGCTGATCGGCCGGATCGACGCGTTCGTCTTGAACGAGGCCTGCCGACAGATCGCAGAATGGACCGCCCGCGAGGGCTGGCCCGCCAAGTTCACCATGGCGGTCAACGTTTCGGGCGCTGAGCTGTCGGATCCCGAGTTCGCCAGCCATGTCGCCGAGGTGATCAGTCGCCACGGGATCAACCCGGCGCTCTTGTGTCTGGAGATAACCGAGACGGCGCTCATCGGCGAATTCGGCGATGTCGAGGAGACGCTGGCCGCCCTACCGAAACTTGGCCTGCGCCTGGCCCTGGACGACTTCGGGACGGGGTACTCGACGCTTTCCCACCTGCAGCACCTGAAGGTGGACGTCTTGAAGATCGACCGGAGCTTCGTCGCCCAGATCAGCAAGAGCCCCCGCGACCGTGAGATCGTCGCAGCGGTGATGGCGATGTCCCACGCTCTCGGCACGACCGTGGTCGGCGAGGGCATAGAGACGAACGACCAACTCGATGCGCTCACCGGTTTGGACTGCGACCAGGGCCAGGGCTTCCTCTTTGCCCGCCCCCTCTCGCCCGAGGCGGTCGTGGCGCTCGTGGGTTGAGCACCCTCGGGGTAACCGGCGGTGCGCCCGTCCGCATCCCTGCGCTGATGCTGCGCGTGACATCTTCCCACCGGACCCGACAACCACCGCTCCCCGACAGCGCGGTACTGACTCGGCAAGTCTCAGCAAAGAGAACCTGTCAGTCTGAAATGGCAGGTGGCACGAGGCTAAACATCGCCCCCGGATCGACCGATAGTACTCATCGATCCCTCGCACAGGAGTCGACAAGGCTGAGGCGAAGCTGCACGAACAGTGGTCGCAGGAAAGCGAGCCGTTGCGCGAGCTCAAGCTCACCTGCATGGGCAATCTCCTCTCGACCACCGAGGAGCGCGTGTACTTCAAAGACGTGCGCAGCCGGTTCCTGCTTGTAAGTGCAGGCTGGATCGCCGCCATAGCTCCTGACCGCAGCGCCGAGGACATCGTCGGCAAGACCGACTTCGACTTCTTCAGCAAGGAACATGCCGAGGCCGCCTTCGAGGACGAGCAGAGGATCATCCGCACCGGCGAGCCGATGGTGAACAAGCTGGAGCGGGAGACCTTCGGCAACGGAATGAGCCCCTGGGTTTCGACAACGAAGATGCCGCTTCGCGACGAAACCGGGCAGATAATCGGCACCTTCGGCATCTCGCGCGACGTGACGGCGCAGATCAGAGCGGAAAGTGCCCTGGCCAACCAGGTCCAGCACGACCCGGTGACGGGTCTGGCGAACCGGGTCGCCCTCATGGACCGGCTCTCCCAGGCGGTCGCAGATCTTGAGCGACAGCCGGGCCGCCTCGCGGTGCTCTACGTCGACCTGGACCACTTCAAGGCGATCAACGACGCGTTCGGTCACGACGCTGGCGACCAGGTGCTCGCCGAGGTCGGCCACAGGCTCGCGCAGTTCTCGCGGCATTCCGACACCGTTGCCCGCCTCGGGGGCGACGAGTTCGTGGTGCTGTGCGGGGACCTGCGTGACGACGATGATGTGGGTCTCATCGGCGAGCGCATCGTCCAGGGGATCCGCGCCCCGTTCGTGGATAACGGGCGCGACCTCTCGGTCACCTGCAGCGTCGGGATCGTCATCACCCGCGATCCCCTGGCAGAGCCGAGACACCTGATCCGCGACGCCGAAATGATGTACGAAGCCAAGGAAACAGGCCGCAACCAATACCGGATCTTCGATGCCTCAGAGCGCATCGGCACATTGGCGAGCCGCCTCCAGGCTGAGCTCAGTCGCGCCATCGACCGAGCGGAGCTATTCCTCCTCTACCAACCACTCTTCTCGCTCGACGACCAATCCTTGCTCGGCGTCGAGGCACTGGTGCGCTGGCACCATCCCGAACGCGGCCTTGTCACGCCCGACAGCTTCATCCCCTTCGCCGAGCAGCACGGGCTCATCGGCAGGATCGACTCGTTCGTCTTGGACGAAGCCTGCCGTCAGCTCTTCGAATGGAGCTCCCGCGACGACTGGCCCAGCGGTTTCACCATGGCCGTGAACGTGTCCGGTGCCGAACTCTCGGACCCCGAGTTCGCGCAACGTGTTTCCGCTCTGATCCGTCGCCACGGCGTCGAAGCGGCACGGCTCTGCCTCGAGATGACCGAGACGGCGTTCGTCGGCGAATGGGGCGATGTCCAAGAGACGTTGTCATCCCTGTCACAGCTCGGCGTGCGCCTGGCCCTCGACGACTTCGGCACGGGCTATTCGTCGCTTGCGCACCTGCAGCGAATGAAGGTCGACATCTTGAAGATCGACCGGAGCTTCGTAGCCCAGATCGGTCGCAGCCAACGTGATCGGGAAATCGTCGCTGCGGTGACGGCGATGTCCCACGCCCTCGGCATAACCGTGGTCGGCGAGGGCATCGAAACGAGCCATCAGCTCGATACCCTCGCCGGTTTGGACTGCGACCAAGGGCAAGGGTTTCTCTTCGCTCGCCCCCTCTCGGCGGAGGCGGTGGTCGCGCTCGTCCGCTGAGCACTTCGCCGTTGTTCGTGGGAGCCGACGGGTCGTCGTGGCGGCTGCCGGCCTCCGCTGACGCGCCTGTTAGCTCAGAAGGGAAAGAGCGAACACCGGGACGCGTTCGAGCCCCGCTCGAACGCTCTTTCTCAGGTCTACTCCCAGGTCGCCTCTAGACGGATCTGCCCGTCGCGAACAAGGGCCACGCACGCGTCCACCACGACCGGATCGAAAAGCTTGCCGCGGTGTGCGACTATCTCGTCGATAGCCGCCTCGACGCCCAGGGCCGGACGGTACGGCCGGTGTGACGACATGGCCTCCACCGTGTCGGCCACGGCGATGATGCGGGCGCCGAGGCAGATCTCCTCCCCACGCAGTCCACACGGGTAGCCGGAGCCATCCAGGCGTTCGTGGTGCTGCACGATCATCTCCGCCACGGGCCACGGGAACGAGATCCCCTTGATGATGTCCGCACCCGCTTGGGCATGGATCTTGATGAGGTCCCACTCCATGGGGCTCAGGTTGCTCGGGCGGCTCAGGATCTCCGCCGGTGTCCCGATCTTGCCGATGTCGTGGATGCGTGCCGCCAGGTCGATTCCTTCGACGGTGCCGTGGTCGAGACCCATGGCGACGGCGATCGCCGAGGCAATCGAGGCGACGCGGCTTTGGTGGCCGGAGGTGTAGGGGTCCCTCACCTCGACCATGGCCGCCATGGCGTCCGCGGCCGCCTGCGTGAGCTCGGATCGCGTCCGCTCCGCCTGCTTGTGCGGGGTGACGTCGACGATGATGGCCCCCACGCCGATCGTCCGGCCCTCCACCACCACGGCGTAATAGCTCTCGAGCCAGTTCCGGGTCTTTCCGGGATCGTCGCTTGACGTGCGCTCGATCTCGACGTTCAGCACCGGCTCGCCGGTCTCGAGCACGTGGCGGTATTGAGGCTCTATCTGCGGCCACAGATCTGGCACGACGTCGGCGGCACGCCGTCCGATGTGGTCCGCAACCGGAAGACCGTTCGACGCGGCCAGCGTCTCGTTGATGCGCAGGTAGCGGAACTCGGCGTCCACGAGGCTGAACCCGATGGGCACGTTCGCCTGCAGGGTCTCGAGCAGGATCAGAGCTTCCTGCACCTCGCGCCTCGACAGCCGGAGTCCGGCCTCGGCGCTTTTGACGTCCTCGATGTCGGTGGCGGTGCCTATCCACTTGCGGATCAGGCCGTCGGCATCCTTGAGCGCGCGGGAACGCACGTCGTGCCATCGGTACTGCCCGTCGAAACGCCTGAGGCGGCACTCGAGATTCAGCGGAGCCCGGGCCCAAGCGGCGATGTCCCTGGCTGCCTGAACGCGGGCTGCATCCTCGGGATGCACCACCGTGACCCACCGCCACCCCCAGAGGTCCTCGGGCGGTAACCCGAAGTACTCCACTGCCTGGGTGTTGACGTACT
Source organism: uncultured Acidimicrobiaceae bacterium (assembly GCA_963719125.1). Lineage (GTDB taxonomy): Bacteria > Actinomycetota > Acidimicrobiia > Acidimicrobiales > Bog-793 > Fen-455. The sequence continues at coordinate 22,487 of CAVRAT010000026.1, forward strand.
CGATCAACCTGTCGGGCGTCGCCATCCACACGATGTGCGGCATGAAGTCCGCCACGAAACGTAACTCGTCGGGCGAGAAAAGCGCTGTCTGGACGGGGTCTCGATGCCCTGCGGCACCCACAGCCTCCAGCGTAACCGTTTACCGAGATGGGTCATGCCCAGTGTGCCTGGAGTAGCGCCGGACCTGCTCCGCAGGCTCACAAGCCATCTGACGGCCGCGGCGTTGCTAAGCCCGCTCCCCGGTTAGCCCGCCCGACCGGCCCGCAACTGGACGACGTCTTTGCGCCCCAGGGCGGCGAGCCCGCCCGGTCAGGCGTCGAGCGAGTCGAAAGCCGCCAGGGCGGCTCCTCTTGCACCTGCCATGTCCAGGTCAGCGATGAGCGCGAAAGTCGCGGCCTCGAGTTGCTCCTCGCGCAGGAAAGTGTGCTCGCGCACGCGCGTGAGGAACCACTCACGGAACCTCGGCGAGGCCTCGACCACGCCACCGCCCACGAAGTAAGCGCCGGGATCGACAAAATTGCCCGCAATCGTGAACAGGCGGCCGATCGCCATCGTCTGTTGGGTGAAGATCTCCAGCGCGAGCGGGTCTTGCGAGTCGGCGTAGGCGCGAACCAACTTCGCGGCTTGAGCGAGGGACCCTTTTGCGGCGAGCTCGTGGTCCGGGAATCGAGTCAGCCAGTACGGCAGCAGATTGTGCTCGATCCCGGTCAGGGAGGCGACACTCTCCACATCCCCGAAGAATCCGCAGTTGCATCTGGGAACAGGCTGGCCTTCGGCGAGGAGCCCCTCCATCGGTATGTGCACATGGCCGAGCTCCCCCGCCATCCCCGCGGCGCCGCGGATGACGTGCCCGGCCTCTATCACCCCTCCCCCTAGTCCCGTGCCGACGATCGCCGAGACCGACGAATGCGACGCCCAATTCTCGCCGAAGTGGGTGTGATGGGCATAGAGCGCGGCCGCGTTGCCGTCGTTGTTGTAGATGACGGGGACGCCCAGGCGACGCTCGAGCGCGCCGCGGATATCGAAGCCGTGCCAGGCCGGTTCCGAGAAGTTCGTCGCGCCTTTCGTGGAGATCACGCCATCGGGGCTCGCCGGCCCCGGGGTCCCGAGGCCGATGGCGCGTACCGACTCTCGTTCCACGCCCGTCAGGCTGAGCACACCGTCCAGGGACCCGACAAGGGCTTCGATGGCCACCTCCGGCCCTTCTCGCACGCGGCTCGGGCTCTCGAACAACCTGTCCACGAGGAAACGCCCCGAGTCCTCCAGCACTGTCGCACTGTTGCAGTTGCCGCCGTTGTCAAGCCCGACCACGACCCACGAGCTCGAGTTCAAGATCGGCCTTCCTTCGCCCTCAGCACCCTGACCGCCTCCCCATGTCTTCTGTGACGCGACAGGCCGAACCCGGAGCTCCCCCTGGTGTCAGGGCGCGGGTGCGGCTCGTATCCGAGATCGAGTTGGAGACAGAAGGCCCCAGCCCCGGCGCTGTCCGGGCTGGACTGAAGCCATCTCCGTCCCGAGCCTAGCAACGGCGTCAGATTCCCCGAGGGCACGTTTCCCACGCTTCAGCCCTCGCTGAGCCCGCACGGTGCTCGACGGCTCGGGACCTAGGCCGACGCGGGTTTCGGGAGCACGACCGGATGACTCCAGGTGAGGACGTGATACGGCCCGATGACGTGGATCCGAGCCGGCGGACCCCACGTCCGCAGGGCCGCGTCAAGGTCGACGTTGTCGATGATCGGCTTGTCGTAGACGAGGAATTGCCATTCCTGTCCGGTGTACCAACTTGCCTCGGACAAGGTCGTCATTTGCTGCAGGGCGCCGCCGTCGGAGGCCGCCACCGGCCGTACGATGACGGCCCCACTGCTCTGGACCGTGGTGATACTGGCGGCCCAGTAGTCGCCGATCCCCCACCGGAGATGGTGAGCCTCCAAGTAGGAGACCAGCGCCGGGATCTCGTAAGGCTGCTCAGGGCGGGCCAATGAGTAACCGACTCCGGTCGCGAAGCTCAAGACCACCGCCACACCCAAGGCCGTAACGACACGGGCCGACCTTCCCGCCGGGAGCTTGCACCAACCCCGGGCGACGAGGCGCCCGGCGAGAATGCTCGCGAACACGATGGACACAGCGAGGTAGCGCACGCCGCTCTGATCGGGTCGCGCGAAGGTAACGAAGGGCACCGCCGAACAGAGCACCGTGATGACGAGGAGGTCGTCGAGCCGCCACGTCTCTGGCCCAACCGGCGCCGGCTGACCTCGCCGCCCGCGGCGAGCGCCGGCGACGAGGCTCCACACCCCGGCCACGACGCAGGCCAGCACGCACAGCGCACCCACGACGTGCGCCTCGCGAAGACCGGCGGCCACTCCCCCGTTGTGCCGCAGGCCGTTGGTGAGGCCGAGCAGATCCGAGGCATAGCCGGGCAAGTGCGCGAGGTTTCTCAGCATCTGTCCCACGTGCACCGTGGACAGAGCCGCTTCTGACTTGAACGCGCCTCCCGCCTCGGCCAAGCGGCGGGCAAAGGCCGCAACAGCCACAGCGACCAATCCAGCCGAGACGTCCGCCACGGCGCTCTGCCACCTTCGCTGGCGTAGCGCTGCCACAAGACCGGCAAGGAGCAGGGGCACTACGCCGTAGGCAACAAGCAAGAGGTCGCCGAGCATCCCGGCCGCGAGCAGGACCACCGCCAGGAACCATTCCAGGCCGAAACGACCCCGCCTGAGCGCGGCGAACGCCAAGAGGGCGTACAGCGCCGTGCTCATGTGGAATCCCCTGCCGACAAAGAACAGGGCCATGGCCGGGGTGGCGAAGCCGAGCAGGGCGATCACGGCTAAGCCCCCTGCCAACGCGGAGGCGCCGCGGCTGGCCTCCCGGGCGATGAGAACGCCGACGACGACCACAAGAGCCGCCATGACCGCGGGTCCCGCGTACAAAAGCGCCGGCCGCAGACCCACGAGGCGGACAGCCGCATCGTAAAAGGGCGCATCGCTGGTCCAGTACGAGGCGAAAGTCAGGTTCCAGCCCTGGAGCAGCAGATGCCCGCTCGCCATCGTCTGGCCCTCGAGGATGATGGTCGCCCTGTCGGAGGTCCCGGCTTGGCTGTGCGCCGATCTCGCGTAGAGGAGCACCAAGAGACCGCCGAAAAGGGCCACGGTGGCAAGCGAGTTCACAGCCAGGCGTATGGACTTGCGCGTCGACCAGACGAGCTGGAGCCTTCCTACCGGGCCGGCCCCCTCCTCAGCGGTCACGGAGCCCGACCCCTCCACAAGGCGCGACACCTCGGACGAAGCCTCCCGCTCTCATGTCGCGGGACTCTACCCCCAACTCAATGCCGCGCCCCGGCGTATTCCCGTTGTCGCGCCACCTCTGTTCCGATGGGGCCTCTGAGCGTTCTACGCTTTGGATATGCGAGGGAGCGCGTTGGAGAACGACGAGCCGGAGGAGGATTCTCCGGACTCGTGCGCTCTGGTCGCGCTGCAGCCGGTGATGGACCTCCAGGACCGCACCGTGTTCGGCTACGAGGCCCTCCCCCGCAGCGTCTTGCGTAACGACACGCGCAAGTTCGTCCGCTGCTCGCTCCCGGCGGTGCAGTTCACGAGTCCGGCCCTGTTGTTCGTGCCCCTCACCGCAGAGCTCCTCCAAGACGAGGAACTCGACCCCTTCCGCACAGCCGACGAGGTCGGAGCCGCACCTGGAGAAGTCGCCTGGGTCATTTCCGAACTGACGGCACTCGAGCTGCCCGAGCTGGTGGAACGGCGAGTTGAACACCTGCGCGGGCGGGGATTCCTCATCGCCCTGGCTGACGTCGCGCCCGGCGTGCTCAGCAGGCGGCCCATGGCCGAGCTCATGCCGAGCTTTGTCATCTTGGATCCGGCCTACACCGACTACGTGTCCACGGGGATCCGGGCGCGTGCCGAGCTCGCGGGCTTGCTCGCGTATTGTGCCCGGCTCAACGCACACGTCATCCTCCGAGGCATCGTCGACGACGCCGTTGCCCAGCGCCTGATCGGGCTCGGAGTGAGACTGGGTATCGGCCCCCACTTGGGATCGTCTGCCGTGCTCAACGCCTCAGCAGCCGAGCCGGGCGACGAAGTCGTCACACCGGCCTGGTTCCGCAGGCAGGGAGTGCGGGTGCTCACCGCACCGGGCAAGGCGCTCGACACGCCGGCCCTCGTCGCCAAACTGCCGACGAACGGACAGCTGCCGGTCGACGCCCAAGGCTTTGCCTGGTCTTTGGGCGAGGCTGCTCGCCTCATGCAAGCCGAGCACGATCCGAACCGGATCCTGCAGGTGACAGCCGAGCGCCTGCCACTGACCGTTCGCGCGGACCGGTTCGCGATATTCGAGGCCGACTGGGACCGTTACCGGCTCAGGGCGCGCGTCCTCGCCGGCGAAGAGCTGGCCGGACTCAACGAGATGGACATCTCGATGGACAGCGGGATCACGGGCTGGGCGTTCCTGCGCGGCTACCCGTACAACTGCCCCGACACACGGAGCCATTCCGAGGCCGTGTCGATCCCCGGCCAGGACGAGTCGACCCTGGAGGAGTCCCTGCTCGTCGTGCCGCTCATCGCCGGTGACCACCGCCTCGGCGTCATCGACATGTGGCGCAACGGTCGGAACCAGTTCACCGAGGAAGATCTCGAGCGTTGTGCGCTGTTCGGCTACATCACAGCTGCCGCCTGGCGGAACGCGCAGCTTTATGCGGAGCTTGAATTGCGTGCGATGACCGACACGTTGACCGGACTGCTCAACCACCGCTGGTGGGACGAGCTGGCAACGCGCGAGGCCGCTCTCTCCAGCCGAGCCGGAACCCAGATGGGCATCCTTCTCATAGACCTCGACCACTTCAAGCGGGTGAACGACCAGTGTGGGCACATGGCCGGTGACGCCCTGCTCCGCAACGTGGGACGCGCGCTGCAGGGCGCACTTCGCAACGGCGACGCGGCGGTTCGCTACGGTGGCGAGGAGTTCCTCCTGATGCTCCACAACACCGACGAGGCCGGCGCCATGAGGGTCGCCGAAGCCGTCCGGGAGGTCCTGGCGAAACTCCCCGCGCCCGGACCCGGCGTGCCGCGCGTGACTGCCTCGATCGGCGTGGCGTTCTTCCCGCGGCACGGCGCTGTGCTCGACGAGGTGGTCAACGTCGCCGATGCCGCCATGTACCGGGCCAAGGCCGAGGGCCGGGACCGCATCGTGCTGGCACCCGGTCCCGCGATCGAAGCCCCACCGGCTGATCGGAGTGGCGCGGCACCATAGGCCGGGACCGCCGTCGGAACCGCTTCAGCCCGAGAACCTCTCGCTCACTTCGCGTCCCGGCGCGGCGGCGGGAGCGTAGCGCCTTTCTTCCCGCGCCAGGCGCGAGCCATGGCGGAGGTGTCGAAGGCGACAGCGAAATTGCCATCGCGCGCCAGCACGACCGCGCCGCCATGCCCACTCCGCCCGCGAACCGACGCGAGCGCGTCCCCGAGCGCAACTTCGAGCGGCGCCCCCTGCGTGACGCACCAGTCGACCCGGTGGGCGAAGCCGGCCACGAGAAAGGACTCGCCCTCGCCTGTCGCCGAGACCGCGACGCTGCGATCGTCTGCCCAGGTTCCTGCCCCGGCGATGGGTGAGTCACCCACTCGCCCAGGCAGCTTGCCGAGGCGCCCGCCGGTCGACGTGGCGGCGGCGAGATGGCCGTCAAGGTCGACTGCCACGGCACCCACGGTCCCGCCGCGGGATATCGGCCGGACGCCCTCGCCACACAGCGAGGCCGGATCCATCCGAGCAAGACCTGCGGTTTCCGAGAACCGGTCGGCACCGGCGCCGGCTAGCAGGACGGGACCGTCCCTCGGCCCGCCCAGGGCCATGACCGCCCGAGCCGCTCGCACGGGGCTTTCGGGCCACGTCGCGGCACAAATCGCCCCGAAACTCCCGGTTGCGCCGTCCATGACAGCCGCGTCGGTCTCGACCGTGCCCCGCGCAGTGGCGACGGCGCCCCTCCCGCAGTTGAAGATGCCGGAGGCCTCCATGCGCGCCACGGCCTCGGTGACGGAGTCAAGAGCGTGGCCGCCCCCTTTGAGGACCTCCCACGCAGCCTCCAGGGCATCGGACATGCCTTCTGATAGCCGAGCGAGCTGGTCCTGCGATCGCGGCCGTACGAAGTCGCCGGCGCCGCCATGGATCACCACGGCGGGCGTACCCAGCGCGCCTGACTCCGTGAAGACATCTCCGCTCATTGCCTCGCCTCGCTCAGCGGTCGCCCGCGCCTACGCGCCACTCGCGGCCCCGCTGGGCCGGCCCGTGATCCGCCGCGTCATCCACCGCTCCACGACGAAGGCAAGAAAAGGCACGAATCCCGCCGCCACCAAAGCGATCACATGCTTGAAACCCAGCCCGAACCGGCGGGCGAGATCGGCCACGGTCACGAGGTAGACGATGTACAAGAACCCGTGGATCGGGCCGACGATCTGGACGACCACCGGTCTTCCTGCCGCGTACTGGAGAGGCACACCGACGAGAACGAGAACCAGGAGACCGACACCCACGACGTAGGCCATGACCCGGTATCGCTGCAGGGCGGATTTCTTGGCCGGGTCCACGAGCCTTTCAACGTAGCTTCTCCTCGTCTCTCTCGTTGAGCCGGGCAAGGTAACGGTTGTAGGCGGCGAGCTCCGCGTCTTCCTCTTCGTCGCCCGGGTCCGTCCCTCCCGGCAAGGGTCGGTTCGCGCCGTTCGGCGCTTTCGGGGTGGGCACCGTCGGCTGCTCGTGAACAAGCCGCCACCACATGTAGACGCCGTAGGCGGCGAAGAACGGCCACTCGACGGTATAGGCCCAGCTGAGCGTGTTGCCCGAGAGCGCGCGATGCAACTGCCACCATCCAAGAGCCAGACAGCCCGGCACCACCACGAGCGCGGTCAGATGGAGGAGGACCGCCCGACGCGAGAACCACGCGGGACTCACACCTCGAGGTTAGTCCTCCGCCGTCTCCCGCCTCCCAGTGGCCGGCGCGGCCACGAGCCCGGGTGGCGTCCTAGTCCGCTCGGCGCTGGTCGAAGGTCACCACGAGCTTGCGGGCCGCACGCGCATCGTCGAGACGGCCCACCGGGGTCGTTCGCGGCGCGGCCTTGGCGTCATCCGCGTTGCCGGCTCCGCGTGCCTCGCGGGCGACCTGAACGAACGCATCGGCCAGGGCCGCGAGCGTCTGCGGGCTCTCGGTCTCGGTGGGCTCGACCATGAGAGCCTCCTCGACGATCAGCGGGAAGTAGACCGTCGGGGGATGGAAGCCGAGCTCCATGAGACGCTTTGCCACGTCCAGCGCGCTCAGGCCCACTTCATGATGGAGTGACTTCGCCGAGACGACGCACTCGTGCATCACTGGTCTGTCGTAGGCGATGTCGTAGGTTCCGCGAAGACGTTCCTTGAACCAGTTCGCGTTCAGCACGGCTATCTCGGACACCCGCTTCAGGCCGTCAGCCCCGTTGAGGCGCAGATACATCCAAGCGCGGAGCAACACGACGGCGTTCCCGTGCCAGGAGTGCACGCGACCGATCGAGTGCTCGGGCATCGTGAGCTCGAAGCCGGTCTCGCCACGTGTGGGCCTCGGGCCGGGGAGGAACGCCGCGAGCTTGGCACCGACCGCCACGGGACCTGCACCGGGCCCTCCCCCACCGTGCGGGGTGGCAAAGGTCTTGTGCACGTTCAGGTGCACGATGTCGAAGCCCATGTCTCCCGGTCGTACGATCCCGAGGATCGCGTTCAGGTTGGCACCGTCGTAATACAGAAGGCCCCCGACCTCGTGCACCGCCTCCGCGATCTCGACGATGTCCTCCTCGAACAGGCCGAGGGTGCTGGGGTTCGTCAGCATGATCCCCGCCACGTCGTCGTCGAGCAAGGCTCGCAGAGCCTGCAGGTCGACCCCGCCCCGCGGGTTCGTCCCGACGGTCGCGACCTCGTAACCGCTCAGCGTCACCGAGGCCGGATTGGTGCCGTGGGCCGAGTCCGGGATGATCACGCGGCGTCGGCGGGCGGATTCGCCGTTTGCCTCGTGATACGCACGCATCAACAACAGCCCCGTGAGCTCACCTGCCGCGCCGGCTGCCGGCTGCAAAGTAGCGGCCTGCATCCCGGTGATCGCGCAGAGAGCCGCTTCGAGCTCGACGAGCAGCTCGAGCCAACCCTGCGTGCAGGTGGCCGGAGCAGCCGGGTGGACCCCCGTGAAGCCCGGGAGGGACGCACCGGCGTCTGCCGCCTTCGGGTTGTACTTCATCGTGCACGAGCCGAGTGGGTAGGCCCCGAGGTCGACGGAGTACTGGCGGTGTGTGAGACGCGTGAAGTGCGCGACGAGGTCACGCTCGGAGACCTCCGGCAGCGCCACCGCCTCGGTCTGGAGAAAGGCCCCGGGTACGAGCTCTGCAGCCGTCCATGTGGGCAGGTCGGTCGTGCGGAACGAAGCCGCACGGCGGCCGGGCTCGGAGAACTCGAAGATGGCAGGCTCGAAATCGTGCGCGAGGAGCGGCGCACCGAGAGCGCGGCCGGCGGGCAGCGGCGCGCTCATCGGACGGCCTTCTCGAACGCAGCCGCGAAGCCCTCGATCTCCGCACGCGTGCGCCTTTCGGTGGCAGCCACAAGCAATCCCCCCTCATATTCGGTGCCCTCGAACCCGGCCCGGATGGGCACCCCGGCGAGGTAACCGTCTTCCAGCAGGCGTTCAACGAGCTTCTCCGGCTCAAGCGGGGCACGGATGGCGAACTCCCGCAGTACTGGAGCCGTTGTCATGAGCTGCACGCCGTCGATCGAGCAAAGTGCCTCGCGGGTGTAGCGCGTCGCCCTCGCACACCGCAGGGCCACCTCGCGCAGTCCCTGCGGGCCGAGCCAGGAGAGATGCACTGCTGCGGTCACAGCCATCAGTGTCTGGTTCGTGCACACGTTCGAGGAAGCCCGCTCGCGGCGTATGTCCTGCTCGCGCGCCCGCAACGTCATGACATAGGCGTGGCGGCCCCCGGTGTCAACGGTCTCTCCGACGATGCGTCCGGGGATTCGCCTCACGTCTTTGAGGCGGCAGGCGAACAAGCCGAGATACGGCCCACCGAAGCCGAGCGCCGTCCCGAAGGGCTGTCCCTCTCCCACGACGACATCGGCGCCGAGCGAGCCCGGAGTTTGCAACAGGCCTGCCGAGACGGGGTCGAAGCACACGACCAAGCGGGCGCCGAAACGGTCGGCGACGGCTCGAGCGGCGCTTATGTCCTCCAGGCAGCCGAGGAAGTTGGGGGCGGCGACCACGACCGCCCCGAACGGGCCCTCGTCCACGACCTTGTCCCAGGCCGTCACGCCCCCGGACAACGGCACGGTGTCGATCTCGTTGCCTGAACCACGCGAGAACGTCTCCAGCTGCCGACGCCAATGGGGATGGACACCCTGTGAGCACAGCACCCGCTTGTTGCCCGCAGCGACGACGGCGAGGTTCACAGCCTCGACGAGCGATGCCGCACCGTCATAGAGCGAGGCATTCGCGACGTCGAGACCGCTCAAGCGGGCGATCATCGTCTGATACTCGAAGATGGCCTGCAAGACGCCCTGGGACACCTCCGGCTGATAGGGCGTGTAAGCGGTCACGAACTCCGAGCGGGATGCGATGGCCTTCACCACCGCCGGTATCTCGTGGTCATAGGAACCTGCCCCGGCAAAGCACACGAGGTCACGGCCACACGGCCGATTGCGTGAGGCGAGCTCGTCGAGACGCCACGCGACATCCGGCTCGCTCATCGCCGGCGGCAGGTCGAGGCCACCCCTGAGTCGCAACGGCTCTGGGATCTCCCCGAACAGGCCATCGAGGTCGTCGAGGCCCAGAAAGCCGAGCATCTCCGCGATCTCGGCATCGGTGTGTGCGACAAACGGCGCGCTCAAGACCTTGCCCCTTCTGCTGTCAACCGCTGAAACGGTGGCTTGACGACGATCGCCGGAACCTGGCCGCCCCGCAGCCCGATCTCGACCCTGGCACCCATCGGAGTACCGGGAGGCAAGAACGCCAGCGCGATCCCCCTCTGCAGCACGGGTGAGAAGTTGCCGCTCGTGACTTCCCCCGAGACCTCCCCGTCCACAAGGACCGCGTCCCCGTTGCGCGGCGGTCTGCGCCCATCGGCGAGCAGACCACGCAGCCGGCGCCGGATCCCGGCCGTGCGCTCGCGCTCCAGCGCCTCGCGGCCCCGGAAGGGTCCCTTGTCCCAGCTGACAACCCAGCCGAGCCCGGCCTGCAAGGGCGTGATGCCGGCGCCAAGCTCGTGGCCGTGCAGCGGCAGTCCCGACTCGAGGCGAAGAGTGTCGCGTGCTCCGAGGCCGGCCGGCTTGACGCCGGCGCCCACGACAGCGCGCCAGAACTCAGGTGCCATCTCGGACGGCACGGCGCACTCGACACCGTCCTCCCCGGTGTAGCCCGTGCCGGCGACGCGGCAGGGCACGCCTTTGAATTGGAAATCCGCCACCCCGAAATGCCCGACTGCCGCCGCATCGGCCGACACCTTCGCAAGGCGCTCGCGGGCGCGGGAGCCCTGCACGGCGATGACGGCCCGCTCGCCGGTCACGTCGTGACCGCCGAGCACCGAGATCACCCGCGCGGTGTTGGAGGCGTTCGGCATCACGTCGAAACGTGCCTCTGAAACCCACCACACGATGATGTCGTCGAGCACCGACGCGTCGGTTTCATCGAGGAGGTGCTGGTACTGGGCGCGGCCCGGCCCGATACGGTGAAGGTTGTTGGTGAGGCTCGTCTGGAGCAGCTCGAAGGAGCCGGGTCCTTCGACACGCACGGTGCCGAGGTGGCTCACGTCGAAAACCGCGGCATCGTTGCGACAAGCGAGGTGCTCGGCGATAGTGCCTTCAGGGTACGAAAGCGGCATCTCCCAGCCGCCGAAATCGACGAGTCGGGCGCCGAGACCCAGGTGCTCGGCGTGCAATGCGGAGTGCTTGAGCGTCACCCAGCCAATCTAGCGGTTGCCTCTGGCAGGTACTTTCCCAAGAGACTGAAGACATCGCGCCGATAAAGGACCCTCACGTTGACTTCGGGATAGAGCTGGGCCATCTGGCGCAGCTTGCGGTTCTTGACCGTGACGAGCTCTTGGCGAAGCGTCGTCAGCTCGAGGAAGACGTCGTGCTCGGTCAGGTAGAAGTCGGGGCGGAACGCGCTCGTCGGCTGCCCGTCGGGACCCCACGCGAGGACGAACTCCACCGGTTCGTACTCCCAATGCACCTCGTAGTAGTCGAGAAGCTCTGCAAACAGACGTTCCGAGTCATGAGCAAACCGCACCGCGGCGTGCGGTGACGGCTGTCTCACGGGCGAGGATCGCCTGTCGGAAAGCGTCTAGCCTCCCTCGGCGAGCCGGGCGCGCCCGGAGGAACTGGCCGCGTCCTTCGCGGATGCGGTCTGCGCCAGATCACCGGACGACACGTTGCCGGAGACATGGGCGACGTCGATGCGGTGGATCGCCGCGTCGACTTCGCCTACCACCCCGGCGAGCGGCACGACGTTGAACACGCCCTGACCGCCTCGCAACAGGTCGATGATCTCCTCGCCCGTACGCACGAGCACCGATCCCTCGCCAACTATGACGAGGTTTGCCGTCGTGAGATCTTCTCCCACCGAGTCACGTAGGCACTCGATCGCGCGCCTCGCCTGGCGCAGGTTGACACCGCCATCGAGGAGTTGCTTGATCACCTTCAGCTCGAGCAGGTCCTTGTAGGCGTAAAGCCTCTGAGACCCGCTTCCCCGCGCCGGGGCGAGTGACGGGCGGCTCAGGCCAGTCCGGTCCCAGTAGTCCAGCTGGCGATAGGTGATGCCCACGATGCTGCACACCTGCGGCCCACGGAAACCGACTTGGTCCATCTCGTGCCCCTGTCCCTAGTTCCCGAGCTTCCGCCCCTGCCCCGGTGGGACGACAGCGCGGTAGTTACACCCTCGTAACCAAGGTTAGGGCTCGCGCGGCTCGACGTCAACGATCGGTCGAGCCCACGCCGAAATGAAGGCCGCACGTCTACTGCAGCTTGAGCTTCAGGGTTGCGACACGAGGCCAGGGCCCTCGCTGCGCCCGCTCAGGACGTGAAGTCCTCCGGTCGGATCCTGTCCAGGAACTCGCGGAACTCCCCGACGAGCTCGTCCGGGTTGCCCTCGACGGCGACGTCGTCGTCGTCCGGCTCGATGACGAGCCCCTCCGTCTCCATGAGGTCGTCGGCCACGTAAAGCGGCGAGTGGGTCCGGGCGGCGAGGGCGATCGCGTCCGACGGCCTGCACGACACGACGACGTCACGCTCGCCCGCCCGGAGGTGAAGCTCGGCGAAGAAGGTTCCGTCACGAAGCTCGGTCACGAGCACACGCACAACTCTCGCACCGAGGGTCTCGACGAGCTCGCGCATGAGATCGTGGCTCATCGGGCGCGGGGGCTCGACCCCCTGCAGGGCGAAGGCGATGGCGGTCGCCTCCGGCCCGCCTACGAATATCGGCAACGAACGACGGGCCCCCTCGGTCTCTTCGAGCAGCACGACCGGTGTGCTCGACCCCAGGTCGACTCGGACAGCCCTCAGATGCACCTCGACCATGACAGCAACTTACCGCCGCCAGAGCTTTTCGAACATCGCAGGCGGCTCCGATCGCAGATCGGCCTCGTCAGCGACTTGTAACCCGGGGAGGTTGCGGTAACGCTCGTCAAGGTCGAGGCCATAGCCGACCACGTGCTCGTCGCTTATGACCTGGCCGACGTAACGGATCTCGACCGGTAGCAGCCTGCGGCTCTGCCGGTCGAGCAAGGCGCAGGCGGCCGCTGATCGAGCGCCGCGCAAGGCCATCAGCCGGAGCACATAGGCAAGCGTCAGACCGGTGTCGACGATGTCCAAGACCACGACGACGTCCCGTCCCGAGACATCGAGGTCGAGATCCTTTACCACTCGCACTCGCGTCCGGCCGTCCCCGTAGGACGAGAGAGCGAGGAAATCGAGCTCGCAGGGTCCTGGCAGTTCCCGTACGAGATCGGCGAGAAAGCAGATACTTCCTTTGAGCAGTGCCACGACCACGACGCCGTCGGGATAGTCGCGCCTGATCTCGCCTCCGAGCCGATGAGCGATCGCGGCCAGTTCCGAGGCCTCGAGAAGGGACCTGACCCCGTGGTCCGGCTGGCTCACCCCCCGGTCAGTTCCCGCAGCGCGGCTTGTGAAAAACAGCGCATCAATGCTTCACCAAGTTCGGCGAGCTCGGAAAGGTCCTCGATCGCGCGGGCTCGCGCCCCGGGGTTCCTCTGCCTGAGCAAAGGCGTCACAACCTGGGCGAAAAGCCCGGTCTGGCGGTCGGCGGCGTGCTTGAAGATCCGCAGGTGCCTCGCCCCGATCCCATAAGGGGCAAAGCGGGCGGCGAGCTTTGCAACCAGTACCGCCTCCTCGTCGTAGCAGTGCACCCCCGCCACGGTCCGCCCGGCAATGAGGCCGAAGCTCTCGAGCTCTTCGATGCCCGCCACCTCGAGGCCGCTGGCGCTGGCTAGCTCGGAAAGCGTCAGGCTTGCCCCCGAGAGTCCCGCCCCCGGCAAACCAGCTGTCGGGCGGGACACGGCGCGCCGGGCCGGCACGGCAGTGTCCTTTTGCCCTTCCTCCGCCGGCGCGCCGGTTGACGAGGACTCAGCCTCGGTCTCCAGCGATGCGCTCTCCGACACAGGCGCCTGGCCTTTCCCGCGGCGGCCCCCGGAGGACCCGGTGCTCCCACTCGCCTTCGTCTCGGCCTCAGCCGAGCGGCGAACCGTGGTCGAATGCCGTTCCTCGTGACCGCCCTCATGAGTGGAACCCGTCGGGCCGGTTTGCGACCCGGGCTCGGCCTGGGGCGCCGCGTCGGCTCTCGCCATAATCGGCACGGTTGCCCGCTTGGCAGTGTGGTCAGTAGAGGAGGCGACCATGGCGACGGGCGTCAAAGCCGCGACGCCGCCCTGAGCGCTCTCCCGGGTGACTGCCGAGGCCCCCGCCGCTGCAACGAGAACGGCCTCCGACTCCCGCTCCGGGGGCGGCTCGCCCATCTCGAACAGATGGGGCGCAGGCGCCTCGGGGTCGCTCATCCCGTGGTCCAGACGGCCTTTGATCACCTTTAGGGGCAGGAAATGCTCGCGCTGCTGGCGCAGGATCCATCGAAGACGTTCCACATCGGGCTCGTAGAACTTCCGGTAACCGGAAGGCGTCCGCTCGGGAACGAGCAGTCCGCGGCTCTCGAGGAAACGTATCTTCGAGATCGTGATGTCTGGGAACTCCTCGCGGAGCAAGGCGAGCACGTCGCCAATTGCCAGATAAGAGCGCTCCCCCACTGTTACCTCAGCCCGCGCTCGTCGAGAGGAATACAAGCTTGAACTTGCCAATCTGGACCTCGTCGCCACCTTTCAAGGTGGTGGTCTCGATCCGCTCGCGGTTGACATAGGTGCCGTTCAGAGATCCGACGTCCACGACGATGTAGCGGGTTGCCTCGCGCCGGAACTCGGCATGGCGGCGTGACACCGTCACGTCGTCCAGGAAGATCTCGCTGTCGGGATGCCGGCCCACCCTGGTGACTTCACCTGTCAGCACGAACCGAGCCCCGGCGTCCGGTCCGCGCTTGACGACGAGAACGCCGGTGCCTTCCGACAGATCCTCCGCGGGAACGCTGATCTCTTCGTCCACCAGGTCACCCGAAGAGTCCTCCGGCAGGAAGGAGATGGTCGTGTCCGTGCTCGGAGTGAAGGGCGCGCCACAAGACGAGCAGAAATTCGAGTCCGGCGGGTTGCGATGGCCGCAGTTGTTGCAGAACACCCCAGTACGGTACCTGAGACTAACCAGGGCGCGCTCGGCCAGCTGCCCCTGGCTCATGAGCGAAATGGCCACGGCGGGGTTCCCTGCTACTCGCGTTCAGACCGGCGGGCCGCTCGGTCACACGACCGGCGGCGCCTCAAGATTCCGTGAGCGAGAGGTATCCAGCGGCGTCCAGCAGCTCGTCGAGCTCTGCGGGCTCGGACGGCTCGATCACGCAGAGCCAGCCCGCGCCGTACGCGTCCGTGTTGATGACCTCGGGCTGGGTCGAAAGCGACGTGTTCACCTCCACCACGGTGCCGCCGACAGGCGCGTACACCTGCGAGACCGACTTGGTCGACTCGACCTCACCGAGCTCTCCTCCTCGCACCACGGCGTCGCCAACGGAAGGCAGTTGCACGAACACGATGTCCCCGAGGGCTTCCTGCGCGAAATCTGTGAGGCCCACTCTGACCTTCGCATCCTCAAGGCGGGCCCACTCGTGATCGGAGGTGTATCTCAGGTCCTGGGGGATGTCCATATCTCACAGCTCCTTGAAGGTGGCGGCATCTTCCGACACCGCAGCGATCGTAGTCACTTGCCGGACTCTACCGCCTGTCCCGCGAGCGCACCGGGGCCGCGTCGACGCGGTTCGGGCAGCCGGTCAGGCTGTCCCCCCCGCGAGGATCGCCTCGATGTCATTGGCCACACGATCGGCCCGTTGCTCGGCCTCTGCCTGGGTTCGGCCCTCGGCCTGGATGCGGGTGACCGGAGCCTCCGGATCGGGTAGCACGAGGGTCCAGCCGTCGGCATCGATCGTCTTCACCCCGTCGAGCAGCAGCAGACCGGCCGGCTCTGCCTGCTCGACCAGAGTGCGCATCACGAGGCCCTTCTGTTCGAACGGAGTCGGTACCTCCCGCCGGACGATGTGAGTTTTGGGCAAGCGGCCCACAACCTGCGAAAGCACGGCCTTCTCACGGGCGAGGAGAGAGAGCAGCCGCACGAGGCTCGCGACAGCGTCGAAGGCCGGCAGGAAGGAGGGGAAGACGAAGCCACCCGCGGTGTTGGCGGCGAAGTGCACCCGCGGTGAGTCAGCGGCCTCGAGCAACTGCGAGGCTGCCAACTTGGTCCTCAGCACTTCGCAGCCGGTGCTCTCGCAAAAGGCCTCGACTTGGCTGCTCGCGTCCACGGGCACCGCGATCGCACCGCAGGGCTCAGTTGCCGATACGAGCCGGACGAGCACGAGGAGGGCCTCGTCGTCGGACAGGACGTGGCCGGTGTCGTCGACGAGGGTCAGCTGCTCCCCGTCAGGGTCCAACATCGCCCCGAGGTCGGCACCCGAGGAACGGACGAGATCACTGAGCCGCGCCGCGTGTGCCGTGCGGTCGAAGCTGATGACCCCGGAGGTCGAGACGTTCGGGTTGATACCGAGAATGTCGGCCCCCAGCTTGGCGAGGACGTTCGGCATGACGAAGCTCACCGTGCCGAACGCGTAATCGAGCACCAGCTTGAATCTGGCGGCGCGTATGGCATCGAGGTCGACAAGGCTTGTCAGCTCGTTCGTGTACAGCTCGAGCGTTCTCGAGGCAAAGCTGATGTCGCCGATCTCTGCTGCAAGCACCCGGCGCGATTCTTCGCGGTCATAAACGCGCTCGATCTTGCGCTGGGCGGCTTCCCCGAGCTCCATGCCGTCCTCGTTCAAGAAACGCAAGGCGACCGACTGGGGATCGCCGGGCACGAGCCTGACGGTCATCCCGCCGACCGCGGTCCCCGTGCGGGTCAGGAACCTCGTCACAGGCACCGTCGCAGCCTCGAGGTCCTCGACATTGCAGCCGGCCGCGATGATCCCGACGATGGCGGCGCGCTTCAGCATTCGCGCAGCCCGGCTTGAATCCCGCGACACTGCGACTGTCGCGCCTTTCGTAAGAGTGGTCGCGTACGCGAGGGCGACGCGCATGGCGACCTCGGGAGAAAGGTCGACGTTCGCGATGCCCGCGACGCCGAGGCGCCCGAACAGGCTCCTCGAGCCCCGTGACTCCCAGATGATCGACGAGTTCACGACGGCGCCTGCTTCGATGATCTTGTGCGGGTACACCTTCACGCCCGCCGCGATGACCGCTTGACGCCCTACTTTCGATCCGGCGCCGAGCACAACCCCGTCGTCGAGGTGCACGCCCTGACGTACATCGCAGGACCTCGCGATGACACAGCCTCGGGCGCTGACAGACGAGGCGATGTATACGTTGTCGTGGATGACGCAGCGCTCGATGACGCTGTTCTCCCCGATGCGGACGTTGGCGCCAACCACGCAGTGGCCGTGCAGCTCGACGCCCGCGCCGATCCGGCAGTTGTCACCGATGAGCGTGGGGCCGAGGACGCGCGCCGAGGGATGAATCTCGGCACCCGCGCCGAACCACACGCCCGGGCGAAGCGAGAAACCCGGTACGTCGATCCCGACCTTGCCGTCGAGGATGTCCGCGTGCGCACGCAAGTACGCCTCCAGCGTGCCGACGTCCTCCCAGTAGCCACCGGCCACATATCCGTAAAGGGGCCGGCCCGCCTCGAGCATCGCCGGAAAGACCTCCGAGGAGAAGTCAACGGCACGTCCGCCGGGTATCCAGTCGAAGACGTCCGGCTCGAGCACGTAGATGCCGGTGTTGATGGTGTCGCTGAAGACGTCACCCCAACCCGGCTTCTCCAAGAACCGCTCGACGCGCCCGTCGGCGTCGATGATGACGATCCCGAATTCGAGGGGATTCTCCACGGCCTCGAGCGCGAGCGTCGCGACGGCACCTCGCTCGTGGTGGAATGCGACGAGCGCCGTCAGGTCGACGTCGGTCACGACGTCGCCGGATATCACGAGGAAGCGGTCATCCAGTTCGTCGATGGCGTTGAGCACCGATCCGGCGGTCCCGAGCGGTGTCTCCTCGGTGGCGTAGACGAGACGGACCCCCAGCTCCGACCCGTCCCCGAAGTACGTGCGAATCATGCTCGCGAGAAACCCGACGGTCACGACGATCTCGTCGAAACCGTGGCGCCTGAGCAGGTTCACGACGTGCTCGGCCATCGGTGCATTCGCCATAGGGAGCATCGGCTTTGGCTGGTTGGCCGTCAGCGGCCGAAGCCTCGTGCCTTCCCCGCCCGCCATGATCACGGCCTTCACCGACCCGCCGCCTCGTGCTCGATGGGCTGGGAGCGACGCGCGCTGAGCGCCCGACGGGCGTGAGGAACGTACGCGGCCGCGGCCACGAAACTCAAGACTAGGGCCGGCACGAGCGCCACCCAGGTCGCGTCGGTCAGCACCCGGGCCCACGTCACGTGCTCGTCCCCGAGCAAGAACAACGGGAGGCAGCACAAGAGCCCGAAGGTGCCGGCCTTGCCGACCCAGAGCACGTCGATGCGCCTTGCCCGCATCGCAGCAAGTGCCAAGACCGCTGCTGACACGAGCAGCTCGCGGCCGAGCACGACACCGGCGAGCCAAGCCGGGATGGCCCCGTAGATCTCGATGGCGAGGACTGAGGTCAAGAGCACCGCCCGGTCCGCGACAGGGTCGAGAACCTTGCCGAGCGTGCTGACCTGGTGGAACTTGCGGGCCAGGTAGCCGTCGAGGAAGTCGGTCACGCCGACGAACATCAACACGAGAGTCGCCGCGATCCGTTCGCCGGGCCCGAACAGGAGCCAGCAAAACACACCAAGCAACGCGATCCGCGTGAAGGAGATCACGTTCGGCAAGGTCCACACGCGATCGAGGCCATCCTGGCCCTTGACGGCCTCGCTTCGCACGGCCTCCACCCCGGCAAGTCTACGGGCGCCCGCGCGCACTGGGCCCACGCCAGGCGGGAGTGCCGCGCTGCTCAGGCCCCATCGATCGATTAGCGCAATGAGGCGCGGCCTGTGTGGGTTCAGCTGTGACGGATGCGGGTCCCCGTCAGAATGTTGGGCACCAAGGAGACATAACGGTCCGCCATCCCGTCTAGTGACCAAGACTCGAGTGGGAGCCCGCTCACACGAGCGAGCTCCTCATCCGCGGTGACGACGTGCGCCAGACCCTGGATCATGACGCTCCAGCCCTGATGGTCCGGCTCGAAGTGGTCGACCTCGAACGCCACCACGAATCCCGCGGATGCGTCGTTCAGCTTCGTGCCCTGGGCGCACCGCCAAATGATGTCTCCTTCGAGCACCGCGAAGTTCACGGGGAGCACGATCGGCAAAGCGCGCGCGGTGAGGGCCACGCGACCGACATGCTCGCCCCTCAGCAGCTCGAGACAATCCTCAGGGTCTAGCTCCTCGAAAACGGGTGCCCGATCGCGATCCACGTCTCAAGAGTCGGCCTGAGCAGCCCTTTCTGGTTAGAGGCGAAAGTCACCTTTCATCCGGCCGTGCGTCGCCCGAGAGTTGCTCGGCTTCAGCGCGTAATCGGGACGGACCACTCGACGAGCGTCCCCGAAGGGCTGCGGGCAGTGATCGAGACCGAACCAGAAAGCGCATGGGCCCGCTCGGCGATGTTCCGCAACCCGTTGCCGGCGGTCCTTCCCTTCGGTGGGCCCACGCCGTTGTCCGCGACCGAGACGAGGAGCATGTTGTCCTCGGCCACGATGACCACCTCGACCGCCGAGGCGGCGGCGTGGCGGGCGACGTTCGAGAGCACCTCGGTCAAAACGGCAATTACCTGCGGCTCCAGCTCATCACTCGTGACCGCGTCAACGGGTCCCTGGAACCCAACACGGGGTGTGAAGCCGAGAGGTTCGGCGGCAGCGCTCACGACCGCTGTGACCGCCGCACGCAGACCCGCCTCGGCCATGGCCGGCCGCTCGAGATGGAAGATCGTCTCCCGGATCTCACGGATGACCTCGTCCAGACCGTCGACGACGCGGTCTATCCGCCCGGCCACCGAGCCGCTCGTGAGCCTCTCGATGCTCTGCAGGCCCATGCCGAGAGCAAACAGCTGTTGGATGACAGTGTCGTGCAGATCACGGCCGATTCTTTCCCGTTCCGCGGTCGCCTGGAGCTGCTCCAGCTCAACCCGGGCCTCGCCCAAGGTGAGGGCGACCATGGCGGCGTTCGCGAAGACTTCGACGAGCGCGGTGTCGTTCGCGCTGAAGCCCGCCGCGCCCGCGGTCGGGCGACGACCAGCGCGCCCAGAATCCGGTCTTCCACGCCGAGCGGGCAGAACAAGCTGGGTCCGAGGCCCAGTGCCTTCATCCTGGGTGGAACGGTCACCTCTGTCGACAGGTCGCCGACGATGATCGACTCCCCCTCTGTCATGGAGCGCTTGGCGATGCTCCCGTCCGAGGTGATCTCGAGACCGATGATCGACTCGGCCCCCTCGCCATCACTGGCGCTGACGACGAGGCCCTCCTTGCCTGACGGGACGACAACCCAAGCCAACACGGCATCCACCAGGCCCCGTGCCCGGCATGCGACCAGTTCCAAGGTCGCCGCGGTCGGCTCACCCGCGAGCAGGCGCTGGGTGATCTCGTTTATGGCGTGCAGCCTCGCCTCTTGGCGGCGCCGATCCGTCGCATCGCGCACGAACGCCCCGACGAAACTCTCCCCACCGGTCGCGAACGGGGCGAGGCTGACATCGACCGGGAACTCCGTCCCGTCGCGCCGCCTGCCCATGAGCTCGAGACCAAGTCCCATCGGTCGCGGCTCGCCTGACTCTGTGTACCTTCTCCGGTGACGCTCGTGCATCGCCCGAACCTGTTCGGGGACGAGCGTCTCGATACTGAGACCTACGACCTCGTCCGGATCGAAGCCGAAAAGTGCCCTGATCGCCTCGCTGGCAAGGACAATGATCCCGTCTCGGTCGACAGCGATGACGGCGTCCGGCGACGACTGCAGGAGTGTTGCGAGCACGTCGGCGGTGTCCGCCACACGCGACTGCATCGGTACGACGCCGCTGTGCTCTCTCACCGGGGTGCGAGCCTAGTCACCTTGTCGCTCGCAGCGCATAGTCGCGCGTTGACATTCATCAGAAACCTGCGCGTAGCGACGGTCGGCCGTCCCGCTCGATGTTTGGACGTAAAGCGGCCGGAGCCCGGCACCTCGCCTCGTGCGATTCCGCGATCTCCGAGCAGGAATCGGCTAAGCAAGTGGTGGCGCCGGTTTGTCTTTGCGGACGCCCGTGTCACGACCGCGGCAGAGGAGTCGAACTTGAGCCAGACCGTTGAAGCGCATGCAACGATCGCGGCGGCGCCCGACACCGTCTTCGCATGCCTCGCGGACTACAGGTGCGCCAAGGTGTTTATCGAGGGCCTGGAGCAGCTCACTCCAGTGGGGTCCCAGACAACCGGCGAAGATGCACGCTTCGACGCGATCTTGAAGGTGGCCGGCCGCACGTTCCGGACCATCATCGTGATCGCGTCGCTCGAACCGGGTCGCAGCATCACTTGGTCCTCGGCCGGGGAAGACAACCAGAGCCTCACCTTCGAACTGGGCCCGGAACCAGGCGGGACGGCCGTCAGCCTCACGGTTTCTTACGACCCGCCGGGCGGGCTTCCTGGAGCGCTCATCGCCCCGTTCGTGGAACGCACGGTCCAACAACGGGCAACGGGCACGCTCGAGCGACTGCGAGAGCATCTCTTGCCCGCGTGAACACATGGGCCGCAACGCCGGCGACGTGTCCTGCACGGCCGCCGCGAGGCTTTTGCGACGGGTGTGCAGGGACCCCCAAACCAAGGCGATAACTGGTGCACGACCCCCGTTGCCTTGCGAGGGAAGCAAGGGGCCGTGCACCGCGTACGAGTATCTCTCAAAAGAGGCCCACTCCGAGCCTTTTTTTGACACCCCTCCGCCGCAAGCTCACACAGCCTGAGCGGCCTGATGCCATCCGGCGGCTCGCAGGCGGACCACCGTGCCAAGTGCCGTGGCTCGCCGGTGGAACATGGCCCTTCCCCCAAGCGGCTCGCAGTCGCTTGATCGGCCTTGGCAACGGCTCTTGCGGTGTCAGGTCTGGAACACGTATGCCCCGCCCGTATCCTTGGCCCGGTCATAGGCACCCGTCACGGCGGTCGTGCCGGAGATGGCAACCGAGACGCCCAGGTAGTCGCCCGCGGTCGTGTTGGAGCCCTTCAGCTCGGCGGTCTGCTCCCAGCCCTTGCCTGTGTGGTCGAACACGTATGCCCTCCCTGCGAAGTTGGAGTGGCCGTACGCCCCTACCACGCTGGACTTACCCGAGATAGCCACCGAGATGCCGAAGTAGTCGCCCGCGGTCGTGTTGGAGCCCTTCAGCTCGGCGGTCTGCTCCCAGCCCTTGCCTGTGTTCTCGAATAGGTATGCCCTCCCGGCAGAGCTGGCCTTCCCGTAAGCGCCGACGAGAGCGGTCGTGGGTGAGATGGCCACGGAGGCGCCGAAGTTATCGTCTGCGTCGGCGTCGGAGGCCTTCAGCTCCGCGACCTGAGTCCAGGTGGACCCCGTCTCGGTGAAGACGTACGCCCGTCCCCTGCCCTTGGCGTAGCCTTCCGCTCCTACGATGGCAGTGGTGCCCGCGATGCCGACGGAGGTGCCGAACCCGTCCTCGGTGGTGGTTCCGGACCCCTTCAGCTCTGCGACCTGTGACCAGCCGGACGCCATCTTCTTGAACACGTACGCCCTGCCTGTGTACTGGGCGTGCCCGACCGCCCCCACCGTGATGCTCGAGCCCGAAATGGCGACCGACCAGCCGAAGTAGTCATCTGCGACGGTGTCGGAGCCCTTCAGCTCCGCGACCTGCGACCAACCGGGCGCCCTCTTCTCGAACACGTAGGCACGCCCGGCATTCTTGGCTTGGTCATAGGCACCCACGACAATGGTGCTGCCCGAAATCGCCACCGCAGCTCCGAAATGGTCGCCCCCTGTGGCGTCGGACCCTTTCAGCTCTGCGACCTGTGACCAGCCGGACGCCATCTTTTTGAACACGTACGCGTTACCGGCCCCGCCTGGGCTGCCCACGACTGCTGTCGCACCCGAAACCGCCACCGAGGTGCCGAACTGGTCGCCAGCGACGAGATCGGCGCCCTTGAGCTCGGACACCTCCCTCGGACTGACACCCGCCGGCGTCGTGCTGCAGCCCGCCAAGAGGGGCAGGCAGATCCCGCCGACGATGGCAAGCGCGCACAGGCTGGCTATCGGGGACTTCCCCACGTGTACCTCCGGGAGATTGAAGCGGACAGGAGTGCTGACAACTTGGACGTCAGGCTAGCCCGGGGTCCGCTGGGCGAGGGAAGCGCCCCGGCTCGTCACCACGAAGCGGTCAGATCCTCGCCGCAGCGTCCTGGCACATTCTGCCCGTCGCGAGCGACCGGATGGGGAACAGAGCAGCCCGTTCGCGAAAGCGGCAGGGGGTTGTCCCCTGCCGCTTTTCACTCCTTGACCACTTCCGGCGTCGTTTCTCGTCTACTCACCTTTCGACGCCGGCCCTGCGTGTCCCCCCTCGCCAGGAGGTGTGACCGACGGCCCGGTACCGCTGGGCATCGCGACCGGAGTACGGCCCCCCTCCTTCTTCCATGGCAACAGGGCCGTACCCGCTCTTATTCCGCCGTCGCTCCCGCTGCCGCACACTCCCGCTGCTGGGCTCAGTCAGCCGGCCACAACCACCCTCCGCCACCCAGCCTGTGCAGGCGGGCGAACCTTTAGGCTCTGTGGCCTGCGCACACGTACCGGCAGGCCCGATATCGTGGCGGGGCTGTTGGCACCAAGGAGAGGCCCTGTTGTCCCTCCTGGTCAACGGCCTACACTTTGACCGATGTAGTTGCCCGCGGGGGTCCGACATGCGAAAGGTTCCAGGCTCTCTAGTCGCAGTCGTAGCTCTGGCCGCGTTCGCTGTCCCAACGCTGAACAGTGCTGCGGGCACGGCCACAGTCCCAACCCGCCACCTCACCGCCAAGGGAGGCACCGTCAACTGGCCGGTGGAGGTCCATGGTGCCAAGACCTGCTCGTGGTCTTCATCGCCGGCCGTCACAGGATTCGCGGCGACTTTGAAATGCGGGTCCGGCCGTGTCGAACGTTCCTTCCGCTTCGGGGCGAACCGGTTGACGAAGACCAAGAACTACATGCTCAGCCTGACCGCGCGCGGCGAGACCGCGACGGTCTACCACCTGAAGGTGGTCGAAGCCGGGGCGGCAGCACACCCCTTGACGACCACGACCACGATCACGGACCCCTCCACGACAACCAGCACGACGGTCCCGCCGACGACAACGACGACTAGCTCGACAACCACCACGACAACGACGATGCCGCCCGCCACGGGGTCACCCGGCTACACCTCGCCGAACTGGTCAGGGTACGTGGTCACGGGGGGAACCGGGGGGTATCAAGCGATAGGTGGTGGATGGACGGTTCCGACGGTCAACTGTGAATTGGTCCCGAACGGCCTCACAACCGACTGGGTGGGAGTGAACGGCTTCGGCAATGGGAACCCGGGACTGTTCCAGGACGGGACGACCTCCTACTGCGTCAACGGGCAGCAGGGCGACTATGCCTGGTGGACCGACACAACCGAAGGCTACGCGAGCCAGATCCTCTTTTCGGTCTCCGCCGGTGACGTCATCTACGCCGAGGTGAACCAAAGCTCGTCGTCAGGGTTATGGACCTACAGCATCGAGGATGTCACGACCGACACGACATCCACTTCCCCGGAGTCCTTCGACGGTGCGGGCACGTCTGCGGAGTGGATTGCGGAGGATCCCGGCATCCCGAACTCCAACGGGCTCTATCCCCTCGCAGACTTCGGGTCGGTGACCTTCACCCAGCTCGGGCTCACGGTTCCGTCCGGTTCGTGGACGGTGCCACCCTATTCCGATGCAATCGAGATGGTAGGGACGAACGGAGCGATCGAAGTCTCGCCGAGCCCTGTCTACGGCGTTGCCGCCGCGGCCGACTTCACGGTCACCTATCGCCCGCCCGCCGAGATGGTGTCGTCGGCGCGCTCTGCCGCGTCCAGGCACCCCCAGTCGACATTCGCGGCCGTCGTGCCGAGGCTCGCTGTGAGCCATCCAGCCCACCTACCAGCACGACCGAGTCCCGGCCCGGGCTAGGGCCCGTCCGCGGACCGGTGCGTCCTTGTCGGGCTGGCCGGATTTGAACCGGCGACCTCTTGACCCCCAGTTCTGCCCGGGGCATTTTCCCTCCGACACCGGTCATGACAATTCGTTACCAATAGTGCCCTCAACCAGGGACTTCATTCGAACCGACACGACCACCGACAACCGGCCGTCACCTCCTTTTTCCGGCTTTAGCGGAGCCATGGTTCTCACGGCGGTTCTCAAGGACGGGCATTTATTGGCGCCCGCTCGCCGTCATTCTGCAAGATCTCGCGCCGCGGCAAGCACTGGAGCGAGGTAGCGCCGGCTTCGTCGCTCAACGTCGCCGAAGGTGGGAAGATCTGCCGAGACGTAGTCGCTCAGTTCGCTCTCCCACCGGTCCCGGTAGGCATCCATGCGCCGGTCGAAGGTGGCGAACCACTTCGTCGGCGGCGTCCGCTGTCGAGTTCTGACGACGTCGTTCGCCGCCTTGTCGAGGTACAGGTGCCAAGCTTCGAGGGGATCGACGTGACCGCCGTCGAGTAGCTCGTGGAGGTCGTACAGATCTCGACATTGAAGCCGCTCGGCGATGCAGCGGATCTTCTCGGCCGCGACATCGCGGAGGCTATAGCCCTCGATGCCAGCGTTCTCGGGAAGGTCTGCCCATAGATGCTGTATGTCGAGCCGACGGTGCGACTCGACCAGCTCCGTATCGGAGACGTCGAGCTTGAGCCTGCGAGGCCTTGATCCAAGGGGACCCATGTAAGTCACCCACGCCGTTTCACCGTCCCCGTCCGAGACTTCGAGCATCGGAAGCTCGGTGCGAATTCTGCAGGCCGCCGCCGCAGTCGCGACGATGCCGAGCGCCTCGTTGTTGGAAAGGCCATCCACGGCCGAGAAGTCGAGATCGGCAGAGTAACGGCAACCGGACAAGTAACAGAGGCGAAGCAGCGTCCCACCCTTGAAAACGAGCCTCGGTTCTCCGATAGCGCCGATTTCGGCACAAAGGTGAGCGAGAATGTAATCGCGTTCGATCGTCTGGGCCGGGAGGTGCTCCTCGTTGGCGCGCCTGGTAATGACGCCCTTGGCGATCATGAGGCGACGACCGCCTCGAGCCGGGAGACCGGGTACGGCCAGGCGACGCCCCAGGTCTTGTCAACCCATCCGTGCTCACGCAGAACAGTGGTATCCAGGTCCACAAGAGTTCGCCACGGTTCCGGTTCGAGGCCGTGACTGACGGGGAGCGACAGCGCGGTGCTGATCGAGCCGATCCGCCGATATCCGGCTTCGGCACCAACCTCATGAGCCAACTCGGCAAGTCCCTCTGTGGCCGTGACGGCCGCTAGGGACTCGGCAACTCGCGAGGCGCCACTGACCAGTCTCGGCCGTGACGCGGCATCAAGGAGAGCCCTCTCCACGGTGGCCACCCGAGATGGGCCCAGCGGCTCGGTTCCGGCGAGGATCGTCAACGGGTTCTCGCGAATCACTCGGAGCGGTCTGCCGGCAAGGGCCTTCGAGCGGGGTCGATAGGCACTCGCGACCTGGATCGCCCTTACCGGCCGAATCAGGAGGCCGTGATGATCCAGGGCCGTCAGATAGCCGATCCGATGGGGGTGACCGGCGAAGACGGCCGCGACGGCAGAGCCGAGGTCGTCCCAAACGGCCGCGGTACCGAGGGCCCCAATTTGACGGATGGCGTAGCGTCCAGAGGTGACGCGATCGACGAGGCCGGCCTCGACTAATCGACCTAGCACGTTGGACGTCGCCTGGGGCGAGAGCTCCAGGGCGTCCTGGACCTCAGACGCCGTGAAGGCTGTACGCCCCTCGCTAGCAAGCTTGTCCAGAAGCCTGAGACTTCGATCAGTTGCCATGCTTGTCCTTTATTCACGTTATACGTGTATTTACGCCATCTTCGATTATAGACTCGGCCGACGGTCGCCGCGACCTTCTGGAGGTCAGACCCGTCGCCCGCGGTCGAGGTATTCTGGGTGTCGAGCACCATCGAGCCACGCGGCGATTTCGGCCGGGTCAAAGCGGATGAACCACCCAACCTTCAGGTAGGGCACCCGTCGCTCGGCGATGAGCCGGCGGATGTGGCGGATGCTCACCCCGAGCCGCTCGGCGAGCTGGTCGATGGTGAGGAGCTGGGGCAGGGCGTCAGTATTGGCCATTGGTCTCCTTGAGCGTCGTGGTGTTGGGTGCAGACGAGACCGGCGCCGACAAAGTGCCATGCGGTGACGAGCCTCTTCTAAGCTTGTAACTAAACCTTCAACTCAGCTCAGGCGGCCTTTTTGATGGCCGGATAGCGAGTTTTCGGCGGTTTTCGGGTCCCTTTCGGTCGCCCTGGGCCAGGTGTTTTGGATTTCGGTGGACTGGCCGGAGTGCCGAGCGTTGCACGAAGTCGACGAAACCCCCGTCGCACACGCGCCGGCGTAAGCCGTGCGGGGTCTTGAGGCTTCTCCCAGGGCAGGCGAAGGTCGCCGACGAGGCCGCGCGCGAGGCGGAGCTCGGTGAGCACCGCGGCGACGATGAAGCTCCACCGGTCGGCCTGCTCCGGCGTCTGGACCTTCGGGGTCGTCCAACCGAGGGTCTGCTTCGCGAACCGGAAGGTGTGCTCAATGTCGAAGCGACGGAGATAGGCGCGAACGCACCGGCCGAGTTCAGGCTTGCCGCTGCCCGACCACCACAGCCACAGCGTCTTCTTCGCGCGAGAGGTCGGTTTCGGGAGATGCTCGACCTCGACGCGCATCACCGTGCCGCGCACGATCGGCGGTCGTGCGAACCCCGCCCAGTGTCCGCGTCCGGACAGGCGCGGATGCATGTCGTGCCAGGCAGTGACGGTGAGTCGTCCGTAGCGGGGATCCGACGCGACGAGGTTGGCATCCGGCTCCGGCCAGGTCTCGGGGTCGGAGCACTTCCACCGCCTTCCGTGCCGGGGTGGCCGCCCTCCGGTCTCGGGCGGTCGGTTCGCACGCGCTGGCGCGTCGGTGTAGAAGACGCGATCGTCGCGGATCCGGCAGACCACCTCGCATCGTTCGGTCGCGAGGTCGTGGCTGATCCCGATCGGGTCGTAGCCGGCGTCGAGCACGAACATCGGCACCTCGCCGTCGGGGGGAAGGAGCGCGACGAGTCGGCGGAGCTGGGTGACCGTGGCGGTGGTCGGGTCCTCTGCCGGCGGGATCCGACAGATGTCGACCGGTGCGGTCCAGCTGTCGGGAGCCCACGACAGCTGGCAGATCCACTGGTAGTGCCACCCTGCGACGATCGGCTGGCCGGCCGAATGCTTGGACGCCGAGTAGTAGAAGCCACGTTCGGGACTGCACTCGGCGTCGCACCGCTCGACGGTCGACGCGTCGACAGCGAAGACGGCCGGCCACTTAACAGGGCGATTCGCGACGAGCAGCGAGCGGAGCGCGTCTGCGTCGATCGCTCCCTCGGCGAGGGACCTGTAGAGACTGCCGTGGCTTCTTCGGAACTCCGGCTCGAGCGAGAGCTGGGGCAACGAAGTGACCGGACCGGACGCGCACAGCACGGCGTCAGTGAGCTCGAAGAAGGCGTCGCCCCACGACCGGAAGGTCGCATAGAGATCGCGACGGAACGCCACGAGCGGCTCCTTCTCGGTGGAAGCCATGGCCGATAGTCTGGCTACTATCGGATAGTGCGTGGTGGATCCCCTTCCCGCGGGAGAATGCATAAGTGGCACGAGCAACGAAGACATCGACGCTCACCGGGCACGAGCGGCGCTATCGCGAGTTGCTCGCCCAGATCACCGAGATCGGCTTCATCCGCTCGGGCAGCGTCGCTCCTCGCCTCAACTACTGCGGAAAGCCTAACTGCCGCTGCCACGCCGATCCGCCCCAGCCACACGGGCCGTATTGGCAGTGGACCGCGAAGGTCGGCGGCAAGACCGTGAACCGACGCCTGAGCGCTCGGGAAGCCGAGCTGTATCAGGAGTGGATCGGCAACGACCGAAGGCTCCGTGCGCTCATCGACGAGCTGCGCGAGGTGGCCGAAGCAGCGACGAACCTCATCCTCGAGGCAGAGGTGAAGGTTTAGTTACAAGCTAAGAGGCCGCGCGAATAGGGAAATAGGCCTCTGAATAGGGAGTTCACGCGGAAAAAGACCATCCACCGGTCGCCGGGTTGTCCCGACTGTGATGTCGGGTGCACCCAACGACGACGACCGAGTGGAGGTCCCCACCATCATGCGCGCACTCGACCCTGAAATCAAAGACACCATCTGGGAGGCGATCGAGCCGCTCGTGCCCGTGCCCGTCGACTCTCACCCGCTCGGTTGTCACCGGCCGCGTGCATCCGACAGGGATTGCTTCGAGGTGATGCTCGTGAGGCTCGTGACCGGCTGCTCGTGGGAGGACGCAGAGCGGCTGTGTGGCAACAAGGTCTCCGACACGACCGTACGCGAGCGACGCGACGAGTGGATCGCTGCTGGGGTCTTCGAGACAATCGCGAACGAGGCGATCTCCGGCTACGACCGGATCATCGGCCTCGACCTGTCTGACGTCGCTGTGGACGGCAGCTTGCACAAGAGCCCTTGTGGCGGCAGGGGAACGGGTAAGAACCCGACCGATCGGGCCAAGCTCGGATGGAAGTGGTCGGTCCTCACCGACAAGGTCGGGATCCCCTTCGGTTGGACCGCAGACGGCGCCAACCGCAACGACTCGGTCCTTCTAGCGCCGACGCTCGAGGACGGCGCCCGACGTGGGCTCACAGAGGAGATCGAGACCATCTGGCTCGACCGCGGCGACGACTCTGCGGCGACGCGAGCTCGCCTCACCGAGGCGAGGATCGATGACGCTGTGATTGCGAAAAAGCGCAAGCGAGCGAACCCCACCAAGGAGACGAAGAAGCTCCCGATGGGTCTGCGATGGCCGGTCGAGCGGACGAACTCGTGGCTCTCGAACTATGGCCATTATGCCGACTCTCGGATTATGCCGACTTGGCGGTGATCGTTCTCTGTCCTCCCAGCTCGGTGAGGGCTCCGTTGATGAAGTTGTCGGCATAATCAGAGCGACTCGAGGAAGGCGAGAAGCGGATCGGAAGGACGAAACCGGCCGGGTCGGACATCGATCGGCGTCGTCCGCTCGAGCGCTCGTTCTTTGATGCTGAGATCGGAGTGGAGATACACCTGTGTCGTCTCGGTCCGCTCATGACCCAGCCATAGCGCGATGACTTCGATTGGGACCCCGGATCGGAGGAGCCGCATCGCCGCAGTATGCCGGAGCGTGTGCGGGGTGACCTGCTTCGCGTGAAGCGATGGGCAGCGTTCGGCTGCTCGTGCCACGTGCTTGGCGACGAGGGCCTGAACGGCGTCGGCGCTGAGCGCGCCACCCCGCAGGCTCGGGAAGAGCGGATCGGAGGGCGCTCCCGGTTGCTCGCGCAGCCAGGCCTTGAGAAGGGCGACGCTGCCGGTGGTGAGCGGCGTGCTCCGTTCCTTGCGGCCCTTGCCGACACAGCGCACGTGCGGACCGCTGCTGAGGTGCACGTCCTCTCGACAGCGCCCTGTCAGCTCTGAGTTCCGGAGCCCGGTCTGGATGGCGATCGCGAGGAGCACGTGGTCCCGCCGCCCTGCCCAGGTCGAGAGGTCCTCGACCCCGAGCAGCGCGTCGACCTCGTCGTCGGTGAGGAATGTCACCACGGCGCGGTGCGTGCGCGGCCCCGACATGGCGAGCACGCGCGAGATGACCGCGGCGTGCTCGGGGACGCGTAACGCCGCGTAGCGGAACAGTGAGTGGATCGCAGCGAGACGGGCGTTGCGCGTCGTCGCCGAGTTGTATCGATCGCGTTCGAGGTGTTCCAAGAACGCGCCGACGAGCGGGGCATCGAGGTCCGCGATCTCGAGTTCCGACGGCGCCTTGCCGAGGTGTGCCTCCGCGAAGCGAAGAAGTAGGCAGAAGGTGGTGCGATAGGAGGAGATCGTCTCCTCGCTCGCACGGCGCTCGGTCATCAGGCGTTTGGTGAAGAAGGCCTCGAGGAGCGGGGCGAGCGCCGTCATGGCCGTGCCTCCAAGCGCAAGACGGCGAACGCGAGCAGCTCGGGCGTGGCCTCCAAGTACCAGTACGTCGAAGAGGGCTTCAGGTGGCCGAGATAGGTCGACAATGACGGGAGTCGTGGCGCAACCTCGACGCCTCCACGGAGCCACCCGAGGAGGACGCCAACCGCAAAGCTGTGCCGGTTATGTGGAATTCCACATAAGCGCCATTAGGTGGACGGCGGGATTATGTTCCCTGTCGGGGTGTTCCGCCTGGTGGGGGCCGTGCCAGCGCTTGTTTTGTCCGCATAATCCTGGCGGTCTGGATCAACGCGCCAACGAGTCGAGCCAGCCGATCAAGGACACGTCCAGGGTCCAGTCCGGCAAGACGTCCGGGGTGAGTGACTCGTAGGCTCGCTCGATCGCTTTGCGTTTGGCCTCCGCGTCCACGCGGGCGTAGATCTCGGTGGTGGACACGTCGGCGTGGCCGAGCAGGTCGCGGATGTAGATCAAGTTGACGCCGGCTTGGATCAGGTGCATGGCCCTGGTGCGCCGGAGCGTGTGGGGTGTGACCTGCAGGCCCGGAGCCCAGGCGGGGTCGCGCGCCCGGACGGCCCGCACGTGGCGGGCCAAGAGCTTAGCGACCCCGGAGCGGGTCAACCTGGAGTGGTTCGGTCCACAGAACAGCGGGTCCGCATCGGTGCCGAGGCCCCGGTGTGGGTCGCGGTGCTCCAGGTAGTCGGCGATTAGTCGGGCGGTCGGCTCCATCACAGGGACGTATCGAGTCTTGGACCCCTTCCCGCGGAGCGTCACCGTCATCGGGTTGCAGCGTCGAACGTCCGCGACGTCGAGGTCGCAGAGCTCCTGGACTCGTGCGGCGGTGTCGTAGCCCAAGGCGAGCACGGCGGTGTCCCTGATAGCACGTGCGCCGGCCGCGCCGGGTTGGGCGAGTAGCGCCTTCACCTCGTCCCCACTCAAGTACCCGAGCTCTGGTGCCGCGGTCTTCTTCTGGCGAATCGCGAGGACTTGAGTGACCTCGTCGAGCCGATCGGGTTGCTCGGTGGCGGTGTAGCGGCAGAACGACTTGATCACCGCGAGCCGCTGGTTGCGGGTGGCCGGCGAGCAGTTCCGCTCGGCCTCCAACCAGTCCAGGAACTGCAGGACCCGGGACCGGTCGATGTCGGCAAGGCGCAGCCTCTCGGGCGCGATGTGCTGAACATCTTTGAACCAGGTGAGCAAAAGCTTCATCGCGTCGCGATAAGAGGCCACGGTCCTCGGTGAGACTGCACGCTCCTTGGCCAGATGCTCGGTGAAGAACTTCGCCAGCCAGCGCCCGGCGAGATCCGGTGATTGCGTGGTCCGCCCGCTCACGGCTCGTCCTCGGCCGGTGCGGGGATGGTGTAGCCGAAGCGGATCTGGGCTTTGGCTATCACGTCGGGATGGGCGTCAGCGGTCAGCCTCAGGTAGTACTGGGTGCCGCGAAGGTCGGCGTGGCCCATGTAGCACGCCAGGTAGGGCAGCATCACGGCCAGGTCCGCTCCTTGCTCGGCCCATCTCCTCAGGTTGACGACGGCGAAGCCGTGGCGCAGCGAGTGGGGGTGGGGACCGCCCGTGAAATGGGGGATGCCGGCGTTGGCCAGATAGCCGCGAAACCGCATGTATATGGTCGCCTGGTTGATCGGCCTGCCCGCGGCGACGCTGTAGAACACGTGGTCGCTGCTCTCGAGGGCGGGGTGCGCGGCCGCTATGTAGGTGTCGAGGGTCGCAGCGAGCCGACCGGTGATTGGGACGGTCCTGCCCTCGCCGTTCTTCGAGTCACGGATCCGCAGCGTCGCGGCGCTCGTGTCCACGTCGGCAAGGGTCAGGTTGAGTGCCTCCGAGACCCTCAGCCCGGCTCCGTACAACACCCTGAAGAGAGCCGGATCGACCAACGCCTTGTTCGAGTACGAGGACATGGCCTGGAAGTCGATCGCGGCGAACAAACGGCACACCTCCTCGTCGCTCAGCACATAGGGCGGCAGGTGACGGACACGGAGCCGAGTCGTCGCGACCGGCGTGTAGGCGTGCCAGCCGAAGGCTTGGGCGTGCTCGACGAGTTGGCGTAGCACCACCTCGTTGCGCCTGATCGTGGAGGACCGCAGGTGGCGGCCGTAGAGGAAGCCGTCGACCGCTTCTTTGGTGATCGACCCGTCCGGGTAGCCCTCCCGCCTGAAGTAGTCGCCGAACTGAGCGAGGACCCGTTCTTGGACCTTGAACCTGTACCCGCCGGCGCGGCGCGAGGCGACCAGGTCTGCGATGAGGGCCGGCAGCGTCGTCTCAGGCATTGCGCCCACCGCCCCAAGGTGCCTTTTCGATGACGTCTTCGATGTCGAGCGCGCAACGCCGCAGTCTTTCGACGTCGAAGCGCAGGTAGTAGGCCTGGGTCGTGTCGCTGGAGGCGTGCCCCAACACGGCCGAGACCACCGGTATCGGCGTGTTATTGGCGATCATGGCGACGGCCAGCGCACCGCGAAGCGAGTGCATCCCGCAGACCTTGCCCGGCGGGAACTCGATCCCGGCGCGCGCCGCGTGCCTCGACAGACGCGAGGCGACCGACGAAGCGGACCCGAAGGTGTCGAAGGGGTGGCGGTGCTTGACGAACACCTTGTTGCAGGACGTTTCGGGGCGGCCGTGTCCGATGTAGTCGATGACAGCCCAACCGACGTCGTCCAGCAGCGGCAGGTTCAACGGCCGACCGGTCTTGTGCTGGACCAGCGTGATCGTTTTCGTCCGCCAGTCGAAGTCACCCAGGGTTAGTTGGCGCAGGTCCGAGATCCGCAGGCCCAGACGGGCGGTCGCCAGGATCATCGTGTAGTCGCGTTTGCCGGTGGCGGAGCAACGATCGATCGCACCCAGCAGCCGGCGGACCTCGTCTGCGCTCCACAGATGCGGCTCAGACTCGTGTCGGACGTACTTGTGCGGCGGCAGCCGGTCCGCCAGGTTGCGCGGTGTCCGACCCGTTGTCGCCAGAAAGGCCAGGAAGTCCGCCAGACATGACCTCACCGACGCGATCGTCTTGCGCCTCAGGTGGCCTTGACGAAGAAGGAAGCCCGACAAGTCCTGTACACCGAGCTCGGCTACGTCGGCGGTGCCCACGTCCTCCATGTAGGCCAAGAAGCGGCTGGCCGTCTTGTCTTTAGCGACGACTGTCGCCTCGGCGTTGGCGCGCCGGCGGCACGAGGAGAGGTAGTCGTCTCTGAGCGAGCGGAACGCCGCGGGACAGGCGTCCTTGGCAGGTAACACCGTCCCGCCGACGTCGAGGGAACGCCCGGCCAGCGCGTTGGCCATCAACACCACCGGCCTGCGCACCGCCTGGACGGCCCTGTCCTTGACCGGTTCGCGTAATGACCCCAGCCTGACCCCGGTCTGTTTCGCTATGAAATCGACGCACACCTGCTCGCTCGCCGCGTCCAGGCCGCGTCCGGCCAAGAAGGTGGCGAAGCGCTCCAACACGACCTGTTGGCGCCACACCGTCGCTTCGGCCCTCCCGGCCTCGCGCAGCACCGCCGCGACATGGCCGGCAGCAGCCTGGACATCTGTCTCTCCCATGAGGATCACCTCTTCCATTCGGTAGTGGAATGAACGGACGAGGCGATTCTTCGCCGAGACGGACTACACCCGACGTCGTTGACAGCGCTCCCACGGCGTCCCCCTCGGCTGGCTCGACTCGTTGGCGCGTTGATCCAGACCGCCAGGATTATGCGGACAAAACAAGCGCTGGCACGGCCCCCACCAGGCGGAACACCCCGACAGGGAACATAATCCCGCCGTCCACCTA
>CAVRAT010000027.1:0-62448 GCA_963719125.1 uncultured Acidimicrobiaceae bacterium
GAGATCGAGGCTCGCGGACATGGTCCCCCTACTGTGCCGCGCTTGACGCCCTCTCGTGGGACGCTTTTGCCGTGGAGCTCGCAAGAGTCGACCGGTGGCTGTGGGCGGTGCGTGCCTCGCCCACCCGTTCGGCGTCGACGGCCTTGTGCCGCGCCGGGCACGTCAAGGTGAACGGGAGGCCGGCCAAGGCGTCGACCACTGTACGCCCCGGCGACACGGTCACGGCCCGTATCGGCGAGCGCGAGCGTGTGCTCGAGGTGGTCCGGGCCATCGAAAAGCGCGTAGGGGCGCTCATCGCCGCGGAATGCATCGTCGACCACAGCCCGCCGCCTCCGCCCCGCGAGATCGCGCCCCGGGTGCTCGTGCGCGATCCTTCGACAGGCCGTCCCACGAAAAGGGATCGCCGCCAGATCGACCGCCTGCGCGGGCGCTGAGACAAACGGCATGGGCCAGAAGAACAGACGGCACTGACAGCGGCCGCATGGCCCGGTGCTTCGCGTGCCACCGGTCCGTTGCCGCGAGTGGCACGAACCACCCTGGTCGCTCACAGCGACGAGGCGCTTTCGGGCGGCGCCGGCCAGGAGGCAGTATGTGGCCGTGACGAAGCGCTCCCTCCTGGCACGACTGACGGTCCGTGGCGCCCTTCGCGTGCCGGAGATCACCGTCTACTTCTGGGTGATAAAGGCCCTTTCCACGGCGATGGGCGAAGCGACGTCCGACTTCCTCGTCCACAGGCTGAACCCGGAGCTCGCGGTCGGTCTGGGCTTCATCGGGTTCGTCGCCGCCTTGCTGCTGCAGTTCTCGATGCGTCGCTACCTCGCGTGGACGTACTGGTTCGGGGTGGTCATGGTGGGTGTCTTCGGCACGATGGCCGCCGATGTCCTCCACGTCCGCTTCGCGGTCCCGTACACCGAGTCGAGCATCCTCTACGCCGCCGTACTGCTGGCCGTGTTTGTCGGTTGGCACAAGACCGAGAAGACGATGTCGATCCACACCGTCGACACAGCCCGGCGCGAGATGTTCTACTGGGCGTCTGTCGTCGCGACCTTCGCCATGGGCACGGCCGTAGGGGACCTCACGGCGACGACGTTCCATCTCGGCTACCTGAACTCGGGCTTCCTCTTCGCAGGCCTGATCCTCGTTCCCGCCATCGGCTACCGGTGGTTCCACTGGAACGCGGTCTTCTCGTTCTGGTTCGCCTACGTGGCCACCCGGCCGCTCGGCGCCTCCTTCGCCGACTGGATGGGCAAGCCCAAGATCGTCGGGGGGCTCGGGTGGGGTGACGGGAACGTCGCCTTGGCCCTGACCGTCCTCATCTTCTGCCTGGTCGCCTTCCTCGCCGTAACCCGCGCTGACCTGCAGCGCGCCAAGCACGCACCTCGGGCCGGCGCCCGGGCGCGGGCGGCGGCCGCGGAGCCGTCGTCCGAAGGGGCCGATTGACGCGGCCGGGCTCGCCCCCTCGCCCCCGGCCCCCCTCCACGCGGAGCCTTTGCAAGACCGCGGACATGCCGTCTTGACCCGCCCACGAGCCCGGCATCCAGTTGACAGCTTAATTCAACGGACGTAGAGTTCAATAACCGTTGAATTAGGAGCGTGAGCCAGTGTGGGCGATGATCGTCAAGGAGTTCCGGCAGCTGAAACGGGACAGACGAACGTTGGCGATGCTCGTGGCGCTGCCCGTCCTGCTGCTGGTGGTCTTCGGCTACGCGGCCAGGTTCGAGGTGTCGAACGTCGCCGTCGACGTGGTCGGTCCGCAGGCTGAGCAGGTGGCGGGCCTACTTCGTGCGCCGTTCCAGGTCGTCGATGTCGACCCGGCTGCCGGTAAGTCGCTCGTCGTGTCACGGCTCCGCGACGGAGACGCAGCCGTAGGTCTCGTGACAGGGCAACGGCCGTTCCTTGTGCTCATGGACGGGACCCAGCTCTTTGCCGCGCAAGCCGCCGAAGGCGCTCTCGCCCGCATGACCGCGACGGGAAAGGCGGGGGGCTCGCCGGCGCCCGCAATCGCGGTCCGGATCCTGTTCAACCCCAAGCTCAAGACCTCGTGGATCATGATCCCGGGTCTGACGGGCCTGATCCTGGTGTTCATCGGCACTTTGATCACGAGCCTCGGCATCGTGCGGGAGCGGCAGTCCGGGACGATCGAGCAACTTGCGGTCATGCCGTTCCGGCCCTGGGACGTGATCTTCGGCAAGATCGTTCCCTACCTTCTGCTCGCGTCTTTGGACCTCCTGGTGATCGTCGTCGTGGGCAAGGTGCTGTTCGGCGTGCCGTTCGTCGGCAACGTGGCCACGTTCGCCCTCGGCGCGCTCTTGTTCCTGCTGGTCACACTCGGCATGGGGGTCCTGATCTCCACCGTGTCGCAGAACCAGGGTCAGGCGATCCAACTGGCCATCATGTTCGTCGTGCCGCAGGTCCTGTTGTCCGGCCTGATCTTCCCGATCTCGTCCATGGCCGCAGGTGTCAGGTGGATCGCTTACGTGCTGCCGCTCTCGTGGTACATCGACATCGGCCGGGGCGTGATGCTGAAGGCCACCCCGATCAAGGCGCTTGTCGAGCCGCTCGGCGTCCTGGCAGGCATGGCGGTGGTGGTGTTGGGGTTGGCGATGCTCCGCTTCCGCCGGGACCTGGCACCGAGCGTCCGGGGTGGTGGCGCCATCACGGCGGATCCCGCGGCGGTGCCGTCGTGACGTGGGGCCTCGAGCTCGCGAGCGTCCGGTTCGGGACGCGGACAGCCCTGGACCGCGTGACTCTTGTCGCCGCGCCCTCGACGGTCAGCGTCGTGGTCGGCGGGGACGGAGCCGGGAAGTCCACGCTCCTGCGGGCGCTCGTCGGGCTCGTCGGGCTCAGCGGCGGCTCAAGCCGGCGGCCCCCGAAGTCGGAGATCGGCTACGTCCCGGCCACGGCGGGCCTGTACGTCGATCTCACAGTCGAGGAGAACCTGGCTTTCTCAGGGGGCGCCTACGGCGTGACCGGCCAGGAGTTCGCCCACAGGTCAGCGGAACTGCTCGGACGAATCGGGCTGGCCGACGCCCGCGACCGCCTCGGGGGCCAGCTTTCGGGGGGCATGCAGCGCAAGCTCGCAGTGGCGATGGCCCTTTTGCACCGGCCGGGCCTGCTCGTCCTGGACGAGCCGACCACCGGCGTGGACCCGGTCAGCCGATCAGAGCTCTGGCGCCTCATCTCTGCAGCCGCAGCCGCGGGAACGGCCGTCGTCGCGACGACCACGTACGTGAGTGAGGCCCATCGTGCATCGACGGTGACACTGCTCGATCAGGGCCGGTCGATCGCGACCGGTGCTCCTGCCGAGATCGTCGGCGCAGTGCCCGGCAAGTTGGGCGTCGTCCGATCGGCGGTCCAACCGCGGGGCCTGTCGTGGCGGTGGGGCACGACATGGCGCCTGTGGTCTCCGTCGAGTGTCCTCCCGGAGGGGGCCGAGCCGGTGCAGCCCGAGTTCGAGGACGCCGTGATCATTGCCTCCCTGGCCTACGAGCGGGGGGTCTAGCCCGATGGCCGTGCTCGCCGAGACCCGCCGCGTGACCAAGCGCTTCGGAACCTTCACGGCCGTCGACGCGGCGGATCTGGCCGTAGCAAGCGGCGAGGTCGTCGGGCTTCTCGGCTCGAACGGTGCCGGGAAGACCACCCTCATCCGGCTCCTGCTGGGGCTGTTGCGCCCCTCGGGCGGCGATGCGCTTCTCTTCGGGGTTCTCCCGTCGATGAGCACTCGTCGCCGGGTCGGATACGTGCCGCAAACGCTCGGTCTCTACGACGACATGACTGTTCTCGAGAACTGGAGCTTCACGGCCGCCGCCTTCGGTTCGGCGCGGCCAGTCCTCCCCGAGAGCATCAGGAACTCGAAGGACGAGCTCGTCGGGAGCCTTCCCCTCGGTCTCCAGAGGCGGGTGGCCTTCGCGGTGGCGTTCTCCCACGAGCCCGAGCTGCTGGTGCTCGACGAACCGACTTCAGGGGTCGGGCCACTGAGCAGGGCGAGACTTTGGCAGGACATCCGTGAGAGCACCGAGCACGGCACCGGTGTCCTCGTCACGACCCACAACATGGAAGAAGCCGAGCAGTGCGATCGGCTCGTCGTGATGGTCGACGGGCGCGTGGCGGCAGACGGAGCCGTAGCCGATGTGATCGGCAGCCGCACGGTGGTCCAGGTCACCTGCGACGACTGGAGGAAAGCCTTCGCAGCGCTGGAGGAAGAGGGGCTCATCGTGCAGGTGCAGTCGGATGCGCTCCGCGTTCCCGGCTCTCCCGGACAGGTCGAGGAGATCCTGGCACGGCACAACCTCGCTGCCACGGTGGCAACCGTGCCTGCCAACCTGGAGGAGGCGTTCGTCAGCGTCGTCACGAAAGGTACGCACCGGTGAGCCGGACGGGGAGGCGTCCGGGGACGCCGGAAACCCGCGAGAAGATCCTGGTCGCCGCACGGCGTGCCTTCGCCGAGCGCGGCTACGAGGCGACGTCGCTCAGGAGCATCGCCGCCAATGTCCACGTCGACCCCGCCCTCCTGGTTCACTACTTCGGCTCCAAGGAAGGGCTGTTCCTCGCCACCCTCGAGGTGACCATCGGGCCGTCCGCACTGTTCAGCGGGCTCGACACCCTCGAAGTGCGCGAGGCTGCCGAGCTGATCGTCGCTCGGTATCTGGCCCTCTTGGCTCACGAGCAGACGCGCGACGTCGTCTTGAGCCTCGTGCGCTCGGCGGTGTCGAGCGAGCGGGCGGCGACGATGCTGCGTGAGTTCCTCGTCTCGAAGATGCTCTCTTCCCTTGGCCTCTTGATCGGTCGCCCCGATGGCCAGCTCCGGGCGTCGCTCGTGGTCGCGCAGCTGGTCGGCATCGCCATGCTCCGGCACGTCGTGAGGCTCGACGCGGTTGTCCGGGCGAGCCCGGACGAGCTCGTCTCGCTCGTCGCGCCCGTGATCGAGGGGTATCTGCGTTGACCCCCGGGCGCGGCGACCTGATCACCGGATCGCCGACGTTAGAGATTCCGCCATGAGCGAGATCCTTCCGCCTGCCCAGGTTTGGCCCACCTTGCGAGCGCGCGACGCCCGCGGGCTCATAGGTTCCTCGTCGAGGCCTTCGGTTTCGAGGAGGTGGTCGCCTACGGCGAAGGCGATCACGTTGAGCACGCCCAGCTGTCCTGGCCCCTCGGCGGGGGAGTCATGTTGGGCAGCGCCGACGCGGACGACGACCTGCGCTGGCTGGGTACCTTCGGCGCCTATGTCGTGAGGGACGACCCTGATGGCCTGCATGCTCGTGCCGTGGCTGCGGGTGCCGAGATCGTGGCCGGCGTGCACGACACCGACTACGGGTCCCGGGATTTTTCCGCCCGCGACCCCGAAGGCAACCGGTGGTCGTTCGGTACATATCGGGGCGAGCCAGTTCGCCGCGGGTCGTGAGCCCTGACGCCGGATCGCCCGCTGCCGACCGAGCCGTGACGGCTCGGGCCGGCGAGGTGAGCTCCGTGGGCGGCCGCCTCCCCTTGTCGACGCTGCTGTCGCAGGCGCTCGTCGTCTTCACGATCGAGTTCGACAACGAGGCAGAGGAGCGGAGCGTGCACTCGAGCACGCGCGGCCCGGCGGCCGGCGCACGCGGCCCCTGGCTGACCTCGCAGGCGATGTGGGCGAACTTCATGCAGTTCATCGACGAGGAGGGCGTTCTTTTGAGCAAGGTCGAGGGTTTGGCCCGCATCACGAACCTGTCGGGCCTCAAGAGATGGGGATACATCACGGTCGCGCCGGCTCCTGACGAGGGCGGGTCAGAGCCCCCGCGCTCGGAGCTGGTGGTCCGGCCGACCCGGCGGGCAGGCGTGCCCAGGAGATATGGCGGCCATTGGCCGCCGAGATCGAGCAGCGCTGGGTGCAGCGCTTCGGCGCGGAGCAGATCCGCAGCCTCGGCGGGCGTCTCGCCTCGCTCGTCGACCGGTTCGACATAGAGCTGCCCCCGTACCTCCCCGTGGTCGCGATCCACATGTTCGCAGGCGTCGAGAAACTGAACGGGAGGGTGCCGAAGGTCCCGGGCGCCGGCACAGGCGCCCGCCCGGATCTGTCCGTTCTCCTGGCCAAAGTGCTGCTCATGTTCACGATCGACTTCGAGGCTGAGTCCAACCTGTCGCTCCCGACGAGCGCCAACGCGCTGCGGGTCCTCGACGACCAGGGCGTGCGCGTAAGGGACCTGCCCCGTCTCACCGGCGTTTCGAAAGAAGCCATGGCCATGTCCGTGGGGCTGCTCAAGCGACTCGGCTGCGTTGTGGTCGAACCGGATCCGACTGCCAGCCGGGGCAAGGTCGTCCGCCTCACCGGAAAGGGTCGGAAGGCCCAGGACAAGTACCGGCGGATCCTTTCCGACACCGAGCGACAGTGGCAGGCCCGCTACGGCGAGGAGGCCATCTCGAAGCTCCGCGCTTCGCTCGAGCCGTTGGTCGGGGAGGGCACCGCATTCCATTCGCCGCTGTTCGAAGGCCTGCAGCCCTACCCCGGCGGGTGGCGTGCGTCCGTGCGCAGCCCGGAAACGCTGCCGCACTATCCCATGGTGCTGCACCGGGGCGGGTACCCGGACGGGAGCTGACCCGCACGGCGTCCGGCGCTGTCGCTGCGGCGAAGGTCCAGGTCCTGGTTCCGACTCCGGTCGACCGGGAACGGCACCCGGCCTCGCGATAGAAAGGGTTCGGCAGTCGAACGAGACACGAGGTGAGCGATGAGCAACCCGGGAGCTGTTGCGGCCAGTTGGCGTGCGTCCCTAGGGCGGATAGGGGTATGGGTCGGGCCCCGAGCCATCGAGCAGGACCCCGGTGGTTTCGCTGCCCGCGTTGAGCGCCTCGGCTACGGCGCTTTGTGGGTCGGGGGCAGCAACCCTGACGAGAGGTCCTTCGACCTTTTGGAGCAGGCCCTGTCCGGAACCGACCGGCTCGTGGTGGCGACCGGGATCACGAGCATCTGGGCCTGGGAGCCCGCGGCGCTCGCCCGGCGGGTCGCGGCGATGGAGGTGGCCCATCCGGGCCGTTTCGTCCTCGGCTTCGGTGTCAGCCATGCGCCTGCTGTCGAGCGTCTCGGCTATCGCTACGAGCGGCCTGTCGAGGCCATGGCCCGCTTCCTCACGTCCCTGGACGACGCCGCGGGCAAGGAAGCGGACCCCGGGAGCTCCTCCTCGACGCCCCGGGTCCTCGCAGCCCTCGGGGAAGGGATGCTCGCTCTGTCCCGGGACCGGTCCGAAGGAGCACACCCCTATCTGACGACGCCGGCTCACAGCGAAAAGGCCCGCCGCATCCTCGGCAACGCGCCCTTGCTCGCTCCTGAGCAGGCACTTGTCCTCGAGGCGGAGCCAGCAAAGGCGCGTGTCACTGCAAGGGCCTACATCTCCGGCTACCTCAGCCTGCCCAACTACCGTGCGAACCTCGGGCGCCTCGGTTTCGGCGCGGAGGACCTCGCCGGGCAAGGCAGCGACCAGCTTGTCGACGCCGTCGTCGTCCAC
Source organism: uncultured Acidimicrobiaceae bacterium (assembly GCA_963719125.1). Lineage (GTDB taxonomy): Bacteria > Actinomycetota > Acidimicrobiia > Acidimicrobiales > Bog-793 > Fen-455. The sequence goes on from CAVRAT010000027.1 coordinate 7,473, forward strand.
GGGGGACCGGCGGAGGTGGCTGTGAAGGTGCGTGCCCACCTCGAGGCCGGTGCGGACCATGTCTGTGTGCAGCCGCTCACCCCTGGAGGAGGAGTCGATGCCGGGGCCCTCGAGGTCCTGGCCCCGCTTCTGCTCGCCCCATGAGCCGGGACCAGGCAAGATGGCGGCCCGTCAGGAAAGGCACCCAATGGCGCGCGTATTGATCACCGGCTCCTCCGACGGGCTCGGGCTCGGGGCCGCCAAGCTTCTGGCACAAGGGCACTACCACGTCGTCCTGCACGCCCGCAACGAGGCCCGGGCCGCCGATGTGCTGAGGGCGCTGCCCGAAGCGGCCGGCGTCGTCGTGGGAGACCTCACGACCATGGCCGGCATCGCCAGGTCGCTGAGGCGGCCAACAGGATCGGCCGGTTCGATACGGTCATCCACAACGCCGCCGTCGGTTCCAGTGAACTTCGCCGGATCGTGACCCCGGACGGCCTGAGCCACGTCTTTGCCATCAACGTGCTTGCCCCCTACCTCCTCACCGCCCTGGTCGAGGTGCCGGGCCGGCTGGTCTACCTCAGCTCCGGCATGCACCGGGGCGGGGAAGCGCACCTCGACGACCTGCAGTGGGAGCATCGCCGCTGGAGCGGCTCGCAGGCGTACTCCGACAGCAAGCTCTTCGTCGCGGTGCTCGCGGCTGCAGTCGCCCGCCTGCGCGGCGACGTCCTGTCGAACGCCGTGGACCCCGGCTGGGTGGCCACCAAGATGGGCGGTCCGGGAGCACCGGACGACCTCGCCCTCGGCTCGGACACCCAGGCATGGCTGGCCGTCTCCGACGATGCCGAGGCCCTCGTGTCCGGCGCCTTCTTGTACCACCGGCGCCTTGTGCGCCCGCACGCCTCGATGCACGATCCCGGCTTCCAGGAGGAGCTCCTGGGCGCCTGCGCCGGCATCTGCGGTGTGAGTTTGCCCGGCACTTAGGGCGCCATGGCGCCCGCTTGTGTTCAGGTGCGCACGACGTCGATTGTCGAGAGGGTTGGGTCGGCCGCATACGCGACACGGACGCCGTGCGCCGCGACGGCGTGGAGGTCCGCGAGGAGCCTCTCGGTGACGAGCTCGCCGGGGGCCAGCACCGGGATGCCCGGCGGGTAGGGGGCGATCAGCTCGGCGGAGATGCGCCCGACTGCGAGGTCCGCCGCGACCGTCTCGTGCGAGGCGAAGAACGCCGTCCGCGGGCTCATCGCCTTGACCGGCTGGACGTGCCAGCTCACAGCAACCGAGGGCGAGCGGGGCCGGCCCGAGGTCGCGTGTATTGCCTTGATGAGAGCCCCGACGAGTTTGTCGAGCGTGTCCTCGTCGTCAGCGATCGTCACGAGCGCCACGATCGTGTCGCGGTCGACGAGCTCCAAGGGGAGCCCCTGGTCCAACAACATGCGCTCGATCTCGATACCGTTCGCGCCGACATGCGAGAGCAGCACGACGAGCCGCATCGGGTCGAAACGACCCGCCAGGAACGACTGCTCGTCCGGGACTTCGAGCCCCGGCACTTCTTCCCGCAGCCGTTGCCTGGCTGACTTGAGGGCGAGGAGGACCGGTTCCAAAAGCTCGGGCCCACGAGCCTGCATGAGGGCACGACATGCGTCCATGCTCGCGAGCACCGATCCGGCCGAGCTCGTCGTACGGCTCGCCTCGAAGCCGCGCTCCAGGCGGTCACGGTCGAAACGTTGCGTACGGGCGCAAACCAGGCTTGCCTGGGTGTAGCCCGGGAGCAGCTTGTGGATGCTCGTGACCATGGCGTCGGCCCCGAGCGCCATGGCGTGCGGCGGCAATAGCGGGTGGTGGCCGAAGTGCGCTCCCCAGGCCTGGTCCACTATCACCGGCACGTCGCGGCGGTGGGCGACCTCGATGATGCCCGCCACGTCGGAGAGCGTGCCGAGGTAGTCCGGCTCGGTGATGAGCACGGCGCGGGCATCGGGATTGGCCGCGAGCGTGGCCTTGACGTCTTCGACAGCGACTCCGAGTGGCATGCCCGTAGCGCCGTCGATAGCCGTCGGCAGCCAACAGGGCTCCAGGTCCGCGAGCACCATGCCCAAGAGGAGGGACCGGTGGAGCGAGCGTCGTGACGACCACCTTGTCGCCCGGCTGTCCTATCGCAAGGCAGAGAGCCTGGTTGGAATGTGTGGAGCCGCTCGTCGAGTAGCGGCACCAGTCGGCTCCGTACCAAAGGGCGGAGCGCCTCTCGGCCTCCGCGAGCAGGCCGCCGGCCAGCTTGACCGTGTCGACGCCGCCATAGAGAGGGACATCACTTGCGAGCAACGCACCGAGATCCGTGTCGAACATTGACGCGCGGCCCTTGTGGCCCGGTGTGATGAAGGGCGTCACGTCGGCCTCGAGGTAGGTCAGATAGGCGTTGAGGAGGGGGGCGTCGTCGCGAAGGCTCACCGGAGCGTTCGATTCGGGCGCGGCTTCATTGGCGGCCTCTCGGGGGGTGTCGTCCCGTGCGCTATTGCACGATCGAGGCTAGTCGCGCACTTCGCACCGGGAAAATCATTGTTCGCCGTGCAAAAGCGCCGGCGACCGGCCGCCCCTACAGGCGCCCCCGGACCGGTGTGACAGCGCCGAATGTCGCGAGAAGCCGGACAGAACCGAGAAGAGCGACCCGGCGGAAAGAACCGAGAAGGCCGACAGGAAGCTCCCGATCGAGCAGATGGACAAGGACGAGCCGATCGAGCCGATCGAGCAGGCCGATCCGATCGAGCCGATCGAGCAGGCCGATCCGACCGAGCCGATCGACAGGACCGAACCCTTGGAGCCGATCGACAGGAACGACCCCTCGGACCATAGGGACAAGGGCAGAACGCGCGCGATGCGTCCCATGGCGCGCACAGGACCCAGTTGCACAAGTGCCGTCGGCGGTCGGCCTGGATCGAAGGCTAGAGACATGACGTTGGCTCCACGGGTCATGGGTGCGCCTTCTCAGCTGCTCGCTTGCGTCGGCGAACCACCTGCCACCTCATACGACCACAATTCGGACGAGACGGCCAACGGTCCGCCGTGGGCTGGCGGCCGGTCGGAGCCGGCATGGCCGTGAGCGAAGGCGGGCGAGGTGACCCAAGCCTCGAACGATGCCTCGTCCTTCCATCTGGTGACGACCAGCCACCGGTTGCGCCCGTCGGTGGGCCGCAGCAGCTCGAAGCCCTCGAAACCGCGTTCGGTGTCGACGGCGCCCACCCGGGCTGCGAATCGCCACGCGAGTTCGTCCCCGGAGTCCGCGGGCACGGTGAGTGCGTTGATCTTGACAACTGTCATGGGCCAGATCTCATCAGATCCGAGGGAGGCAAGCTTGTCGGAAAACTCCCGGAGGCGACGCCCTCGGTAGGCTTCGCCCGATGCCACTCATCCAGCTCATCATCGGCAGCACGCGGCCGGGCCGCTTCGCGGACAAGCCGGTTGCGTGGTTGGTGGATCGCCTCTCGCGGCGCGACGACTTCGACCTCGAGATCCTGGACCTCCGGGACCATCCGTTGGCGTTCTACGATCACGCCGTCCCCCCGGCCCGGGCACAGCGTGACTACCCCAGTGAGGACGTGGCCCGCTTCGGCCGGGCAATCGACCGCGCCGACGGCTTCATGATCGTCACCAGCGAGTACAACCACGGCTACCCGGCGTCGCTCAAGAACGCCATGGACCACGTGTTCCCGGAGTTCAATCGCAAGCCTGTGACGTTCGTTGGCTACGGCAACGTCGGCGGGGCCCGCGCCATAGAACAGATGCGCCTGGTCTGCGTGGAGTTCGAGATGGCTCCGCTTCGCCATGCCGTCCACATCCTTCCGGAGCTGATGATCGCCGCCAGGCAAGCCGACCCCTTTTTTCCCGAGCTGTTTGCCTCACTGGACCAACGCCTCGAGACAGCGGTCGCGGATCTCCTCTGGTGGACCGCAGCCTTGGCCGCCGGGCGCGCTACTTCGGCCCCTGTCTGAGGCACCGCCATCGGGTCCGGTCAGGAGCTTTCGTCAAGCGGGTCCCAGTAGGTCTCGGGCGGCAGGCCTTTGAGCGCACGTGCCCTGGTCAGCAGTTCCGCGACCAGGCCTGCCTTGGCTGCCACGTAGAAGTCGATGTCGCCCTTGGCGAGCTCGGCGTTACGCCTCTTCAAAGCCGCATAGCGTGCCCGCGCCTTGGGATCCTCCCGCAACAGGTCGCGCAGCAGCCAGTGGTCGACGTGAGCTCGGTTGTTCTCCACGACGAGGTACAAGTGGTGCGACCGCAGGCCCTCCATCGGGAGGGGACCGAAAGCCTCTCGCCGGACGACGCCGAGGTCGCCTCGCCAAGGACAGCCGATCAGCGCGAGCCGCCCGATCACCGGACCGACCTCGTCGGGGGACGCCACGACGAGGTCGAGGTCGATGATGGGCTTGGCCGCCAGGCCGGCCACCGCGGTCGAGCCGACATGGTCTATGCGAATCGCCATGCCGTCCACGACCGGCCAGAGGGTCCGGCGGATCGTCTCGAACCAAGACGGCCAGTTCGGGTCGTAGTCGGTGACGATGATCTCGCCGGTCACGCGGCCCCACGCACCTTCCGGCCGAGCCGAGGAATTCGCACGTCGTTTTGTATACACGGCCCCGGCCTTGGGACGGGGCCGCCCAGCTGACAGACTGGCATCGTGACCGATACCGACTTCCATCTCGTCGCCGAAGTCAGCTCGGAGAGCCCCGCTGTCATCGGGTCGCTGCTCGAACAGCTCGTCGAGGGCACCGTCACCGCGACGTCCGAAGGTTTTCATGTCGACGGCTTCATGAGGGGACCGGACGCCCGCGAGCTCAACCGCTTCTTGCTGTCCGCGCTTCGCCGCGTCGAGCGGCGGACGCGCCTTCGCGCCGAGTGGACAGCCAACGGCGAGACGCACCGGTTCTTCGATTACGTGCCGAAGGGGAGCCGCCCGGCTCCACAGGGCCAACCGGGAGCCTGACGGCTTGCAGTCCTCACGCGACAGTGCCCGCCCCTTGTTGGGGAGCGGGCACCCATCTGTTCAGTTGTCTACATCCCGAGGAAGCCGTTGAGTCTCCGGAAACCTGAGGCCTCAGGCGAGCTTTGTGCGCTCTGACCGCTGCGAAATGCCCTGGAGCCGCATCGTCGTCAACGCTCCTGAGTGCCAACCTCGGTAGGGCCAACTCTCCTACGAGGCGCCTACGGGCTTCTGGTCAACCTCGGGGATGTAATGGAATTCGTCTCGCACGCTTTAGCTCGAGCCCCCCTTCCTGGCTCCACTCGGGGAACCACAATTGAAAACACCGGTTGCGGCCGTTTCCTTCCCGGTTCGAGGTGATCTCGGGCCGCAACGCGTCTTGGTGCCACCGGCCCCGGCCAGGTGCCGCGTATCCTGGCCGGCATGATCACAGCGGTCCACACCTTGGTCTACGCCGACGACGCCGAGGCGGCTCGGGCGTTCTTCCGGGACGTCCTCGACTGGCCGCACGTGGACGCCAACGGAGGTTGGCTCATCTTCAGGACCGGGCCCTCGGAGCTCGGTGTGCACCCGACTTCGGGCGATCACGGAGGGCAGGCGTGGTCGACCCCACAGCACCATGAGATCTCCCTCATGTGCGACGACATCGCGGGGACCGTGGCGGAGCTCAAGTCGAAAGGCGCCTGCTTTGCAGGCGAGATCCGCGAGCAGGCGTTCGGCATGACGGCGACCGTGTTGATACCGGGCGCGGGCGAGATGACCCTCTACCAGCCGAAGCATCCGGTTGCTTACGACCTTTGACGAGACGCCGCGCTGATGGCGGGTGACGGGCCCGTCCTACCTGCCGTCGGGGTGACGGCGGTCGGCGTCGCGGCCTTGCGGGCGGCGGAAACCGAACGGCCGGAGCGGCTCTTCGCGGACCCATTCGCGGCCGCCTTCGTGCGGGCGGCCGGACCAAGCGATCACCCGACGGTGGATGCCGGGCGCCGCCGCCGCGGCGCCTCGCTCGCCGCCTGGGTCGCCGTCAGGACCCGCTTCCTCGATGATCTCGTGCTCGACGCCTGTGCTCGCGGATGTCGCCAGGTCGTGATTCTCGGGGCGGGTCTCGATGCCCGGGCGTTCCGGCTGGCCTGGCCGGACAAGATCCGGGTCTTCGAGATCGACCTCCCCGAGGTGCTGGAGTTCAAAGAGCGGGTGGTCCGAGCCGAAGGGTGGCGGGCTTCGTGCGAGCGCGTCACCGTGCCGGTCGACCTTTCGGAGAACTGGAGCCGGCCACTCGGCGAGCAAGGGTTCGAAGCGGGCGAGGTCGCCTGGCTCGCCGAAGGGCTGCTCGCCTACCTGTCCCCCGAAGCGAGCGACTCTCTCGTCATCCGCGCCACCGAGCTGTCGGCGCCGGGAAGCCGCCTGGGCCTCACCCTGGCAAGCTCCCACCGACTGAAGGCCTGGCGCGAGGCCCACCCTGAGGGCACGGGCGCGCCCGGCGACTACGTCGCCCTCTGGCGTTCCGCGGGCGCCGAGCAGGCCGTCGAGTGGCTTGCGTCCCACGGCTGGCACGCGGAGGTGTTCGACATCGCAGAGCGCGCGGCAAGCTACGGGAGGCCACTCGATCCCGACGCCGTACGTGCCGGCGGCGCCCGCCTGGTCGACGCCGAACACTGCTGAGGCGCCGGGCGCGAAGCTTTCGGCCAAGGCTCGCCCACCCTTTGCGAGCGGGACGTGCTCAAGAAACGGATCGGGCCTCCTCGGCCGACCAGGCCCGTTCTGCAGCTTCCAGGGCATCGGGGGCGGAGCTCTTCGCGGCAGGTGGGCTGTTCAGCGCACCGGCGAGCGCCTCGAGAGCGCTGAGCACGACGTCCAGGCGGGCGCGTTGGCCGGTGTGGTCGACCCGCAGCACCGTCGGGGCGAGGGCGCCGAAGCCGGCCGAGAGCGCCACAGGGCGACCGGCCCGTGCCCGCTCCACAAGGACGCGGGCGTCGGTGCCGGACGGTGCCGCCAGCGTCGTTGCGACCACGGCGGCTTCTGCGTCGGGCGCGTAAGGCGTGAGCCCGAGAGCCCGCGCGCCGGCACGACTGGCCGCCGCCGCACAGCGATGGCGTCGCTGCACGCTCGTGAGCCCCTCGGCGAGCAGGCGCTCGACCGCAGCCTCGAGGGCGAGGATCTCGAGCGGCACCGCAGTGGCCGGGATCACGCCGCGGTCCGAGTCCACCCAGTGCTCCTTCCAGTCGAGCAGGGAGAGCACAGAGCCTCGCGGCGCGGCGGGGTTGTCCGACATCGCACGCCAGGCGCGGCCGCTCACCGCCGCGATCGAAATGCCAGCCGGTCCTGCGAGGGCCTTCTGGGGCCCGATCACGGCGACGTCCACGCCCCAGTCGTCGAGGCGCACGTCGTGTGCCCCGGTCGAGGCCACGACGTCGATCAGGACGAGCGCTCCGTGCTCACGGGCGAGCGAGACGATGGCCGGAGCGTCGTTGCGCATTCCGCTCGCCGCTTCGACGTGGACGAAGCTGACGATGGAGATCTCGGGGTTGGCCCGCAGCGCGCGCTCGACCGCCTCCGGCTCGACTGCCCGGCGCGGCTGGGGCGCTATCCCAAGCACCGTCGCGCCGGCCTGGCGGAGCCAGCGCCCGATAGTCGTGCCGTACGGGCTGGTCTCGAGGTTGAGCGCGGCGACACCGGCGCGGCCGATGCCGCGCGCGGCCGCCTCGAGGGGGAGCACCGCCTCGGCTTGGGGAAGCACGACGTCGAGCCCGGTCTCGAGCAGCGTGGCGACCGAACGCCCGAGCTGTTCGAAGCGGGCGGGCGTGATCGCCACAGGGTCCAGCAAAGGGTTGGTCACGTTGCCTGCCCGGAGGAGGTCTCGTCGTGGAAATGGCATGCCGCCAGGTGCGCGGGGCACCCGCCGACCGGTTCGAGAGCCGGCCGGCGGCGCGTGCACGTCTCTTCGGCGCGCGGGCAACGGGGGTGGAACGAGCACCCGGCCGGGACGTCAATCGGGCTCGGGGGCTCGCCTTTGACCACCGACCGGACGAGCGCGACCTGGTGGAGGCGCGGAGCCGCCGCCAAGAGCGCGGGGTGTAGGGATGGCGCGGATCACTGAAGACCGCTTCGCGATCGCCTTGCTCCACGATCCGCCCCAGGTACATGACCGCCACGCGATCGCTCAGGTGCCGCACGACTGCCAGGTTGTGCGAGATGAACACGACGGTCAGGCCGAGGCGGCTGCGCAGGTCTTCGAAGAGTCGGAGGATCGTGGCCTGGACCGAGACGTCCAGCGCTGAGACGGGCTCGTCGGCGATGATGACGCGTGGTTCGACGGTGAGCGCCCGGGCGATGGCTATCCGTTGCCGTTGACCTCCGGAGAACTGGCTAGGAAGGCCGTCCAGCGCCCCTGTGGGGAGGCCGACGAGCCCCATGAGCTCCCTCAAGCGTGCCTCGATGTCAGCCCGCGGGACCAGGCGGTGCACCTTTAGCAACTCGCTCAGCACGTGACGGACGGTCATGCGCGGGTTCAGCGACGAGTACGGGTCCTGGAACACCATTTGAATGGCCCTGCGGTCCTCGGTGGTCCGCCTCACCGCGAGCTCGCGACCGTCGAAACGCACGGCCCCGGCGCCCGGGGCGACTCGCCCGGCAATGCATTTCGCGATTGTCGTCTTGCCGCACCCGGACTCACCGACGAGGCCGAGAACCTCGCCTTCGGCGATCTGGAGCGTGACGTCGTCGACGGCCCGGAGGGCGTGACCGTGCTCGGAGCGGAACGTCACCGAGAGGCCATCGACCTCGATGAGGGGCTCAGCCATGGTGCCCGGCTGCCTGTAAGGCCGCGAGCACGTCCGAGTGCAGGCACGCCGCGGCGTGATTGGGCCCGACGAGCTGGAGACGGACGTCGGTTGTCAGGCACTCTGCCGTCGCGAACCCGCAGCGGGGATGGAAGCTGCAACCACCCGTGAGCTGTAGGGGGTCCGGGAGCGAACCCGGGATGACGACCGGCTCGTGTTCCGGGCTGTCCACGTCGAGTGCCGCCGCGAGGAGCCCGCTCGTGTAGGGGTGCCTCGGGGCGGCCAGGACCTCGGCGGTGGGACCGGTCTCGACGAATCGCCCCGTGTACATGACCGCGACGCGCTCGGCGACCTGACTCACCACGCCGAGGTCGTGGGTGACAAAGACCAGCGACAGCCCCCGCTCGGAGCGGAGCTCTGCCAGCAGGGCAAGGATCTGGGTCTGGATCGTGACGTCCAGCGCGGTCGTCGGCTCGTCGCACAGGAGGATGGCCGGTTCCGACGAGAGGGCGATCGCGATCATGACCCGCTGGCGGGTGCCGCCGGACAGCTCGTGCGGATAGGCGTGGTAGCGGCGTTCCGGATCAGGGATCCCGACAAGCCTGAGCAGCTCGATCGCTCTCGCCCTCGCAGCGCTGCGCCCGAGGCCCAGCACGTACCTCGGTGCTTCGGCGATCTGGTTGCCTACCGTTGCGACCGGATTCAGGGCGCTGAGCGCGTCCTGGAAGACGATGGACATGCGGCGGTGCTGGCGGTGGCCCCGCCCGCGACCGTGGGCCTCCGCGGGAAGGGTCACCCCGTCGACCACGACGCGCCCGGAGCTGAGGCGCCCCCTGTTCGGCAGGAGACCCATGATCGCTCGCAGCGTGATGCTCTTGCCACACCCGGACTCGCCGACGATCGCCAGCGCGCCTCCCCGCTCCAGGGCGAAGGAGACGCCGTCCACGGCGTGGAAGGCCGCGCGGTGGCGTCGCATCTCGACGACCAGGTCTTCGACCTCCAACAGGGGAGTCATTCGGGCCGCAATATGTCTGCGAGGCCGTCCCCGAGGAGCGACAGGCCGATACCCGTGAGAACGACCGCCATCCCCGGGATGGCGGCCAGCCACTGATTGGTCTGGATGAAGTTCTGACCGTCGCTGATCATCGATCCCCAGTCCGGCGCGGGGGGCTGGATCCCGAGCCCGAGGTATCCGAGGGTTACGACGGCCAGTATCACGAGCACGATGTCGGACATCGCGTAGACGATCGCCTGGGTGATCGTGTTGGGCAGGATGTGCCGCCACAGCACGCGCTTACGCGAGAGGCCGCCGCCTTCAGCGGCGGCCACCCAGTCGAGGCTGCGCGCGACCAACGTCGCGCTGCGTGTGGTCCGGGCGTAGATGACCCAGTCCGTCAGCCCGAAGGCGATGTAGATCCCGTGCGTGCCCACCCCCACGACAAACACGAGGGCGATGATCAACACGTAGAAGGGGAAGGCGAGCACGATGTCGACGATCCGCATGACGACCGTGTCGATGCCGCCGCCGAAGTAACCGCACACCGTGCCTATGAACACGCCGAAGCAGAAGGGGAAGAGCACCGCGAGCACGCCGACCTGCAAGTCGGTGCGGCCGGCGTACAGAAGGCGGGACCAGATGTCACGGCCGAGCTCGTCGGTTCCGAGCCAGTGGGCTGCGCTCGGGCCGGCGAGCGTGTGGAGAAGGTCCTGGGACACCGGGCTGTAACGCCCGATAACAGGGGCCAGCAGCACGAGGGCGACGATCGTGGTGGTCAACGTGGCGCCCGCCATGAAAGTCGGGCTGTGGAGCGCGCGTGACCTGACAGAAGGCCGCCGGGTGACTTCGTGCTCCGCCTCCTTAAGGCCGAGAGCCGGTGCCGTCGCCCTGCTCACTTGAGCCTTATCCTCGGGTCAAGCCGGGCGGTGGCGAGATCGGTGAGGAGGATCACGACGATCACGCCGAGCGCGTAGATGAGTGTGACGCCCTGTACGACAGGGAAGTCCCGGAAGTCGATGGCGTTCAGCATCAAGTTGCCGAGCCCGTTTAGGGCGAAGACCCGCTCTATCACCACCGTGCCTCCGATCAGGTAGGCGATGTTGATCCCGAGCAAGGTGACCGTGGGGATGAGGGCGTTGCGGGCGACGTGCACGAAGGTGACCCGCGACGGGCGCAACCCCTTCGCCCGGGCGGTCGCGACGTAGTCGGCCGAGAGCACTTCGAGCATGCCGACGCGAAGGCTGCGGATGAGCACCGGGACGATTCCGATCGCAGCGCACAGTCCGGGCAGCAAGAGCGAGTGCAGATGGGCCCAGAAGCTCGTGCCGTAGCCACCGACCGGGAACAGGTGCACGTCGACAGACAACAAGACGATCAGGATGATGCCGAACCAGAACGACGGCATCCCGAGGCCCATCAGCGAAAACAGCCTTACGGCGTGGTCGGCGGCCCGGTCCTGGCGCATCGCTGCGAGCGCTGCCAACGGCACCGTGATGACGACCGCGAAGAAAGTCGCGACGAGCACGAGGGATCCCGTCAACTCGAGACAGGGGGGGATGAGCGAGGCGACAGGGCCCTGGTACTCGATCGAGGTGCCCAGATTCCCGTGCGCGAGCCCGTAGAGGTATTTCCAGAACTGGCGCCAGATCGGCTCGTCGAGCCCGAGTTGGCGACGAAGAGCTGCGACGGCCGCCGGCGGCGCGTGCAGGCCCAACAGGGTGCGGGCCGGGTCGCCCGGTATCAGCCGCAGGAGCAGGAACGTGACGACGATCACACCGAGCACGACGGGAACCGAGAGAAGGGTCCGTCGTATGACATAGCGCAGGCCGGGGCTCGTGAGAATTCGGCGTGCGAACGGCGCTGCGCGCTCGGAGGGTCGCAGGCCGGCCGCCAAGCCGTCTCCTGGGCCGGTCGTGGGCTCCTTGTCGCCGAGCTCGGCTCGGCTGCTCATCTCAGCCAGACATCCTCCAACCGGTACGCGCCACCTGGATCACGATGAACCCGTGCAGGGTCGGTTGCCAAGCGTAGCGGCGGTCCTGGGCTGGGGCGGGCGGGTCCCGTCGCCGTTCACGACCTGCGATCGGTCAGCGGCCGCATTCGGAGCGGAGGCCTCAGCCTTGCGGGCGGATCTGCAAATCCATCGATGGATGGGCCCGCGCACGCATGGTCAGGGCGGCGACGAGCCCGCACAGGAGCATCATCGCCCCGGCCGCCGAGAGGGCGGCGTCCAGGCCGTGGCCGAAAGCGACGTAGGCGGCCTGGGTCACCTCGTTCACGATCTTCGTGATCGCAGGAGTGCCCTTGAACTGCGCGGCTTGCGAGTTGAAGGTGCCGGTCGTGACCGCGGTGATGACGGTGTTCTGGAACGACTTCGGGATACCTATCACGTTCAGCTGGCGGATGAGGCTGGAGATCAGTTGGCCGTTCACCATCGATCCGAGCACTGCCACCCCGGCGACGGCACCCAGCTCGCGGCTCGTGTTGGTGGCCGATGCCGCCATGCCCGAATGGCGGGCAGGAAGAGAGGAGAGAGCGGTCGATGTCACCGGCACGATTGAGATGCCGAACCCGGCACCGGCTATGGGCAGGGTCCAGCCGATGGTCGAAAGGCCCGAGCGCGGGGTCAGTACAACCTCTGTCAGGATGATGCCGATTCCTGCGAGCACACAGCCGACCGTCATCGGCAGCCGCGGGCCCGAGCGTGCCACCCAACGCCCTGTCAAAAGCGAGGCGATGATCATCGCCGCTGCCATCGGTGCGAAGTCGAGAGCAGTCCCGTAGCCCGAGCTCGTCCCCACGTCCTGGAGATAGAGAGCCACGAAGAAGAAGATGGAAAAGGTCCCGAAATAAGTGCAGAACGCGACGACATTGCAACCTGCGAAGGCCGAACGCTTGAAGAACGAGACGTCGAGTATCGGGTGGGCAACGGTGCGCTCGCAGAAGACGAAGAAGATCGCCAGGAGGCACGCGGCTGCGAACAAAAGGTCGATCCTGGAGTTCCTGTAGCCGCTCGTCTCGCCCTGGATGATGGCGAACGAGGCCGCTGCGAGGGCGCCGGCACCGAGCAGGAAGCCGGCGAAGTCCAGGCGGAAGCGGACCGTGTTAGCGCTTTCGGGGAGTATCAGGGCTGCACCGAAGAGTGCGACCAGGCCGAAGAAGAGGTTGAACCAGAAGACGGCCCGGAACGAGTACACGCCCACCAGCACGCCGCCGATCAGGGGCCCCATCGCGAGCGCCAGGCCAGAGACACCCGCCCATATCCCGAGCGCCTTCGCCCGTGACCGGCGCTCGGGGTAGAGGTGGCGGATCATGGAAAGGGTGCCCGGCTCGGACGCGGCTGCCCCGAGACCCATGATGACCCGGCCGGCGATGAGGGTATCGGCGTTCTGCGCCAGCGCCGCGACGACCGAGCCACAGCAGAACAGGATGACGCCCGACAGCATCACCTTCTTGCGGCCGAGCTGGTCACCGAGCGTGCCGAACAGGAGCATGAAGCTCGCGAAGACGAGGGCGTAACCGTTGATGACCCACTGAAGCTGGCTGATACCGGTATGAAGGGTCGACTGGACGTTCGCCAGCGTGACGCTGATCACCGTGTTGTCCATGAATGTGAGGAACAGCACGAGCAGAAGAGTCGCGAGGCCGAGCCGTCGGCGGATCGGGCTCAAGTGGAGCCCCACCTCTTCGGAGCCCCCCGGGGGCGTCAAGACGTCGGCACTATCGCCGAGGATGGGCTCAATGTGGTAGCGCGACGTGACGCGGGCGAACGGGCCATGGCCGCCCGCCGACGAGGGGGACATCAGGACGACCAGTCCGGAGCGTCCGCGGAGAACCGACCTCTGGCGGCCACGACCTTACTACTGGTCGGTTGCATGCAGCCGATGGGGACGAACTCCTTTCGAGAGTTAGGTTCCACCAAAGAGTGTATGGCTGAACCGTTCCATTCGTTCATGACAAATTGGATACGGTCCCGCGCTCTTTCGGTGTTGGGCCACGCGAGGACAGGACTCGGAGCGTGGTCACTTGACCACATCGAGTGATATGACCTCAGCGCGCGCCGTGACCTCTCGAAGCTATGCCATGCCCTACCAGGCGCATGCGGCGACGCCGCCGGCAGCGGCGTCACCGAGCCCTCCGGCGTCATCGCCGGCGACCGGGAACCCGGCCGTCGTCAGACCGTGCCCGAACCCGTCGAGATAGGTGTGCGCCTCGCGCTGGCGTGGGTACCGGTTTGCGATCTCATGGAAGCGGGCCGTGTGACCCGCTTCGAGGAGATGTGCGAGCTCGTGGACGATTACCCCGTCTAGCACCCATTCCGGGACTGTCTGCAGGCGCGAGGCGATCTGGATCTCCCGGGATTGCAGCGAGCACGACCCCCAACGCCGCTGCTGGCGCGAGGACCACCGGATCGAGGAGGGCCTGACACCGCCGAGGTACTGATCCGCCAGGCTGGCGGCACGCGTTGCGAGCGCGGCGTCGGAAGCGTGGCGGCGTCCCGTGCGTTGCAGCAATTGCTTCACCAACTGATCGGCGAAACCGTCCCGTGCGGTGCGCGACATGCGCTCGGGCACGACCACGACCACGTGGCCTGCCTCCCAGAAGGCGACGCCGGTCTTGCGGCGGCGGGCGCTCGTGCGGATCTCCACTTCGGGTGCGACGTTCGGGTCCATTGGACTCCTTTTCCGATCAGGCTGCGCCCGATGGTAACGAGGGGGTGCTCGCGCCCGGGGGATCCAAGATGCTGCCAGGCCGGTGGCCTCGGGTCAGTGGTGGAAGCTCTCCTTCTCCTCGGTCGGGCCCCGGTTCGGCCCAGCGGAGGTCGCCAGTCTCTTCATGACCGTCTGCAGGTGGTCCAGCAGCATCTTCGCGAGATCCCGGCTGAAGCCGTTGCGCACGACGACTCGAAGCACCGCCACGTCATCGAGGCTCGGCGGCAAAGTGTAGGCGGGAACCAGCCAGCCGAACGAGCGGAGCGCTTCAGAGATGTCATAGACGCTGTAGGGCAAGGTCTCTGTCAGGCGGAAGGCGAAGACGGGGATTCCCTCGGCTCTCGAGACGAGTGTGAACGGGCCGAGCTGCTCGATCTCGGCGGCGAGCCACTGCGCGGTGTTCCGGCAGGTGGACTGAACCTCGCGGTAGCCATTGGCACCGAGGCGCAGGAAGTTGTAATACTGCGCCACCACCTGGGCTCCCGGGCGCGAGAAGTTCAAGGCGAACGTCGGCATCTCACCACCGAGGTAGTTGACCTTGAACACGAGATCGTCGGGCAGAGCCTCGCCGTCGCGCCACAGGATCCAGCCGACGCCGGGATACACGAGACCGAACTTGTGACCCGAGGTATTGATGGACTGCACGCGCGGCACGCGGAAGTCCCATCGGAGCTTGGGGTCGAGAAACGGGGCCACGAGCCCGCCGGATGCTCCGTCCACGTGCATCGGAACTTGCGGGCCACCTCCTGCGGCGAGGGCATCGAGTGCGGCGGCGATCTCGGCCACAGGTTCGTAAGCCCCGTCGTAAGTCGACCCGAGGACTGCCACGACCCCGATCGTGTTGTCGTCGCACGCTCTGGCGGCGCTCTCCGGCGTTAGATGGGCGGTCTCGGGTCCCACAGGGACAAGCCGGGCCTCGACGTCGAAGTAGCGGCAGAACTTCTCCCAGCAGACCTGGACGTTCGCTCCCATCACGAGATTCGGCCTATCGGCCGGGAGCCCCGCGGCACTGCGCCGCTGCCTCCAGCGCCACTTGAGGGCGAGGCCCCCGAGCATGCACGCTTCGCTCGAGCCGGTTGTCGAGCACCCGGTGGCGCCGGGGCCTTCAGCGTGCCAGAGCCGGGCGAGGATGTTCACGCAGCGCCGCTCTATCTCGGCGGTCTGTGGGTACTCGTCCTTGTCGATCATGTTCTTCGAGGCGCATTCGGCCATCAAGAGCTCGGCTTCGGGCTCCATCCAAGTCGTCACGAACGTCGCGAGGTTGAGTCGGGCATTGCCGTCCAGCATCAGCTCGTCGTGGATGATCTGGAAGGCGATCCGGGGGGCATGCCCCTGTCGGCAATCCGAAGGCGTGGCACCTCGCCCACCTCCGCGTGTTGGGAGAACTGCGGCCGGAAGCTCAGCTCGTCGTCGCTGGTGCCACCAGGCGTGTGAGGGTGCAAGGGCACGATCGGACCTCCTCGTCAGAGCCAACAGTACGGGGCCGCACCCGACGGTCGGGCGTTCGGCCCTTCGCCGCCTTGGCAGAGCTCATGGGCGCTCTGGTCGAGTCGGACGGGCCGTTGCCCGGGCGAACGCGGGACAAGGCCCTGAGGCCTGGGACGCCAGGCCTTGGCAATGCTCCGCCGTTCAGTCCGGCGCCAAGAGCTGTTTGTGCATCTGTAGCGAGACGGTCTCGTAGCCGGCCGACTCATAGAGGTTGCGGGCGACGGTGTTCGGCCCGAAGACGTTGAGGCCGATCGCTCCCACGCCGCGGCGCGCGGTCTCTTGCTCGGCAAGCCTCAGCAAGGCACGGCCATAGCCCTTGCCGCGCTGGTCCTGCGCAACCTCGATTGAGTAGATCCAGGCACCCGGCCCATGTGGGCGCTCGAGACCCACCCACACGTGCCCTACCGGTTCGCCCCCGGCCGTCTCGGCCATGAGCAGCAGCATGCCAGGGGTCTCCAACCCCTGGGGCAGGAGCTCGGCAGTCTGCTCGGCCGAGCGGGCCTGCGCCTCTTGTTCGGTCCAGTTTCCGGCGCGGACATGCTTCGCGGCGTATTCGCGGACAAGCCGGTCCCGGAACGCTTCGAACTCGGCGGACGTCATCGGCCGCACGCTCAGGTTGTTCATCCCGGCAGCATAAGCAGCCTCTTCGCGCACTCATGCCTCTGGCCGGTCGCCGCCCGGCGCAACGCGCGTGGGCGACGGTGCCTGGTACTGATAGGCACTTTCCGTGCGGCTGAAGGCGAAGCCTTTCTCACCGAACAGCAGGCAGCACGCGTCGACCGCGGCGGGCTCGAACAAAATGCCGCGCCTCTCGGACCGTCTTCGAGGCGGTGTCGCTCCCGAGTGCCGGACGGTAGGGACGATCGGAGGACATCCTCGACGGTGTCCGCGACGGCGATGATGCGGGCCTCGATGACGATCTCGTCGCCGCTGAGTCCGTTCGGGTACCCGGAGCCGTCGAGCCGCTCATGGTGCTGGAGGAGCAGCTCGCGGACTGGCCACGGAAACTGGATCCCGGCGACGATGTCGCAACCGGCCTGAGGGTGCAGTTTTACCAGGTCCATCTCGACCGGCGTGAGCGGACCAGGCTTGGAGAGGATCTCGGCCGGCACTGTCAGCTTGCCGACGTCGTGGATGCTCGCCCCCACCCGGACGCCCGCGATCACTTCGGAGTCGATCCCCATCTCGACGGCGATGTCGCCTGCGAGGTCGGCAACCCGGCGCTGATGGCCCGCGGTGTACGGGTCGCGCAACTCAAAGGCCATTGCGACTGCCTGCACGGCCGCCGCGATGCTCCCGTCGAGGCGCGCCTGGAGGATGGTGCGTTCCTCACGGCTGCGCAGTGAGTCAATGCCGTAGGCGATGTCCCTTGCCATGTCGGTGAGGAAGCGGACCGTGTCGGAGGGGAAGACGTGGGGCCGCTCGGAATAGATGGCGAGGACTCCGTAGTCCGTCTTGTTCGAGAGCAGTGGCCACGCGAGAAGTGCCCGGTAACCGTGCTCAAGCGCGAGGCTCTGGTACGCCTGGGCTTCGGGCATCACGGGGCCATACTCTCGTGCCAACCAGTGAAACGATCATCCAAGGCGCCGCCTGTGAACTTGATCACGTCCTGGGAGTCGAGGATGGTGAATTGCTCGTCGGAGCGCAGTGTCTGGAAGAGATGCCGATTGAGCATTTGTGGGCGTCACCCGGTGTGAACATTGTCGAGGGTCGGTGCGGCGCCGAAGTTCGCTCCGGTCATCCAGACTTCCTTTCAGTGCCAGCCTTATCGCGAGGTTGCGCGCCACCCGAGTCTGCGGAACCGTCCTCGTATCGATCCTTTGGTTTCGACCCTCACGGTACGAATATCCCGACGTAGCCCTCTTCTGAACAGTGACAAAACGTCTCCTGAAGTGAAGTGAGAAGACAGGCGGATCAGCCTCCTATTCACCCTGTTCGCAGTGTGTCCGGATCGAGAGAGCAGTGTGTCCGGATCGAGAGAGCAGGCGGTCTCGAAGGCCTTTGTCCCGGTGACCAGGCCGACCCGAAGCGCAGCAATAGCGAGGCACGAGTCGGCACACGTCTCGGACTTCGGCGCGTTCGGAGGCGTGGCCCGGGCGATGCCGTGGAGGCGCGGAGACAGCGCTGTTCTGGCTTTGGCACTCGGCTGCCGCAAACCCAGCAGCGGGGGAACTGCGTAGGCGGTCGGCTTCGGGGCCCGCCCGCCGGTGGAAGCTCGACACTCATGTCCGATTTCCGCCAGACCCTGGGCGCGATGTCTGACAGACTCGGGGCATGGGGGACACAGCGACCGATGGCGAGCCGGCGAGGGCCGCAATCTCGGCGCCGCTCGACGACGACGCCCGTTACCTGGCCGTGCGTAGCCGCGACGCCCGCTTCGACGGGTGGTTCTACGTCGCCGTCACCTCGACGGGCATCTACTGCCGGCCGAGCTGCCCGTCACCGCCCGCCCGGCCGTCGAGGGTGCGCTTTTTCCCAACGGCCGCCGCGGCACAGCGGGCGGGCTTTCGGGCATGCAAGCGCTGTATCCCGGATGCCACACCAGGGTCACCCGAATGGGACCGCCGTGCCGACGTGGTCGGCCGGGCGATGCGCCTGGTTGCCGACGGCGTCGTGGATCGCGACGGCGTGCCGGGGTTGGCTCGGCGTCTGGGCTACAGCGAGAGGCATCTCAACAGGTTGCTCCTGGCCGAAGTGGGAGCGGGCCCTCTGGCGCTCGCGCGGGCCCAGCGTGCTCAGACAGCGCGGGTCCTGCTCGAGACGACACAGCTCCGCGCGGCCGAGATCGCCTTTGCTGCCGGCTTTTCGAGTGTCCGCCAGTTCAACGAGACGATTCAAGAGGTCTTCGCCATCGTGCCGATGGAATTGAGGGCCCGCGCCTTTGCCAAGAGCGGGGCCCGTGTCGGCTCGTGGGCCGTGCCCGGGTCCATCGCCCTCAGGCTGGCGTACAGGTCGCCGCTCCAGCCGGCGCAGCTTTTCGAGTTCCTTGCCGCGCGGGCGGTCCCCGGCGTCGAAGACGGTGATGCCGAGCATTACCGCCGCACGCTCAGCTTGCCGCACGGGTGCGGTGTGGCAGAGGTCGGCGTCCATCCCGGTGCGAGTGGCTACCTGCAGTGCGTGCTGGCCCTCGAGGACCTCCGCGACCTCACGGCGGCCGTACGCCGGCTGCGCCGGCTGTTCGATCTCGATGCCGATCCGGTTGCCGTCACCGAGGCGCTCGGCACCGATCCCGTTCTCGGCCCGTCGGTCAGGGCGATGCCGGGTCTCAGGACGCCTGGCCATGTCGACGGCGATGAGCTGGCATTCCGGGCGGTCCTCGGCCAACAAGTGAGCGTGGCTGGCGCCCGCACGGTCGCAGGCCGCATTGCGGCAGAACACGGGCGAAAGTTGCCGGACGCGGTCGGTTCGCTCCGGTGCCTGTTCCCGAGCGCGGCCGTGATCGCAGAGCTCGCGCCCGGTCGACTGCCGGTCCCGGCCGCCCGGGCGAGGGCCCTGATCAGGCTCGCGTCGGCCCTCGCGTCCGGAGAGGTCGTCCTCGATGCCGGTGCCGACTGGGACGCCGCCGCCGAGCGGCTGCTCGGCATCGACGGCATCGGGCCGTGGACCGTGGCCTACATCCGCTTGCGTGCACTCGGTGATCCCGACGCCTTCCTGCCGAGCGACCTCGGAGTTCGGCGCGCCCTCGAGGCGCGTGGGCTCCCAGGTGATCCGCGCAGCGCAGCGTCACTGGCGGGGGCGTGGCGACCCTGGCGTTCGTATGCGTTGCAGTACCTGTGGGCCGGTCCGGTGATCTCCGGACGGGAGACGACAGATCGCCGCCGGACGGCGAGAAAGGAGCGAGCGGCATGACACCTGGTGCCGAGCAGGCAATTGCAGAGGGGACCGGCGCCGGCGCGCAACCCGTCTTTTCGGCCATCTTCTCCGCGCCGATAGGTGAGATCCTGCTCGTCGCCGACGAGTCGGGACTTCGCGAGCTTCATCTTCCCGGCTCGTTCGCCGCTCGCGAGCTCTCTTCGGCCTCGGTGCCGGGTTGCCTCCCGCTCAGGAACGCCGTCGAACAGCTCGGGGCGTACTTTGCAGGCGAACTGACGCGCTTCGACCTCCCACTCGTCCTTAGGGGGACGGACTTCCAGGTTCGGGTCTGGCGGGCACTGGCGGACATCCCATACGCCAAGACCGAGAGCTATGGGTCTGTCGCCGCCCGGATCGGCAACGCCAAGGCGAGCCGTGCGGTCGGCATGGCGAACAACAGGAATCCGCTGGCCATCGTGCTGCCTTGCCACCGCGTCATCGGGTCCAACGGCGCACTCGTCGGCTACGGCGGGGGGATTTGGATGAAGGAATGGTTGTTGCGCCACGAGGCGGCGGTCCTCGAACGCAACGGTGCCACGCCTCGGTGAGCCCCGAGGCCTGACGGCGGCTACCGTCATTACCGCGATGTGGAAGGAAGCCTCATGACGGCATCTCACCTCGCTCGGGAAGAGCGCGCCCGTCTCTGTACCGTGCTGACCGAGTTCGGCCAGGACGCGCCGACGCTCTGCGAAGGTTGGCTCACCAAGGACCTGGCAGCTCACCTTTACGTACGCGAGCACCGCCCGCTTGCAATGCCAGGGATCATGCTCGGCGGAGCGTTTGCCAAGCTCACCGCCGCGTCCATGGCGTCTGCGTTGCGGCGATACGGCTATGCGGGCCTGGTGGTCAGGGTGCGCTCGGGACCTCCTCTGGCGTGGCGGCCGTTCGACGAGCCTGCCAACGCCGTCGAGTTCTTCGTGCACACCGAAGACGTTCGTCGGGCGGTGCCGACCTTTGAGCCGAGGAACGACCCGCAGCTGGACGCAGCCCTCTGGACGACTCTCGGTCGGGCGTCCCGGTTGCTGACCCATAGGGTCCGAGGCGCCGGGCTCGACCTCGAGCGGCCCGACGGGGCACGCATTGCCGCTCGCCGCGGGCAACCTCGTGCTGTGCTCAGTGGCGGTCCCCAAGAGCTCGTGCTGTTCCTGCACGGCCGGAAAAAGGTCGCGAGTGTCTCACTGAGTGGACCTGATGAAGCCCAGAGGATCGTTCGCGAAGCTCTTTTCAGGATCTGACGGGCCGTGAACGCAAAGGCGCGGAAAACCAGCGAGGGGCTGCAACCAGTTGACACCCCTACGAAAGGATCATCGTTCGTGAACCCTGGTGAGTGGGCGACACAACAGGACATCCATCCGCAGACCGCCTATCTGTGGTTCCGGACGGGCACGCTCCCGGTCCCGGCGCGCAAAATGGGCAAGCTCATCTTGGCCGGTGACCTCGAGGCCAGCTCTTGGCCGGTCAGGCCTGCGCAGGTGTTGCCCAAAGTGGTGCGCTGCCAGTTGGGGTAGGCCTCCTGCATCGGGCGGTGGGCGCCCGGGGGGGGACCGTCGGCTCGGACTTGGACCGACCCTGCCCAGGTCATGGGCGGACGATTGTGCTCAGGACCCGGACCCGAAGCCGCCGCCGTCCGCCCGTCTGGCCGCTTCCCTGGCGCTCTGGCGCTCCGACAGCCGAGCGGCATAAGCGGCAGCTTCGCTCCGCCTGTCCATCCCGAGCTTGGAGAGCATGCTCGAGACGTAGTTCTTGACGGTCTTCTCCGCCAGGTAGAGGCGGTCGGCGATCTGGCGGTTCGTCAGTCCCTCGGCGACGAGGTCGAGCACGCGTCGCTCCTGATCGGAAAGGCGGTCCAGGCGTTCGTCGCGTGTCGGCCCGTCCCGAAGGCGATCGAAGACCCGCTTTGTCATCGACGGGTCGATCAGGGACTCACCCCGCCCGACCCGGCGCACGGCGTCCAAGAGATCGTTGCCGCGGATCTGCTTCAGCACGTACCCGGAAGCTCCCGCCATGATGGCGGCGAAGAGGGCCTCGTCGTCGGCGAACGACGTCAGCATCAGGCACTGGATGCCAGGCAGCCGTGAGCGCAACTCGCGGCAGACCTCGATGCCGTCACCGTCTGGGAGCCGGACGTCGAGGACCGCCACGTCGGGACCGAGCGCGATACCGCGCGCGGTCGCCTCGGCAGCCGTTCCGGCCTCGCCGACGACTTCGATGTCGCCTTCGGCTTCGAGCATGCTCCGCAAGCCGCTTCTCACGATCTCGTGATCGTCCACCAAGAACACACGCAAAGCCATGTGAGCCCTCCGTCGGTCTCCTGAGACCTTAACGGCCGGGCGGGTGACTACCGGGGGGCAGCTGCGGGACGATGTCGGGACCGAGGGAGCGGTAGTGATCGCGCCAGATGAGGCGATAGACGCCCAGCCACCTCGGTATGGACCTCAACCCGGGGATGAACGGCAGCAGGGCCAACAGCACTGTGAGCAGCATCATGATCGCCCACACCTCGACATCGCCGTTGGTCGAGGTGTTCATCGGCGGGACCTGGTACCACATCGTGTAGAGCCAGAGCCAGGCCTGACCGGGGAAGTTCCCGGTCTCGTTCATCATTCCCCATTGGCTTCCCTGCAGATGGCGCAGCCCCGCCTGGTCTGCGAGATACGTGCCGTCGGCGATGAACAGGAGCGGATTGGTGTAGTTGGTCGCGTACAACT
Source organism: uncultured Acidimicrobiaceae bacterium (assembly GCA_963719125.1). Classification (GTDB taxonomy): domain Bacteria; phylum Actinomycetota; class Acidimicrobiia; order Acidimicrobiales; family Bog-793; genus Fen-455. Next base: position 29,954 of record CAVRAT010000027.1, read on the forward strand.
GAGGCGAGGCGAGCAGGGCCCCGTCCAGGGCGCCGCTTCTCGCCATCGACTCGAGGTTGGCGATGAGGACTCCGAGCGGGCCGTAGGGGCCGGCCTTCACGACGAGCTGGCCATTGGAGAAAGTCGCGTTGGCGACGACCTTTTCGTAGGCGGCGTCCCAGTTCGCCCGCTGCGTCGCCGAAGCGCCCTGGTACTCGGCGAGGGCGGCAGCGAGAGCCGGGCGGTCGGGCAGTGTCGCGAGGGGCTTCAGCACGAAGTCCTGGGCGGTGTTGATCGGGATCCTGACTCCGACAGCCCGCTCGATCGAGACCGGGCCGAGCTTCTGGCCGGCGCCGGGCGTGTTGTTGTACGGCGGGCCGTAAGTCGCCAATGCGCTCGTTCCGTCGAGCTCTGTCATCGCTGTCTGGGCGAAGTCCACCGGCGCCGCGTTCGACCACGACTTCACGGTCACGGGATGCTCGTCGGGCGACGAGAACACGACGGCGCAGATGACGACCAGGAGAAGGACGACGAGGAAGCAGACGAAGACCTCTTTCGCCACGTCGTAGGGTCGGTATGCCCCCTGCCACTCGACGACGTCGCGGTCCGGCTTGAAGCGACGAGCCGTGTGGGCACGCGGGTTGTCAGCTGCGAGGGTCGCGCTCATGACTCGTTCTCCGGCTGGTTCCACGACAGCTCTTCGGGCAGGCCCGGCGCTTGATCACCGGAACCTGTCGCCTGCACCGTCGAAGCTGGCGGAGCGGTCTGATCCGCCGAGGGCTCAGGGTTATTCCCGAGCACCGGCACGGAGGCAGCGCCCGGGACCGCCGCGGCGAGGCTGAGCCCGGCCTGTGCGAGCTGGGCTTCGGTCGGAGCGAAGGGCGGAACGACGCCGCGGCGCCTAACGAGCAGGACATGGAGGCCGATGATGAGAAGCACGACACCGGGGAGCAGCACGATGTGCCACATCAACATCTGGCCGAAGTTGAGGACGTTCCAGAAAGCACCGGCGCCCGTGGAATTGATGCCGTCCTTCGCCTGGGTGCCGATCCATTCCGAGTCGAAGTTCTGCTGGGAGAGGTAGCCCGTGAATGCCGTCCCGATGGAGACGACGAACGCGATGACGCCTGTTATCCAGGTCGCCTTGCGCCGGCCGCGCCATGCCGCCATGAAGAACTTCACCCACAGGTGCACGACCATGAACATGAAGAAGAGCTCGGTGCTCCACAGGTGCACCGAGTTGACGAACAGCCCGACGTTGGAGTAGTGCCACCAAGCCGGGCCTTCGACGGCGAGCACCGCGCCGGACAACAGCACCACTCCGAACGCCGCGATCGACAGTGCGCCGAAGACGTAGGCCCACGAGGCGACATAGGCGGGCTGGCGGTCGGGTAGCAGGCGCTCCGGCGGCAACGCCTTGACGGCCGAGTCGCGGAGCCTGGCGGTCCAGTTGCCCTTCTCGGCGGCGACGGTAGAGGTCTCGGCGGCCGTTGGGCTCATTTCCGCCTCGTTTCGTGCTTGGGGAACGGCAGCACGATCGCGGCCACGAGCATGACGATCATCACCGCGATGATGATCAGGTTTGCGAGCGAGATCTGAACTACTCCCCAGCTGATGTATTTGCCTGTCCCGCCCAGGTGCACGAGCGCTGCGAGCAAATCCATCCCCCCTTTCACTTGAGCGTGACTCCCGGTCGTCACGTTTCATCGCATCTTGACTGCGGCTCGTCACGAACCCTAGGGCCGAAAGTCCCTACTGTGCTCACGGATAACATGCCACGGTGAGCTGGGCGTGCTTCGCGGTCGGTGTCGTGGCGCTCGTGCTCTCGCTCACTTCCCTGGTGCCGCTGCGCGGACCGGTGGGCTCAGGCTTTTCCTTCGTGCCGAGTTGGATCGTCGGTGAGGCGCCGCTGCACTTTCTCGCCGTGGTTGCCGGCACGACGATCGGCTGCGGGTTGGAGGGCGGACTCGGGAGCTGGCCGGGTCGGGTGGGTCTCGCGCTGAGTTCGGTGGCCTGTGCGGGCCTGGTGGCGCAGTTCGTTTCCGGCCTCCGGTCGCGGAGGTGCTTCGAGTCCGCGCTCGCCGAAGCGGGCCAGGAAGTGCCGCGGTGGAGATGGAGCGCGCAAGACTCACGCCGCGTTGCTGGCGCCGTGCCAATCCGGCCACGGGGTGTCGAGCGGCTGCGCAACATCGCCTATGCCGCTGACGCGGGCCACCTCCATAGCCTCGACCTCTACCGCAGAGTTGGGGTTGAGGGTCCCGTTGCCGCGCCGGTGCTCCTGTACTTCCACGGCGGTGCCTGGGTGATGGGCGACAAGCGCGAGCAGGGCATTCCGATGCTAGAGCATCTCGCCGAGAGGGGCTTTTTGTGCGTGACAGCCAACTACGCCCTGAGCCCGAAGGCGAGATGGCCGTGCCACGTCCTCGACTGCAAGCTGGCGCTCGCCTGGGTGAAGCGCCACATTGCGGAGTACGGGGGTGATCCCAGTCTCGTGTTCTTGTCGGGCGGCTCGGCCGGCGGGCATCTTGCCGCGCTCGTGGCGCTCACCGCCAACGACGCGGTCTGGCAGCCCGGCTTCGAGGACGAGGACACATCGGTTGCGGCTTGCGTCCCGCTCTACGGCGTCTACGACTTCGTGGATCCCGAGAGGATCGGCAACGCCAACCTCACGCCGATCCTGGAGCATCGAGTGTTCGCCGAGGCCGGCGCCGAGGTGTTCGCAGCGGCATCGCCGATCGCGAGGGTGAGCGAGTCGGCGCCCCCGTTTCTGGTTGTCCACGGCCGCAACGACGTCCTGGTCCCCGTCCTGAGCGCCCGGGCGTTCGTGGCCGCTCTGCGGGCCAGGAGCACTCAGCCCGTGGCCTATGTCGAGCTACCTCTCACCCAGCACGCCTTCGACAACTTCTGGTCGCCACGGACAGTGCATTTTGTCCACGCCCTCGAGGTGTTCACGGCTCGAGTCGTCGCGTCCCGGTCCGCGGAGAAGGAGGTGGGAAGGTAGGCCGACGGGCTCTGCCGACCTACCATGCAGCAGATGGCGACCGCGGGAAGGCAAGACCGGCTTGAGCGGATGACGAACCTGGTCCTGGTTCTCCTCGAGGCGTCACGCCCACTTTCCCTGCGTGAGATCGCCTCGGTCGTCGTGGGCTACCCGCAAGGCAAGGAGGCGAGCCGCCAGGCCTTCGAACGCGATAAGCGGGCACTTCGTGAGCTCGGGATACCGATCAGCGTCGAGCCCCTGGTGGGTGACGAACAACTCGGCTACCGCATTCACCCCGAGGACTACTACCTTCCCGATCTGCGTCTCGACCCGGACGAGGAGCGAGCCCTGAGCTTCGCTGTCGCCGCGGTGCAACTGGGTGGCGCGGCAGGCCGGGACGCGGTAGCCAAGCTCGGCGCGACGGGAGAAGTCCCCGAGCCGGGCCTTCCCCCGATAGCCGTCCTGCCGTCGTTGCCCGCTCTCGGTCCTCTTCACCAAGCAGTGCGTGAGAGGGCGCTCGTGTCTTTCGGTTACCGGGGGCGGCGCCGCGAGGTGGAGCCGTATGGGCTCACTTTCAAGTTCACGGCCTGGTACCTCGTCGGACGCGACAGGACAGCCACCGACGCAGGGCTGCGCAGGTTCCGCGTCGACCGTTTCGAGGATGTGCCGGTCCTCGGTGAGCCCGCGGCCTTCGAACTGCCGGCGGGATTCGACTTGGCCGAAGCCGTGCGTTTCCTGCCTTGGCAGCTCGGAAGGAGGCCAACCGACGCCGAGGGCTGTGAGTCGCCCGCGGTGGCGGTGGCGATGGTCGTGGACGCCCGGCTCGCCCGCAGCGTTGTCGCCACCGTCGGCGCAGGGTCGGTGGAGGCGTGGGAGCCGTCCGGTGCCGTGTGCCTGCAGTTGCTCGCGCCGGAAGAGGACGCGTTCGTCGACTGGGTCGTCGGTCTCGGCGACACGGCCGAGGTGCTCAAGCCCCCGGAGCTACGCGTGGCCGTCGTCCGGCGGCTCGAGGATCTGGTGGTCATTTCGAGGCGGGGAACGGATCTTTCGAACGTGACCCGATCGTCGCCGGCTGCGGCGGCGTCGCCTGCAGGTGCGGCGGTCACGTCTGATGTCGGCTCGGTGGGCGTTCCATCACCCAAGCGCGCCATGCCCGCCCCACAGGCGACAGCAGGCGACCGGCTGAACCGGTTGCTCGCGATCCTCGTGTACCTCGCGAAGGTGCGCGAGGCGCGGCTCGAGGATCTGGCTGAGCGCTTCTCGGTGTCGGCGACCGAGCTGCTCCACGACCTCGAGCTTGCCGCCTGCTGCGGCGTGCCGCCGTACACGCCCGACCAGCTGATCGACCTGTTGATCGACGAGGACCGTGTTGTCGCCGAGGGCCTGCGCGAGCTTGCGCACCCTCGCCGGTTCACGCCGGAAGAAGGGCTCGCCCTCGCCGTGGCCGCGCGGGCGCTGCTGGCGGTTCCGGGAGCCGACGACGAAGGGGACCTTGCCAGCGCTCTCACAAAGCTCGAGGCGGTGCTCGGGTCCTCACGTCTGGCCGTGGAGGTCGACTCGTCGCCATCGCTCCGCCCGCTGCAGGCGGCGCTCGCAGCGGGCGAGCAGGTCGAGATCGACTACTTCGGCGCCTCCGCCACGGTGCCCTCGACCCGCCTCGTCGATCCGTACCAGGTGGTTGTCCGGGAAGGGAAGTGGTACCTGGATGCTTGGTGCCACAAGGCAGGCGGGCTGCGGCGCTTCCAGATCGACCGCGTGCAAGCTGTGCGGCCGACGGGGCGGCGGGCGGAGAATGCCGGCTCGATCCCGGCCGAGGTGCGCGAGGCTCTGTCGCGGCCGGAGGCTTTCCTTGGCGCTTCCGAGGCGGTGATGGCGACGGTCGTTTTGCCCTCCGAGGCGCGCTTTGCCGTGGAGGGGCTCGTTACCCAGCCTCTCGAGGAGACAGGAGACGGCCGAGTCGTGGCGACAATCCCCGTCAGCGACGCCGAAGGCTGGTTCGGTCGTCTCCTCCTGCTCTTGGGACCCGGCGCCGAGGTGATCGACCCGCCGGTGCTGCGTGACGCGGGGGAGAAGGCTGCCCGCCGCGCCTTGGATCGCTACAGCACTCAGCCTTCACACCCGAACCGGTAGGTACCGCGGTCGGGCCCTTGAGTAACCAGGGTGGGTGCTGAGTGTCGCCAAGCTGGCTCGGGGCAGGGAGGCGTACTACCTCGAAACGGTGGCCCCAGGCCGTGAGGGGAGAGGTGTCCTCGCCGAACCCGAAGGGCGTTGGCTCGGTCGGGCAGCCTCGACGCTTGGCCTGGTCGGGACCGTTGACGGCGCTCAGTTGACGGCGCTTCTCGCCGGTGTCGACCCGCGCACGGGCGAGATCCTCTCGGCGTACCATCACAGGGTCCGCGTCGTCGCCTACGACTGCACGTACTCGACGCCGAAGTCGGTGAGCGTGCTGCACGCCCTCGGTCCAGAGGAGATCCGGGCGCAGGTGCGCGCCGGGCACGAACAAGCCGCCGCGGCCGCCCTCGGGTATCTCGAGCGTCGTGGCGCCCGCGTACGGCGCAGCCTTCAGCGAGGGCAAGCCGCATCGTCTCTCCCAGCAGGTGGTTTTGTGGCCGCGGCGTTCCTCCACAGGACAAGTCGCGCCCTTGACCCTCATCTCCACAGCCATGTCCTCGTCGCCAACCTGGCGCCGGGACCGGATGGTCGCTGGTCGGCTCTCGACGCCCGTGGACTGTTCCTCGAGCTGGGCACAGCCCGTGACCTGTACGAAACCCAGTTGCGCTGCGAGCTCACGGGTCGCCTGGGGGTTTCGTGGCGCGAGCTCAAAGGTGCTTGGGCGGACCTCGTGGGCATCGAGCCGAGCGTGAGGCGGGCCTTCTCCCGTCGCTCAGCCGATATCGAGGCAGCCCTCGAGCAAGCCGGCCGGTCCGGTCCACGAGCGGCGCGTATCGCCTCGGTGAAGACGAGGCCGGAAAAGGACCTCGGGACCCCGTACGAGGAACTCGTGGACGCCTGGCGCGAGCGCTCTTACCGGCTCGGTGTCTCCGATGCCAGGATCGCCGGCGTGGTGGGACGGCCGCTTTCCGCCCGGTCCGAGGCAATGGCCACGAGGGAGCCGGGAGCGGGCGCCGAAAGCCGGTGGGCCGAACAAGCCCTTGGCGAGCACGGCGTCACCGCCCGGGACGGCACGTGCCGGCGGGGTGATCTCCTCCGGGCACGTTGTGCCTCGTTGCCGTTCGGCGCCGCCGTCGAGGACGTCGAGCTCGAGGTGGAAGAGCTATTGGCCGAGGGTCTCCTCGTCGCCGTCCCGCCGCCGGCCCACCCGTTCGGTCGCGTGCTCAAGGGAGCGTCCCGCCGGGGGATCCCAGGCGGTATCGCCGAGCCCATGTACACGACACCCGCCATTGTCCAGATTCACGAGAGGCTCGCGAAGACCGCTTGCGAGCACGCGGAGAGCGTCCAACTCGTTGCTTATCGCCCCGGCGGACGGCTCGAGGCGCTCGACGCGATCGCCAGGGTGTCCGGTCCGGGCTCGTCCGTCGCCGCAATCGCGCCCGGACGGGCGGCAGCGGCCTCGTTCGAGGCGGCCACCGGCATCGAGACGACGGCGGTCGGCGAAATGCCGTCGGCTTGGCACTGGACCGGCGACGTCGTGGTTGCTGAGGCGCAACGCATGGGGCCATGGGAGCTCTCGTCGGTCGTCGAGTCTTCGTTGGCGGCGGGCGGCCGTGCGATCCTGTTCGCGCCGTCAACGGCGCTCGGCGCCCGGTTCGCCACGGTCGCCATCCTTGCGCCGCACCTTGCCCCGTTCGCACGGGTTGACCTCTCTGATTCGCCGAGCGTTCGCGGGGGCGGAACAAGCGTGGCGGAAAGGTACTCTTTCGCCGGGCGCGAGGTCCTCGTCGTCGGAGACGGCCCCGCAGCGCGAGAGGCACTGCTCACGGCGTGGCGACAGGGCAGGACATTGGGTCAGCGGTCACTTGTCGTGGCGAGCGACGAAGCGGTCGTCGCCTCCTTGCGCGCGTCGGTCTGCGACGCCGGTGGCTCGTCCGACGACGTCGTCGATGGGCGTCGGCTGGCGGGCCGGCTTGCGGGGTGGCGCGCAGGACCCGGCCCACCTGGCCAACTTGTCGTGTTAGGCACACTGCCGAACGGCGTCGGGGCCGTAGCGCCGCGCGAGTGCGTTCACGTGGCAATCGTCCCGCCACAGTGCCAAGCAGGCGAGCGGCTCGGGCGGGCAGCGGAGGTAGCCCGGCCGCGGTACCTGGTCTCCGAGCTCGGGGCGGTCCGGTCCAGCGCCCCGGATCGAGCGGCCTGGCGCGCCGGAGCGACGGTGATCGAGACCTTTCGTCACCGCTTCGCGATCGTCGATCACGAGCATGCAATCGGCGATCCGACGACGCTGCGGTCCCTCGACCGTGCCGGAGACGTGGCAGACACGCGGCTCGAGCTCCGCAATGCGCTGCGGACGATGGAACAGGACGCGCCGTCGATGGGCCGCCGAACGCCGGGATCGCGGGGACTTTCTCGCTGAGAAACCCGGCACGGCGGGCCGGGCCAAGAGCGGGAAAGCTCAGCTCGGACCGATTGTCCGATCGCGGCCAGATATGATCGCCCGGACCGCTGGGGTAGGTATCGCCACTCCGTGGCGCGCCAGGACATGCGCTCGGCTGTTCATGACCACTTCGCGCCATGGTGAGCTCGAGTACCAAGGCGTCATCTGCAAGAAGCCGGGCTCGGCGCCCTCGATGCCGAGGACACACCCGTGATGTCCTCGGGCGACGGCGTCGACAGGAAGGATCCGGTCCTTGCGCATGGAGATGGTCCGCGTCGTGGTTCGTCCAAACGCGCCGCGCCCGCCGCGTCGCGCCCCACGGGTCACAGACACCGTCGGCACCTCGTGCTCGCCGGCCAGAAGGGAGATCGCCTCGAGGGTCCGGGTGTCGCCGATGCCCGGGAACACGAGCTTGGTCCCGAACAGCGACAGGAATCCATCCGCCTCGCGGTCCCACCGTGCCCGGGCCTGGGCAAGGTCCTGCAGGCAGGCCAAGGTCACGACGCCTTGACTGCCACCCTCGGCGACGAGCGTCGGGAGATCGTGGAGGGGAGCGATGTTCGCGAGCTCGTCGAGCACGAGAAGAAGTGGAGGTCCCGAGGACGCCTGCGACGTTCCCGTCCAGGCACCATCAGAGGAGGCGACCGTCGCGCTGAGCGAGTGCTGATAGGCGGCCGACCGCACCTCGCGGAGAAGCCCTGCAACCAAAGGGGCAGCGTGCCGCTGATGGTCACTGCCGGCGCACACGTACAGTGTCGCCCGGCTCTCCACCAGCTCTGCTGCATCGAGGATGCGGCCCTGTGCGGAGGCGAGAGCGGCATCGGTCCGGTAACCGGCGAGCACGCCCGAAGCCGTGGACCATATCCCACTCTGTTCGCGCGCTTCGGTGGCGGCTATGCCTTCCAGGAGATCGAGCGCCCGTTCGGCTCCGTGACGAACCAGCGCGCTGCGCGCCTCGTCAGGATCGTGCCTGTTGACGGCCGCAAGCACCTCGTGCGCCGGCCTTTGTTCGAGGGCGGCTGCGTGGAACACGCAAGCGAGCAGCGCCCCTGCGCGTTCGCTCCAGTGCGATGCTTCTCCGCGATCGCCGCCCGGGCGCGCGGCACGAACCATGGACTCGGCGACGAGAACCGCCCCGTCCCATTTGCCTGCAAGGCCAAGTGGGGACCAGCCCACCGGTTCCACCCCTTTTGGACAGGGCACCGAGCTGCTGGGATCGAAGAGCAGGACAGGCCCTATGCGAGACCTGGCCGCCCAGGTCGAGGCGAGGACGTCGGCCTTCGTGGATGCTGCGATCACTGGGCCACAGGCCGCGAGAACGTTCGGGATGACCACGGCAGCGGTCTTTCCGGAACGTGGTGGGCCCAACAGGAGGACTCCGTCCTGCGGACGGGCGAAGATTGGGGCATTCCGGGCCCCGAGCGAGGATCCGAGATAGATGCCATGGCCGTACTGCGCCGAGGTGGCGAGCGCCAAAGCCTGCGGGTCATATGGGCGACCGGCCATCTCCGAGTCCTAACCGCAGTTCCTACCAGGAGACATCATGGTGCGGCGCCCGGACAAGGCGGTTGGTGGCGCTGCACGGCCCGTGGCGTGCCCGACATCCAGCAAACCCAAGAGGACCGCGGGTCGTTCCGAAGTTCCACTTGGCGTGGGTGGGGGATTCCAGGCGAATTCTGCGCTGCGAGGACCCGGCGCGACGCGTGACAGGGAAATTGCCGGTTTTGCAGCGTCCCGCGAGCGAGCAAAGCGTCGGGGCGCTCGGGCGGCTCGAGATGCCCATCGCGGCGACAACGCCAGCCGGCGTGAAACAAACACCTTGTTTTATAAGGCAGAACTCGCCCCGGAGTGCGCCAGTATGAGCGGTCTCGGGTGCGGAAGAGGCCATAGAATAAAGGAGTCGCGTGCCCCCAATCCGAGAATGCTTGATTTCCGCGGGAAAATCACCTTGTATTGCGGAAGGTCGGACAATATGCCAGGAGGCGAAATTGAACAGGACAGAACTCGTCGGCGAGGTCGGCGAATACGCAGGGCTGACGAAGAATCAGGCGGAAAAAGGTTTGGAAGCGTTCGAGTACGTGATCAAGTCGGCGTTGCGTCGCAACGAGACGGTTCGGATCACTGGCTTCGGAACCTTCAAGGTCCGTGACCGTGCGGCACGACGTGGCCGCAATCCGCAGACTGGAGCACCCGTGAAGATCAAGGCATCCAAGGGAGTTGGTTTCGCAGCCGGGGCGGGGTTGAAGACTGACCTGAACTCGCGCACCGCGTTGAAGAAGCCCGTACTGCCCGCGGCCCCGGTGGCCGCTGCGGCCCGTAAGGTCGCAGCCCCGGTAGCTGCACCGGCAAAGAAGGCTGCACCGGCAAAGAAGGCTGTGCCGGTGAAGAAGGCGCCTGTTGTCAAGGCACCTGCGAAGAAGGCACCAGCCAAGGCACCTGCGAAGAAAGCACCTGCCAAGGCCCCGGCCAAGAAGGCCCCGGCCAAGAAGGCTGCGCGGTAGCAAGCTAGAAGGCCTTTAGCCAAGCCAGTTATCGACGGGGCCTCGCGGCGCGCTGTTGCCGCGAGGCCCCGTCGCGTTCGTCGCGCGTTTTGCAGTTGGGTGAGCGGAGCGCGAGCCGTGAGGCGGCCGGAGAAACCTGGAGTCCGGCTCCTAGACCGAAGTTACGACGGATCGAGCGGTGGATTTGCCACGTGACAAGCACTGACAGACGCGGAATGGCCACGCAGCGTAGGCACTAAATATGTGGACATGGTAGTCGCCCTGGTGTAGGATAAACGTATGGCAAAGCGTGGTGGGGCGGTGCACGTGCACACGACCCGTCGGCACTACAAGGACAAGGTCTACGAGACGACGCTCTTGCGCCGCTCGTTCCGAGAGGACGGCAAGGTCAAGAACGAGACCCTTGCCAACCTCTCGCACCTGCCAGCCGAGACGATCGCGCTCATCCGTGAGTCGCTCGCCGGCAAGCACCACGTCGAGGCAGGAGCCGACTGGGAGATCGAGCGGTCGCTCCCGCACGGGCACGTGGCCGCCGTGTGGGCGATGGCCGACAAGCTCGGTGCGGCCAAGCTGTTGGGCCCGCCGTGCAAAGAGCGCGATCTGGCCCTGGCCTTGGTGGTGGCCCGAGCCGTGCGTCCCGCCTCCAAGCTCGCCACCACCCGCTGGTGGACGACGACCACCCTCGCTGATGACTTCGAAGTGGCAACTGCCTCGACCGACGAGGTCTATGGCGCGATGGACTGGCTCGTCGGGCGCCAGGGCGACATCGAGATGGCTCTCGCCCGGCGGCACCTTTGTCCCGGCGGGAGGGTGCTCTATGACCTGTCCTCGTCGTGGATGGAGGGCCATTGCTGTGCACTCGCGGCCCGCGGCTACTCGCGTGACCACAAGGGCGCCAAGGAACAGATCGAGTACGGGCTCACCTGCGACCCCGAAGGGCGACCGATCGCCGTGGAGGTCTTCGACGGCAACACCGCGGACCCGACCGCGTTCATCTCGGCTGCCACGACGGTCAAGGAGCGTTTCGCTCTCGCCGATGTCGTGATGGTCGGCGACCGGGGCATGATCACCTCGGCCCGCATCGAGGCGCTCAAGGACCTCGGCGGGCTGGGCTGGATCACCTCGCTTCGCGCCCCTGCTGTCGCCGCCCTGGCCGAGTCCGGCGCACTGCAGTTGTCGTTGTTCGACGAGCAGAACCTGGCCGAGATCTCCCATCCGGACTACCCAGGAGAGCGCCTCGTCGCCTGTCGCAACCCGCTGCTCGCTAGAGAACGAGCCCGCAAGCGCGAAGAACTTCTCGAGGCCACAGAAGCCGACCTCGACGCCGTCGCGGCCGCCGTTCAGCGCGAGCTGAGGCCGCTGCGCGGGCGGGACAGGATCGCCCTCAGGGTCGGCAAGGTCGTCAATCGTCACAAGGTGGCCAAGCACTTCGAGCTCACCTTCACGGACGATCACTTCAGCTTTTCCCGCAAGACCGACCAGATCTCAGCCGAGGCAGCCCTGGACGGGATCTATGTGATCCGCGCCTCGGCCGCCCACAGCTCGGCTTTGGATGCCTCGGAGGTCGTCGAGGCCTACAAGGACCTCAAGTTCAACGAACAAGGCTTCCGCAGCCTGAAAACCATCGACTTGGACCTGCGTCCCATCCACCACTGGACCGAAGGGCGCGTGCGCGCCCATGTGTTCATCTGCATGCTCGCCCTCTACCTCGTCTGGCACCTGAGACGAGCGTGGGCGCCGATCTGCTTCACCGACGAGCACCCACCAGAGCGCACCGACCCGGTCGCCCCGGCCACACGCTCGCCCGAGGCGTTGGGAAAGGTCGCCCGCCAACAGCACCCGAACGGCCAGGCCATCCATAGCTTCGCCACGCTCCTTGACGAGCTGGGCACCCTCACCCGCAACACCGTCGTGTTCACCGGCGGCGCGCGCATCACCAAACTCGCCACACCGACCGCCCTGCAGCGGCGGGCTTTCGAACTGATCGGCGCGCCCATTCCCATCCAACTCAGTGCGAGGTAGGCAGAACAACCCGCCCAACCAACCCGACAACCCCCTCCTCAGCAGGGCGTTGTGCCGTCAAGCCCCACGTAACTTCGGCCTAGAGATCGTCGAGGCGCTTGAAGGCTTCGGCTGCGGCAAGGCCGCCTTTGCGCCCGTTGTCTGTGAGCCGCTCGGTCACGCGGCGCTTGAACCCGACCACTTCGGGGTGTTCGCCGTATTCCAGGGCGTTCGGTTCGGCTATGCCCATAGTCGAGCGCAACTGGCTGCGGTGCTCCAAGAGCGCCGCGAGCTTCGCGTCGACGAACTGCGTCACATCCTCGAGATGATCCGGCTCGTCCGCTTCGAACAGCAAGAGGGTCTTCGGCCGGTGCGGCAGGGCGTCGAGTTCCGGGAAGAAAAGCGGGTCGCGGGCTGCGACGATCCCGTCGGTGACGAGAAAGCCGGCGTTACGGTGGTCAGGGTGCAGGCGGTAGCGCTTCCACGGGTCATGGCCGAGGACCACGTCGGGGCGGATCTTGCGGATCCAGGCCGCGACCTCGAAACGCTGGCGGAGTCCCGATTCGAGCTCACCGTCAGGCCAGCCGAGGAAGACGACCTCACCCTTGCCTCCGAGCGCTATCGACGCCGCCCGCTGTTCATTGCGACGTGTCAGGACGAGCTCGGCCGGGTCGTGGGTCGGGTCCCAGGTTCCTTTGGACCCGTCCGTGCACACGAGGTGGAAGATCTCGCAACCGTTCGCCGCCCACTTGGCGAGCGTTCCGCCGCAACCGAACTCGATGTCGTCGGGATGGGCGCCGACGGCGAGGGCACGTTTCGGGACCGGCAGGTTCGATTCCATGGGCTTACGTTGCCACGTTGAGGAGCGCCAAGTCCTCTGGTAGGTCGATGTCGAACGCGAGGCGGCGGTCGTAGACGACCTGGCAGGGCAGGCCGACCCGAGCCGCTTCTGTGCGGTGACGCTCGAAGCTTCCGGCCCCATATGCAAAACAGAAGCCGGCGCCGGTGGGCACGACCGCGACATTGGTCCCATCTCGCCGGCGATCGGGCACGAGTGTCACGCGTCCCGCGGCGCCGAGTGTCGCCAGTCCCGCGGCGAAGGGAAGATCCGCGTGGGCGACGCACGCGAGCTCGACGCCCTCGGCGCCGAGCTGGTCCACACCTGCCATGACGGCTGCTGACAGGCCGAGGCCCGGCGTCCAAGCCACGCGGGCACCGTGCTCGGTCGCCCATGTCGCGACATCCTCGTCATCGCACACCACGAGCACGGGAAGAGGAGCGGCAGCAGAGATCACCCGCGATGCCAGCTCGCGGGCGAGCGCCTCGCGGGCACGTGCATCCAGCACTGTTTCGAGTCGCAGCTTCGCGGTCCGAAACGACTTCACGGGGACGAGCACGGCTTGTGCCCGGGGGAGTCTAAGTCCCGCCACACAACCTCACTGTTGCGATTCGGTACGGTCCGAGCTCGAAGGACCCTTCGAAACCGGCGATGTAGCGGCCGCGCAAGTCGACGAGCTGCCCGCGATGAGATCCCGAACCTCCGGCGTCGTCGGTCGTCGCAGTGCTCCTGTCGACCGCGACCCGTGTCGCTTCGGCGCCGGGGTTGAAGACCCGGACCTCGAGCGCACCGCTGGCGACCCGGCGCACCGAGCTCACCTCGGCGCCGGTGACCGAGAGCATCGAGGCTTCGAGCGGGAGACGACCCCCGCCCAGGCTCGCCACGACCGGCAGGTCACCGAAGGCGTTGTCGGCGAGTGCATAGGGGTTCTCGACGCCCGTGGCCACTGCGTAGCGCATCGTGCGGGGCCCCTGCAGCTGCGGGCCTTCGAGACGGTCGACCGGTCCCGCAGGAAGCGGGCGGTTCGCCATGGTGAGGCGGGAAAGCATGCCTGTCGACCTGAGCAAGGTCAGCGCCAGGCCGTGCGCCCGCGTCGCGCCCTCCTCGGCGGTCTCATCGAGGTCGACGAGCTCGTACTCGCACAGCCCTTCATGGCAGACGGTAAGCCCGCCGGCGCTCACGAAACGCCGTGAGGGATAGGTCGCAAGGGCCCGCTCGCTCGGGCCGCCCTCGTGGAACAGACCACGTTCCACCACCCCGAAGGCGCACTCGGCACGCGAGTGGTCGGTCGGCTCGGGCAGTGGGAACCAGGCACGGAGCCTGTGGTCCCGGCAGACGTTGTCGAAGCTCGTAGTCACCCGGACCATCGCCTCGCCGGCCCGCACGTCGACGAGGGAACTGACGACGATTTTCTGCTCGCCCGTCCGGGTGCGCCGGCCTTCGTCGATCCTCTCGGGCCAGTGGTACATCCGTTCGACCACGGCCACTGCCCGCACGGGCCCGGATTCGATCAGCGACAAGGTCGTCCACACCGGTGTGTCGACAACGAGATCGTGCTCGGGGGGCGAGTAATTGTAGGTGTCGCCGAAATCGCCGGACTCGACGAGGCGGTTGAAGCCTGGCACGCCGTTGACCTCGAAGGTGCCGTCGGCCGGTGAGAGGGTCACGGCCACGAGCGAATTGGCGAGCACGAGCCGGCCGTCGGCCTCCTCGGTGGCGGCGACCGGGTCGCGCAAAGCCATGGGTTGCCAGGCTTTCCAACCGAAGCTGGGGATGTCCTCCACGCGCGCCAGCACGCGGCGCGAGGAGGCCTGGTCGAGCTTCACCCTGACCTGTGCGTCGGGCCGCAGCGCGAACCGGGCGAGCAGGTCGTTCTTGATCTGTTCGACCTGCACGTCATTCGTGCGCTCCGGACGGACGCGCACTACGACGTCGATACCTGTGTCGTCTTCCTCAACCTCGACCCCCGCCAGGTAGGCACCCTCGCCGAGCTGGTCCTGGCCGCCGAACTGGGACAGGACGCCGCGCACCTCGGTCGTGGTCAGCACGAGGTCGGCTGCGAGCCCGAAGCGCTCGTCGAGGATCTGCGCACCTTCGACGGGACCTTGCCCGCCGAGGACCAGTTCGACGACTCCCGACCGCGACCGGGAGGAGGCGTTCACGGCGACGTGGCACGGTTCCGACAACGACGTCGCCAACCGGCCGAGGGCGCGTCCGGTGACGCCCTCGGCGATCCGTGTCGCCTCGGCGTAGCGGTGGAGAACGGCGGCGTCGACCTCGTCGTGCGAGCAGGCGCAGATCGAGTCGTGAGCCGAGTTCCGCACGAGCTCGCGCCATGCGATCCGAAGCATCATCTGCGGGTAGCGCTCAGGTTGCATCAGTAAGGCTGCCAGCGGTTCGGCGAGATGCTCGAGAGCTCGTTCGGCGCGGGCGGCAGCCTGTTTGACGTCGACTCGGTTCGACGCGACTCCCATCAACACGTTCGTCCGGGCGCTGGAGCGGAGCTCGCCCTGCCAGCTCGGCAGGCCGGAACGGGGAGTCTCGGCGAGGGCCTCGGGCAGCGAGGAGATCTTGATGTCGAACCGGTCCTGGATCGCGTTGGCCTCCGCCACGACGCGCCCCAGCCACTCCTCGGGCTCTTGATGGTCACCCCCGTTGGGGTACAGGACAGAGGCGTCCGTTCCGACGAAGAAGCCCGAGTTCTCTTCCTCGAAGGCTTCGAGACGCCGCACGAGCGCTTTTGCGTCGTTGCCCAGCGCGGCACCTGTCGAGTAGCCGTCGGGGAGGTAGGTGGCCCTCACCGTCGATCCGTCGGGCGAAGACCACCAGAACACTGCCTTGTCGACGGCCGATGGCACGCCACGCCACACGACTGCATCCGAGAAGCCGGCTCCGCAAAGAAGCTGGGGCATCTGGCCGACATGGCCGAACATGTCGGGGAGGTAGCCGACCTCCATCGCGCCCCCGAAAGCGGCCGCGCGCTCGAGCCCGAGCTGCAGGTTGCGCACGATCGTCTCGCCGGAGACGAGGAATTCGTCCATCAGGACGTACCAGGGGCCGAAGCAGATCCGTCCCGAAGCCCCGAGGCGGCGAAGGCGAGCCTCGTTCTCGGGACGAGCCTCGAGGTAGTCGTCCACTGCCGCCATCTGACCGTCGAAGAGAAAGCGCGCATACGACGGGTCCGACTCCATGAGGTCGAGCAGCTTGTCCACGAGGTCGACGAGACGGAGCTGGAAGGTGCGGAACGGCGAATACCACTCGCGGTCCCAGTGTGTGTGCGGGACGATGTCGACCCTGCGGTGAACGGTGCCGGGGCGTTCGGTCTCGGGCGAGGGCCCGCGATCATCTGTCTTGTCGGCCATGTGGTGCAGGCTACGCCTCGGAAACCTTGCCGCAGGGGCCGGTGTCGTAGCCGGCGATCGCCGCCAGCTGGGCGGGGAGCTCGGAGCCGGCCAACACGTCCAAGAGGGCGTGGATCTCCTGGGTGCCCAGCAGGGAGCGCGGGATGTGGAGCTCGCAGATCTCCTCCTGCCATGGCAGGAAACCAAGTCCATATGCCAACGCGGCCGGTTCGCTGGCGACCCCGATGTCCCCCAGACCGGCCGCGATCGAGGATGCGACGAGGAGGTGACCGCTACAGGCGGTGTCATAGCCGGGGAGCGTTGTCGGATCTGCTCCGAGCTCGCCGAGCGCGTCGTCGAGCAGCCTGCGCGCCTCCGAGCCCGGCTCGCGGTTGACGAGACGAAGACCGGCCTTGAGCGCGTCTGCGAGCGAACGCACCGAGCCGGCGTGCGCTCCCGAGACGACGAGACCCTCGCGCCAGCCTGCGAATTCGACGACCTCGTGATCGGCCGGGCGCGTCAGCTCTTGCCGCGGCGCGTCGGTGAACGGCCGCTGCGTGCACCGTGCCTGCTTCGAGCAGCCGGCGCCCGGCCGTGTTGTTGCACGCCCACCACATGAGGCTGGTCGGGGGGCGGTGCCGCTCGAGTGGCCCGGCCAAGAGCGCGAGTGCCGGGTCGCATCCCGCGATCGCGACGCTCGGGCGCAAGGTGGCGATCGGCTGGGTGGCGATGAGCGAACCGACGACCTCGGTCCGCGTGATTGTCGCCAGGGCGAGGGCGGGCCGGAAGCCAGGGACGAAGCCGGAGTCGCCGACGAGGGGATACGCCACTGGAGCACCGTCGATCTCCGACAGGAGCAGGCGCGCCGATGCGTTTGCCGCAGCGGCGAGCTTGGCGTCGAGGGTTGGCAGCTCGGGAGTCGCGCCGAATAGGTCCTCGACGCTCGTGCCGAGCGCCGATGCGAGCGCCAGCGCGACCTCGAGCGAGGGCGACCAACGGCCCGACTCGATCCCCGAGATCGACTGGCGCGTGACTCCGGCCATTTCCGCGAGCACGCCCTGGGAGAGCCCACGCGCGAGACGTGCGAGCCGGAAACGGTCATCGACCCTGTGGTTGCCGGTCGTCATCAGCCCATATTCGTATCAGGGTGCGACGACCGGTGGGTCGAGTGCCGTGAGCGCGCACACGGCGCCGGTCGCCGGCGGCTGGTCGACATGGACGGCGAATTGCTCTCCGGACTGCTCGCGCACAGTGCATTCGTAGCGTGGCCCGAACGGGCGCGTCGCGAGGACGGTCCCGTTGAGCACGACGCCGCGTTCTGGCAGGGCTCCGAACACGACCCGGTCCGGGTGGATCGCGAACGACATGTTCGTCGCCGAGGCGGCCGGGATGAAGCCGCCGTAGCCGACTAGCTCAGCCACGCGGCGGGTGAGGGGGGAGAGCACCACTTCGTGTGCTCCACCCAGTTGCAAGAGCCTTCCCTCGTCGATTATCGCGAGCTGATCGCTGAACGCCTGCGCCTCGGCGAGGTCGTGGGTCACGAGGATCCCGGCCGCGTCGTGCTCGAGGGAGGTCTCGATCGCGAGCAGGCGTAGCGCCTCACGCGCCGCGACATCGACAGCCGACAGGGGCTCGTCCAACAGCAGCACACGGAACGGACTTGCCAGGGCCCTTCCGAGCGCCACGCGTTGGCGTTGGCCACCGGACAGAGCGGCGCCGCGGGCTCGCGCGAGGGCGCTTAGCCCGAGGCGTTCCAGGAGCTCGGCGATTTGGCTTCGGGCGGCTGAGCGCCGGATCCCATAGGCCACGTTCTGCTCGACTGTGAGGTGGGGGAACAGCGTGGTGGGCTGGCGCACCAGGGCGACTTGCCTGTGGCGGGGCTCAAGTGCCGCCTCGCCTTTGACCTTGCCGGCGACGAGCTTGCCGTCGACGCGTACCTTGCCGCTGCTCAGGCGGACGAAACCTGCGATCGACTCTAGGATCGTCGTCTTTCCGGCGCCCGACGTGCCGAAGATGGCGAGGCGCTCGCCGGCTTCGAGCGTGAATCCGGCCTTCACTGTTACCTGCCGGCGCTCCACCTCCAGGTCGACTTCGAGGAGTCGTGCGGGCGCGGTGTTCACGGCGCCTCGGTTCCAGCCACCCGCGAGCGCGTTCGCGCGCTCCAAAGGTATGCGAGGACCGGGAGTGGGAGTGCCGCAATTACGAGCAGCAGTGCGAAGGGCAGCGCGCCGGGGAGGCTGAACTCCTGGAAGGCAATGAAGATCTGGTTCGGGAGCCCACGGGGGTAGTAGGCGATGATGACTACGGCCCCGAAGGCGCCCATGGCACGCGCCCAGGCGGTCGCAAGGCCAGTCGCCAACCCGGGAGCTGCGAGGGGGAGGGTGATGTGGCGGAAGGCTTGCAGAGGGCGGTCACCGAGCAAGCTGGCGTCTTGTTCGATGCGGGGGTCGACCGACGCGAAGGCGGCATGGGCACCGAGTACATAAAACGGCGCGGCCTCGTAGAACTCGGCGACGATGAGCGCGAAGAACGTGTTCACGCCTGTCAGGTGGATGTCGGCGAGGAGGTTCCCGAGCGTTCCCTCAGGGCCGATGAGGAAGATGAGCAAGAGCCCGATCACGAGCGGCGGCATCATGAGCGGGAGGAGGATGCCGAGCTCGACGATGCGCGCCAGTGGCAGGCGGCCTCGGGCGAGCAGGTAGGCGAGCGGCGTACCCAGCAGCACCATGGCGCCGAGGGCGATGGCACTCGCCCCGAGCGATGTCCAAAGTGGGTCGAGGGCTCCGGGCGGCCCCAGGGCCGCCCGGATGGAATGGAACGAGAGGTGCTGGATCAGCACCGCGAAGGGACCGAGCAGCGCCAGCCAGATGACGAGCGCGCCGAGCAGTGCCAGTGCCGTCGACCCACGGGCGACCAAGCGCCCGGTGATGGGGAACCCGGGCACCACCCCGGACGCGGCCAGATTGCCTGCCGAGGTAGTGGTGCTCATCAGGACGAGGTTGTACCACCCGAGGCGGTGAACGCGCTCAGCACATTCGCAGGCAACGTTGTCGCCGCGGTGTCCGCGGGTGTGGCACCGATGTAGACCTCCGGAGTGAGCGGGTAGCCGCCCTTCTTCAGCTGGGCGCGCCCAGCCCCGGAGACAATCCATGCGACAAAGGCGTCGTCGGCGGCCTGGTCGGCTGCCGAGGGAGCGCTCTTGGCGTTGGCTGGCAGCACGAGGGTGATGTTCAGGGTGATGAGGTCGCCCTGGTCGACGGTTCCGCCCGTGAGCCTGATGCTGACCTTGCCGTAGTTGGCGCTGTCGGCGGGGACGGCGAAGTTCAGGCTCTGCGGCAGCGTGATGTAGTGCAGGTGGTACTGGATGGCCTGGGTCAGATAGGCGCTCGTGGCGTCGAACTCGCCGGCCTGAAGGTCGGTGATGAGTGAGTCCTCGTCCACCATCTGTGCCGGCAACCCGAACGGGGTGGACTTGGAGACGCCGAGCACCGTGGTTGCGGGGTCGAACGACAGGTGGAGCGTGGACTGGGCGAGCTCCATCATCAAGATGAAGTAGACGCCTTGCGGGTCTGCGTTCGGGTCGGTGCGCCCCACGCGGATACCGGGAGAGCTGAGCAGCGTGAAAAGTGACGCGAACGAGGCCTTGTGGTCCGCGATGGCGTTGAACTCCGGCGCGAACTTGCTCTGCGGGTTATAGGCCACCACGAGCGGATCGGTCGCGAGCTGGATGACGAACTTCGACCTGCCCACCGGCCAGAGCCGCTTAATGTTCTTCTTGCCGACCGACATGAAGACTCCGGGCGAGATCTCCTTCGAGATGATCTCCGAGGCGAGCGTGCCCGAGCCGGCCGCCCGGCCTTGGAAGCTGTCGCCGGTCGCGGCCTCGAACTTCGGGCCGAGGTCCGTGGCGGCCCACAACTCGAGAGAGCCGGCATAGGCAACGCTGGCCGTTCCATGCGTGGTCGATTTGGCCGTCGTTGCCGCTGAGGCGCTACCTGTGGAGACAGCCAACCCCACAACGGCGAGGAGGGCGACTGCCGGAACGCTAAGGCGTGATGTGATTGAAAGGTTCATGGGGAGCAAGCATAACTAACTATTTGCAAGTGTCGCTCGTCACAATCGAGTTACCCACGCCTGACCCGCACCGGGAGGTACCTTCATCTGCGTGAGTGGCGCGACCGGGTCGGGCAAGGAGCCGGCATGACCGCCGGACGTCCTCCGAACCTCAAGCTCGAGCGCGAGCTGCTCGCGGCGGGCAATTGCTTTGTCGCCGGGTGCGACGAGGTGGGCCGGGGATCGCTCGGTGGCCCGGTCTCGGTTGGCATGGTCGTCGTGAATGTCGCCACACGTCGGCCGCCCGCTGGTCTCAGAGACAGCAAGCTCCTTGCACCTCACGTCCGCGAGTCCCTCGTTTCGAGGATCGAGTCCTGGTCGTGTTGCTGGGCGATCGGGCATGCGAGCGCGGCCGAGATAGACGAGATCGGGATCCTACGGGCACTGCGGCTCGCCGGCGAGCGAGCACTTGTCCTTCTCAGGGTTCGCCCGAACCTAGTGCTGCTCGACGGCAACTACGACTGGTTCACGCGTCCCGAGCGCTCGGTGTCCTCACCCATCAGGATCGAGCCTGAGCAGGTCACCTTGAAAGTGAAGGCCGATCTGACCTGCGCTTCGGTGGCTGCAGCAAGCGTGATCGCGAAAGTTGCGCGCGACCGGTACATGGTCGAGCTCGCCGATCGGTATCCCTGGTACGGCTGGCAGGCGAACAAGGGCTACGCGGCTCCGGAGCACCGCGCGGCACTGCTCGAGGTCGGGCCGTGCGAGGAGCACCGGAAGTCCTGGCACCTCGTCCTCGCAGACGAGGGAGCGTTGCTCGAGGACGGCTAGCGCGCCGGGGCGGCCACCTCCGCTAAAGCGGTGCCTTGGCACACGATGAGCTGGGTGGCCGTCTTCTGTGGCAGGGTGGTTCCCGTCCGTAGCTTGAAGTCGAGTGAACAGGCTTGGAGGCTGAGCGATGTCCGATTCCGACCCATGGAAGGCAATCCTCGAGAGGATCGAGGACGGGGCGTCGCTGATCGGACTCGACCCTGACACGCTCTCCATGCTCTCCCTGCCTGAACGAGTCCTCGAGGTGGCCGTCCCGATCCGCCGGGACAACGGCAAGATCGAAGTGTTCCGAGGCTGGAGGGTGCACCACAGCAGTGCCCGCGGTCCCGGCAAGGGCGGGATCCGCTTTCACCAGTCCGTGAATGCCCACGAGATCATGGCACTGGCTGCCGACATGACGCTCAAGTGCGCCGTGGTCGACGTGCCCTTCGGGGGCGCCAAGGGAGGTGTCCAGGTCGACCCGACGACACTGTCGGTGGTCGAGCTCGAGCACCTCACGCGTCGGTACGCGATGGGCATCGCCTCGATGATCGGCCCGGACCGCGACATCCCGGCGCCCGACGTCAACACCGACGCGAATGTGATGGCCTGGCTGATGGACACGATCTCGATGGTCAGCGGTGAGGCCATGACCGGTGTCGTGACCGGCAAGCCCCTGGCGATAGGCGGTAGCCGGGGTCACGTGGGGGCAACCTCTCAGGGCGTTCTCATCTGCACGCGGGCGGCCTTCCACGAGCTCGGCCTCTCGATGACGGGGGCGCGCGCAGTGATCCAGGGCCATGGCAAGGTCGGTGGTCCGCTCGTGTACATGCTGTCCTCGGCCGGCATGCGTGTCATAGCCGTGACTGACGCCGGAGGCGGTGTCTACAACCCAGCAGGTCTGGACGCGGCCCTGTTGGCTCGACATGTCGACCAGACCGGCAGCGTTGCCGGCTTCGAGCTCGCGGACCCACTCGAACCTGATCGGATCTGGGAGATCGAGTGCGAGCTCGCGATTCCGGCCGCGCTCGCGGGGGTCATAACCGCCGAGGTGGCCGAGAAGGTGGGTGCGCGGCTGGTCGTCGAGGCGGCCAACGGGCCCACCTTGCCCGAGGCGGACCCAATCCTCGAACGGCGCGAGATCGTCGTCGTACCCGACATCCTGGCGAACGCCGGCGGGGTCACTGCCTCGTACTTCGAGTGGGCCCAGAGCCGTCAAGGCTTCGCATGGGAGGGTGACCTCGTTGCCGAGCGCCTCCGCCGTGTGATGTCCACCGCATTTGATGCGGTATGGCGCCGGTCGCAGGATCTGAAGGTAACGCCGCGGCGCGGCGCGGTAGCGGTGGCGCTCGAGAGAGTGGGGGAGGCAATCGAGGTGAGAGGTCTGTTCCCGTAAGTTCTTGGGGGACAGGTTCCCCGCCTGAATGCTTAGGGATAACTCGACACTGACGAGGTCCCTGTAGGGCTGTGGTTGGCAAGGTCCCCCGTTTGTTGACTTCGATGGCCGTTGGTGACCCGCTCAGGCGGCCAGATTGGAAATCATGGACCACTCCCATCCGGTGCCGGAAGGCTCGCGCGCCGGTCCGCTACCCGAGCTGCCCGAACCCGTCGCGGTCCCTGAGAAGGTGGCGGAGGCTGCCGAGGCGGCAAGTCGCGGCGGCGGGCTGGCCGCGTTGTTCCGGATCGATGTTGCACCGCTGCGGCGCTCGAGGGACTTCCGGCTGCTCTTCATCGGCCAGGCCGTGTCCTTCTTCGGGAGCATGGTGACCTATGTCGCCCTTCCTTACCAGGCTTACCGGATAAGCCACTCGTCGCTCATCGTGGGACTGCTCAGTCTCGCTGAGCTCGTCCCACTGGTCATCACAGCATTCGTCGGTGGAGCGCTCGCGGACGTGGTCGACCGGCGGCGCATGGTCCGCCTGACGGAGACCGCGATGTGCTTCGTCACCGGCGCCCTTGTCGTGAATTCGCTCTCGGCACATCCGCGATTGTGGGTGCTGTTCGCAGTCGCTTTTGCCGCGGCTGGCATCGACGGGTTGCAGCGGCCGTCGCTCGACGCAATGGTGCCGCGGCTCGTCCCGGCCGAGGAGCTCCCGGCGGCCGCAGCCCTCTCGTCGCTCAAGGGCACTCTCGGCATGGTCGCGGGCCCGCCGGTGGCTGGGGTCCTCTGGACGCGGCCCTGCTGGCTCGTCATGTCGATCGGACGGGCAGCGTCGCCGGGTTCGAGCTTGCGGACCCGCTCGCGCCCGATCGGATCTGGGAGCTCGAGTGTGAGCTGGCCATCCCGGCGGCGCTCGCCGGAGTCATCACCGCCCAGGTGGCCGAGAAGATGGGAGCGCGGCTGATCGTGGAGGCGGCCAACGGACCGACGTTGCCCGAGGCGGACGCGGTCCTCGAAAGGCGCGACATCGCTGTGGTTCCCGACATCCTGGCGAATGCCGGTGGGGTCACGGCCTCCTACTTCGAGTGGGCTCAGAGCCGCCAGGGCTTCGCGTGGGAAGGGGACCTCATCGCTGAGCGTCTCCGGCGTGTCATGTCGACCGCCTTCGACACGGTCTGGCGCCGGTCGCGTGACCTGAAGGTGACACCGAGGCGCGGTGCGGTGGCGGTGGCGCTCGAGAGAGTGGGGGAAGCGATCGAAGTGAGGGGCTTGTTTCCTTGAGTTTTCTCGCAACGTGTGCCGTGCCGGAACGCCAGCGGGTTCCGCGACACTGAGGACACGTCCTTTCAGGCGGTCGTCACGGAGGCCCGGCCTGTAGTCGTCCTCGAAGGTCGCCGGTGAATGGCTCCGACGGACAGACTGGGCAGCGTGGACCACTCCCATCCGGCGCCGGAGGGTTCGTGTGCCGGGCCTTTGCCTGAACTGCCGGAATCGGTGGCGGTTCCCGCGCTGGTGGCGGAGGCCGCCGAGAGGGCCAGTCGCGGCGGCGGTCCCGTTGCGATGCTGCGGATCGACGTCGCGCCGCTGCGTCGCTCGAGGGAGTTCCGGCTGCTCTTCATCGGTCAGGGGGTGTCCTTCTTCGGGAGCATGGTGACCTACGTCGCCCGTCCCTACCAGGCCTACCGGATAAGCCACTCGTCCCTGATCGTGGGAACTGCTCAGCCTGGCGGAGCTCATACCACTGCTCATCACGGCATTCGTCGGGGGAGCGCTCGCAGACGCAGTCGACCGACGGCGGATGGTTCGTCTTACAGAGGGTGTGATGTGCCTGGTGACCGGTGCCCTGGTCGTGAATTCCCCCTCACCCCACCCGCGCCTTTGGGTGCTCTTCGTGGTTGCTTTCGCCGCCGCCGACATCAATCGCTTGCAGCGGCCCTCGCTTGGCGCAATGGTGCCCAGGTTGGTCTCGTCCGAGGAGCTCCCGCCGGCCGCCGCTATCTCGTCGCTCAGGGACACTCTCGGGACGGTGGGGGCCCGCCGGTGGCCGGCGTCCTCATCGTCGCCGTCGGGCTGCGGTATGCGAGGAGCCGCCAGGACTTGATCGGCTCGTATCTCATCGACATGAAGGCCAGGCTCTTTGGCATTCCCACAGCGTTGTTCCCCCAGGTTGCAAGTCACTTCGGGGGTGCGGCCGTGCTCGGCGTGCTGTACGCGACGCCGTCAGCCGGCTCGTTGCTGGTGACTCTCACGAGCGGGTGGGCTCGCCGCGTGCGCCGCCATGGCCGCATGGTCGCGCTCTCCGCGGCGACTTGGGGATTTGGAATCATCGGCTTCGGATTTGCGAGATCGCTCCCATTGGCGATCGCCGGGTTTGCTGCGGCGGGAGGAGCCGACATGGTCACCGGGCTGTGCCGAACGACCATGTGGAACGAGTCGATCCCTGACTTACTACGCGGACGCCTCGCGGGGATCGAGATACTCACCTGCTCGTCCGGGACGACGCTCGGCGATGTCGAGGCCGGAGTTGTCGAGTCTCTTGCCGGCTTGCGCGCGTCCATCGTCTCAGGCGGCGTGCTCTGCGTCGTGGGGACTGTCGCGCTGGCAACCGTGCTGCCCCGGTTCTGGAACTACGACTCGACCAAAGGAGCTCGCCTGAGAAGTGGGCAGGCCGATTGACCCCGATGGCGTCCGGCTTGCAGTCATACTTAGGCGTCGGTGTCGGTTCGGATGGTTCTTCGCGGGTTTGCGAGCGCGAGGCGGTTTCCACAGCCACCAGGAGGCTCATGCGCCGTTCCAGATTCTCAGTAGCCAGTCGGTCCGTGATGATCCTCGGCTTGGCCGTTCTGGTTGCCGGCTGCTCCCACAGTGCGACTCCGGTCACGACCACGACAGCCACGACATCGATTTCGACGACTCTTGCTCCGACTACCTCGACGACGAGCGCCTCTTCGACGACGACCTCCACCCAGCCCAGCCCACCTCCCAGGTGTACCGCTGGTCAGTTGAAGCTTGCGGCGTTGGCAGGGACCGGAGCCGCAGGTTCGATCTTCAGCCCCGTCAACGTGTTGAACACTTCGACCTCCGCCTGCTCGCTCGACGGCCGGCCCGGAATCACGTTGATCGGAGCAATGCAGGGCGCTCAGGCGGCGCCGCTGCAGACAACGATCCGCGCCACGGGTCAGGGACCGGTCTTCGCGATCACGCCGACGATGTTGACGCTGTCCCCGGGAAGCGTGGCTTCCGCGGGCTTCATGGTGCAATCGAGTGACGTTCCCTCCGACGGAGAGCAGACGTGCCCGGTTGTCAGCTCGATGGAAGTGACCTTGCCTGGGGTCGCGTCGAGCTTCACGATCGCCGAGACGCTCACCGCTTGTGGAGGGCCAACGATCTCGGTGTCGGCGATCGTTGCGGAGAGTGCGCTGCAGTCGAGCTGACGCGTGACTGGTCACGCTCCCTCGTTTCTACGACGTGGGAGGATGGCGGAGGAGAGGACCTGTTGTCGCCGCGGGTACCGTAGGTCGCTCTCAAGGCGACGGGCGCTTAGCTCAGGTGGTTAGAGCAGCTCGCTTACAACGAGCAGGTCGGCGGTTCAAGTCCGTCAGCGCCCACCAGAAGAATTGCCTGCTCAGAGGCTATAAATCCGAGTCTTGAGGGTGCTCGGAGAGCGCCCTAAAGAGCCTCCATCGCGCGTCCATCGCGCGGGACGATTCGCGTGAGCTCTGCTTCGGCGGCGAGATTCGACAAAGCAGAGGCGATGGCCTGGTCGCGATCGGACGTGGCGTGCTGGTAAATGAGGGCTGCCCGCGGGCTTGCGTGACCCATACGTGCCATGAGCTCTCTGGTGCTGGCCCCTGTGGCAGCGGCAAGGGTGTTGCCGGCATGGCGGAGATCATGAAAGTGCAAATGTCTCAAGCCGGTCGCATCCCGCGCCGCGCTCCACGAGCGCAGCCAAGTTGCCGTTGCCACTGGTCCTTCGCCGAGATGACCCGTGAAGAGAAAGGCGTCCGCGTCGGCTCGGACGAACTCCGCCAGGTGTCGGGCGACCTCGTCTCGGATGTGGGGCGGGATCGCGACCCGTCGTCGCCCGGCGTCTGTCTTGGGTGGGCCCGTCACGAATCGCCCTCCTATGTCCACGACTTGCTCACGGACGTCCACCCAGCCGTGCAGCAGATCGATGTCCCGTCTGCGCAGGCCGCGCAGCTCGCCGATGCGAAGGCTGCACCAGTAGGCGAGAAGGACCATTGCCCGCCAGCGCCGGTCGATCGCATCGGAGAGCGCGTCCATCTCGGCCATCGAGGCGACAGGCCGTTCGGCCGAGTGGCCCTGCCCGGCGCCTTTGACCTTGCAGGGGTTGGTGACGAGAACGCCATCGGTCACGGCCGTGTTCAAGCTGGCCCGCAGCACCTGGTATCCCCTCGTCGCTGCGGTCGGAAACCTGGGCAAGAGTGTGGCGTGCCATGACCGGACCGCGGATGGCGTCAGCTTTCCCAGCTCTGTTCTCCCGAGAGTGGGGAGTATGTGATTTTTCAGGAGATAGGCGTACATGCGACGAGTGGTGGGCCGCAGGTCCGTCCGCATGGCCAGCCACGACCGGCACCATTCCTCGACGGTCACCCGTGCGTGTCGGGGATCCACGACGGCTCCTCGCAGCTTGTCCGCCTCCACGGTTGCGGCGTAGGCAACCGCATCCTTGCGTCGCCGGAAGGTGCGGGAGACCACTCGCCCGTCGATCCTCGTGCGTACGTCGTATCGGGTGTCGCCTTCCGCAGTCTTGCGCGTGCTGATCTGCGCCATCGGTAGCTCTCCTCAGCGTTGTCGTCCCGTGCGAGGGCAGTGGACGAAGTCACTCGCTCGTTTCCAGTCATCGCCACCTCGATGGCTCTGGCAGGTCACGGTCCCATGCCTGGCGAGCACCGAGCGCTCGCGATCTGTTCGACGTGGCATCCACTCGGAAGAGCCGAAGGGCGCCCGGCGAAGTCAGGATCCTACTCAAAGGGTGAGCGCTCCCCGCCGTATTCGCGATGATGCCTGTCACTATTCTTGTCGTCGACAAGCCGCGTGACGAAGGACCTCAGGGCGCTGAGGGGAACGCGCCTGCAGCGGCCGATGTTGACCGACAAGAGTTCACCACTTGCCATGAGCGCGTAGACAGTCGTTCGTCCGACCGACAGCCGACGAGCGGCCTCTTCGGGCGTGACGAGCAGATGGTCGTCGGCGGTGAAGGACTGGTTCATGAGGGCCTCCTCCCGGACAGTCACAGCGCCGGCCCGTCAGCGGTCACCAGAAGGGCCGGGTCAGCGGTCATCTCGACAACTCCCGCGTGGGTCGCGAAGCACCTTCCCGCCGGGAGTCGGCTTGAAGAAAAGTCCCTGTGGGAGGGCGACGATTCCTGCGCGCGCAGCCCGAGTCGAGGATGCGGCTCGTCTGACGCCATCCCACGCCTTCGCTCTGGCACACCCACTCGACGACGTCTCTCGTCTGGCCGCAGCCGAAGCAGTGCCAGATGCCGTCGTCGAGATGCAGTTGCAAAGAGGGGGAGCGCTCGAAGTGGCCACGGGAGGCCAGCCGAGCCACGTCGTCAAGGTTGTGGCGGGCGCGGGCGGCCTCGATGGTGGCGAGGTGCCGGGTCGTTCGCGATGACACCGACGCCAGGTGATCGTCATGGGTGGAGTGGAATCGAATCATCGCGCAATCGTGCGCCGACCGACTCACAGCACTTCTCACAGGACTACTCACAGCAGTGCTCACAGACGAGATCGCGGCATGCAGTGGAAGGGCCTGCGTGCTCCGGCAACTCACAGCAACACTCACAGCAACACTCACAGGACTACTCACAGCAACACTCACAGGCCCTGGTCACAGCCCTGTGAGTGGAAGGGCTCGATCGAGTTGTCGCGGCTCATGATCGGGTTGTCGGGGAGGGCGGGGCTCAGGAAACCCCCGCAAAATTTCTCCTCCTGTGAGTGTTGCTGTGAGTGTTGCTGTGAGTAGTCCTGTGAGTCCCCGGGCGCATCATCATCGTCGTCCCGCAAGAAAGGAGCGACGAAAATGCGCAACGAGGAACCAACCCGCAGCAGTGATCCGCCGCCGGGCTTCACCGGTGATCTCGCAGCTGACGTCGGCACGTCGCTCGGGGGGATGAGGGCCCACCCCGAGCGGCGGTTCGAGGACTCGGTCGAGGACCGCTCAAGGGCACAGCGTGAGCAGGAGCTTGCCGCGGCGCTCTCGCGTGAGTCCGAGCTCGCGGAGGGCTTCGCCGACGCGCGCCTCGTGCTCCTGGGCGACCTGGGCCACGTCGAGCTCCGTCGCCTCTGCGGCCGGCCGTGCTGAGCGCGCACAAGCTCGGGCAAAAGGGCGTCGAGTACTACGTCTCCTACGCCGGGCGCGGTGCGGAGGGCTACTGGCTCGGAAAAGCCGCTGCGTCGCTGGGGCTCGTCGGTGCGGTCGACCCGGCGGCGTTCCGCGCCCTCGCGAAAGGCGAGCACCCGGACGGGGGTCGGCTGTTGGAACGGGTCGCGATCGACCACACACCGGGCTGGGACATCACCCTTTCCGCGCCGAAATCGGTATCGCTCGCCTGGGCGCTCGCCGACGAACCGCTGCGGGCGGCACTTGCCGAGGCGCACCGCGGGGCGGTTAAGGCGGCCTTCTCATTCCTCGAGGACGAGGGCGGCCGGGCACGGCGCGGGTTCGGGGGCCGCGACGGTCACGTCTCTGCGGGGCTCGCCATCGCCTGCTTTGTCCACCCTGCCTCGCGTGAGCTCGATCCGCAGCTCCATACGCATGGGATCGTCTGCAATGTCGTAGAAGGAAGTGACGGGCGATGGACCGCGCTCGACTCCCGCATGATCTACCTGCACCAACGCGCGGCGGCTTCGATCTATCGCGCCGAGCTTCGCGAGCGAGTCGCGGAGCTCGGTGGCAAATGGCTCGTGCCGGACCGGCGGGGCCTGTCCGAGCTCGAGGGCTTCAGCCGCGAGGTGCTGCGCAACTTCTCGCAGCGGAGGAACGCGATCGAGGCGGAGCTCGAGCGCACCGGTCGATCGGGGCCAAGGGCGAGCGAGGCGGCGTGTCTGAAAACGAGACGCGACAAGCTCGACGTCGAGCTCGTGGAGCTGCGCGACACCTGGGCCGAACGTGCCCGGGCGCTCGGGGTGACCCGTGACAGCGTGACGGCTCTCTTGGACGGAACCGACCGGCGTGTCGCACCAACTGCCGCCGAGGTGACAGCAGCTCAAAGCGAGCTTGTCGGATCGGCGGGGCTCACTCGGCAACAGGCTGCGTTCACCCGCGACGACGTGATCGTCGCGTGGGCCGAGCGGTGCTCCCAGGGC
Source organism: uncultured Acidimicrobiaceae bacterium (assembly GCA_963719125.1). Taxonomy (GTDB): domain Bacteria; phylum Actinomycetota; class Acidimicrobiia; order Acidimicrobiales; family Bog-793; genus Fen-455. The sequence goes on from CAVRAT010000027.1 coordinate 59,724, forward strand.
GCTCGGCGTGCCGCGCTCGAAGGGCTCGCCGACGACACCCTCGCTGATCCTGCCGTGGTTCCCCTCGTCGTCGCGGATGAGACCGGACGGCCGCTCACGACCGACCGTCCCCGTGACAGCCATACGATCGTCCGCCTTGTGCGCGCGCCCGCTTCGGGAATCGCGACGCTCACCTGTGCGCTTCGCTACTCGACGACAGAGATGTTGAACACCGAGCATCGCCTCCTCGCGATTCGGGCGCGCGGGGCTCGGGAGAGCCTGCGGGGTTGCAGACGCGGTGCGCCTCGAGGCGGTGCTCGCCGAGCGGGGAGACCTCTCCTTCGAACAGGCGGCGATGGTGCGGTCGCTGTGCAGCTCGGGAAACGGGGTCGAGGTCGTCATCGGCGTGCCCGGCTCGGGCAAGACCTTCGCCCTCGACGCGGCCCGACGAGCGTGGCAGTCATCCGGCTACCGCGTCTACGGCGCCGCGCTCGCGGCGGAGGCCGCCTTTCAGCTCGAAGCGGGATCGCAGATCCCCTCGGTGACACTCGACCGCCTGCTCTACGAGCTCGCCGCGCCTCAGCACCTGTCGCGCTGCAGCCTCGATCCTCGCAGCATCGTGGTCGTCGACGAGGCGAGCATGGTCGACACCCGCCGTCTCGTGCGGCTGTTGGAGATCGCGGAACGCGCGGGTACAAAAGTCGTGCTCACAGGTGATGACCGGCAACTCCCCTCGGTCGAAGCGGGCGGCGGCTTTGGCGCGCTCGGCCGCGAGCTCGAAGCGACCCGGCTCGGCGCGAACGCCCGGCAGGTGGCCGAGTGGGAGCGCTCAGCGCTCGAGGCGCTTCGCGAGGGCAGAGCCGGTGAGGCGGCCGCGGCCTACTCCCATCACGGCCGGGTCCGTCGCTCGACCAACCCGGCTGAGCTGATCGGTGACATGGTCGAGCGGTGGTGGGCGGCGCGCGAGTCCGGCGATGACGCAGTCCTCTACGCCTACGCGCGCGACGCGGTCCGAGTGCTGAACGGCCTTGCCCGCCGCCATGTAGAGGTGGCGGGTCGGCTGTCCGGTCCTGAGCTCGTCGTCGAGGAGTTCGCGCCTGCCGACCTTGCGCCCCGTTCGTACCGGGTGGGTGACGAGCTGTGCTGTTTGCGGAACAGGAGTCGCCTCGGTGCCGGGCGCGACCCGTCCGGCAAGGGCGTGCGCAACGGCACCCGCGGCGTCATCCAGGCGATCGACTGCCAGTCGCGAGAGGTCACACTTGCGACGAGCAACGGCCGCAGCGTGCGGTTGCCCGCCGACTACGTCAAGCGCTCCACCGACTACGGCTACGCCTGGACGCTGCACAAAGGACAAGGGCAAACAGTCGGGCAGGCGCCGCGGAGCGACGCGGGCGAAGTGGCACGACGCAGGGGTCGGGCGTTCGTCTTCGGCGCGGAGGGCCTCAGCGCCGAGGCGGCGCTCGTGGCGGCGAGTCGTGCGACGGACTCGACGGAGCTGTTCGTGCTCACCGAGCCGGACGAGACGGCAAGCACGGGCGATGGGGACGAGGAGCTGGGCCGGGCGTGGAGCCGCAGCGAACAGCAGCGACTCGCCCTTGACGAGCTCGAGACCGGAGCCGAGATCGCCCGCCTCGCCGGAGAGCCCCGGGAGGCGCTCGGCAACGAGCGCGACATGCTCGTTTCGTTGATCGGTGCCGGTCCCGCGCTGGACCTGACGACACGCCAAGGCGACGCCTCCCGTGAGCTTGGCATCTCCCTCGTGCAGCGCGACGAGGCGCATGAGGAAGCAGGAGCTTTGGCGACGATGAGTGCCACCAGCGAAGGCATCGAGCGCCGCAACCTGCAAGGTCCCTACACAGCGGCGCGACGTCGCCTTGTTAGCGCGGAACGCGACGTGACCGAAGCGGCCGAGCTGAGCGAGGCGGCCGATGCCGCGCTCTGCGCTCAACAGTCGGTGCGCGCCGTTCTGGGTGCCGACGTGCGCAGCGCCCTCGACCGCCTCGAGATCGTCGATTCCGCCCTCGCTACGCTGCGCCGCCGCGAGATCGCGGCGTGGAGCTCGGAGCCACCCGAGTACGTCGTCGCCCTGCTTGGACCCCGCCCGAGCGACGAGGGCCGCGCGCAACGGTGGCAGCAGGGCACCGTCGAGATCGAGGACTGGCGACGCTCGCTTGGCGTAACCGATGGCTCGAACTCGCCTAACGCGTGGACGCGTGCGCTCGGCCCGCCGAGCGAGGGTTGGGAGGGCCGACGGCGCCGGCGCGTCGTCGCGAACCTCGTGGCGGTACGACGCGACCTCGGTCTCGCGGGAACCGATCGTGCTCGGGCCGTGAACGGCGGTCCTTTGCTCGACCCGGCGACGACCGCGGTGCTCGCGCGAGGTAGAAGCGGCGAGTCACCGTCTGTTCCTCGATTGCGGGGTGGTGCACAGCTCGAACGTGGGAGGTGAGGTCCGCTCGCGTGGCTCGAGGGGGCTTACCGACCTGGCGCAGGAGAGTGACCCAATCGTCGTGAGAGTGGCACCCGACCGAGCGGTCTCTTGCTGCATGGAATAGGCCACCGGCCGATTCGGGCGAGTTTCTTGCCACGGCGCTGTCTTCCGCGACGATGTTCGCTCAGGGCGCGGAGCTCTGGCTGCTCGGATCGCGAGTGATCGGAACCAATCGGGAACCTACCTGTGCGAGACCTGCCAGCCGCGCGCGCGCGCGGCGGCGCCCTCAACCTGTCGCTGCCGCCCGGTAGGGGC
>CAVRAT010000028.1:0-38477 GCA_963719125.1 uncultured Acidimicrobiaceae bacterium
TCTTTAAGAGGCCGATCAGCCCTCCGCCGGCACCCGCGAGCAGCCATCTCTCGTGACGTCCTGCTCGGTAGCCGGCTTGCCACTCGGGGTCCTCTCGGTGGGGGCCCCCATGGGGGTGGTAGCTGCCGGACGGAAGTACGAGCGTGGCCATTGTGCGGCCTCCTCGTGTTCAAGGGTATCTGCCGGCTGCGTTACTCCGACCAGCTCCGCGAGGCACGCCATGTCGATACGACGTGGCGTGAACTTCTCCGCCCGGACCTGGCAGGCGTAGCACTTCGACAGCCCGGTCGCCTCGACGACGGCAACAGAGATTCTGGTTCGGGTGGTCACGGGCCGTAGCCATCCAGGGTCCAACGTTCTACCTCTCAAGCTCGGCACGTTGAGCAGTCGCAGGAGCGTCTGCGGGCGAAAGCTGTGGGATCGCGCTGACCAGACACGCCTCGCAGTGGCAACATTCGGTGTATGGCAGTCGTTGGTGATCGCGTGCAGATCTCTTCGAGGAAAGTCGGCGAGGCTTTCCGCGATGGAGTCGTGACCGGCGTGACAGGGTCGCTCTTGCGGGTGCGGTGGTCGACAGGGGAAGAGTCCACTGTCGTGCCCTCGATGGGTTCGCTCGCGGTGGTCGGCAAGCGGTCGGGCAGTGGAGGCCGCAGACGGCAGACACCGAGTGCTTCTGCGGCGGAGGTGCGAGTCAGTCGGTGACGCGAGCCGAGAGCCGCGACGAGAACGCCGAGGAGTGCGCGTACTTCTTGATCCGACCCGACCCGCGTTGCCCCGAGTGCGTCACAATCATGGACTGGCGGTCCGCGCGCCGCGGGATCGTCATCACCAACGGGACGGAGATAAAGCTCTCGGACTACGGGTGGGGAAATCGCCACCTTCACATGCGGGACCTACGGGTCGCCCGCCGCAGGAACCGCGTGGTGCGGGAACGCAGGGAACGGGAGAGGAAAGAACGTTTCCACCCGGTGGCGTAGCCCGGTCGTGCTCTTCGCCAGTCCGTCGCTCCCTCGCTCCGGTCGTCCGCCGATAGGGGACTAGTTGACGTACCGCAAGGCACGAAGATCAGTTGTTAAGCCGATTCCTCGCGCGGTCGATTCCACTGCTCAGCGACTGCGCATCAAGCCATTGCAGCGCGCGCTCCAGTTGTCGTTCGTTCGGGATGTGAAGCCCCTTCGGACCATCAGTCTGAGCACCGCAGCGCCGGCAGACGGACATCCGTCCGTTGGTCTCCGGGGCATGGTGCTCGTCAAGCCGAGAACCCAATTGCTGCGCTTCAGGTGATACCACGATCTCTCCTCGTCCAGCGCGCTCGACAATTGCCCGGTCCGTTCACTTTCAACGCCACCGTTGCCGCTCGTTCTCGTGATTCGAGGTAACCGAGCGTACGTCGGGTGCCGGTCGAGGTTGTGTCGCGCCGGTGGTAGCGGCTCGTCGTGCGGAGGTCGGCGTGGCCACCCGCGTCCTGGCTGAATTCAGGTGGCGCCGTCGCGAGAACCGCGCCGCTCAGCTTGAGGCACGACAGCCCGGGGAGGTGGATCAGGTAGCTCGGGGGCGGCATCCGGCCAGGGGGCGTGCAAGGACGCGAGGGCGAGCGTGCCTTCGGCCTCGAGCTCGTAGACGAGCAAGTGGCCGGCGCACAGCCGCAGTCTGTCGTTCGTTGCAGGCTCTCGGCACCCGCTCCGCTGGCACACTTCACCACGGCCGGGGCACGGCAGCCAGGGACTCACTCCGAAACGGACATGCTTATATGCCGAGCTAGGCGGCACGAGCCGGTTTGCGTAGGCTGCCGTACTGCTCGGAGCGCCCGGCCCCGGCGCACTCCGCACTGACCGAGCGGGGAGCGCAACGGACCCGGACGACGTTGTAGTTGTAGCTGCCATAGGGTTCGGGGAAGAACAGCCAGGGCCTACGCCCCTAGACGCGGCAAGGGCGTGTCAGGCGGGGCTCTTGGGGTCGGTCACCACGGGAAAGGTACGCCGGCGGATTAGCCGAACGTTGGCGCCTGGCACAGCCGCCCAAGCAAGCCGCGCGGACTGACCTTGTGCCGGTGCCGCCTACGATGGTTGGCGTGAGTCGTCAGCCTCAGGACGACGGGCCGGGAAGGACCGGCCCCGGCAGCCCGTTGGGATCGGCCCAGACCCGGCGCTGGGCGTTCACCGTCGTCGCGGTCGTCCTGATCGTGCTGTTGATTAGCTCGGGCATGTTCAAGCGGACCACTGCCAAGACGATCAACTTCTCGGCGCTTCAGCAGGACATAGCTTCCGGTGTCGTCGCGACCGCCAACTTCAACAACACCACCGGCGCGATAACCGGAACGCTCACCAACGGCACGAACTACACGACGACAGGACCGGTCCAGCTTCCCGACTCGTTCTACGCCACGCTGAAGGCTGCCGACGTCAAGTACACGTTCTCGTCCCCAAGCTCGGACGCGCTCGGCGAGATCCTCATCTACTTGCTTCCCATCGCGTTGATCATCGGGTTCTTCGTCTGGATGAGCCGTCGCGCCCAGGGGCAGATGTCCAGCATCATGTCGATAGGACGCTCCAAGGCCAAGGTCTACACGTCCGAACGCCCGCGTACGACCTTCGATGACGTGGCCGGCTATCAGGGCGTCAAACAGGAGATCAGTGAAGTCGTCGACTTCCTCAAGTCTCCCGGTCGCTTCAAGGAGATCGGTGCCCGCGTGCCGAAGGGGGTGCTGCTGGTCGGTCCGCCGGGAACCGGCAAGACGCTGCTGGCGCGCGCCGTCGCCGGCGAGGCAGGCGTCCCCTTCCTTTCGGTGAGCGGGTCGGACTTCATGGAGATGTTCGTCGGCGTCGGTGCGAGCCGCGTGCGGGACCTGTTCCAGACGGCGCGCAAGCAGGCACCGGCGATCATCTTCGTCGACGAGATCGACTCGATCGGGCGCAAGCGCGGGGCCGGTCTCGGCGGCGGCCACGACGAGCGCGAGCAGACCCTGAACCAGATGCTGAACGAGATGGACGGGTTCGACGTCGCCGAGGGCATCGTCGTCATGGCGGCGACCAACCGGCCCGACATCCTTGACCCGGCACTGTTAAGGCCGGGCCGTTTCGACCGCCAGATCGTCGTCCCGCTCCCCGACCTCGACGAGCGCCTGCCGATCCTGCAGGTGCACTGCAAGGACAAGCGCATGGGTCCCGACCTGGACCTGTCGATCATCGCCCGCGGCACCCCGGGCATGTCGGGGGCGGACCTGGCCAACCTCGTCAACGAAGCCGCCCTGCACGCGGTGAGACGCGGGAGCCAGTTCATCGAGATCCGCGACTTCGACGCCGCCCGGGACCGCATCCTCATGGGCCAGCCTCGCGACAGCATGGTGCTCTCGGGCCCCGAGAAGGCGCGAGTCGCCTTCCACGAGGGCGGCCACGCCGTCCTGGCGTATGTGCTCACCCACGCGGATCCCCTGTTAAAGGTGAGCATCATCCCCACTGGCCTCGCGCTCGGGGTCACCCAGCAGCTCCCGACCGAGGAGAGGCACATCTACCCCCGTGAGTACATCGAGGACGCCCTCGTCGTGCGGATGGGCGGGCGCGTGGCCGAGTTGTTGGTCTTCGGCGACCTCTCGACCGGGGCGAGCGACGACCTCCAGCACAACACCGAGCTGGCGCGAAAGATGGTCCGCGAGTGGGGCATGTCCGAGCGCGTGGGGCCGATGGCCTGGGGATCCCAAGGCATGGTCTTCCTCGGCGAGGACCTCATGCACACTCGCGACTATTCCGAGGACACGAGCCGGGTCGTCGACGAGGAGGTCGCCCGGATCCTGCGGGAGCAGGAGGCCCGGGCCACCGCGGTGCTGCGCGAGCACAAGGCCGGCCTCGAGGCCGTGGCGCACGCCCTGCTCGAGTTCGAGAAGCTCGACGGTGCCGAGATCGGCCGGCTGATTGACACCGCCTACGGCAAGCCGGTTCATAGCGGTGCCGAGAGCGAGGAGAAGCGCACCACCGAGCGATACGCACCCTCCCTCTCCGGTGGGGTCATGGCGCTATCGGTATCCAGCCTGCCTACGACGGGCGTTACCCCGACCGACGTTTAGCTCCGGCGCGCAACCGCTCGTGTCGGTGCCGTCAGCGGACCCGTGACGACGAACCTCGGGGCATCGTGGTACTACGTCGTGGGCGTCCACTTCCCTCGGCGGATGTCGGACGCGTACGGCTTTGGGCAGCTCGCCGCCTCGGCGATCCGTGAATAGCCGCCTGTCAGTGCAGCGAACAAGGCACTTCGACTAACGGCGTTCTACCAGCCACCACCCGATGCCAGAGATCACGGCCATCGAACCACCAACAACAACGACCCAGGCCAACGGCGGAAACCATCTTCCAGAGCCTGAGGCGCATCAAGCACATTGGCTCATGCCGGAGTCGGCCCACTGCAGGTCCTCGACGACCATCACCACTGGCAGGTGCTCGGCGAGGCGCTCGAAGAACAGGCGCCAGCCCAGGAACAATTCCTCGCGTGCGAGGGATTGCGCGCTCGAGAGCCCGAGCAGCTGGGCGAGGCGGGGATATATGAACTCGCGATCGGACGCGTCCGGGATCCATCGTTCGAGGCCGGACGTGAGCCGTTCTGCCACGACCCCGAGCGGGTCCTCCTCACCGATTTGCAGGCGGGCGCGGACCATCTCCGAGAGAGCCCAGTAGCTGACGCCTTCGCCATAGGAGAGGCAACGACCGGCGTGCCAGAGCACCCCGTCCGCGAGGCCATCGACGTACTTGAAGAACTCCCACGCGAGGCGCGACTTGCCGACGCCGGCGACACCGGAGACGAGCACGAGCCGTGCCGAGCGCCGCTCGGCCGAGGCATGGAAGAGCTCCTTCACGAGACGCAGCTCGTGATCGCGACCGGTGAAGGGCGCCTCGAGCACGCCCGAGCGCTGTGAGCCGGCCGTTGCCGCCACGACCCGGGTCGCCTGGTAGAGGTGGATGCGCTCCGTTTTTCCCTTCAAGGTGTGCTCACCGGCGTCGCTGTAGGCGATGGCGGCTGCGGAGGCCGCCCGGGTCGTGGCGTCCACGTAACAGCATCCCGGAGGGGCGGCGGACTGTATGCGTGCCGCGGTGTTCACCCGGTCCCCGATGACGAGCCCCTCCTCGGGCGTCTCGGTCGTGGCGGCACCACCGGTCACGATCCCGACGCGGGCTTGCAGCCCGGCGTTCTCACGCTCGGCGCCGTAGGCGGCGACGGCCGAGACGAGCTCGAGTCCGGCACGCACCGCGAGCTCGGCGTCGTCCTCCTTGGTGACCGGGGCGCCCCACAAGGCCATGACAGCGTCGCCGATGAACTTCTCCACGACGCCCCCGTAGCGGGCGACTATGGCGCGTGCCAACTCGAAATAGCCCGAGAGGAACTCTCGCACCTCCTCGGCGTCGCGCTTCTCCGAAAAGGTCGTGAAGCCGACCAGATCGCAGAACAGCACCGACACGTGACGGAGCTCGGTGGGCGTGGCGGGGACCTTTTGAGGAGGGGGGAGGACCTGCGCCGGCTCGCCAGGAGGGGGAGCCGGCATGACCGCGGCTGCGACCGGGGTCCCGCACTCACCGCAGAACCGCTTGCCGAGGGCGAGCTGCGCCCCGCATGCCGGGCAGACGGGCAACAACGGGTGGCCGCAATCCTCGCAGAACCGCTTGGCCTCGGAGTTCTCGCTCCCACACGCTGGACAACGCATCCCATACCCCCTCTGTTCGCGGGAAGACTACGACTCCCCGCACGGCGTCGCAGCACTGCTCGCCAGCCCTTGTGGCAGCCCGGTGCCTCTGGCTGGGAGTAACCACCCGTATGGCGGCAGCCGGGCATGGTGCTATAACCTCGGGCAATCTTGCGCGGGGCTTTCCGTGAGCTTGGGGGACGACGCAACCGAGCGGGGAGGAAGTGCAAATGAGCAACCACGAGTCATCACGCAACTGCCGGAGGTCTCGGATCGCGGTCGTCGCCGTGGCGTTCAGCGGCGTCGCGCTGTTGATCCCCGGTACCGGGACGGCGTTGGCCGCGCCGGCGAGCACCCACCAGGCCACCGCCGTGATCCCGACACCGCCGAAGGACCCGGCTGTCGCGGCCCTGGTGCCGGCGAGCATCAAGGCGAAGGGGTCGGTCTTGTCCGCTATGGACGCCTCCTACCCGCCCGACGAGTTCATTGCACCCAACGGAACGACAGTCGTCGGGATGGACGCCGACTTCAGCGCCGCCCTCGGAGCCGTCATGGGAGTCAAGTGGGTCGATGTGAACGCCACCTTCGACACGATCATCGCCGGCTTGAAGGCGGGCAAGTTCGACGTCGGCAACTCGTCGTTCACCGTCACGACGGCGCGCGAGAAGCAGGTGAACTTCGTCACCTACTTCCAGGCCGGCGAGGGCTACTACGTCGAGAAGTCGAGCTCGCTCAAGCTCGCCGGCTCGCTTATGGCCCTGTGCGGGCGAACGGTCTCTGTCGAGACGGGCACGACTGAGCAGACCGACGCCAACACTGCAGCCGCCCTGTGCAAGAAGGCCAAGATGAAGCCCGACACGGTGCTTGCGTTCGCGAGCCAAAACGAGGCCAACCTCGCCATCTCGAGCGGCCGCGCCCAGATCGGCTTCGCCGACTCGCAGGTTGCCGGGTACATCGTCGAGCAGTCGCACGGCCAGTTCAAGCTGGACGGCCCGGCCTTCGGGGTCGCCCCTTACGGCTTCGCCTTCGCGAAGACCTCGAAGCTCGACAAGGCGACTCTTGCCGCGGTCAAGGTGCTCATCCGAGACGGCATCTACGCGAAGATCCTCGACAAGTGGGGCATCCAGGCCGGCGCCATCACCAAGCCGGCGATCGTTTGAACGAAATCACGGCTCCCGAGCGGAGGTGAGCCGGTGACGATCGACAGCGTGGAGGGGCACCGCCCGGAGGAGATCCGGGCGGTGCCCCTGCGCCATCCGGGACGGTGGGTCGCGACTGCGATCCTGCTCGTGCTGGCGGCGATGCTCGTGCACGACATCGTCACGAATCCCCGCTTCGGCTGGGGCGTCGTCGGGAACTACTTCTTCGCCACGCCGGTCGTGGACGGGGTCGAGAAGACGCTCGAGCTGACCTTCGTCGCCATGGCGACCGGGGTCGTGCTCGGCGTGCTCTTCGCAGTGATGCGGCTGTCGCCCAACCCCATCCTCTCGGGTGCAGCCTGGCTCTACATCTGGTTCTTCCGTGGCACCCCGGTTTACGTTCAGCTGCTGTTCTGGTACGTGATCGCAGTGCTCCAGCCGACGATAAGCATCGGGATACCGTTCGGGCCGGCGTTCGTGACCATGAGCGCCAACAGCATCGTCACGCCATTCGTGGCCGCCCTGCTCGGGCTGGGGCTCAACGAAGGCGCCTACTACGCCGAGATCGTGCGAGCCGGGATCCTCTCGGTCGACCACGGCCAGTTCGAGGCGGCACAATCCCTCGGCATGCGCCGCACGCCGCTGATGCGGCGGATCGTGCTCCCCCAGGCAATGCGCGTCATCGTCCCGCCGACGGGCAACGAGACGATCTCCATGCTCAAGACCAGCTCGCTCGCGGTCGTCGTCACCTATCCCGAGCTGCTCTATCAGACAGAGAACATCGCCGCGAGGACCTTCGAGACCGTCCCCCTCTACATCATGGCGTGCTTCTGGTACCTGCTCATGACCACGGTGCTCACGATGGGCCAGTACTACGTGGAGCGCTATTACGCCCGTGGCACCTCCTACGCGCTCCCGCCCACGCCGATCCAGCGGATCCGGCGCAACCTCACGACGCTGCGCCGCGTCCCGTTCTCTCCGAGTGGGCTGGGCGGGTCCTAATGGCCGAGCCGATGATCCGTGCCGAGGCCGTGCACAAGCGTTACGGCCTGCTCGAGGTGTTGAAAGGGATAACCCTCGAAGTGGCGCCGCGCGAGGTGATGTGCCTTCTGGGACCGTCCGGTTCGGGCAAGTCGACTTTCCTGCGCTGCATCAACCACCTCGAGAAGATCAACTCGGGCCGGCTGTACGTCGACGGGTCGCTCGTCGGCTACGAGGAACGTGGCGACCGTCTGCACGAGCTGCGCGAGCGGGAGGTCTGCCGGCGGCGCACCGAGATCGGAATGGTGTTCCAGCGTTTCAACCTCTTCCCTCACATGACCGCGATCGAGAACGTCGTCATAGCGCCGGTGCTCGTGAAGAAGGAGGCCAAAGCCGTCGCGGCTACCCGCGCCCGGGCGCTCTTGGACCGCGTCGGGTTGTCGAACAAGATCGACGCCTACCCCAACCAGCTCTCCGGCGGCCAGCAGCAGCGCGTCGCCATCGCCCGGGCGCTCGCCATGCAACCGAAGCTCATGCTCTTCGACGAGCCCACGAGCGCGCTCGACCCCGAGCTTGTAGGGGAGGTTCTCGACGTGATGCGCGCACTTGCCGAAGAAGGGATGACGATGATCGTCGTCACCCACGAGATCGGCTTTGCCCGCGAGGTCGGTGACACACTGGTGTTCATAGACGAGGGCGTCGTCGTCGAGGCAGGCGTGCCGCGGGAGGTCATCGCCAACCCGCAGCACGAGCGCACCAAGGCATTCCTGTCCAAGGTGTTCTGAGCGCCATCGACCACTCGACCGCGCCGGTGGCAAGCGGTCGGGTGCCTCGGTGGCGCCGGGTGCCCACCTGGTGGCGGACGGCCGGTCACCAATCCTCAGGTCGGCCGATCGTCGCTCGCGAGCTGGCGCTGCCAAAGTGGGACAAGCTGGCCGGGCCTGCGACCGGTTCTTTCCGGTCGGCTGAGGTCGGCAAACGCGAAGTGCAGCGCGATCATCGGCTGGAGCGTTGTAATTGACAGGGAGGTCGAATGCCGGTCGACGGTGCTGACCAAGCGGAGTTCGAGCGGTGGTACCTCGCGTCACGAAAGGCACTCATCGGTGCGGCATTCCTCTACGTCGGCAACGCCGACGAGGCACTCGAGCTGACCCAGGAGACCTACGCCCGTGCGTGGCAGCACTGGGACGTCGTTTCCAGGCACGCCAACCGGGACGCATGGACCCGCCGCGTGCTCCACAATCTGGTGGTCAGCCGCTGGCGGCGTCTCGCCCTCGAAACCGCGCGTACCCCGTCCAGTACCGAGGCGTATCAGCCCGTGGACACGCACGACCTCGATCTCGCGAGGCTCGTGGCACGGCTGCCCGCGAACCAACGCCGCGCCTTTGTCCTGCACGTCGTTTTCGACCTCGGCGTCGATGACGTTGCCACAGAGATGAAGGCACCCGCGGGGACCGTGCGCTCGTGGATACACAGAGCCCGGACAACGCTCGCCTCCCAGATCGAATCCGATGCCCGTCTAGTGACACGGAGGTGACAGCAATGGACGAGAGCTCGAGCGACGTCGATCAACTCTTCAAAGAAGCGGCACGTGGTGCCGGCGGCCTGGCGCACGTGCTCGACCCCACCAAGGCGATCGAAAGGGGCACCAAGTTACGCCGGTTCGCGCGACGACGCAGGAATGCCCTGTCCGGACTCGTCGTCCTCGTCGCCATCGTCGTCTTCCTGGTGCCGCTGCCGCAATTGCACCTGTTCAGCTCCGGTGGCACGGGAAGCACCACCGGTAACCACCCGAGCACTTCCCCGCTCGGCTCGACGGCCCCGACGACGGCCGTGGCCGGGATCGGCCCGCGCGGGGGCGTGATACCGGCGGACTTCCAGCCGACCTCGTTCACGGCGGTCAGCCTCGACGAGTGGTGGATGCTCGGGACCGCTCGTTGTCTCACGGGTTCTGGGACCTGCGGTGCCATCGTCCGCACAACTGACGCCGGCTCCCGCTTCGCCGGCATCCCGAGCACGCCGGTGAGCGCGAACGATGTTACGCAGTTGCGCTTCGCCAACGCTCTCGACGGGTACGCCTTCGACCCGGAGCTTTGGGAGACGACGAACGGCGGAACATCCTGGGCGAGAGTTGCCACCCCGGGCCCGGTAGCCGAACTCGAGGTGGCCGACGGGGAGGCTTACGCGCTCACCTGCCCGGCAGGCTTCGCCAACTGCCAGTCGATGGATCTGCTCCGCGCACCGGTCGGATCGCTCCACTGGCGGAAGGCGTCGACGCCGGTAACCCTCGGCTACGGGGCACAGTTCGCGGTGAGCGGCCCGAACCTGTACCTCCTGAGCGGGAACGAACCGCCTCTCGTCCTCTTGTACTCCGCCGACGAGGCGGTGAGGTTCAACCGGCGGATAGACCCCTGTAATCCGGGCCTCGGTGGCCGCGTGACGGCTGCTGCCAACGGGAGTGCCGCGCTCTGGGCCGCCTGCCCGACCGGAACGATGGCGGAGGTGAAGCTGTCGGCGAACGGCGCTCGGAGCTGGCGTGTCGGCACACCGGGTGGAGCGTTCCCCAACAGCGTGGGCCTTGCCGCCGCTTCAGCGTCGGACGCGCTCGTCTGGCCCGGGCCGGAAACCAACGGGCCGATAGCCACACTCGACCGTACGACGAACGGAGGCAAGAGCTATTCGGCCGTCATTTCGACCTCGAGCTTTTCGACGGTCGTCTGGGCCGGGTTCAGCGACCCCGCCCGCGCCTACGCCCTGATCCAGGAAGGCAACTCGCCCGACACCACGACACACCTGTATGAGTCGAGTGACGGGGGCGCGAGGTGGCACCGGGTGGCGATCAGGAGCTGACCTGCGCAAGGGCCAAAGGCGGACCAACCCCTGACCTTCCAGGACGTGCCGATGCACAGGCGGCGAGACGCGAGGAGCCCCAGTCGGCCTCTGTCGACGATCGGACCGGATGTCAGTAGGGTGAGCCGGCTATGGCCACCTGCCCACGACTGCGCAGCGCAGCCGGCTCGGCTGGGACGCGCCGGCGTGCCTGAGCCTTCCGGGGCGGGCACACGCAGGCGACGTCTCCTGCTGGCCATCGGCCTGCTGCTGGTTTCGTTGAACCTGAGACCCTCGATGAGCGCTCTCTCACCGGTACTTGGCGCGATACGGAAGTCCACCGGGCTCTCAGCCGCCGGCGCGGGATTGTTGACGACACTGCCCCTGATCTGTTTCGGCCTCCTGGCTCCTGTCGCGCCCCGCCTCGTGCGCCGCCGGGGGACCGGCGGGGTCCTTTTGGGCTGCCTCGTCGTGCTGTTCGCCGGCATCCTTGTCCGCTCGACGGACTATGCCGGTCTGTTTGCCGGCACGCTGATGATCGGCATTGCGGTCGCAATCGCCAACGTGTTGATGCCGGGCATAGTCAAGCGCGACTTCCCGGGGCACGTCGGCCTCATGACCGGCCTCTACACGGCATTGCTCAGCGCCGGAGCCGCTCTCGCGGCCGCCACAACGGCGCCGCTCGCGCGCGCTCTCGGTGGTGACTGGCGCCTCGCGACCGGTGCCTGGGCGTTTCCGGTCGTCGTGGCGATCGCGGTCATCGTGCCCCTCAGGACCCACGCCCACCCGGCGACCGAGGTCGTGGTTGTCAGCGAACCGACGAGGGCGTTGTGGACAAGCCCTGTCGCATGGTCCGTGACGCTGTTCATGGGCATGCAGTCGCTGGAGTTCTACTCGGCCCTCGCGTGGTTGCCGACCGTCTTCCACGATCGCGGCGTCCCAATTGTGAACGCCGGCCTGCTGTTAGCGGTCACCAACACGGTCGCAATCGCCTCCGCGCTGGTCACGCCTTGGATCGCCCACCGCGTCGGCGACGTTCGTCTCGCGGTGCTCGGGGCCGTGGTGCTGGCTGCACTCGGGTTGACCGGGCTTCTCGTCGACCCGCACCACTTCGACGCCCTCTGGGCTGTGCTGCTCGGTGGTGGACAAGGAGCCTCGATCAGCCTGGCGCTCATGATGATGGTGCTCAGGTCCTGCAACCAGTACGAGGCGATGGCCCTCTCGGGCATGGCCCAAGGTGTCGGTTACCTGATCGCGGCGGTCGGCCCCACCTTGGTCGGAGCTTTGTACGACCTTGCACACAGCTGGGACCTTCCTCTGGCGGTGCTGCTCGGCCTCCTCGCCCTGCAGGCCGGGGCCGGTTATCTAGCGGGCCGGGACCGGCCCGTCACCGCTGTGGTTGGGCCGGCCTCTCGCGCCTGAGCGACGTCCGTCATCGCGCAGGCGACGCGGGGATGTAACGGCCGTCAACGCGGCGCGGAAGGCGAAGGGGGTTGTCCTCTCGCAACGCAGCCGGCAGCAAGGGGTCGGGAACATTCTGGTAGGTGACCGGCCGGAGGAAGCGGCCGATAGCGGCGGCCCCGACGGAGGTGTGCAGTGGCGAGGTGGTTGCCGGATACGGGCCGCCGTGATGAACGGCCCAGGTCACCGACAGAGCGGTCGGCCAGCCGTTCCAGATGATCCGTCCTGCCCGTTCGGCGAGCTTGTCGAGCAGTCCGGGCACGATCGTGTCGTCGACCTCGCCGTGAACCGTCGCCGTCAGCTGTCCCTCGAGCATGTCCGCAACGTCGACCAGCTGGGACTCCTCGTCGTACTCGGCGATGAGCGAGATGGGCCCGAAACACTCCGCCAGGAGGTGCTCGGCGTCTGCGACGAGGCTCTTGACCGTCGTACGGAGCAGGGTTGGCGTTCTCGCGCCGTCCAGCTGCCGGCCGCCCTCGACTATCACTTCAACGCCCGGGCGCTGTCGAAGATGGCCGAGGGCTTCTTGATAGGCCCCTTCGATCCGGTCGTTGAGAAGCCGGGCGGGGGGCTGCGCGCAGACCGTGTCCCTGATGCGGTCACGGTCAAGGACGCCTGCGGGCAGCAGCAAGACGCCTGGCTGGGTGCAGTACTGCCCGGCTCCCAGGGTGAAAGAGGCGACGTACCCGGAGAGGATCTCGTCCAAGCGTGCCGCAGCAGCCCGGGTCGTCACGAACACGGGATTTACGCTTCCGAGCTCCCCGTAGAACGGGATCGGTTTCGGCCGCCCGACGGCGATGTCGAACAGCAAGCGTCCCACCCGCGCCGATCCGGTGAACGCCACGGCGGCGATGTCGGGATGGGTGATGAGAGCACGGCCTGCGTCATCGCCTTCGATCAGCGCGAACGTGCCTTCCGGTGCACCGGCCTCGTGCAGTGCTCGGGTGACGATCTCTCCGCACCGGGCGGAGAGTTGCCTGTGACCGGGATGTGCCTTGAGCACCACCGGGCAGCCAGCGGCAAGAGCGGAAGCCGAATCACCACCGGCAACACTGAAGGCGAACGGGAAATTGCCGGCGGCGAAGACAGCGACCGGGCCGAGCGGCCGGAGAGACCGTCGCAGGTCAGGCCGCGCCCCGGGCGGCCAGAGGTCGTCTGATGTGTCGATGCACGCCTGCAGGTAGTCGCCTTCTTCGATCACCCCGGCGAGGAACCGCAGCTGGAAGGTCGTGCGGAACAGTTCCCCGCGCAGGCGTGTCTCGGTCAAATGGCTCTCTGCGATTGCCAAAGGGACCAGCTCATCACCCGCGCTGTCCAGACGGTCGGCGACCGCACGAAGCATTCCGGTTCTCGCCACCGGATCGAGTGCCCCCCACCGGGGTGCGGCGGCAACCGCTCTCTCGACGACACCGGAGACGTCGAGAAACGGGTTTTCGGCAGGATTGGTCTCGGTGTCAGTCACGGGGCTCCTTGAAAGGACGTTCTTGGGCAATCCGCCCTGGCAAGACGCTGAGGCGCCCGCCCGGCAAGTCGCAGGTTCGTGTCCCTAGATAGTGACTCCTCCGACATACTCGGGCGCGGGGTTGCTTCCGGGATACAGCGCGGCGAAGCTTTCGGCGTTGTCCTCCGGACAAAAGCCTATGGCGTCGCCACCCGCAGTCGACCACCATCGGCGCGTGTTCGCTGAGACGCCCCAGACAAGCTGGAAGCCCGGGTGCGAGGCCGTCAGCGATGCTGTTATCAGCCGGACGAAATCGGCGGGCGAGAGCCACGTGGACAACATGCGGTGGTTTTCCGGAGTATCGAAGCACGAGCCGATACGCAGGCAGACGATGTCCATCGAGAATTTCACGCTGTAGAACTGGCAAAGAGCTTCGCCCGCCGCCTTGCTGGCGCCGTAGAGGCTGTCGGGTCGCGGTGCCACGTCGTCGGCGAGTGGCTGTGATCCCCGGACGTGGAAACCGACCGCGTGATTGCTGCTCGCCACCACCACCCGCTTCAGGCCGTGGCGACGGGCCGCCTCGAGCACCTGAAATGTCCCACCCACGTTGACCTCGGAGAGGTCGGGCCAGGGAGCGTCACCGGCAAAGCCTCCGAGGTGGACGATCGCGTCGGCGCCGCCGCACACCGCGTCGAGCAGGTCGGGATCGGTGACCGAACCCTGATGAATCTCGACCGGCTCACCTGCTGCCGCCTGCGGTGGGGCGACGATGTCGAGGAGGCGTGCGCTTGTGGCGACTTCGGCCAGAGATGAGCGCAGATAGGTGCCGAGCCGCCCCGCGGCTCCGGTGATGACGAGGGTTCGCGGGGTCCTCACCTTGGGTTCGGCTCCACGGCGGTCCCCTTGCGGGCCAGAAAGTCGAAGTCGCAGCCCTGGTCGGCTTGTCCGATGTGCTCGCTGTACAGGGCGCCGTAGCCACGGTCGAAGATCTTCGGTGGGGGAGTCCACGCCTGCGAGCGCCGGCGCAGCTCGTCGTCGGTGACCTCGAGCTGCAGCAGGCGCTTGGCCACGTCGAGGGTGATCAGGTCACCGTTTCGAACCAACGCCAGCGGTCCCCCGACGAACGACTCGGGCGCCACGTGCAGGACACAGGTGCCGTAGCTCGTCCCGCTCATGCGGGCGTCGGAGATGCGGACCATGTCCCGGACGCCTTCACGCAGAAGCTTGTCGGGTATCGGCAGCATGCCGTACTCGGGCATGCCCGGCCCACCCTGGGGGCCGGCGTGGCGGAGAACGAGGACGGAGTCGACGCTGACGACCAGATCGGGATCGTTGACGCGCCTTTGCATGTCTTGGTAGTCGTCGAACACGACGGCCGGCCCGGTGTGGTACAGAAGATGCGCCGACGCGGCGAGGTGCTTGATGACCGCGCCGTCAGGGGCCAGGTTGCCGCGCAGGATGGCGAGCCCACCGTGCTCTGAAAGCGGGTTCTGCCGGGGGCGGATCACGCGTTCGTCGTGGACGGTGGCCCCGTCGAGGTTCTCTCCGAGCGTTCGCCCGCTGACGGTCGGTCGCTCCAAGTGAAGGAGGTCTTTGATCTGGGCCATGAGGGCGGGCAGACCGCCGGCGTAATAGAAGTCCTCCATCAGGTACTCACCACTGGGGCGGATGTTGGCGAGCACGGGAGTGCTGCGGGACAGGTGGTCGAAGTCGTCCAGGCCCAGTTCCACCTCACAGCGTCCCGCCATCGCGACGAGGTGGATGACGGCGTTGGTGGAGCCGCCGAGGGCGAGCACGACGGTGACGGCGTCGAGGAATGCCCGCCTGTCGGTGATCTTGGACATCGTCAGGTTCTCGCGCACCATGTCCACGACGCGTGTGCCGCTCGCGGCAGCCATCCTGTGGTGGGCCGAGTCCACAGCAGGGATGGACGATGCGCCCGGCAAGGTGAGCCCCAGTGCTTCGGCGACGGCGGTCATCGTCGAGGCGGTGCCCATCGTCATGCACTGGCCGGGGGAGCGCGCCATCGCTGCCTCGAGTGTTTGCCACTCGGCCTCCATGATGGTCCCGGCGCGCTTTTCGTCCCAGTACCGCCACATGTCGGTGCCACTGCCCAGCGTCTCGCCGTGCCAGTGACCCGTGAGCATGGGACCCGCCGGCAAGTAGATGATCGGCCTGTCCGCACTCGCCGCACCCATCAACAGCGCTGGTGTGGACTTGTCGCAGCCACCCATGAGGACGGCTCCGTCGAAGGGGTAAGAGCGCAGTATCTCCTCGGTATCCATCGCCAGCAGGTTGCGGTAGAGCATCGGCGTCGGCTTCTGGAAGGTCTCCGAGAGGGTCGCCACGGGCATCTCGATGGGGTACCCACCGGCTTCCCAGACGCCGCGCTTGACAGCCTGGGCACGCTCGCGCAGGTGCATGTGGCAGGGATTGATGTCGCTCCAGGTGTTGAGGATCCCGATGACGGGCTTGCCGGCGAGCTCCTCGGCACCGATGCCGAGCTGGCGGGCCCGCGACCGGTGGCTGAAGGCTCGCAGTCCCTCGCCTTCGAACCACTGGCTGCTGCGAAACTCCACGGGCTCGCCTTTCATCCGAGCAACCCCCAAGCGTCGAGGATGCGGGTGATCTCCGCCCGCGTCTGTGTGGGTAGCAATGAGCTCGGAGGCCTGACGTCCCGGGCACATATCCCGAGCTGGCAGAGCGCCTCTTTCACGACCGAGACGTTGTTCGCGTTGGCATTGGCGGCGCGCAGTTCCTCGAAAGGCCGCACGCGCTGCCAGAGATCGGTCACGAGAACTTGCTCTCCTGCGTCCAGAGCACGCCACAGTCGCAGCGACGTCTGCGGGTCGACATTCGCCAGTCCGGAGGTGAACCCGGTGGCGCCGACGGCGAAATATCCCGGGGCGTGCAGCTCGGCCGAACCGGCCACCCACGTGAACCGCCCCACACCGGCATCGGCTGCCACAGCCGCGAAACGGGCAGGGTTCGCGACGGCGTACTTCACCCCGACCACGTTCGGGCAGAGCTCGCCGAGCCGCGCAAAGGCCGCACCGGGGATGGCCTCATTGCGCACATAGAGGACGACGCCGAGCTCGGGCACCTCGCTCGCAATGGCGCGGTGGTACTCGATCCAACCTTCGACCGAGACATAGGGGTGCACGGGCTGATGGACCATTATCAGAGCGGCGCCCCGGGACCGTGCGTCCAGGGCGGCGTCGACGGCGGAGGCGACGTCGTGACCGACGCCGACCATGACCGTCGTGTCAGGGTCAACCGACTCGACGGCCAGTCGCGTCACTTGCTTTGCTTCCCCGGGAGTCAACGCGTAGAACTCACCGGTGTTGCCGTTCGGGGTGACGGTGGTGATGCCAGCGTCTACGAGGCGCCGGATGATCCTTTGATAGGCCTCCTTGTCGATGCCACCGTCGGGAGCAAACGGTGTCGTGGGGACGGCCACGACACCGCTCAGAGGGTTGTGCTGCTGCTCGAAGTTCATTCTCGCTCCCGTTTCTCTTGTTGGTCGTAGCTGATCTTGGGCGGTGCGGTCACCTCAGGCTGTGCCGAGGGCCTCGACGACGCGTCGTTGGAATACCTCGATGTGCCTTCGCAGGCGCGCGGCGGCCGACTCTGCCCTCCCGGCCAGTGCGTCTTTGGCCAGCTTGCGGTGTTCCACCGCCTCGCCGGCCCAACTGCGGACGTGGTTCCACACGGTGACGCTGATCAAGGCATTGACGTCGGTCAGGTCGTCGAGCACCTTGACAAGGGCAGGGTTTCCGCAACCGGCGTAGAGCTGACGGTGGAAGGCCCGGTTCGCCAGGCTTCGCTGATACAGGTCCTCACCGCTCTCGGCGGCGACCATGCGCTCGATTGCTGCCTTGAAGCTTTCGGCGTCGAGCCCGCTGAGGATCGTGCGCCGCACCGCTTCAGGCTCCAGGAGCAGGCGGAGGTCGCAGACGGCCAAGGCCATCGAGGTGTCCACGGTCCTGACCGAGGTGCCGCGGTGGCTGCTCGAGGTGACGAGCCCCGTCCCGCTCAGGGCCTTTAAGGCATCGCGGACCGGGGTCTTCGAAGTGCCGAGCTCGTCGGCGATCGCCTGCTCGGTGAGGGGGCTTCCCGCGCCGTAGCGGCCCGAGAGGATCGCAGCTTTGATCTCGCTGGCGATCGAGTCGCCACGTGACCCGAAGCGGGGCTGCACGCTTGCTCCGAGCGGGTCCTGTACCAGAGCCTCGTACACAGCACATAATATACTCTGTACTTTCGTCGCCTCCAGAGGGGGTAGCGGTGGGAAGCGGAGCTGGTTGGCAGAGTTCCCGTGTGAGCCCGAGTCTCGCGCCGCCGCAGCTCAGCGCCTATCTCTACCCATGGGACGTCGTCGGCGACCCCTCTTGCGTGTCGCGGCTTGTTTCCACCGGGTTCGAGCATGTGAGCGTTGCCGCCGCCTACCACAGCGTGCGGGCGGCGACGCCGCAGCATCCGCAGCACCGCTTCGTCCTCGCCGAGAGCGCGGCTTTGTATCGTCCCGTGCGAGCCGACGTGTGGACGGGACACCGCCTCAGACCGGTCAGCGCGCCGTGGACGGGTTGCGAGGACTCGTTCGCGCGTGCCGTCGAGGCTCTTGACGCCGGCGGGCTGCGGGTCAGCGCGTGGGTGGTGCTGACCCACAACAGCGGGTTGGGACGAAAGCACCGGGAACTTGTCGTGCGCAACTGCTTCGGTGACCTCTACGAGTGGGCCCTTTGCCCTGGCAATGAGGAGGTGCGCGAGTACGCGGCCGTGCTTGCGGCCGAGGCGGTGCGTGGTCTTCCTCTTGAGGGGATCTCGCTCGAGGCTTACGGCCAGTTGGGGTCCGAACACGGCGGTCACCACGAGAAGACCTTCAGGGCGTACACACCGTTGGCGGAGCTGATCCTTTCGATCTGCTGCTGCGACGCCTGTCAGCGAGGTTGGCAAGCCGAAGATGCCGATGCCGGCGACATTGTGCGAAAACTGCAGGGGGCCTTCGAGGCCGCCCAGGACTTGGCGGGCGTGGAGGAGGCGACGCCATACGAAGTCCTCGGAGTACAGACGGCTGAACTGCTCCTGACCAGTCGACAGCGTCACACCGACGCCGTCTTGGAGGGTGTTCTAACTGCCCTGGGAAAGGTCGCGCCATCCCTGCGGACCACTTTGCACGCCCGGCCGGAGCCTTGGGCGACCGGGGCTTCGCCGGGGCTGACGCCAACTTCGGCACGGCAGGCGAACGCCGTGCTGGTTCCCGTCGAGGCAACATCGCCGCACAGTCCCGAAGCGATCGCAGCAGCCCGGCACTCCGTGCCGGCAGGAGTCAGCGTGGCGGCGTACGTGAATCTTCTGGTTCCCGTGGAGGCCGACGGCTTCGAGGAGCACGCAGGACGGCTCCTCAACGCGGGCGCGGACGAGCTCCACCTGTACCATTTCGGCCTCGCGAACCGGAAACAGCTCCCGCTTTTCGCCCGCCTGACGTCAGGGTCGTCCTGATCGCACTTCCGCGGCGAACAGCTTGCCGAGGTGACGGCGCCACGAGCCTCGCTACTGGCTCGCCACGTCCAAGCGGCGCTTTGCCTCCTGGTAGAGGTCGGCGGGTAGCGGACCCTTTTCGGCGATCGCGATGTTGGCGCGGAGGTGGTCGATGGCGGACGTACCGACGATCGTGCTCGACAAGGCCGGGTGGCTCAGCGTGAAGCGCAGGACGAACTCGAAGTGGCTCATCTCGCCGAGGAGGTTTTCTATTCCGGAGGCCTCCCAGCGGCGCTTCCCCTCTCCTTCGGCGAGCCCGAGCGGCGCCTGGCGCCAGTCCTTGTCCTCCGCCAGGGCGCCGCGGGCTGCGCCTCCCCGGATGAGGGTGCCCGCTCCGGCCGCGACCGCATCTGCGATGAGGTCTTCATGCTCGCGCTGGATCGCCGAGTAGGGGATCTGGAAGACGTCGAAGACACCCATGGCGATGTGGTCGGGCAGGTGAGGAAGCGTTCCCGACATGCCGAGGAATCGGATCTTGCCCTCATCCCGAAGTGCCACGAGCGTCTCGATCGTCCCGTCAGACTCCATTTGGGAACGGCTCGGCGACATGTGGACCTGCAACAGATCGAGGCGCTCGGTCCTGAGCCTGCGGAGGCTCTGCTCGAGACCGGCCCGGATGTTGGCCGCCCTGTAGTCGCGCGGGAACGGCGGCGTTGCCCCGGGGGGTGGATCCTCGAGGGGGCATCCGCACTTTGACGCGAGGAAGTACTCGTCTCGGCGTGCAGCCAGGTTCCGGCCGATCAGCTCCTCGCTGCGCCCGTAGTCGACCGAGGTGTCGATCAGGTTGATGCCCTCATCAAGAACGGCATTGAGGAGCCGGCCCGCTTCCTGGTCGGTGATCGCCGGTCCCCGGGGCTGCCCCCGTAACTCCATGGCCCCGTAGCCGAGGATGGTCACCTCTGCTCGGGTACGCCCGAGGATGCGAGTCTCGATCGTCATGGCAAAGACGTTAGCGAGCGAACCCCTTCCTCCGGCGCCGCAGTGGGCAAGCCCGAGCTCCGCTCGCCACCGGTCCAGGACTTCCTCAGCGGTGACGGAGTCTCCCGGGCCCCCCGGCGCCCGTTTGCCTCTCGAGCACGCCGGCCCACGGGGCGAGAAGCCTCACGGACAAGAGCTCGTGACGGTCAGAAGGAGTTCGCGAAGTCCGTGAGCGCCGGCCCGGCAAGACGGTATCGGGTCCACTCGTCCATGGCGGCGGCACCGATCGACCGGTAGAACGCGATCGCCGGCGCGTTCCAGTCGAGTACGGACCACTCCAGCCGACTACAGCCCTCGTCAAGAGCCAGACGGGCCAACGACGCGAGCAACGCCTTTCCGATCCCAAGCCCGCGGTGCGCGGGCCGGATGTAGAGATCCTCGAGGTAGATGCCTTGTAGTCCCGTCCACGTGGAGAAGCTCCTGTAGTAGAGCGCCATGCCGACGATGAGGTCGTCGGCAGTCGCGACCCGCGCGAAAGCGCTCGGCTCAGGCCCGAACAGTGCGCGTTCGAGCATCACGTCGTCGATCTCGACCTCGTCACGCGCCCGCTCGTACTCGGCGAGCTCACCTATCAACTCAACGAGGACGGGGATGTCTACTTGAGTCGCTGCACGTATCACCTTGCCGACCGTATCCGACTCCTCCGGTTGCGCGTCGGCACCGGGCCGGTGGGTCAGTCCTCAGGGCAGCTGCACGTAGCCGTTGCGGGCCTTCCACAAGAAGTACTTCTCGAATGCGACCTTCATCGCGTGGGCCTGCGGACCCGGGATGAGCACGCCGTGCTTGCGGGGAGGCAGCATCTTGTCGGCCAGGATGATGACGCCATTGTTGCCGGCGTCCATGACGCAAACGGCCATGATGTCCTTGAACTCCTTCTCCTCCTTGGGTTCTACGCCTCGGACCTGCGAAGCGATATTGGAGGCGGCGACGTGCGCCATCGTCTCGGTGGGGAACCCCGTCTTCGGGATGCCGACTGGTGTGGACGTCTGCCACGGAACCGTCACTGCTGCAGCGATGCCGACGGCGTAGATGTCGTCGTGGTCCGTGCTCTCGGTACGTGGGGCGGACCGTGACATAACCCCGCACGTCCGAGAGACCGCTGTCCTTCACGACCTGTTGACCCAGGAAGGGGGGGATCACCATGGAGTAGCGCATGGGCACGTCCTGGCCGTCCTTCAGGTGGATCACATCGGTGTCGACGTACTCGATGGAGGCGTCGGTAATGGCGGTGATCCCTTCCATCCTGAGGAACATCCCCAGCAGCTGCTCTCCGCGGGGGAGCCCGCCGATGCCGAAGTGGCCGAGGAACGGTTCTGAGGTCACGTAGGTGAGAGGGACCTTGCCCTTGAGCTTCGCCTTTTTCAAGTGGTAGGCCGCGTTGAAGAGGAATTCGTACGCCGCGCCGAAGCAGCTGGCGCGTTGCGTTGCGGCAACGACCACCGGCCCGGGATCGTCGAGCAGTGCCTTCCACCGTTCGCCGGCGTGGATGGCATCTTCGAGCGTCGTGATGGTGACGGCGTTGCCGCCCGGTCCCAATCCCGGCGCGACATCGAAGTCGTTGCGGTAGCCGGTCGCTATGACCAGGTAGTCGTAGCGGTAGGCGTTGCCCCCGGCCGAGACCGTCCGGGCGGTCGAGTCGATCGACTCAGCTGCATGGTGGACGAACTCGGTGCCGTGATGCTCGAGGGTCGGCGTCACGGGGAACGACAGGTCTTGGGGGGAGCGCTTGCCGAAGGGGAGCCAGATGAGCGAGGGATTGAAGACGAACAGATCGGATGGAGAGATCACCGTCACGTCGACGTCCCCGTGCAGTTCGTGCTTCACCGCCAATGCCGTCGTGAGACCACCGAAGTTGCTGCCGAGTACGAGGACCTTCTTACGCATCTTGCGCCTCCTTCAGTCCTAAGATACTACTGGGGGTATAGGGATGGAGACGGGGTCACGCTGCAACTGTCCGACGGTCCCCGCCTGTCTTTCGACCTATCGGGCTTCTGTGTCGGGTTCTCGCGCCGCCTGTCGAGAGACAGAACATGTCTTCTTCGGTGTACTCGCTCCGCTCTCGGGCTTGGGAGCGCGTCGTCCGCCGTCACCCAACGCCACAGGCTGGCCTCGGTCGCGTCGGGTCACTCCGCTCGCAGCACCAGAGCTGTTGGGGTTCGCGCAGCACTGCGCCCGGGGAGCGCGGCGACGACGTTGGCGAACAGGAGTGCGCCTATACCGACGAGGAGCACTGACAAGCCAGGTACGGTCGGGTCAGGCACGGCGTTGAGGCTGTTGGCGAACAGCGTCCAGAGCTGACGTCCGATGACGACGCCGAGTGGGATCCCGACGACGACGCCTATGACGGCCGTAACTGTTGCCTGCCAGGCGACCGCGGCCGACAGCTGCCGTTGGGTGAAGCCGAGAGCTTTCAGGAGTGCCATGTCTCGCCTGCGCCGGCGCACCGAGGCGGCGAGTGTGAGGCCGAGAGCGACGACTGCTCCTCCGGCGAGGCCCACAGCCAGGATCACCGGGGTCGAGCCGATGCTGCGGTAGTTCACGATCTGCGCCGGATGCTGGACGCCGAGGACGACGACGTTGTTGCCTTGCGTGTGAGGGTCCGCGGCGAAGACCTTGTCCGCCTCGTCGGCGACACGTTGCATGTCGGCTCGGCCGGCTGTCGGACTGACACCGTTTCGGAGCCGCACGAAGACCAGCTCGGGCCCGTTGAGGTTCGGGTCCGGGCTCCCGATGGCTCGTTGGAACGCCCGCGGGAAGATCCCCTCCGAGAACAGAGCGCCCGTGCCCATCGAGGTATGGTCGGCGACCAAGCTTTCGTACCCGACGGCCGGGAACGTTGCCGTGCCCACGATCACCAAGCGGGTCGGTGGTATGTAGAGGGGAGCGTCGGCTCGGGTCCCGTAGCTCACGAACACGGTTTCGCCGACGTGCTTGTGGAGTACCCCGAGGGTGGCCGCGCCCATGATGATCTGGTTGTTTGCGTCCAGGCCGTGCCCGGACAGGATCGGTGGCGACACGACCTCGCCGAGTGAGCGTGCGAACAGGACGGGGACGGTCTGCCCATCGATGTCGACGTTGTTGTAGTCGAACCCGCTCCAGGCGGCGACAGCGGGGTCGTGCCCCAGGACTTTCAGGGTTTGAGGAGGAACGTTGTTGGTCGGATCGAGGGCGTAGCTCCAGTTCCACCCGTACAGCGCAGGGTGCGAAACCAGCGTCTGCAGACTGCCCGCGAACGAGAGAGCCGCCACCACCAAGGCGACGGCGAGGACAGTGCCCGCCAATGCCGATCGCACCGGCACCGCGGTGCGGCCCCTGCCTGTTTCGAGGGCGAAGCGCACCCCGACCACACCAGCGACCGGCATCCCGGCCGATTCGGCGCTGCGGGCGACACTCGAACTGCGAGTCACACCCTGGCGGGTGCGTGGCGCCCGACGGGGCCAGCCTCGGTAGGACAGTGCGCCCGACGCAGTCGCGAGCACGCCGACGAGTGCGGCCAGACCGATGCCGAGCACTGTCCAGTCGAGGGCGACCCCCCAACCGGGGTAGAAGGGACGTACCGGTCCCAGGGGAGCGAGCGGAGACAGTCCCACTGCTACCCCCACTGCCACGAGCGAGCCGAGGACCGCGGCACCGAGGACGCCGATCAGCCCGTCACCGGCGGTCATGGCTGGACTGGTTCCGAGTGCCCGCATCACCCGGTGGTCGTCTTCCACCCAACGGAGCTGCCGGGAGATGGCCTGAATCGCAAGGATCAAGCAATACCGTGATTTCTAAGGAGAAACCGTGATCCCCGACAGAGCCCCCATCGTCTTCCTCAACCGGGAGCAGGCCACGCTGGCCCACATCCTGGACGAGTTCACCGGCCGCTACCCGAACCCGGAGACAGTCGAGAGCGCTCGGAGCAAACTGGAACAGCTTTTCCGGTATTCCGGACGCCAGCGCCCCGGGCAGCTCACGGAACGGGACGTAGTCACCTGGGCAACCAGCGGCAACCCCGCCAACAACACGGTCTATTGCCGCCTATCTACGACCCGTACATTCCTCAAATGGTGCCTTCGGGAAGGGTACGTAGACACGAACGTAACGGAGCACCTTTCGGACCCAGACAGCCCCCTCAAGACCTACCGCCGCACCTACGGCAAAGTACAGGCGAAGAACCCCGGCCGCTGGCTGACAAGGGACGAAGCGTATGGACAGCTCGTAGCCAGCTCCCAAGACGGTACTTTGCCAGGACTGCGGGACGAGCTGGTCTTGCGCCTGGGCCTGATCGGGATGCGGGTCGCAGAGATCCGACGACTAACAATCCGGGACGTAGCACAGCTGCCGAGGATCACATGGACGGGAAAGGGCCACAAGCCCCGACGGGCAATGGCTGAGACAGCACTAGTAACAGCCATAGACCTGTATCTCACTGCGTACGCTCAACACGTTCCCCACCTGACCGACACCATGCCCCTCGTATGCCGACAGCTCCGGGGCGCAGCAACCCACGGCACGGCCCGCCTGGCATGGGGGGAGGCCATCAGCAGCAGCAGCACCCTGTTCCGCATCATCGGCCAGCGAGCTGCCCAGGCGAACCTCGGACACGTCGCACCACACGACCTCCGACGGACAACAGCGGGAATCCTGCACCGAGCCACCGACGAACATGGAGCACACCACTTCGACCTACTCGACATACAGAAGGTACTGGGCCACTCCGATCCGGCAACAACGATGCGCAGCTACCTAGAGCCGATGGAAACCGACGTACTCGACAGGGCAGCCCTGTTCCGGGACTGACGATCCGCCCAGGTCAGACCGAGTGCACCACAAACGGGTCCCAGCCGAGCCCAAATTCCGTTGGAAACGACACGACTTTTCCTGTTTCGCAGCATGTTTTCATCCGCAAACGAGTTCTCACGTTTCGGAGCATCTTCTCATCACGCTCAAAGCGCACCCAGGGGGGAAGGGCACTGGTGAGCCTTACACCCAGCACCCCGCCAGACGCCCCTCAGCTCCCTCCTGAGACGACAACGCCCTACTGGGGACACCCCCAGCCCCCGGACGACCTGACGGCCCGTAGCGGGCGTCTCAGGCCCCGACGTCGGTCCGGCTCGTAGCGGGTCTCGCTGCAGGGTGGCCCCGCTCGGCCCCGCACGATCCGGACCGACGGATGGGAGGCACGAACACGCCTGCTACGATGACGACAGATATCGTCACAGTGTGCGAGTACCAGCGGGTACCAGCGGGTACCGTTGGCCTGTTATGAAACAGTATAGTGCTACGCACTATCAAGCAGACCAATGCGGCGATCGCCCCGAAGCCACCGAGGGCGACCGATTCCGGTTTGAGGGCTAGTTCCACCTCGGTGACGACGCGTGACGTCACATGGAACTCGGCGGTCGCATATCGCGGGAGCAGATGGACGATTGCCTGCTCGACGGCAGGAACGTCGAGGCCACCGTGGTCGAGCTGCAAAGCGTAGGCCTCCGGGGCGGCCACTCCCGGCGACACAGCCACGAGCTCTCGCACTAGCGCCGGCGTCAGGAGCACGAAGCCGTAGGCACGGTCGACGTCGTCTTGGACCACGGAGTTGTTGAAGACGATGAGACCGACCAACCTGACCTCAAACCGGAGGCGTGGCGCCACCCTCGGCGTGCCGAAGCCCGGCAACGCCGATTGCGCGTTCGTATAAAAGCCCATGGGAACGACTTGTCCGACGTGCACGCCGAGGAAGCTGGCGGCGCTCGCGGTCATGACCATTTCGTCGGCCCGGTTCGGGTCCGCGGCCCGACCTTGCACGATGGCCGGACGGTCCTGAGCGACAAACCCGCCGTCCAGACTGCCCAGAACCGAGACTTGAGCCAGTGTGGAGAGACGGGGGGCGCCGTTGCCGGCAAGCGGCACGATATGCGGCACGAAAATGGTCCTGACGCGTTTCACGCCGGCCAGGTGGGCGATCTTTGCCGTCAAGGGTGCAACTGGCCCGCCGCTGTTCGCGGCGAAGACCGACACGGTCATGTCGGACGGGTTCGTGCTCGCGAGGAAGGTGGGGTACGAGGACTGGGTGCGTCTCCCAGCTGCTATCGACGCCATGGCGATCCCGCCGATCAGCCCGATCAGCACCACCACGCTCAGATAACCGAGCCAACGGCGACCGAATGTGACCCGGAACCGGTACCAAGTCACGCGAAGAACCTGGTTCATCTGAGTCAGGAGCTGCGAAGACCTGCGGATCGGCGTGTGATACCGCAAGCCTGGGTCTTGCAGGGGCAGTTCTCAAGGTGGGTGACCGCACTCGTTTGCCTCGTAGTACCACTACCTCCTCGCGGGGGCTCGTTCGGGCCACAGGCCGGAGTGGCCCGAGCTCGACGAGCGCCAGCCACGGGGGTGGGTCCCGGGTCCCCATGCCGGCCCCCGTCCACCCGTCCCCGGCTTGCCGGGAACTCTCCTCCTAGCGAGGGCTATCAGCCGTCCATCCCGGCCGCGTGACGCAATACATCGACGACTATGTCGACAAGCTCCGGGTCGGCGAGGACGAGACGGGAGGCTTGCACCGCGTCGAACCAGGCGAGATCGTCGTGCTCTTCCGGTGCTCGATTCTCCGGCTCGCCGGACCAGGCGTCGATGACGAAGACGCGAGCGTCGTAGTGAGCTCCGGTCAGTCGAGCTACCAGGCGAGCGCCGTCGGGGGCGACCACGACTCCGAGTTCCTCGAACATCTCGCGGGCGAGGGCGTCGAAATCCGACTCACCTCGCTCGATGTGACCACCGGGGGCGTCCCAGCGGTCCGGGGCCCACGTACGCGAACTGTTCCGGTGCACGAAGAGACTTCGTCCGGACCTCACCAGCAGGCCGCACACGACGTCATTGAACTCGGGGGCAGCCTTTTCCATCCGATCAGCGTGAGAGGAGATCGGTCATCTTCGGCACGACGCGGCGATTACCCGGCGACCAGTTCGTCTATGTCAGAAGCCGCCTTGCTCAGACATCCCTCGAGCGAATCGGTACCGGCGTAGGCCTCACGCAGTGCACCGGTCCAGCGTCGGGCGACGTCGATGTAGTTCACCGCCGGCGTGACGAGCACATCCGCGACGTCCTCGACGAGTTGCCATGCGACACCGACGAAGTCTCCCCAGCCTGACGCCCGCTCCTGGAAGCTCGAGTCCTCCCAGATGCTCTTGCGGGTGGGGTTCATGTTTCCCTCGAAGGCCGACCGGAGGAGAAACGTCTTTCCTGTCGCCCATTCCATGAACTCCCACGCGGTGTTCTTGTCACGGGAGGTCGCGTTCATCACGACGGACCACGTCCACAGATTCGAGTTGCGTTGGCCGTTCGGACCGAGGGGCGGCAGTGCATAGCCAACCTTGCCGCTCACCGTGGAGACCCTCGGGTCCTCGAAATAGGCGACGTAGTGGTCGGAATCGACTATCAGGCCGTAGCCTCCATTGGCGAAGTCGATAGCGAGCTCGTACCAACGTTGGTTCAGCCAGTCGACCGGGCCCGCCTCCTGGAGGGCGGCGAGGATGTCACCGGTCGCGTGGAGCGCGGCCGGGCGGGCGATCGCACAGGCGCCGGACTCGTCGAAGTCCCGTCCTCCGTATGACCACAACTGACTCGCGAATCCTGTGTAGATGGTGTGCCAGACGTTCACGCCGCGCTGGCCGAACCCGCGGCATGGTGCGGCCTTTTCGGCGATCTGACGGGCGACGGCAAAATAGCCTTCCCACGTGATCGGCACCTCGGCGCCTGCTCGCTCCAGCACCGCGGGCAAGTAGGCGAGGTTGTACGACTCACAGTTGACCGGCAGCTCGAGAAGAGGGCCATGGCCGAGCGGGTCTCCGAACCGTCCGCTCCAGCGATTGCAACGCATGAGGGTCGTGAGGAAGTCATCGGGGTCGTAGCCGGCGCTGGCGCGTTCGAGGAACGAGTCCAGCGGCTCGACATGTCCGGCACCGAGCTGCTCCCACATGAGCACCGGTCCGGACATGTAGACATCTGCCGGATCCTCGCCCTCCAGATACTGGGCCAACTCGTTTGTGAAGTAGTCGTCGTTGTCGATCAATCGCACGTCAACCCGGTGCCCTGAAGTCTCCTCGAACTCGGCGACGTGACGGGCGACACTCGCGCAGTACGCATCCTGATCACATCCAAGAAACCTGATGTCAGCCATTGACGAACAACCCCCTCGGTCTCGCGCACAGATCACGCCAGGCGGCAAGACAGGTGCGGGACCGGCTGCAGCGATCGGATGCAGGCAGATCTTCGGCGACTCTCTCACCGAGCCAAGCTTGACGTGACGCTAGTCGCTCATGATGGGCATTCCAATAACGGCTTCTTCGCCACTCAACGCGTGTGATCCGTTCTTGTTTTGAGCACCTATACGGCTTTGGTGCCATTCGAATGCCTGCTTGAGGACACGAGATCTCGAATCCCGAGTGCCGAGGCGGTCAATCGGCGAGACCGACTGCGGCTGGAACTCGACAGCGGGTCATGCAGCCGGGCACCCCACCGCCGCGAGTGTCTTCGTGGCCGCCCTGCAGTCATCGAGCTCTCCGCGTCGGCCTCTTGCCGCGGCGCGCTCGCCTCAGGCGGATGGCACGCGAAGCCGACACCGCAGGAGTCGCGCTTGGTAGCGCCGTGCGTCTTACCCGTTCGGAGACTTGTCGAAATCGACTGCAGCGCGACGGCCGGCTCAAGCGTTGTACTGGGTAGGGAGGTCTGATGGCTGTCGAGGGGAGGGACCAAGCGGAGTTCGAGCGACGTTACTCAGCGTCACAGGATGCCCCGACCACTGCAGGGGCCCCTCTTTTCGATGCCGCCCGCCGCCGCGACCGGTTTGTGAAACGTGGAGGAAGACCAACCAAGGAGGAACCAGCATGAAACTGAAGCTGCGAGATTGCCGGCGACTTGCTGTCGGCGTCGCTCTGGCGTGTGGAGCGATTCTGCTCCCGACGGCCACCGTGGTCGCATCGGCAACCTCGAGCGCTCGGGCCTCGATACAGGTTTGTGGCGCAGCCAGCACTGAGGTCTGGGCAGCAGTTGAGGGCGACGGCACCGCCGGCACCATCTACTACGAACTTGAGTTCAGCAATGTCGGGCATGAGCCGTGCACATTGCACGGCTGGCCAAGTGTGTGGGGTGTCAGTGCGACTGGCGCCGAGATCGGCGAGCCAGCGTCCCACCGCGGCACCCCGACCACGGTGACGCTCCAGCCCGGGGCGACCGCACACGCGATCCTGGGTGTCGTGGACGCCGGCGCGTTGTGCGCGGGCCCGGGGGTTGCAACGGCAGGGCTGAGGGTCGTCCCACCCGGCCAGAGGCTTCCCGGGCCGGCAGGTGAAGCCGACGAGGTGGAGAACTTCTCGGTTCGCGTCTGTCCTCACCAGTCGTCGATGAACGTCCTCGCGATCCACTCCGGAGTGGGGATCCCCAACTACACCTTCTCTTGAGCGCACGGGCCGATAGGGCCGCAGACGAAGCGACCCCAACCTTCACCCTCTGGTGGCAGTCAGATCTGGTGCCGATCGCCAGGCCTAGGCGGATGGCGAGAGCGAAAGGCACCCCAGATCTCACGAGCCGCCAATGACGACCGGGCGCCGTGGTCTTGCAGCACGGCGCCCGGTCAGCCCCACCCCAGTTCTTCAAGTCGCCTGTCACTGATGCCGAAGTGATGCCCGACCTCGTGGATGACCACGCGGCGAACCATGTCGACGACCTCCTGCGGTGTCTGGCACGCCCGGCAGATCGTGGCCATGAAGATCGTGATGCGATCCGGGGTGGTTGCCGAGTAGTGAGCCCCGCGACTCGTTAACGGTACGCCCTGGTAGAGGCCGAGTAGTCGCCCGGGCGGGCTGTGGTCGTCCACCATGACGGCGACATTTTCCATGGCCGCACCGAGCTCGGCAGGTATCCCGTCGAGAGCATTGGCCACCAACTCCTCGAATTGCTCGACGGACATCGTGACCATGCTCAAGATCATGCCAACACATCGACCTGCGCCGGGTCGACATTCACGACCGAAGTGGGACGCCCGGTTGGCTGGGCTTGGGAAGCGCGTTCTCTCGCGTGACCGTTCCCGGTGCTCCGGAGGCGGGCTCTCTCACAAGAAACGACCGGGGCATGTCACGCTGGCTATGAACGGGAAAGCGCCAGCGCGGTCGTCTCCTCCCGGGGTTGCCCGCTTTGCGCAGGCCCAACGATCTCTGCCCCAGGGGTCCTACTCGCCGAGACTGCGAAACACGAACAGGCGCCCGTCCTCGTGCGGCATCGACTCCACGAACTCCCAACCCTTCTGTGACATGTCGTTGAGAAGGTTCTCGACGGCCAATCTGCCGAACTGGCCGCCATGGCTGAAGGGGTGGTTCAGAAGCTGGACAGTGAACTTGTACCGCCCGCGGACGTGAACCACAGGCTCGGCAAGTGGTTCCGTTGTCTGTCTCCGGAGCTCTTCGGCCCACCGTTTCGTGATCTCCGCCTCGTTCGCGATCACCTCGGCCTGGTGTTTGGCGATCTCCTCCGCCTGGCGCGCGAAGCTCTCCGTCATGACGACAGGATACCCGGGAAGCAACCGCCCCTGGGCTCCGGAAGCGGACAAACGCATGTGTCGTTCTCGAGAGAGAACACACGGGGCAGAAAGCCAATGGCGAGACGCGGGCGCTTGGAGACGTCCGGTTTTTCAAGCCCGGCTTCCTTCTTATCGTCCGCGTCCGAGGCGGAGCTGCTGGCAAGGACCACATTGCAGCAGGTCGTGAACCTCTCAAGTAACGTGAACAAGAAGAGTGTTGTTCTTGGCTTTATTACCGGCCCGTTAGCGCTGCCCATGAGTGTGACTGTCTATGGGCAGAACAGAAGATGAATCAGGCTTGGATCCATAGGAGGCGAATCGTCTAATGGACGCCATCACGTCTGTACCAGTTCCCTATAACGAGCCGGTTCGCGAGTATCCGCCTGGCAGCGCCCAATGCGAAATGCTGCACCGCCGGATCACCGAACTGAAGAGTGACCGGCATGAACTGACCTTGACCATCGGCGGCGCGCGGCGCATGGCCGGCGGCAGCCGGTTCAGCATCCTTGAGCCGCACAAACGCAGTCACGTGCTGGGGGAATCGGCGCAGGCGACCGAGGCGGATGTGGCCGCCGCGGTGCGTGCCGCCAAGCAAGCAGCTCCCTCCTGGCGCGATCTCCCCTTCGACGAGCGGGCGGCTGTCTTCCTGCGCGCCGCGGACCTGCTCGCGGGTCCTTGGCGGGACACGCTGAACGCGGCGACGATACTGGGCCAGTCAAAGTCGGTACAGCAGGCGGAGATCGATTCAGCTTGCGAATTGATCGACTTCTGGCGGTTCAACGTGCACTTTGCTCGAAGCATCCTGGCTGAACAGCCCAGTTCGGCGCCCGGCGAGTGGAACCGTACCGATCACAGGCCTCTGGACGGTTTCGTAGTAGCGATCACACCATTCAACTTCACTGCGATTGCCGGCAATCTTCCTACAGCGCCGGCTTTGATGGGTAACACCGTGGTATGGAAGCCCGCATCGACGCAGCTCTTGGCCGCGCAGTTCCTGATGCTGCTCTGGGAGACCGCCGGTCTACCTCCAGGTGTCATAAACCTCATCACCGGTGGCGCGGCGGCAATGAGCGCCGTCGCGTTGACCGACCCCGAGTTTTCAGGCCTGCATTTCACGGGATCCACGTGGACGTTCAATTCGATGTGGCGGATCGTCGGGGAGAACCTGGACCATTACCGCACCTACCCGCGCCTAGTCGGCGAAACGGGTGGCAAGGACTTCGTGGTCGCGCACCGCTCTGCTGACCAAGCATCCCTGGTCACAGCGCTCGTCCGCGGAGCATTCGAGTACCAGGGCCAGAAGTGCTCGGCCGCCTCCCGCGCCTACCTGCCCCGTTCGCTCTGGGACAACGGGCTGCGCGAGGCACTGGTCGACACGACCAAGACTGTCTCCTATGGCGACGTGACCGACTTCTCCCACTTCGGTGGTGCGGTCATCGACGCTCACTCGTTCGCCGAGCACAGCGAGCTGTTCGAGCGGGTACGCCACGAGAAGCAGGTGGAGATCCTCGCAGGCGGTGTCGCCGACGACCGAGAAGGGTTCTTTGTCCAGCCCACCGTCCTTCTCGGCGACGATCCCCGCCACGAGATCTTCACGACCGAGTACTTCGGCCCCATTCTGGCCGTGTTCGTCTACCCCGACGACGACTACTCGAGAGTCCTTGACCTCGTCGACACGACGAGCCCGTATGCGCTGACCGGTTCGGTGTTCGCAACGGAAAGGACAGCGATCGACGAAGCTCAGCGAGCGCTCCGTTTCGCCGCGGGCAACTTCTATGTCAACGACAAACCAACGGGTGCGGTGGTCGGCCGCCAACCCTTCGGCGGATCCCGAGGTTCCGGCACCAACGACAAGGCCGGATCGAAACTGAACCTGCTTCGCTGGACCAGCCCGAGATCGATCAAGGAGACGTTTGTGCCGCCCGCGAACCATGAGTACTCGCACATGGGCTGACCCACCGACATTACTCGCGGATTCCTCCGCTGAGGGCGAGTGCCGCCAGAGCCGGCAGCACGGACACTGTGCACGCCGAAGTGAGCAACTCTGCGGACCGTCGGGTCTATGGGAGCAGATCGCCGAGTCCGACACCCGGTTTGGAGAACCGGGTGCTCTTGGCAGGAAAGGTAGAGTCGTATCAGCGTCATAAGCCCCATGCCCGCGAGCGTGCCACATGGCCTCCTTCAGAGTCATCAGACTGGTGCTCGGTGCTTTCGTGCCGCTGACGGTGTGCTGCATAGCAGTCGTCCCGCCGCTCGTTTTCTGGAGTCACCTGCCCGACCCGTTGGCAAGCCACTTCGGGTTCTCCGGGACTCCGAACGGGTCAATGGCGCGATCGTCGGCCTTCGCGGTGACGTGGGCCGTGGCCGTGGTCCCCTCGCTGTGCGTGACAGCGGCCGTGCTGCGTTCCAGGCGTCCCGACCGGGCGGGGGGCCTTGTGGCACTCGGCGTGCTTGTCGGGGCGGCAGGTGCAGCCGCCTCGATCGACTTGCTGGTCGCCAACTTCAACGCGCATCGTTGGAGCGACGCCCACAATCCCGCCTTCGGGCTGGCGCTCATGCTGGGTGGCCCCCTCCTCCTGGCGATCCTCGTCTACGCCGTTGCGCGCCTTCTTGAAC
Source organism: uncultured Acidimicrobiaceae bacterium (assembly GCA_963719125.1). Taxonomy (GTDB): domain Bacteria; phylum Actinomycetota; class Acidimicrobiia; order Acidimicrobiales; family Bog-793; genus Fen-455. The sequence goes on from CAVRAT010000028.1 coordinate 33,198, forward strand.
GCTCCGCCGGGTCGCGAGGGCGCAGCCAGCGGGATCCAGGACCTGGCCGCGCCATTACTTCATGAGAGGTCTTCTTGCCGGGACGGAACGGCGCCCAGAGCTGACCTCTTCGCGTCGAAGGCAATAGGGTGAGTTGTTCGTTCGGGCCGGAACGCCGTCGAAGGAGGACAACATGGCCGAGAACATCAGTCAGCGCTCTGAGCTGGGAAAACTTAGGATAGTACAAGTATCAAATGTTCTCCCTGGTCATTCCGTGTATCACTTCTGTGTATCCGCGAAGCCCTGATTTGAGTCAGACACTGCCTTTCTCGCCGCACGTTACAGGCGGCTGCTCACGGATATCGGGAGCTGCCCGGTCGCGGCCCGCAAGTGTGCGCTCACTGAGTGGGACAAGGCCGAGGCTCGGTACCGTGAAGCTCTCGTAGATCGCCGAGGCGGCCGGCTGTTTGAAGGCGTCCGCATCGGACATCAGGCAAGGGAAGTGGACGCCCACGACGTAGTACCACGATGCCCCGAGGTTCGTCGTCACAGGTCCGCTGATGGCACCGACACGAGCAGTTGCACGCCGGAAGGCTAAACGTCGGTCGGGGTAACGCCCGTCGTAGGCAGGCTGGATACCGATAGCGCCATGACCCCACCGGAGAGGGAGGGCGCGTAGCGCTCGGTGGCGAGCTTCTCCTCGCCCTCTTCGCCGCCGTGGACAGGCCTGCCATAGGCGGCGTCGATGAGCCGGCCGATCTCGGCACCGTCGACCTTCTCGAACTCGAGCAGGGCGTGCGCCACGGCCTCGAGGCCGGCCTTGTGCTCGCGCAGCACGGCGGTGGCGCGGGCCTCCTGCTCCCGGAGGATCCGGGCGACCTCTTCGTCGACGACCCGGCTCGTGTCCTCGGAGTAGTCGCGGGTGTGCATGAGGTCCTCGCCGAGGAAGACCATGCCCTGGGATCCCCAGGCCATCGGCCCCACGCGCTCTGACATGCCCCACTCGCGGACCATCTTGCGCGCCAGCTCGGTGTTGTGCTGGAGGTCGTCGCTCGCCCCGGTCGAGAGGTCGCCGTAGATGAGCATCTCGGCCACACGCCCGCCCATCCGCACGACGAGGGCGTCCTCGATGTACTCACGGGGGTAGATGTGCCTCTCCTCGGTCGGGAGCTGCTGGGTGACCCCGAGGGCGAGGCCCGTCGGGATGATGCTCACCTTCAAGAGGGGGTCGGCATGCGTGAGCACGTAGGCGAGGACGGCGTGGCCGCCCTCGTGGAAGGCGACCCGCGCCTTCTCGGGGCCCGAGAGCACGAGGCTGTCGCGAGGCTGGCCCATGAGGATGCGGTCCCGGGCGGCGTCGAAGTCGCGCATCTCGATGAACTGGCTCCCGCGTCTCACCGCGTGCAGGGCGGCTTCGTTGACGAGGTTGGCCAGGTCCGCCCCCGACATCCCGGGCGTGCCGCGGGCGATGATCGACAGGTCCAGGTCGGGACCCATGCGCTTGTCCTTGCAGTGCACCTGCAGGATCGGCAGGCGCTCGTCGAGGTCGGGGAGCGGGACGACGATCTGGCGGTCGAAACGGCCCGGCCTTAACAGTGCCGGGTCGAGGATGTCGGGCCGGTTGGTCGCCGCCATGACGACGACGCCCTCGGCGACGTCGAACCCGTCCATCTCGTTCAGCATCTGGTTCAGGGTCTGCTCGCGCTCGTCGTGGCCGCCGCCGAGACCGGCCCCGCGCTTGCGCCCGATCGAGTCGATCTCGTCGACGAAGATGATCGCCGGTGCCTGCTTGCGCGCCGTCTGGAACAGGTCCCGCACGCGGCTCGCACCGACGCCGACGAACATCTCCATGAAGTCCGACCCGCTCACCGAAAGGAAGGGGACGCCTGCCTCGCCGGCGACGGCGCGCGCCAGCAGCGTCTTGCCGGTTCCCGGCGGACCGACCAGCAGCACCCCCTTCGGCACGCGGGCACCGATCTCCTTGAAGCGGCCGGGAGACTTGAGGAAGTCGACGACTTCACTGATCTCCTGTTTGACGCCCTGATAGCCGGCCACGTCATCGAAGGTCGTACGCGGGCGTTCGGACGTGTAGACCTTGGCCTTGGAGCGTCCTATCGACATGATGCTGGACATCTGCCCCTGGGCCCGACGGCTCATCCATACGAAGAACCCGATGATCAACACGATGGGAAGCAGGTAGATAATGATCTCGCCGAGCGCTTCCGAGCTTGGGGACGAGAACGTGTACTTGACGTTGGCAGCCTTCAGCGTCGCGTAGAACGAGTCGGGGAGCTGGACCGGACCGGTCGTGGTGTAGCTCGTGCCGTTTACGAGCGTGCCGGTGATGGCACCCGTCGAGTTGTTGAAGCTGGCACTGGCGACCTGGTGCGTCGCGAGGTCATGTTGGAACTCGGAGAAACCGATGGCCTTGGCGCTGCTGCGGCTGAACATGCCCGAGCTAATGAGCAGCACGATTAGGACGACCGCGACGACGGCGAACGCCCAGCGCCGGGTCTGGGCCGATCCCAGCGGGCTGCCGGGGCCGGTCCTTCCCGGCCCGTCGTCCTGAGGCTGACGACTCACGCCAACCATCGTAGGCGGCACCGGCACAAGGTCGGTCGGCGCGGCTTGCTTGGGCCGCCGTACCCGGCGCCAACGTTCGGCTGACCCGCCGGCGTACCTTTCCCCTTTGTGACCGACTCCAAGAGCCCCGCCTGACACGCCCTTGTCGCGTGTAGGGGCGTCCGACCCTGGCTGTTCTTCCCCGAGCCCTACGGCAGCTACAACGTCGTCCGGGTCTATTGCGCCCGCTGTTCGGTCAGTGCGGAGTGCGCTGGGGACGGGCGCTCCGAGGAGCACGGCAGCCTACGCAAACCGGTTCGTGCCGCCTAGTCTCCCGATTCTGAGATCCGCTCGCAATATGCAGCGAGACTGTCGAAGATCTCGTCGGCTGTCTTGTGCCATACGTAGGGGCGGGGATCGTCGTTCCAAGTGCCGACCCAGTGGGTGATGGATGCGGCAAGCGTCTTTGACGCTGCGGTGCGTCCCGCGCCGGAGCCATTTGTTGGTGAGCTCGGCGAAACAGCGTCCCATACGAGGTTCTTCCACGACGACGAGGTGGGTGTGAAGTGGAAGTGGATTCGGGGGTGTCTCAGAAGCTAGCGATGGATCGCCGGCGTCTTGTGTGTCGAGGAATTGTCCAACACGACGTGGACCTCGAGGCCAGCGGGCACTGCCTTGTCGATGGCGTCGAGTAACTTCTTGAACTCGATTGTCCGGTGGCGGGCGGTGAGCTGATGGATGACCATCCCACTTGTCAGATTGAGTGCCGCGTACAGGTCGATGGTGCCGTGGCGGACGTAGTCGTGCGAGCGCCGTTCGGGTGTGCTCGGCAGCAAGGGCACACCGGCTGAGCCGCGTCTTTGGCCTGCCTCTGTCCGCTTGTCTCTCTCCCCACGCTCACCGGGGAGGAGAGAGGGAGACGAAGCCGTAACAGCACGAAAACCGGCGACAAAACGCCGGGACCATGGAGAACGCGATAGCGAGAGAAGCGGCAGCCGGACGGACACAATCGGCAGGCCAGGCGGGCTGCGGGCCGGCGCACCAAGCGCCCGGCCCAGCCAGCCCAGCCGGACGGAGCGCAGAGCCGGGCGGCACGGGAACAGGGCCGGGGACGCGGAGCGGGCAGTTAGAGCCGAAAGCTTCGGGGTGGGCAGAACGGCCGTGTGGTAGGACCCCCAGGCCCTCTCATGCGCTACAGGGCGCGCCCGGCGCCGGGCGACCGATGGGAAGCGGAGCGGTCGGCTCCGTGCTCGTCATCATCGCGTCCGGGGTGGCATTCAAAGGTTCGACTGCCGAGTCTCGGTCACCCCGACCGGTTCTCGTCGCGCGCCATCCTCAACTCTTTGCGGCGAAGAGTTCGGTGAGTAGGGGCACCACTCGAACTCGTCATCGGTCACCCCCGAGTTGAACGAGTACAAGCACATCACGGTTGCCCTTCGAGGCGACGCGTCGACCGGCGCGGCTTCACCAAGCTTCAAACAGCTACCACCTTTTCCGAACCGACCGGGTCGAAAGCTCAGTCCTCGATCGACATCGGCTCCTCGTCGGAAGCGTTGGCGCCGAGGGGGACAGCCGCGGGAACCAACGCGAGTGTCTCCTGGCGGATCCGATGGTTTAGCTCGACGGCGAGCTCAGGGGCTTCGTGGAGGAACTGCTTCGCGTTCTCCCGCCCTTGGCCGAGCTGCTCGCCCTCGTAGGTATACCAGGCACCGGACTTCTTCACGATGCCGATGTCGACCGCGACGTCAAGGATCGAACCCTCTCGGGAGATCCCCATCCCGTACATGATGTCGAACTCGGCGGTGCGGAAGGGCGGGGCGCACTTGTTCTTCGCGACCTTTACCCGTGTGCGGTTGCCCGTCATCTCCGCGCCGTCCTTGATTTGCTCGACGCGTCGGATGTCGAGACGGACGGACGCGTAGAACTTGAGCGCCCGGCCTCCGGGAGTGACCTCCGGGCTGCCGTATATCACACCGATCTTTTCTCGCAGCTGGTTGATGAAGATCGCGATCGTCTGGGACTTGTCGATGGCGCCGGTCAGCTTGCGCAGCGCCTGGGACATGAGACGGGCCTGTAGGCCGACGTGACTGTCGCCCATCTCCCCCTCGATCTCCGCCCGTGGCGTGAGCGCCGCGACCGAATCGATCACGATGACGTCGAGCGCCCCCGAGCGGATCAAGACGTCGGCAATCTCCAGTGCCTGCTCACCGTTGTCGGGCTGGGAGATGAGCAGCTCGTCGACGTCCACGCCGATCGCCCGTGCGTACACCGGGTCCAGCGCGTACTCCGCGTCGATGTAGGCGCAGATCCCGCCGTTGCGCTGGGCCTCGGCCACGACATGCAGCGCCAGGGTGGACTTTCCCGAAGACTCCGGGCCGTAGATCTCGACGATGCGGCCTCTCGGTAGTCCCCCGATGCCGAGGGCCATGTCGAGGGCCATCGCACCCGTGGAGATCACTTCGATCGACATGGTGGGGCTCTCCCCCATCTTCATGACCGAGCCCTTCCCGAACCGCTTCTCGATCTGACTCAGCGCCGCGTCAAGCGCCTTCTCGCGCTCCATCGCTTCCTCCCTTTCGGATTGCCTCGCCAGTTACCTCGTCGGCCGAGGGCTGAAGCTACGGCACGGGTGTATTGCTGCCGCGCCCTTCCGTCTCTACTTTCATCAGTGTAGTTCAACGAACATGTGTTCGTGCAGATGGAACGAGGCGCATCTCGAAGGCGCGGGAGTGGCCAGGC
>CAVRAT010000029.1:0-84879 GCA_963719125.1 uncultured Acidimicrobiaceae bacterium
TACTCGCCAGCGCGAGCGGGAAAAGTTCCTATTCAGGATTGACTCCACATCACCAAGTAACTTCAAGCTCAAAGTGCTCCTGTTTTTGACCGGGGCTCGCTCCAGCTTTCGGTCAGCATTCACAATTGAGGGGCCAATTCGGCAGAGCGTTGATCGGAGTTTGTGATGGCTAGATCGATAATCGTCGCTGGTGCACGGACGCCGATCGGAAAGCTCTCGGGAGCGCTTGCCGGTCTATCGGCAGCGGAACTCGGCGCTGCTGCCATCCGCGAAGCACTGGCACGGGCGGAAGTCGCCGCCGAGGCGGTCGACGCGGTCCTGATGGGCGAAGTGCTCCAGGCTGGCCAAGGCCAGAATCCGGCACGGAAGGCTGCAGTCCAGGCGGGCCTTCCAATGGAGGTCCGGGCCACCACCGTGAACAAGGTCTGCCTCTCAGGTCTGACCTCCATTTACCTCGCTGACCTCATGATCCGCGCCGGCGATGCCGACATCGTCATCGCCGGCGGGATGGAGTCGATGACACAAGCACCGCACATTCTTCCCGGTGCTCGAGCAGGGTTTCGTTACGGCGGCCAACAGTTGCAGGACGCAATCATAATAGATGGCCTCACATGCGCCTTCGATGCGCTCCCGATGGGCGAGGCTACGGATCGTTTCGCCGCCGAGGAGTCGATCACGCGGATCGAACAGGATGAACTAGCGGTCGCTTCCCACGAGCGGGCGGCGCTAGCCATCAAAGAGGGCAGGCTGGGCGAGGAAATCGTCGAGTTGACGATTCCGAGCCGACGCGGCGATCTGGTCGTAGTTTCGACAGACGAGGGTGTTCGCGTGGATGCCAACCTCGAGGTGATGTCGAAACTGAAACCAGCGTTCTGGTCCGAGGGTACCGTGACGGCGGGAAACTCGAGCCAGGTGTCCGACGGCGCGGCTGCAGTCGTCATCGTCTCGCCGGCTGCGGCCGAGCGACTCGGCATCACCCCGCTGGCCGAGATCATCGGCCACGGGCAAGTCGCGGGTCCCCGCACATCCCTGCTCCACCAACCTTCTCGCGCCATTTCCGACGCCCTCGTCCGATCTGGAATCACACTCGGGGAGGTTGATCTCTTCGAGATAAGTGAAGCCTTTGCAGCCGTCGCTATCGCCTCGTGCCAGCAGCTCTCCTTGCCGAAGGACGTCGTAAACGTGAACGGCGGAGCTATCGCGCTCGGCCACCCGATCGGTATGTCAGGCACACGGCTCGCGCTGACCCTCGCCTACGAGCTACGCCGCCGGGGCGGCGGTACGGGCGTCGCGGCACTGTGCGGAGGGGGAGGCCAGGGCGACGCGCTGTTGCTGCGAACGTCGCGATGAACAGCACTCGAGGGCCGCTTGTCAACATGGTGCGCTAACTGGCGACGCCGGTCTCGTCCCGAAAGCCGAAGCAGTTTGAAGGAGGACGGATGGATAAGGTCATCTCGGACGTCGACTCTTCGATCGCCGACATCTCGCCAGGTGCTTCGCTTGCGATCGGGGGATTCGGCCTCTGCGGCGTACCAACGTTCCTCATCGACGCATTGCATAGGGCAGGGATCGGAGACCTCTCCGTCGTGTCGTGCACCTGCGGCATCGATGGCGTCGGCCTGGGGCTTCTGCTGTCCCACAAACAGGTCAGCAAGGTGACGAGTTCGTACGTCGGCGAGAACACTGAGTTCGCCAACCAGTACCTCTCGGGAAGTCTCGACCTCGAACTCGTCCCACAGGGTACCCTCGCCGAGCGGTTGCGAGCCGGTGGTGCCGGCATACCCGCCTTCTACACGCCAACAGGCGTGAGAACTGAAGTAGCTGATGGCGAAATACCCGTCCGCTACGGTTCGGACGGCGCCGTTGCCGTCACTTCTCTCGCCAAGGAAACGCGAGACTTCGACGGAAGGACATATGTAATGGAGCACGCGATCCGGTGCGACTTCGCGCTTGTCCGAGCTCGCAAGGCCGACCGCTTCGGCAACCTCGTGTTCCATGCTGCCGCTCGCAACTTCAACCCACTCTGCGCCATGGCAGGCGAGATCACGATCGCCGAGGCCGAAGAGATCGTCGAGCCTGGTGACCTCGACCCGGAGGAGGTGCAACTTCCGGGCGTCTTCGTACAACGAGTCGTTCAAGTGCCCAGAGACTGGGAGAAACCCGTGGAGCGCTACGTGGTACGAGAGCAAGGAGAGCGCTGAGATGGCCTACACGCGATCGGAAATGGCCGCCCGTGCTGCGGCCGAGCTGTACGACGGAGCGTTCGTCAACCTCGGCATAGGACTCCCGACCCTCGTCGCCAACAACGTCCCCCCGGGTGTCGAAGTACTGTTCCAGTCGGAGAACGGGATACTTGGTGTCGGTCCGTATCCGCTCGTTGACGAGGTCGATCCCGATCTCGTCAACGCTGGCAAGGAGACCGTGACGGTCGTACCTGGCGCGTCCTTCTTCGACTCGGCGATGTCGTTCGCAATGATTCGCGGCGGACATATAGACGTTGCGATTCTGGGTGCAATGCAGGTGTCAGAGTGCGGGGACCTCGCCAACTGGGCGATCCCCGGCAAGATGGTCAAGGGCATGGGCGGAGCGATGGACCTCGTCGAGGGCGCAAAGCGAATAGTTGTGCTCATGGAACATGTGGCAAAGGACGGGTCACCTAAGATCGTGCGGGAGTGCACTCTGCCACTCACTGGTGCCTCGGTCGTCGATCGGATCATCACCGATCTGGCAGTCCTCGATGTGACGGCCGAGGGCTTGGTGCTGAAGGAGCTAGCGCCGGGCGTCGGACCCGACGAGGTGCTGCGGGCCACGGGGCCTAAGCTGATTGTCGCCAGTGACCTTCGCAGGCTGTGGCCGACGTAAGAGCCGCGCGGGATAGTTGAGGTTGTCCCGATCCTTGCGCAATTTGGCGGCGGTCTCCCACCTGACCCCTCCCACCTGTGAGTGTTCGGGCGTCCTGCGAAGAACACCGAATGAGGAAGAAGACGACCACCAATGTAGAAGAAGAAGCTACCTCTCATTACCCTCGTGGACCGGGACGAGGTTGCCCAGCTGCCAAGTCTGCACGTTGAGACCAAGATCGCGCTGGGCGATATCGCCGAGGCAATGAGAGAAGGGCTCATGGCGCTGTCATGCGCCGCCGGGCTGCTCGTGATCGCCCAATGCTTCACCCGACCTCAAGAACCGGCAGTGGGCTAGGCGCTTGGCGCCTTTTATCGACAAATCGTTGTCTATACGGCCTCGGTGGTGACGGCGAGGTCGTCGAAGAGGATCTGCATGACGACGCGGAGGGCCTCGTAGTCGCGGTCGACTGCTGTCCAGTGAGCGGGTTTGCGCCCAAGGCGGGGGCTGCGGACGCCGGCGACAATGGGGCCGATGACCTGGTCGCGTAGCACAAGCAGGGCGACGATGGTGCGGGCCGCGTGCGGTGCGACGCAGTAGTGGCGGCCGTGTCCGGGCTTGGTGATCACCTCGTGGGCGCGGAGCTTGCGCAGGTCGTAGGCGTCTTGGCGGACGGTGTAGTCCGCTCCTGGGCTGATGGAGTTGACCTTGGCCGTCAGCTCGGCGACGGTGAACCCGTCGGGCGCGGCGGCGAGGGCGGTGACGGCGCCCAAGGTGGTGCGGATGCGTGCCTTGTTCAGGTCGACGCCGCTGACGCGGGTCCTGCCGATGACCGCGGGTTGTGCAAGCTCGTCCAAGATGCCCTCGGGTATGAAGGCGACGGCGACACAGTCGAGGGTGGCGCAGAAACGCTCGAGCATCCCGGCGAGGCGGGCGACGATCTCGGGGAACTTGTCGAGGACGCGGCCGACCCCGAGGGCTTTGGTGTTGTGCGCTATCGCCTCAAAGCGCAGCACGTGCTCGCCTTTGCTGTAGCCCTTCAGCGTCAAGGCCCCGAAGTGGACCTTGAAGATGGTCAGGCCGTACTGAGGTGTCTCGATCACGGCAGGCCACTCGGGGCGAGAGCTCGCTGTAGTTGGTGCGGGGCCGTTGCTTGGTGCCGAACAGCGTGCGTAGGACAGGGACGGTGAGCCGGGAGCGGGTCCGGTCGGTGATCGCCTCGAACACCGTGTCCATCTGGGCACCGGAACGAAACAGCAGGTTGCGGCTGTACTCGACCTGGTAGACGGCGTAGCTGTAGACGAACCCGGATCGCTCCTGCTCGGCCAGCTCGAGCCCGAAGCACAAACACGCCGAGTAGATCCACCGGTCGCAGACCCGGCCCAGGCGCCCTATAGCCGCGTCGTGCGACAAGGTGTCTGCAACCCGGGCCAGGCCTGCGGGATCGGAGATCTCAGTGAAGCAGTTTCCCTCCTTGCTGAACGCGATGCCAGCTGTTCGGGCGCGACAGGCGACATGCTCGTGACCGTTCAAGATGACCTGCGCGCCGAAGGGCGGATGGCCCGACACTTTGATCGTCACATGCCCCCAACTCGGGGTCCATCAAGTGGAACGAGTAATGGTTGACGAAGGTCGTCTTCTTGACCAGGTTGCGAATCACGCCGCCCTTTGGACGCTGCACGTCCCAGGCCGTGGCCGGTGCGCGGGCGACCAAGATCAAGAACACGCCGGTGCCCACCCGGTGCGCCGCCAGGTACTCCTCGGCGATGCGGTGCTTGCGCTCGTCGTTCTTGCAGTCAAGGACCGGGACGCCATTCGCGGCGGCCCACGCTCGGACCCGCCGGGAGAAGCGGCCAGCCATCCGCATCAGGTGGGCGTTGTCGAGGTCCTCGTCGTTGTCGTCGTGCAGTCTCCGCCATCAGACCCGAAAACCACCAGGGCTGTGACCGAGCGAGAAATAGGCGTTCAAGACGATGCGGTCCACACGGTCGTATATTCCGGACAGCAGATCGCCATAGCGTGTCGCCAGCTCGTCACTCATCTCGTGACGGTAGGGCTCTGCGGCACCTCACGTCATGTGGGGACTGCCCCGAAGGGGCCCTCGAGGCGGGGCGAAGTCCCCGCTCGATGTAGCTACTTTGACCGGTCAAATTGGCCCACTACCCAAGAGAAGAGCCCAAGATCGCGTCCCGCCAAACGATATAACTCGACGCGTGGTCGTAGGCGAGGTTGGAGCGGTCATTAAGTCGGCAGTAAGGCGTTCCGCCTTGTGAAGGCCCGGGCAGCCTGCCAAGTATGGTTGCAGTATCAACTGAAGAGGGTTGTAGCAGTCCTGGAAAGTGTCAATGGTTCGCGCGGACGATCCGAGCGCGGCGGAGCAGAGGTGCGCATGGGACCCAGGGGGTTCGATTCAGCGGCGGTGATTGGACTCGGCACCATGGGCGCGGGAATCGCGCTACTGCTCGCCGAGCACGGCCTCGAAGTGCACGTGGCCGACACGTCCGACGGCCTCGCGCGCCAGCTCGTCGCTGGCGCTCTCGCTCGCCGGGAGCGCACCGGGCCGGGCGCGCCGGACGTGAGCATTCGCGTCGCGGCAGACCCCGAGGACGCAGCGCGCGGCCGCGAGCTCGTCATCGAGGCGATCCCGGAGGTGCTCGAGGCGAAGCTGGCGCTCCTCGCGAGGATCTCCGCCGCCGCACCCGGCGCGGTCGTCGCCACAAACACATCGTCACTTTCGATCGACATCCTCGCGCGAAGGGTGTCCGCGCCCGAGCGCTTCCTCGGCGTGCACTTCTTCAATCCCGCCGACCTCGTCCCAGGAGTCGAGGTGATCCGATCGCAGTTCACGGACCCTTCGGTCGTCGACCGGCTCGTGGAGTTTCTCGTAGCCCTCGGCAAGGTTCCGTCTGTCGTGAGAAGTAGTCCTGGCTTCATCGCAAATCGCCTGCAACTTGCGCTCTTCCTCGAGGCGCTCCGCTGCGTCGACGAGGGGCTGGCGAGCGCATCCACGATCGACTCGGTTGTGCGCTCGACGTTCGGCTTCCGCCTCCCGGCATTCGGACCACTAGCGGTCGCCGACCTCGCCGGACTCGACGTCTTCCAGAGCATCCTCGAGGAGCTCCATCGCGGCCTCGGAGAACGCTTCGCTGTCCCTGACAGCCTGCGTGCGCTCGTAACCGCTGGAAGGCTCGGGTTGAAGTCCGGTGGCGGCTTTTACGATTACGACCAGCCTGTCGAGGAGACGATCGCTGCGAGGGACCGCGCCTACAGGTCGATCGCCAAAGCCATGGGCAGCATCCCGACCGGTCACGAGGGCGCCGCGCCGAACGCGGAGAGCCGGTGAACAGCGACCCTGTTGGAGCTAGTCCGGAGTTCTCTCGGCTGCACAACGCGCGCACGCCATCTCACCATCGACAGTCTCATCGGCAGCGAGAGACCAGGCGACGTGGACGATGACCCTGGACGCGCTGCGTCGCCACCTCGTGGGTCTGGTCGACCTCCTCGTGGAGAGCCCGGGGCGATGGATCTTCATACTCGATGTGGGACGACCGGGTGGACGCTACGTACAACTGCTCGTTCACGAGGACGGTTCCATCCTTTACGAGGTTTCCTCCAACAACGCCCTGGACGAACCCGACCGACTGAGTCCGCGACAGGAGCAGACTCTTGGTGCTATGGGCTGGAACGCGCCCCGAGGCGAGAGCCAACCCAACTGGTGGGCGGTCGAGCCCACGATCTCTCCCGACACGAAAGCGGTCGTGACGCGCCTCCTCGAGACTTTCGAAGAGGTGTTCTGCCTGCGCGGGTCCGACGTGCTTACCGCGAGGGTACTCAGCACGCCTGTGCGCGGCTACACCCCTGCATTCCTGGCTGCCACGCAACCGGCGCTGACGTATCACGGGTGAGCGCTGCAGTGAAAACCTTGTCCGCGCCATGTCCGCGAGATGTCGCAAAACGACGCGAACTACCGCGATGTAATGCCTCGTGTTTTCCCAGCTCAGGGCGCATCTCCGCAGGTTGAGCGGATCCCCGGATCACCTTGGGAAGGTGATGCCGGTAGGCTCCGCAGCCCCAGATCTCCCAATGTTCGTGGTGCATGTGGTACGAAAATCCGTGGTGCACGTACCACGAAAAACGCACAAGCCGGGGCCAATAACGGTACACTACGGTCAACTACGGTAAGTCAAAAGCCCAGTAAAACATTGCTAAATGTATGAAGTGGCTGGTGGCAGAGTTGTGCCAAATCACCTTGCCAAGGTGAGGGTCGCGGGTTCGAATCCCGTCGTCCGCTCCACCGTCGTCCGCTCCATCCTCAACCGAAGACGGGGTAACGCCCAGATCGTGTCTGCGAGTCCGGTCGGTCGGTCTTTGCCGGAGGACGGTCGAGCGCATCGTGATGTCGATGACGCTCACGTAAGGTGCGGCTCTGTGACCCACGCTTCTCGATTCCTTATCGGTCTGGTCACCTGTTTCGCCACGCACAACGGCATCCCCTTAGCCTTGATTTTTCCGCGATAGCGGCATGAAGCTGCCAGCATCAGCGAAATAGCCCTCCTCAACTGGGAGAATGACGGTTGCTAAAGCAGCCATTACACCCAGGAGGAGGGCTCCTTGAAGGTGCATGTTAGCCGCTCGGTCCGTCGCGTCGAGGTAACCACCGACGGCAAGAACCTCGTCTCACATGCCGGCACGGCATTGCTGTCCGAACTGGCCGACCGAAGCGGCCTCACCGGGGCGATGTCGGAGGCCATGGCCGACTGCGGCATCTCCTGGCACACTCACGACCCGGGAGTCGTCCTCACCCATCTTGCCGTCGCCATTGCCGACGGGGCGGACTGTCTCACCGACTTCGAGGCCCTGGGCGAACAGTCCAAGCTGCACGGCGATGTCGCCTCGGTCTCGACCGCCTGGAGAGCAGTGAAGAAGACGACTGCTCCTGAACTGCGTGGGATCGCAAAGGCGGTGGCAGAGACACGCGAGACCGTCTGGGCCGAGGCGCCGCCCGGTGACATCACCATCGATGTCGACGCCACGCTCTTAAACGTCCACTCCGACAAACAGGACGCCGCCTCGACCTACAAGAAGGGATACGGCTTCCATCCCCTTGGCGCCTGGTGCGACACGACGAACGAGCCGCTGGCGGCGATCCTGCGCCCGGGCAACGCCGGCTCGAACGACACCGACGACCACCTCGAGCTGTTAGACAAGGCACTCGCCGTGCTCCCGGCCGAGTACCGGGCCGGGCATGAGCCGGGCGACGACCCTCGCCTTGTCCGCCACCACATCGTGTTCCGGGCCGACTCGGCCGGGGCGACGCACGGCTTTGTAGCCGCGCTCGTAGAGGCGAACATCGAGTACTCGATCGGCCACCCGGTCAACGCGGCAGTGCGCGAAGCGCTGTTGTGCTTTAAGGAGGAGGACTGGGCCCCGGCGGTCGAGGTCGACGGGAGCGTGCGCGACGGCGCCTTTGTCGCCGAGCTGACCGATCTCATGGACCTTGGGGCTTGGGGCGTCGACGCACGGCTCGTCTGTCGGCGCGAGCGTCCCCATCCCGGCGCCCAGCTCTCGATGTTCGACATGTCAGAGGGCTGGAGGCACACGTGCTTCATCACCAACGCCAACGCGCTCCAGATCGACGCCGCGGCTCTGGAACTTCGCCACCGCGGCCATGCGCGCGTCGAGGATCGGGTGCGCAACTGGAAGGACTGCGGGTTACAGAACCTGCCCTTCGCCAGCTTCACCCAGAACCTCGCCTGGGTGGCCGTCAGCCTTATCGCCGGCGCACTCCTCGCCTGGGCGCAGATGACATGTCTCGACGGTGAGCTCCGCAAGGCTGAACCGAAGACGCTTCGCTACCGCATCCTGCACGTCGCGGCCGTGCTTGTGCGTCGCGGGCGTCGGTTCGTGCTCCGGCTCGACGAGACCTGGCCGTGGGCACTGGCGCTCCACCGTGCGTTCCTCAAGCTGCGCTCGACCTTCCCCTGAGAAGCTGGGTCCCGGCGCCCGACCCGACAACGGTGAGTCTTTCCCGAGGGCGCGACATCCAACGAGAGCACGAAGCCTTGGCTCGGCGCGCCCGCTTACCAGCGGACAGCGCCTGATGGCATGACATTGCCGGGAGTGCCCGCTCGCCGTCAGCTACCGAGGGCCGGATGAATTTTCGAGGCTAGTCGCGCGCGCCACGTGGCGCCGGTAGGTGCTGAGCGGCATAGCGACCAGGTTGGTGAAGCGAGATCCCGGGTCACTCCGGTACGATCATGACCATTGTTCGTCAGCCCTCATCAGGTACACGATCACCGACAAGAGGACCAGGCATGCCCAACTACAAGCTTCCGACCATCTCTGAGCGGCCCGCCCTAGAGCCCGATACCGTTTGGCTCGTTGCCAGCGGCGACCTGCGCCAGTCGCCGAACACAGCCGGTTGGCCGATGCAGGAGAAGCTGGAACGATCCCTGACCTCTGCTCTGGCCGGCCTCGGGTGGTCCACGCACCGGGCCCATGTGTACGACCCGGTCAAAGGCCATGGGTTCATCGATAGTCAGCGTATGGGAATGTCCGTTTTCGCCCATATACCCCTAGATGCGCCCTTGGTGGTTGCCGAAACGGTCTGGCAGTACAGCCACCATGTCCTTGCCGGTCTCCGCTCCCATCGAGGGCCAGTCCTTACAGTCGCCAATTTTGACGGCACGTGGCCCGGCTTGGTGGGGCTGCTTAACCTGAACGCGTCCATGACCAAAATGGGAAGGGAATACTCGACGATCTGGAGCACGGACTTCACCGACGAGTGGTTCCGTGATGGCATAAAGCAGTGGACGGAGACGGGCAAGATCGTTCACGACGCGTCCCACGTGCGCCCGCTGCCTCCGCTGCCTGCTTCGAGCCCCGAGTTCCAGCTCGGCCTCGCCATCGCCGACAAGCTCCGCAACGACAAGGCCATCTTGGGCGTGTTCGACGAGGGATGCATGGGCATGTACAACGCCATAATTGATGACGACCTTCTCAATGGCATCGGGATCTACAAGGAGAGGCTTTCCCAGAGCGCGCTCTACGCCGAGATGGCAACGGTCGGCGAGGAGGAAACGACGGCCGTTCGGCGTTGGTTGAGCGATCGCGGTATGACTTTTTACACCGGGAAGGACGAAGCTACCGAGCTGACCGACGAGCAATTACGTCAGCAGTTCGCCATGTACATCGCTGCTCTCAGGATAAGTGATGACTTTGGGCTCGATTGTGTCGGCATCCAGTACCAACAGGGCTTGAAGGACCTCGTAGCCGCGTCCGACATCCCCGAAGGGCTGCTCAACAATCCTGACCGTCCGCCGGTACGGAGCCGCGACGGCTCACGGATCCTTTGGGACGGCCTGGCGCTACCGAACTTCAACGAAGTGGACGAAGGCGTCGCCGTCGACGCCCTTATCACCAACCGGGTCTGGACCGCGATGGGACTGGATCCCTCCACCACCCTTCATGACGTCCGTTGGGGCGAAGACTTCGACGGCCAGTTCGTGTGGGTCTTCGAGATCTCGGGCTCCGTGCCCGCCTCCCACTTTGCCCACGGCTACGCCGGCGCCACCAGCATGCGTCAGTCCCCGGTGTATTTCCCGTTGGGCGGCGGCACCCTGCGCGGCGTCTCCCGGCCAGGCGAGATCGTCTGGTCCCGTTTGTACGAGATGAATGGGGCGCTTCACTATGACATCGGACGCGGGCGTGCTGTCGAGCTACCGGCCGAGGAGACGGAGCGACGGTGGCGGGCGACCAACTACGAGTGGCCCATCATGCACGCCGTACTGGACGGCGTGACCCGCGACCAGTTCATGGCCCGGCACAAGGCCAATCACGTGCAGGTCGTCTACGGGCCCGATGCTGACCAGGCCGACCGCGCCCTTATCGCCAAAGCCGCCGCCTTCGACCAACTTGGCGTGGTGGTGCACCTCTGCGGGGACATAAACCTCGCTTCGCAATCACTGTGAAGCAACAGGCCTGAGTTCCCGTCGGCCGGCCGGTTGCCGCGTCCGGAAACGACCCGAGGTCGACGCCGCGACACAACTGCGTAGTTTGACGGGCGCGACGTGTGGGATGCTTCTGCGCTCGAGGGAACTGGACCGGGGCCGAGGTCGATTCCTTCGTGTCCGCCCCCGTGGAGCAGCGCACTTTTCGCAAGGTCGACATCGTGGAACAAGAGATGGTCATCTTCGCATTCCTGAGCGTTCACGCACGAGTTGGCGGAGATGATGCCGCGATTGGCGCACGCGCTCGCCCCGATCGCCGAGCACGTCGCTCGCACCTTCGGTCGAGCGATGGAGGTGATCGACTGTGGCTACCCAGTGTGGTCGGAGCGCATGGCGGCCCCCACCCATCTACCCGTGATGACGCGTGTTACCACTGGGCGGACTTGGCAACCTTTCCGTATGAAGAAACGGACGGGACTCACGTCGACGGACCGAGCAAAACTGGCTGGACGTTTCTCAACACCTTGCCAGGGTGAGGGTCGCGGGTTCGAATCCCGTCGTCCGCTCCCAGAGCACGCTCCAGGGGGTTCGCGTGGTCGCGAGGAGAAGCGAGTGGTGGACACTGTCGGCGCACACGTTGTCGTCGTCGTTTTGGACGGCGGCCGGAGCAGGGGAGTGACTTCGCCAGCACTGGATTCGCCATTCAGCGAATCTGCCGAATGGATTCGCTCGTTCCCCAGCTGTTATCCGCTGTCCAAACGACGGCATCGAAACGGTGTCCCAGCGCGAGGCACAATCGGTCTGCCAGCGACATGCCCCTGCCCCGAGTCCAGGTGATCGCGGCCTGTTCGGCATCTTCGACCGTGACGGGCTCAAGCTGCAAGTCATAGCTCGCCAGCAACGCGCGCGCTAACGGCCAGTCGCGGCCATGTGCTCGGATCTTCTGGGCGACCTCGGACCAGTTCGCTGTGCTACAGGCACCACCGTCTTGGAGGCCCCGCTCGATGGCGGCGGAGCCCTCTTCTCCCTGGAGGAAAGCGAGCAGCGCAGATGCGTCGAAGACGTTCAGGCAGCGTCTTCAGCGGCCGCGTGGCGCCGCCGGTCGGCAAGCAGTTCGCCGAGAAGGTCGATCCCGGCGAGATCGGTTCGGACGAGCGACTTCAGTTGCTCTCGGCTGACGAGCACCACTCCTCCAGGAGTATCGATCAGCACAACCGGCGTGCCCTCTGTGAGTCCCGTCTTTGCTCGGAGTTCGGCGGGTATCACCAGGCGACCTCGATCGCCCATTGTTGCCGGATAAGTCCCATTCATAGACAAAGCGTACCACTGAGGTACAATGAATGGGATATAATCTGAGTGGGCGAGTTCTCGCTGCGTGGCTGACGGCGCGATCCCAAATAAGCCGCCCCGCGGCTCCATGCCGCCGTCGACGACGGATTCCATCGGTTGACGGAAGGGAGACCGTCAGTAGGGAGCTCTACTACAGGGGATCACCAGATGGACGCAATGAAGGATTTCGTGGACAGAAGACCGCGTACGGGGCCCCGAGCCTTCTGGACGGACGTTTCTCAGTATCTTGCCAAGGTGAGAGTAGCGGGTCGAATTCGTCATCCGCCCCAATGTCGTCCCCTCCAAGGCATCCTGCCGAGACTGGGGCAGCAGCCAGTTCCGGCCCTACTCAGCCGGACCGTTAATAGACCGCTTTCCCTTGCATAGTGTATTGAAGATAGGTAACTTTCCTGTCAGAATGCTAGAAGGCCCGGCGAGCTCAGCGACTGGGGGTACGGCAATAGCGGTAATCCTCGGAATGGACTTCGGTGGTACCAAGATCGCTCTCGCTGTTTGTGACCTTGATGGGCGATGTCTTGCCCAGCAAGTGTTGGCCACACGCTCAGGCGACGGTGGTGACGCAGTCTTGGAACGAGGGATTGCTGCCGGCTGGGCGCTTCTAACTCGAATCGAAGAGAGCTGTGAGCTCGCTGCCGTCGGTGTCTCCACGATCGGGATCCCGCGAGAGAGCAGCGTCGAGCTCGCGCCAGCGATACCGGGCTGGGAACACGTAGCCCTCGGGTCCTCCCTGAGAGCGGCTTTCGGAGTACCTGTCAAGGTGGCGACCGACGTGAAAGCAGCGGCGACGGCCGAAGTCCGTTGGGGAGTGCTCGCCGGGTCAGACCCCGCGATCTACCTCAACCTGGGAACAGGACTGGCTGTGGCGATCGTTGCGGGCGGCCACGTGCTGGACGGAGCTCACGGCGCCTCGGGTGAGATTGGCTACAACCTGGTAGACACCAGTCATGTTGGCTTGGATATAGGCTCCCGCCCGATGCTTGAGGACACCGTGAGCGGGATGGGTCTAGGTGCTAACGGCTCCCGGCTTCTCGGCCGTCCGGTCACCGCCGAACAGGTTTTCAACGCCGGCCCGGTCGACCCGGAACTCGACACCATGGTCACAGCCTTGATCGGTGAGCTCAGCACCCACTTGGTCAACCTCGTCATCGCCGTCGACCCCGCCCGGGTCGCCATCGGCGGCGGCATGGTTGGGTCCTGGGAGCGCTTGCACGGACCGCTCGCGCAGGCGCTCAAGTCCGGAGTTCCGTTCCCCCCCGAGCTGGTCTTGGCCGCTTACCCCTTTGATGCCCCACTCGTCGGCGCGCTGGCCCTCGGCGCCGAGGCCGCAGGTGTCAGCATGGTCCGGGGGGTCCGTTTGCCCGCAACATGAACCTGATCGACCGCAACACAAATTGAGGGAAGGGAGATCATCATGAAAAGACATTGGTTCCGAATCTCATTGCTGGCAGTGTTGATGTTGACCATGGGCCTGACGGCGGTCTCGTCTGCGACGAGCGCCAGCGGGGCCAGTTCCTCGTCAGCCTCCGCGGTGCTGACCATCTCCAACGAGTCCGGGGAGCTGTGGCCCTGCACCTTCAGCCCCTTCAACCTGGCAGTGCAAGGACAGTCGGCAGGTTTCGTCTACGAGCCTCTGGTGTTCGTGGACTCCTTGCAGAGCGGCAAGACGACTCCCTGGCTGGCTTCGTCCTTCGCTTGGAGCGACGCCAACAAGGTTCTCACCTTCACCATCCGCAAGGGCGTGAAATGGAGTGACGGCAAGCCCATGACGGCGGCCGACGTGGTCTTCACTTTCAATCTGCTCAAGAAGAACCCCGCCCTGGACCTGGAGGCCGTGTGGACGGTGCTGAAGAGTGTCGTCCAGAGCGGTGACAACGTTGTGCTCACCTTTAAGACCACCGCCGTGCCCTACTTCTATTACGTCGCCGACCAGGTGTTCATCGTCCCCGAACACATCTGGGCATCGCTCAAGAGCCCGGTGACCTACGCGGACACTTCACCCATCGGGACAGGTCCCTACACCGTTAACAAGTGCAGCGGCCAGAACATCACTTACACCGCCAACCCGAGCTATTGGCAACCCGGCCTGCCCAAGGTGAAGACCATCGAGTACCCCGCGTTCACCTCCAACGACCCGGCCAATGAGGAGCTGGCCACAGGCGAGGCCCAGCTGGGCGCCCAGTTCATCCCCAACATCAAGGCCTTCTACACCTCCAAGAGCCCTGACTACCACTACTGGTTCCCACCCATCGCCAATGTCGACATGTTCATCAACCAGACCGTCTCGTCGCTCAACCAGCTTCCCGTGCGCCAGGCGATGGCCTACGCGGTGAACCGCCCGCGGGTCTCTTTGATCGGTGAGTACGGCTACGAGCCTCCCTCCAACCAGACCTCGATCGTCACCCCCACCTTCAGCGCCTGGTTGGATAGCTCGCTCCTGGCCAAGTACAACTACAGCTACAACCCTGCCAAGGCCATGTCGATGCTGGAGAAGGCTGGCTACAAGAAGGGGTCCGACGGGGTCTTCGCCAAGGACGGCAAGCAGCTCTCCTTTACGATCATCAACATTGGAGGCAACTCCGACTGGGTGGCCGCGGTGCAGGTGATCCAGAGCGAGCTCGCCGCTGTGGGCATCAAGATCTCCCCGGACAACCTCTCCGGCACGGACTTCGACAACGACCTCTACACCGGCAACTACCAGCTCGCCTACAACAACGAGGCGGGTGGCCCCAGCCCCTATTACGAACTGCGCCAGCTTCTCTACAGCGCCAACAGCGCACCCATCGGCAAGCTCGCGGCTTCAAACTGGGAGCGCTACTCCAGCCCAGGCACCGACAAGCTCATCGATGAGTACGCCGCCACGACGTCCACCGCGGTGCAGCACTCCATCGTCGACCAGCTGGAGCAGGTGATGCTCGCCGACGTTCCCGTCATCCCCATGACCGAGGAAGTGGACTGGTACCAGTACGACACCGCTGCCTTCTCGGGCTGGGTCACCCCTCAGGATCCTTACGCCCAGCCGGCCATTTACATCGTGCCGGACGACGAGGTACTGCTGTTGCACCTGGTTCCAAAATGAGCCCGATCACCGGCACGGCCGAGGAGCTCGGCACCGACCGGTGCTCGAGCGACTAGGAGGTAGTGAAGTGAACCCAGGCGGTGCGGTGCCAGCCTGATGCGCTACGTACTGCGCCGCTTGGGTTTCTTCGTGGCGACCCTTTGGGCCTGCCTCACGATCAACTTCGTGCTGCCCCGGCTGATGCCAGGCAACCCGGCCATCGCCATGATGTCCCGGTTCAAGGGTCGCCTCAGCGGCCAGGCGCTCAAGGCGGTGGAAGTTGCCTTCGGCGTGAACAACAGCGAAAGTGCCATCAGGCAGTACTTCGGGTATCTGGGCAATACGTTGACAGGCCACTTCGGTACGTCGCTCACGTTCTTCCCCGATCCGGTGTCCAAGGTGGTGTTCTCCGCCCTTCCGTGGACCATCGGCCTCGTGGGAATCACCACCGTGCTCGCCTTCATAGCCGGGACGCTGGTGGGGATGGCAGCAGCCTGGCGGCGGGGAGGCGTCCTGGACAGCGTCCTCCCACCGCTTTTCGTGATCATCTCCGCCTTTCCCTATTTCTTCCTGGCTCTGATGGGGCTCCTGCTCTTCTCGGTGACCCTGCACTGGTTACCCCTGGGCTTTGGGTATGCCAACACCGACACGCCTGCCCTGACATGGCACTTCATCGGCGACGTGCTGAGCCATGCCCTGCTGCCGGGGATGGTGATCCTCATCACCTCGATCGGGGGATGGGTGCTCACCATGCGCAACAACATGATCTCCACTCTCTCGGAGGACTACGTGCGCATGGCCCGGGCCAAGGGGCTCTCGCCGGCGCGGATCATGTTCGCCTACGCCGGCCGCAACGCCGTGCTGCCCAACCTCACGGGCTTTGCAATGTCCCTCGGCTTCGTGGTGTCTGGGGCGATCCTCGTCGAGTACGTCTTTTCCTATCCCGGAGTGGGCTACATGCTCCTGGCGGCGGTGGAGAACGAGGACTACGCCCTCATGCAGACCCTCTTCCTGTTCATCACGGTGGCGGTCCTGATCGCCATCTTGGTGATGGACTTCGTCACCATGGCGCTGGATCCGCGCGCCCGCACCCAGTCCTAGGCGAGCCGATGAGCACCGCGCGACGAGTTGGTGGGCGATGAGCACCGCGGCCCTGAGCGGCAGTGCTCTCCCCGGCCCCAAGGCGCCTTTGGGGCGGTTCCGGACCGGCACCGTGGGGGGGCTGGTGCGCGCCATCTCCTCCAACCGAAAGGCCACCGCCGGCCTGGTGATCCTGGTCGTGTTCTGCTTCCTCGCCGCCTTCCCGGGGGTGGTTGCCCACGACAACCCCCAAGCCGAGATCTTCGCCCCAGGGCTGGGTCCGTCGTTCGCCCATCTGCTCGGAACCGACGCCTACGGCCAGGACCTTTTTGCGCAGCTGATCTACTCCACGCGCGAGTCGCTTCTCATCGCTTTGGTCGCCGGGCTGCTGGCCACGGTGCTGTCGGTGATCGTGGGAGTGACGGCCGCCTACATCGGTGGGCTGGTTGACAACGTGCTGTCTTTGGTCACCGACATCTTCCTGGTGATCCCCGCCTTCCCCTTGATCGTGGTCATCGCCGCTTACTCCAAGAACGGGGGCGACCCCATTCTCATTGCTGTGCTCGTGGTCACCGGCTGGTCCTATGGTGCCCGCCAGCTTCGTGTGCAGGCACTGTCCATTCGGGACAGGGATTTCTTGGTAGCGGCCCGGCTGCGGGGAGAGCGGCGTTGGCGGGTGATCGTGTCGGAGATGCTTCCGACCATGACCTCTCTGATCGTGGCCATCTTCCTGGGAACCACTCTCTACGCCATTGTGGCCGCCGCCGGTTTGCAGTTCGTCGGGTTGGGCAACCCGGACACTCTCTCCTGGGGGACCATGCTCTACTGGGCCCAGAACAACGAGGCGCTGCAGGCAGGATCTCCGCTGTGGGCGGTCATGCCCGGGGTCTGCATAGCCATGCTGGGCGCTGCTTTTGCCCTGTTGAATTACGCCTTCGACGAGGTGAGCAACCCGGCCCTGCGACCCGTGCGAAGAAGGCGCAAGTGAAGCCGGCCGAGTCCAGGGTCATCTTGGAGGTGAGCGACCTCTGTGTGGACTACGCGAGCTCCTCCGGCACGGCCAAGGCAGTGGACCAGGTGAGCTTCGAGCTGTCCGAGGGGGAGTTCCTGGCGGTGGTCGGCGAGTCAGGCTGTGGCAAGTCCACGTTGCTCTTTGCCATCGCCCGCCTCTTGAGCCCGCCCGCCGAGGTAAGCGGCGGCAAGGTCGCCTTCTCCGGGCAGAACATGGTGGCGATGTCGGACAAAGCCCTGAGGGCCCTGCGCTGGCGGGACCTTTCGGTCGTGATGCAGTCTGCGATGAACACGCTCAACCCGGTGAGCTCCATCCGGGCACAGTTCTTCGACGCCATGAAGGCACACGGTGAGAGCGATCCCAAAGTGGCGCTGGCCCGCTCGCAAGAGGTTCTCTCCATGGTGGGCATCGACCCTGTCCACCTCGCCAGCTACGCCCACCAGCTTTCTGGGGGCATGCGCCAGCGCGCCATGATCGCCATGGCTCTGCTCTTCTCGCCGGAGCTGATCTTGATGGACGAACCCACCTCGGCACTGGACGTTGTCGCGCAACGTTCCTTGATGGTGCAGATCAAGCAGCTCCAGGCCGAACTGGGCTTTGCCATCATCTTCGTCACTCACGACATGTCCCTGGTCTCCCACTTCTCTGACCGGGTGGCGGTGATGTACGCCGGACAAGTGGTAGAGACCAGGCCAACCCGCTCCCTGTTCGACAACCCGCTGCACCCTTACACCCGCGGCCTGCTCGACTCCTTCCCTTCGGTCTATGGGCCGAAGGTGCTCGTGGAAGGGATTCCGGGGAGCCCCCCCGATCTCACCAGCCTTCCCGCCGGTTGCAACTTCAGCCCTCGCTGTCCCGAGGCGACCGAGCGCTGCAGTGCCGGCGAGCCGGCCCTGTGCGAGGTCGATGACGCCCTGGTTCGTTGCGTGCTTTACGAAGGAGGGACGGCGGGCAGTGACTGATGCCGAGAAGCGTCCCCAAGACGCCGCCTCGAATCTCGTGCGGGCCGACCCGGTGCTGGAAGCTCGCGGCTTGACCCGCCACTTTCGTATCGGCGGCCTGCGCGGGCACACCCTGCACGCGGTGGACGATCTGGACATGGGCATCGCCGAACGTGAGATCGTGGCCTTGGTGGGTGAGTCCGGTTCGGGGAAGTCCACCGTGGCGCGGCTACTGGCCATGGTCTACCGACCCACCTCTGGCGAGATTCTGTTTCGGGGCCAGCCCGTCTCCTCGCTCCGCAGGCGGCGCCAGGTCCTCGCCTACAGGGGCCAGGTCCCAATGGTCTTCCAGGATCCGTTCAGCTCGCTGAACCCGGCCCACACCATCGGTTACGCGTTGGTGCGCGGGTTGAAGTTGCACCGGCCCGAACTTGACCGCCGCCAGCGTCAGGCTGAGGCCGAGCGGGTGCTCGCGGTGGCCGGGTTGGTGCCTCCAGCCTTCATCATGTCCAAGTACCCCTACGAGCTCTCCGGGGGCCAACGCCAGCGGGTGGGCTTTGCCGCGGCCCTCTCCTACCGGCCGAAGCTGATCCTGGCCGACGAACCGGTATCGATGCTGGACGTCTCCATTCGCATCGGGCTGCTCAACGTGATGGCTCGCTTACGCGAAGAGGAGAAGGTCTCGCTGCTCTACATAACCCATGACATCGCCTCAGCCCGGTACCTGTCGGACCGGATCCTGGTCATGTATGCCGGCCACCTGGTCGAGCAAGGACCCACCGACGACGTCCTGCACAATCCCGTCCATCCTTACACCCGCTTGCTCCTGTCGGCCGTGCCCGATCCCCGAGCAGAGATGTCGGTCACCTCGGCGGATGTGGGCGAGCCGCCCCGGGTGATCGATCCTGGAGAGGGCTGCCGGTTCCGCTGGCGTTGCCCCCTCGCCACTGATGTCTGTGCCGAAGTGACCCCCAGGCTCCGTCGCGCCTCCCCGGACCACGATGCGGCCTGCCATGTCACCGTCCCCGGCTCAGTCCCTCCCGTCGCCGGGGCCGGTAAATGACAGAGATGGAAGTGGTCTCGTTCGGGTCGGTGTTCTTGGAGATCGTGTTCGGGCACTTGGAACGGCTTCCCCTGCCCGGGGAGGAGATCTACGTCGACCCCTTCGCCTTCTCCTGCGGAGGGGCGGTCACCATCGCGGTGGCCGCCAGACGTGCCGGTGCCACCGCCGGCTTGGCCACGTTGCTCGGCGACGACCTTGGCTCGAGGGTGGTGACCCAGCACTCGCTGTGCGAAGGGGTCGAGCTTTCCCCATCGCGCCGAGTGACCGGCCCCGCCGTCGGGATAACTGTGGTGCTCAACTTCAACCGGGACAGGGCGTTCGTAAGCCACATGCCACCGAAACCACCGCGATTGGTCCCGGAAGTCGAGCGCTGGCTCGAGGTGCTGCAGCAGATACGGCCAGCATGGTGCTACATGCACGCAGGCCCCGGCGTGGAGGGCTTCCTGCACCAGGCGCGTGCCTTGGGCACCCGGGTAGCGCTCGACCTCAACTTCGGAGTGATCGACGAGCACCCTGAGGCGGTGGTCCGTTGCGCCCGTCTCGCCGACGTCTTCCTGCCCAACGAGGAGGAGCTCCGGCGCCTCACGCGGTCGCGGAACCTGGGAGAGGCGATCGCCGCGGCCGCCTCCTGGTGCCCGTGGGTCGTGGTGAAACGCGGCCCGGCCGGGGCAATCGGCGTCGAAAGAGGCAGGTCGACAGAAGTTACCGAGGGCCTTGAGGACGTTGTAGTGAGGGACCGCACTGGTGCAGGCGACGCATTCGCCGGGGCGATGATAGGGACCCTGGTAGGCGGGGCGGGGCTTTTGGAGGCGGTCGCTGCTGGGAACGCCGCGGGCTCGAAGGCGGTAGCCCGGTTGGGTGCCGCCGGCGAGGTGACCGTCTAAGAAGTGGCGGCCGTCTGTTGAAAGGAGCATCGACTGTGAAGCTGGCGATACTGGGTGGTGGAGGCGTACGGATGCCCGCGTTCGTGCGCGCGTTGTTGTCCAGCGGTGCCAATGTCTTCGACGAGATCAGCTTGTTCGATCCCGATCCGTTCCGCCGCGAAACCACCGCAAGGCTTGCCGTCGAGATCGCCTCCGCTCTCGGCTACCCAGGCATCGTGAGCGTGACCGCGGAGCCGGAAGCAGCTTTCACTGACGCCGCCTTCGTCTTCTCGGCGATCAGGGTGGGAGGCGACCAGGGCCGTGTCATTGACGAGGAGGTGGCGCTGCGCCGGGGCTTGGTTGGCCAGGAGACCACCGGGCCGGGCGGCGCCGCCATGGCCCTGCGGACCATCCCGGTGGTCCTTTCCTATTGTGAATCCCTAGCCCGGTGCTCGCCACAAGCAGTGCTCATCAACTTCACCAATCCGGTGGGGATCATCACTCAGGCGATCTCCCTGCACAGCGGAGTTCGGGTGGTGGGAGTGTGCGACACGCCGAGCGGCACCTTGTCGCGCCTAGCGGCCTTCCTCGGCGTCGCGCCGGAGACGGTGTCGTTCTCGTACTCAGGACTGAACCACCTGGGCTGGATCTCCTCATTCAGCGTGGAAGGACAAGAGCGCATCGGCGAGCTGATCGGACGCTATGAGGAGCTTCAGCGCTTCGACCATCGCTTTGCCGCTTTCGATGCCGACGTCGTTCGCCGCCTCGGGGCGCTGCCCACCGAGTACGTCTTCTACTACTACGACCCCCAGCGCTACGTCGACGGCGTGGCTCGCGCCGGCTCCAGCCGGGGCCAGGACGTCATGCGATTGAACGAGGAGCTCATCTCTGGTATCGCCAGGGCTTTCGAGAAAGGTGGCGTGGAAGACGCCTGGTCGGCCTACTCGTTGCTCCTTGGGGTCCGTCACGACACCTACATGCGCACCGACACCGAAGGTGACAGCCACCAGGCCGAAGCACGTTCTCAAAGGGGCACCGGCGGACCCGCTCGGCTGGACGAGGCCAATATTGGGGGATACGAGGGTGTGGCACTGCAGGTCATTGCCGGCCTCACCTCGCGTCGACCGGCGCAGGTGATAGTCAACACCCCGAACGGCTCCGCCATGCCATTCCTGGAGCCGGATGACGTGGTCGAAGTGCCGACGTTCGTCCACGGCGGCGGCCTCCAGCCGCTGGCCACCGGCGAGTTACCTCGTTCCGCCCGCGGCCTGGTCATCCAGGTGAAGGAGTACGAACGCACCCTTGTAGAAGCCGCGGTCACTTGCGACGCCGGGCTCGCCGAGCTGGCCCTGTCCCTGAATCCCCTGGTGCCAGGGATCAGCGTGGCCCGCGACCTCCTTGCCGAGTACCGCTTGCGTCACGGCGAACACCTTGCCTACTTGCGATGATCCTGCTCGGCGGGCCCCGCATAGCCTTCCCGCTCGAGCTCGGCGCGGAGAATGTTCTAAAGAGTTTTCGGTAATACACTGACACTCTGGTCATAAAGAAAGACCGCAGTGCCTGAGGAAAGCGAAGCAAAGCTGGGTGTCGCCGCCGACGCGCGAGAGCCCGGAGTCGGCTGTACGGGCCGCCTCGTCGATCGACTCGGGGCAGAGGTTCGCGAGCTCTTGTCCTTTCACGTTTCCCCAGACCTGCTCGATCGGGTTGAGGTCATGTCCATATGGCGGGAGTCGTTCAATAACGAGCCAGTGTCGCTGACTTCTGACGAAAGCCTTCATCTTGGCGCTGCGATGCGAGGAGAGCCCGTCCCAGATCACCGTGGCCTTGTTCCCCTCGAGCAGACCGTGCAGCTCGCTGAGAAACACGATCAGCGACTCGTCGTTGTAGGAACCCGGTTGCATCGAAAACACGAGGGTCGCGTCGGATCGGTCGGGCGCGTAGGCGAGCGCCGCAGCCATCGACAGGCGCTTCCAGTTGAAGTGGTGGGTGAGCACTGGGGTCCTGCCCCTCGGCGCCCAGGTGGCCCTCACCGAGGGGAGGAGCGAGAAACCGGACTCGTCTTCGAAGACGATCCACGCGTGTCGGCGCCGGGCGTTTTTTTTACAACCGGCCAACGATCACGTGCCCAGGCGGCGATCGCCTCATCGTCGCCCTCGAGGGCCTTTCGCGCCGGGCGCTGGCGAGACCATCCCAGGCGTTCGCGCAGGATCCACCACGTCTGGGTCGTGGAGTAAGCGACACCGGTCAGCTGCTCGATCACGGTCGCGACGCGAGCGAGCGTCCACAGCTCGGTCGGGAAGCCGTTGGCCCGGGGGCCGTTCGATAGCGCTTGTTCGACCTCGACAAGCTGCGCGTCGGAGAGCTTCGGCAACCTCCCAGCACGACCCGCGCCGGACAGAGCCGCCAGGCCACCGCTGCGG
The DNA here is from genome assembly GCA_963719125.1 of uncultured Acidimicrobiaceae bacterium. GTDB lineage: Bacteria > Actinomycetota > Acidimicrobiia > Acidimicrobiales > Bog-793 > Fen-455. The sequence continues at coordinate 22,575 of CAVRAT010000029.1, forward strand.
AACGCGGACGACCACTCCGAAGCGGTCTCGCGCGACACCCCGAGCTCCCGGGCGACCTCGGCCTGGGAGACTCCACGTTCGAACATCGCACCCGCCCGCATGCGACGCTCCTCGAGCGCCTTGAAGTCACGGCGCGGAGCGACGCGTCTTGGTGCTGCCGGCTTGGACAGCGTTGCCGGTTCACGGGCCCGGGAACGAGCGGGAGGAGTCATAGGAATAGTTTCCCATGACTAGCACAGCTGTCAGTGTATTACCAAAAGTTCTTTAATAGGCGCTTGCCGCTAGTGGCGGGGCACAACGCCGGAGCAATGCCGCCGCTGCGCGCCCGCTTCAGGCCCGGACAGCTTGAGAGCGCGTACGCCGGAGCGTAACCTCCGACTTTGGTGCGGAGAGGCTTGACGATCGGCGACCTGGGCGACCTCGTGGACCTACCGCTCGTGGCGGTGCTGGCCACCTATCGGGCGGATGGGACCGTGCTGCTTTCCCCCGTGTGGCACGAGTACCGGGACGGAAGGTTCAACGTGTGCACTTCCGCGGGGGACATCAAGACCCGCCACCTGCGCAACGACCCTAGGGCAATACTCTTGGTGGCCGAATCGTGTCCGCCGTACCGTGGCGTGGAACTGACGACGCGTGCCACGCTCAGCCAAGACGACGTCACCGAGACGGTGAAGCGCATCGCCGTCAGGTACCTAGGGTCGGTCGTGGGACAGGCTTACGCCGAATCAGCCCTCGACGACATCATCGTTCGTTTGGAACCAGGTCGCGTGCGAGCCTGGGACTTTGCCGACACGCCCTGAGGCACGATCGGAGATCCGTCCCTTCACGCAACATCGTGGTCAGGAATGATTCCGGGCAGCTCGGAAAGGTCACTCACGATAATGTCCGCCGCGGTCAGGACGTCCGCCGAGTGCGTGGTTGTCAATGCAACCACCAAGGCACCTGCGGCCTTGCCGGCGGCCACTCCCGGAGGGGAGTCCTCGAAGACCACACAGCTGGTCGGGGGCATCCCCAGCGCCTTTGCCGCCAACAAGAACCCCTCCGGATGAGGCTTGCCGTAGCGAACGTCGTCCCCCGTGATGAGGACCTGTGGCACCGGTAGGCCGGCTGTTGTAAGCCGCGCTGTCATCAGGGGCCGAGGACCGGAAGTAACTGCCGCCCACAAGCGGTGATCGAGCGTTGCCAAGAGTTGCTCTGCCCCGCGGACCGGCACCGCCCCGTTCACGAACGCTGTGTCCAGTGTGTTCACGCGCGCTAGCACGGCGTCTCTGGACTCAGGCTTGAAGAAGTCCTGTGCCACGTCGATGTCGCGGCGCCCGTGGCAGTTCCTCAGGATCTCGGCCTCATCCACGTCGAACTCGCGGGCAACTTGACGCCACACACGCTCGATGCTTACTGATGAGTCCACCAGCGTCCCGTCGATGTCGAACAGGAACGCTCGCATGCGGAGGCACATTACTGCCCTGGAAGGGGCGAGTTTCCATGACCCGTCGCCTCACGCCAAGGTCTCTGGCCGGGCGAATCGTTGTCTCGTCCAAGAGGTCCGGCCGGTGATGACTGACGAGGTCCAGGTCCACTTGTCGTTTCAGTGGTGCTGTGATCTTGTTCGAAGGGCGCGCTGGGTGGTGAGCGACGCGATCTTGCGATAGAGCTGTGGCTCAAGACCTTCGACGCGCACGCGGCCTCGCCTCGCAGCCACGCCGAAGTCGTTCCAGTCCGTTCGATGCCCGGCCCAACTGGCGAAGGCGGCTCACAGGTCCACCCAGCCTGATCGTGTCCGCCAATGCCCTCCGGCTTTCAGGTGGGCAACTACGGCCCGCTCCAGTCTCGTACGTTGCGGCAAGTCGTCGAGCTGGCCAAGCGGATCGGGCATGCGGAACACGAACTCGAGAATGCCCTCATCGTTCACGATCGACCCGGGCACGAGCTCGAACCGGCGTTGGAACCGGATGATGTTCGATTCTGGAGGCAGCCAATCGGCAAGCTGGTCGTCGAGCAACCAGGACCAGCAGGTAGCCAACCGACGTCTTTGATCGCCAAGCGGGAAGTGCTCGGAAAAGAATCCCTTTGCCAGCTCGAACGAGTCGTCGCACGCGGTTGGGGTCATGGGGCCGGATTCCGGAATGTGGACGCCGACACAGAAGTCCCTCGGCCGGAATCCCATGCCCCGACGGCCCGCCTCCTCGAGCGAATACCACCACGGGCTGGCGTCCCCTATGCCGAGGCGGAACCAGTTGAACTGCAAGCGTCCGAGGTCGAATACCTCCGCTCGTAGGCACACGGTCACCCACCACGCGGCGTCCACTCCCGTGGCGCCATACGTACGCCTGTGGATCGCCATATGGCGGCCCAGATCGGCCATCGAAGCCCAGGAGATGTTCTCGTTTATGCCTCGCGAACGGTGCCAAGCCGTCGTGTGCGGCAGCACCGCCAGGAACACATGCGCCGTGAAGCAGCGGTGCTGCAACGAGTACGCGTGTTCTGTCCCAGCCCAATCGGGCCAAGTGAAATGGGGTTCGTCGGGATTGCCCATCGCCAACGTCAGCCAATGGCACGAACGCTCCAGCAGCCACCACCATGCGGGTGTCCCGGCGACCGATGGCAACGTCGCTATGACCTCAGCGGCATCCGTTTCGGGCACGCCGAGACGCCGGAGAAGCTCCGTGCCCTCATCGGGGGGTGGGAGGGCCACTTCGTAGGGCGGCCTGCCCACGGCGTCGAGTCCTTCGGCCCAATTCGTTGCCAATGTGCCAAAGCCAAGCTCCTTCGCCACGGCACCACCCGCTCCGGTGGTCATTCGCGCCCCCATACTCGCGATTGTCCGGGCGTAGGTCCTTCGAGTGGACGGTAGTTGACGCCAATGGCGTCGAAACGACTCAGATGCCGGCGCAATCGGCTCTCGAACTCTTCGAACGAGCGCGGCCCATGGAGGTCGCGGGCAGCAGCCCCACTCCACACGACCTCGGAGAAGGCACTCAGGCGGGGAAAGTAAAGGTACTCGGCGTGCTGCGGATTCGGCACGTACTCCGTCCAGAGTTGACACTGGGCGCCGAGAACATGATGGCGTTGTGCCTCAGGGATGGAATCCGGTACTGGGTCATATGACCAGACCCGTTCGACGCTCGTGGCCGGGCGGATGGCGAGCGGTTCGCGGGGATCGTCCGCGTAGGCCCAGTCGAGGTAGAGCCACTGCTGCGGCGCCATGACGACGTCGTGCCCGGCGCTCGCTGCCTCGATGCCGCCCTCCTCACCTCGCCACGACATGACGACGGCACCGGGAGGCGCGCCCCCCTCGAGAATCTCGTCCCAACCGACAAGCCTGCGTCCCCGCCTGGACAGGTGCTGGGCGATCCGGTCCGTAAAGCACGCCTGTAGTTGTCGCTCGGACTGCAGGCCTTCCGCGGTCATCAAGGCCTGGGCTCTCTCAGAGGCCTCCCACTCCGTGGTCGGGCATTCGTCACCGCCAACATGTATGTAGCCAAAAGGGAAGAGGTCGATCACCTCGTCGAGGACATCGGTACAGAACTTCAGCGTGGCCGGCTCAAGGTTGAGCACGTGTGGTGAGATCCCCCAGGTCGTGAGCACCTCGCGTGGCTCGGGCGAGTTGCCAAGCTCGGGGTAGGCGGCGATCGCCGCCACCATGTGGCCGGGCATGTCTATCTCGGGCAGTACGTCGACGAACCGCTCGCTGGCGTAGCCGACGATCTCGCGCAGGTCGTCTATTGAATAGAAGCCGCCGTGAGGCCGGCCGTCAAAGCGCCCCTCCCGGTAGTGCCCCGCGGCCGACTCTCGCCTCCATGCCCCCACCTCGACGAGGCGAGGGTAGGCCTCGACTGGCATACGCCAGCCTTGATCGTCGGTGAGATGGAGATGCAGCACGTTGCACTTGTGCATGGAGATCAGGTCGATGAGTTTGAGCACGAAGCTCTTGGGCATGAAGTGACGCGAGACGTCGAGGTGCACGCCTCGCCAGGCGAAGACGGGCTTGTCGAAGACCTCGATCCCCATCAACTCGATCGGTGGTGCCGGCTCGATCGCCGCCGCCCGCCAAGACGAATCCGGCAGGAGCTGGCGCAACGTTTGCAGGCCGTAAAAAACAGCGATGGGTTGCCTCGCGGTCACACTCACGGCGTCATCGCTGACGATCAGGCGGTAGCCCTCCGTCTCCGCGCCGCGCTCGTCACCATCGCGATCGCCTTCGAGCAGGAGCCGGATCACGTTGCCGGGCGCGGTTGAGCGGCGAGTGTGGCCCGAGATCTCGACTTGCCAGCCCAGCGATTGCTCGAGTACCCGGCGAAGCCAGCGCCCGACGCCCGCCAGCTCCTCGGTTGCCTCGATCGTGAGGCCGTCGTGTAATGAAATACGTTCTCCGGTGACCCTTGTTGCTGCAGGCGCTGGGATCAAGGCGGGAGGATGAATGGTCGGTCACCTAACCTTTCGCATGCCAGGGGTGCCGGTGAGCCATGACATCTCTTCCCATGGCCTTCTGCTTGTCGTTGTTCTCATCCTTGCCGAAGACGTCCCCGGCAGGCGATCTTCCAGTCTTCAAAGTCGGGACCCAGCACAACTGGCCTCTCACGCTCCTGGCCGCCTCCTTCGCAGAGCCCGTTCACCCAAGAGTCGACTAGTAGTGAAGTATCCTATTATTTCTTGCTTGGCAAGGATCTGGCAGCATCGATGTCCGTGAGACTGAGATCATCTCATCAGGTGCGAATCCGATGACGCCGCGCGCCGTCAGTCGGCGTGCTGCTCGCCCCCAGCTCATCCGGGCGATGAACGAACAGCTCCTTCTCGAACAGGTCCGCCAGGACGGTCCGCTCTCACGGGCGGATCTGGCCCGCCTATCCGGACTCTCCAAACCCACCGTGGCACTCGCCCTCGCCAATCTTGAGCACGACGGTCTCCTGCGCGTCGCCGGTCGCCGTACTGGTATGCGCGGCCCGGCGGCCGTCCTCTACGAGATCCGCCCCGAAGCCGGCTACGTGCTGGGTCTCGACATCGGCCGGGAGTTTGTTCGCGGCGCCCTCGCCGACCTCTCTGGTGCCGTCCGCGCCAAGGTCAGCCAGAAAGCTCACGCTCCCACGACCCAGGGCCGGCTGGCCGAACTCACGGCGCTCGGTGACGTCCTGACGGCGTCGGCGGGAGTGACTCGCGCGAAGGTGACCCAGACCGTGATCGGCAGCCCCGGGGTGTACGACCCCGAGAGGGGCGCTCTCACGATGGCGCGCAATCTTCCGGGTTGGGAACAGCCGCTCGTGCTGACTGAGCTCCGGCGTCTTTTCGGGCGGGCAACAGTCGTCGAGAACGACGTTGACGCTGCCGCCCTGGCCGAGCGGGACCACGGGCACGGCCGGGGAGTAGACACCTTTGCCTTCGTGTCTGTCGGGACGGGCCTCGGCATGGGACTCGTCATCGAGGGCAAGCTGCATCGAGGCGCACACGGTGCAGCCGGGGAGATTGCCTATCTGCCGCTGTCGAACGGCGAAGTCGACGCGGTGCAAGCCAAGCACCGCGGGACATTAGAAGTGGCCGCCTCTGCCTCGGCTGTTGTCCGGGCCGCGAAACGGGCAGGCATGCGGAGCGGTCTTTCTGCCAGACGCATCTTTGCCGAGGCCGCTCGGAACGATCCTCTGGCTCAGGCCATCGTTCGTGAGGAAGCGATCCTTATCGCGAAGGCCCTCGCGTCGATCGTCGCCGTGATCGACCCGGAGTTGATAGTTCTCGGAGGCGGCATCGGACAGGCCCCCGGCTTCGCCGCCGAGGTCGGCACCGCCCTCGAGATGCTCGCGCCCGTCGTGCCCGAGATCCGGGTGAGCGCACTCGGAGACGATGCCGTGGTCGACGGATGCCTAGCAGCCGGAATGGAGCGCGCTTGGCACCGAGTTCTGGAGCGCTCCTGAAATACGCGGTGGCGGCTGGAGCGGGCCAGCTCCTCTCCGCGGCGCTCCACGTGACGGGCTTCAGGTTTGCTGGATGGAAGGGTCGCGGATTCGAGTTCGGTCGTCCCCTCCACGGTTGTCCCCCGCAAGAGGCCATTTCGACAAGTACTTTCGGCGCTTAGGCTGGGCGCTTGCTCGAAGGCGACTGAAGGCACTGGGTAACACGGTGTTGCGGCGGGGACCTTTGTCTTCGTGGCCTCCGCATGTCCTGGCAGGCCGCGTGGCAATCCTTTGAGAGCGCGATGACCGGACTGCGGAAGCGCACCGGAGGCATGCTGTCGACGGCCGAAGCTGAGGAATCGGATCTCGACCCCGTACCGGCAGGTGTATCACTACGACGCTTGAGGGAAGCACGCTTGTTATCCGGAAGGTCGCTGTTCTCGGGGCTGTGGGCCACAGATGCGCTCGGCCCTCCGTGGCTCGGTTCGAGCTCAGGAGGAACTGGGCGGTTCCCACTTCGCCGGTTGAGAACGGTCTAGAGGGTGACGAGTGAAAGATCGTGGAAGATGACTTGGAAGCCGCCGCCCTCAGGCGCAGCGCACATGGCTCCGGCCAGCGCCTGCACCTTCGGTGGAAGATGGACTAGTGCGGCAAACTCTTGAGCACCACCGTCCGAGGAGTAGCGGACATCAAGCGCGTCGCCACGCCGAGTGAGCTTGAGCGCGAGCTCGCTTACCGACTCCGGAAGCTCGGCCACGATCCAGCTCGAGTACTCGTACGTGACGACGGTGCTGAGTCGCCTCCTTCCATCGAAGTACTCGATGCCAGTCTTGACCCAGTTGCGCTCGTCGATTCGCACCATCGCCCCGGCTTGGTCGTACTGCGCGGAGTAGGAGCCACGCAGCCGCATCGAGAGGTCGAACTCGCCGCCCGTCACGTCACCATAGAGATGTCCGTTGTCGCGGTTGTATCCGTAACCGGTGGTTCGCCAGAAGTCTGTATGAGAATCCGCGGTGACACGCAGTACGTCGGACACATCGGACCAACTGGCCGGTTCATTCAGCCAATGCATGGCGTTCTCCTTGTCGCTCGTAGCTGCGCGGCAGTTCTCGATCCTGCTGCGCTGAGCAGACTTTGCGAGACTAGCCAGAACCTTGTCTACCCGACGTCAACAGCTTGGCGCTGAGGCAACCGCTTCGCAGCACGATCCGTCATCGTCCGGCGGCGACAACTGTGAGGGGTGTCGTCAGATTGAAGGCGTCGACCTCCACGCGTGGCGACCCATCGGCGACCGACGCTGGCGCGCACGTGGCCGTCATCGTCGTCGACTGTCCTTCGAACAGCGCGACGTCGTTCTCGCTCCAGATCACAGGGACGACAAGCGACCCGCCGGACGACTGTAAGCAGGCATGTACGCCCAGGGCGGGTGTGCCGACCGGGGAGACATTGCGGACAATGACCGAGATTTGCGCTTGTCCGGACCGGCGCGTGCACGTGGCAGTGACCGCGAGCGTGGGCGCACCGAGCCGCTCGAGCCCGCGCAAATCGGCGAACTCCGCCGTTGGCGTGTACTGCCATGTTGTGTGCTCGAGGTCGAGCACGTCGGCCTTGGTCGAAAGCCAATAGACGTTCCGACTGATGACGGCGTCAGCGGTGCAGAGGCTTAGGATGAGCTCCAGTAGGTACGTGCCCGTGACGCCTTCGGGAGGCTCGACGATCAGCTTCTTCAGCGCGACCGTCTCGCCGCGTCGCACAGCTGGGAGTTCACAGCTGTGCGAGCCGACGACAACACCCTCGACCGAGCGAACCTGGGTCGTCGCCACCAAGGGGCCACTGGCCGCCTGTGTCCTGTTGACTACCTGTACCACCCGCTCGCCGTAGTCGTATTGGATGTGAATCGGTTCGTTCGCTTTCTTCGCACCGAAGTAAGCGCCAGAGGGATCGAGGTAGTGGTCCCACAACTGCCAGTTGAGACTCGGCCATGCGCTGTTGAGCATCCAGTAGACAACGCCGGTTGCCGGCTCACTTCGGTGCGTGCGGCCGCCGTACGCCTCGAATTGCGCCCGCGTTGCCTCGTAGCTGACTAGTTGTGATTTGGCAAGGAAGTCGCGCAGACTCCTCGGCTCGCCGTAGCGAGCGGCGAGTGCCCGATGGAGGATCTCCAGGTTGTCGAACTCCGACGGCGGTGCAGCGTGAAACTGCTTCGCCGAAGGTTGGCGCCACAACTGCTCCATCTCTTCGAGCGAGAGCATCTTCTCGAGGCTCGGGCGCCGCGGGACATTGTTGCCCGCGCTCGTCTCGGAGTTGAACCCGATCGCTCCGCCTAGCTCGGGATCGCTCCGATACCAATATTCTGGCGGCACCCACGAATAAGGGCCGGTCATCTTCATGCCGGATGGACCGGCCGCATCGGTCCCGAGCACGGTCGCCGAAGAGATGATGGGGAGATCCCATCGCGCCCGGGAAAGGGCTTCGAGATAACCGCCACAGGCACGCGCATCTGGTGGGAAGTCGCTCCCGATCACGAAACCAATCACACACGGGTGGTTTCCGAGCCTGTGCGCTTCGGCCTCCATCGAGCGGGCGGAGACGTCATAATCGTGATCGTCCCAAGGCGCGCCACCCGTGTGGGCGTGTGCCTCCCACTTGTTGCAACACTCCCAGCCCGCCAGCACGAGAACGCCTGCCTCGTCTGCCATCTCGAAGAACTCCGGGTTCTCGCCCTTGCCCTCCAACCGGATCGTGTTGAGCCCGACGTCGAGCGTGTAGGCGAGCTCGTCGGCGATGCGCTGCGGGTCGCTGCGGAGAAACAAGTCGGGCGCCCAGCCGCCCCCGCGGATCGGGATCTTCTGACCGTTCACCGCGAACCACCGACCACCCCCAGGCGCGATCTCGCTTGTTACCGAACGGATGCCGAAGCTCGTCGCCACGCGGTCGCTGGGGCACCCGTCCACACTGGCAACGATCTCGAGGTCGTACAAGGGCTGATCGCCGAGACCGGCGGGCCACCAGATCGCGGGGGCGTGGATGCTGGTCTCGAAGCGGAGCTGTGTCGTCCCCGCGACGCGGTCGCTGCCGCCAGCACTTGCCTCTCCGGTCAACTCGATCGCACCGGTCGGCCCCGAGATCGTCGCGCGCGCCGCGAACACGCACCTTTCGCCTGGCGGGCTCGCGGCCTCACAGGTGACCACTAGCCGTGCGGTGTCGAGCCCATCTGAGAGCTCTGTGGTGACCCGCGGGTTCGTGAGGGAGACCGGGCCTGTCTCACGGATGAGGACATCGCGCCAGATACCCATGTTGTTGTCCGGCGGCCACTGGTTCCAGTCCACCCAGCCGATCGACAGGTCGGTCATCGGGCTACCCGGGTAGACGAGGTAGGCAATGGCGTTGTCGCCTCTCATGACGAGGTGAGTGACGTCGAAAGAGTTCGATGTGTACGCACCGGCAATCGTGTCGTGTCCGGCGACACAGACGCCGTTCACCCAGAGGTCAGCCTTGGGAATGATCCCGTCGGACCGGATCGTCGTGCGCGTTCCGGCCCGGGCCGCCGAGCGGAAGGTCGTGCGGAACCACCAGGGCACTTCGAAGGTCGACGGATCGACCTCGTCACGCAGCCGTGTCGAGTAGCAGACGTCACCGAAAAGACCGTTGTGCAGGAGAGCCGCCATGACCGTCGACCGCGGCGGGGCTTCATACCAGCCGCTCGGTCGGTAGTCGGGCCGGGCAACGGCCGACCCGTCGGCCGGGTCGATGTCCGATGACTGGACCTGCCAGGAACGAACAGCGGCGGCAACGCCCCGTCCGTCTACTCTCGTGGGAAAATGAGCCACCGCGTGGGCATCGTAGCCGTCCGGCTTTTCACGCCGAGGGCTTGGATAAGAAGTGGTCGCCCGGAGGGCGTATGTGCCGACCGGGCTTGCCAGGCTCCAGCGTGGGGCGAGAAACTCATGACCCGTCGCGAGCGGCACATCAGCTGTTGACCTTCCCGACACGACTGGGCTCAGAACACGACGTCAGGCTGATGATCGTGGCGAGGCCCTGCTCAACAGCGATCGAGTTCAGGTGATAGTCACCTTCGTTAAGCCTTCTGGGAAGTCGGGGTCGCGGCCGAGCTGGCGGGCGAGTTCAAGAGCTAACTGTTGGCCCCGCACGACAGCAAGCACAGGAGCGAGGGCCTCGGGTGCCTCCGCCGACCAGTCGGCCGAGCTACCGGCCACGGGTCCGACCAGGCGCACAGAGCCACCACGCCTGCGAAGATCGACGACAACGTCCTGGACATCCTCGTCCGTAGGGCCTGGGTGCGAGAAGGCGAGAATCGGGATCCCGGTTGCAGCGATGGCGATCGGGCCATGACGCAAGTCGGCGGCAGAGAAGGCGGTGGCAAGAATAGATGTTGTTTCTTCGATCTTGAGGGCGCTCTCGGCAGCCGCCCCGTACAGATAGCCGCGTGCAACTGTGGCGAACCGGCGGTCAGCTGCCAGCGCCCAGGACGCCAACGCGCGGCACGGTTCACGGTCGACAACGACCTCCGCTACCTCGTCGGGAAGGGCTGCCCAGTCGCGATCAGTGATGCCGACGTCGCCGACGGCCTGAGCGATCATCGCGAAGGCAGCAATCTCGGCCGTCACCGTCTTCGTTGCCGGCACGGCCTTCTCCTCACCCGTGCCGAGGGAGATGACGGTATCGGCGACCTCGGCAAGGGGACTGTCGGCGTCGCTTGTGATGGCGATCGTCCTGGCACCCGACGTCTGCGCTCGCTGCAAGAAGCTGGCGATCTCCGGCGTGCGGCCCGACTGGGAGACAGCAATCACGACGTAGCCGGAGAAGTCCACCACGGCCCGATAGAGCAGGTGAACGCTCGGAGAAGCCGACGCGACGGGCCTGTGGGTAGCGACCTCCAGCAGGTAGCGCCCGCAGGTGGCGGCGTGATCCGATGACCCGCGGGCGACGATGACCGTGCCCGCCAAGGGCGCTTGGAAGCATCGCGCGATCGCCGGCTGCAGCTCCGTCCGCCGCCGGATCAAAGCCTCCAGTGTCACCGGCTGTTCTGCGATTTCGGTTTCCATCTTGGTTCCGAGCGAATGATTGAGACTCACACCTGGAGGTTACCTGGCCACGGTGTTCCTCGAAGAACCGCCGAGACTCCGACGGGCTAAGGCACTGTCGAGGCGGAAAACCAGCTCTCAGAACGCCCCTGGCCTGTTGGCCTCGTTGTCCAGCCACTCACCAACAACCAGGGACATGAAGGAAGGTTGAAGTCGGAACCCGAGCGATGCGTAGAACCGCTCCGCACCGTCTGTCTGGAGACCGATGTGCTGGCCGGGAACACGGTCGGCCAACATTCGCACCATCGACGAGGCGATGCCGCGTCGACGGTACGAGGACAACGTCCATACGTCCACCATGTAGGCATTGCAGACACCATCGGACAAGAGGCGGGCCATACCGACGACCCTCTGTCCGTCCCTCGCCAACGCCACATGTTGAGAGCACGCGAACGAACGCCGTAGTGCTTCTGGTGTCCGGCCGTTGTCGAAATCGTCCGCGGCCAGATCCGCCTTGGCCTGAGACCAGTCGACGCCCTCGATCGAGTCAGTGATCCGTACGCCCATGGATCCAGCATGCCCCACACGATGGGACGTCGTGGCCCGGTGTTTCGGATGCGACCAGCCGCGGTAAGAGGTCCCGACGCTGTGGCCTCCTCTCTGGCCGCCCTGCCTGGACGCGCGGCTCAGAAGCCGACGAGGTTCGCAGGCTGTCTGTGTCGCGCAGCAGTGAGATCGTCAGAGGCCGTTCTGCCACTCCGACACACGCGGCAAGCGCAATGGACGACTTCGTCACAGAAGATCACGTGGCGGACCTAACGTCCTGCAGAGGAGGCTTCTCAAACCTTGCCAAATTGGAGGTTGCGTGTTCGAGTCTCGTCGTCGGCTCCAAAGCCTGTCCCGGGACGTCGCACTCTGCACCCTGATCGAAGTGCTCCACTCCAGAGGAATAGTACTGACACCATTATGACACTACCCGGATGCGAACTTCCCGACCGCTTCGAAGATAAAGTGCAATCTCGCACTATCCGGCTTGGAGAAGACAACAGCATCAGGTGCACCTTTTGGCCGGCGAGCCTGTCCCTCTGGAGCGGCTCCAGTGCTACCGTCATTCGGTAACGTGCATTTCTGAAGGGGTCTATATGCCTTTCACACCAGTCGTCCTGACGGGGGTCGCTCCGGTTGCAACGGGCGCCTGCGGTGTTATCGTGGCGGCAACCGACGCTGGCGATGCCGGAGTTGTATGTGGCATGAGTGGTGCTGAGACGGCCGGACCACAGGGAAGTGGAAGTGTCACCGCGGCCGGATCTCCGGGCACCGAGGGTTCTACAGGCTTTCACGGAGCAACTGCCACCGGGGCAACAAGTGTTGGTGGACCGCTGGGTGCCGGCGCCGCTGGTGGAGCCGGGGCTTACGGAGTGTCCGGGCCTGCCGGTACATCAGGACCACAAGAAGCTACCGGCGCTCGTGAACCTGGTAGCGGGAGCACTGGCCTGCTCGGTGTTGCACAAGTGAGTGGGGGCTATTCCGTTTACCGGTGTTCCTCGGAGAGCATGGTGCCCGTGGACAACACGAACTTGAGCGTCCTCTTCACGGCCCCGGCTTCTGGTCGAGTTCTAGTCCGCTTGAATGCGTGGACAGCTGTTCAACTTAACTACCCCTTGATATTCGGGGTGCTGGATCACACGACTGGGAGACTCCTCGGCGACCCGGGATTGGTGAATGGCGGGAGTGCCACGGGGAATGCCTATGTTTCTTTTGCGGTCTTGATAACTGGGCTGATTCCGAGTTGTCCTTATCATTTTGATTGGGGGTATGCGGTACAGGGCACAGACGGGAGCGAGACCGGAATCATAGAGGTTGGGTTGAATAGTGGGCCGCCGATATGGTGTTACGGCGCTCCAGCTGTGATGGAGGTCTGGTCGGCCTAGACCCGCAACCCGAACCACGCGCCCTCTGACGAGACCGACACCACCCAACCAGCTGTTAGCGCTCAGCTGTTGGTCGACGGAGGCGGGTTACGCTGGTCAGCCGCGGGTGAGTTTGCAGTTTCAAGGCCAGGCAAGAAGGAACTTCGAATGACGCGGGAAGTCGAAAGTGAGAAGCGGCTCGCCGCTGAGGCGGCGGCCGAGCTTGTGGAGAACGATATGACGGTCGGGCTCGGCACGGGATCGACCGTGGCGTACCTCCTGCCAGCACTTGCTCGGCGGAATCTATCAGTCCGGTACGTGACCACATCGCAGCACACAGAGGAAGCGGCCCGGTCGGTGGGGCTGGATGTCGAGGTGTTCGCTGGAATCGACCATCTGGACATTGCCATTGACGGTGCCGACCAGATCGCGCCCGACGGGTGGTTGGTGAAAGGTGGGGGAGGTGCCCATACCCGGGAGAAGCTGGTGGCGGCGACAGCCGAACGCTTTGTGGTCATTGCCGATTCAACCAAGCTGGTCGAACATCTCCACTCGCCGATCCCGCTCGAGTTGGTATTCTTCGGGCTCGCCTCTACTTTGTGGCGCCTCGCGCCAACCACACTGCGAGACGCCCCAAAGAGCCCTGACGGCGGAGTGATCGCAGATTTCAGAGGTGAGGTCAAAGACCCTGCGGCGTTGGCAGATCGGTTCGGGGCCACCCCTGGGGTCGTCGAACACGGGCTTTTTCCTTGCAACTTGGTTCACACCATCCTGATCGGACGCGGACGCGACGTGGAAGTGATGCCGGTTATCCATCCTGCCCGAACTGCCATTCAGTGGTAGACGGACCACCGGTTCCACCCTTTCTCTACGAGACGCCGCGCCGTTCAGTCCACCGAGGTGCGCAGCCGCACGGACAGGCACGTGACGCATCCCTCCAGTTTTTGGAACTCGCTTACATCAACGGCTACCACTTGGTAGCCGAGATCCTCGATGATCTCGACGGACTTGGGACAGTCGGACGCAGTCAGCAGCCGTCCTCCGCCGAGGTCGACCGCGTGGGCGCCGGACTCTTCGGGCATGGCTATGTAGTGATGGAAGAAGCCCGGGTCGTCGACTAGAGGCGTGTACCCGATGATCGTGCCATCGGGCAGGGCTGTCACGGCGGACTTCAGGTGGAGCACCTTGGTGATCGGCACGGTGACCACCCGAGCACCGAGTGGCTCGAGGAAAGACCGCAGTTGGATCGTGGCGTCGGCATTCGTACGGCTCCCGAGGCCGACATAGATCGTGCGACCGACCTTGAGGATGTCCCCACCTTCGAGTGTCCCGGGTGCTCGAATCCGGTGGATGGAGTACCCGAGGGCGGCGACTGCAGCCTCGGCAGTACCGATTTCTGCCCGCCGAGACGGGTGCCCGGGACGCGAGATCACAGCAGTATTGCCGTAGACGACCATGGTGTCCTCGATGAACACCCCATCGGGACAGCGGTCGACCGGGGTCACTTTGATGACCTCCCAGCCTGAGGCCCGGAACGCCTCCACGTAACCGTCCCATTGGCGCACGGCCAGACCGACGTCCAGGGTCTCCCGCTTGAGAAACGTGAGGAGACCATTGGCGAGCCTGGGACTGGGTTGTCGCACCAGGGCCTTTGTGGTCATAGTTTCCTCATCGTCGTTCCCGTTTTGGGCGAGACCCAGGTGAACATCCGCCCGGAGGTGGCTTCACTACGCCTCCCAGTATCGACCAAGACCGTTCGCCGGCAGAGTATTTGGAAAGGAGGTCCTCATCGGCGGCGACGAGTGCCGCGGCTCGTGCGAACGTCCCAATCTGCACCGGGTACCGGAGAACCCACGGTCGCAGGACCACTGTTAGTCTCGGCACCGTATGGCCCAACCCGGCCCCCGAGCTTGCGAAGAGACCCTCCCATTGCCTCTCAAGAGCGAGTGACCGCGCGCCGCTCCTGGCACACAGGTCGACTGGCGGTGCTTGCCGCCTTGTTGCTGTCGCTGGTCGTCGCGCGAGTACAGCCAGACGCGAACTGGTCAACCGTAAGCTTGACGCGTGACCTCGGTCCCGGGTTGGGCGTATCCGCGGCATCTCCGGTTTCGTCCGACGAATCGAAAAAAGGCGTGTGCGTCTGGGCTTTCAAGGGTGTGAGCACCGCCCTCAAGGATTCTGGAGCCACCTGGTACCTCACGTGGTCGACAACACACGACGGCATCGTCACGCCACGCGGAGCTCAGTTCGTGCCGATGGTGCGAACGGCTGCCGATGTCACCCCGACTGCGTTGGCGCAGGCAGAGCGGTCTGGCCCCGCACTGCTCACATTCAACGAGCCCGACCTGAGCGCTCAAGCAAACATGACAGTCGGTGACGCCTTGTCGCTCTGGCCGAGGCTCATGGCGACAAACCTGCAACTTGCCAGTCCAGCTGTGGCCACCGGCGCTCCCACTCCCGGCGGATGGCTGGACAGGTTCATGAAAGGTGTCGAGCAGCGCCACTACCGGGTCAACTTCATAGCCATCCATTGGTACGGCGCCGATTTCCAAGCCGGCGCTGCCGTTGCCCAGCTGAAGTCGTACCTGGAGAGCGTGCACCGTCGTTACGACCTGCCTATTTGGCTCACCGAGTACGCCCTTATCGACTTTGCCGTTGCGAGCCCCATCTACCCGACTGGAGCCGAGCAGGCAGCGTTCGTCATCGCGTCGGTGCGGATGCTGGACAGCCTCACCTTTGTACAGCGTTACGCCTGGTTCGCTCTTCCGGCGGCGAGCTCAGGGCCGAGCACCGGGCTCTATACCCCTGGCCCCCGCGCGACGGCCGTCGGACTGGCCTTCGCGCGCGCCTGACCAAAGGCGAACGCACGTGGGCGTGCCTGGCGGGACAGCCGTCAGGGCCGATGCGCGACGATTCGGTCTGGGTGCGGTTGAAGGCGTTGAGGTGTGGCGACCGGGGATTGGTTTCCACGCGCTCGCCGAGACGTCCGTCCCGAACGGGCCTCCAAGTGAACGGCCGGCATCATCGAGACCAACGGTTGCCACCCACGAGCGAGCTAGGGTCATTCGGTGATTCCGAGATGGCGTTCACGGGCACGGTGGCTCCGTTCCTGTTCGCCTGTACTACTGGTGCTCTCGGCATCACTGGCTGTGCCGGGCGCCTTCGTCGCTCTTGGCACACCGTCGTCGGCGGGCGCTGCCAAGACGACAAACGCGCACGAGGACCAGCGGCAGGTCACTTTCGTCAACCACATGGCCGAAACGATCTGGGTTGCCGCCTCACCCGGGAACGCGCCCGCCAGATTGGCCGTTACGGGTTGGACACTTCCGGCGGGCGAGCAAGTGACCATCACCGTCCCCAACCACTGGAATGGCCGTTTCTGGGGCCGTACCGGCTGTCATTTCGACACTACGGGGAAGGGGGCCTGCCAGACAGGGGACTGTGATGGTCAGTTGCAGTGCAAGGGTTTCGGCGCCATCCCGGCCACTCTGGCCGAATACAACCTGGATGCTTGGGACAACCTTGATTTCTATGACGTGAGCATGGTCGACGGCTCCAACCTGCCCATGTACATCAATCGGTTCGGGGGCCGCGGTAGGGACGCCATCAGTGCGGACGGCTGCTCGGCGGCAGGCTGCACCAAAGCGGTGATCTGTCCTCCCGTACTGCAGGTCCGGGTGAGCGGAGTCGTCGTCGGCTGCCTCTCGGCCTGCGCACGATTCGATACCGACCGATACTGTTGTCGGGCAAAGTGGGCCAGCCCTTCCACCTGCAACCCCGAGCTCTGGCCTGTCGATTACGCGGCCGTGTTCAAAAGGGCCGAGCCGTTCGCCTATTCCTACGCCTACGACGACGCGACGAGTGTGTTCACCTGCTACGGGGACTGCAACTACCGGATCACCTTCGGGCTGACGCCTGCGGACCTGAACGGGCCAACTTCGGCGGGTTGATGGCGGGCGTCGATCCTGTCTTTGCTCCCATGATCTGCCGGACGAGAGCGAACCAGAACCAGAGGGTCACGCACCCGGTTCCCTGCGGAGAGTGGTCTTAGCCTTTTCCGGACGGCGATCCCGCCGGGAGGACGCTCCAGCCGGCCGTCGCGGGCAGCTTTCAGGGTTGCGCTGCCAGGCTGATGCTCACGGGCTCCGATCCCGTCGTGTGCGCCGGACTTTCACGCTTCCGAGTCAGGAATGCTCCGCGACGGGGGCCCATTTGCCGTCACTGGTCGTTCGGATGTCTGGCCGAAGAGTTCCAACGGGCAGAGAATGGTCGAAGTCGCGTAGTCAAGGAGCTGGTGACACCATGAGAACCGAGAAGCAGTCCGCACCTTTCGGCGATTCGACACTGACTCCGCCAACCCCATTGTGGTTGGAGAGGAGATCCCACTGTTGCTGGCTCGATGATCAAGCCGACCGGCTTTTTCGGTTCTACGAGCAGTCCTGTGTCGACCCGGCCGGTGGCTACTTTGCCATGGGTGGCGATGGCCGTCCTTTGCCCGTAAGGGTCCGGGATCTGGTCGGGACGGGTCGCATGGTGTTCTGCTTCTCGCTCGGGTGCCTGCTCGGCCGTCCCGGCGCGAGCACAATCGCCGACCATGGCATTCGGTTCCTGACCGACCAGCTCCACGACGATGTGCATGGCGGCTATGTGTGGGAGTGGCAGGGCGGCGACCCCAGCGACGATCACAAGACTGCATACGGGCACGCGTTTGTGTTGCTGGCCGGAGCCGCTGCCACAGCTGCCGGGCGTCCAGGCGCACGCGAGCTCATGGCCGATGCCGTCGCCGTCCTGCACGAGCGGTTCTGGTCGGAAGAGCACGGTCTCCATGTCGACGAGTACAACGCGGACTGGTCGGTGCTCGACCGGTACCGGGGCCAGAACAGCAACATGCACCTGGTCGAAGCCCTCTCGACCGCTTCAGCCGTGACAGGCGACCTCTCCTATGCCGACAAGGCGGCGAGAATCGCCGACTTCATCGTGAACAAGGTGGCCAGGAGCCGGTCGTGGCGGATCCACGAACACTTCGACGAGCGGTGGCAGGTCGACACCGATTACAACCTGAACGATCCGGACCACATTTACCGACCGTACGGGACTGTGCCGGGCCACTCCTGCGAGTGGGCGCGCCTTCTCCTCCAGCTTCACTTTCTCAGGCCCGAGGGGACAGCGTGGATGCCCGATGCCGCAGCAGAGCTGGTCGACCGAGCCTTTGCTGACGCCTGGGAGCGTGACGGCGAGCCGGGCATGATCTTCAGCGTTGACGCCGACGGTACCCCGAGGAATCGTGATCGCTACTGGTGGTCCCACGCCGAGGCCATCGGTGCCCTCGCACTTCTTGGCAACCACTTCGGACCAGAGCGGTATGAGGAGAAGTACCGCCAGGTGTGGGACTTCATACAGCTGCGTCTTATCGACAACACGCACGGGAGCTGG
The DNA here is from genome assembly GCA_963719125.1 of uncultured Acidimicrobiaceae bacterium. Taxonomy (GTDB): domain Bacteria; phylum Actinomycetota; class Acidimicrobiia; order Acidimicrobiales; family Bog-793; genus Fen-455. Next base: position 40,842 of record CAVRAT010000029.1, read on the forward strand.
CATCACGAGGTCGATGCCCTCGGCACGCCCCACTCGAGCGTGTGGAACGGCAAGCCCGATCTCTACCACTCCCTGCAAGCCTGCCTGATGCCGTTGTACGCCCGGAACGGGACCAACCTTGTCCTATCACTCCAGCGGGGGTCGTGAAGGGCTGGGCAGGCCGTAAGAAGAGCGGCTCCGAGGCCGATGGGGCAGGTGCGTCCGCGCAGGTAACGGCGAGCACGCCTGGATGCCGAGCGGGTTACAACCGTCTTGTACGTTCGCGTTGGTCCCGCGACCGTGCATCCCGTGGCGACAGGCAAGCGGGAGACTTACGAAGCCACGGTGACAGTTGGGAGCGTGGGCACACTTATCGGCGGGAGCGTAGGCACGGTGATCGGGGGCGGGGGCGGTAGGAACCTTGAGTAGACGATCGTGACAGCCTCGCCCGCGTACACCCGCGTGCCGTTCACCATGCCCGACACGTCGGCGTAGGTTCCGGTGCCTCCGGTGACGGTGCCAGTCCAGGTTCCGGTGCCGATGTCGACAGTGAAGTGAGCGTCGATTATCCCGCTGGCGTTGGCGAAAGCTCCGTAGCAGGTGGCTCCCGTCGTAGCGGAAACACAAGAGGCGACCTCCTGGCCGACCGGCGAACCGGAGGCAACCTCGACGTCTGACTCGTAGTAGGCACCCGTCTCTGTCAGGGTGGACATCGCGGTCCTCACCGCGATGAAGTGCAGCACGTGAGACGTGTCTATCGGAGTCGCCGTGGCGGTGCCGAGAGTGAGGACGCCGACCGCGCCGGCCGCTGACAGGGCTGCTCCCACAAGGGCGAACCGCTTTGTTCTGAGCAACATGGTTCTTCGTTCTCCTGGGTCGGGTGGTTGTGGACTCACACTTCTACGTTCCATGAAGCGACGATGGCGGAGCTTCGCGTATCGCGACGACGGAATGCACCGGCATGCGGGATCGTGCTTCATCCGACTCCCCGGCTCGCGGCGCTGCGCAGGCCTCTTCTCGCGGGCCCGAGCGTCGGCAGCAAGCACGAGATGGGCGCCGGTCAGGCGTCTTGGTCTGTTACTAACACCTCGCCAAGTCTGGAGAATCCGAACGGAGACAGCGGTCACCAGCTTGCAAGGCCGCGCAGCCAATGCTCTGTGCCCGTAGTCACAAAGCACTGGTCGCGAATGAGCGGCCGGGCCCGTAGTCGCGCGAACCGCCGATCCTTATCATCTTGGCGTGGCGATGTTTAGGGCCAAACTTCTTGGCCCGTTCTCGATAACCCTGGGGGATCGGAGCGCGGGGCCGTGGGCTCGGCCGAGCGCGAAGCGCGTCTGCGAGCTGTTGCTCGTGAGCCCTGGGCGGCGTGTCGGCAGAGAAGCGGCATGCGAGATGCTGTTCCCCAATCTCGGCCCTGAACGCGCCGCCGCCGCCTTGTCCAAGGCGCTCTCGATGGCCCGCGCGGCTCTTTCGGTGCTCGGCGAGCCCGCCCATGAGCTCATACGCGCCGACCGCGGGCATGTCTGGATCGATCCGGAATGCGACCTCGAAGTCGACCTGGACCTGGTCGACGAGTTGCTGCATAGAGGCCTCGACGCCGAGCCCGGTGCCGTGCGCGACGAGACCCTTACCCGAGCACTTGGCTACCCGGGCGTCCTCTTAGAGGACGAGCCTTACGAGGACTGGGCGCTGCGCCCCCGCGACCGCCTGGAATGGGCACGTCAGGAGGCCCGCCTTGCTCTCGCACGCGACCGGGCGAAGGGCTTCGGCCGCTCGAAGCCGGAGGCCGTCGTCGCGGCCTGGGAGTCGTGCCTGGGCGCCGATCCGACCTGTGAGGAGGCCGCCTCGGCGCTGATGCAGGTCTATGCCGCCCAGCAGCGCTGGTCGCTCGTGGCCGACACCTACGAACGCTGCCGTCGGGCTCTAGAAGAGCTCGGACTTGCAATCTCCCCGGCGTTCGAGGAGATCCACGCCGGCGTTGTGCGGGAATCCTCGCCGACTCGCGCTCTCGTCCCAGAAGCGCCCAGGGGCTCTCCGGCCCGTGAGGAGCGAAAGCTCGTGAGCGTGCTCTTCGTGGAGCTGGTGAGCCCTCCCGGGATGGCAAGGCTCGACCCCGAGGACCTCCGGGAGGTGATCGGCGACGCCCTGGTTGAGGCGATCTCCCAAGTCGAGTCGCTCGGTGGGACGGTGACCTCTGTCTCGGGCAGCGGCCTGGCGGCGATTTTCGGCGCCCCCGACGCCCACGAGGACGACCCGGAACGAGCCGTGCGGGCCGGTTACCGCATCGTCTCGGCCGTCCGCAGCTCGGCTGCAGAACTGGCCGTCCGCATCGGGGTCGAGTCCGGCCCCGCAGTGGTCGGGCCCATCGGCGGTGGGGGGCGGCTGGACTACGGGGCGGTCGGCGACGTGGTGGCGCTTGCGGCGGGGCTGCAGTCGGTGGCCCGGGCAGGCTCTGTGCTGGTGGGACCAGCGACGCACGCCGCCACAGAGGACCGCTTCGAGTGGGGAGCGAGCGACGAGCTCACAGGACCGGGCGGATCCAAGCTCCTTGTGGCTCACTACCTGGAAAGACCGAGTCCACATGTCCTCGGCCACCTCGGCGGACGCCGCCTTGCAGGACAGGCGGCCCTTATCGGCCGTGACGGCGAGATAGCGCTGCTCTCGGACTCGCTGCACGAGGCGGTGTCCGGCCAAGGGGGCATCGTCGTGGTGGTGGGCGAGCCCGGCCTAGGAAAGACGCGCCTTATCTCCGAGTGCCGCAAGCGTTTCATGGCCTGGGTCGGGGCCGGATCTGGCCGCCTGCCGCTGTGGCTCGAGGGTCGGGGTGCCTCCTACGCCTCGTCCACCCCCTACGGGCTTTACCAGCAGCTCTTATCGGCGTGGATCGGGGTGGCTCCCGAAGAGGGGGAAGAGGTGCGCCGCCCCGCCCTCGAGCGGGCGATGAGAGCCGTCTTTTCTGGACACGACGCCCCTGTGGGCCTGCTCGCGCGGATGATGGGTCTCGGCGCCGGTGAGGACGCGGCACGGCTTTCCCGTCTCAGCCCCGAGGAACTGCAGCGGGCGACCTTTGCTTCGCTGCGTGCACTCGTGTCGCGCCTTTCCGCTCACGGCCCGACCGTGCTTGTGCTCGAGGACCTCCACTGGGCCGACCCCACCTCGATCCGGCTCACAGAAGAGATCGCCGGGCTCGTGCGCGAGGGGCCGCTTCTTGTCCTGCTCACTCATCGTCCCGAACCAGACCCCGGCGTGACGGCGCTCGAGGAGGCTCTGGCGAATGACAGCTCCCTCAGCCTGCGCCGGGTCGAGCTCGCCCCCCTTTCCGAGGCGGACGAGAGAGACCTCGCCCGCTCGTTCCTCGGTGAGGCCGCCCCCGAGGAGGTCGTGGAGTCGGTGCGCAAGGGCGTGGAGGGAAATCCCCTGTTCTTGGAGGAGCGGCTTTCCTCTCTCCTCGAGACGGGCGCAGTGTTCCAGGACGAGCGCTTGTGGCGGCTCGACCCGAACGTACGGGGCGAGCTCCCAGAAGCTCTGGAACGGCTCATCCGCTCCCGTGTGGACCGCCTGGGGTCCCAGGCCCATGACGCCGTTGTCGCCGCATCGGTGCTCGGGGTCGAGTTTGGCCTCTCGGCGCTTAAGGCGGTGACCGACCTCAACGGCCAGCTCGAGGAGGTGCTCGCAGAGCTGTGCGCGGGAGGGCTCTTAGCAGAGGTGCCGAGGCAAGCCGAGCGCGGCTACCGGTTCCGCCATGCCCTGATGCAGGAGGCGACTTACAAAGGCCTGTTGCGGGCACAGCGACGCCAGCTGCACGCCCGGGCGGCGTGGACCATCGAGGAGTCCTCGTCCGATCGTCTCGAGGAGGTGGCGGCTCTGCTCGGCCACCACTACGCCGCCGCCGGAGAGCGCCACAGGGCCGTGCACCACTTGGGAGTCGCCGGTGACCACGCCGCTTCGGCCTTCGCCAACGACGAGGCGATCTCCTTGTACCGGGAGGCCCTGTCCATTCTTGCGGAGGACCTGGTTGGCGCCGATTTGACGTCACATGCAGAGGTGGAGCTGCGCGCCAGGCTCGCCGAGGTGTTCTCGCGCATTGGTCGCCACGGTGAAGCTCGGGAGATGTTCCACGAGGCACTACGCCTCGTGAAGCCCGAAGAGTCGTTGCTCGCCGCTCGTCTCCAGATTCGTCTCGGGCGGCTCGAGGTGACCGCCCACCGCTATGAGGCGGCATCCGCCGCCTTCGATGCCGCCGAAGCACTTCTCGGTGAGGATCCCTCAGGCCGCGGTAAGGAGCGTACGGATCTCTGGTTAGAGCTCCAGGTGGACGGCAGGGCTTCCCTTCACTACTGGCGCAACGAGCCGGCGCTGAGCATGGCGGTCCTCGAAAAAGCCCGTCCGGTCGTCGAGACCCAGGCGAGTCTGGCCCAGAAGAGGACCTTCTACGACTCTCTCGTGTTGCAACGGCTCCGCGAGACCCGCTACAGGATCGACGACGAGATCCTTGCCAACGAGCGAGCGGCCTTAGCCGCGGCGAAGGAGGTTTGCGGCGAAGGGGACCTTGGTTGGGCAGCGTTCATGATGGGCTTCTGCCTGCTCTGGAACGGTGATCTTTCCGAGGCGTGCGAGCAGCTTGAGGCGGCGCTCGCAATCGCGGAGCGGATAGGCGACGTCGTCCTCCGGGCCCGAGCACTCTGCTACCTGAACGTGACCGCCCTTCGACGTCACGATGCGGACGAGGTGCGGCGTCTCGCCCCTCAAGCCATGGCGGCCGCGGTGGCTGCCGCCTACCCGGAGTACGTGGCTGCCGCCAACGCCACCCTTTCCTGGCTGGCATGGCAGGAGCAGCGGTTCGACGATGCGATCGCGCTCGGCGGGGAGGCGCTGGAGCTGTGGGGTACCACGATTGTCTCCTACTCCTGGTACTCGTTGTGCCTGTGGCCGATGATCGCCGTTCGTCTTCGCGCCGGGCAGATCGACGAGGCCATCGACCTGAGCCGCAAACTCCTGGAACCGCCGCAGCAGCGTCTGCCTGACGACCTCGAATTGCTGGTGGAACAAGCTGGCGCCGCCTCGGACCAGAAGAGACGTCGAGTCGCAGCCGACAAACTGGCAGAGGCGCTCGAGCTGGCAGTGGCACTCGGCTGGACGTGAGCCCCGTGGGAGGCGACGAGCGCGCCGATCCTGAACTCCACCCGACGCATTCGCCCGCTCTTTGGCGAAGCTGAAACGGCGCGGAACCAGCTGCCGGCTCAGCCGGCCAGGGCGCTGGGAAAACGGGTCTCGAAGTCGAGAATCGTCGCGTGGGTAGGAGTGATGCCGATCCTTGCCCAGGCGAGGCCCATCTCCTTGAGTTGGGCCACCCAGGCCAACCCCTGCTCCGGCCCGAAGTAACGCTCGGCAGCAGCCGCGTACTCTGGCACGACGCCGTCAACGTGCTCCACAGTTGCGGTGCCGCGGAGAAGCAGCGTGTGGTAGGGCCACGACGAGCCGTCGATGGTCACCGCTACCTCGGGCCTCGTTTCCAGCACCTTCACCTTGGGTGATTTGGACGGAGAGCCGATCACCACCTCGGTTCCCGTCCAGTGGAACCAGACGGGCACGACCCGCGGGGTGCCGTCTCGCCATGTGTACGCGAGCCTCGCTAGTTCCGTTGAGACCAGTAGTTCCTGCGCGACCTTGTCATTCAGCACTTCCAGGATGGCCATGTCTTATATCCCCTCTTCGGGCCACCGGCGTGACCCAAGTTAAACGGTAATCCACCTCGGTTCCCGACTTCTTCCCGACCCCTGAACCCGGTGTGTAGGCCACGGCAGGGATCCGGTTCGGCAGCCTCCTTGCCGTTCTCGGCACCGAAGAGGGAGAGCCCGTCGCAAAGACGAGCTCTCCCTCGACCCCCTGTTCAGAAAGTGACCAGGTCTGGCAGGCCTGGTCTGTTCGGGCTGGCTGAGATCAGCTCGCCCACCAAACTTGGCCGTTCTCCGTGTGGTTGATCCAAGGGAACGTATTCTCGGCATTGGCAAAGCACGTCCCGCTTCCCTGTAGGCCCGTGTAATAGCCGGTGCCCCCAGTGATGAGCCAAGTGCACTGCGGACCGGTCGTCAACGGCTGGACATCGACGGTCGTGCCATTCGCGAGCTTCACTGGCACGACGCTGTTCGTCATGTTGTATGTCCCCGAGAAGCTGATGAAGATGTCCCCTCTCAGACCTGCGATCGTGTGCGTGGCATAGACGGTGCTGAGCCCGCCCGGCGAACCGGGCGACGAGGTGTACTGGGCGAACTGGTACTGACCCGCCGCGGGGGGTGGCACGAAGATGAAACCGCCGGCAGGCACTTTGTCGTTGCATTCTTGGCTCGCGGCAGCCACGCCGCCGCTCGTCATTGAGTTCGGGGCGTAGTACACGGTGTTGTTGCTCCATGTGGGCCCACCGCCCACGTCGTTGATCGCCCCGGTGATCTTGAAGCAGTCCCACACGGTGCCGGAGAGCACGTTCTCGCTCGGGACAGCGTCCAGCCAGGACTGGATCGTGATGGCACCGGCTTGGTGCGGCTGTCTGGTATTCGAGGTGCCAGCGCCAGCCACCTGAACAATTGCTAGCGGGACGAGCACGACGACGGCTGTGGCAACCAGCGTGACAATAGTCCTTTTTTTCATTGGGCTCCCCTTCAGTTACGGATCGGGTCGGTCGGATCGCCGACACCCCCAGCTTGAAGAAATCGCTTTCCCGAAACCTTCCCACGGTGGTGGCAGTAGGTATCGCCAAGCATTCCTTGGTTAAACAAGGTGACGGCCGTGGTGTCCTTCGGTCGATGCGACCATGAAACCGATCCACCCACTCGCTAAGGACTGGGCGTTGCTCGGTGCGCGAACGGACATACCAGTGATCGTGTGGGACTTCGGCTGGACCTCGCAGTCCGAGTGCCGCGCTCCGAGATCACCCGAAACCGTCCTGGCACTCCTGAGTCCAGCCGGCAGAGAGGAATCCCGGCGGCGGTCCGCTACATCGGGTCGCGACGACCTCGACGCTTGGCTGCTGGAACTGACGACGACGCTCTCATTGAAGAGTGTCCAACAGTGTCTCGTCAGACAAGGCATGCCCATCGCTTGGGACGCATCCGTCGAACGTCCACCAGCGAGGAAACGAGTGCAGGGAGGAGTGGGCAGCAGATACGCCGACCCCGTCGAGCAGTTGGCCCTTGCTTGCAGGTGGCACGGTCCGCCCAGTCGTCAACTCGGCAGGTGCGTGTTGGCCGAGGCGACGAAGGACACGGAAAGGCACGATGAGTACTGAACCCAGCCTGGCGAAGGCGGCGGCAAGTTCGCTCCTTCGAGGGTCGGAGGCCCTCTGTTCCCTCTTGGTCCTGCTGCGTTCCGCCTCGTGAAGCATGTGAGCGGGGATCATCTCTCCTCCCTCCGGTCGTTGAATCGCTTCCGAAGGCAAGGTACGGGAGGCATGTTCCCGAAACGTTCCCACTGTCGTCGCGGCGTTCCCCGGAAGGGATGTGACGATGGACCCCGAAGCCGGTAACTCGCTGACAGGTTTCCTTTTTCCGTCCCCGGGTCGCAACGGAGATGTAGTGGTCACGGCGCGGCAGATCAGGGGCTTCCTCTCTTGGCTACCCCGACCGGCTTCAGGGCTCATCGGCACTGTCAACGCGGTGCCAGATGTCGCAAGGGCGCCTGCGAGAGACCGTCCTTGCTGGACCAGTGCAGACACTTCGGGTTCCAGGTCCGAGAAGATTGCAGTCGGATTCCGGGTCGCGGTATCGCCCACTTCAGCGAGGTCACATATCGCGTGGCGGTAATCGACGAGCGCTCAACTTCTGGTGTCGCCCCGAAGCAGGGCTACCTGCCCGACGGAAATGCGACCGAGCAGCTGCTCACCTCTGTACCCGGGCCGAACCGCCCCGGGCGAGGTCCCGCACCTGCTGGAGCGTCGCCATAGTCGTGTCGCCCGGGTAAGTCGTGAGCAGCGCACCGTGCGCCCAGCCGAGATCGACCGCGGCCTGCGGTTCCTCACCGGCCAACAGGCCGTAGAAGAGTCCCGATGCGAAGCCGTCCCCACCCCCGACGCGGTCGAGCACGTCGAGATCGCAGGTCGGTGACTGATAGATCTCACCGTCGATCGACGCCATCGCGCCCCAGCGGTGCCGACTGGCCGAGGCCACGTCGCGAAGCGTCGTCCCGATCACTTTGACCTGCGGGTAGCTCTCGAGGACGCCCGCGATCATGGTGAGGAAGGCGCTCGGGTCGAGAGCCGATTCCCGCCCGATCTCGGGTCCCGGGATGCCGAGGGCTTGTTGCAGGTCCTCCTCGTTTCCCACTACGACATCGACGTTCTCGACGATGCGGCGGCAGATCGCCATCGCCTGTTCGCGCCCGCCCCAGATGTTCCACAGCTTCTGGCGGTAGTTGAGGTCGAACGAGACCACGGCCCCGGCGGCCTTGGCCGCTCTCATCGCCTCGATGATCAGCTCGCCCGTCGTTTCCGACAATGAGGCGAAGATCCCCCCGCTGTGGAACCAGCGCACGCCTTTTTGGAATATCTCGCTCCAGTCGAAGTCCCCCGGGCGGAGTTCCGCAGCCGCCTCGTTCGCCCTGTTGTAGAACACGACCGGGGCACGCACGCCGTAGCCGTGGTCGCTGTAGATAGTCGCCATGTTCGGTCCCCGGACGCCGTCGTGGGCGAAGAACTTGTAGAACGGCGTCACCCCCTTTGACCGCACCCCTTCGGCGATGAGCTCACCGATCGGGTAGTCGACCATGGCGCTCACGATCCCGGTCTTGAGACCGAAGCAGTCGGCGAGGTTGGCGGCGACGTTGAACTCGGCACCACTCACGTGGATGTGGCACTGCGTTGCCTTGCGGAACGGGATCACGCCCGGGTCGAGACGGTGGTTGAGCGCCCCGAGCGCGACGAAGTCCAAAGCGGCTCGTTCTTGGATGTGCAACCCGTATCTCATCATGACGGAAGCTTCATGCAGCCGGCGCGGACGAGCAACTGCTTCACCCGGATCGGGGCTTCACCCAAGACGGCGCGAGGGCCTGCGACTGAAGCAATGGTCGACTCCGTGCGCGTCACTCTGACCGCTGGCCATGGCAAGATCTTCGTCGATGCGGTCGCCGCTCGCTCGCTACTCGCAGGGTTACAGAGCCTCGCTGGGTGGACGCGTCCCCAAACCGAAGTTTTTGCTTCGGCGACTGCAACGCGAGTTGGGTCAGTTGGGAAAGCGCTGAGATGAAGGTCGGCCTCCCGTACGGGGTCGGCAGGTTGGAAGTCGAGTTGCCGGATTCCGCGGTGGTTGTAGAACCGACGTTCCGGCCGGCGGCCAGGGACCAGGCTGCCCTACTTCGTCGGGCGTTGCGAGCCCCTGTCGCTGGGCCGCCGCTCGCCAGCCTCGTCGCGCCCGGTGCGCGGGTTGCCCTTGCAGTCTGTGACGGGACGCGTCCCCAGCCACGCGAGCTCATGGTGCTCGCAATCCTCGACGAACTAGAAGGGATCGTCGCCGACGAAGACGTGATTGTGCTTGTTGCAACCGGCACGCATCGCGCCAATACCGCTGCCGAACTCGAGGCGATGTTGGGCCGCGACGTTCTAGGTCGCATCAAGGTCATCAACCACGACGCCCGTGACGGCCCCTCGCTGGTCGACATTGGTGTCCATGGCGACGGGGTTCCGGTCTTGCTCAACCGCCACTTCGTGGAGGCGGACATTCGGATCACCACCGGCTTCGTCGAGCCGCACTTCTTCGCCGGCTTCTCAGGTGGCCCGAAGCTGGTTGCTCCCGGTCTTGCCGGTCTTGAAACTGTCCTCGTCCTTCATGACGCGCGTCGGATTGCGAACCCAAGAGCAACTTGGGGTGTTCTCGAGGACAACCCAGTTCACGCCGATATCCGGGCTATCGCCTCCGCGATCGGTGTCGACTTCGCCTTCGACGTCGTGCTCAACCGTGATCAGCAGATCGTTGAGGCTTTTGCCGGCGAATTGTTCGCCATGCACTTTGCCGCTGTGCGAGCGTCTCGAGCTTCGGCGATGGTCGAGGTGCCACACCGTTTCGACGTAGTCGTGACGACGAACGGCGGCTTTCCACTTGACCAGAACCTTTATCAGTCAGTGAAAGGGATGTCGGCCGCAGCTGCAGTTGTCGAACATGACGGACTCATCCTTGTCGCGTCGGAGTGCCGCGACGGCTTTCCCGATTTCGGCGAGTTCCGCGCGTTGCTCACCAAGGCTGTGCCGCCCGAGGCGCGGTTCGCTTCGCTGGCCGACCGTAGGACCGTGCCCGACCAATGGCAGGTGCAAGTGCAAGCGCGCGTTCAAGCCCACGCCCGGGTCGCAGTTCACTGCGACGGCCTCTCCGACGCAGAACTCGAGCTTGCCCATCTCGCCACGGCCCCCGACATCACCGCTGCTGTCGCCGCGGAGTTCGCCCGGATCGGACTGGGCGCGACGTGCTGCGTACTGCCCGAGGGACCTCAGACGATCCCATACCTACGCGAAAGCGAGGCCGATCCGTAGGGCTGGTCGTACCTCCATCTACCAGCAAGTTGCCATTTCGTAGAGGGCGTCGAACGTGCGGTCAGCTACTCGCCCCATTCCTCGGACCTCGTCACCTCGGCTGATGGCAGAGGTGGTACGAGGACTGTCGGCCAGCGAAAACTCGGGGAGTGTTTCGGCCTCCGCCACTGACTGATCCACCTCTGTTCTGCGACCCTGCCTTCATGACTTGCCCGGCGGCACTTGGCCGCACGACCTACCAATTGGTTCCCGAGGACTGCCTAAGGGGGAATGTCCACGTTCGGAGCCGCCATGTCGCGAAACGTCCAGGACGCGCCTGGACCGGGAGGGGCTTTCAGCCGCCTGCGATCACCCTCGGTCCTCTGCGCCAGAGCAACGGTTGGAAGGTGCTGTAGTTGTGACGATCGACCAGCACGACGTCGACTTCTGTTTTTGCCAGAGCCTCACAGACCACAAGGCCTCCGAATCCCGCCCCGATCACAACGACATACGGCCGGCTACTCACGACGATCCTCCGGAAACGAGAAACATCGATACGGAGTTTACGGTATAGGGGAGAGCAGATGAATCAGTCAGGCTCCGCGGACCTCGAATCCTGCAGTGCGCCGCCAGCACTCCGCGCAGGTGACAGCGCCGGCCCACGAGCTTTCCGCGATGAGTTCGGCTCGACCCGTCCGTCAAACCCTTGATGGCTGAGGCCGTGCTCGAGTCGCCCTTGTTAGCATCCAGCGCTGTGGCCGTGCGCGATGACCAGCTGCCGCAATTTGACCTGGAGCCGTTCCGTCGCGAACTGACCGGCTACTGCTATCGCATGCTCGGCTCGGGCTTCGAGGCCGAGGACGCTGTTCAAGAGACGATGCTCCGGGCCTGGCGCAACGCGGGGAGGTTTGAAGGGCGATCCAGTGTGCGCACGTGGCTGTACCGCATCGCCACCAATGTCTGCATCGACATGCGCCGCCACGTCCAGCGGCGGGCTCGGCCAATGGAGATGGGCCCGGCATCGCCACCTGAGGAGTCCCGGCTCGGTCCGATGCTTCCCGAAGCCACTTGGGTGACCCCGGTTCCCGACGCCCGCGTCGTTCCCGAGAGCGCGGACCCCGCGGAGATCGCCCAGTACCGCGAGTCGATCCGCCTGGCTTTCGTCACCGCCCTGCAGCATCTTCCGGCCCGTCAACGCGCGGCCTTGATCCTCTGCGAAGTGCTGCGTTGGCAGGTGGCCGAGGTGGCCGAGCTCCTGAGCACGAGTGTGCCAGCGGTCAACAGCGCTCTGCAACGGGCGCGGGCCACCCTTGCTGACTTGCCGTCCCGCGGTCGACAACAAGCCCTGGGTGACGCCGACGCGGAGCTGCTCGCGCGCTATGTGGAAGCCTTTGAGAGCTACGACATCGATCGCCTCGTGACATTGCTGCACGAGGATGCCGTGCAGTCGATGCCGCCTTTCGCCATGTGGATCCAAGGTGCGGCGGACATCGGTCGCTGGATGGTCGAGCCGGGACCGAGCGGGTGTCGGGGTTCGCTTCTCGTGCGCACCTTGGCCAACGGCTGCCCGGCCTTCGGGCAGTACCGCCCGGACCCGGCGGGCGGTCACTCTCCCTGGGCGATCCAGGTGCTGGAGCTCTCAGAGGGGAAGATCGCCCAGATGAGCTTCTTCCTCGCCTTCTTGGATCCCGAGCGTCTCTTCCCCGAGTTCGGCCTGCCCCTCCATCTTGAGATATAGGCCGGCAAGCTCCAGGAGCTCGCGCAGGGACGGCGAGACCTCGCCGAGAGTGATATGCCCTTCGAGCCGTCCTGCCAGGAGAGCCAGGCGTGCCACTTGGTCCACCGTCCCGAGGTCCGGGCTTCCCTCTCCTTCCAGCTCGCAACGCGCCACTTCGGTACCGTCAGGGCCCCATACCGTGACCCGGCACCACAGCTGGAACGGACCCATCGACTACTTGACGTCCGCCGGGAGGCGATCTCATCGACCAGCCTCGTGGGCAGTTCGCCCAGAAGCGGCATGTCCTGGCCGGCCAGCCCAATATCCTCGGAGGACCGATGACTTCTGCGCCCGAGGCCCGTCGAAGCAGTTGACCGATCCACAGGACGAAAGGAGAAGGAGAAGTGACCAAGCGTGACAGCGCCCCCAGCGGGGCGCCGTGCTGGACCGACCTTTGGACCTCCGATGTCGAGGGGAGCCGCAAGTTCTACAGCGAGGTCTTCGGCTGGGAAGCCCAGGAACCGAGCCCGGAGTTCGGCGGCTACTTCATGTTCACCCGCAACGGCGTTCCCGTCGCCGGCGGCATGGGTGACATGGGCGAGCTCCAGGCGGACAACTCTTGGAAGGTCTACCTCGCCACCGATGACATCGCGAAGACCATCGAATCGGCAAAGGCTGCAGGCGCTCAGATCATCTCGCCCCCGATGGCTGTGGCCGATCTCGGGATTCAGTCGGTTCTCGTCGACACGACCGGCGCCAACCTCGGTGCCTGGCAACCGGGTACGTTCCCGGGTTTCACGGTCTTGGACGAGCAGGGAGCCCCGAGCTGGTTCGAGCTGCTCACGCGTGATTATGGCGGCGCCATTGCCTTTTACCGCAAGGTGTTCGGCTGGAACACCAACGCGGTCGGCGACAGCGACGAGTTCCGCTACACGGTCATGGGTGACCCGCGCGGCGAGGGCGAGCTGGCCGGGATCATGGACGCCTCCGCCTTCCTGCCTGAGGGCGTGCAGTCCCACTGGTCGGTTTATTGGGATGTCGACGACGTGGACGCGACCATCGCCAAGATCAAGGCCCTTGGGGGCGCGGTCGTGACGGACGCCCAGGACACCCCTTACGGCCGCCTCGCCGCCGTGAGTGACCCTGCTGGTGCCCAGTTCAAGCTGCGCAGGTCGGGTCGTGGTGCGGGATGAGCCGCACGAGGCCGCTTCACTGCAGATTGCACAGGAGGAGCCTTACCGCCAAGAGGCTCGCCAGGCGCGTCGGAGTTGTCGGTGGCTGAGGGTCTGACCGCCCAGGGACTTGAGCAGCTTCGCGCCGCGGCTTACAGCCACGTCGGCGACGACCGTGTTCCGGGACTAGTCGCGTTGGTGGCGCGAGGCGACCAGGTTCACGTGGAGGCGCTGGGATGCGTGACGATCGGTGGAGCGCCGCTGGCCCGTGACTCCATATTCCGGATCGCCTCGACCACCAAGCCGATTACCGCTGCGGCGACTCTCGCCCTTGTCGAAGAAGGGCTGATCGGCCTCGACGAGACCGTCGATCGCCTGTTACCGGAACTGTCGTCGCGTAGGGTGCTGCGGCGCATGGAAGGCCCGCTCGACGACACCGTGCCGGCGACTCGCGCCATCACGGTTCGAGATCTGCTCACTTTCACATTCGGGTTCGGCGCGGCGGCGGAAATGTTCACATCACCTCACGCCTGGCCGGTTGTGGAGGCGGCCGAGGCGTTGCGGCTGTCGACGATCGGGCCGCCAAGCCCCGATGTGCAGCCGGACCCAGACACGTGGATCGCCAACCTCGGCTCGCTTCCGCTGCTTGCACAGCCCGGCGAACGCTGGCTCTACAACACGGGCGCCTCCGTTCTGGGCGTCCTCCTCGCCGCGCAGCAGGGGAGAGTTTCGGAGAGGTCTTGCGCACGCGGATCTTCGGCCCCCTCGAAATGCGCGAGACGGCGTTCTTCACGACTGCCACCGAGAGGTTGGTGACTGCGTACCGACCGACGCCCGACGGTCTCGTCGTGTGGGACGAGCCCGTCGGCACCTGGAGCCACCCTCGGGCGTTCGAAGACGGCGGTGCAGGCCTCGTCTCCACAGCGGACGATCTCCTCGCGTTCGCTCGGATGCTCCTTCGTGGTGGTGGCCCGGTGTTGTCGGCGGGTGCCGTCCACGCCATGACGACCGATCAGCTGACGGACGCGCAGAAGGCCCACGGAGGTCTCGGCCCGGACTTCTTCGTCGGCCGGTCATGGTCGTTCTGCCAGTCGGTACTCGCCAGCGGCGCCTACGGCTGGGATGGCGGGTTCGGATCGTCCTGGCTGGTCGACCCGAACCACGACTTGGTCGTGATCGTGCTGACACAGCGCATGTTCGAGACCGCAAAGGCCCCGCAAGTCCACCGTGACATCCAGGCGGCTGCCTACGAAGCGCTCGCCTGACGACCTCCGGCGGCCGTCGCTGGTCGCGCCCCGGCGGCGCACTGCGGGGCTGTGGGCGGCTGAGACGGGAGCGGCGCCACCGCCAAGCCCGAGCTCGAGCCAGTTGGTGCCCAGGCCCCCGGAAGGCAGTGGCTTGCCGTCTCGAGGCCCGGGTAACTCCGCCGCTCACCAGTTGCATCCGGTACGTGGACGCGGGAGCGCTCCCTTCATACCTTGAGGCGTTCGTTGTGGCGCAGGAGCAGACATGAGTGCGAAGTCAGGCTGACGACCTCGTTTCGTATCAAGCGGGACCAGGGTCCCGGGTGGGCGGTGTTCAAGACCTCCTCCCACCGCCCGGGCAGCTCCATTCGCGGCAGGGTGTAAGAGTGCGTCCGCCAGCCGGCGTTGACAAGCAACAACAAAGTGTCACCCGCAGCCGAGCGCCCCCTGATGTCCACCTCGTCGGCGGCTTGGCCGAGCATGAGCATCCCGATGCTCCGCCGGTTGGGCTCTGACCAGTCCGCGTCTGTCATCTCGGCGCCGTCAGGCCTGATCCAGGTGACGTCCTTGGTCCGCATGCCTGCGTGCACCTCGCCGGTGAAAAAGGCACGCCGGCGCAGGATCGGGTTGTCCTGCATCACCGCGATGAGGTCGCGCACGAAGTTGTACATGTCCCAGCCGCTCTTGCCGATCTCCCAGTCGAACCAGCTGGTCTCGTTGTCCTGGCAGTAGGCGTTGTTGTTGCCCCGTTGGCTGCGCCCGATCTCGTCGCCTCCCAGCAACATCGGCACGCCCTGGGAGAAGAACAAGGTCGCCAGCATGTTGCGCTTGATACGGTCGCGGGCACGCTGGATCCGCACCGCATCGGTGGCGCCTTCCACTCCCCAGTTCGAGCTGTAGTTGGCGTCGCTGCCGTCGCGGTTCTCTTCGCCGTTGGCCTCGTTGTGCTTCTCGTTGTAGCTGACGAGGTCGGTCAAGGTGAATCCGTCATGACAAGTGACGAAATTGACGCTCGCATAAGTACGCCGGCCACTCGGGCCATAGATGTCGCTGGAGCCGCTGAGCCGGGAGGCGAGCTCCGGCACCATTCCCTGATCGCCGCGCCAGAAACGCCGTACGCAGTCGCGAAAGGCTCCGTTCCATTCGGCCCAACCCGGCGGGAAGCGCCCGAGCTGGTAGCCGTCGGGGCTCGCGTCCCACGGTTCCGCGATGAGCTTGACCTCCGAGAGCACCGGGTCCTGTTGGATGATCTCGAAGAAGGCACTCGGGTGCCCTGCTTCATATCCCCGGGCGAGAACCGGGGCAAGGTCGAACCGGAAGCCGTCCACGTGCATGTCGGTGACCCAGTAGCGCAGGCTGTCTGTGACCAGGCCCAGGTGCACGATGTTGAGGCTGTTGCCGGTGCCGGTGTAGTCGAGGTAATAGCGCGGATCTTCCGGGTTGAGCCGGTAGTAGAGCGAGTTGTCGACGCCCCGCAGCGACAGTGTGGGGCCGAGTTGGTCGCCCTCGCCGGTGTGGTTGTAGACGACGTCGAGGATCACCTCTAGGCCCGCGCGGTGCAGCGTTCGCACCATCGACTTGAACTCGCTCACCTGTTGGCCGAGGCCGCCGGTTGCATATCCGACGTGAGGGGCGAGGAACGCTATCGAGTTGTAGCCCCAGTGATTGGTAAGGCCCCGGTCGACCAGCCGGCGATCGGCGATGAACTGGTGGACCGGCATCAGCTCGATCGCCGTGACTCCGAGACCGAGCAAGTGGTCGACGATGGGATCCGAGGCGATCCCGAGGTATGTCCCGCGCAGGTGCTCGGGCACGCCCGGGTGCCGCAAGGTCATGCCGCGGACATGAGCCTCGTAGATGACGGTCTTGTTCCAAGGGGTGTTCGGAGCGCGGTCTTCCTGCCACGTAAACGCAGGGTCCACAACGACGCTCTTGGGCATGGCGCCTGCGGAGTCACGCCAATTGAAGGAGAGGTCCTCGCCCGCGTCTCCCGCGACATACCCATAGAGATCGTCACTCCAGCGGATGGGACCGCTCACCGCCTTCGCGTAAGGGTCGATCAGGAGCTTGTTCGGGTTGAAGCGATACCCCCGCTCGGGCGCGTAGGGACCGAGCACCCTGTAGCCGTAGAGGGCGCCGGGCCGGACGTCAGGCAGATAGGCGTGCCAGATGTTGTCCGTCTTCTCGGTGAGGCTGATCGCGGTCGAATGGCTGCTAGCCGTTTCCTCCTCGAACAGCAGCAGCTGGACCCCTTCGGCGTGCTCGCTGAAAATGGCGAAGTTGACCCCCTCCCCATCCCAGGTGGCTCCAAGGGGGAGAGGAGCACCGGGCCAAACCCTCATCTCGCGACTCCATTCTCACGGTCTCTTTCGGGCTCAGATCGCAGACGACAGAACCTCGCTTCACGAGGCTTCCTGCTGGGTCTCGGGAGCCGAGACGCAGAGGTCGTCCCCCCGCGCTCCCCGCAAGCTATCCCCGGTCCGACTGCCGGCGTGCGTGCGGACCGAGGTGGGTGCGCCCGCTCCTGGCCGAACAGCCACAAGCCCGGAGCTCCCGATGGATCATCTACTTGACAACTAATAACACTCTCTTTAACTATTGTTGTCATGGTTACAGACGTCGGTCGCGTCTTCGGTGCGCTGGCGGACCCCACCCGCCTAGGCGTCGTCCAGCTGCTGAGCGACGGTCCCCGTCGGGCGGGTGAGATAGCCAGCCTGGCCGGTGTCTCAGGGCCGGCGATGAGCCGTCACCTGCGTGTCTTGCTGGAGGCGGGGATCCTCGTTGACGAACGACCGACCGGGGACGCCCGAGCTCGGGTGTTCCGCCTTCAGCCGGACTCGATGGTCGCGGTCCAGGCATGGCTCGACCAACTGCAAGCTCACTGGGGCGAACAGCTCAAGTCGTTCAAGAGTCATGTCGAGAGGAGCGCCAGGTGACAACTACTGCCGCGTCGGTTTCGGTCAACGTCGATCCCTTCACCGCCTTCACTGCCTTCACCGAGGAGATGGACCTGTGGTGGGTGCGTGGGCCGATCAACTACTACGACGCCGCCCGTGCGGTCGGGATGCGCTGCGAGCCGGGAGTCGGCGGCAGGATCATCGAGGTCTACGACGAAGCGACCGGTGAGGGTCTCGAGTTGGCGCGCCTCACGGCCTGGGAACCAGGTTCTCGCCTGGCATGGAGGAGCACGCGGGACGACGTCGCGATAGAGGTGCGATTCGTGCCTGTGCCCGGAGGGACAGACGTCACGGTCGAGGCGACTATCCCCGACGAAGGCGTCGACCGCGGGGGAACCGCGTGGGTTCGGGTCGTACCGCGCTGGTTCGGGGCATGGTGCGCTCGGCGCGAAACCGCGGCGCGCCTCCAACCGGAATTGGCCCGGCTTGCCGTCGGGCTGTACTACGCAAAGCCGGCCGAGGCAGCTCGATGGCTGTCGTCAGTTTTCGGCTTCGAGTCGCCGAGCGCTTTGCCCGAAGCGCCGGACCCGTTGTCGGAAGGCGAGTACGGGCACCCTTGGATCGAGTTCCGGATCGGGAACTGCTTGCTCATGGTTTTCAAGCGCGAGGGCGACTTTTCGGACCAGGCAGCCCAGATTCACGAAACCTGGGTGTTCGTGGACGACCTTGAGGCCCATCTGGCACGCGGCAGAGCCCGCAGGAGCGAAGATCCTCCGGGGCATCCGTCAGACCGGCTATCGGTCCTACGAGGCCGAGGACCGCTGGGTCTTCGCCCAGGCGCGAGCAGGCCAGGTCTGAGCGGCCGTTGTTCAGGCGAATCCGCCGGGAGCTCACGAGCTCCCCCAATTTTCGGCAAGGACAGGGCTTGTCCGCGAGACCTGCACCGCCTAGCGGCGCTGGAGCCGCACCTCACCGGCGTCTCGGAGCGCGTCACCGATGAAGTTGAAAGCGGTCACGATGAGGACGATGAGGATCCCGGCGGGATACACCTCCCACCAGTAACCGTTGTACAGGTAGGAGATGCCCGCGGAGAGGTTCGACCGCGATCGCGGCTGTGAGCAGATGCGATCGGGCGAGGTTTTGCGCGTCGCACTCGATCTCATGAAGGCTGGTTGGCGTGTCCACGCGAGCAGAGGGAGTGTGCGATGAACTTGGAGGATCTTGACGGCCGCATCGGTGAGGGCTGGGGTGGCTTCTCGCCGAACGGGTGCCACGTGAACGTCGTGTTGGCGCGGCGAGGCAGCCCGACCGCCGCGGCAGCAACGGGCATGTGGGCCCACCCCACGCCCGGACACATGCCGGTGCTCTGCTGTGTCGGGACCGAGGAGAACGGCTACCGGCACTACGAGCCCATCTGGCCGCCCACCTTGATGATGAACAAGACGACCACCACCAACGACCAGATCGACACCCTGCACTCGGGTGCCACCCAGCTCGGCATTGGCCAGGGCGTGCTCGACTCGGTCGCCGCCGGCCTGATCACCGCGACGCAGGATCTGATCGTGTTCGTGTCGGTCTGGATCGACAAGCAGGCGAGCGACGAGACCAGCGTCCGGAAGGCGGCTCGCGAAGCGGTGGGCAAGGCGGTCAAGATGTGCGTCAACGGGCGCGACCCGGAGGCGGCGGCACGAATGGTCGCCGAGCGGGACGCTGTGAACAGCCCCTTCTACAACGGCGACTGAGAGAGATCGACGGCGCGTGCGGCGGTCGTCCCGACCGCTGCACGCCTGCGCAGTTCGGGTTCCCCCGACGGCCGTCGGGTGTGTCCTGCTTGGGGTTGGAGCCGGCCGGCTCAGTCGCTGAGTTCCGCGCGCCTGCGATTGACGTAATCCTCGAGCTCTTCGCGGATGGCGTCGTCGAGCGGCGGCTCTTGGTACTCCTCGAGCGCCTTCTCGTAGATCCCGGTCGCGCGCTCGCTCGCGTCCAGGGCTCCTTGCCGGGTCCAGCGCTCGAAGTTCGTCGATGAAGAGAGAAGCGGATGATAGAAGCAGTCGCGGAAGCGTTGCATCGTGTGTGCGGCCCTTAGGAAGTTCCCGCCCGGGCCGACCTCGAGGTGTGCGTCGAAAGCAAGCGAGGCTTCGTCGATTTCGAGCGGCGTGAACGCCGCGTTGAGGATCCTCAGCAGCTCGACGTCGATGACGAACTTCTCGTAGCTGCTGACGAGTTCACTCTCCAGCCAGCCCGCGGCCTGCATGACGAGGTTCGTCCCGGCTAGGTACGTCGGCAACATGGTCATGAGGGACTCGTAGCCGGCCTGGGCGTCAGGGGTCTGACTCGACGTCAGGCCTCCTCCGGTGCGAAACGGCAGGCCGAGGTGCCTCGCGAGCTGGCCGGTGCAGAAGATGCCGATGACAGACTCCGGTGTCCCGAAACAGGGCGCGCCTGTCTGCATGTCGATGTTCGACAGGAACGACCCGAGGACGACGGGGCACCCTGGACGGACGAGCTGGGTGAGAGCGACATCGGACAGCGCCTCGGCCAGCTGCTGGACGAGTGCGGCCGGGATCGTTACAGGGGACATGGCCCCCATGAGGAGGAAAGGAGTGAGGACGACCCCCTGGTTGGCGCGGTTGTACTCGAACTGGGCGTCGAGCATCCGGTCGTCCCAGCGCAGCGGTGAGTTGCAGTTGATGGACGCGAGCGTGGCGGGCGTCTGTTCGATGGCCTCGCGACCACCGAAGAGGATCTCGGTCATCTCGAGCGTGTCGAGGGCGTTGGGGCCCGAGATGACGTCGCCGAAGTAGAACTTGTCCGTGAGGGTCTGCTTGGCCAGGATCATGTCGAGGTGGCGCGATTCGAGCGGCAGGTCGTTCGGCTCGCAGATGACTCCCCCCGCCGAGTCGAGCTCGGGGAAGGCCTGGGTCAGCATCGAGAACTTGCGGAAGTCGGCCATCGTCGAGTCCCGGCGGACGTTCCCCTCCCTGACAAAAGGCGGCCCGTAGACCGAGGTTGAGACCATGTGGTCCCCGCCGATGTGCACCGAGTGCGCAGGGTTACGGGCCTGCACGTCGAACTCCCGCGGTGCCTTGTGGACCTGTTCGAGCACGAACTCCGGGTCGAGCCGGACAGTTTCACCATCGACGCTCTGGCCCGCCTGGCGGAACAGCTCGACCGCTTCGGGCTTGGCGAATTGCACTCCGATCTCGGACACGATGCGGCGCCAGCCGCGATCGATGGTCTCGATCGCGTCCGGAGCAAGAAGTTCGTACCGCGCCATCTTGTTGACGAACATCGCCACCTCGTTCCACTCGGGATCGCTTGACGCTTGTACACGTCTTAGAGTCACACAGTAGAACTGTGTTTCATATGGCTGCCGTTGTTGCGCAAGCCCGCCGGGACGGGCTCGCCCTACAGTGCATCGCGAAGGCCAGTGCCCTGTCCTCGTTGCTCGGCCACCGACCACAGAGAGAAGGTTCGCCATGAACCAAGAGGAGCTGCTCAAAGAGATGCGCGCCGCCGCTCTTGCGGGCGAGCCCGCCGTCGTGCTCGAGCTCACCAGCGCAGGGCTCGAGATGGGGCTCAAGCCGGAGACGATGTTGTTCGGGGCTCTCATCCCCGCCCTCGAGGAGGCGGGAGCGCGCTTCGAACGCGGTGACTTCTACGTGCCAGAGATGCTCGTCGCAGGCCGTGCGATGGCCGGCGCGTTGGAGGTGCTGAGGCCCCTGTTGGCCGCGACCGGCGTCGAACCGGTTGGCACCTTCGTGATGGGCACGGTGAAGGGCGACGTGCACGACATCGGCAAGAACCTCGTGAACATCATGCTCGAGGGTGCCGGGTTCCAGGTCATCGACCTTGGTGTACAGGTGGCCCCTGAGAGGTTCGTGGAAGCGGTGCGCGAGCACAACGCGGACGTCGTCGGGTTCTCGGCATTCCTCACCACGACGATGCCGATGTTCAAGGAGAACATCAAAGCGCTCGAGAAGGCCGGCCTGCGGGATCAAGTCATCGTCGTGGTGGGCGGCGCCCCGGTTACCCAGGACTACGCCGAGGCCGTCGGAGCGGACGCCTATGCCTCTGACGCGTCCGGCGCCGTGAACCGTGTCCGCGAGCTCCTGGCTCGCCGACGCGCCGCTACGTCGGCTTAAGGGCGAGGGCGGGGCTGGCACCATGGCATTGGTCCTGATCCCGCCGCACCGTTCGCAGCGGGCCTGAAGGGTCCATGGCGAGCCCGCGGGCCGGGCAGGCCGCTCGAGATCCGCACGAGACGGCGGAGGCCCGCGCGGCCGCGCGTGACGAGCCGGCCGCTGACGGCCGCAGCCGTTTCGATCTCACCTTCGAGCCGACCGGGCTCAAGGTCCGGATTCCGCCGGGTGTGATGCTGTTCGACGCGGCGAGCTGGAACGGCATCGCCGTCGATTCCACCTGTGGAGGTCACGGGACCTGCCTCAAGTGCAAGGTCAAGGTGCTCGATCCCGTCGCGATATCGGCGTCGGATACGCGGGCGTTCTCGGCCGACGAGCTCGATGCCGGATGGCGGCTGGCCTGTCGTGTCCGGGTCTCGACCGACCTCCGGGTCGCGGTGCCGCCGCTCGAGACGCGCCCGAAGGCGGCGACGGTCGGTGTCGGGCGAAAGGTGATTCTCCGCCCGGCAGTGCAGAAGCGCTATGTCGAACTCGATGAGCCGAGCTTGTCGGAGCAGGCGACCGACCTCGAGCGTTTGTTGTCCAGCCTCGATGACCTCGAGCTGCGAGCTGACCTTTACGTGTTGCGCAAACTGGGCCGGGTGCTGCGCAGGAGCGGGTTCAAGGCGACCGCAGTGGTCGTCGACGACGTGTTGATCGACATCGAGCCGGGGGATACGAGCGAACGCCGCTTCGCCATCGCCTTCGACCTCGGTACCACGACGGTCGTCGCGACGCTCCTCGACCTGTCGACCGGCATGCCCTTAGCGGTGCAGTCGATGCTCAACAAGCAGCAGAGCTTCGGGGCTGACGTGATCACACGGATCAGCGCCACAATGACCGTCGACGGGGCGCTCGGGAGGCTTTGCCGGCTCGCACAGGAGTCGCTCAATGAACTGGCCCAGGCGGTTTGCGAGGCCGCCGGCGTGAGCCCGAGTGAGGTCTACGAGATCGCCGTGGCCGGGAACGCGACCATGACCCATCTGGTGCTCGGCATCGACCCGGGACCATTGGGGGTGGCCCCGTTCATCTTGTCGACGCGGACCTTCCCCGAGATCCTCGCGAGACAGCTCGGCGTGGAAGTGCACGAGCGAGCTCGCGCGGTGATCTTTCCTTCCGTCGGCGCGTACGTGGGCGGCGACATTGTCGCCGGTCTTTGCGCCTCGGGGATGGACCGTGATTCGCGCGTGCGGTTGTTCTTGGATGTCGGCACCAATTGCGAGCTGGTGGTCGGCAACTGTGATCACCTCATTGCGACGGCCGCACCCGCCGGCCCGGCATTCGAGGGAGCGACGATCCGCTGCGGCATGCGAGCTTCGCCCGGGGCGATCGAGGTCGTGAAGATGACCCCCGCTGGGCTCGAGCTCGGCGTCATCGGGGACGCCGAACCGGAGGGCATCTGTGGCTCCGGGCTCGTGGACGCCGTGGCTGAGCTCATCAGGCTGAAGCTCATCGACTCTTCCGGGCGGTTCGCCTCCGACGAGGAGGCTGCCCGGGTGGCGCCAGGCATCCGAGCAAGGCTCACCGAGCTTGGTGACGAGCGGGTCTTCGTCCTCCACTGGCGTGGCGAGGAGGGTGACATCGCCCGCTCGATCTACCTGTCACAGCGCGATGTCCGTGAGCTCCAGTCTGCCAAGGCGGCCATCGCGACCGGCTGGCACATCCTGCTGGAGGCGGCCGGGTTGACTGTCGAGGACCTGCAGGAGGTCGTTCTTGCCGGCGCCTTCGGGAGCTACCTCTCGCCTGTGAGCGCGATTCGTCTCGGCCTCGTTCCGGCGCTGGCTGTGCGACAGGTGCTGAGTGCGGGCAACGTTGCTGGCGAGGGCGCAAAGATGGCCCTGCTCTCCATGAGAGAACGCGCCCGAGCCATGGCACTGCTCGCCGAGGTGGAGTACGTGGAGCTTTCCGACCGAGCCGATTTCAACGACCGGTTCGTCGCGCAACTGCCCTTTCCCGCCTGAGCGGCGGCGACCCGACAGTGCAATCAGGTTCGGGATTCCTGCACCGAACTAGCCAGGAGGCGAGAAGCGATGCCGTTCAAACGAGGATTGTTCCCGAAGCCTTCATGGTGCGATACCCGTCGATCGACTGCCGCACCGGTCACCTCGACTGGTTCAACGGCCGCTGACCTCTCACTGTCCGAGGCCGACCGACACTGTCCTCCGAGCTTGCGCCACGGACCGGCGCGCGAAGACCGGGCCGCCGGGCACCCTCGTGGACCATGTGATGACCGCCTCTGCCACTCCGAGGCCTTCGAAGATGGCCATCGCACGATCACGATCGACCGTTGCTCTTCCATGGCTTTCGGAATGGGACGGTTCGGGTCTGCCGATCAGGAGGTCGAGCGCTGACCTGGTCGCGAGTGCAAGTGCTAACTCATAAGGGGCCTCGAGGGCGTTCGCCCGTTCGATCGCATTGTCCAGGGCTTGGCCCGATTCGCCGGGCTTCGCCCCGCTCGCCCCGCTCCCCCCGACCAGGACGGCGAGGCCGGCGGCAGCGCCGAGGAAGCGCAGCGTCATCTGCTCGACTTGCTCGAGCCCGGGCCTTCCCCTAAAGCCCGCCAGCAGCTCGCGCGAGGTGGCAAGTGCTGCCTCGAAGTCCCCTTCGAGCACTTGGCACTCGTTGAGGCGAACCTGAGTCTCGGCGACGAAGACCGGCGAGCGGATCTCGCGAAACTCGCCGAGTGCCTCCTCGAGGAGTTCGCGACCACGCTGCACCTTGCCCGCTCTTGCCTCGAGGCGACCGAGATTCGAGGTCGCGAGCGCAGCGCCCACCCGGTAGCCGGCTGCAAGCCAGGTCGCCCTGGCTGACTCGAACAACGAGCGTGCTGCCTCGAGGTCGCCCTGATCGGAGAGGACTTCAGCGATGTTGTTCTCCTCGGTCGCGGCGCCGATCACGTCTCCCGAGCGCGTACGCGCCTCCCGGCTCCGCTCGTAGTGCTCAAGCGAGGCGACCCACTTTCCCCGGTAATAAGCGCCTATACCCAAGTTGTTGAGCACGTTGCCTTGCCCGACGAGGTCGCCGAGTTCCTCGAAAATAGTGAGCGCCCGGAACGCGAGATCATCCTGCGGCTGTCCCAAGTAGATCGACATCATGTGCTCGAGATAGAGCGCGTGGGCGAGCCCGGAGCGGCGGCCCGCCCGTGCCGCCTCGGTGGCTGCCTCTGTCGCAAAATGAATGCACTCTCGGTAACGACCCTGGCGCGACCGAATGCCCGCGGAAGCAAGATCGAGCTCCGACCTTTCGGTCTGGGCGGCCTGGGCAGTTCCCACCACTATCCGGCGGCCCCTCGTGTAGGAGGCGAGTGCCTGCCCATAGCGGCCTTGGCGTTCATGCAGCACACCGGTCTTGCGTAACAGCCGCGCTCGGTCCACCTCGTCAGAGACGAGCCGCCTCGCCTCCGCATACGCGCGGCGAGACCGCTCATAGTTGCCGGTCGGCTCGCACGCGTCCCCGAGCGCCTCGGCGACAGCCGAGACCTCGGAGCGAGACAGAGTACGAAGCCGATTGGCGGCTTCGAGCGCGCGTGTGTAAAAGGTGGCTGCCTCAGCGTTGGCCCACAAGGCTCGGGCGCGCTCGCCTGCAAGGCGCGAATAGAGCCACGCTTGGTCATAATGCTCGGCGTGCATCCAGTGAAGAGACAGCAGCTCGGCGCTTTCGTCCGGTGTGGATGTCCTCGTCTCGATGGCCCTAGCCGCGCGCGCGTGCAGCTCCCTGCGGCGCTTGAACGACAGCCCCTCATAGGCGGCGTCGCGCATGAGGGCGTGGGTGAAGCGTCGGCCGACAGCGGTCGGCGCCACGTATGCGCGAAGTCGGTCCCACACCGAGTCATCGAGAACGACGCTGTCCTCCAGCAGTTCGTGCAGAAGGTCAGGTTCGAAGTGGCCACCGAGCACCGCAGCGGCGCGAAGTACCTGCCGATCCGATGGCGAGAGCCGATCGATCTGGGCCGCCAGAAGTGGCTCGAGTGACTCGGGCAGGCCCTCGACGCTGCCCGCTTTGCCAGCGGCGCGGAGCAACTCTCGGAGGAACATCGGGTTGCCGTTCGCCCTCTCGACGATGGCGGCTACCTGCGCCGGTGCCAGTACTGGACCACTCCCACCTCCTGCTAGGCGAGCGGCCACATCCTCGCCTAGCGGCTCGAGCTCGATGACCAGGTGGTTGGAACCTTCTGGCAGGTCAAGGGGCGTCTCAGGCCCACGGGTGAGGACCACGAGCAATGGCAACGAATCCGTCTCGCGAACGACCCTGCGGAGCAGGCTCGCCGAAGCCTCATCCATGGCGTGGGCATCTTCGAGGACGAGGGCGGAAGGGCCCGAGATGAATAGTCCCATGAGCCTCACGGCACTGTGCTCGAGCCGCGTGCGCCGGAACCGAGGCTCGAGCTCGTCGACTTCGCGGGTCGAGGGCAGGGGCACGTCGACGACGTCCGCAAGCAGAGGGAGAAACGGCTCGAGATCCGGGAGGAAAGCGTGCACCACCCGTCGAAGCTCATCGACGACGATGTCGTTGGCAGCATCGGAGGCCCCTCCGAGCAACCGGCGAAAGACGTGGCGAAAGGCAAGGTAGGGCGTCGCGCTCCCGTACTGCTCGCACGCCACTCGGAGGGTGTCGAGAGACCATCGGTCGATCGCCTCGGACACGAGGCGGGACTTGCCGATACCTGGTGCGCCGATTATCTCGACCACGCTCCCGGAGCCGCCGGTGACAGCGGACGCCCGGCCCAACAGCTCGTGGAGTTCTATGTGACGGCCGACGAAGGGCAGGCTGTCAGTGCTCTCTTTTGTAACGTCGCTACGCGGCGCTCCAACGGCTGCGGCCACGACTGGCTCGGTCTTGCCCTTCACGTTGAACGGTTGCACGACCTCGGTCTCGAAGGGATTGCGGACCCGGCTGAGAGCGTCCTCGGTGGCGAGCACCTGTCGTGACTTTGCGTGGCCCATGACGCGCGCTGCCAGGTTCACGGCGTCACCGGTGATCGAAAAGATCCGGCGGTGTCCGAGTCCGACATCGTGAGAGAACACGAACACTCTTCCGGTGTTCACGCCCACGCGAAGCCCGATGGGAGAGTCGACTGGGTGGGCTGACAGGATCTCGTGTGCAGCGCGCAGCACGCGCTCGGAATCGTTGCCGCGCAGGATGGGAACTCCGCCCAGGAGGATGATCTTGCCGCCGTCGGGTCCTATGTCGGTCCCGTGGAAGCTGGCCCCGTAGCGTTCGGCTGCTTCTTCGGCAGTGCACACGAGGTAGTCGAGGCCGGCTGCGACCGCCTCGCAACCTTCGCTCAGCGAGAGGGCGTCGACCCCGGAGAACTCGACGAAGGCGACTGTGGCCTGACGGTGCTCGGCCTGTTCGCCGCCGCCGAGCAGGCGGGCCCGTGTCTCGGTCGGCAGGAGGGACGCGACGTCGACATCGGCCAAGGTATGCACCGCACGGATCGGCGATTCCTCGGCCTCGGGCGCTCTCTTCAGGAGCACGCCCTCGAGCTTGGGTTCGCCGAGGACGTCGTGCTCGAGTCGGCTGGCGGTGTCCGCGCTGACGAGCACTTCCCCTGCCTCGGCGATGGTTTCCATGCGGGCGGTCACCGTGGCAGCGGGCCCAGTGACGATGAGCTCGCGGTGGCGGTCGCCCAGCAGGTAGAGGTCGAAAAGACCGCTATGCGCGCCGATCGACACTCCGAGGTTGACCCGTCCGGCCGACGTCCTCAACCGGCCTATCCGGCCCATCGTGGCAGACATGAGAACAGCGGCCCGGCACGCCCGTGATGCCGATTCGGGCCCCGGGAAGAACAGCAACGAGGCGTCTCCGCCCCATTTCAGTAGGTCCGCCCCGTAGCCGGCAGCGACACCGAGCATCTCGGTGAAGACCGAGCCGATCACGTCGGCGATCTCTTCGGCGCCGACCTTGCCCCGCGCCGCAAGGCGCTCGGTTAGCGCCGTGAAGCCCGAGACATCCACAAACAGCAACGTGCCCTCGAGCTGGCGGTGAACCTCCCCAGGCGAGTCTGCCAGCCACTCCAGAGCTATCCGCGGGACGTAGGGCGCGAGGCGCTCGGCGGCTTCGCCGTCGCGTGTTGATGGGCCGCACTGAGGCTCGCCGGCGGGTTGCCCTCTGGAGACACTCACCTCGGCGGCAAGGCTCATCGTTCCACCCCGGACGAGATCCTATGGGTGTTGGTGAGTGCCAGAGTCACCATTGCGGACGAGCGCGTGAGTTTCCTCCCCGCGATGATCGACGTAGTCGTCGTCGCAATGAGCTGAACCTGTAGTCAGCCGCCTCCGTCAGTCACCTCCGTCGGTTTGTTGTCCCGAGAGATCTTGTCTCAGTGGTTCCCCGTGTTCGTGACCGATCCGGA
This sequence comes from uncultured Acidimicrobiaceae bacterium, assembly GCA_963719125.1. GTDB lineage: Bacteria > Actinomycetota > Acidimicrobiia > Acidimicrobiales > Bog-793 > Fen-455. The sequence goes on from CAVRAT010000029.1 coordinate 68,876, forward strand.
GATGGAGTTGGCCGAGTACGTGAAGCCGCCGGAGTTGTTGGTGATCACGAGCGAGCCGGAGATGGTGTTGCTCGTGAAGGTGACGCCGCCGGAATTGCTCGAGACGGTCCCGTTCCCTGTCTCGGTGTTGCCGGTGATCACCGCCCCGCCGCCGTTGCTGGAGACGTTCAGCGCTCCGGTCAGGTGGTTGCTGGCGAACGAGACACCGGCACTGTTGCTCGTCAAACTCACACCGCCGGTGATGGTGTCTCCTGCGCAGCCCGAGCCACCGACCTGGACGGCCCCGGTGGAGCCCGTGACCGAGACCGGTCCTGTGACAGTCGACCCGCAAAGGACGATCCCGATGGCGCCCGTGGAACTGAGCGCCCCAGTGATCGTTCCACCGCTCGTCCAGAGACCGCCACCGGCCGAGACGGTGACGACCCCCGTCACCTTTCCGCCGGGGGCCAGGCAAATGACCTGTCCCTTCGAGATCGTGAGCGGTCCGGCGACGGACGTCGTGATACAGGACCGCGAGAATACCTGTAGCGCCACCGAGGCTGACGACGAGCCCGTGAAGTTGCTGTCACCACCGTAGACGGCCGTGATCGAGTAGGGACTCACCGATGCTGCTAGCGCGCTAGAGGTGGTGGAAGTACAGGTGCTCGAGGGCAGCGTGATAGTGCACAGGGCCGTCGACCCGGACTCGATCGTGATCTTGCCGCTCGGCGTACCCGACAACTGCGGGCTGACCGTTGAGGTGAACGTGACTGACTGCTCGCTTCCGTAAGTAGCCACGGAAGTTGAGAGCTTCAGAGAAGTCGTCGTGCCGGCTTGGTTGACCTTCTGGGTCAGTGCCGACGAGGTCGACGTGGCGAAGTTGCCGCCACCTCCGAAGACAGCGGTGATCGTGTGACTGCCGGCCGAGGTGTAGGTGACCGGGCAGGTGGCTATGCCCGCGTTGCTGAGAGTCGCTGCTCCGCAGCCCGAGATCGCAACCCCGCCGTCGAAGAACGCGACAGACCCCGTGGGTGTCCCCGAACCAGGGGCCGCGACGCTCACCGTGGCCGTGAAGGTGATCGGTTGGCCGACCACCGACGGGTTGGCCGAGGAGGACAGTGTGGTCGTCGTGCCGGCTTGGTTGACCTTCTGGGTCAGTGCCGAGGAGGTCGACGTGGCGAAGTTGCCGCCACCTCCGAAGACAGCGGTGATCGTGTGACTGCCGGCCGAGGTGTAGGTGACCGGGCACGTGACTATGCCCGCGTTGCTGAGAGTCGCTGCTCCGCAGCCCGAGATCGCAACCCCGCCGTCGAAGAACGCGACAGACCCCGTGGGTGTCCCCGAACCAGGGGCCGCGACGCTCACCGTGGCCGTGAAGGTGATCGGTTGGCCGACCACCGACGGGTTGGCCGAGGAGGACAGTGTGGTCGTCGTGCCGGCTTGGTTGACGGTCTGGGTCAGTGCCGACGAGGTCGACCCACTGAAGTTGGAGTCGCCGAGGTAGCTGGCGGTGATCGTGTGACCAGCGGCCGCGGTGTAGGTGACCGGGCAGGTGGCGGTCAGGCTGGTCAGTGGTTCACCTGTCGCCGCTCCGCAGCCCGAGATCGCAACCCCGCCGTCGAAGAACGCGACAGACCCCGTGGGTGTCCCCGAACCAGGGGCCGCGACGCTCACCGTGGCCGTCAAGGTGACCGGTTGGCCGACCACCGCGGGGTCGGGCGAGGCGGACAGTGTCGTCGTCGTCTCGGCTTGGTCGACGGTCTGATTGAGCGTCGAGGAGGTCGACTCGCTGAAGTTGGAGTCGCCGAGGTAGATGGCGGTGATCGTGTGGGGGAGGATGGACGGGGACGAGTAGGTGACCGCGCAGGTCGCTACGCCCGAGGTGCTGACGGTCGTCCCGGCCGTCCCTCCGCAGCCCGAGAGCGCCGCCCCTCCATCGAGGAACTCGACAAAGCCCGTGGGAGTGCCGACGCCTGCCGTCAAGGGGCTCACGGTGGCGTTGAAGGTGACCGTTTGGCCCACAGCCGATGGATTGGCCGAGGACGCCAGTGAGACCGTGGTCTCTGAGGTCGAAATCGCGAACTCCTCGGTGTCCGTACCACCCGCCGGGTCGGTCACCGTGATCGTGTGTTCGCCGGTACCGGTGACCTGGACGACGCCATCGGCGGGGACCGAATTGGACTGCGAACCGTCCAGCTCGTAGGTCGAACCGCTCGGTGCGGTGATGTCCGCGGTCACGGTGGCACTCGTGTAATAGCCATTCGTTGGTCCGCTCCCGGAAAGCGTTATCGAGATGGATGAAGGCGCGGGAGCGCCGTTGAAGTCGGTGCCCTCGTTGTTCGAGACTGCGACGTTGCCCGCCGCGTCGACCGCCTCGACCAGGTACTGGACCTGACCGCTAGGCGCAGGTGACCCGGTGCCGGTCCAGGTTTGGCCGCCATTGGTCGACGACAGGTCGACCCCGGTCCAAGTGCCCGGCGTGGTCGCATCGGTGTAGAGGACGAGAACCCCGTCCACCGGTGCAGCCGAGGGAGTGACCTGGACTTCGAAGCCGAGCGAGCTGGTCGAGCTGGATGCCTCCGAGTAGTCGATGGTGGGAGGGGTGAAGTCGTTCTCGAGCGAGCTCGCTGTCGGGAGGTAGTACACCTGGGCCGATATCGAATTGAAGAGGCGCTGGGTGCCTGTGCCCGGCGACGACGGGTTCGGGAAGAATTGTCCGGCGACGAGGTCGAGCTGGGTGCCCTCTCCCGTACCGCTCGTCGTGAAGGTTCCATACGTTGCCACACGCTGGAGCGTGCCCGGGAAGGCTGCGTCGCCTATGGACGGCGGTGTCGAATTGGCAGATCCTGCCGCCGGCATGGAGTACGCAGGAGTGAAGGAGGTGTGGTCAGTCGAGCTGAGGCCCGTTATGAGCGCGCCATGGGGGACCAGCCCGGCCTCGGTTGCGGACACCGTGACGAGGGGCTCGATCGGCCGGTACTCGGTCGACTGGGTTCCCCCGTTTGTGGTCCCATTCTCGTAGTAGTCACCATTGCTCGTGTTGACCTCGGTGAGGTTGGGCGAGAGGGTCACGGGTGCAACCGTGAGGCTAGTGAGACCCGTGGGGTCTAAGACGGTGGACGGACCGTTCGGCGGGACAACCGGTGTTCCGGAGGTGTTCAGGTGGTACATCGGCAGTCCGTAGAACGTCGATTGCATAAGAGCTTTCAGGTCGTAAGGACTGAGGATCGCATTGCCTGCCGAGTACTGTTGCTTGGCGGCAGTGAGCGCCTCGCCAATCGTGAGCGAGCCGTTGAGGTTGGCGGCGAACTCCGCCATCAGCTTGGCCGAATAGGCGATCGTGTCCGTGTCGGCGTAGCCGTAGCCGGTGTTTGCAACCCAGAGAGCACCCGTGTCCGCGAACGTCTTTGCCCAGTCGTCGACCGGAGTCGTGACACCGCTTGCTGCCACCTCGGCGTCGTCTACATCGAGGCCAGCGTGACAGCCCATCGAGAACAGCAGCCTCCCCGCGTACGAGGTCGCGTCGGGCGGTGTTCGCACGTCTGTGGTCGTGAACAAGTTGGTCGTGACGTTGTTGGTGTTGTCGTCGGCGGGCAAGGCGCGCGAGTAGTCGAAGTGAGCGTTGATACTGACCACTCCGGGAACGGGTCCGTTTGCCGGGCCGGCAAGGGCGGCGTCGAGGTCGCTCTCGGACCAGGTTTCGCTGATCAGCGTGGATGGCGGGAGGCCGTCGCTGCCCAGGTTCGCCGACACCGCTTGTGCTCCGGAGGTGAGGAAGGAGTAGCCGGTCGTCAGGCTGGCGCTCGCATTGAGATCGCCCTGAGACGCGACGAAACGTGTGAGCGCGCTCTCGATTTCGGTCGCGGACTCGACGAGGCGTCCCACGGCAAGCTGGGGAAGGTACAAGGTGGCGCTCCCAACGCCAAGCGGCTGGCTGGCGGCATAGGGGTCGTCGCTGAAGTAGTAGCCGAGTGAGAGCGCGTCCGCCTCGACGTTGTTCTCGCCAGCGAAGGTGGCCGTGCCGTAATCGCGCTCGTTGGATTGCGTTGCGCCGTCGGCGATGCGAGCGAAGGGGATCTGGTCGTCAGGCCCGACGATGACCAGGTTCTGGACGGTGGGGTACGCCGCCCGTATCTGATCGATCACGGCCGCGATCGCGGCTACCACCTCGTTGGCGGCAGGCACCGAGCACGGGTCCGAGTCCCAGTTCGAATAAGCAGCTTGCACGCTCGAGTAGGCGTCGACGGGAATCACGGCGCCGACGACACCGGCTTGCGAGTCGGAGGCGACCGATTGGAGATCGGTCATGATCGTGTCTTCGGACGAGGCGCCGTCGGCGGCGATTAGCCGCTGAGTGTCGACGAGGAACAGGGTGTTCGCGTCGGCCGGGATCGTGATCGGTCCGCTTGCAGGCGTTATTGACGACAACGCGCTCACGTATGCGATCCCACCCGGGCAGGACGGGGCGGTTTCGCCGCCGAGCAGGTTCGCCTGCAGCAGGTACGGCTGGGAGCTGAACGCTCCGTTGTAGCCGGAGACCTGGACGATGTAGGTACCGGTCGCGAGCGGCGTTGTCTGGATGTACTGGCTTTGGCCGTCAGGGTTGTTCGAAACTGCTTCGAGTTGGTCGCCAGCTGGCGGTGTGATGGGCAGGTCCTGCGAGCCCGGTGTGGCCTCGGTGGTGGCATCGGGAGTGATCGACGGCAAGGTGTCTTGCACTCCCGGGCAGATCCTGGTTCGGTGTGCCCTGGAGCTGTTGAGTGCCCGGGCCGAACAGCTCGAGGTCGTAGGTCGCAGGCAAGTTGGTGAGCGCAATGCTGAGCTCGTCGTTCTGGGGCACAGTCACGGTCCAGTCGTTCAAGTCCCCTTGATATGTGAGGTACCCGATGTTGAGGTTGCCGGCGGTAGCAGGCGGCGTGCCGGGAGTGAGCGGAAACCCTTGGCTGGCGGAGTTCACTTGGGGGGCTTCGCCATCGACCACGTCGACCGTTGCGGACGATGTCGAGTCGACGGTGCCGCTTATGGAGGCGGACAGCGTCGCGGTAGCTGGTCCAAGACCGATGCCAGCGTTCGCCTGGAATTTCAGCGTGGCTATGCCCACCTGAAGCGGCAGTGTCCAGCTCAACGAAGTACCGATCGTGGGGTCGGCTTCCGGACCGCCGTTGAGGGTCGTGCTTTGAGCCACATAGGCAAAGCTAGGAGGCAGAGTCAGCGAGACCTGTACGGACGAGGCGAGACCGGTTACGTCGAGAGTCGCAGTGTAAGTGACAGTTCCGCCGACGCTCTCGTCGGCAGCAAGCGGCAACGCGGATAGGTCAACGGACTGCCATGGGTAGCTGGCCGGGGGGATCGTCGAGAGAAGTAGATCTCCGAGCGTCAGGTTCGGGTAACCGGCGACACTTGTGTTGTCGCCAGTGAGGAGCTCGGCGATCGTCGTCGTTCCGTAGCCGGAGGCCGGGATGTCCGCGAGTGTGGCCGTCGGGAGGATTGCTTGTGCCGTATAAGCCTGCCCAAGCACAGGTGTTTCGTTCGACGCGGTGGGAGTGCAAGAGAACCCGGAGTTGGACAAACACACCGAGGACAGATCTCCGATCGAGCTGAGCGGGATCGAGCTGAGCGGGATCGAGCTGAGCAGGATCGAGCTGAGCGGGATCGAGCTGAGCGGGTTGCTCACGAGGCTGATCGAGCTGAGCGGGATCGAGCTGAGCGGGATCGAGCTGAGCGGGATCGAGCTGAGCGGGATCGAACTGAGGGGCACGCCGGCGAGGGCGAGCGACAGCAATGTGACTCCGTTGTCAGAGCCGTCGGCGGCATCGATGCCGAAATCTGACGAGCAGTCGTACCCGAGCGAGGTCAACTGCGAGCACCACGCAGTCAACGCCCCCGATGCGCCGCTTTCTGCCCCAGGCAGCGCGATGGAGCTGAGTGGCGCCGCACCGAGCTCGATCGAGCTGAGCGGGATCGAGCTGAGCGGACTCGATGCGAGGTCGAGAGCTCCGAGCTCGACGGTGTCGAAGTTGGCCGCCGACGTTGGGTTGGTCAGTACATCGGCGAGCGTCACCGACTCGAGAGGGACCCCCTCATACGGGGTATCGGCGAGAATGCCCTCCCAGCCGGTGCAGGGCGTTTGCGAGGACGCGGACGAGGAACCTACCGTACAGCCGGCCGGATATGTGATCCCGATGTCCGACAACAGAGTGCTCTCGAGCGCTTCTTGGTCAGCCGCTATAGGGCTGTTTGTGCCCGGGACAGCGATTGAGCTGAGCGGGATCGAGCTGAGCGGGATCGAGCTGAGCGGTGAGGCGGCCAGATCGATGGAGCTGAGTGGGATGGAGCTGAGCGGGATCGAGCTCAGCGGTGCCGAGGAGGTGCCACCCGAGCTTCCCGATGAACCGTCCACTGTCGATGACGGGACGGCCGAGGCGGGCACAGTTTCGACCCCTGCCACCGTCGGTAAGCCCGTGGTCAGAGATGTCGTGACCTTGCCAGCGTTGGCGTAAAGCGAGACGTTGTCGAGATTTGCCCCGCAAGAACTCGAAGGTGTCGACGCGTCGGCAAACTTGACTAGGTCGCTTCCGGTGGCGGTTACATTGACTTGCCCTTCCACCCAGCCCATCGACTCGTTGGTGTGTCCCGTGGTATTGAACGTAGGGTCGGCAACGACCGCCCCGTTCCAGTAGACGTCCATTCTCTTGACTGCATATGTAGATTGCGGCGTGCACTGTGGGTTTCCAGCCAACCACCAGGACAGGGTGTAGGTGTTCCCGGCCGTCGTACCTGAAACTGTCTGTGAGATTGAGCCTGGTGCGTTGCCTGACAGGTCGAGCGACTGGCGGCCGTCCTCGGCCTGCCAGTACCCGGAGGTATCGAGATCGATGCTGGCGCCGCCGATCGTCCAACCTGTTAAGACGGATGAGCCTGCGGAAAGCAGGGTGTCTTCACTAGTCGTCTCAGGAGGCTGTTCAAAGCTCCCGTTCTGGATGAGATTGGTTTGGGCAGCTGCTGGGCTGGACGAGACCGCCTGGATGATCGGCTCGAGCGTGCCGGCGAGGCCGATGGTGAGCAGAAGGCTGGCACTGGCACGCCCGAGGCGCGCCGTACCGTGGCGCAGGGAGCTACCCCGAGAGCCTAAAGACCGCCAACGATTATTCCTGAGCCCTCGCCCCATCTCGGGTGTCTCCTCGGAGTTCGCGCGGGGAGGCCCGACGTCGACGGATTCGCTGCCACCTAAAGCCCCCCTCGTGGTATTAGCGGGGCATATTAACGTCGCGTATGTCGGCTGTCTACATCTTTGCGCTGCGAGTGAGCAGCGTTCGCGTTCTCGCGCGGCATCCGGCCCGCGGTGCTCCACGTTCCCATCGCCTCGGAGTCGAGGTGCGACACCGAGGCGAGGCGTTATCCTTCGCGGCGCACTTGGTGAAGCAATGGTGAGTCGCGTCTGGCCGCTGCGGGCCGTGTCGCGCTCGTCGCGAACTCGACTGTTGGCACCGCGAACGCGCGGCGACAACCTCGCTGTGAGTGAGAATCCAGCCGACCCGAGTTCCACCTGCGAATCGGAGCCTGTGATCCCCGGCAGCTTCAGACTGGCGCTACAGGCGCTCGGAGACGCTCGCCCCTTGCCACCTACACTTCGAGGGAGCCGTATGCCGGATCTTGACACCACTGCAGAACATGGCCGAGAAGCGGCCGATCATCGTGGATGATCCTTTCGGGAGTAGCGGATATCCGACAGCGAGATCGATGATCCTTTCCATTTCGTGCGGTACATGGAGTGTCGGCGGTGTCCGGGCAACGTCGGTGGGGCGCAGCAGCCCCAGAGGAGGCGTCGGAGTAGTCCCGTCCCGGCAGACACCGAAGAAGGGTGAGCACCGCAAGAACGGTGCCAGGTAGAGGAATGACTCTAAGAGCTGTCGTGTCCGGCCACATCTGCGCCGACCTGTATCCGAAGCTCGGAGGCGAAGAACAGATCATCCCGGGAGCGATCGTCGACGTCGGACCCTTGACGATCCTGCCGGGCGGGTGCGTTGCGAACACGGGTCGTGATCTGCACTCGCTCGGCGCCCGCGTACAGCTGGTCGGCGACGTCGGAGACGACGAGCTCGGATCGAGCCTCGTCCATATGCTGAGCGAAACCGGGCTGGACTGTCAGGGCATCCGCCGTGTGCACGGCGCAGCGACGTCGTATTCGTTGGTGTTCGAACCGCCTGGCCGAGACCGGGCGTTCTGGCACCACGTTGGCGCCAACAGCGCCTTTGACGGTGAGCGTGTTGCACCCGAGAAGGCGGACCTGGTCCATCTCGGTTATCCGCCGCTTCTCCCCGCGATGTACGCAGCCGGGGGTGCGGCCCTGCAATCGCTGCTGGCGCGGATCCGCGAATCTGGCGCGACCACTTCGCTCGACCTGTCGACGGTCGCGGCGGGTTCCCGCGCCGCTCAAGTCGACTGGGAGGGACTGCTGGCGCGGACTGTGTCGTTGGTGGACGTCTTGTCACCGAGCGTGGACGATGTGGTCAGCGCGCTCCGGATCGTCAGGCCCGAGTCCCGTGCCGGGACGCGCGAGCTCGCGCGTCACCTTCTCGGCCTGGGTGCAGCGGTAGTGCTCCTGACCGACGGTGCGCGGGGGATGTACTTGGTTACCGCAAGTGCCGATCGCTTCTGTCATGCCGGCCGGTGTCTTGCCGAAAGAGCAGGGGATTGGGCCGAGAGGGAGCTCTTCCTGCCCGCCAGCACCATTAGCAACCCAGTGACGACCGGAGCCGGGGATGCCGCGACTGCCGGCTTGCTATACGGCGTTCTCTCCGGTGCGACAGCGGATGAAGCAGGGTCCATCGCAGCGCGTTTTGCGGCGTTCAAGGTCGGCGGAGGCGGATGGGCCCCGTTCTCTCCTTAGAGCCTCAGCGAATAGGTGAGAGGGTCGGTGACCAGCGGTTCCGCCAGTCGATGAGCTTCGCGGTGAGGAGCAGGGCGACCGCGAAGGCGAACTGAGCGAGGCGGTGTGCAGTCTTTCTGTCAGTGTTCCGCCTCAACTGTCCGTTACACCGATATCGGTGTAACGGACATTATGCCGACTCTCGGATTATGCCGACTTGGCGGTGATCGTTCTCTGTCCTCCCAGCTCGGTGAGGGCTCCGTTGATGAAGTTGTCGGCATAATCAGAGCGACTCGAGGAAGGCGAGAAGCGGATCGGAAGGACGAAACCGGCCGGGTCGGACATCGATCGGCGTCGTCCGCTCGAGCGCTCGTTCTTTGATGCTGAGATCGGAGTGGAGATACACCTGTGTCGTCTCGGTCCGCTCATGACCCAGCCATAGCGCGATGACTTCGATTGGGACCCCGGATCGGAGGAGCCGCATCGCCGCAGTATGCCGGAGCGTGTGCGGGGTGACCTGCTTCGCGTGAAGCGATGGGCAGCGTTCGGCTGCTCGTGCCACGTGCTTGGCGACGAGGGCCTGAACGGCGTCGGCGCTGAGCGCGCCACCCCGCAGGCTCGGGAAGAGCGGATCGGAGGGCGCTCCCGGTTGCTCGCGCAGCCAGGCCTTGAGAAGGGCGACGCTGCCGGTGGTGAGCGGCGTGCTCCGTTCCTTGCGGCCCTTGCCGACACAGCGCACGTGCGGACCGCTGCTGAGGTGCACGTCCTCTCGACAGCGCCCTGTCAGCTCTGAGTTCCGGAGCCCGGTCTGGATGGCGATCGCGAGGAGCACGTGGTCCCGCCGCCCTGCCCAGGTCGAGAGGTCCTCGACCCCGAGCAGCGCGTCGACCTCGTCGTCGGTGAGGAATGTCACCACGGCGCGGTGCGTGCGCGGCCCCGACATGGCGAGCACGCGCGAGATGACCGCGGCGTGCTCGGGGACGCGTAACGCCGCGTAGCGGAACAGTGAGTGGATCGCAGCGAGACGGGCGTTGCGCGTCGTCGCCGAGTTGTATCGATCGCGTTCGAGGTGTTCCAAGAACGCGCCGACGAGCGGGGCATCGAGGTCCGCGATCTCGAGTTCCGACGGCGCCTTGCCGAGGTGTGCCTCCGCGAAGCGAAGAAGTAGGCAGAAGGTGGTGCGATAGGAGGAGATCGTCTCCTCGCTCGCACGGCGCTCGGTCATCAGGCGTTTGGTGAAGAAGGCCTCGAGGAGCGGGGCGAGCGCCGTCATGGCCGTGCCTCCAAGCGCAAGACGGCGAACGCGAGCAGCTCGGGCGTGGCCTCCAAGTACCAGTACGTCGAAGAGGGCTTCAGGTGGCCGAGATAGGTCGACAATGACGGGAGTCGTGGCGCAACCTCGACGCCTCCACGGAGCCACCCGAGGAGGACGCCAACCGCAAAGCTGTGCCGGTTATGTGGAATTCCACATAAGCGCCATTAGGTGGACGGCGGGATTATGTTCCCTGTCGGGGTGTTCCGCCTGGTGGGGGCCGTGCCAGCGCTTGTTTTGTCCGCATAATCCTGGCGGTCTGGATCAACGCGCCAACGAGTCGAGCCAGCCGATCAAGGACGCGTCCAGGGTCCAGTCCGGCAAGACGTCCGGGGTGAGTGACTCGTAGGCTCGCTCGATCGCTTTGCGTTTGGCCTCCGCGTCCGCGCGGGCGTAGATCTCGGTGGTGGACACGTCGGCGTGGCCGAGCAGGTCGCGGATGTAGATCAAGTTGACGCCGGCTTGGATCAGGTGCATGGCCCTGGTGCGCCGGAGCGTGTGGGGTGTGACCTGCAGGCCCGGAGCCCAGGCGGGGTCGCGCGCCCGGACGGCCCGCACGTGGCGGGCCAAGAGCTTAGCGACCCCGGAGCGGGTCAACCTGGAGTGGTTCGGTCCACAGAACAGCGGGTCCGCATCGGTGCCGAGGCCCCGGTGTGGGTCGCGGTGCTCCAGGTAGTCGGCGATTAGTCGGGCGGTCGGCTCCATCACAGGGACGTATCGAGTCTTGGACCCCTTCCCGCGGAGCGTCACCGTCATCGGGTTGCAGCGTCGAACGTCCGCGACGTCGAGGTCGCAGAGCTCCTGGACTCGTGCGGCGGTGTCGTAGCCCAAGGCGAGCACGGCGGTGTCCCTGATAGCACGTGCGCCGGCCGCGCCGGGTTGGGCGAGTAGCGCCTTCACCTCGTCCCCACTCAAGTACCCGAGCTCTGGTGCCGCGGTCTTCTTCTGGCGAATCGCGAGGACTTGAGTGACCTCGTCGAGCCGATCGGGTTGCTCGGTGGCGGTGTAGCGGCAGAACGACTTGATCACCGCGAGCCGCTGGTTGCGGGTGGCCGGCGAGCAGTTCCGCTCGGCCTCCAACCAGTCCAGGAACTGCAGGACCCGGGACCGGTCGATGTCGGCAAGGCGCAGCCTCTCGGGCGCGATGTGCTGAACATCTTTGAACCAGGTGAGCAAAAGCTTCATCGCGTCGCGATAAGAGGCCACGGTCCTCGGTGAGACTGCACGCTCCTTGGCCAGATGCTCGGTGAAGAACTTCGCCAGCCAGCGCCCGGCGAGATCCGGTGATTGCGTGGTCCGCCCGCTCACGGCTCGTCCTCGGCCGGTGCGGGGATGGTGTAGCCGAAGCGGATCTGGGCTTTGGCTATCACGTCGGGATGGGCGTCAGCGGTCAGCCTCAGGTAGTACTGGGTGCCGCGAAGGTCGGCGTGGCCCATGTAGCACGCCAGGTAGGGCAGCATCACGGCCAGGTCCGCTCCTTGCTCGGCCCATCTCCTCAGGTTGACGACGGCGAAGCCGTGGCGCAGCGAGTGGGGGTGGGGACCGCCCGTGAAATGGGGGATGCCGGCGTTGGCCAGATAGCCGCGAAACCGCATGTATATGGTCGCCTGGTTGATCGGCCTGCCCGCGGCGACGCTGTAGAACACGTGGTCGCTGCTCTCGAGGGCGGGGTGCGCGGCCGCTATGTAGGTGTCGAGGGTCGCAGCGAGCCGACCGGTGATTGGGACGGTCCTGCCCTCGCCGTTCTTCGAGTCACGGATCCGCAGCGTCGCGGCGCTCGTGTCCACGTCGGCAAGGGTCAGGTTGAGTGCCTCCGAGACCCTCAGCCCGGCTCCGTACAACACCCTGAAGAGAGCCGGATCGACCAACGCCTTGTTCGAGTACGAGGACATGGCCTGGAAGTCGATCGCGGCGAACAAACGGCACACCTCCTCGTCGCTCAGCACATAGGGCGGCAGGTGACGGACACGGAGCCGAGTCGTCGCGACCGGCGTGTAGGCGTGCCAGCCGAAGGCTTGGGCGTGCTCGACGAGTTGGCGTAGCACCACCTCGTTGCGCCTGATCGTGGAGGACCGCAGGTGGCGGCCGTAGAGGAAGCCGTCGACCGCTTCTTTGGTGATCGACCCGTCCGGGTAGCCCTCCCGCCTGAAGTAGTCGCCGAACTGAGCGAGGACCCGTTCTTGGACCTTGAACCTGTACCCGCCGGCGCGGCGCGAGGCGACCAGGTCTGCGATGAGGGCCGGCAGCGTCGTCTCAGGCATTGCGCCCACCGCCCCAAGGTGCCTTTTCGATGACGTCTTCGATGTCGAGCGCGCAACGCCGCAGTCTTTCGACGTCGAAGCGCAGGTAGTAGGCCTGGGTCGTGTCGCTGGAGGCGTGCCCCAACACGGCCGAGACCACCGGTATCGGCGTGTTATTGGCGATCATGGCGACGGCCAGCGCACCGCGAAGCGAGTGCATCCCGCAGACCTTGCCCGGCGGGAACTCGATCCCGGCGCGCGCCGCGTGCCTCGACAGACGCGAGGCGACCGACGAAGCGGACCCGAAGGTGTCGAAGGGGTGGCGGTGCTTGACGAACACCTTGTTGCAGGACGTTTCGGGGCGGCCGTGTCCGATGTAGTCGATGACAGCCCAACCGACGTCGTCCAGCAGCGGCAGGTTCAACGGCCGACCGGTCTTGTGCTGGACCAGCGTGATCGTTTTCGTCCGCCAGTCGAAGTCACCCAGGGTTAGTTGGCGCAGGTCCGAGATCCGCAGGCCCAGACGGGCGGTCGCCAGGATCATCGCGTAGTCGCGTTTGCCGGTGGCGGAGCAACGATCGATCGCACCCAGCAGCCGGCGGACCTCGTCTGCGCTCCACAGATGCGGCTCAGACTCGTGTCGGACGTACTTGTGCGGCGGCAGCCGGTCCGCCAGGTTGCGCGGTGTCCGACCCGTTGTCGCCAGAAAGGCCAGGAAGTCCGCCAGACATGACCTCACCGACGCGATCGTCTTGCGCCTCAGGTGGCCTTGACGAAGAAGGAAGCCCGACAAGTCCTGTACACCGAGCTCGGCTACGTCGGCGGTGCCCACGTCCTCCATGTAGGCCAAGAAGCGGCTGGCCGTCTTGTCTTTAGCGACGACTGTCGCCTCGGCGTTGGCGCGCCGGCGGCACGAGGAGAGGTAGTCGTCTCTGAGCGAGCGGAACGCCGCGGGACAGGCGTCCTTGGCAGGTAACACCGTCCCGCCGACGTCGAGGGAACGCCCGGCCAGCGCGTCGGCCATCAACACCACCGGCCTGCGCACCGCCTGGACGGCCCTGTCCTTGACCGGTTCGCGTAATGACCCCAGCCTGACCCCGGTCTGTTTCGCTATGAAATCGACGCACACCTGCTCGCTCGCCGCGTCCAGGCCGCGTCCGGCCAAGAAGGTGGCGAAGCGCTCCAACACGACCTGTTGGCGCCACACCGTCGCTTCGGCCCTCCCGGCCTCGCGCAGCACCGCCGCGACATGGCCGGCAGCAGCCTGGACATCTGTCTCTCCCATGAGGATCACCTCTTCCATTCGGTAGTGGAATGAACGGACGAGGCGATTCTTCGCCGAGACGGACTACACCCGACGTCGTTGACAGCGCGCCCACGGCGTCCCCCTCGGCTGGCTCGACTCGTTGGCGCGTTGATCCAGACCGCCAGGATTATGCGGACAAAACAAGCGCTGGCACGGCCCCCACCAGGCGGAACACCCCGACAGGGAACATAATCCCGCCGTCCACCTAATGCCTCAGATCGTGCGGCCGCGGACGACGCCTCCCGTCCGTCTCGAGCCCGGCAGCCTGCACGAGCCTCCGGAACGTCTCGTTGACGCTCGTGTGGTGCAGCCGGGTGCCGGAGAGCGTGATGAAGAAGCTGTCGGTCTTCGGGTCCGGGAAGAGCCCGTCCCGCCGTTTCGCGTAGACACCGAGAGCGTCGCGGGTGCTCGGATGCAATGGGACCAAGCGTGACTTTCGGAACTTGCTCTCTCGGATCACGAGATGCCCGGCGCGGAGGTCGACGTCACCGCGCTCGAGACGGATCGCCTCGCCCACGCGTAGCCCGCACGACGCGAGGAGGCCGATGAGCGTCTCGTAGGTCGCCGCCTTCAGCAGGAAGCGGATCTTTTTCGCCTCGGCCATGAGCGCCGTGATCTCAGTTGACGAGTAGATATGCGGGGGCGTGCGAGATGTCTGGGCGGCGAGCGCGTCGGTCGGCGGGACCTCGGTTCGCTCGTCGATGGCAGCGAGATGGCGCGCGAAGCCGCGGACCACCCCGAGGCGCTGGGACCACCAGACCGGCTGCACGCCCTGCGGAAGGGTCGCCCACGCGAGCGCGAGCTCGACGCTCACGTGATCGGTGCCGGCTTGCTCGATGAAGTCCACGAAGCTCATGAGCAGGCGGCCGCGGTCACTGAGCTTGTGGCCGAGCGCCCGGCGCATCGCAAGGTAGTTCTCGGCACGCTGTCGGAGCTCGCTCATGCCGCGCCTCCCGGCCACGGCTGCGCGATCGCACCCAGCGCGATTGCGTCAATCTTTGAGTAGATGGCGGTCGTGTCGACGCTGCGGTGACGCAGCACCTGGCCTACGTCCTCGAGCGAGGCACCACGTGCGAGGAGCTCGGCCGCGGTCGTGTGCCGCAGCCGATGGGCACCGAAGTGAGCGATCCCGAGCTGGTCGCAGGAGCGATAGACGGCCCAGCGCACTGTCGCCGGGCTCACCGGTCCGAACGGGGGGCGGGCGCGAAGGAACAGCGCTCGGGACGGCGAGCGGGGCCGGCCCCGCCGGAGGTATCCGGCGATCGCCTCCCCAACGTCGACGGGGAGGGGAAGGCGTTCGTCGCGACCTCCCTTGCCATGCACGACGATCTCGCCGGCGCGCCAGTCGAGGTCCTCGAGACCGAGCGCGACGACCTCCCCGACTCGAAGCCCGAGTCGCCACAGGCAGTGCAGCACGGCATAGTCCCGCCGGCCAATCGCCGTCCGACGGTCGCAGACCGCGAGGAGACGCCTAGCCACGCCCGGCTCAAGGGCTTTCGGCAGCGCGCTCGCCCGCCAGTTCGCGACGGTCGGGACCGCCGTGTCGAGGCGGCGCGCGACGAGGCCCTCGACGAACGCGTAGCGCAAGAAGCTGCGAAGACCGACGACGATGTTCGTTGCCGAGGCAGGGCTCCGTCGCTCGGCCCCGCTGAGCACGAAGCTGGTTACCTGTTCGGCGCCGAGGTCACCGAGGTCGAAGTCAGGCTCGAGCGAGCGGAGGAAGGTCCGGACGGTGTGCGAATAAAGATCAACCGTGTTCTCGCGCAGACCGCGCTCTGTGACCAGGTGCCGGCGGAACTGGACGAGCAGTTCGTCGACCGCATTCCCCGGCGGCTCAGTTGGCGCGTCGAGCAGCCCCTCGGCACGCAAGAACGCAACGAGCGGGCCGGTCATCCTCGACGGCACGCGGGGGACCTTGACGCGAGCTTTTCGCTCTGCGAAGAACTCGCCCACCCGAGTTGTCGTGAGGTCGTGGTGCTCGAGCCCACGGCTCGAGCACCACCGACTGAGACCGGCGAGTAACCGCAGCTGCACGATGGTCCACTCCGCCCCATAGCCGGCGGTGCGGAGCTCTGAACGGAACTGGTCTGCAAGTGGCGCGAGCGGCCCTTCGACGCGCACACGTGATGCCTCGTCCATCGACATGGTCTGGTCTCCTCTCTCGGTTCGTCGAGAACCGAAAGAGGAAGCTTCGTCAGCCCCTCCGGATTATGCCGACAACTTCATCAACGGAGCCCTCACCGAGCTGGGAGGACAGAGAACGATCACCGCCAAGTCGGCATAATCCGAGAGTCGGCA
>CAVRAT010000030.1:0-53266 GCA_963719125.1 uncultured Acidimicrobiaceae bacterium
TCCGCGGCCGGCCGCGAGTCTCGGAAAGCACCAGCTCGCCGAGATGGACGGTTATGACTCGAGCGGAGAGAGAGATACCGGATGCCCTCGACCGCTCGCCCGGACGCCGAGTGCCGCTTGAATCGTCAGCTGGCGATCACCGCAATCCGATTCAACCCAGATTCAACCTCAATATGCGACGACCGGCCGATAGTGGCAATCAGCGGCGAGGCCAAGTCTCATCAGAAACGTCCATTGAGCTGGTCATTCGTTGTAGGAGCTGCTCACCCGGGCTGCTCGCTGACTGGCAGGGCACGCATTAGCAGTGCGTCCACGTCGTGAGGGAGTGTCAATTGGCGAGCGCTCCCCGAGCCACCTGTCGTTCGATGCGCCGTGCCGCGACAACGCTTGGTGGCATCATGCCAGTAGTGCGCAGACTCGGCGCGATCGCGACAGTGGCCATGACGTTGATGGTGGCCGCTTGTACGAGTTCGACGACGCCCACGGCAACAACGACAGCCGCAAAGACGGCTGCGCCAGAGTCGGAAACCGCGGCCGGAATAGTGGAAACATCGTCGATCAGCGACAGCCGTTTGACATACCTCGCGATGGCCTTTGCAGGACGGCGCGACGGCGCGATCCTGGACAGCGTCGCTCCGGTGAAGGTACCCGGTAACTGCGCTCTTGCTATCTCCACCACCCGTGACGGGGCGACTCGCTGGTCAGGACCGCTCGTGTTCGGCGACGGCGCGCCTTGTGCCGACAACCTGGCCTCAGGGCAGGAGTCGCTTTCGGTCACGAGCGACGGCACCTGGTGGGTGGCGATCGGCAACAAGCTCTACACGGGAACCCTCGCCGTGCCCGCCGCCAAGGACGTGTCATTACCCGGCGGCGCCCAAGCTTGCTCGGTGACCGCGTCGGGCTCATCGGTCTACGTTGCGATCGAGCCCGAAAGCAGTTGTTGGACCCCGGCAGGGTTGCTCCGATCGACCGATTCCGCAACGACCTGGTCGAGGGTCCCATCGTTGCCCGTCGCACTCGTCGGCTCGCCCTTTGTCGCTGCGGTGGTGCTTCCGACGGCCGACTCGGTCGTGGCCATCGGATGGCCGCCGTTAGGGTCTCCCCCGAAGATGCTGCGCTGGAGAGGTCCCCTTGCGGTCGCGGAGCAGACCGGCAACGGAGGCTGGTACACGGGTATCCTGCCCTGCAAGGCGGCTCGTGGGAAGACGACGGCTTGGACCAATGGCCTCGTCACCTCGTCTGGGAAGCGATTTGTCGCCGCTTGCCTCGGACCGGCGTCAGCGGGTACGACGGGTATCGAGATCGTCACCTCGGGCGATGGCGGCCACAAGTGGTCCGAGAGTTGCGGCTTCTCGTTGTTCTCCTTTGGCAACACGCTGAACAAGTGCCCGGATTACGGGAGCCCGACCGGCATCGCCATCGCGCCCAACGGTGAGCTCGTAATGTCTGACGACAATGTCGGCTTGATGGCGTCTTCTGACGACGGTGCAACCTGGCGAACCGTTGTCGCCACGCCCTTCGGAGGCGCGCCCTTCATCGATCTCTCGTCGACCGGTAGCGTCCTATGGGCTTTTGCGTTCGGCCCCGATCCCGTGACCGTCGGCGCGTGGTTGGCATACTCAACAAACGGTGAGAGTTGGCATACGGCCAAACTGCCGGCGACATAGCTAGCTCACCGCGCGCTCGGGCACTCCGATTCCCGAGACCTTGGCCCCGTGTCAACGGCCATTGAGTAACGCGCGCTGACGGCCACGAGAACTACGCGCTGACGGCCACCAGGACCACCCAGATACTTCATGCCCCACTACGACGTGCTTGCGCCCCGGATCTGGCCAATGGCCTCGTTGAGCCACCGCCTCACTTCCGCCTCACCTGGCCCCACCTGGCGACGCGCCTGGTCCTTCAGGGCGGCGTTCTGTACGCCATCGTCCCAGCGCAGCGCTTACACGGGTGATCCACGAACTCGGCTGTCCGCTCGGACGGGCGGACCGACCAAGGCTCCGGGCAGCAGCCAGACCACGAACGGCAAGCGGCGAGGGAGGCGAAGGAAGCACACAGTTAGGACGGACCTGCAAAGCGAGCAGCGGAACTCGGGCTGAAGTTCCGGGGAGTGGTGAACAGCACCGACGGCCCCTTGCTGTCTACGACCGCGGGCAGATTTCGGGAAGAGGGCTCCTTCAAGCTGGCGGTATCGGTGATCAGACCGACCCGATCCGGAACTGAATGGAGTTCCAATGAAGAAATGGATTATTGCCACACTGGCTGCAGCGTTGGTCGCTGTGCTTGTCCCGTTAGCCGTGGTGCAGGTGACCGCCGCGAGCGCCTCCGGCGCGAAGCACCCAAACCAGCCCGGCGCCATCACGATCCAGTCCTGGCTGCACGCCAACCAGAGCACCAACGGACTCTCCGCCACCGTCGTGGCCTGCTTCAAGGTCACAGGGGCGATCATGGACCAGGGCGGCAACCCCACCTGGAACGATGACACCTACGCGGTGACTTCGGCCTCGTCCCTGGCGAGTAGCCAATGTGGTAAGCCAGCGCCTGTTGGCGGCTACATAATGGTGCCGCCACCGAGCTCGGCCAACACGCTTTCCACCGTCTATGCCGTACACACCATCACCGGTGCGAAAGGCCAGATCTTTATCAGCTTTTCGGGCGTCTACAACCTGACACCGACCAGTTCGGCTGGCGTCCCGCCGTACCAGGGAACTGGCACCTGGTTGATCACGGGGGGCACCGGCGCCTACGCCGGCCTGCAGGGTGATGGCACCTGGGCCGCCGATGCCACCACGTTCCCCTACATCCGCCACACCGAGACAGGCCAGGTGTGGTGGAGCAGCCCAGCGAACGATCACGTAATTGCCCAGGCGGTCGATCACGTAATTCCACAACCGTTCCGGTGATGTTCTAGCGCGTCACCTCCTTCCTCGTCTCTAGGAGGGCGACCCCGTCGCCCTCCTGGATGCGATGTGCCACGCCCCCACCCGATGAGTGTCAATGGAGGGCGCAGCCCAGCGAGGACACAGACCCCGGCCGTCGCTGGAGCGGTCGGGGTCTGTCGGCTATCACTGTGGGAGCCGTTGCACGACCCACAGAGCTGCCGCTTGGTGAGGCGCGCCGCGGGGTACAGAACGACGCCCTTGCGCCAGCGCCGGTCGACGCGAACGCCGCGCCATACTCGACGTTCGGTATCCCTATCCGCTCAGTCAACAAGTACCTCTGTGTCGAACAGCGGGCAAAACCACGCCTTGTCGAAGGCGAACTATCTTGCGGAGGACTGGACCGCCTCCTGCCGGGGGCGTCGTCAAGAGAGTGGTCATCAGGCGGGCGACCGTTGGCGAAACCCGCGGTCGCCACTGACGCGTCGGATGGGTTCCGGCCGTGCCGAACACGCCGCGCAGGTGCCTTGCCGTTGCCTTGCTCGGCGGCGCCCGCATCGCTTCGCCGGGAACAATCCTGCAGCAAATGTCGGAGTGCAGGGATACGCTACGGCCGAGTCGTACTCTGACTCCGACACACAGGGGGGCAACATGCCAGTTCGCAAGAGCTTTGACTCACCGGAAGAGACCCGACCCTTCGAGGACAACACGGGTCACGTTGAGCTGGTGAGTCTGGAGGGCGGGGTCGTGGGTCGAGCGACTTTCATGCCGGGCTGGAGGTGGTCCGAACATGTGAAGCCGATCGCGAAGACCGACAGTTGCCAAGCTGCGCACGTTGGGTATGTGCTATCCGGTCGTCAGGTCCTCCTCATGGACGACGGCGCCGAGCTTGAGATCGGTCCAGGTGACGTGTTCTCGATTCCGCCCGGACATGACGGGTGGACGATCGGCGACGAGCCGTGCATCGTGCTTGACTTCGCCGGTATGGCCGACTACGCGAAGCGTTGACGACTGGTCGCCGACTATCTCATTCTTTGGGCCGTCTTGGGGAGAGAGAGTGTCGTGTCGCGCTGCCAAGGAGGTGTCTTTCGGCACTAGACGACCTGGTGCCTCAGGGCACATCCTGGTCGTGGGGTTGATGGCAAACGTAACAACAGTTTGCCGTCCCCGTTAGTGCCAGCATCCCCTGCACCCCCCCGCCGGGGGTGCTGACGCGTAGGGCGTGTTCCAGAGCTGTCATCGCTCTCACAGATCCTTCAATGCGCACACGAGCTGACCGAGGACCGCGAGCGCCCGTTCACACTGAGACCGCTTGGTGCGGCGGCAACATGGCGAGTGACGTCGCAGGATTTCTGCTTTCTCGGGAGACATGTCGGCGACTCCTCACCGTAGCCAACATGTGTGTTCGATTGACCGAGCGCAACAATCTCCCCGCGCGTGGCCGTCCAAGAAGGTCGGCGGCGAGTGGATCCGCTCAGAGGTGGAGAAGAACGGACCGAGACCTCCGCCAGGCGGGTATCTTCACCGTGCCTGACGATTCCGACGGTATCCGACAACCTGTGACCAGGAGCTTCGCGGCAAACGGGGTGCGCAGGCCTGTAAGCGCGTACGCTGGGCCTCATGGTCAAGGTGGATACTCAGGCAAAGCCTTTAACGGAAATAGAGCCCGACTGCTTGGCCGTCATGCTTTTCCTCACCGAGAAGCCTGACACGATGTGGCGGGCAATTTTCGAAGCCAGGGCGGGCGCCGAGGATCCCAGCTTCAGGTTGCGGGAGGCTGTTGCGGACGGCAGCGATGTGGTAGCGATGACCTTGCGATGGTCGATGACCGACGACGATGCCAGGGCGCGGGTTCAACGTTTGATCACTCTTGTCGATGAGGTGGAGGCTGAGCACTCCGCCCGCTGGGCCAAGCTCCGACATCTCGAGTCCGTCGTCGGAGCCATGGTGCGATAGCAGTCGCCTGACGACACACGGTTTCTCGATTTGACGGTACTGGGAACACTGGTTGGCTCCGCGTCCCGGCGCCATTGGCGCCTAGGAGCGATGTCAGAGGGCAAGGCCCTGCCTCTTTGCGGGGCATGGCTCTCGTGCGTGCTCACGTGCCGATGACCGCCTCCAGTGTCCTCGGGATACCGGGCGCCGGGCTCAACAGCACTCGTTCGCCAGTTTGCTGATTGCCGCTTTCGACCAGGTTCGCATCGATGCGCAGTGGGCTGGGGCGCAGCGGCAGGACGACCTCGACCACCGATTCCCCTGCCAGCTCGAGGGTCGCGGTCAACACCTCGGGCGTCCACCTCAACTGCTCTAGCACGATCTGGCCTCTGCAGGCGACGCCCTCGATACATCCCGACTTCACTCAACAGGGCGAGCCGGTAGCACCTTGATGGTGCCGATGGAGGACTGCACCAGCATCTCGACAACGAGCGCGGGAGAGCCACCGCAGACGTCGACATTGAACAGGCGCAGTCTCACCGCGTACGGGGATCAGCGGGTCGTGGGTCGAGACCAGTGAGGGGCGCCAATAACGCGTCGCGAGCATCGTCAGAGCCGCTAGCGCGTCCTCCGCCATGCCGAGGTGTGCCGCGACCATGCCGAGCCACACACAGCCGAAGGCCATCTCGCCGTTGCCAGGTTGTCTACGCCGCTGCATCCGTAGCTGGACCGCCTGCCGGCAAGCCTGCAGCAGGCGCTCGTTGCTGCACAGCTCGGGGTCGACCCCGTACAACAGCGGGGTAGAGGTACAAAGCGTGGCGACGCACCTGATTATTCTGCAGGTCCGGCCACGCCCATTCCGCCGGGGCGCCATCTTCGCCGACCGCGTATGCGGGTAGCCGAGCGAGGAGCGCCTCCCAGGTCCCGATCCGTTCCACGTGAGCGTTCAGAGCGGTGCAGGCGACGACAAGGTTACGGAAGAGATCCTTGGCGACGGCGATGTCCATCGTCGCATTGATGGTCGCCCGGCCAGGACAGAACAGATCCGGGTCAGGTGTAAGCCCGTCAAGCCACGGGGTTTCTTTCCGACTGAAGAAGTGACGACCGACTCTCTCTCCAGGGACCCTGCACCGAGGAGACGAGAACGCAGCTCGCCCCCTCCTTCACGGACGCGACGGCAAAGGCGCGGCTGCGGACGGACTTTGCGCTGTGGCGTCGGAGCGCGTATGCAGGGTTGCTGGCCAGGGTTTTCGGACGTGCTCGAGCGCCCGCAGGGCGTCGTTTCGGACTTAGCGGCAGGCGCAGGCCTGTGGATTGCCACGACGCCCGCGCCGTGGAATCCTTCGATCCACTGCCGACGAAGTCGAGCCACGTAGCATAGGTTTGGGAGTCTCGCTGGAACGGGCGCGAGATGCTGGTACAGGCGCCGTCCTGTTGCATCCGACATGACATACCCGAGGGGACCGAATGGTCAGGGACCGATGAGCGAAGAGATGGAGGACAGGACGTTCGAAGCCCTAGGAGCTGGGCTTTCGCCGTCCGAGTTCGACAGTGTGGGGGCTATCGAGTTCGGCTCTGCGGAGGTGTCCGAGACGGTGGCAGCACGAGAGCCCGGTCTGGACGAAGCACGGAACGACCTTCTCGCGGCAATCGAGGAACTTGGTCTCGGGTCGCGCGACCCGGAGAACGTCGACTCGCCCGCGGCTGGGTGCTACCTGTCGATCGTGCCCATGGACCGACACGGGCACGGGGGCGTCGTTGTGGGTTGGGTCTTGCGGGAGTCGGCCATCCCTGGCGAGGCCGTGGCTCCGGCCGGGATCGAGTCGGTCGACATTCTCAATGAGGCACTCGGGCCGCTGTTGCTGGCCCTAGGTTTTCCGATCGAGCCCTACGCGGTCGATGGTCGTTGGATCGTGACGGGCGCTCGACGGGCGCTTTCGAATAAGGAAATCGTCGGGAGCCCGGCCGGATCGGACTAGGCAACTACATCGTCGTGTGTGAGTGGGGTTCCCACGCGCCAGGGCTGGACACCAGGCGGAGAATCTGGTTGGGCAGCTTGCCGGACACGACCTGCTCCAGTGTGACCTCGTCGAGCACGCCCCGCAGACATGCCCGAACTGCGACCCAGACCTTTTGCAGATGCACCGCGTCAGCTTCGTAGCTGGCCGACTCGGGACGCATGCCGCGCACTTCAGCAAGAGGACCTTCGAGCCTGCGGAACACGTCGCCGACGGTTATCTCAGACGCAGGCCGCGCGAGCTTGTAGCCGCCCTCGTTGCCGCGCTGGCTCGTGACGATTCCGACCCGGCGGAGATCATTGAGTATGGCTCGTAGAAAGCGAACGGGAAGCCCCTGCGCTTCGGCCAGCTCTTCGGCGGTGAGTGGCTCGCCTGCTCGGGCCGCCAAGGTGCACAGCGCTCGCAGCGCGTACTCGATTCTGGCTGAGATATGCATGCCTGCGTCCAGTCGCCCAAGGGCTGCCGGCAAATCGGAAGCCCGATCTACCCGTGAATCGATCGTTTGGACCGATCAGGTAGCAAAAATCTATCAGTGGCGAGGATCGCCCGTGGTTTGTGAGAGCTCAGTCCTCGGCGAGCAGGCTGGAGTCAACCGCTTGGAGGTAGCTGCTCCAAGCCGCACGGACCGCCTCACGATGGGCGTCGAGTTCGCCGTCCACAGCTGCTCGGTAGGACGCCCTTGCATCGTCGACTGACCGGAGGTAGCCGTCGCGAGCGATGGCCATGCTCTCGTTGTAGGCCTTGCGGATCTGTGCGGCCAACTCGTTGTAGGTGGCGCGTGCCTGGGCGACGATGTCGCGGCGCATTGTCGCGGGGGCACTGGCTACTGCCTGCTTGTAGTCGGCCCAAGCCGCGTCGATCGCGTTGCCGTGCGCGTCCTCCGCGGCTGCTTGCGCTTCCTCGTAGACGCCGCGCACTGGCTTCAAGGCTTCCTCGTAGTCTGCCCACGCTGCCTCAACAGCTTCGCGGTAGACCTCCCAGGCATCGTCGATGATGCTCAGGTAGTGGTTGCGTGCCTCCAGGTCCGACGCGCCGCTGTCGCCGTCTCTAGGCATCAGCCACCCTCCTCCCGTGCCAACTTCCAAGCAATCGCCCGACGTCTTGTCTTCTCACGGAATCGCCCATCACGTGCGGTTCTTTGCAGCTAAATTCCCGGCTCCCCTAACGGCGGGACCCTTAAGCACAAGGCATGCTACTTCGCTCGCCATGCTACTCGTATGATCCAGCTCAGAGCACGATCGGTTTGTTACAAGGCGCGAGGCCCTTGCCACTGCTTGTCACAGTGCCCGGCTCGCTCGTTGCCGGGCTGCCAGCAGGGCCCGGACCTGTCGCTGCGAGGAGCGCGACCGCTCCGGTGTCACCTCGTGCAGGCGTGCAAGGTCGCGATGGGTGGCTTCGATGGCCGCAAGGTATGGCGAAGGTTTGCGTACTGAACGTCGGCCCGCAAAGGACCGCTCGCGCGCCCACGAGCAACGAAGATCATCCATGGCGCGCGTGCACGCGACGTAGAGGAGTCTGCGCTCCTCGGCGACGGCATCTGGTGTGCGCGCATGGGCGATCGGGACAAGACCGTCCTCGAGCCCGGTCACGAAGACAACGCGCCACTCGAGACCCTTCGCGCGATGGAAGGTCATGACGTCGACGGCGTCACCAACCTGACGAGGAGGATCGGAGCGCAGGCTCGCCTCAAGCCAGGAGACGAACCCAGTTGCGCTCGCGCCCGAGTCGTACCGTAGGTACTCGGCCGCGAGCGCGCCGAGCTCGAGGAGATCGTCGTCGACCGACGCGGGCTCGGCGGTGCCGTCGCCTGCGGAGGGGTCGGCGAAGACATCGAGTTCGTCGTCCGCTCCACCCAGGGCGGAAGCACCTGCCAACACGGCAATCTCCTCGAGCCAGGCGCGCATGCCAGGCGAATCTGATGGGCTGGTCAAGCGGTCCAGGGCTCGGCGAACCTGCGGGCGCGCGAGAAACGCGCGACCGCCGCCACTCCTGAAGGGAATGCCCGCCGCGCTCAGCTCCCTCTCGAAGAGCACGAGTTGGGCGTTCGTACGAGCCAGGACGGCGAGGCTTGACCACGGGGCTCCAGGGCTTCGCGCCTTCCTGAGGGCGGTGATCACCCCCAGCGCCTCGTCGGCATCGCTCTCGTAAGCGACGATGGGATGGGCCGCACCGCCCGAGCGCGGATAGCCGGTCAGCACCACGTCCCCCGGTGCCTCGCTTGCCTCGTTCGAGCGATCGTCCGCCGGCGGCTCCGGCGCGATGGTCGGCTCACCTTTGAGGACCGACGTCGCGACCGCCAGCACTGCCTCAGTTGATCTGTAGTTCACGGCCAGCCGTACGACACGGGCAGTGGGATGGCGTTGAGGGAAGTCGATGAGTGCCCGCGGATCACTCCCGTTCCATGAGTAGATTGCCTGGTCGGGATCCCCAACGACACAAAGATCGTCGTCGTCGCCGAACCACCTGTCGAGGATGCGCACCTGTGCTGGGTTCACGTCCTGGTACTCGTCCACGAACAGGTGACGGAACCGCCAACGGGCCGAGGCGGCGAAGTCCGGATCGCTCTCGAGCTCGGTCGCGCAGCGCAATAGGAGGTCGTCGAAGTCGAGGACGCCCCGCCGTTGCTTTTCCCGGTCATAGCGCTTCCAGATCTCCGTGACGACCATGGGATCACACTGGCTCGAACGGCCAGAGGTGTTTGCGGCCCGTTGGTAGTCACGAGCCGTGATGCACTGAGCCTGTGCCCATTCGATTTCGGAGGCGAGATCAGCGAGCGTGGCGCGGTCGTGAGCGATGTCGCGGCCTGCGGCCGCAGCCAACAGAGCCGCCTTGGATGCGATGACGACTGGCGCCGGTCGACCGCGTTCCGCGGCCAGACGTCGGAGTTCCCCGAGCGCCACGCCATGAAATGTCCCAGCGGTCGCCGGCTCGGCGAGGCCGAGGCCCGCAAGACGGCCCCGCAGCTCGGACGCCGCTTTGCGAGTGAAGGTGAGAGCGAGTACGTACTGCGCCGAGGCAGAGCCCTCGTTTACCCGCCAGGCAATGCGACGCGTGAGAACGCGAGTCTTGCCGGAACCGGCGGCAGCCAGCACACACAGCGGCCGCGCCTCGGTCGTGATGGCCTCGCGCTGTTGGGGGTCGCATCCGGCCAGCAGCCGCCCGGCAAGGTCGTTGGAGCGTGTCCCGCTTAAGTCCATGAACAGACCGTAGCGGTCGGGTGTGGCAGCGTTCAGGGTGCTGTGAGGTTGCTGTACGGGGGTCAAGTCCACTCGGAGGAGGACGCGTTAGGTTTTTGGGAAATGCTCACGTCTTTCGCCGGCTCACGCCTGTTCGGGGAGTCGTACGGCGCGGGGACGCCGTGGGTTCTGGCTCTGCACGGTTGGCGCCGGGACCACCGGGATTTCGGTGCCGTTCTTGCAGCTCCTGGAATCGAGGCGATCGCACTCGATCTGCCGGGATTCGGGAGCGCTCCCGCGCCTGACACGGCTTGGGGGAGTGCCGACTACGCACAAACGGTTGCCGCAGTTCTGGGCGAGATGGCGCCACGAGTGGTCGTGGTCGGGCACTCCTTCGGTGGTCGTGTTGCTGTGCACCTGGCTGCGAGCCATCCGGACAGGATTGCCGGCCTGGTCTTGAGTGGCGCACCCCTTTATCGATCCCCTGGAGCCCCTTCCAGGCCGCGGCTGGGTTTCAGGATGGCGCGTGGCCTGGCGGCGCGCGGACTGATTGGCC
Organism: uncultured Acidimicrobiaceae bacterium; assembly: GCA_963719125.1. Lineage (GTDB taxonomy): Bacteria > Actinomycetota > Acidimicrobiia > Acidimicrobiales > Bog-793 > Fen-455. The sequence continues at coordinate 10,565 of CAVRAT010000030.1, forward strand.
AAGAGAGGATGGAAGGGTTGCGGCAGCGTTACGGGTCCCATGACTACCGTGCGGCCTCTGGTGTCATGCGGGACATTCTCGTGCGCACGCTCGCCGAGGATTATGACGGGTCGCTGGCTCGCGTGAAGTGCCCCGTCGAGCTGGTGTGGGGTGACGACGATACCGAGGTTCCCTTGGCGGTGGCCCAACGACTGCAGGGCGAGCTCGCACACGCTCATCTTGTGGTTTGCCCCGGGGCGGGTCATCTCACGCCTCTGACGGTTCCAGGCGAACTGAGAGCGGCTATCGGAAGGCTGAAACCTTGATCGTCGCAGAGTCGACCGAGGGCACGTCCGGCCTGTGACCGTGCTCCGCGCCATCGCTCTCGGCGCAGCCGTCGTCGCGATCGTCTGTGCTGACCTTCGATGGCTGCGCGTCGCCCAACACGAGCACTACTTATCCGGCGCGGCGACGCGTTTTGGGTGGCGTTGGTGGCTGAGCACGCCTCTCAACAGCATTCTCGCCCTGTTGGCCGTGGGCTGCGCCGGACTCACAACCGTGGTTGTGCCCGCAGCTTTGGCGACTGGCGTCATCGTGGCGGTCGGACCGGTCGGCCTTCGTTTACGGGGTCGCACCGCACGTCTCGCGTGGACGCGCCGGTTGTCCCAGGTCGCGGTTTGCACAGTCGGGATGGAGTGCCTTGCCGCCGCGCTGACCGGCGCATACGCCGGTGTCTCGGGGGCTGTGCTCGCGGTCGCCTGGAGTGCGATCGCAGTTCCTGTGTTCGTTGACGCCGCGCTTGGCATGCTCCGCCCTGTGGAGGACCGGCTGGCACAGCGCCACGTCGCGCGTGCGTCGGTTGTGCTCGGTCGGGTCCGCCCCATGGTGGTCGGGATCACGGGGTCTTATGGGAAGACGACGACCAAGACCTACGTCGCGCATCTCGTTGCCGGCGACCGCAGTGTGGTGGCAAGTCCGCGCAGCTTCAACAATCGGGCCGGACTGGCGCGCACGGTCAATGAGCATCTCGTGCCGGGGACCGACGTGCTCGTGGCCGAGATGGGCGCTTACGGGCCCGGTGAGATTGAGGCGCTCTGCCGTTGGCTTCAGCCCGAGGTCGCCGTCATCACGTCGATTGGCCCTGCGCACCTGGAGCGATTCGGCAGCCTCGATAAGACGCTCGCGGCCAAGGCGGAGATAACCTCCACAGCTCGTGTCGTCGTCCTCAATATCGACGACGAGCGGCTCAACGAGCTCGCCCGACGCGTTGGCCCAGGCCAGGTGGTCGTCCGCGCTTCGGGGCTGGACGCGAGTGCGGATGTGGCTGTGCTGGAACAAGCCGGTGGCCTCGAGCTGCGAGTCCGTGGGCGCCCGTCCGGTGTCGCCATCCTTGCGCCAGGGGCCCCTCCCCCCATCCGATCGAATGTCGCGTGTGCGGCGGCAGTGGCGGTCGAGCTCGGGATCGATCCTGAGGTCGTGGTGAGGCGCCTCGCCTCTTTGCCAGTCGTACCGAATCGATTGCAGCGCTACCAGGCCAATGCCGGTTATGTCGTGTTCGACGACACCTTCAACGCAAATCCGAGCGGTGCCGGTCTTGCACTCGATGCCCTCGAGTCAGAGGCCTGCGAGGGCCGGCGAGTTCTCGTGACACCCGGAATGGTCGAGCTCGGCAAGGCACAGGCTGCTGAGAACGCTGCCCTGGCTGAGCGGGCGGCGCGTGTTGTGACCGACCTCGTAGTCGTCGGAAGGACGAACAGGGCAGCGCTCGTCGAGGGCTGCCGCAGGGCAGGGCAGACCCTGTCGGTGAAACTGGTCGGAACACGAGAAGAGGCGGTGGCGTGGGCCCGCGAGGAGCTCGGTCCCGGCGACGCCGTACTGTTCGAGAACGACCTCCCTGATCACTTTCCTTGAGCGCAACGGCAGATGAAACGCAGGTCGGCGCACCGGGGTCGGTGTCCGCGCCTGGAGTGTGACATAAAGTGACCTCACGATGAGGCAAGGTGCGAAGCGCCGCTTGGACTTGGACGATCGTGGAGCGTTTGTTCTGCCGAAAGCGGTCCAGGCGCGGTCCGGCGACGCGCGTGAGTCGAACGCCGGCGCCCGGCCCGCGCGTGTCGGGGTGATCTACGGCGGTCCGTCACCTGAGCACGACGTCTCGGTTCTCACTGGCCTGCAAGCTGTTCATGCTCTCGCCCATGCCCCCGGCATCGGCCGCGTACGTTCGCTGTACTGGTCCAAGTCGGGCGATTGGCATGAGGTCCAGGCTGGGACCGAGGCGGCGGGGTTTGTCGAGGGTGTCCCGGCCAACGCCGTGCGCCTGCGGTTGATCAGCGTCCCGGGCGGCGGGTTCGTCAGGCCCGCCAGCGGGCTGCGGGCAAAAGAGGACCGCCTCGATCTCGACGCTGTGCTGGTCTGCTGTCACGGCGGTCCTGGAGAGGACGGCACCCTCCAGGGTGCCCTGGACCTGACGGGCATACCGTATTCCGGCCCGACCGCCATGGGCGCGGCGCTCGGCATGGACAAGCTCGCGTTCGGGGCGCTTGTGATCTACGCGGGCCTGCCCGCGTTGCCGCGGGTGCCGCTGAGTGAGAGTAGCGAGGAACCGGGATTCCCTCCCCCCTACATCCTGAAGCCACGCTTTGGAGGGTCTTCCATCGGCATAGAGGTTGTCGCGGACTTCGACACGGCTCGCGCGCCTGAAGGCGAATCCGCACTTGCGGCGAGGCGCGGTTCTCGAGCCGTACGAAGCCGAGATGTTCGACTTGCAGCTTGCGGTGAGGAGCTGGCCCGAGCTGCAGCTCTCAGCGATCGAGCGGCCGCTGCGGACACGCAGCGGAGGAGAGATCCTTGGCTACGAGGACAAGTACGTCGGTTCGGAAGGGATGACGTCGGCTCCACGGGAGCTGCCCGCACAGATCCAAGCCGACCTCGAGGAGCGTATACGCGAGATGGTGCCCGAGGTTGCTTCGCTCGTGGGTCTACGTGGGGTGGCGCGGCTCGATTTCCTCTCCGACGGCGAGGACGTGTTCATCAACGAGATCAACACGATCCCCGGTTCGCTGTCGCACTATTTGTGGGTCGACCCGCGTTTGCCCTTCACCTCATTGCTGCTCGACCTGATCACAGAAGCGACGACGCGACCTGCTGCCGCATTCTCGTCGGCGGGTTCGGATGGGTCTGCCCTGCGGCAGGCAGGCTCCATCGCGAGCAAGCTCGGATGAGCGGCTCGTTGACGCCTGAGCAGGCACGGTGAGCTTCCCGACGAAGCTGTTAGGTCCTGGCGAGGAGATCTACCTCGACTCGAGACCGAACTGGTCCTACTTGTTCTGGCCGTCGGTATTCACGGCTCTTGTTCTCGCTGGCTGCGTGGTCGCTGTGGTGCTGTGGACACGGGCGCCAAGTTATGTGGGGCTGATCTGCCTCGGAGTCGGTCTCGTTGCCGTCGCGTACCTGGGCGCTCGCTACCTGGGCTGGCGCACGACCACCTTCGTTGTCACCTCGCAGCGGATCGTCTACCGGACCGGCGTGCTGAGGCGAACAGGCAGGGAGATCCCGATCGGGCGCGTGCAGGACGTGACGTATCACCAAACCATCGTTGAGCGCATCGTCAGGGCAGGCAGTCTCACCGTCGAGTCCGCCGGTCGCCACGGCCAGGATCCCTTCCCCGATATCAGCAAGCCGGACCAGGTCCAGTCGCTCATCAACCGCATTGTGGCCCAAAGCGCCGGTGGCTACCCGGTGGCACAGAGCACTGCAATGATCTCCCCATCTGGGAGTGCACAAGCCGGCCCGCAACCGAGTGGGCATTTGTTGCCGCCGATCACAGATCCCACGCCACTTGTGCCGCCACCGCGGGCGGACTCGACGCCGCGCGCTGTGGCGACGCCGACCGTTGCCCAGCAGCTTGGCGAGCTTGCGGACCTGCACCGTCAAGGCGTCATCACCGATGCCGAGTACGAGCAGAAACGACGCGAGCTCCTTGACCGGCTCTGAGAATGCCAAGGGGCCCGCGCGCTGGCATTGGTACGCTTCGTAGGTGGACGAGCGCTTCTGGATCACGACGCTCGGCTGCCCGAAGAATGAGGTCGACTCTCAAAAGCTGATCGGTCGCTTGATCGCAGGCGGTTATGAGCCGGCGCAGGACCCTGGCGCGGCCGATCTTGTCGTCGTGAACACCTGCGCTTTTATCGAGGCAGCACGCGAGGAGTCGGTCGAGACGATCCTCGAGCTCGACGGGATGCGAAAGCGGGGATCTCGGCTGGTCGTGACAGGCTGTCTTGCCGAGCGTTCGGGTGAGGAGCTCGCGGCTGCGATCGGCGAGATCGATCTCGTTGCCGGCTTCGGCGTGCCCGTCGAGATGAGGACAACCAGGAGAGTCGTGCGGTCCGTGCCTGACGGCTCGTCCGCAGATGGTCCAGCACACAGCTTCGACTTGTTGGAGCTCCCGCGTCCGCAGGGAACCGCGCCATGGGCCTACGTGAAGGTTGCCGAAGGCTGTGACCGGCGATGCGGGTTCTGCGCGATCCCGTCATTTCGCGGTAAGCAGCGCTCGAGGTCGGTGGCTTCGATCCTTGCCGAGATCGAGGCTCTCGATGTCCGCGAGATAGTGCTTGTGGCTCAGGACCTGGCTTCGTACGGTCGCGATCGAAGTGCCTACCTGGGACAACGTGCAGCGGATGGCACCGACATTGTCGGGCTTGTCGGCGCGGTGGCCGAGCGAGTCGATCGGGTCCGCCTGCTCTATATATACCCGTCCTCGCTCAACGATCGGCTGGTCGAGGCGGTTTTGGCGACGGGCGTCGCCTACTTCGATCTCTCGTTACAGCATGCTTCGGCGTCCCTCTTGCGAAAGATGCGGCGCTGGGGGGATGGCGCCAGGTTCCTCGAGCGCATCGAACGGATCCGCCGGCTCGAACCGGGTGCCGTTTTCCGCTCGTCGTTCATATTCGGTTATCCCGGCGAGACCGAAGAGGATCACGACGAGCTGCTGGGGTTCATCGAGGAGGCAAACCTCGACTGGGCCGGGTTCTTCACGTTCTCCAGCGAGGAAGGAACGCTGGCGGCCGGTCTCGGCGACCAGGTCCCGGGTGCCCTCGCGCTTGAGCGCCTGCAGGAGTGCTCGGAGCTGCAGGACTCGATCACCACTCGCCGACGCCGGCAGTTGGTCGGGACGACGAGCGAAGTGCTCGTCGACCTGCCCGGCCGGGCCCGGTCCTACCGGGAAGCGCCGGAGATCGACGGAGTCATCCGGGTGCCTCGCTCGCTCCCGAAGGGCTGGCTCGGGCCCGTCCGCATCATGGACGCTGTCGGGCCCGACCTCGAGGCCGTTCCCGCGTTGGAACTCGTGGGCGGGTCAGCCCCATGAGCGGCAGCGAGAAGACGTTCGGGCCGTCGGCTTTGATGACGCCCGCGAATGCGCTCACCCTCGCCAGGCTCCTCGCGTCGCCGGTGATGGTCGCGCTCGTGATTGCCACTGGGCCTTCAAGTTGGCTGCTTGTGGGTCTCTGGTTCATCTGCTCGTCCTCGGACGGCCTCGATGGATTCGTGGCAAGGCGCTACGGCGCGACCCGCTCCGGAGCCTTCCTCGACCCGCTTGCCGACAAGTGCATCGTCCTTGGCGTGTTGGCAGCGCTGGCGGCGATCGGAGAGGTGAGCTGGCTGCCGGTGATCCTGATTGCAGGCCGGGAGGTCTCCATGAGCGTCTTTCGAAGCTACGCGGCACGCCGCGGAGTCTCGGTCCCGGCCCGGACGACGGCCAAGGTGAAGACACTGCTGCAGGACATGGTGATCGGGCTCGCCTTCTTGCCGCCGGTCGGTCTGCATCACGCGAAGCTCGTCGGCTGGACGCTCTGGTTTGTAGTCGCGGTCACGCTGTGGACCGGGTTCGAGTACCTGCGTGACTCACGCAAGTTGCTCGCCGGCGCTGACTCGCCGACGAGCGACAACGTCGGCCGTCACGTCGCGTGACGGCGGGCCATCCCGGACAACAGCCCATGCGAGCCGAGGTCGTTGCAGTCGGGACAGAACTTCTCCTCGGTCAGGTCGTCGACACCAACTCCGCATGGATCGGCGAGCAGCTCGCCGTGTCGGGGATCGACTGCAACTTCCAGACAAGGGTGGGTGACAACATCGATCGCATCGCTTTGGCGCTGCATACGGCGCTCGGGCGGAATGAGGCGGTGATCATCTGTGGCGGCCTCGGGCCGACTCAGGACGATGTCACCCGGGAGGCGATCGCGTTGGTGATGAACGTCCCGCTTCGCCGGGACGCCACCGTCATTCAGACCATCAGGGAGCGCTTCGTGCCTCGTGGGCCGATCCGGACAATGCCGGCCAACAACGAACGACAAGCTGACGTTCCCGAAGGAGCGACGGTGATCCCACAGACGATGGGCACCGCGCCCGGTCTCGTCTGCCCTATCGGGGACAAGGTGATGTACGCGCTCCCAGGGGTGCCGTACGAGATGCACGACATGATGCAACGAGCTGTGCTGCCCGATCTGCGGAGGCGGTCGGGACAGGCCGCCGTGATCCGCAGCAGAACGCTCAAGACCTGGGGCTACAGCGAATCAGGGCTCGCCGAAGTCGTCGCAGCCCGCGTCGAGGCTCTGGAGGGCGGGGGACCGGGTGTGCCGACCATCGCCTTCCTAGCGAGCGGTGTGGAGGGGATCAAGCTGCGTCTCACCGTGAAGGCTCCCGACGACGTCACCGCCCGCGAGGCGCTCGACGCCGAGGAAGCGGAACTGCGCGCGCTTGTGGGTGACGCCGTCTTCGGCGTTGACGACGAGACGATGGAGAGCGTCGTGGGCGCGCTCCTCCTCGGGCGTGGCTGGAGCCTCGGGGTTGCGGAATCCCTGACCGGCGGCCTGGTCGCGGCCCGGCTCGTAAGCGTGCCGGGAGCGAGTGACTGGTTCAAAGGCGGAGTCGTGGCTTACGACGCCGGTGTGAAACGATCCGTCCTCGGTGTGGGGGAGGGCCCGGTGGTCACCCGCGAGGCGGCTGCGGCCATGGCGGAAGGTGCGCGGCGGGTCCTTCGTGCTGACGTTGGCCTCGCGACCACCGGTGTCGCGGGGCCGAGCGAGCAGGAGGGCCGGCGGGTCGGCACCGTTGTGGTCGGGCTCGCGCTGCCCGGTTCTGTCCCTGATGCAGTCGAGCTGCGACTGCCCGGCGATCGGGAGCGCGTCAGGCAATTGACGACGATCTCAGCTTTGAACGTCTTGAGGCGCCGGCTGGCTGGTGGCCAGGCCTAGGAGCTGATGCTGAGGTTTTGTAGGGCCTTTGCCCCTGCAAGCGTCTCGCAGCACGCGAGCGACGGCGAGGTCCACCAACGAACATATGTTTGGAACTACAGTGATGTGATGACGTCGCAACAGGGACCGGTGTCGGGAGTGACATACCCATTTCGTAGGTTGCGACCCGCCGGTCTGACGCCGGTGAGTCGGGATGAGGCAACACCACAGCAGAGAGGTCCAGTCCCACAAGTGAACCGGCGACAGGCAGCGCGAGAGGAGAGAGACCCGACGATGGAGCGTGACAAGGCACTCGAGGCGGCACTCAGCCAGATCGAGAAGCAGTTCGGAAAGGGCTCAGTCATGCGCATGGGTGAGCACACCGGCATGGGGATCGAGGTGATCTCGACTGGCGCGATGGCCCTTGACCTCGCGCTCGGAATCGGTGGGCTCCCGAGGGGGCGGATAATCGAGCTGTTCGGGCCGGAGTCCTCAGGCAAGTCGACCCTGGCACTGCACGTGGTAGCTGAAGCCCAGCGCAACGGGGGGATCTGTGCATACATCGATGCGGAGCATGCGCTCGACCCCGTCTATGCCAAAGCCATCGGCGTCGACATCGACGAGTTGTTGATCTCCCAGCCCGACACCGGCGAGCAAGCCCTCGAGATCGCGGACATGCTCATCCGTTCCGGGGCGATGGACGTCATCGTCATCGACTCGGTGGCGGCGCTCACGCCACGTGCCGAACTCGAGGGCGACATGGGCGACACCCATGTCGGCCTGCAGGCCCGCCTGATGTCCCAGGCCCTGCGCAAGCTCACGGGTACCCTCAGCAAGTCGTCGACGATCGCGTTGTTCATCAACCAACTGAGGGAGAAGATCGGCGTGGTCTACGGATCGCCGGAAGTCACGCCCGGAGGGCGCGCCCTCAAGTTCTACGCCTCGGTCCGGCTCGATATTCGCCGGTTGGAGTCCATCAAGGACGGGACCGAGGTCATAGGCAACCGCACGCGGGTCAAGGTCGTGAAGAACAAGTGCGCGCCGCCGTTCCGCATGGCCGAGTTCGACATCGTCTACGGCAGGGGTATCAGCCGAGAGGGCTCCGTGCTCGACGTGGCTGTCGATCTGGGGATCGCGAAGAAGTCGGGCGCCTGGTACACCTACGAGGGCGAGCAGCTTGGCCAGGGCCGCGAGAATGCCAAGCAATTCCTACGGGAGAGTCCCGAGCTCATGGTCGAGCTCCATCAGCGGATCCGCAGCTTGGTGGCGGAGAAGGCGGCCCTTGCAGTCGAGACGCCGATCGGAGCCGGAGGCCTGATCGAAGACGACGAACCCATTTCACTCGACTGAGCGTTACACCTCGGCCAGTGCCGAGGTGTGCCCTGCTCGCGTGCCGGCGCCCCGCACGCCGGTGTGGGGTCAGCTGTTAGAGATCGTCAGGCGGCTTGGTGCCGCTTTTGGAGTCGGCTAGGCCGAGTCGTTCAGCCGCGTCCCAGAGCTCGTCGCGTGCCTGCGGCGCGGCCGCCTCTTCGATGAGAAGGCGAGCCTGATCATGCTGGCTGCGCCCGAAGACGTGAGCGCAGCCCTGATCGGTGACGACGACCGAGTGTTGGAACGATGTCGCGGGCATATCCAAGAGCGGGACGACGGTGGACGTCTTGGACTTCTCGTGCCAGGACGGCAAACCGATCACGGCTTGGCCGCCGGCGGAATGGAGCGCCCCGACTATGAAGTCAGTCTGGCCGCCGAAGCCGGAGAAGATACGGCCGCCCACGTAGCTCGCGTTGGCCTGAGCGAACAGGTCGATCTGCACGGCCGCGTTGATGGAGATCATCATCGGGTTGATGGCGATCATCGCGGGGTCGTTGGTCGTCTCGGTCCGGAACATCCGCAGCCTGGGATTGGCGTCGGCCCACTCGTAGAGCTCCTCTGATCCGCCGATGAATGACGTGACGATCTGGTGATCGGGATCAAGTGCTCCCGACCGCTCGAGGGCAAGAACGCCGTCGCTGATCATCTCCGACCAGATCCGCAGGCCGCGGCGGTGCACGAGCCGCCCGAGAGTCGCGTCGGGTATGGCACCTATACCGAGCTGCAGCGTCGCACCGTCCGGTACGAGCTGGGCTATGTACTCACCGATCTGCTGTTTCGGGCCATCGGAGGAGTGACCCTCGGTTGTGTCAAGCGCCTCGTCCACTTCGATGGCGACGTCGATCGTGTCCGTCGGAATCTCGCTCTCGCCGAAGGTGTAGGGCATCCGAGGGTTCATCTGGGCGACGACGAGCGCCCCGCGCGTGCGTGCAACCTCCAGGGCCGCAGGCAGAACATTGACTTCGATCCCCAGTGAAACCTTGCCGTCTCGCGGCGGCGAGGTCTGGATCATGACGACGTCAGGCTGGCGGGAGATCGCGAAGAGCCGTGGCACGAGAGACAGCCGCATCGGGATGTAGTCGAGCGCGGAGGAATGGCGCATTCCAGCCCCGACGAATGGCGACTCGTAACGCACTCCCGGCCGGTCCGAGATGTGATGGTGGCAACCCAACATGAACACTCGGTAGCTCTCGAGGTTCGCATCGAGGATCTCGAGCGCCCTTTTGGGCGAGGCCCAGTTCCCGGTCACGACAACGCGCGGAGCCCTTTCGGTCAGCGAACCGAGCCGGTTCCCGAGCTCCTGCTCTGAAATTATCCGCATGCGGCCGACCCTAGCAGTGGAGGGCGGCAAACGTTTAGTTGGGGATTGAGGTGTGCTTGAACTCGTTCAACTCGACGTGACTCTCAAGAAGATCAAGGATCCGCACGATCGTCGCTGTCGCCAATCCTGCGTCTTTGCCTGGCCTTGTCATGATCCGGACGAAGGCGGCCTGGTCGTTTACGACGAAGGTCGGCACTCCGAAAACCGCGTTGTCGACGACGGCCGTCTCGTGAGACTTGCGGTACACATCGAGCGGCCACCCGCTCCTGATCTCATCGAAGACGCGTTCGGCGTCGAGCCCCTCCTGTTCCAGCACCGATGCCAGCGCCTCGGCGTCGCGCAAGTCGCCACCATGGTCGTGACGGAGGGCGAACAGGGCCAGGTGCGTATGGAGGAACCTTTCGGGGAAATGGTCTCGCACGACTATTCCGACCTGACCCGCGAGCAGGTCCGCTTCCTTGCTCGCATCCTCCCATACGGGCGTGCCCCCATCCTCACCGTGAGCCTGGCTGAGTGAGAACGGCAGGAAGGTGACCTGGAACGGGGCGCCCGCCTCGAGGGCGACTACCAGGTGCTCATGCGCGTTGCGGGCGAAGGGGCAGCGATAGTCCCAGTTGACTGAGAAGGGGGTTGTTGTCATGAGTGCGAGAACCCCACCTAGCACCCGCGGATTCCCCGTCGACCGAAGCTCCCAAGGATTCGAGGGCGGCACCGCTACCATGCCTGCGGTGCCACAGGTTCACTTGGTACGGGTTGCCGATGTGCCGGCCGTAGCCGCATCGCTCGTTCGGGCTTTTCAGGACGACCCGATGCTGACGTATATGTTCCCCGACCCCCGGACGCGGGAACGAGCAATGCTCCGTTTCTTCAAGCTGCAGCTCCGCCAGACGTACCTGAAGAGAGGCCTGGCCTACACGACGGATGACTGCCGGTCGACAGCATTGTGGATGCCCCCCCGTTCCGGGCCTCCTCCGATGCGCGACGTGATTGCGCAGCTCCCGATGCTTTGGGTCCTCGGGAGGCGAGCAGGAGCGGCGCTCCGGCTCGTCCAGGTCGTCGAGTCGCGTCATCCGAAGACTCCGCACTACTACCTGGGCGGGCTCGGCACCGATCCACAGTGGCAAGGAAGGGGCCTCGGCTCTGCCGTGATGGCTCCCGTGTTGGAAACCTGTGACCGTGAAGGTCTGGCGGCGTATCTCGAGTCCTCGAAGGAAGTCAACGTCGGCTTCTACCGACACCACGGTTTCGAGGTCACCGGCGAGGTTGACGTACCGGACAGCTCCCTCCGGCTCTGGCTCATGTGGCGGGAGCCCCTCAGGCCGACCCTATAAGAGGACGACGCCTGGTCGGCGGGTCTCGGCGTTGCGGGGGCTCGGAGAGTCGGGGGGCACCGGGGTGAGCCCCTCAGGGAGTCTGGACGGGTCGAAGATGATCTCGGTCAGCAGGTCGAGCACGGCCCGCGTCGGGGCCGATGGCAGACCTGTCGCCCGCTGCACGACACCGATGAGCCGCCGCGGGATATCGGAGATCCTGACCAGCGCAAAGTTGTCACGAAGGTAGCTGGGCACCGCGGTCGCGGGCAGGATGGATGGACCCCAGCCTTCGAAGGTGAGTGAGGCGATCAGGCGGGTCCCGTCGATCTCTGCACGGGCCAAGAGGGTGGTTCCGGTCGAGTTGAGGGCGGCGTCGAGATCAGCGCGAAACGTCGTGCCCGCGACCGGCAGTAACAAGGGGATCCCCTTCAGGGCGCCGAGGCTGACCTCGCGCGAACCGGCGAGCGGGTGCTCAGCAGGTACGACGAGGACTACGTCTTCTTCGAAGAGCGGCGTCAACGCGAGGTCGGGTCCTTTCGTCGGCAGGTTCAAGACGGCGAGGTCGACCTCTCCTGTTGCGAGCTGGGAGTCGAGCCTCGTCGTGGTCAACTCGACGAAGACCAGGTGAAGGTGGGGGTATCGCTGTGGGGCCGTGCGAAGCAACTGGGGCACTAGCCACCGGGCGGTCGTACCGATGATCCCGACACGGACGGTTCCGGCGACCTCGTGGGTGAGAGCGATCACGTCCGAGAGCAGCGCTTCGAGCTCCACTTGCACTCGCCTCGAGCGGGCGACCACAAGAGCGCCCGCCTCGGTCAACTGACCGGTGGAACGATCGACCAGCTCGCAACCGAGCTCGCGCTCGAGCTTTTTTACGTGCGCGGAGATGTTGGACTGGACCGTCTGGAGAGCATCGGCAGCTGCGGAGAACGAGCCGTGGTCCGCAATCCCGACGAGCGCACTCAGCTGGCGCAGTTCCATCACAATCGACGATATCAGCTATCGGTAAGAACTGTTTGACCGATGCTGTGAAATCGTGCACCATGTACTCAGACCTCAGTAGCGGAATCCCCCCTCCAGCAACTGAAGAGTCTTGAGAAGGGGCCGGTATCCCCCCCACCGGCCCTTTCTCCGCGTCTGGAGGCGGGTTTGGTGCTCCCAGGCGCGCCAGCGTGTTGCCGAAACCCTGGAAGACGGCGCTGTCACGACACCTTTCCCAGTCAGGGCCTTCATGCGCGGGCCCCAGCATCGCCGTCGCGTTTGCGGGAACGAAAACACCGAATAGTACGCGAGTTGTCCGATTGTACGAACAACTCGGCTAGCATGCACCGGGTGAGCATCGTCGAGCTGTCGCTCGTACTGTTCGGGGTCTCGATCCTGGCGGGCGCGCTGGGCTCGCTACTGGGCCTGGGTGGGGGCTTTGTGATCGTGCCTGTGCTCACGCTGGTCTTCCACCTCGACATCCGCCTTGCGATAGGGACTTCGATCGTGGCGGTGGCGGCCACGTCCTCAGCCGGGGCGGCGAGGAACGTGACAGAGAGCATCACGAATCTGCGGGTCGCCACCTTTCTGGCACTCGCGACGACAGTTGGCGCGGTGACGGGCGCACTCCTGGCCGGCGTGTTCGATGCCCGTTTCCTGTTCGCGCTTTTCGGGACCGTTCTCGCAGTCTCCGGAGCGCAGATGCTCCGCAAGCGCCCGGTCCGGGCGGTGCAGGAGACAACTCGGGCGATGGAGACGGTCGGTGTTGCTGCTGGCCTCGAGGGGGGAACGGGCGGCGGCCGCCTGGCAGACCGGTTGGCGCTTCACTCGGCTTACTTCGACGAGGCAGAAGGACTGAACGTGCCTTACGTCGTGGCCAACACGGGACTCGGGCTCGGGCTCATGTACCTGGCCGGTACCTTGAGTGGCCTGCTCGGGATCGGCTCGGGAGTGCTGAAGGTGCCGGCGATGGACTTGGCGATGCACATACCGATGAAGGTCTCGACGGCGACCAGCAACTTGTTGATCGGGCTGACTGCGGCGGCGAGCGCCGTGGTCTACTTCGCCCGGGGCGACATAGATCCGCTCATCGCCGGCCCGGTTGCGATCGGCATCCTTCTCGGGGCGACACAAGGGTCCAAGTGGCTCGTAAGCATCCGCTCCGATCGTCTCCGGGCGCTGTTCGTGAGCGTGCTCGTCGTTGTCGCGGTCCAGATGATCTGGAAAGGGATCGGCTGATGGCTTCGCCTGCTCGTGGGCACGGTGCCCTCACGCCGCCCTCGCCGCGGGGCGTACGCGCGGCCGTGGGGAAGGTATTGCGCGTGGGCGTGTCCCTGGCCGCGGTGCTCTTGTTGACGGGATACGTCGTCGGCCTCGTCGCTGAGCCGGGCGTGTTCGGTTCGCACGCGGTGGAACAGGCACACCTCGCCGGAAGGGCGAGATTCCCGCATTCGCTGGCGGCGGTGTGGAACGGTATCGGGCATGGCAGCGGTGAGGCGATCATCGTGGCCGGGGTCCTTGTGCTGATACTGACTCCCGTCGCTGGGTTGGTCACGAGCGCAGTGGCGTTCGCTCGGCGGCGCGACTGGCTGTTCACGGCGATCTCGGCGGCAGTGCTCTCGGTCATCCTGGGGTCGTTCGTGCTGGGCTGGTTGTCGGCGTGACGAGAACCATGCCGTCGAGTCGCAGCCGATGCGGTGTCGGGGTCTTGTGATGTCACTCGACGTGAGTGACCCGATGCCGCTGTGGGCACAGCTAGCCAGCGAGCTCCGCCGTCGTCTTGGTGCAGGCGAGTTCGATGAGCGGTTCCCGACAGAGGCAGAGCTGGTCGGGACTTTCGGCGTGAGTCGTGCAACGGTCCGCGAGGCCATCCGCCGTCTGCGTGGAGAAGGGTTGGTCGATGCCCGCCGGGGAAGCGGGACCTTCGTCGTGCGTCGCCAGCTGGACGCCCCGATACTCGGCACGTCGGGGCTCGCACAGGCGATCACAGCCGCGGGGCTGGCCGAGGCGAGCAGGGTGCTTCGTATGGAGGAAGGGCCGGCGGGGGAAAGGGCAGCCCAGGCACTGGGGATCGACAGTGACGAAGTGGTCCAGTGGGTCGAGCGCGTCCGGTACGCGGATGGTGAGCCGCTCGCGCTTGACCGGTCCGCGCTGGCGATCGATGCGGCACAAAGGAGGGCTTTCGTCGGCGGCGATCTGACGCAAGGGTCCCTTTACGGAGTGCTCGAGACACTCTGCGGCATTCGGATCACCGGTGGGAGCGAGCGGCTGCGCGCCGTGACTTGTGGCCAGGAGGAGCGCCGGCTGCTGCGGCCCCGCCGCGGCGAAGGCGTCTTCGAGGTGGAGCGCGTCGCCTACGCCGGCGATCGTGTGGTCGAGTGGCGCCGTAGCCTGATTCGCGGCGGGGGTTACGTGCTCAGCGCGACCTGGGGAACGATGCCGGTGACGGCACGGCGCTGAGGGTCCGTGCCAGCCGCTCAAGTCGTTCTCAGGAGTTCGGCCAGCTCGTAGCAGGGTCGCCCGTGGCCCATCCCGAAGGCACCTGAGCCTCGGTCGTGAACGTGCTGGCGGTGCAGTGCACAGCGGACGTCGGCCCGAACCAGAAGTCGTAAGTGCCGGGCGCGGTCTCTCCGAGAACCGCGAAGGGAGCACCGGAGGCGATCACGAAGGTGCCGAGGCAGTGCCGGTCGTCCGGGTTGAACGCCGTGTAGACCGAAATGCCGGTGGCGGTCGCGACGCTGACCACCCCGGGTGAGCTCGGCGGCCCGGTGGTGGTCAAACCATCGCTGGAGCCCGGGATGCCCGCCTGGACAATGCCGCCTTCCACGGCCGACTGCAGGTTGGTCTCGAGCACGACGTCTGTTGCCGACAGCGCCGACAGTGGGGCGAGGAACGCGTTGCCGAGGGCAGTGCTAGCCCCGCAGGCCGAAAGGGCGGCCGCGAGCGCGGTGATCACGAGAGCCGCCAATCCTGAGCGGACGAGCACTTGTGCTCGGGGCCGCGCGAGAGCCCGCGTGGGCGGGACCTCATCAGTCATCCCGGGTCCAAGGTTGGCGCTTGCGGTGTTCGCGCGGCGAGGGCTGGTCCTTGCGAGCCGAGTCCGGCAATGCCCATTCGCGCCGCCATGCGGAGGCTTGCGGACCTCGGAACGGCGGGGTCGTCCCCGCCGCAGCACGACGGCGGGCGGACCACCAGTCCGACTCGGCCTCGTCGGCGAGGGCAGCGACGGCCTGCTCTATGCGAGCGGCGAACTTGCGCGCGTCCTCGTGCTCGAGGGCGATGAGAGCATCGCCGAGGCGGATCTCGGTCGAGCCCGGACGAAGCCGTGAGCTGCTCTTCGCGAGCACAGCGCGCGTTCCCCGGATGTGGACCGGGATCACCGGAACACCGCAGCGTTTCGCCAGATAGGACGCCCCCCCCTTGAACTCGCGTCCCCACCCGTCGTCAGTACGGCCGCCTTCGGGGAAGATGATGAGGCTCCATCCCTCCTTGATGAGGCTCGCAGCGAGGTCGGCGGAACGGCGATTGACCTTGGAACGCTCCATCGGGATGGCTCCGAGGCCGAAGGACCAGAAGGCCGCCTTCCAGTGACGGTCGAAGAAATAGTCGGCCGCGGCGGCGACGATCGTGTGGTGGCGCAGCCGGACCGGCAGGCTCGAGAGCAACAGGCCCGTGTCGAGGTGGCTCGCGTGGTTTGCAGCGAGGATCATCGGACCCTCGACGGGATCGAGATGTTCGAGCCCGATCACTCTTGGCGAGAGCACCACTCGGGCGACCGGCCGCGCGATGTCGTCCAGGACCACGGCTCGCGCGAGGCGCACAGGGTAACGCCGGGCCCAGGTGGTGTCGTAGTCGATGCCGAGCTTGCGCTTCGGCAAGGGTGCGACGAGGCCAACGGGCCTCGTCGGCTTCTCGGTTACGAAACGCAGTCCGTCCCGGCCCAGTCCCGTCGCCCCGCGAACGCGTTGTGTCATTTCACGTCCGCGAACAGCAAGCTAGGCACGTGCAGGTGGGTAATCGTCGGATCCCTGCCGACGACGTCCTCGGCGAGCTCTAGGGCATCCGCGAAGGTGGACGCGGGCGAGAAGCCCATGCGGCGGACGGCCGCCCGATCGCCCCCGACCACGATCACGCGACCGAGGTGCGAAAGGGCGTGGGCGCACCAGTACCACATGTAGAGGGGGTGGACACCGTGGTAGGCGTAGCTCGTCCGGTAGAGGTGCACATACCAGGGGTCGGTGGCGTAGGACTCCTCGTACTTGGCCTCGATCTCGAACATGTCGGTGGTCTCGGCAAGCACCTGTTCGAAGAAGTCGATGTAGCTTGGGTGATGGACCGGGTTGAACTCCCATTGCGTCGGGTGCGAGATGATCACCACACCGCCCTCGCGCACGAGGGGCTTGCCGCGATAGAGATTGAAGAAGTAGCCGAGCCCCAAGCACGCGACGAGGATCGGGTTCATCGTCGAGTTGACGTTGTAAGGGCCGATGTAGGGCAAGCCCATCGTAAGTACGTCGGTCTGCCCCGAGACCTCGACCAGCTGCTGTCGGTAGATGTTGGCGAGCGTGACCTCGTGGACAGCCTCGACGGCGCCCGCCTGGACCGAGGTCATCTCGTGTGGGGCCCGCACGGCGTGGAAGATCTTGCGGCTGATACCTGCTGGTGTCCGCTCGAGTGCGCTGGAAGTCGCGAGAAAGCTTGCCCGGTCACGCAGCGACCACTCCCATTCGCGCTTTTGCAGGAACGCGAGCTGTTCGGGAAACGTGTTGGTGTTGAGCGTCGTCTCGATCTGGAAGATCTTCACGCCCGATTCAGCTATCAGCCTGCCCATGCGCCAGTTCGAGTGGTGCAACTCGGAGCGGTGGATGTCCATGAACGAGCGGCTGCTGAGCATCGAGCGCACGTTGTGGTGGTGCTTGAGGCTCCGGTACGAGGCGAGTCCGGTTGCGACTGACTTGTGGCCGCCGTCCATCGGGACGAGGTTGATGTTCACATAGACCAGGAGGTCGCTCTCGGCCGCCCGGCGGTTGATCTCGACGTCCTCTCCCTGGTCGGTGAGCCCGAGGTGGACGAGGTTCGACGGGTCCTCGGCATCGTGCTGCAACAGCAGCCCGTGCGGGGCAAAAGCCTCGAAGACGCGGTCGCCGAGGACGTGGCGGAGCTCGGGATCGGTCATCCGGCGGTGGAGGGCAAGGGCCGCGATGAGCACCACATCGTCCACACCCGCCTCTGCGGCGAGATCGAGCACCGCTTCGATCACGCGCTGGCGCGAGTCGGGGGGCTGCATTGGTGGCAGCGGGAGCGAGATGTCGTCGAACGCGATCGTGAGCCGCATGCCGGGGAAGAGCAGCGTGCGAAGCGGCTGCGAGTCACCGAGCGGGTTGTCGAGGGCGTGTCGGATGGCTTGGTCGGGATCCGCGAGGGGATCGAGGGCCTCTGGCCCATAGACGACCCTGGTCCCGACAGGAAGCCGTTCGAGCCGGAATCCTTCACCGTGCCAAATCAACGTCGCCGGAGTCGATCGGTCGACCTCGAGGACGAAGCCGGGCCTAGGACTCACATTGCCTCCTTGGTCGCGGCCGAATTCGGCCTGCCGCTCCTTGAGTTGGGCGCGTCCGGGCCGGATACGGCTTTGCGCATGTCGAACACGATCTTCACCGCGCCACGACGACCGGCCGCGGCGGCGTGCGCGACGGCGTCTTCGTAACGCTCGAGCGGGTAGCGTGCCGAGACGAGGCGCTCGAGGCGCGCCTCCCGCACGAGCTCCAAGGCGAGCTGGAAGGTAGACCGTGGCCCTTCGGGTCGGTCCTCACTTCCATAAGCGTAGGCGCCGCGCAGCTCGATCTCGCGTTGCCAAAGGGGAGC
Source organism: uncultured Acidimicrobiaceae bacterium (assembly GCA_963719125.1). GTDB lineage: Bacteria > Actinomycetota > Acidimicrobiia > Acidimicrobiales > Bog-793 > Fen-455. Next base: position 28,624 of record CAVRAT010000030.1, read on the forward strand.
GAGGTCCACTCTCACCACGCCAGGCATGCCGACGAGCACGATTCGGCCGCCGGGGCGCACGACCTCGAGGCACTGCTCCAAGGAAGCCGACGTGCCCACGCAGTCGACGATGAGGTCGACGCCTCCGGTGAGACGCTCGATGTCCCCACCGGCCGACTCGAGCGCGAGCGAGCCCGACAACCGCCGGGCGGCTCGTTTGTGCTCGTTTGGCTTAACGACCTGGTCGGCGCCTAGATCCCGGGCGAGCTTTCGCTGCTGGGGGTGTTTGGCGACCGCGACGAGGGCACCCGGTAGACACAAAGCCCTCATTGCCGCGATCACGCACAGGCCCAGGGTCCCGGCGCCGAGCACCATGACCCGCTCCCCACCGGTTATCTCGGAGGCAAAGGCCGCGTGAACAGCACAAGCTGCGGGTTCGACCATGACGGCTGCCTCGTCGGAGAAGTCGTCGGGGACAGCGTGCACCTGGCTTTCATGGGCAACCAGCCCCGTCGACCAGCCACCGCCTGTGTCACGGCAGTAGCCGGTTTGGAGCCCGGGGCGCAGATGACCGAAGGCGATCCGCTCGCACGAGCCTTTCCGACCGGCCGCGGATGCCGGGCACCGAGGCTCGATCCCGCGGGCTTCACAACCGAGCACGGGCTCGATCACCGCTCGCCGCCCGTCCAGCGCGCCTCCTTCTACGTCGCCGACGACCTCGTGACCCGGGATGAAGGGGAAGCTGACAATGTGGTCGAAGTAGCGCGAGCTCTGGCCGTCCAACGTGGCGAGATCTGAGCCGCAGATCCCGGCGAGGCGGGGCCGGACCCGTACCCAGCCGGGGCCCGGCATCTCGAGTTGCTCAATCTCGACGAGCTCGAGAGGACCTACGCGGACGCCCTTTCCCGAGCCGACCAGGGCCGAGGCGACTCGCGAGGCCGCAAAGCGCGGCACGTTCCGCTCGAACTGAAGTGCTTTCATCGGCTGTCGCCTTTGGAGGGCGTTGTCACCCAGCTGGCAGGTGTCGTCTGCACGCCGGGGTGGCGGGTGGCGATCGCGAGCAGGCGCCGCGGGCCGCCGCCTGCCCGCTCCCAGTTCTCGATGAACCAGCCCCGGCGACGGGCGATGGCAGCAAGCTTCGCCTCGGGGTTGACCACCACAGGGAAGCCGGCAGCCTCGAGCATGGGGAGGTCGCTTGTCGAGTCCGCGTAAGCCACGGTGTCGCCGAGGCTCAGACCTTGGGACTTTGCGAACTCGTCCAACAGGATCGCTCGTGCCTCGCCCGTCGGGGGTGCTTGGGTGAGCTCGCCGGTGAACTTGCCGTCGCGCTCGGCCATGGACGCGCAGACGATCTCGTCGAACAGCGGCCGGAGGGGCTCGACGACGAAGTCGAGGGCACCGGTGATCAGCAACGTCCGGTGGCCGAGGGCGCGATGGCGACGCACCCGGGCGACGGCATCGGGGAAGGCCCGCAGGCCGAGCAGGTCGCTGTACAGCTCGTAGCTGTCGAGCCGGAGCTGCTCGACAGGGGCGTCCTCGTAGCGGCGGTAGAAGGCGCGAAGGAAGTCGCTCCGGTCGCGGCGGTCGAGCCGGAGCAGCCTCGGCCCTTCCGCCAGCAGGCCTGCGACCAGGCGCGCACGCTCGAAGCGGTCCAGGTGACGGGTCGCCAACCAGGCGTAGCTCTCGACGACGTTCGAGGCGATGAGCGTGTTCTCGAGGTCGAACGCTGCGCAGCGAGGCTCCTCGGAGAGGATCGCCTTCTTGGTCCGCTCCTCACGGCTGCCCAGCGTCCGCTTGGCATTGGGTGAGGTGCGCACCCTGGCGTGCTCGACCACCGAGGGCAGGTGAACGTCCTCGATGTAGCGCGGCCAGGAGATCACGGCTGGGTCGAAGCAGAACTCTGCCTGGTCAGCGGTATCGAGGCTCTCGAACAGCTGCAGCGTCCTGTCGATGCGAAAGCGCGCCTCGGTCTCACTGTACGAGCCGTACAGCTCGACATAGCCGAGAGCGCGTTCGGCCTCAGACCGTTGCTCCTCGATCCGCGCGGCGCCTTCTGCCCGCTCACCTCGAATGGGAAGTGCGTTGACGATGCGCTCAGCGGCGCCCAAGGCTTGCGTCGCCCGCCGCAGCTGTCCCTGCACGCGGCCGCGGCCCGGGAAGGACCACTTCGGGACGAGAATCGGCTGGCCACGGTTGTCATAGAGCGGCCGCTCGGTGAACCAGTTCTCGACGAGGTCGACCAGCTGTCCGTAGTGCAGGGGATTACGTGCCCCTGAGGCGACCTGGTAGACCGTGGGACCAGCCGGGTCGGGGCCTTTGGCTGCCACCGCGATGAGAGCCGCGACCACGAGATCGACGGGGATGACATCCACAATGCCTTCGGGGACCCCCGGGAATTGCCGGAGCAGGCCCTTCGCGTACGAGATGATGACAGGCTCCGCCATCCGGAACCCTCGGATCCATCCCGGACGTGGCTGGGAGAGCGATGACTCGACGATCGACGGTCGTACGAAAGTCACCGGGAGTTCGCCCCGGATGTCGAGCAACGCGGTTTCGCCGAGCGACTTCGTGAAGGCATAGGCATCGGGCCAGCCCAGGGCTCGGGAACGGCCACGACCGAGGGCCACCATGCGGTCACGGACCCAGTCGGTTCGCAGCTGCTCGGTCTTCTCGGCCAGCAAAGCCGTGCCGGCCGCCCCGAGCTCCGACCGCGCCGCGCGGTGGAATGCCGCTAGCCGTTCCGGGCTCCGGCTGGTCGCGTCCGCGTCGGAACGCGCCCGCCGGGCAGCTTGCACCTCGGCCCGCCAGTCGATCTTGGAGACGAACTTCGACGATGTGATGAGCTCCTCGGAAGCGTCGCCCTTGTGGCCGCTGTTCACGTATGCCGTCGACACCGCTATGAGGTGGGGGAGGGTTTGCGCACCACCTTCCTTGGCGGCACGTTCACCGGCGATCTGCTTCAAGGTTTCGGCCACGCGGGTCGGACCGAGCAGGTTCACCTCGACGGCGCCGTCCAGGGGCGCGTCGAACGTCACGGCGGCGGCGGCATGAATGACGATGTCTGCAGACCCCAGCAGGGCTCGCCCGGCTTCGTCGAGGGCGAGGCCGTCTCGTCCCACGTCCCCGGCGATCGTGTGGAGACGTCCGGCTATCACATCGTCGAAGCTCGTGCCGAGCTCACCGCGTAGCCGGTCGAAGCAGTCGTTGCGAAGTATCTCGCGCCGCGTGCGTTCGGCCGGTCCCTGGTGTTGGCCGGGCCGGACGACGACGACCACCTCGCATTCGGGCACGCTGCGAAGCAACCGCTCGACAAGCGCTGTTCCGAGGAAGCCCGTCGCCCCGGTCACGGCGATTCGCCGTCCGGCGAGCTCGTCGCGGATCACAGGTGTGTTTCTAGCACCCAGCTGTCCAAGAGCGAGCGCTTTAGCTGCGGAAACAGGGCTTGGGCTGGGGCGCCAAGCGTAGCGGCCAGTTCGGCGCCCAGGTGCGATCAGCGCTTCGGAGTCTCGGCCTTGGCCGGCGCAGGCTTCTTCGCCACGGACCGACGCGGCGGCTTCGGTGGTGTGTAGCGCTTGTTGGGCTTCGGCGCGGCCCGGCCCGCGATAACCTTCTCGCTCTTGCGGGACCCTCTCGCCCTCGGTTGCGTAGCAGCTTTGCGTGCGGCGCCTTGACCTTGAGCCCGGGGGGACTTGAGCCCTTTGAAGACGAGCCACATGCCAAGGCCGACGTACGCGATGCCGAGCACCGAGAGCGCCTTGATCTGCAGCAGCCAGAATCCGACGAGCAGCGATGCGAAGCCAAAGAGGGCCCGGCGCTTCAGGATTGTCCCTATCAGCAGGAAGATGAAAAGGACAATGCCCTCGAACAGGAACACGTGCACGGCGCCCATGGTCTTGAGGTCGCTCGTCTTGTTGTTGTGCGTCAGGTAGGGAACGACGACGATCATCGTTAAAGCGAGCTCGAAGATCGTCGCCGTGACCGCGATACGGCGTTCGCGCTGATCGAGGTAGTTCACCGCCGTCCGGGCCTCGTCCGACCTCGTAGCGGTGGACGGGCCCGGACGGAAGAAGCGCTGGGCGCTGAAGCTTCGTCGGACCTTTTCGCTCCAGCTGCTTATGCCGCCCGCACCCGTTCCGTTCTCGTCGGCCGCCGGCTCGTCGAGCTCTGGTTCGTCCTCGTCCGCCATTGTGTCCAGGGTAGCTGTCACGTTGTGCCCCCGGCTTGAGCACACTCGCTCGCGGCGATCAGGGGAGGGCGAAGAGGCGGCCTGTCCTCTGTTCGTGTCGGACAGGTACCATGTTGAGGCCGCGTGCGGCTAGTAGCCGTTGACGTTCAGTCGCTCGCACATGGCTCGGTGACAAGTAGGGCGCTTGGCTCAGGTGGTTAGAGCGCAGCCTTCACACGGCTGAGGTCGCAGGTTCAAGTCCTGCAGCGCCCACCAGGTAAATCGGCTAAACGGGCAGGTCGGCAACTAGATTGTGGGTACCTGGTGATGGCCGGTGTACCCCGTTGGTACCCCTTGGAAGGGGCACGTATGGGGCACGCGGGGGGCACGCCGCTCGCGTGCCACAGGCTCAAAGAGTCTCCGAGTTCCGCCAGAGCGAAGCGTCGCCGAACTCCGAGCCGGAACGATGCTGCTCACGACCGACCTCCGCGAAAGCGATAACGACGAGAAGCACCTCCGCACGCGGGACAAGCCGCCGTGTGCACGAAGGCATCCTGTTGGACGATCAATCTGATGTCTTTGAGCAACGTTGACCGGTCGGCTTGTAGCGCCCGACATGTTCCGACCAGCTTCTCCACCTGTCGGCACTCCAGAGCAACTGATGCCGCGCGGCGAATCGCCAATCGAAGTGGCTCAACATGAGTCGTATCCCATTCGACCAAGTCATCGTCATCCGGAGTTGCTGGCTCAATCGTTGCTATAGACGCTCCGCCGCTCTGTAGCTCTATCTGACCAAGATCCGGGAGGGATGGCAATGCCATCCGAATGGGTGGAGGCATAAGTCCTAGCCGCGCCTGGAGGACCGCGTGATGAACTAGAGGCGTCACCAAAGGGCGCCACGTATACACAGGGTCACGAAGCCACCATGCCAGCGTGCAAACAAACTCAAGATGAAGAGCCCGCTCCTCCTTGTCACGTTTGGCGAGCCCAGTTGTCCATGCGGTTAGTCGCTCGGCTAGTGGGGGAAGGTGAGCTCGAAATTCAGCACTCTGATCGTTGACGGGCTGATTGTTCTCGACTGCGCTCTCGGCCTCTCCCAGGGCCTTCGCCAAGGCGGCGTGGTGAGCGATCGAAATAGGCGCCGCCGGCTTATGGCGCCACCGCCACACCAGATGAATCCCGGTGCACAACAGAACGAAGGCCGCTGTCAGCGCTACGGACGCGAACAGCAGGAACAAGGGGTCATTCATGACGTCGCGGGTTCGTGGTGCGGTAGCCTCCACTAGTTCTGCAGCGCCGATCCCAGCTAGTAGCAGCACACCGCTCGTTGCCGCAGTGTTGACATGCCCCGACGCCATGGCCAGCCTCCTACGCCGTACGGCGCGCCTATCGAGGGCCTAGCAACGCGCCAGTCCCCGATGCTGCCGCGGCTGGCGTTCCGCGCTCGTGGCCGGTGACCCGCCTTAGACACAGTCCGGGCGCTGGCGTGAGCGGTACCGCAAGACCACCTGTCAAAATCGCGACCGCGGGCCATGCTCTGAGGGCATCTGTTCGGTCGAAATCCGGGAGGCCGGCAGACAGGGCGTGCGTCCACACAGAGAGGAATCGGTCGACCGCGCCAGCCGCGGCGCTGGCGGCTTCGGGACCCAGCCGAGCGAACGTCTCGGCCTTGCAGTTGGCCTCGAACGTGCTCAGCTCCTCGGCGAGGTGGCCAGCTGTCGCATCGTGAGGCGAGAGTCGGTCCGAGAGGCTGCTCACCGTTTGGGGATCTCGGATCGGTGGGCGCGCAGCGATGAGCCGAAGGGCCGCAGGCCACTCAGGGGAATCCGCCGCCATCTGCAGGCCGGATCGATACGCGCCAGTAAGCGCGTCGAGGTGGAGAACGACGCTCGACAAGCACGCTGTCCCAAGTTTCTGCAGGGCCACCCGCGGGCGGTTACCGCATAGCAAGCAACGCAGCTCAACAGCGTGCGACTTGGGAGCGGCACGAGGACACCAGTGCTGGGTTCGGTCGCGTCCTTCGACTGAGATTCGGCCCGAGCCTTCGAAGTAGACCCACGCCAGTCGCCCCCGTTGCTCGCGGATCCTGGCTCGACAGCCGCAAAGGACCACGAAGCGTAGAGGGCGGACACGCCAGCGACGGTCGACCATAAGAGGCTCGCCAGTACCTCTCGGGTTCCATGACGCGGCGGCTGCCACGTTCCACATGGTAGCTTTCATGTCCGTAGTTACACAGCTGTACCTTTGACACCGCGAACCTATCGGCCACCCACCTCGCTGGTTACCCGATGGGAAGTTGCTCGGCCACCTGGTCGCCAGTCACCCGGGCGTGTACCCACTAAGGAGGTACGCGCCCCGATGCGCGACTCATCGCAAGCCCGAGCGGCCAGCACCACTGACGCGCTCTTGACGCCAGCCCAGTTCGCTGAACGGCTCGGCGTCACGAAGCGCTTTGTCTACAGGCTCACCAACGAGCACCGGATCCGCTTCGTACGCGTCGGCAAGTTCATCCGCATTCGAGAGAGTGATCTCGAGGCCTTCATCGCCGCCGGCGTCATCGAGCCGAGCGCGCCACCCGGGCGCCACAACGGCGCACCCCCGACGAGCCCACGCCGTCGTCAGCAGCCGACTCGGGCGCAACGGGCAACTCGGACCGAGCCAGATCGGCAATGGAAGCTCCCCCGCGATAACGGCGTCGCGTGATGGCCGACAGCCCAACAGCGAACCCAAATCCGGGGCTCGATGACCCTCGCTTAGCTCCCGTCGTCAACCTCTACGCTCAGCGAGCTGCAGAACGGGCACACCCACGGAATCCCGAGAGTTACAAGGCAAAAGTCGCAAGGGACGTACTCGGCGGAGACGTGCACCGGTTGCTCGCCGAGCGCCCGTCAGCGCGGGCGGAACAAATCGTCGACCTGCTCGAGACTGGCCAGTACTCGACGACGCCCGCGGGACCGGCCGGCGAGGACCGCGGCCAGCGGACCCTCGCACTGGTGCCGCCCGGTTCCGCGGGAGAGGCGGAGCCGACGCGTCGCCTCGTGGCCCGGCGAGTGGACGAGGTGCAGCCCAGACGAGTGTCGTTCCTATGGCGTCGTCGGATCCCGTTCGGCAGTCTGTCCGGACTCGTTGGCGACCCGGGCATAGGGAAGTCGACGATCGCACTGGACCTCGTGGCCCGCGCAAGTAGCGGCCGGCCCATGCCTCTCGAGGGCAGGGGTCGTAAGCCGTTCAATTGCCTAGTGTTGTCGGCCGAGGACCGAGTAGAGGAGACGATCCGGCCTCGCCTCGAGCTCGCCGAGGCGGACCTGTCTCGCGTCCGCGTCATCGACTACGTCGAGGTCACCGAGACCAAAGAGCGGCGCTGGTTCGCCCTGCCGACCGACCTTGTCGCGCTCGAGAAGATGGTGCACGAGGAAGAGGCCCGTCTCATCGTGGTCGACCCGTTCGTGGCGTACTTGGCGCAAGGCATCAGCGCCAACAACGAGCAGGACGTCCGGCACGTTCTGGGGCTGTTTTCCCAAATGGCCGAGCGGACCGGGGCAGCGGTGCTGCTCGTTCGCCACTTCAACAAGAGCGCGCTGCTGCCCGCCCTTTACCGGCCGGGGGGCTCCATCGGGATCAGCGCCGCGATCCGTTCGGAACTCCTCGTGTTCCCCGACCGTCAAGACGAGACGTCGCACACACGCGTCCTGGCGTCTTCCCAGTGCAACCTCTCGGCACCACCGTCCGCTCTCGCGTGCCGCCTAGATGGCAGCGGTTCTGCGGTCCGTGTCGAGTGGCTTGGCGTGAGCTCCGCGACCGCGGCCGACCTAGGACAGGAGCCTGAGGACGCGATGCAGCGGCACGCCCAACGCGACGCGGAGGACTTCCTACAGAACGAGCTCTCGGCCGGAGCTGTCGACTCAAAGGTCGTCCTCGAGCATGCCAAAGACGCCGGCCACGCTCTCCGAACGGTCAATCGAGCAAAGGCGGCGCTCGGGATCACGAGCGCCAGGAATGGCGACCGGTGGCAATGGATGCTTCCAGAGCATCGCGTGCCCAAGCGGGGGCGAAGGCGGCCTTCCTCGGCCAGCGTCGACGGGCTCAACGAACGTCAGGTCGTAGACGACGGAGCACCGTGATGTCCGAGGACAAGCGGATTGGACTCCAAGAAGCCATGGCGTTATCGCCCTCACCAACCCTCCCATCGAGGCTTGACCCGGGCTCGTCGGTACCGGGTTATCAGACGCCGCTAGCCGGCAGTCTGCAGCCTCCGGCGACGACCAGCATGGGTGCTCCCGACACGGCCAGCGTCAAGTTTGCCAACCTCATCGTCGGAGAGAGTTGGCAAACTTGCTGAGACGTGCTCTGAGCTGGCCCTTTGTGCCGACGTGCACCCGCAAGTTCGCCAAGGTTGCCATACCCTAGGTATTGGCAACCTTGGCGAACTTGCCTTCCTCCGAGGCCCAGCTGAGCGAGTGGCTGGTCGGGACGCCCCTGTGACCCCGCTCCAGCCCTACCAGCTTCTGCCCGAGCTCTCCGAGGTGGAGTTCGCGATGCTCAAGGCCGACATCGCGGCCCGTGGCGTCGTCGTCCCGGTCGTCGTCGTCGCCGACTCCGGCGCGATCATCGACGGCCATCACCGGGTCCGGGCCTTCGAGGCGCTGCGGGCCGAGGGCATCCGCGTGCCGGCCTATCCGCGCTTAGTGCGGAGGTTCGCGAGCGAGCAGGAGCGGGTGGACTTCGTCCTCGCGGTGAATCTCTTTCGGCGCCACCTCACCCGAGAGCAACGCCGGGCGCTCGTCGCGAGACTTCGGAGTGAGGGCTGGTCCCTCCGGCGCATCGGTGACGTGCTCGGCGTCCACCACGACACGGTGCGAGAGGACCTCACGATTGTCGGAAATCCGACAATCCTCGAGCCGGAGCGCGTCCAGCGTCAAGGCGGCGGCACCTATCCGGCCTGTCGACCGCTCCCTGCGCCCTCGATCCTCGTCCACTCGCCTCGCGACGAGACGCGGGCCCGTGCTGCACTGTCTGCCCTCGGTGATGACGCTCATGGCGGCATGGAGCTTCGCCGGGCCGAAGAGCGGGGCCGGCTCGCTGCCCTCGCCCGCAGGCGTACCCAGGAGGTCCCGGCGCGGTTCGAAGGCCGCGGCTTCGAGCTTCGCTGCGGTGACTTCCGGGAGGTCCTCGCCGACCTCGAGCCGGCATCGGTCGACGCCATCGTCTGCGACCTGCCCTATGACAATGCCGGCGTGCCTCTTTACTCCGATCTCTCGGCCTTCGCGGCACGGGTACTCCGCCCTGGCCGGCTCTGCGTCGCCTACTGCGGGCGCGTGGCGCTTCCCGAGGAGCTCTCACGCCTTGGCGAGCACCTCGAGTACGTCTGGACGGGAGCAGTCGTGCTCAACGGCCGCCACACGCTCTTTCGCCAACGGATGGCCTTCGGCCGCTGGCGTACGGTTGCCTTCTTCTCGGCCGGTCCTTACGAGGTGCGCAGCACGATCGTCGATCTGCTCACAGCGGACGGCGCGGGAGAGAAGGGGCCGACCGACCACCCTTGGCAGCAGGCGACCGGGCCGTTTCGACGCCTCGTTGAGATGGCGGCTCGGCCGGGTGAGCTCGTCGTCGATCCGTTCGCGGGTTCGGGTACGACAGCCCTCGCTTGTCGCTCGACAGGGCGGCGCTTCCTTGGTTGCGACGTCGACCCCGGCGCCGTGTCTCTCTCCCTCGAGCGGCTTGCCGGGGAGCCTGCGAAGAGCGACGCCTAACTGCCGACGGCCGCCTGGCCGTTACCGTCGCCCGAGTCCTCGAAGCACTCAGCGCACCGAGCGTGTCGGCCGTAGCGGGTGTGCAGCTTGCCTCGAAACCGTCAGCCTCTGCCTGGTCGACCGCTCCTCCGGCGCAGAGCTCCGGGGGCAGTGGCACGGCTCTCGACGCCGCGGACTGCTTCGGCCCGAGCGGTGGCCGCCACCGTGTCCGGTCAGGCGTACACTCGCTACCAGGGCATTTGGCCAACGTCCGGTCAACCGGACGCCGCGTCCGGTCAACCGGACAGGAGCATCGGCCAGCGCGCTGGCCGGGGAGGAGCACTTCATGGCAGATGACAGATCGTGCGAGTGTCTCAATCGAGTGGCCAAAGCTGGAGCTCGTCGACGCGAGGCCGAGGATGTCAAGCGGCGCGCCGTCGATGACCTCCACCGGGCTGTCATGGAGGCGATCGATGCTCCTGGTTGCAGTCATTCCCAGCGAGCCGTTGCGCAGGCTGCCGGGCTGAGTCTGGGAGGTATCCACAATGCCCTCCTGTCGGCCCCCTCTCTCTACCCGGCGTCGTGGTTCACTAGCGAGCCGGTCTCGTCGGTCCAGGCCCGTGAAGAGCCGCCGCCGGAACCGCGAAAGTCCGGGGGCTCTACCCGGGCATTGACTAGAGGCCGAGGATTGTTTCTTCGGGACGACGCGCCCGGCAGGCCAACGCCCTCACTTGGCCGCGTGGTCCGAGCTACCGGGGAGTTCGGCTGATCCCCGATCCCGCGCACCACCTCGCTACGATGAACACCATGTCCTCCGGACCGACACAGACGGGGCTCAGTCCCGAGCAGGCGGCCCGTGAGGCGACGCTGCGAGAGCTCGGCGAGGCGATGGTGGCAATCGAGGCCGCCGCAGGGCGGGTCCGGCGCGCCGCCAATACGCTCGCGGGTCGGCCGGACGCCGATCCGACCATCGTTGCCGCACTAGAACGAAGCGCCCGTGAGCTTGACGCAAGTCGTCGACGACTCCACCATGACGGTTACCTAGCCGACCCGCAGGCTGCTCTGTTCCTGTCCGAAGCGCGAGCCCGAGACCGGGCCGCTCGTCCTCTTCCCGGTGGAGTCCGCTAGCGAGTGAGCCTTCGCTCCGGGGACGAGATCCAGGAGGCGCTGAGGAGCTTTATCGGTCGCTGGGGCGACTACTCAGGCACTGAGCGGGCCGAGGCGCAAACCTTCCTGAATGAGCTCTTCGCAGCCTACGGCGCTGATCGTAAAGAGGTCGCCCGTTTTGAGGACCCCCAAGGCTCAGGCGGTATCGTCGACTGCCTCTACCCCGGCGTCGCGATCATCGAAATGAAGCGGCCCGGCGAGGCCGATCGTCTCGCCGAACACCGCGCCCAGGCGCTCGAGTACTGGCATCACTCCGACGATCCGGTAGCCCGTCTCGCCGCGGCGCGCTTCGTCGTCCTGTGCGCGTTCCAACGCTTCGAGGTCTGGGAACCGGGTCGGTTCCCGTCGGCGCCGCTTGACAGCTTCGACCTCGCAGAGCTGCCAGATCGCTACGAGGCGCTCTACTTCCTCGCGGACGAGGAGCCGCTCTTCCTCGCGCACCGCCGCAAGCTCACGACCGACGCCGCAGCCGTCGTGGGTCGCCTCTACGAGCGCCGCTCGGGTCGGGCCGCGCCCGATGAGATAAGCCAGATCCGCTACTTCGTCCTCCAGCTCGTCTGGTGCCTCTTCGCCGAGAGCCTCGGTCTGCTGGGAGGAGATCCGGTCGAACAAATCGTCGAGGCGCTCATCGCGGATCCGCGACGATCGTCTGCGGCCGAACTCGGCCACCTGTTCTCGGTGCTGGCTACCACCGACCAGTCCGCTCGCGGCGGCCTCTACCACGGCGCGCCCTACGTGAACGGCGGGCTGTTCGCCTCCCCGGCGCGCGTTCACCTCGATCCGGACGAGCTGGCGCTCGTCGTCGAAGCCGCTGGCTTCGACTGGCACGACGTCGACCCAACGATCTTCGGGTCGCTCATGGAAGGGTGTCTCGGCCAGCAGCGTCGGTTCGAGCTCGGGGCGCACTACACGCATGAGATCGACATCCTGCGGATCGTCCGCCCTTCGATCGTCGAGCCATGGACCGAGCGGATCGCGGCCGCGACGACGCCAGCCGAGCTCGTTTCAGTCCTTGGCGAGCTCTGCGCGCTTCAGGTTCTCGACCCGGCGTGCGGGTGCGGGAATTTCCTGTACGTCGCCTACCGGGAGATTCGTCGCCTCGAACACGAGGCCAAAGCGCGCTTTGTCGAATTGGCCGCGGCGACGGGCCTGGCTGTGACGGGCGCGCTCCCATCGTTTCCGATCTCGCATCTCCACGGCATCGAGGTCGACGAGTTCACCGCGATGATCGCCCGGGTGACGCTTTGGATGGGCCACAAGCTCGTCACCGACGCCTATGGAGCCGTCGAGCCCGTCCTTCCCCTCGTTGACCTCTCCGGCATTGTCGTCGGCGACGCGCTACGGCTCGACTGGCCGAGCGCCGATGTCGTCATCGGAAACCCGCCGTTCCACGGCTCACAGAACCTGCGCAAGGCGCTCGGGGACACGTACGTCGAGTGGCTCAAGAAGACCTTCAAGTGCGGCGTCCAGGACTACTGCGTGTACTGGTTCCGCCGGGCAGCGGACCACCTCGCGCCCGACAGTCGAGCGGGACTCGTCGGCACCAACTCGATCTCTCAGAACCGAGCTCGCGGGGCCGCCCTCCAGTACGTCGTCGACCGCGGCGGTGTCATCACGGCTGCTGTGTCCAGTGAGAAGTGGCCCGGGGACGCGAAGGTCCACGTCTCGCTCGTGAACTGGGTCCAGCGCCCTTCGGTTCCCCCGGACAGGTTCGTCCTCGACGAGGTTCGCGTGTCGGGAATCTCAACCGCTCTTCGGCCGAGCGACGATCTCCCCGATCCGGTTGCGTTGCCGGGCAACGCCGGTGTCGCGTTCCAGGGGCCGATCCCCGTCGGTGAGGGTTTTGTCCTCACAGCTGAGGAGGCAGACGAGTTACTGAGGGATGGCAGGGCTCCCTACTCGCGGGTCGTGCGACCGTATCTGGTCGGCGAGGACATCGCCGACGACCCGCAGCAGCGCCCGAGACGCTGGATCATCGACTTTGCTTACATGTCCCTCGAAGAGGCGGAGCGCTATCCGCGGCTCTCCAAGTAGTGCGAAAGCGCGTGAAGCCGACCCGCGACAAGAACAGCGACAAAGGCTTCAAGCAGTTCTGGTGGAGATTCGGTCGACCACGAGGAGAAATGCGGGCCACCCTGCTCGGATTGGGGCGTTACATCGCCGGCAATCGCATCGGTAAACGCCCGCTATTCATCTGGTGCGAACCGGCGTGGTGTCCGAGCGATCTCGTCAACGTGTTCGCATTCGACGACGACTACTACCTCGGCGTCCTCGCTTCTGCAGCCCACACCGCCTGGGCTTGGGAGCGCTCATCGACGCTAAAAGGCGACCTCCGTTACACGCCGACGACAGCGTTCGCGACGTTCCCGTGGCCAGACTTGGTCGACGACGATCTCCGTGCTGTAGTCAGCGACTGCGGCACAGGAGATGGTGCAGCTACGTTCCCAGCACTGCGCCGAAGGCGGTTTCGGGCTCACCCGGCTCTATAACGTCATGGACGAGGGCGGCTACCGGGACCTCGCAGCCTGCCACCTGCGGCTCGATCGGGCCGTCGCCGCCTGCTATGGCTGGCCGATCAAGCTCGCGCAGGACCGGGGAGAGCTCGTTGCCCGTCTCGCTCGGTTGAATGCCGAGATTGTCGCCGGTCGACCCTACGCCCCCTTCCCGAAGCGAGAAGCTCCCGGACGTGCCACGCACGTCGAGCAGACATTCTACGACCTCTGAGCACAGCGCTGGGTTCACTCTCCACCAGTGAGGACTGTGCTGGCGTGGTGTTCTTTGTGTAAGTGGGCTCTCCATCTAACTCAGGTAACCGCAAGATGTGGGGGTCAGGTCGTGGATGAGAACAGCCCGTCTGACGACCTCCTGATGGAGCATGGCAAGTGCCCTGGTCAGGGAGCGGGAGCAGGCGCTCGCCGCATAGGCTCCCAGCCATGGGAGAACGGCTCAAACGGGCCAGGCGCAGGAGCGAGTGCATCGCAAAGGGATTCGAGAGAGCGTTCCATCGGATGCCGGGACGGAGCAAGGTCGGCTCTCTCGTCAACCTCGTCGCGTTCGCTTACGCCGTTGTCATCTTCGCCCTGGGGCTTGTTCGCAGACAGGTCCCTGTGATCTCCGTGCTCATTGCCCTTGGTGTTCTGCTCATGATCGTGGCCGTGCAATCCCTTCGCCTCTACTACCAGCCGGTGCCGCCCAAACATGCGGAGGAACTGAAGGAGACATTGCGGCGCTTGTCTGGTCTCGTCAACGCCAACAAGAAGACGCTGAACGATTCTCAGCCCTATCAGATCAGGTCGTTTTGCCGCCACTTCGGGCGCTTGGCCAAACAACTGGAAAGATGGGACGCGCTCTGCGAGAACGTAGAGGCATCCGGGCAGATGCTCACTGACCGACTCGACCGAGAGGCCACTGACCGTGGCCTCGTGCCGCCCAGGTTTCCGAACATCGGACCGGCCTACAAACTTGTGAGAAGCCGAGCTGACAGCGGCACGCTGGATGACCCGGTTTCATTTACATGGGAAGTACCGGCGGAATCGAACCGGTTGTACTGGACCAGCTACGGACGGGGAGAACAAGGCTGGGCCGTCATTCAAACGACGGATGAGTCAGACAATCCCGAGCCAGCTGACGAGGTCGACCGACGACGGACAACGTTCGAGACCTTCGTGAGAGACACTCTCGGGTGGCAAGAGGCTCTTGACCTCCAAAAACGGCTATCGGAACGCCGCACGAAGGGGCAAGAACTACGTGACCGGCTTGCGGAAGTCGGGCGCACTCACCGGCCGATCCGAGGAGGCTGCGATGAATGCTAACTCCTGGGCTGGTGGGTGGTGGGCTCGACGCTACGCCCGTGGCTCCGGTCCGTCCACTTGGTGATCAGCCGCCGGGCCAGCCCACCACAAGATATGGCGGTTACCTGAGTTAGATGGAGAGCCCACTTGTGTAATGGCGACGATCTCAACGCTTAGGTGCTCTCCTGGACGAACGATCAGCCACCCACCTATCAGCTAACGCGCTCGCTATCAGCGCCGGCGCGGTCCTATTCGGAGGTCGTCAGGAGTTCGAGCGCTCGTACCCATCTGTTCAAGTGAGAAGCCCTCTCCAACCCTCTTCGAATGAGTACTTCGACCAGCCGCGACTCTTCCAGTATTCGGACCCAGTCATCACGCTCACGCGCCAGGCGCTCGGCCATCTCGCCCACTTCGAGACCCTGCCACACTTGAATTTCCTGCGCTCGACAACGCACAGAGTGTCTCATGAGCGCGTGATAGTCGAGCGTGTTGGGTGGGTCGCCGCCGCATTCAGCACAACGACATTCTGCCAAACGCCTATCTGCCATGAGCAGGCGTGTTGCTTCGTCAGGTTGGAGATACCGATGGAGTTGGGGTACGTAATATCGAGAGGGAGGCGGCCCCGACTCCGGAAGCTCGATCCATTGCCGGGATTCCCCGTAACCGATGCCATGGGACGACCCTCCGAGACCGACGTTTTGCAACATCACACTGAAGAATCCGCCATAGAGGGCGAAGGTCGCCTTTCCTGCGGATCGGAGCGCTCGAAGGGCTTCTCCGTATGCGGCCAGTTCTTCAGCCTCTATGGAAAGCTCGTCAAGACCGGAGACCCAGAGAGCCACACGGTCGTCGTGGACGCGGAGTGCGTGAAGAAGAATACTTGGGTGCCGGTCGACAGCGACCACCCTGGCACAACGCTCCGGCGACGCGACTGCTTGCCGGGTGGCGTCGAACAATCGAGAGGATACCTCCCACCATTCATCATCGTTCTTAGCAGAGACGAGATACGGCGGCAGGATAACGCCAGGTGGCCGAGCGTTATCAAGTGTCAGGCTGGGCTCTCCGAGACGCCTTGCGTACTTGTCGAATTTTCTGCCGGCAGCTGTGTTGTAGCTACCGGCGAACTCAGCCCAGCATCGCGCCACGGTGTCGATCAGCTCGGGCGTGAAGTCCTCAGGGCGCGGAACAGTCGGGCGAACCAAGCTTGGCACTCCTAAGAGGCTGGCGAGGGCTGAATGGGACTTTTTCGGGAACGGCAGACGCTGCTGGAATAGAGGGAATCGTGGGTCAATGGCATACTCGAAGTTGCCAGTCGCGGCCGATAGAGCTAGGACAAAGCCGCCCGTTCCTTCCCATTGGAACGCTGCCACGGTTCCCGGAACGATGAGACCATCGAACTCCCCGGCCAGAGCCGTCACCGTCCTCTGATCGGTAGCCCCATAACTCAAATAGTGACTGAACTCCTCACGAAACATAGGGCCTCCCCGCTCCGGCGCCTAATCGCGTGCGCACGCGCTGTCGTACGGCTGGTGCGACACGCTGACCCTTGGCACTCAGGAGCTGCGTCGCGTGCCCGGTAACCGGGGACAGCACGATCACGCCCAAACCAAGGTCAGCGGCTTGGGCAAGATTTGGCGGCGACGGCATCGCTGCAGTCACGATGACACTGCGGTCGAAGGAGATGCCGTTCAAGGCGCTCTGTTCGAGTGCCCGGAGTGTATGGCCAAGTTTGAGTTCGTAGGCGGTGCAAATGCCGGAGCGCGTGAGCGTCACAACATCGACTCGTCGACCATGCCACGGCAACTCCGTCACGATCAGGGTGTCGTGGCGGACTATCCGCCGTCGCGTCAACCATGCGACCAGCGGAGGGATTAGGGCGCTCTCAGGGTAGTTGGGGAGGGCTCTGGTCATGCTTCGCTCCGAATCGCGAGAGCTTCAATTCCGCCAAACAGATTATGAAGCAGAACGTGTGCAGCACCGGTAATTATGGCTGCTCCGAGAAGGATCGCGACCACGTACAGAGCGACGATGCCGACGGTTCGGTCGTGCCAGGCCCCGCTGAAGTACGCGAAGGTCGGGAACAGCGCCAGGCACGCGCCGCCCAGCAGAATCGGAAGAACAGCTCCCAGGGCCACCAGCCACCGCAAGTACTTCGGAAGTCGTTGTCGTGCGCGCAAGATGCGTCTGAGCTCTACGATCGAGTCGAGCATCTCCGTGGGGTGAGAGACGACGGTCAACGGGTCGAAGGCAGCATCGAGACCTCCGAGAGTCTCGCTGACCCTGACTGCCAACCGCTGCAGGCCGTTGAAGGCTTGCTCGTCGAGGCGAGCCTGAGCGAGAGTTAATCTGGGTCGGTAGTCGCTGATCAAGTCCGATCGAAGCGTGGCGAGCTTCCAGGCACCGCCCCCCGTGGCCGTCACGAGAGCGGCGCCCAGGGTCAGGACGCCTGCATCGAGGTGGGTCATCTCCCAAGAATCTGATCTCGGATTACGGATCTCTCGGTGAGCTTCGGGTGTCGGGTATAGACGTACCGGATGAGCTGACGGAGCGGCAGACCCGCGAGCTGGTTTTTGAGATTCTCGACGATCCGTTCAGTAGCGGGGGGCAACTCCTTAAGCAGGGCGTTGTAGTACTTGTGCCCTCGTGGTGTGAGTTCAAAGTCACGTGTCGTATAGCGAGCGTCTGGCTGCTCACCGATGATCTCGCCGGCCTCCCAAGAGTCTTCCTCTGTGGCCGAGATGCTGGATGAGTCCTGGATGAGCCCCGCCGCTGACAGTGTCTCGATCGCCTGATACACCTTCTGGGAGAACGGCCCGAAGTTGTAGGCAAGAAAGTCAGGCTGCTCGGTCAGATAACTTCCCAGGGGTGTCTCCTGCTCCAGCAAGAAGACAAGCTTCTCGAGACGCGTAATGCCCTCCAGGCGTCCACGCAAGGCGGGGCTCTTCGCTGGCGCGCCCAACAGTAAGACAATCGCGTCGTCTACCTCGAACGGCACAGACTCAGTCATGCGTTCCTCCCAGGTCTAGTGACACAGACGAACATATGTTCCGACCGTACTGGGGGGCTGTAACGGTGGCACGAAAGGGCAGGTCAGTTCTGGCTCCGGTGACAGACCAGCGGCACGTGCACCTGGCTTCTCGCGCCAGCACACTTCGAACGCGTCGGAAGTCCCACGAGACAAGTTGAACTCGGGACTGCCTGAGCTCACAGATAGCGCCGCCCTCCATCAAGGAGAACCCTAGATCGGAGCCAGCCTTCGATGCGTCCTCATATCCTGACCTCAATAACTTGGCACCGGAGAACGTGACGAGTACAGTGACGGGTATATGAGCACCAATTCACCAGGCCGGCTCGTTCGTTGCGCTTTCTGCGGAGCGGAGACGAGCGTGCCCTCTCGGCGGGGACCAGCGCCGACCTACTGCTCGCCTGCCCACCGGCAAGGCGCCTACCGGCAGCGCCGGCGAGAAGAGGGCCTAGCGGCCGGAGAGCCGGCACCGCGCCCGAACCTGCGCGAAGAGTTCGAGGCGTTGCAAGGAGCGCTCCGAAAAGCGAGCACTGCCAAGAGCTGGGGCGAAGCGCGACAGCTACTCGGCAACGGGCTCGCTGAGCCAGAACCGCCGGTCTCGGACGCTCCCCGCAGGCAGCGGCTGGCCGGCCGACAGACCAGCGCCGGTGACGCGCCACGACAGACCGCGACTCTCCGGGTCGACCTGTGACGAAGCGCCGCCGATTCGGTCGCATCCGGCAGCTCCCGAGCCGCCGATGGCAGGTGCGCTACCCAGATGGAGCCGGCGGACTTTTCACCGCGCCCGAGACATTCGCGACGCATGCAGCCGCAGAGCGCTGCCTCGCTGCGATCGAAACCGACCAAGGCCGCGGCGAGTGGACCGACCCGCGCCTCGGCCGACGGCTTTTCGGAGACTTCGCCGCCGAGTGGTGGCGGACGACGGTCGACCTTCGCCCGAGCACGAGAGTCCGAGACGAGGGCTACGTCAACCGCTACATCCTGCCCCATTTCGGAGGCTGCATGCTGGCTGAGATCACCCAGCTCGACGTACGCGGATGGGTTGCCGATCTCTCGTCCACGCTCGCTCCAGCGACGGTCGTGAAGGCCGCCCAGCTGCTGGGCAAGATTCTCACGGCCGCGGTCGACGGACGGCTCATCGCCGTGTCGCCGTGCCAGCGCTTACCGTTGCCCCGAATCGAGCGGCACGAGATGCGCTTCCTGTCGCTCGCCGAGGTAGCCGACCTGTCCGAGGCGATCGACCCGCGCTACCGCGCGCTCGTCCTCGTCGGCGCGTTCGGAGGCCTTCCTATCGGCGAGCTCGCCGGCCTCAAGCGATCGAGGGTCGACCTACTTCGCCGACGCCTCGACGTCGCCGAGGTCTGCGTCGAGGCAGAAGGACACCTCTACTTCGGACCGCCGAAGACCCACGCTGGCCGGCGCCTAGTTCCCATTCCGCGGCAGGTTGCCGACGAGCTCGCCGTGCACATCGAGCACTGGGCAGGTCCCGAGCTTGTCTTCACCGCACCTGAGGGTGGACCGCTTCGCGCAGCGTCGTGGCGCCGGCGCTTCTGGCAACCAGGCGTAACCAGAGCCGGGCTTGCGCCTCTTCGCCCGCACGATCTTCGCCACACCGCCGTCGCCCTCTGGATCGCGGAGGACGCCAACCCGAAGCACATCGCAGCGCTCGCCGGGCATACCTCGGTGAGCTTCACTCTGGACCGTTACGGCCACCTCTTCCCGGCCGCAGACGACGAGCTCATGGCACGCCTGGATCGTGCCTACACACCGGTTCCGGCCGCTCGCGATGGGGCACGCAAGGGGCACGACGTGATCTCGCCACTGCGCCGCGACGGACCGGCATAGGCTCTGACTAGGGTCTTCACTCTGTCGTGACCGGTGCACCAAGAACCGACCCTCAGCCTTCACACGGCTGAGGTCGCAGGTTCAAGTCCTGCAGCGCCCACCAGGAAATGTGCCTGAAACAGCAGCTCACGGGCCATTTGAGGTTTAGCCAGCACTACTCACCAGTGACCCTCATTTCGCCCTTCGTGCCACTCGGTGTGGCACGCCTGTGGCACGAGCGGCCGGTCCTTGACGATGGCGAAGGACCCGCGCCGTTTCCGAAGGCCTGATCGACATCGAAGAGTTCGGCGAACGGACCTCGCAGGCTCTCGTCGCCCGCACTCGCGGTGAGCTGGACGCCGTGACCTCAGACCTCCCCGCCGGCTCTGACGCAGAACCGGGAACCGATGACGTCGTCGAGCTCAAAGGCAGCATGAGCTCGCTGGAGCGCAGGGGCGACTGGCAGGTGCCACGCAAGTTGGTGCTCCGGTGGAGGAGGGGCTCTGTCAATCTCGATTTCACGGAGGCCAGGATCGCCCACCGGGTGGTCGAGATCGAGCGCGACATCAATACCGGTTCTGTGGAAATGCGCCTGCCGGACAGGGCGAGTGCTTCGCTGGACGGAGTGGTGACGCGGCTCGGGAGCGTCGAGGACCACAGGCGGGACGCACCTGCCGCGGGGCGGCCCCATTTCGTCTTGAAGGCCAGATCACTAGGGGCTCGGTCGAGGTTCGCGGGCCGCGCCGATCGTGGTCACGGCGCCAGGGAAAAAAGCTCCTCTTAGGGTCACGCCAAGCCTGATTGGGGTCTCGCGAAGGCGTAGCTCCAGTCGCCGTGCCAGTCGTGAGGCTGAGGGAGGACCGGCGGCGAGCCTCTGTGGCGATCACCACCGCCCACCAGCCAGGCGCCTGACGGGCGCACGCGTAGCCGTTCGGTCGCGACAAGCGATTCAAGGGACGCTGTTATTCACTCTGGGATCGAATGAGCCGTACTCTCGTGGGTCTTGATTTGACCACGGAGGTTGGTCATGGATGCCTACGGAACTGCCCGGCTCGCTGCCAAGGACGCCGAGTCGGCCATCGTCGCTCGGATATGTGAGGACTTCAACCTCACGCCGGTCTTGGCCCGGGCGCACTACGAGCAGATGGCCCGCTACTTCACCGAGTTCGGCGAAATAGCCCTTAGAGCCGGCGAGCTCTGTTATCTCGCGGTGGCGTCTGAAGAGCCACCGGGCAAGCCGATCGCGGCGTGTCGCAAGGTACAGGTGGCCCTCGAGCTCGCCACGCCGGAGGACCACGAGGTGCTTCGCACCAAAGGGTTGTCCGCGATGCGACAACAGCGCCTCGCCCGCCTCGCCCGTCAGGCCCAGGTACAAGGCGGACTGTTGAGCGTCGAAGATCTCGCCTATCTGACGTGTTCGTCGACGGCCACGGTGAAACGGGATCTCGCCGCGTGCCGGGCTGTGGAGATCGCCGTGCCCACCCGTGGCCAGATCCGCGACATCGGTCCGGGGGTCAGCCACAAGGCCCAGATCGTGCAGCTCTATCTGTGGGGTCTGCAGTTCACCGAGATCGAGCTGCGCACGCGACACTCCGAGTCGGCTATCAAGCGTTACCTGGCGGACTTCCGCCAGATCGCTGCGCTCTATGCACGGGGCGCGTCCGTTCCCGAGATCCGTGCCGCCTCCGGTCGCTCGGCATCGGTGATCAGCGAGTACATCGCCCTCTATGAAAGGGCGCGTCGTGAGTTCCCATCAGCGCCTCGACTGGCCGAGCTGTTGGAGGTGGCCCGTCGAGGGTCGAAAAAGGGGGACCCACGATGACGCCCCCCGTGCAGCGCTCGGTGGCGATGGGCCGCCGCTTGACCAAGCGGACGCTGTCGAGCCTGCTGCTCTACAAGTTCCTCCACGAGTACGGCTACGACAAGGGCGAGGTCGTGGCCGGCGCGATCGTGGCCGACATCTGCGCGGTGGTCCGCGACTACTTCGCCAAGCCCGAGGAGCTCGAGCCGGGCCAGCTCATCTACTGGTGCCCGGACGCTACCGAGCGGGCTCGCAAGGGCAAGACCATGGCCCATACGAAGTTGGTCCCGGTCCGCCTCACCGTCGTCGCTCAAGAGGACATCGATGCCTTCGTCGCCGGGGCCCCCGCGCTCGAGCGTCGCGAGATCCGGGTCCGTCGCCTGGCCCACGAGGCCTTCGACCAGGGCGGCGCGCTGTCCCAAGCCGATCTGTCCTTGGTCACCGGCTACACCGACGGCGGCGTGTCGGCCACGGTCATCCGCCTCCGCAAACGGGGCGAGGTCCTGCCCATGCGGGGTTACGTGGCCGACATGGGATCGTGGCCCACCCACAAGGCGGCCACCATCCGCCTGTATCTCGAAGGTCTGACCACACCCGAGATCGCCAGTCGGACCTATCACGCGAAGAAGTCGGTCGATCGCTACATCGACGGCTTCGAGCGGGTCAGGCTCCTCGCCGCCAAGCACGAACCCGAGGAGCTGCCGCTGCTCACGGCCATGACGCCGAACGTGGTTGCCCAGTACCTGACGATCCTCGAGGAGCACGAGCTCGGCCGACCCATGGTGCCGAGACGGAAAGTGCGTCGCAACGCCTGACGATCACCAGTGAGACAATGCAACTTACCCACCCGGCCACACGAAGTACGGCTCATACGAAACTATTCGGTGCGGCGTTTCTGTCGCGCCTGCCCCGGAACGGCACTTCGGGGATTCTCCTAGCCGCGCACTCGAGTGGTGTCATCGGTCACCCACCAAGGGTCCGGGGGCCGTCAACTCAGCATCGGCGCGGTGGTTGTCGCCGAGCGAATCCATTTCGCCCCGAGGGCAGCGTTTCCCTCCGACGCTGCCCACAAGCCTCCCTGGACGTCGCGCGCGATTCCCCAGGCAGCGATCCGTTCCGCGGGCAGGTCGAGCCGCTCCGCGAGCCGGTGGATGCGCGGCAGGACAAGGGCGCGCCGCGTCGGGCAGTCGGAAGGGCCAGTCGAGCTGGGCGACCAGCGACCACGGGTCGTAGGCCGGATCGCCGACCATGGGCTTTGGGTCGACCGCGAGGAATGGGGCCCGACTCGCGGCGAGCACGTTGCCAGGATTGAAGTCACCATGCACCACAACCTGCCGATCCGCAGAGCGAGGGAGCAGGTGGAGCAGCTCGATGCCCAGGGTGAGGACGCCGGGGTCGGTTCCGAGCGCACGCAGCACAGCACCATGTCTCTCGACCCGGCCCTCCGCCCCCTGCGCCCACTCGTCGCAGACTTGCGCCATCGCGTCGAAGCGCGGGCCG
Source organism: uncultured Acidimicrobiaceae bacterium (assembly GCA_963719125.1). Classification (GTDB taxonomy): domain Bacteria; phylum Actinomycetota; class Acidimicrobiia; order Acidimicrobiales; family Bog-793; genus Fen-455. Next base: position 51,605 of record CAVRAT010000030.1, read on the forward strand.
TCGTCGGGCGGGACTCCTTTGCTCCATAGGGCATTCAACAGTTCGGCGCCGATCGCCAACCCGCGCTCGTTGGGCAGTCCGGCGTCGCGCAGCGGCGTGCCGGAGTCGCAGCGCTCGAGCAGCATCGTCCAGGTATCGCGAACGGCGAGCAGCCGGACCGTGCCGGCGCCTTCCCACCAACGCAGCGCCAAGGCCTCGGTCGCCGCTTCGGCATGCGGCCAGCTGACCTTGAGCACGGCGTCACCGCTGGCGCCGCGTACCGGTGCCACCCAGCCACACACCCCCCCTTCGTACGGCGCCCCGGCGATCTCGACGTTCCAGCCGCGGCACGCCTCCTCGATGAGGCCGGGCAGCCGATCGAGCCAGGTCAGGCCTTCGATCGACGTCTCTCGTGCCTTCCGAAGGTATTCATGGATGACGACCGGCTCGCTCACGAGCCGAGGCTAGGAGATGTCGTGCAGGTGTGAGTGATCTCCTAACGGGAGGCCATCTGATGGACTCCTCATTGGCATCCAGGACGCCGGGATGGTGACGCGCCAGAACGTTCAGCCGGTTGCCCACGGCGAGCATCGCGACCTGCTCCGAGTCGGCAGGGACCCTTGGGTTTCTCTATGCGGGGCGCAGTTGGTCGGCCATAGCGTCGATCGCGGCGGTGAACTGCTCTCCCATGCTTCCGCCGAAATGACCGGCGTCGTCGACGACGACCAGGCGGCTCGCCGGCCATGCCTTGTGCAGCTCCCACGCAGTGTCGAGCGGACCGGAAACGTCGTAGAGGCCGTGAATCAGCGTGGCGGGGATGTGCGCGATCCTCGGCAAGTTGGCGAGCACCTCGTTGTCGGCCAGGAAGCAGCCGTGTCCCCAGTAGTGCGTCACCAGTCTGGCGAAGACTATCTGCCAGGACAGCTCCCGCACGCTGAGGTGCGGCTCGTAGCCGGGCGCGAGGGACATGTGGGTGTCCTCCCACTCGCACCAGCGCCGAGCAGCCTCCTCACGCACCGCCTGATCCGGGCTGGTGAGAAGCCGAGCGTAGGCGGCAGCAAGATCGCCGCCGCGCTCGGCCTCGGGCAGAAGTTCCACGAAGCGGTCCCACTGACGGGGGAACACTCGACCCATGTCCCGGGTAATCCACTGTGTCTCCCTCCACCGCCCTGAAGTCACTGCCGCCAGCACCATGCCGAGGACCCGTTCCGGGTGACGCTGGGCGTAGACGAGGGCGAGCGTCACGCCCCAAGAGCCCCCGACCACGACCCACCGGTCGATGCCGAGGTGCGATCGCAGCCGCTCGATGTCAGCGACGAGATCAGTAGTGGTGTTCGAAGACAGGTCAGCGTCGATGTCGCTGGCCAAGGGCCGGCTGCGGCCGCACCCTCGCTGATCGAAGATGACCGCCCGGTAACGGGCGGGATCGAAGTTGCACCCACTGTTGGGGGAGGCCGGCGCACCCGGGCCGCCGTGCAACCAGACCGCCGGGAGGCCATCAGGCGAGCCGACGACCTCCCAGTACACGGCGTGACCGTCGCCCACGTCGAGATGGCCGGAGTCGTATGGCTCGATGAACGGGTGCATGGCAACGATCCTTCCAGACAAAGCGGTCTCCATCTCTACCGACCCCTGGGCAGGGCCGCACAGAACTCCGGCGGACGACCGATGCGAGCTCGTGAG
>CAVRAT010000031.1:0-168801 GCA_963719125.1 uncultured Acidimicrobiaceae bacterium
CGCCGGCGATCGGCGGCTCCGACAGCCCGAGCACCTGCACGGGCATGGAGGGGAAGGCCTCTTTGATCTGGTCGCCGTGGTCGTTGATCAACGCCTTCACCCGGCCCCATGCCGCGCCGGCCACGATCGGCTCCCCGACGCGCAGCGTCCCCCGCTGCACGATGATCGTCGCCACCGGGCCGCGGCCGATGTCGAGGTTCGACTCGAGCACGACGCCTCGCGCGTCGACTTCGCTGTCGGCCCGCAGCTCGAGCACCTCGGCGAGCACGACCAGCTGCTCGAGCAGCTCGTCGATGCCGAAGGACTGCAGAGCCGAGATCTCGACGGTGATCGTGTCGCCACCCCAGGCCTCCGGCACGAGCCCGTGCTCGGACAGCTGCTGCAGCACGCGGTTGGGATCCGCGTCCGCCTTGTCGATCTTGTTGATCGCGGTCACGATCGGGACCTTCGCCGCCTTGGCGTGGTTGATCGCCTCCACCGTCTGCGGCATCACACCGTCGTCGGCAGCCACGACCAGCACCACGATGTCGGTGACGCTGGCTCCCCTCGCACGCATGGCCGTGAAGGCCTCGTGACCGGGTGTGTCGATGAAGGTCAGCAACTGACCATGCCAGTCCACCTGGTAGGCACCGATGTGCTGGGTGATCCCACCGGCCTCGCCCGCGATCACGTTCGAATGGCGGATCCGGTCCAAGAGCAGCGTCTTGCCGTGGTCGACGTGGCCCATGACGGTGATGACGGGAGGCCGTATCTGCAGGTCCTCGTCCTCGTCCTCAATGTCCTCGCCACCGAAGAACTTGGCCCGCAGGGCCGCCTCCTGCTCTTCGCCGGGGTCGACGAGACGGATCTGCGCGCCGATCTCGGCAGCGAAAAGACCGATCATGTCGTCGGTGAGCGGCTGGGTTGCCGTCACCATCTCGCCTTGCAGCAAGAGGAAACGCACGACGTCGCCGGCGGAGCGGTTGAGGCCGCGGGCCGAGCTGTTGCGGCGTGGAGCCACGCTCCACTACACCTCGTGGTCGGGCACGGGAGCGCTCGAGGCCATGTAAGCCGTTATCTGGATCGGCTCGAGCTCCTCCATGTTCCGACGGCGACGGCGTGGCTTGCGCTGGGGCGGGCGTCCCCTCCCGACAGGGCCGCCTCGCGCCTGACGAGGCGGGACCACCGGGGGCGTAGCCGCCAGAGCGGGCGCCGGGGGCGCCACCGCCTCCGAAGCCGCCACCGATGGGGCGTCCGCCGTCCCGGGCAGGGAAGTGACCGGCAGCGTGCTTGCCAAGCCGGTACCCGATCCTGGCCGTGGTGCTCACCCTCCGGCCCACCGGTGGCCTAGAACCGACCGTGCCCTGATGGTGACGGGTTCATCTCCGGGCGCGAGCCCGGGGCACCTGGCCGTGCGGGGGCGACGGGCGGGCGTGATCCCGTGCCGCTTGGCGGCAGGGGACGTCGCGCTCCTTTCGGTGGCGGGATCGGGCGGCCCGAGATCGACCGGGCCCCGGCGGCGGCGGGATCGGCTTGCCTGACGGGCTTACCGGCCGGGGCGCGCCCGTCTTGTGATCCGCACCGGGTGCCGTCGGGACGGACGCCGGGGCGGACGACGTAGGCATCGTGATCTCCTGCGGCACGCCAACGGGTGCGGTCGTGGCAGCTGCGACTGCTCCGACGGGCGGTGCGGGGTGCGACCGAAGGTGACGGGGCAGATGGCGGCACAGGGGCGCCGCGACGCCAGCGGAGACGGCGCCGGCCCTGGCCGCTGGCCCACGGACGCGCTGCCGGGTCTCACCGGACCCGGGACGGCCGCCGGCCTGGGCAGCATCGAAGGAGGCGCGACGGCCGGGCGCGGCAACGAGCGGGCCGCGGTACGTCGATGGTCTCGCTCGTCGACTTGCTCACCACCAGGCGCTGACCGGGACGAGGCTCGTGGATCGCGGAGGCGGCCTCTGCTTCCGGCCTGGAGACGACGCCGTCGGTCACGCTGGAGGACACCGGCTCAGGTGTGAGCGCCGGCAGAACCGAACCCGGTCGCTCGCCCACCGGGGCGCCCGGGCCACGCTGGGGTCCGCCCGCTCCTCTCGGTCTCGCGGTTGCGGTCGAGGGTCGCGACAGCTGCCGGGGCCGGCTCTTCGGGTTGAACGGCGCGACGCAGCCCCTCACGATCGGCCTTCCGCCGGGCGGGTGTCGGCTTGCGCGTCTTCGATCGACGACGAGTGGCTCTTCACACCGATCCCGAGATCGATGCACATGTCGAGGGCTTCCTTGTTGGTCAGCCCCAACTCGCGGGCAAGCTCGTCGACGCGGATCTTCTTGGGCAACTGGTGGTTCGGTCCTCTCCGATCGAGGGGCAGCGCAGTGTTCGGGGTCCCGAGCCCTGGCGCGGCCTTACATTCTCACACAACGCCGGTGACTCGTGCACCCGTGCTCACGTATTTTAGGGCCCGAACGCGTGATCTCCGAGTCGCCCGTAGGCGCCGGTCGATTCCGCGAGGTGACTCTTGAGTGCCTCTCCAGCTGCGAAGTCGGTGCCTGCAAACGGTTCGGGCCTGCCCTGTCGGCAAGACCGCGCACTACATTACGGGCGATGCAATTGTCGTTCGGCCCACGGGAGGGGGCGGCACTGGTCGCCGTCGAACGGGCGAACGGTGGTGAGCTCGCCCCGCTCCGCCAGGTGCTGTGGACCCTGCACAGTTTCACGCCTCCCCGCACTTGCGGCCGAGCCCCGCCGAGTTCGCAGCCTCGGCGACTCTGCTGATCGAGCTCGGCGCCGTGGAGTACATGGAAAACCAGCTGGGCCTGACCCCGGAGAGGCGCGAGCTGCTGCGGCGATCCGGCCTGCCGAACAACCCCCGGCACGTGGCGCTCGTGGACCGAGCTGCTGCAGGAGTTCGAGAAACGAGGATTTCGAACCCGATGGAGTGCCGGTTAGCGCCGACGGCGCGGACGTCCACCAGGCCCTGAGTGACGGGGACAGCATCCAAGAGACCGAGGGTGGCGCCGTCACGCCCGTCATCGAGAGAGCGCTACTCGCCGATCCTCGGTGTCGGCACGCCCGGCCTCGTCATGAGGTCGCACCGGGTGCCCGCCGTCCCGCCCAAAGACTCGGGCGAGATCCCCGAAGCGCCCGACCCTGTCCCCTTCAGCGGATCGCCGGCGCATCCTTTCTTGGACCGCCTGTTCGGCCGCGGACGACGGGACCGCAACGGGCCCGTGGGCGCACGCGGCAGCTGAGCGGTTCGACCGCTATTTTCGTGTCCGCCCGGGCGGTGGCTGAGAGCCTTGGGCCAGGCGGCCGACCCGGCACGCAGCTCGCCTCGCAGCTTGTCCACGGCACCCGGCGCGATCGGTGGTGGAGCGCCCTCGAGAAAGCGCCCGCCGGTCGGCAAGCTCGACACATCCGGGCGCGTCACGGCAGAGCCATGCACCGAGGCCCTTGAGGCCTGTGCCGACGCCCAAGGCTCCTTCGCCGGCATGCACCACGCGGACGAGCTGGGATGCCGGCGCGACGCGACGGCACCCGATGCAGGTGCGAAGCGGTGTCCGCTACGAGAGTGCCCTTCTCCGCTGGACCGTCCGGCTCGCCGGCCGGCTCATTCTCGAGTGCGCCGGTTCCGGTGTCCGCCGCGTTCAAGCCCTTCCGCCGCTGCGTCAACCACCGTGACAGCCTCTTGCGTCGCCCCGGCGCCGTCGGCAACAAGGTCGGCGGCAACCTCGGCCGCGGCGTGACCGGATTCGCCGGTCTCCCCCTCGGCCTCCGCTTTCTCGCCGCGGCCCAAGCTTCGGCCGACATCGTCTCGCCACCTTCGGCCGGCTTCCAGACCATCTCGCCCGACTGCTCGACCCATTCGCCCTCGGCCCACTCGCCCTCGGCGTAGTGGGCTTCCTCAGCGGCCTCGGACTCGCTCTTGATGTCGATATGCCAGCCGGTCAGGCGCGCGGCGAGGCGGGCATTCTGGCCTTCCTTGCCGATCGTGAGCGAGAGCTGGTAGTCGTGGACGATCACTGTCGCACGGCCCCGTTCCTCGTCGAGGATGACCTCTTTCACCTTCGCCGGCTGAAGCGCCCGGGACACGAACTTGGCCGGGTCATCGGAGAACGGCACGATGTCGACCTTCTCGCCCCGCAGCTCGGTGGTGACCATGCGCACCCGCCGCCCCGGGCACCTACGCAGGCTCCGACCGGGTCCACGTTGCTGTCGTTCGACCAGACCGCGAACTTGGTCCGATGGCCGGGCTCGCGGGCGCAAGCCTTGATCTCGACGACGCCGTTGGAGATCTCGGGCACCTCGAGCTCGAACAGGCGCTTGATGAGCCCGGGATGGCTCCGCGAGACGACGATCTGGGGCCCTTTGCTCGTCTTGCGGACCTCGACGATGTAGGCCTTGAGGCGAGCGCCGTGGTCGTAGCGCTCATAAGGGACCTGTTCGGCCTGGGGCAGCAGGGCCTCGACTTTGCCCAGGTCGAGGAGGGTGTAGCGATTGTCGCTCTGCTGGATGATCCCGGTGACGATGTCGCCCTCACGCCCGGCGTACTCCTCGTACTTGCGATCGTGTTCGGCTTCCCGGATGCGCTGGAGGATCACCTGGCGCGCCGCTTGAGCCGCGATACGGCCGAAGTCCTCAGGAGTGTCGTCCCATTCCCGCGTTACGTTTCCTTCTTCGTCCAGCTCCTGGCCGTAGACGCGGATCTCCCCGGAGTCCGGGTCGATGGTCACGACGGCTTCCTCAGCAGCCTGCGGAAGGCGCTTGTAGGCAGCCACAAGCGCGTTGGCAAGCGTGTCGAACAACGTGTCGACGGCAATGCCCTTCTCCACGGCGATCTGCTGGAGCGCCTCCAGGAGGTCGAAATTCGTCGAGCTCATAGGGTGTCCGCCATCTCTCTTTGGGCGCTGTCGAGTTCTTCAGCCGCCGGTGACGCCTTTGTGGCGGCGCGGCGCGCACTGCGGGCAGTCGGCGAGGCGGTGCTGGCCAACGCCGCCTTCCAGTCGAAGACTGTGTGGGCTCTTTCGATGTCGCCATAGGCGAGGCGCCGGCGGCCATCGGGCAGCCCGGGCGCCGTCACGACGATGCCGTTGTCGTCCGCGGAGGAGAGCTCGCCCTCGATCCTGCGCTCGCCGTCGACTCCGGGCAAGGTCCGAAGTGAGATCTGGTCGCCGACGAAACGGCGGAAGTGCTCGGGGCGGCGCAACCGCCTTTCCAGGCCCGGGCTCGAGACCTCGAGCTCGTACCGGCTTGACGGCCCGACCCCTTCACGGTCGATCGCGGCCCAGATCGCCTTGCTCACAGACGCGAGCGTGTCCAGGTCGATTCCACCCTCGCGGTCAACAGTCACAACGATGTTGCCGGAGCGGGTCTCGACGTCCACGAGGTCGAGGCCGGCTGCCTGCAGCAATGGCGCGGCGATGCGCTCTACGTCATCTGACGTACCCATCGCCGCTGCCTCCTTCGTAACCTACCTGCTCCAGAAATGACAAAACGTGGGCGGCCGCCCACGTCCACGCCTTCTGCATATCAATCGAACGGTTCGGGAGACTTTAGCATTCCGCCGGCCTGCCGGCACTACCCAATCTCAGGATACCGGGCTCGGATCGCGCCCCGTGCGCCGTCTAGGTGGGCATTTGCGGCTCCTCGACCAAGTGCTTGAGGTCGTCTCTCGCGAGCCCCAGCTGCTTGCGCACGGTGCCCTCGGCGATCCCGAGCGAGCGGGCCGCCTCCTTGGGTGTGAGCCCCACGACAAAACACAGCGTTGCGCACGCCCGCCGCCTCGCCGGCATGCGGCCGAGCGCCGCCTCGAGGCCGAGATTGGAGACCGCCTCGGCCGCGGTGTCACGACGAGAGACCTGCTCGGTCTCAAGCGGGTACTCGTGCCTCCAGTGACTGCGCGAGAGGCGGAACGCCGTCCGGTAGACGTAACCCGGTGGGTTGGTCCCGAGGCGCACGCGCCGCCAGTGGCCGAGGGTACGGGCGAAGGCCTCTTGCGCCACATCCTCGGCAGTGGGCCGGTCCAGGCCACCGATCTCGAGCGCGCGGACGAGACGCGGATAGTGAGCTTCGTAAACGGTCACGAAGTCCCCTGCCACCTCGCTCTTGCGGTCGTCTTCGATGACGACAGTCTGTCCCAACGGGGCGGCCCCTGGTCGCGGGGCGCGCTAACCGCCGATTGGCTTGGCGGACGAGGCCGGCAGCGGCGAGCTCTGGGATCCCGACGCGCCCGAGCTCGCCGAACCGGGAGAGCCCGACGCGCTGGAACCGACCGCCCTTGACACTCCGCCGTTGCGCCCTGCGCACGCTCCCACTGCCATGGCCAAGGACCCGGATCCCGGCAAGTCGGCCTGTTCGAGAACTGAGCCGGTGCCGGACAGCGCGTACACCGTCGCTTGCCCTAGTGTCGCGCTGCCCTGGCCGCCGGTCCCGCCGACCTTCGCCGTCGCCTGTGCGTGGACGAGCACAGCCCACCTGTCGACGACGGTCATGACATCGCTTTCCCCGCCCGCAAAATCGGCCCGCACTCTCACGGCCTGGCCGGTCGTATGCGCCACGACAACGACGATCGGCGATCGCTCCGCGACACCGACCACCTGGTCCGACAGCACGTCGATGGGCTGGGCCAGCGACGGCCCGAGAGGAACCGTCACGACGCCGACAGCACCCGAGTCGGACAGCTCGACCACGAGGGCCCGGGTGAGGGCGCAGCTCACCGGCGCCGCTCGCACGCTTGGCGTCGGAACCGACGAGCCCGGTCCGGTCCCGGCGGCCACGGGGGTGGAGACAGGCGCCGAAGCCGTGGGGACGAGTTCGAGGGGTGCCGTGACCCAGGCGGCGGTGAAGGCACGGACGCTCACATCGCCGCTCGTGCGAGAGAACAGATGCCGGATGACGGCACCGCCGACCGACCCGTAAGGCGAGTAGAGAGAGCAATTCCAGATACTGCACACTGGCGTGCCCGAACCTGGGGAAGTGCTCGTGGCCTGCAGCCGGCCCGAGCCCTGAGCACCTTTGGCGACGGCCGTCCCCGGCGAGACGACGCTCGCCGAGGGACCCGCCTCTGTCGCGGCGTTGACCCAGCCGAGTCCCTCGGGAGCGCCGCCCGGGCTCATCGGAACCGGGGCGTTCGCCGACATGCGACCCATGGTCGGTGCACTCTCGCTCGGCAGCTTCGGCAGCGCGGTCACCGTCGTCCCGCTGTGACGGCTGAGGCCGATGCCCACGCCCGCGCCGACGAGCACGATCACAAGGCCGAGAGTCGCCGCAGTGCGGGCGCGACGGGCCTGTTGGCGCCGGTGGCGACGGACGATGCCGTCGAGGACTTCTCGCGGGGGCTTGGCGGGGTTCGCTTCGTCGAGGAGATGGGAGAGATCAGGGCCGTCCATTACGTCCTTTCAAAGCGACGGGGAGGCAGTTTCGCGCAGTTGCAGTTTCGAGACGGTCTTCGCACCGCCCCAACCTCGCCCGACCGCCTCGGCGATCGCGGACGGCTCGGGGCGGCTCAAGCGCCGGCTGCCTCGACGCCACACGGGCATCGAGGCAGCCGGTGAAGGTAGCAGAGCAGTGCTGCAAGAAGGTGCTCAGGAAGAGGGGACGAGTTGGTAGACGACTGTGACCTGGACCGAGATCTGCTGCTGGCCCGCCTGCACCGGTACCGAGGTGCCGGTTGCCACCGGGGCGGCCGCGTTGAGGTTGTAGTAGACGTACTGGCCGGCGTTCTCCTGATCGGTGATCGAGACGATCGGTCCGAGTGTCAATCCGCCTCCCGCGGCAACCTGGGTCGCCTCGGTGTTCGCCGCCTGCATCGCCTGCGCCCGTGCGGAGGCGAGCATCGCCGACTGGTTCGAGATGGAGAAGGAGATGCCGCCCAGGGTGACTCCGTTACCAGTCGCGGTCACGGCGGCGTCCAGGGCTTGGCCGAGGTCCGCGAGGTCGTTCATCGTCACCGAGAGGTCGTCCTCGGCGGTGAAGCTACGGACCCACCCTTTCGAGTTGGTGTTGGCAGAGAGGTTCAAATAGCTCGTCTGCATGTCCTTCAACTGCACCCCGCTTTGTTCCAGCGACTGCTCGAGGGTTGCCACCTGGGTATTGTTCTGCACGAGGGCTTCGACGGCGGTGCGCGCGGTCGTGGTCACGCCGATGCTGAACGTGGCGGTGTCGGGCGTGCCCTCCACCACTCCGGTACCTGTGACGGTGATGGTCGGCGGCGACGTCGTCGAAGCGTCATGTGATGCGGTCAACACAGCTTTGATGTTGGCTGAGCGAGGCTGTGAGCCGGAACTGCTCAGCGCGGCGGCGCCGACGAGGGACCCCACCACCACCAACGCCGCGACGCCAACGATGCCGGCGGCTCGGGCCGTGAAACTCGGGCCGTGCCTGTGGGCACCGACCGGGCCGGCGAAGCTCAGACCGCTCGCGTCCGCAACTGTTGGCTCAGGCCCAGCGCTCAGCGATGCCTGCGCCGAGTCCCCCTGTCCGGGGAGGACTCCGGGCTCTCGGCCGTTCACTCGGTCTTCGTTCACTTCGGGCTCTCCTTGGGTGAGTGCTCGACCCTCCCGCTGAGGGTCCAATGCTGCAAAGCGCTCGGCCTGCCGATTCGCGTACGTCGGATCTCTCGGGCCGGCCGAGGCCTGACCGGAGCGGGTCGAGACCGCGCACGTGCGATGCGAAGCCGCACCGGTAGGTGGGTCGGTACAGGCTTGTCCGACGATCGCGCCATGCCACTCGCAACGGCTCCCCCGGATCGCTCGGTGCCCGGCCGCAACTTCCCCAAAGGGCGTGCCGCCCGGCGCGCTTTCCCAAGGCCTCCGCTGGCGCAGATGCGACGCCCATCGGGCGCGATCGAAGGGCGCGGCCGGCGCCGTCCCCTCCTCGCCGCCGGAGGCGTCGTGATCGTCCTGTCGTGTGGAGCTCTCGGAGCGGTGGTCGCGAACCGGGCACCCCGGCCCGTGGCATTGCTGGCAGTCGCGCACCTCGTCCCCGCCGGCGTCACAGTCACCGCTTCCGACCTGGGGACCGTCTCGGTCGCACCTGTCGCCGGTCTGGACGCGATGCCGCTGCAGGACGCCGGACAGGTGATCGGTCGTCGTGCGGCGGAGGAGCTCGAACCCGGTTCGCTGCTCGTGCCTGCAGAGCTGGCCCCGCAACGAGGGCTGCCAGCCGGCGTCGCGCTGATAGGGACAAGCCTGGCAGTCGACCAGACGCCCGCCGATCTAGCCCCCGGCGAACGCGTCCTCGTTGTGCTGTCCGGGACGACCGGCGTGGGTTCCGGCCTGGCGACCGCCACCGCGAGTGCCGCCGGAGGTACGTCGAGCCGGGCCTCGGTGCCGTCGCCAACCGGTCCACCAGGCTCGGTCTTTTGCCGCGCCACAGTGAGCTCGGTCTCGGCCGCAGGCAGCTCGTCCGGCCTGGCCGGCACTCAGGCGGCAACCTTTCTCGCGACACTCGAAGTGCCAGAGGCGGCTGCGGGCGCCGTCACCGCAGCGAGCGCCGCGGGAGACGTCAGCCTGGCAGTGGTCGGCGGCTCGGATGACAGCGCCGCGACACCATGATTCTCACCGGGATCTGCCGGACAGGTGCCCGGTGACAAGTGCTTCACATCCAGCCGCCCCCATGTCCCGGGTCCGGCTCGACGAGGCACTCGTCGACAAGGCGCGTTCGCTTCGTGCGAGCGTCGCCGAGCGGCTGGCGACGGATCCGCAGCGCCCGGACAGTCTCGGCATGGCTGAAACGGAGACCGCCAACATGAGCCGAGCGACGGTCCGTGACCTCGTCGTCGACCTGCTCGACCGGGAGGCGGTTGCCCTCATGGCCAACGGGCAGGATCCCCTCCCGAAACTTGACGAGAGGACACTCGTCGAACTCGTGCTCGCGATGCTCTTCGGCCTCGGCCTGCTGCAGGTTTTCATCGATGACGAAATGGTCGAGAACATCAACGTGAACGGCGCGGAGACCGCGTTCGTGACGTTCGCGAACGGAGACAAGCTCTGTTTCGGGCCCATCGCCGAGAACGACGACGAACTCGTGGCGATGGTCAGGTCGGCCGCGGCACGTTTCGGGCTTTCCGAGCGGCGGTTCGACTCGGCCCAGCCTGAGCTCGACCTCAGCCTCCCCGACGGCAGCCGCCTCTCCGCCGTGATGGCCGTCACGGCACGGCCAGTCATCAACATAAGGCGTCATCGTCTCTCCGACCACAGCTTGGACGACCTCGTCGCTCTCGGGACGCTCGATATCGATCTTGCCCGGATGCTCGCGGCCGCGGTTCGTGCCAAGCGCAACATCCTCATCTCCGGCGCCATGAACTCCGGCAAGACCACGCTGCTTCGCGCGCTGGCGGCGGAGATCAGCCCCATGGAGCGCATCGTGACCATCGAGCAGGCACTCGAGCTGGGGCTCGATCGCCAGATCGAGCGGCATCCCGACAGCGTCGCAATGGAGTCCCGACTCGCGAACACAGAAGGTGTGGGGGCAATCGGCATGGCGCAGCTCGTACGCCGGTCCCTGCGCATGAACGCGTCGCGCGTCATCGTCGGCGAGGTGCTCGGGGACGAGGTCGTCCCGATGCTGAATGCCATGAGCCAGGGCCGGTCAGGCTCCATGGCGACCATCCACGCCGACGATTCCGCAGGGGTCTTCCGACGCCTGGCCGCCTACGCCATCCAAGCGCCGGAACGCCTTCCCCTCGAAGCGACCAACCTCCTCATCGCGGGTGCGGTCCACCTGGTCGTCCATCTCGACACAGCCGACCGCCGAACGGCCCGTACCGCCACGGCGCCCTTCCATCGGGAGGAGTGTGACTCCCACGGGCCGTCGCGCCATGTCGCCTCGGTGCGGGAGGTCGTCGGGGTCGACGGCCCACTTGTCATCACAAACGAGGTCTGGAAGCCGGGGCCTGATGGCCGCGCCGTCCCGGCCGCGCCGCTTCGCGACGCCACAGCTGCGCTCTTGTCGGCCCACGGTTACCGACCGCCGGGCAGGGAATCGATCGGAGCCTGGTGACGACCGCGGTGCTGGTCCTCGTTGCTTCGGCGGGAGGCGCCGGCGTGTGCCTGTTCATCGCCGGAGTGCGCCGGGCGCCCATGGACCGGAAAACGATCGCTGTCCGGCACCGCGTGCCGACGCGTCGACAGCTGCGACGAGGTGCCGTCGCGCTGAGTGCAGGTCTGCTCGCGTTCATGGTGACGCGCTGGCCCGTGGCGATCCCTCTGGGAGCACTGGCCGTTCTCGGTCTTCGCGGCCTCGCAAGAGCGCCGGAGGGCCACGTCATCGAGAGCATCGAGGCAATCGCCTCCTGGACAGAGATGCTCCGGGACACACTCGCCGGGGCGGCCGGTCTCACCCAGGCCTTGATCGCCACGGCACAGATCTGCCCGCGACCGGTCCGCGGGCAGGTGGGGGCGCTCGCGAGCCGTCTTTCCAGCGGAGCGGTCCTCACGGCGGCGTTGCGGAGCTTTGCCGACGAGCTCGCTGATCCGGCCGCGGACGTCGTGGTGGCCACGCTCTTGATGGCTGCCACCGAGCGAGCCCACCGACTCGGCGACCTGCTCGGCGCGCTTGCCGAGTCGACCCGGGAGGAGGTCGCGATGCGCCAGGCCGTGGAGGCCTCCCGCGCATCGGCACGAAGCGCCGTGCGGACGGTGACGGGATTCTCGTTCGGCTTTCTCGGCCTCATGGTCCTGTTCGCCCGCTCGTACCTCGAGCCGTACCGTGCACCGGCAGGCCAGGCCATGCTGGTGGTCGTCGCCACTCTTTTCGGCCTCGGGCTCTGGCTGATGGCGGCCATGGTCCGGGCACGGCCGGAACCCCGCCTTCTGCTCACGGAGCCGACCAAGTGAAGTTGCTTGTTCTGCTCGGGATCGGTGTCGGGTTGGGTGTGACCGCACTTGTGGCTGGCCTGTCGCGGCCCGCTTCGGTCGGTCCGGGCGACCCGGCGTCACCTCCGACCTCGTCGTGGCCGGCGCGGATCGGCCGCGAGCTCACCAAACTCCTCGGATTTGCCGGCTCGGCGAGGCGGCCTCTGCGCCAGGACCTCAACATCCTCGGTCGCTCGGACGAATCGCTTGCCGTGGCGACCACTCTGGCGGCGGTCGCGGCCGGCGCCGGTGCCGTGGTCGCGTGTGGCGGATCGGCCTGCCTGGGCCTCCACATGGCGATTGCGATCGTGCCCCTTGTGTGCCTCACCGCCGGGCTGACCGGGGCTTGCGTGCCTTCCCTGCTCGTACGGCGCGCGGCCGGCGCCGCTCGAAGAGATCTCGTCCGCTCCCTGGCGTGCTGGCTCGAGCTGGTCGCCCTGGCACAGGCGGGCGGTATGGGAATCGAGAGCGCGTTGGAAGCAGCCAGCTCGATCACCGGGGAGGCGTCATTCCTCCGCGTCCGGCGCTCGCTCGACCTAGCTCGTCATGCTGGGCGATCACCGTGGGACGGTCTCGGCCGGCTCGGCGCCGAGCTCGGTGTCAACGAGCTCGAGGAGCTCGCCGCCAGCGTGCGACTCGCCGGGACCGAGGGCGCGCGCATCCGCTCCAGCCTCAGTGCCAAGTCCGCGTCGCTGCGGCGCCGCCAGATGGCCGACGCCCAAGGTCGGGCGAATGCCACGACAGAGCGCCTCTTCCTGCCGGCGATCGTGCTCATGATCGGGTTCGTCTTGTTCCTCGTCTACCCCGCCGCCATGACGCTGTCGCACCTGTTCTGAGCGATGCCCGGGAGAGGTGTCGCGCCCATCGGTGGGACCCCGGCCCACCCGGCTGCCCGGTCGCACCGGCTCAAGTTGAAGCGCCCGCAAGCCGGGCCCGAACCAAGGAGCATCCACCGTGTCCGAGATCCAGGTTGTCATCTTCCTCATCGAGACCTTCCGTAGCCGGCTGGCCGAGGCACGTCTCGAACCCGAACGCGGCGACGTGGCGGAGAAGCTCGTCCTCGTCGCCGTCTTCGTGGCGCTGGCGATCGCCGTCGGTGTGATCATCACCAAAGCGGTGACGGGCGATGCGAACCACATCTCGAACCTGATCACCGCGTCCCAATGAGCTCGATCCTTCCCGGCACCTGCGACCGGAGCAGGAAAGCACCCGGGGGCGACGAGCGCGGTTCCAGCACCGCCGAGATCGTTGTCATCCTGCCCGTTCTCATGCTCCTCATCACCGTCGGCCTGCAGTTCGCTCTCTGGGCGCTCGCCTCCAGCGCCACGTCGGACTCGGTCGCCCAAGGCGGCGCCGCACTGCGAGCCGACGGCGGGACCGCAACCGCAGCGCGTGCCGTCGCGCTACAGGAGCTCCAGGTGCTCGCGAGTGGCCTCGTCGTGCAACCGGCGGTCTCGGTCGGGACCTTGCCAGACAGCTTCGCTTCCCTCTCCGCGTCGGGTTCGGTGCCATCGCTCTTGCCGGGCGAGCACCTGATCGTCTCGGCTGAGTCGATCGGCCCGGACCAGCAGTTCCGGGCGAGCGGATGAGCACGGTGCACCCCAGGCATGTACACGGGTCGGCTGCGGCCAGGCCGGCTCCGCTTTCCGAGGTCGGCTCGGCGGCTGCCGAGATCGTGATCCTCACTCCGTTGCTCATCATCGTGGCCCTGCTCTTTGTGGTCGGCGGCCGCCTCGCCAACGGCCTGCAGGAGGTCGGGGCAGCGGCACGCTCGTCCGTGGACTCGGCTGTCATCGCGGCGACGGCTTCCACTGCCGAGACACAAGGGGCAGCCGCGGCAGCCTCCGAGGTCTCACACGACTGCCGCTCATACTCCTTCGCAGCCGATGTGGCCGACTTCGCGCCCGGGGGTGTCGTCTCGGTCCAGATCCGTTGCGAGGTCGGACTCGCCGCGCTCGGGATACCGCTCCTGCCTGGCTCGGTCACCCTGGCCGCCCGCGCCTCCGGCGCGATAGAGCACTATCGGGAGGTGGAATGACGAGCCGCAAAGCGCGAAGAGCGGCCTGGACCCCGCGGTCCTCGAGGCGTGACCAGTCAAGCGAACTCGAGCAAGGAGCCTTGACGCCGTTCGTCATGTTGCTCTGCGTCGCTCTCATAGCCGTGCTCGCCCTCATCGTCGACGGAGGTCGCGCGTTGAGCGCGCGACAAGCCGCCCTTTCCGAGGCGGAGCAAGCTGCTCGCGTCGGGGCGACGCAGCTTTCGATCGCCTCGCTACACGCAGGACTGACGACCTTCCAGATTGGGAGCGCCGAAGCGGCTGCCGAGCAGTACATGTCCGCATCCGGACATCCCGGCTCTGCGGTGGTGGTCGGCGCCTGCGTCCTCGCGACAGTCCGGACCTACGCGCTCGCCACTCCTCTCCTCGCGCTGGTCGGGATCGATCACCTACCAGTGTCGGCGTCGGCCGCCGCCACCGTCGTCGTGGGGTAGACCCCGCCCCGGCGTCCTCCGTCGGTCAGCTCCAGCCCGACAACTGCGACAGGGACGCGAGGACGCTCTTGTGCGTCGCGGACGGCCCTTTGACATGATGGGAGTCGAAACGGGATATTGCGGGTACCGCGTGCAGGTGGCGTGCTCACTTGCATGAAGCCTGACCCGCCCGACTCCGCGGCCAATCGGCCGACCTCGTCCGTCTTGAAGTAGGAGCCCGCCATGAGTTCGCCGATTCCGAGCACCTCGGAGAGCGACCTTCGAGGCGCGCCTCACAGCTCGGTTATGAACTCCACGAGCGCGCTTGCGCTCAGCGGCCTTCTCAAGGTTCAAAGGCGTTGGTCCCTGGCCTACGTTGCAGGTCTGGAGGCGGCTGCCGACGACTTGACCACTTCCGCCGGCGAGGCGCTCACTCACCTTGACGGCGCGCATCTCGGTGACGGCGGTCCCCACGGCACTGGTCCCACCGACACGCCCATGAGGCGTCGGCCGGGCGAAGGGGCGGCCGCACCGGTCCCCGCCACCACCGGGCGCAACCGGCTGCCGATCCATCTCGAGGACTCCGAGTGGACCCGTCTCGCTCTCGGCGTCGCCGCGGACGTCCTCGCCTTGATCGGCGCGCCAGCCAACGCGGAACTTCTCCAGCTCGGTCCCGACTCTGTCACGGTCCATGTCCCGACGTTGGAACCACCGCCGTGGCCGTTCACCCCGGGGCGAGTCGCCAAGTCATGGACTCTGGCACGTGACCCGCGCATAATCGCCTCCCTGCCGATCACTTCTGCGATCACGGGCGCAGCCCGAAACGCGGCTCTGGTCACCTTGTCCGAGCTCCACGGGCGACGCGGCCTGGTCGACCTCGTCGCCCTCGGCTCCACGAGCCTCAAGGGATCCCTGCCTGCGGTGGGCGTGAAGATCGCGGATGTTGCCGTCGAGCTCGGAACCCGGCGATGGTCCGATCTCGAGACCCTCGTCTTGGTCGCGTTCGACGGTGCGATGCCCCGGCTCGAGGGCACAAGACACGTTCCGAACGTCGCGTCGGCCCTCGAGGAGATCACCGTGCGCTCTGCGAACAGGCCGGGTTCGCCCTCGATCTGTGTGGTCGTTCCACCGTGGGCGTGCGATCCGGGCGACCCCCTGCTCGGTGAGCTGATCCGGTTCTGTGAAAGGACCAGAGGTGTCGGCGTCCTCTGCTGCGCCGGTGAGGCGCTGTGCGTGTGGGAACTCGCCGGAGAGCCCGCTGACCAGCCCACACTGACCTTCGGCGATGGACGCCGCATCCCCGGTCTCGACCTCTCCGACCTCTCCGGGTCGGCCGCCGGTCTGGAGAGATCACCACAAGCCGGAGGGAATCCTGGCCCGGGACCGGGACCAGGCTCTGCACACGGTCGAGGACCTGGAAACCCTGTCCGGGCGGTCGCTAGACGGATTGACGACACGAGATCTGGGGCGGCAGCACAAGTCGTGCCAATAGAAATCTCCGTGCTGGGCAACGTTCAGGTCAACGGCGGAGCGGAGTCGTTCCGGTGCCGGAGGCGACTCACCGAGCTCGTTGCGTTCCTCGCAATGCATCCCGAGGGCGCGACCACCGACGCGTTCGCGGCAGCTCTCTGGCCGGAGCGAAGAGTCCCGCTTCAGACCCTCGCCAACCGCCTTTCCGAGACGAGACGGGCTCTCGGCCTGGCGAGCGACGGCAGGCCTCGTCTCCGCAAACAAGGCAGGCGTCACTTGATCGTTGAATGCGAGACCGACTGGGACCGCTTCAAGGAGCTCGCCTCGAACGAAGACGCGCCCGACTCCTGGCGCAGGGCGCTCGCACTCGTCCGCGGCCGGCCTTTCGATGGTCTGGATCGCGGCGAATGGGCCCAGCTCGAGGGCCACATGGCGGCGGTCGAGGCCTCCGTTGTCGGTGTGGCGTGCCGGCTCGGTGAGCTCGCTCTCGGTCGCGGCGAGGGCGGCCTTGCCCACTGGGCGGCGCTCCAAGGACTGCTCGTCTCACCCTGGGACGAGAGGCTCTACCGGCTGATGATGCGAGCGGCGGACGGCCTCGGCAATCGCGGCGGCGTGGACGCCGCACTTCGCAGTCTGGCGCGCGCGACTCGAGCTCGAGGGCGACCCGCTGCTAAGCATCCATCCCGAGACATCGGCTCTCTACAGGAGCCTCACCTCGACCTCGCCCGCATAGTGTCGCAGGGCTGGTCCTTAAACCAAGGCTACGGTGGACCTGTGGGGATACTCGAAGGCAAGCGCATTCTGGTCACCGGGGTGCTGACGGATGACTCTCTCGCGTTCGGCGCGGCGCGCCTCGCCCAAGAGCAAGGAGCCGAGGTGGCGCTCACCGGCTTCGGTCGGGGACTCTCTCTCACCAACCGCGCGGCCCGCAAGCTTCCGGCACCGGTAGAGGTCTACGAGCTCGACGTCACGGTGGAGGAAGAGGCGAACCGGGTGGCGTCCGAGCTCGGTGACCGATGGGGAGGACTGGACGGGGTTGTCCACGCCATCGGTTATGCGCCTGACAGCTGCCTCGGAAACGGCGTCCTCGTTTCAGGCTGGAGCGACGTGGCCACGGCTGTCGAGGTTTCCGCCTACTCGCTCAAGGTCCTCGCGGCGGCGTTCGCGCCCCTCCTCACCAAGGGGGGCGGAGGATCGATCGTCGGCTTCGACTTCGACGCCTCTGTTGCCTGGCCGGGATACGACTGGATGGGCGTCGCGAAAGCTGCTCTGGAGTCACTCGCGCGCTACCTCGCCCGCGACCTGGGACCGAGCGGCATCAGGGTCAACCTGATCGCGGCAGGTCCGATCAGCACGGTGGCGGCCAGGTCGATTCCCAGTTTTGAACGCTTCGAGAGCGTATGGAACGCGCGTGCCCCACTCGGCTGGGACGTCCGCGATTCCGAGGCAGTCGCACGAGCGTGCGTGGCCCTTTTGTCGGACTGGTTCCCACGGACAACCGGGGAGATCATCCACGTCGACGGTGGCTTCCACGCCACTGGAGTCTGATCGCCCCTACCGCGGCCAGACTGGCGACCCCGATGGCGCTTCGACGGCTGATAGCAATGACCCACGTCCACGATGAGGACCCGGTCCTCTACGGCCAACGTGTCCGGGGCCGACTCAGCGCAGGACATCGTCTGGGCCACCTCGGACTTGCCGGACGGTGCACCTACAAGCGTGGGCTTGAACTTGTGGCACTCCTCCGCCTCGGAGCTGCTCCCCGACGACAGCTGCTGGACAGCCCCGGACTCGTACCGGGCTCCCTGCCATGCAGCGGTCAGGTTAGCGGTCGCCTCCGACACTTGCACCGCTTTCCTTGGCGCTCCTTGACGCGATCACTGAGTCACCCGTGGAAGCGCCTGCTCGAGGAGCTGTTCGCACCCAAAGACGGGGCCCGCGCGCAGCGCGGTAGTCTTGGGCCGCCCTCCCGGCGTCGGTCAGCCTCAGGCCGTCGGCCGTCAGGGTGGAGTCCTTGACCGGGCGGCGTGGCCGAGTGGTTTAGGCAAGGGCCTGCAAAGCCCTGTACCCCAGTTCGATTCTGGGCGCCGCCTCCAATAAACTCCCTGGTAGAAGCCCTACACGCAATGCCTGGCCGCTTTATGCCCTGGCTTGTTGGCGCGACGTTGGCGCGGGTTCTCTAGGGACGCAGGTGCACTACCCCGGACTTAGGCGCACGCTTTGCCTCGGCGATGACGCCTCCCAAGTAGTCCGCGACAGCGTGGTCGCGCTCCGCGGTGGCGTGTTGGTAGATGAGCGCCGCCCGGGGGCTCGCGTGGCCCATCCGTGACATGACCTCTTTGGTCGTGATCCCTGGCATACGGGCCGTGGTCGTACCTGAGAAGTGCCTCAGGTCGTGCGGGTGCACGCCCTCGATCCCTACGACAGCACAAGCGGCGTGCCAGGCATTCGACAGGTCCGAACGGCGCAGCGGCCTGTGGGGTGCAAGCGTAGGAACGCGGCTCTGACCAGCGACGCAGCGAATGTGCCAGGATCGTCCGCGTGAGCTGTTCGATGACCTTCCTTCTCGTTCGAAAGCTGCTCGACCTCGTTGGGATCGGACCGACGCCAGATGAGAAGGATGTCGAGATCGCGGTCCTTCGTCACCAGCTCGCGGTGCTCGGTCGTCAGGTGGCGCGACCGCGGTTCTCCCCTACCGATCGTGTCGTGCTGGCGACGCTCGCGCGACTCCTGCCTCGCGAGCGTTGGGCCACCTTCCTCGTTACGCCCGCAACGCTGATGCGGTGGCACCGGGAGCTCGTTCGCCGGCACTGGACGTACCCGCGTCCTGAGAACGTCGCGCCCAACGCGCTCGATGCTGAGGTCGTCGCACTCGTCCTTCGTCTCGCGGCGAGAACTCGCGCTGGGGCTATCTCCGGATCGTCGGTGAGTTGAAGAAGCTCGGCGTCGTGGTCTCGGGGACAAGTGTCCGCAACGTGCTTCGACGACACCGTCTCAAACCGGCTCCGCGTCGATCAGGACCGACCTGGTCGCAGTTCCTTCGCGCCCAGGCGTCCGGCACGCTGGCGTGTGACTTTTTCCACGTCGACATGATCACGCTCCGTCGGCTCTATGTGTTGTTCTTTATCGATCTCGAGCGCCGCAAGGTCTTCTTGGCCGGTGTCACCGAGCACCCGATCGGCAGCTGGGTCACCCAGCAGGCTCGCAATCTTGCAATGACGCTCGAGGACGAAGGCCGAGTAGTCAAGTTCTTAATCCGCGACCGCGATGCCAAGTTCGTCGGGCCCTTCAATGAGGTGATCTCCTCGATTGGCGCTCGGGTGATCAAGACACCTTTCCGCGCGCCTCGTGCCAACGCGTTCGCAGAGCGGTTCGTTGGCACCGCGCGCAGGGAATGCCTCGACTGGCTGCTCATCAGAAACGAGCGTCATCTCGAGCGCGTGCTCACCGAGTTCGTCGAGCACTACAACTCGGCGAGACCGCATCGCGGGATCGATCTCGAGGTCCCTGTCCCCCGTGTCCCTGACGGGCCGCTCGATGGCTCGGTGCAGATCCGGCGAATCGACCGACTCGGCGGAGTTCTGCGCGAGTATTCAATCGCTGCTTGAGCAAAACGGCCCGGACTATCGGGGCGCTTGCTGTTCGGTGCAATTCCCGCAATCCCGCGACGCGTGACGTCGAAGCCGTTCCCGGCGCGTTCCCGGCGGATCACCGAAGACGCTCGCTTACTTACTTCCTGGCATCCAGAGCCTGTCAGCGCGATCTTGGTGTTGCGTGGCGTCGGAATCCTGAGCTTGTACCCCACAGGGCAGCAGACAGCGCTGGCGCCTCTTCAAGGTCGCCGATCATTCACGTCAGCAGAGCTAGCAAAACGGGTGCCGCGCTGTAATAATGCGACTTCAGAGCCCGCTCCAATGTGGGCGCCTGAAGCGAGGAGGTTGTGATGGCTTCTGCCGCCACCAAGGACACAGCCCTCGAGAAGAACGCCATCGGGCTTCGCGAGGTTCTCTTCCAGTCCGTCACCCACATGGCGCCGGCAGCGGCCGTCGCCTTCTCCATCCCGGCTGGAGCGGCTTACGTGGCGCGCGCTCTGCCGCTTGCGGTGGTGTTGGCGCTGATCGCATGCTTGTTCGTGGCGGTGTCCATCGGCGAGCTAGCCAAGCACCTACCGTCGGCGGGCGGCTTCTACACCTATACCTCCAAGGCCCTCCATCCCTGGGTCGGCTTCCTCGTGGCGTGGGCCTATGCCGGCGCCGAGGCTCTCATCGCGTCCTTCCTGTTCCTGAACTTCTCCTTCGTTCTCGCCGACGCTCTGAACTCGGAGTTCGGCTGGACCAAGGACACCTGGTGGATCTGGGTGCTGGCCACCGCGTTGATCGTCTTGGCCCTTGGCTACTTCGGGGTTCGCGTCTCGACCCGGGCCGGCACCATCATGGGGGCTTTCGAGATCGTCGTTTTCGGACTGATCGCCCTCTGGCTCATCGTAAAGGCGGGCAACGCCAACACCTTCTCCGTCTTCACCACCAAACACGCCAACGTCAAGGGCTATGCCGGAATGTCGGGGATAATCGCAGCCTGCGTTTATTCGGTGCTGGCGTTCACGGGCTTCGAGTCGGCGGCGCCGCTCGCTGAGGAGGCCCGCGACCCCAAGCGCACGATCCGCCAGGCAGTCATCCTCTCGTGCCTATTTATCGGGATCTTCTACGTTTTCACGACATACGCCGCCAGCGTCTCGCCGTTCTCGGGCAACATGGCCACTTTTTCCTCTCTCGGCAACGGTGACCCCTGGACTCTCCTTGCCAGGGCGGTGTGGGGAGTGGGATGGGTGGTCGCCCTCATTGCCATTTGCAACTCCTGCCTGGCCAACGCGAATGCCGGGAGCAACGCCACGACGCGAACCTGGTTTGCCATGGGCCGCATCCGCTTGTTGCCGGAGATCATGTCCAGCGTCCACCCACGCTGGAAGTCGCCGCACTTTGCTGTGGTGACGCAGTTCGTAGTGGCCGTGGCCCTCGCCCTGTGGCTCGGCTTTCAGTATGGCGCGTACACCGCGTGGCTGTTCATGGCCACTTTGTTCACGCTCATTCTGATTGTCATATACATCCTCATCTTGCTCAGCTGCATCGTCTACTACTGGCGGTTCCAGCGGCAGGACGCCAACATATTGCTGCATGGGATTATCCCCGTGCTCGGGATTGCCGCTTTTGTGCCCGCGTTCCTCGCCGCTGGCGGTCTGCGCGTTTTCAGCTTCATCTCCAAGCTCACCTACCCGTCGTCCCTGTCGGGGCTGGTGGATGGTATCTGGGTACTGATTGGTGTCGCTTATCTCGTGTACCTGCAGTTGAAGCACCCTGACCGCCTGGCCCAAACGGGGCGGATATTCGTCGACGAGGTCATGTCGGAGCCGGACAGCCAGGTCTCGACCTAGCAAGAGGTGCCGACACGGCGTTCGGTCCAAGAGCTGAAGAGGTGAAAGTCATGAGAATCCGTGAGGGAATGATCGACGTCCCGGGTGGCCGCGTCTGGTACCGCAGCGTGGGTCAGGGAGGTATCCCGCTGCTCTGCCTGCACGGTGGGCCGGGTATGACGCACAACTACATCGACCCCCTGGAGGACTTGGGCGACAGCCGCAGGGTCATCTTCTACGACCAGCTCGGCTGCGGGCGTTCCGACAAGCCGGACGACACCTCGCTGTGGACGGTCCCGCACTTCGTCCGTGAAGTCGAGGCCGCTCGCAGTGCTCTGGAGCTCGATCGGTTCCACCTCTTCGGCAGCTCGTGGGGTGGGCAACTGTCCATGCAGTACGTCCTCGACTACCAACCGGCCTCGTTGGTCAGCCTGTTGATGTCCGGGAGCCCGGCGAGTATGCCGCGTTGGGTACAGGGCTGCGCGGAACTGTTCGCAGAACTGCCTGCCGATGTCCAAGACGTGATAACCCGGCACGAGCAGACCGGCTTCACGTCCTGCCCCGAGTACATAGGCGCGGTGAGCGTGTTCTACAAGCGCCACCTCTGCCGTCTCGACCCCTGGCCGGCCGGCCTCGAGCGCACCTTCGCCGAAATGAGCCCGGTCGTTTACGAGACGATGAACGGGCCCAGCGAGTTCACGGTCACGGGACGGTTCCGCGATTGGGACATCATCGACCGCCTCGGCGAGATCCGCGTCCCCACATTGGTGATGAGCGGTCGTTACGACGAGCTGCGGCCGGACCAGGTCGAAGACATACACAAGGGCATCGCCAGCTCGGAGCTGGTGATTTTCGAGAACAGCTCCCACACCCCGTTCCACGAAGAGCGGGGGTTGTTCATGGAGACGGTGAACGACTTTCTCAATCGTGTGGAGGCAAAGACCTCTTGAGGTCCGGCGACTACACCCGTAGACGAGACAAGAGTCACCATCGCGCATATCTGACTGGCAAACGAAGCCCGTTCCCGCAACTGCGCTGGGAGACCATGGGAAAAAAACCTCTTCCCCCAGGTCGGGATGGTCTCGGAGGCGAGTCTGAGTCGTAGCTAAGAACTCAGCTGTCAGAAACGCGTGGAGGCCAGGCTCCTAACCTGTGCAAACGGTCACGACCTTTGCGCTGCCGATCAGAAGATCCGGCCTTCGATCGCCTCGGCGAACCGATGAGTTCCGGCCGGCCGACCCGTCGTACAAATGAGAAAGTTGACCGAAAGGCGACAGGAGAACGCATGGATTGGAAATTGGAACTGGTCATCGTCCCAGTCTCCGACCAAGACCGGGCCAAGGACTTCTACGTGGAGAAGCTCGGATGGACCCTCATCGTCGACTACCGGGCCGGAAAAGAGTTCCGGGTCGTGCAGGTCCTCCCGCCTGGATCAGGGTGCGCCATTGCCCTCATGCGCAGTCCGGAAGCTGCCGCCCCAGTCCAGGGACTCCACTTGGTTGTCAACGACATAGATGCTGCCCGATCAGAGTTGGTGGGCAAAGGAGTCGAAGTCAGCGAGCTGTACCACTTCGTAGACGGAACGCAGGTTCCCGGCGCTGATGCCGAGCGGCGTGACTACAACACCTTCTGCTCGTTCACGGACCCCGACGGCACCGGCTGGATGGTCCAGGAGGTCCGTCGACTGCATGCCCCTGCTCAGTGAGCAGCGAAGGCCTCGACACCTGCCGCGCGTCGTCTTCATAAGACAAGCTCGTTCCTCCAACTGCTGAGCGATCTTTGTCCTGTTTCAGCACCAGCACTGCCATCGACGCCCCACGCGCCCGCAGCCACGGTGCCCCTTGGCTGCTTCTCCCTCGGACAAGAGAGCAGACTTTCCTGTTCTCTTGCTTGCTCAATCCCGCTGAATGTATTGCAATAGAACGCTTTGTACCAGTACATTTGAACAGTAATGGACAGCCAGGCACGGCGACTTAGCGCACAGAGACTACCCAGGGAGAAGGGTGAGCCGCACTGCTTGTACATGCACTGCTTGCCCTGTGACCGCGGCTACGAGGTCACCGACTCGGTCATCGACGGACCGCACTCGGTCGTCTACGACCAGGCTGAGAATCGGCTGCACGGCCAAAAGGCCGTCATGGCCCTCACGATGTGAAAGCCGGTCAGACCGTCCAGTTGGCGCCCTGAGTCAAAGCCCCGAGTTCGCGGCGCCGACCCCTCAGTAGAGCCAATCGGCGCGCCGAGATCATGTCGCGCGGGCCGCGCGAATCTTCGGCTTCGTCTGTGGCCCAACGGTTGCCGAAACGCTGACTCGGCGATGACCCCATCGGGCTGTGAGCAGGTGCAAACCTCGGTGTTGCAAGTCAGGTTGTCTTCGCAGCCGACACACTCGCGTCTCTCGCCGCGACATGACACGCGGCAAAATGGCCCGGCCTGAGCTCGACCAGCTCGGGGCGGTCGACTCTGCATACCTCCTCAGCGAGCGGGCAGCGGAGTCGGTATGGACAACCCGAGGACACCACCTGAGCGCCGGGGGTGGGCACTGCCTCGCCGGCGAGTTGCACACGACGCTTGGCCTCGCGGACCGGGTCCGGGATCGGCACCGCGTCGGCGAGCGCCCTCGTATAAGGATGCAGCGCCGCGCCCAGGACATCGTGGTAGGGGCCGGACTCGACGACGTGGCCCAGGTACATCACGTCGATCACGTCCGCGACATGTCGGACGGTCGCGAGATCGTGGCTGATGAAGACGTAGGACAGGGCGAGCTCGTCCTGCAGCCGCACTAGAAGGTTGATCACTTCCGCGCGTACCGACACGTCCAGCGCCGATGTGGGTTCGTCGAGGACGAGTGCTCTTGGCTCCACTGCCAGCGCCCTCGCGATGGCCACCCGCTGAGCCTGCCCGCCCGAGAGCTCGTGGGGATAGAAGGTCGTGAACCGTCGCCCGAGTGCCACCATGCCGAGCAGCTCCGCGATGCGGGACTCACGCTGGCGCCCGCGCGGCGAGGCCATGGACCGCCAACACCTCGCCGATCGCGGTCTCGACTGTCAGGCGGGGATCGAGCGAGGAGTAAGGGTCCTGGAAGACGAGTTGCACGCGGCGGGCGAGCTCGCGATGGTGACCCGGCGCGATTGCCTCGCCGAACAGCTCAATCGTCCCCGAGGTCGGCCTCTCCAAACCGACGAGCAACCGGGCGAGTGTGGACTTGCCACACCCGCTCTCACCGACGATTCCGAGTGTCCCGCCAGATTCGAGCGCCACCGAGACGCCACGCAGTGCCTGCACCGCGGGTCCTCGTCGCATCGGGTAGACCTTCACGAGATCAACGCTGCGAAGCGCTAGTGCCACTCGCTCGGCTCCTTCCAGCAGGCCGCGAAACTGCCGTCCCCGCGATCGAAAAGCGGGGGTTCCTGCTCGGCACAGCGGTCGAAAGCGAACGGGCAGCGCGCCCGGAACGGGCACCCAGGTGGAAGCAGCGTCGGATCGGGCGGAGAGCCACCGATTTGGGTGAGCCGTGCCCGGTGTTCCACTTCCGGGCCGGGCAATGAACCGAGTAGTGCCTTCGAGTAAGGATGTGTGGGTTGAGCGAAGAGCCGCACCGTCGGTGCGTGCTCTACGACTCGACCCGCGTACATGACGAACACACGGTCGACCAGGCGCGCGATCACACCGAGGTCGTGGGAGACCCAGACCACCGACATCGCGGTCCGCGCCTGCAAGGAGTCGACAAGGTCGAGGATCTGCTGCTGAATGGTCACATCGAGAGCCGTGGTCGGCTCATCGGCCACCAAGAGACGCGGGGATGTGGCGATCGCCATCGCGATCATCACGCGCTGGACCATCCCGCCGGATAGCTCGTGCGGGAACGCTGCCTCGACACGCTCGGGATCGACGAATCCGACCTGTCCGAGCACCTCGCGAGTGCGTCTGCGCGCCACCGCGTCGCTCGAGCCATGGCTCCGGAGCGTCTCGACGACCTGGGTCCGAACGCGGAGCAGGGGGTTCAGCGAGGTCATCGGGTCCTGGTAGACCATCGCGACGCCGGCACCCCGAATCGATTCCATCCCGCGCTCGTCGAGCTCGGTCAGGGTCCGATGCTCGAAGCGGATCTGGCCGCTGAGCACTTCGAGTGGTCGCGGGAGCAGCCGGAGCACCGACAACATCGTGAGCGTCTTGCCCGACCCGCTCTCCCCGACCACGCCGACCTTCTCGCCGGCCATGACGTCGAGGTCGACGCCGCGGACGATCTCGCGGACGCCATGACGGCGGCGGGAGCCGACGCGCACGTCGCGCAACGAAAGCACGGGTACCTCCGCCACAGCGTTCACCGCTCCCCAACGACCGGACCGCCACCGTGTACCACGAGGCTGGGAAGGTGCCCTGAGCCCTGTGGGGGATGGCAGTGGCCGCTCGCCTGGAGTGATGGACCCGAGAATGCTCGCATGGCGCGCACCTGTGCAGGAAGGCACGGACGCCTTGAACCCGGACCCGGTCAGGTAACCGATCAACGCGAAGGCGAGGGCTTCCTTGGATGCCTCCGGGACACCGAACTCCTCCAGGGGACGAAACGCCACACCGGGAAGGCGTCCGCGCAGTTCCGACATCAGCACAGGGTTGCGCGTGCCCCCACCGGCGGGCACCACCTCGGTGACCCCGCAACCGATGAGTGCCCTCGCCACCGTCTCGGCCGTGAGCGCGGCCAACGTTGCCAGGAGGTCGTCGGCGTCGAGCTCCCGGCCGGCGAGGGCGGCTTCGACGTAGCCGAGGTTGAACAGCTCCTTGCCGGTCGACTTCGGTGGCGACAACCGGTAGTAGGGCTCGTCGAGCATCGACGCGAGGAGCCGGCCGTCGACCTGTCCGCGGGCCGCGCGCCGGCCGCTCTCGTCGAAGTGCTCCCGGCCTTCGGTCAGCGAGGTGACCACGGCGTCGATGAGAGCGTTCGCCGGGCCGATGTCGAAGGCGACCGGCTCACGCCCGGAGGCGAGCACGGTCACATTCGCGATCCCCCCGAGATTCAGTGCTCCTCGCACTGTCCCGACCGGTGGCTCGAGCAGCAAGACGTCGAGCACGCTCGCCAGGGGCGCCCCGTGCCCTCCGGCAGCGATATCGCGGCTGCGCACGTCGCTCACGACCGTCGCCCCGGTTTGCTCGGCGATCCAAGCAGGCTGGCCAAGCTGGAGCGTGCCGAGCGCACGGTCTCCTGACACCCAGTGGAACACGGTCTGCCCGTGAGAGCACACGAGCTGCACCTCGCCTCCGCCGACCTCGGCGGCGAGACCACGTGCCACCTCACCGAAGAACTGGCCGATACCGGCGTCCAGCTCGCAGACCTCGCCGATGTCGGTGGAGACCGGAGGCAGAACCGCGGCGATCCGTTCCCGCAGGTTGTCGGGATACGGGACCGAACGGTGGGCAACGAGCTCACAGTCGAGCACCTCGCCGCTCTGCACGAACTCGGCCAGCACCGCTTCGACCGCGTCGAAGGAGGTCCCTGAGATCATGCCGATCACCCGCATCTCTGCTCCCCTGTCCCGCATCGGCTGACCATCCGCGTCACTGCTTCCTCGTGCGAGGGTCGATCGCGTCCCGTAACCCATCACCGAGGAGGTTGAAGCCGATCACCGCGAAGATGATCGCTACCGACGGGAACGCCAGCGTCCACCAGGCTATGGCGGCCAGGCTGCCGGCCTGGCTGACCATCTCCCCTAGCGAAGCCGTTGGAGGCGGTGGACCGAGCCCGAGGAAGCTGAGGCTCGCCTCCGCGAGGACCGACCAGGCGAGCGCGAGGCTGGTCTGGACAGCCAGGATCCCGGACACGTTGGGGAGGATGTGACGGAAAAGAAGCCTGCGGCGGGAGAACCCGAGTACCCGGCCCGCCGAGACGTAGCCCGACTCGCGCAGCGCCAGCACCGGTCCCCTGACCACCCGGACAAAGATCGGGATATAGCCGACACCAATTGCGATGGCGCTGTTCAGCCAGCCGGCACCGAGCGCGGCGACGACGATGAGAGCGAGCAGTATCGCCGGGATCGCGAACATCATGTCTGTCACACGCATGATCACCGCCGAAGTCCACCGACCGAGGAAACCTGCCACCACTCCGGCGATGGTGCCGATCACTCCGGCAATCAGCACCGCCAGGCAGGCGATCTCGAGCGAGACCCCGAGACCGTCGAGAACTAGCGACAAGATGTCGCGCCCGAACTGGTCGGTCCCGAAGGGGTGGCTCCAGGTCGGGTGCTGGAGCAGGGCGGCGGCGTTCTGGAACTGAGGGTCGTAAGGGGTACCTCCGAAGGACGCCGCGATGGCTGCCGCCATGACCACGCCGACAAGGACCAGACCAACCCTGCCGTTCGGGCTGTGCCACAGCGCCCCCACGAGGCCCCGGCGCCCGACAGGCGCGGCGGGGGTGTCGAGCTCGGCCGGCAGGGCGGGTGCGGGCCCGAGGCCTGTCACGCTCATCGGTTCCTGATCCTCGGGTCGATCACGGCGTAGAGAACGTCGACAACCATGTTCACGACGACGAAGCCAGCCGCAAAGATCATCGTGACGCTCTGGACGACGGGGAAGTCCCGGCCGTTGATCGACTCCACCAAGAGCCGGCCGAGCCCCGGCAGCACGAAGATCTGTTCCACGATCACGGTTCCGCCGAGCAGATAGCCGAGCTGGATGCCGGACATGGTGAGGACCGGGACGAAGGCGTTCAGGAAAATGTGCTTCCAGGTCACGGAGTGCCGGGAAAGCCCCTTGCCCCGAGCTGTCCGCACGTAGTTCTGTCCGACCACCTCCAGCACCGAGGCGCGCGTGGTGCGCATGATGGCGGCACCGATCCCGAGGCTCAACGTCAAGGCCGGAAAGAAGATCTGCTGGATGTTCAACCAGGGATCGCTGGTCAGGCTGGCGAAGGTCTCCGAGGACGGGAAGTACTGGAAGACCGAGGCGAGCAAGGTCACCAGTCCGGTGCCGATCACGAAACTCGGCACCCCGAGCCCGATCACCGATACGCCCTGACCGGTAACATCAACGGCACGCCCTGGCCGCAGCGCGCCAAAGACTCCGAAGAGCACTCCGATGAGCAGTCCCAGCAGCATCGCCGCGATGGCGAGCTCAAAGGTCACCGGGAGGGCGGTGCCAACAAGCGAGGCGACCGACGTGCGCGACTGGAGCGAGACGCCGAGGTTGCCGGTGAGTATGGCGTGAAGCCATGAGCCGTACTGCTGGATCACCGGCTCGCCGATGCCGTAGTAGTGGTCGAGGGCGACGAGCTGGGCGTGGGTGAGCAGACCTTCGCTCACTCCGAGGGCACTCGTAAGGGCGTTACCCGGCAGCAGCCTCAGAACGAGGAAGACGATGATGGATACGCCGAAAATGGTGAGCACCATCGACGCCAAGCGACGGGCGACCTCGAACAGGAGGCCGCGCGCCGCGGCCTTCACCAGATAGGCGACGACCCGCCGGTGCGACCGCACCGGCGGGTCCGTCGTCGGTCAAGACAACTGTGCTCAGGAAACGCTCGTCGAGGACAAGGTCTGCAACGAGTCGGTCAGCGACGGGAAGAAGCTGAAGCCGTTGACGCCGTGGCCGAGCACCGCGTAGTCATAGCTGGTGAACAGCCAGACCCACACGGCGTTGCCGGTCAGATTCGCCGAGAGCTCGCTGTAGTACTTCTGCTGCGCCGAGGCCGAAGAGGACTCGTCTCCTTGAAGAAGCAGCTTCTGAAGGGCTGGCGAGCTGTAACCGGCGGGCACCCCAAGGTTGGCGCCCTGGCCGAAGTAGCGGCCGTACATCGTGTAGGGGTCCGGGTTGGCGCCGTTCCATGCGAAACACGCCTGGAAGTCACCCTTCAGCCAGTCCTGGATGTAAGCGTCGGTTGCAAGGTTCTGGATGTTCATCTTGATCCCGGCTTGAGCCAGCTCGCTTTGGGCCGCAATGGCCTGCGCAGAGCTGGTCGGGTCGATGGCGACCGACGTGATGGCGGTGAAGGTGAAGCCGGACGGGTCACCGGCCGCCTTGAGGTAGCTCTTGGCGGCAGCGACGTTCGTGTTGGGACAGACAGCGGAGACCGGCTTCGAGGCGAACGGCCCCATCGGGACCGGACCTACGACCTGGCCCTGCCCGAAGACGGAGTCGGCGACGATCTGCTTGCGGTTGATGGCGCACTCGAGCGCCCGCCGGTTGTTCACGTTGGCGAGCGGCCCGGTCTTGTCCTGGAGCATGAGGGCCCGGTACGAGAGGTCGAGCACCTTCTGCACCGTGTAACTCGACAGCGTCTTGGCGACCTCCGGCTCGGTGAGCAGGCCCAGCTGGACGGTGTTCGCCTCGATCGCCGAGGCGATCGACTGCTCGGTGGGAATCGCTTCGATCTTCACGGAGGCCAGCTTCACCTTGCCACCCCAGTAGTGGGGGTTGGCGGTCAGGATCAGGTAGTTGTTGGGGCTCCAGCTGGAGAACTCGAACGGCCCCGTGCCATCGGGGGTGGTCGCGAGCGTGCCCGCCGCGATCGCCTTGGTCGAAAGCATGGAGAGGTTCACCGACGTGAGCCCTGACAGGATCGAGGAATCGGGATGGCTGAGGACGAACTCCACCGAGTAGGGGCCCTTGGCCACGACGGTCTTCACGGAGGAGATGTAAGACGCCGAGGCGTCACCCGTCTTCGGAGCACGCACCCGGTCAATTGACGCGACCACGTTGGCCGAAGTGAAGCTCGTGCCGTCGTCGAAGGTCACGCCCTTTCGCAACTGGAACGTGATCGCCCTGTTCCCGTTGCTGAACGCCCAGCTCGTCGCCAGGTCCGGCACGAACTGCAACTGCTTGTTGTAACGAACCAGCTGGTCGTAGATGAGCCCGAGCGCCTGGAAGTCAACGAAGTTGGTGACTACGTCCGGGTCGAGTTTCTGCACGCCCGAAGTGCTGGCGACGACGAACGGGCTCGCCGAGGCCGAATGGATAGCCTGCACGCGCGGAGCCGCGCCTACAGACGAGCAGAGCGCCCCCGCGAGACCCAAGCTCGCTGCAAGCACGACGACATTACGAATGACTTTTCTGTACCTCACGAACCCACCTCCACATTGTTAGTGCGGATGAAGATAACACCTTATTGCGGTTATGTTAAGCACCGTGCCGGACTTTTCTTCGACAGTTCCATCGTCTCCGTTCATGAAGCCAGGGACCGTGCAGCGTGACGACCGGCAGCTGGGTGAAGTCGGACAGTCAGAGTACGGGCACGACGATGTCCGGCTGCGGAGCGGTCTGGCACAGGACGCGGCTTTGCTGGCGACGGTTTTCGTGTCCGCCTGGCGGCACTCCTACCACGGCGTCGTCCCCGAAGACAGGCTCGAGGGGCTCGACGAGAGCGAAATCGCCTCCTGGCTCGAGACGCTGATCGCAGAGGCCAGCTCGACGATGACGGTGGCCGAGTCGAAAGACCACGAGCTGCTCGGGTTCTGCCGGCACGGCCCGGACCCTGACGACGCCCGCATGGGCCACGTGTTCTCCCTGTACGTGAGACCTTCGTCCTCCGGGCGCGGGCTCGGGAGTCGCCTGCTCGCCCACGCGCTCGAGGACCTCGCGCGGCGCCAACTCGACCCGGTCACCATCTGGGTCTTCGAGAAAAACGCCCCGGCACGTCGTCTCTACGCCGGCTTCGGCTTCGTGCCCGACGGGGCGCGGCGCGTCGAACCCGAGTACGGGGCGGAGGAGATTCGGCTCCGTCTCGGCCCGAAGAGCACCTCATGAACCTCTCGGCCCACCAGGAGCCCGTTCGGGTGACAGTCGAGGGCGCGACGCCTGAGGTGACCGCGCTCAAGGAATTGCTCGGGGACTTCGTCGCCACGTCCTTCCCGTCTGGGTTCTCACTTGCGGTCCTCGACGCCGAAGGACCCGTCTTCTCCGCCTACGGCGGACAGGCATGCCGGATCGGCACACCGTGTCCCGTCACTGCCGACACCAGCTACGACCTCGCCTCGCTCACCAAGGTCGTCTGCAGCGTGACCTTGACACTCGTGTTCGCGGCGCGCGACATGCTGAGCCTCGAGGACAGGGTCGAAAGATGGCTCCCGCACTTTCCCCGTTCCGACACGACCCTGACCCACCTCCTCACCCACACCTCAGGGCTCATCGCCCACAAGCCCTTCTTCGAGTCTCTGCGCGGCCGGTCCGCCATCGAGGCGGCGGTCTTCGACGAGGCGAGGGGTTCGCCGCCGACCGGGGAGGTCCTGTACTCGGACCTGAACTTCATGCTCCTCGGATGGGCGCTCGAGGCCTGCGGCGGGGCACCGCTCGACGTCCTGTTCGCGAGAGAGGTCGCAGGTCCGCTGGCAATGTCCCGTACGGTCTTCCGGCCCGGTCGCAGAGAAGAGACGGCCGCGACCGAGCTCGACGGGGACCAGCGGCTCACGCAGGGACTCGTGTGGGGTGAGGTGCACGATGGCAATGCCCACGCCCTCGGCGACGTCGCGGGCCACGCCGGGCTTTTCGGACCGCTCGACGATCTCGTCACCTTCACCCGACACCTGCTCGTCCCTGACGGCAGCGTGCTCACCCCGGCAGGGCTCGACGCGATGACAGCGAGGAGGGCCGCCACAGGCGACGACGTTCGTGGCCTCGGGTGGCGGCTCGCTCCGAAGGACTGGGGCAGTTGGCCCGAGGCCACCTTGTGGCACACCGGCTTCACGGGGACCTCCTTGCTCGTCTCAGGGCCGCTCGGTCTCGGAGTCGTGCTGCTCACGAACGCAATCCACCCCGTTCGACGTATCGGCGAGCAAGCCGAGATGCGCGCCGTGATCCACCGTTGCGTGAGCGAGGCGTTCGCATGAGCCGCGACAACGAGCTCGCAGGTCTCGGGGCTCTCGACACCGAGGCAGTTCGCCCCGAGCTCGCCGAGCTCGACGTCCTGGATGTCCCTGATCTCGTCGCGCTCATGACATCGGAGTCGACACGGGCCTGCGATGCCGTCGTGGCCGCCACGTCGCAAATCGCAGGCGCCGTCGCAGCGGTGGCCCGACGGCTCGCAGAAGGCGGCCGCCTGATCTACGTCGGGGCAGGGACGGCGGGGCGGCTCGGCGTGCTTGACGCGGCCGAGGCCGGACCGACATTCGGCGTGCCCGATGGCCTCGTGATCGCTGTCTTCGCCGGAGGCAGTGACGCCATGACGCGTCCCCGCGAAGGAGCCGAGGATGACAGCGAAGCTGGCGCGGTCGAGCTCCGCGCGCTTGACTGCTCGCCTCGAGATGCGGTGGTCGGGATCTCGGCGAGCGGCCGGACTCCGTTCGTCGTCGGCGCGATCAACTACGCGCGCGCCGTGGGAGCACTCACCGTCGGGGTCGTCTGCAACCGACACAGCGCGGTGGCAAGTGCCGCTGAGCTCCCGATAGAGCTCCTCGTGGGCGGCGAGGTGATCGCGGGCTCCACGAGGCTCAACGCCGGAACCGCGCAGAAGATCACCCTGAACATCCTCTCGACGGCGGTGATGATCCAACTCGGCAAGACGTACGGGAACCTCATGGTCGACGTCCGGGCGACCAACGAGAAGCTGCGGGACAGGGCCACGAGGATCGTGGCAACTGTCGCCAAGACATCGCCGGAGCGGGCAAGGATGGCGCTCGAGGCGTGTGGGTGGCGAACGAAACCCGCCTGTCTCGTCGCCGCCTCGACGATGGACGCCGAACATGCGGCGGAGCTGCTGGCGGCGAGCGGTGGAAGGCTGCGCGTCGCGCTCGAGACGGCCCACACAAGCCACCGCCCGACTGTGACCGTGCCCGATCGCCGCCCGGGGAACCAGCGCCGGCTTGGCGTGTCCGCCTTTCTCCAGCACGGCCGGCTCGTGCCGGGCGACGTCGCAGTCGAGGACGGCAGGGTGGTCGCGCTCGGGCTGCCCCCTGGCAGTCGCGGGATCGCCATTCCAGGGCTCGTGGACCTGCAGGTGAATGGTTACGCCGGCGTCGACGCCCTCGGTGCGTCGGTGGAGGAGCTCGCGGCTCTCTCTAGGGCGCTTGCTCACGACGGGGTCCTTGCCTACCAGCCGACACTGATCAGTAGTGAGACAGCCCGTACGAAGACGGCCGCCGGGTGCATGGCAGAGCTGGTCAAGCGAGAGCCCGACGGGGCGCGCATAGTCGGCATCCACCTCGAAGGGCCCTTCCTCTCGCCACTGAGGGCCGGAACTCACCCAGTCGAACGCCTTGCGAGACCGAGCCTCGAGCGCCTGGTATCACTTTGCGACGCAGGTCCGGTCACGATGGTCACCCTTGCCCCCGAACTGCCCGGTGCACTCGATCTCGTGGCGGAATGCCGCCGACGTGGGATCGTCGTCTCCTTCGGTCACAGCGACGCCGACGCTTCCGAGGCGCGGCGCGGATTCGAGTCGGGCGGGCAAGCTGTCACCCACATCTTCAACGCGATGCCTCCGATTTCTGCCCGTGCGCCCGGCTTGGCGGGAGCAGCGCTGGCGGATCCACGCGTGACGGTCCAGATGATCGCCGACCGGGTCCACGTCGCCGACGAACTGCTCCGACTCGTGCTGGCGGCGGCACGGGGGCGCTGGACTTTAGTGAGCGACGCCACGGCCGCCTCGGGGCTCGGTGACGGGGAACTTCTTCTCGGGGAGGTGCGCGTGATCGCCGAGCGCGGAGTCGTGCGCCGCCAGGACGGGACCATCGCCGGCTCGGCCGCCAAGTTGCTCGACGGCGTGCGGCGTGTCGCCGACACCGGCGCCGCGCTCGGCGACGTGCTCGCCGCGGCGAGCGAGCGCCCGGCCGCCTTGCTCGGCCGTCAGGACATCGGGCGGATTCGGCTCGGCGCCCGCGCGGACCTGGTCGTGCTGGGAGACGACCTCGAGGTCCATGAGGTTCTCCTCGAAGGCCGATCCCTCAGTTGACCGGACTCCGGGATCCATTGCCCGAGGAGCTGAAAATGACCCTTGAACTCGCTCCTGGGCTGGCCGGCACCGGCGATCGCCTGATCGTGGGCCTGATGACCGGCAACTCCCTCGACGGCATCAGCGCCGCGCTCGGCGGTGACCCGCGGCCACGGGATCGACCGGGGCGTCACGGTGGCAGCCCACCTCAACTACCCGATAACCCCCGAGATGCGCCAGAGGTTATTCGGCTTCCACGTCCCCAACACGTTCCGTGCCGACGAGCTCATGGCGATCCACACCGAGTTCGGCGAACAGCTCGCCCTCGCGGCAAACGCCGTCATGGAGCTCGGTGGCGTCCAGGCGGACGAGGTGTCGGTCATCGGCGTACAGGCTGCGAACCTCATCCACGCCATCGCCGGGAGCCAAGGCGAGCCGGCCAACGGTCACATGGAGATCGGCGAGCTCGCCGTGGTCGCCGAGCGGACCGGATGCCTGGTTGTCGGCGACCTCCGCCCGAGCGACATCGCGCTGGGCGGCGAAGGGGCGCCGCTCAGCTCGTTCCTGGACTTCGTCCTGTTCGCGCGACTCGACGATCGATCCCGCGCCATCCAGAACCTCGGGGGCATAGCCAACGTGACGTTCCTCCCTCGTAACTGCACGGCCGGCGACGTGATCTCTTTCGACTGCGGGCCGGCGAACATGGTCATCGATCGGCTCGTTTCCAGGCTCACCCAGGGCCGTGAGCTATTCGATGAGGACGGCCGCCGCGCCGCGCGGGGCGATGTCAGCCCGGAGCTCCTCGCTGAGTTGTTGACGCATCCGTACCTCAAGCGCGAACCCCCGAAAACCTCACGCGGGCCGGAGGACTTCGGGGAGGAATTCGTCGACCAACTCATCGAGTCCGCCGCCGCGCTCTCGCTGACCGACGACTCGATGGTCTCCACCGCCACCCAATTCACCGTTGAGTGCGTCGCCAGCCATTACGAGCGGTACCTCCCCTACCTGCCTGACGAGGTCGTCCTGACTGGCGGCGGCGCCCACAACCTCGAGATCCGGCGCCGTCTCCAGTCAAGGCTGCCGACGTGTGCAATCCGGCTCCATGATGAGTTCGGCGTTCCGGGCGACGCCCGCGAGGCCACGGCGTGGGCCGTTCTCGCGGACGAAACCCTCCAGGGAAACCCCGCTACCTTTCCGAGGGTGACCGGAGCCTCGGGCAGCGCGCTCCTCGGCAAGATCGTCCTGCCCTCCCGGTTCGCCCACCGCTTTCACCTCTTCGTCGACCGAGCCGAGGTCCCAGGATGACTCAGGATCACGAAACCACTGGCCGGCGCCGCTCAGGACTATCTGCAGCGCGTCGAGCGGCTCATCGGCGAGCTGATGGACACCCAGGGACCTGGCATCTCGGCGGCGGCAGACCTGCTGGCGCCCGCCATCGAGAAGGGTGGGCTGGTCCACGTCTTCGGGCCGGGCCACTCCCACATAATCGCCGAAGAGGCCTTCAACCGCACCGGTGGGCTTGCCTGCATCAATCCGATCGTCGATCGCACCGGAGGTCGTGCGGAGCTCGTCGAGGGCTATGCGGCAGCAATCCTGGAGGGCCACGATCTCCGCCAGGGCGAGGTCATGGTGATCTCCTCGAACTCCGGCATCAACCCGCTGCCGGTCGAGATGGGCCTGCTCGCACGCGCAAGGGGTCTGGGCGTAGTCGCCATCACGTCACTCGCGTTCTCACGAAGCCTCACGCCGCGCCACTCGAGCGGGTCCCGGTTGTTCGAGATCGCCGACGTCGTGCTCGACAACCGCTGTCCGGCCGGCGATGCACTTGTGGAGGTGCCCGGCGTGACGGCGAGAGTCGGGCCAGGATCCTCGATTGCCTCAATGACGCTGCTGAACGCGATGATCGCCGCGACGATCGAGCGTCTGAGCGCTGCAGGTCTGGAGGTTCCCGTGCTCCTGAGTGAGCGGCATCCGGGCGAGTTCGAGCACAACAACGAGCTCAAGAGCCGCTACGCGAGCCGAGTCCGTGCGCAGTTCACGGCGATGCTCTTCTACTGAACTACGCCACGCCTCTCCGAGATCCGAACTCCGGGGCGCCAGACCCGACCAATGCGAGACTTGACGCGTCCATCGGGCACGGTCGTACCGACAGAGAGCCGGCAAGGCCCCTGTCTTCGGCTCGGCCACCCTCCGGTCCCCGCGGCCGTTGACATCAGCTTGGCAACAGACATGAGCGCGAGGTGTTCCCTCTACGACTTCAGACACACGCCTCACAGAGCTGGGAAAGCGGGCGCCGCTGTGTCTCAGGTGTCGGCGAGTTTCGGTGCCTTGCATTCTCCCTTCACTCGTCCGACACGTGTGACCCGCCGCCCCAACACCGATCTTGGCAACCCTGGACTGCCGTGCTCGCTCATTTGCCGCCGTCGTCGAGCGTCCAACGGGGTATGACCTCGTCTGGAGGAAGGTCTGCCGGCTTCTGGCCGTCGAGGAGGTACACGGCATATTCCACGTCGTTGCGCAGCTTCTGCTTGTTCTTCAGCTGACCCGCATTGGCAGCGTTGCAGAACTGGTCGGCAAGCCCCCCAGGGCTGCCCTTGCTCCAGTAGTCGTTGAAGCAGCGGGTCAGATTCGCCGCACCCTGCTCTGCATTTGTGTCCCAGCGGCCGGCGAAGAGCATCCACCACACCTGGCTCGGATCCACAATCGACATGTCCAGGAAACCTGCAGCGTAGTAGTTGACGTACTTGCTCCCGTCCCAGCCCCAGCCGATCAGATTGCCCGACATGCTGTCGGATCCGGAACCCAGGACACCATCTAGGAGCTCGTCTTCCTTATAAATCATCATGTTCGTTCTCTGGATGCGTTCCATGTTGTAGTAGACCTCCTCGGGGGAACGCGTTGGCCGGGCAAGCGACTTGACAAGGTAAAGCTCGATTGCCAGGGCCAGTTTGGCGTTCACCGAGTTCTGGAACGACAGGTAGTTCAAGGCGAAAATGGAGTTCCGCAAACTAGGGTTCTGATTTGTCAGGCACGCACTGATGAACACCAGGCTTCTTTGGAAACTCGTGTGCTGATCCACTGTCAACCACGACCAGAACCAGGGTGTGAGTATCACCTTGTACGTGCACCCAGCAGACGGCAAGAAAGAGCAGTCTTCCTCGGTGAGGAAGAACGTCGCCGGGTCGAGGCCTTTGGCGCCGTAGTCGACGAGCGACTTGAGGCCCTCGTCGATCAAGTGCTGGCGTTCCACGAGGGTGGCGGCCTGGGCGGCGCTCAGGCCGTACATGCCCTGGGCTTGTACCGTCTCGCCCGTCAACAGATCCCCTTCGGCGTTGCCGTGTGTCGAGAACATCACGTAACCAGGACCTGGCTTGAGTGCGTCTACGATCTGTCTCACCGATGCGGCACCCAGGAGCTCGGTGACCTTGTAGCCGCGGCTCTCCAACGTGCTTGCCATGGTGTGGATGGCACTGGTCGACTCGAGCGACGTGTGCGCAGGCCAGGGCAATACGGTGTAGGTGAAGGGCGAGATCAGCACAGCGGTCTTGTTCGTCGGGTCGTATTGGCCGTCAGGGTGAACCGTGGGATCAAGGTGGACACGGGGGTCGGATGCCAGGGGGCTCGTGCCGAGCTCGGAACCCCCCGATTCGGCGGACCAGGAAAAGAGATTGATCGCTACCGGGGGGCCGTCCTTAAACGAGATCTTGAGGTCAGTGTCCAGGTCCTGCACGCTCGTGATGCAGTTGGCTCCTCCCGCGCTGCACGCACCTGGCCCTTGCGACGACTTGGTCACAAGGCGCGGCCCACCTGCACGTACCGCCGGACGCATGAAAGCGGGCGCGCTGTCTGAGCCTGCTGCCACCCAGGCCTCGGCATAGGCGTAGGCGTATTCCGAGGCCTGTTCCAGGGTCGGATTGCCCGAGGCGTTGTTCCCCTCGGCGTTGAAGATGGCGAACACGCCTGTGTCGAGGGCAAGTGGTTCCTGCTTCCACAACGAAGTTCCGGCCTTGGTTGAAGCGACCTGGAACGGCATCGTGACCTCGGTTTGCGCCAGGGAAAGAGGGAAGGTCACACCCACATTGATGTCAGGCGTGTGAAGGCGGAGGGACAGACGACCGCCGGCATACGAATAGCTGCCCTGGTCGCCTAGGCACTCGGTGGCGTCGGCCGAGTAGATGAACGCGACGTCATCAGCGGAGAAGATAAGGGTGATCGCCGCTCCCTTGTTGGGAGCCCATCCGCTGGAATCGTGCACCAGCGCGTAGCCGTAGCGGACAAGTGGGCTCGTCTGGACACCGCTGGACCGTGCCCGAGCTTGCCGCTGGTGCGCCGAGTGGACGACTGGGCTGGCGACAGCTGTCACGCCGGGTGTTACAGGCCCGACGATGGACGCCAAGAAGAGAAGAGCGGTGCCACCCGCCAGGGCACTTCTCCGTCGCCGCCTCCCGTCTCTTCCGACAGCTGCAATGCCACGTTCCGACATCTCCACGGCGGCCTCCTGTATGTGTCGGACACGTCTCCTATCACAACTGCGCCCTCGAAGTCGACTGGAGGCGCTACCGGTCTCGCCTCTGGACTGCTCGGCGAAAGGTGCGACGATGGGCGTGCATGAGTGATCGGTTGTCGCGGCGAGGTTTCGCAGCCGACTCGGCTGAGAGATCGAGAAGGACTGACCGTGCTTCACAAGGGCCTTTGGGAGGAAGGCCCGATCCCGCGCTTGGGAACAGCGAGCTGCAAGTCTGTCTAATTCCGCCTCGGAAAGCGCGTGACTCGTCGTCACCAGGCGTGCATGCTGAACAGTCCCTGTCCGCCACGGCGCTGTCGTGCTCGGCTGGCTTGGCAGCTCTCAGCGACCCCGACCGACCTTGCCCAACGTGAGAGAGCCGGGGAGGAGTCAATGTCGTGGTCACGCTCGGGATCAGCATCGGTGCTCGCATCGTTCCCTCTACGCAGTCGGTCTGGCATGCGTCCCGACCCACGGCGCACGAGCTCGTCAACCGGGTACACGCCCGCACTGTGCTGGTCCGTTGGATCAGCGGTGGGCCGCAAGGACGTCGGAGCGCGCCCCAAGGTTCCACTCCGCCGGTTGACAAGCGGCGTCGGTTGGCTTAAACCACCGACAACTGACAAGAGCCATCCTGCGCACAACGTGATCGGGGAGTCACAGTGCGTCGGCAGGCCCCCCGGCCGCTGGCGTGCCCTGTGGCCGACGCGCACGCTGTTCGCCGGAAGCGAGGGGGAGGACTGCCATGAGCAGGTGTTGGGTCAGGTTGTTTGCTGTATTAGCCATTGCATGCGGCGCGGCTTTGGCCACGACGGGGGGTTCGTTTGCCTCCGCCGCTGGGGCCAACAACGGCTACGGCCCTCCGCCGAGCACTATCACATCCTCGAGACTCGGGACCTTTTCGCCCACCTTTGCTGGCCCGGCCGCCACCGGCTGCGCCTCGGGCTGTTCGCTGCTCTCAGGCCCCTTCCCCACGCCGTCCACGGCGTCTCTTCCGCCGAGCGACGCATCAAGCGCCACTGTTGCCGGTGCCCCGCTGGCCGAATCCGCAGAGTCCATTCATGGCCCGGAGGCTTTGCCGTCACCAGTGCTGCCCCGTCACGGTTCGGATCCGACGCCCCCGACAGTGAGCTGTCAGCCGCTCGGCCCGGGCTGCGATCGCATCAGCCTGTTTCCGGGCGGCGCCATCGGCGTGAAAGGCCTGGATGCAGTCGACAGCGCGGAGCAGAGCACCAACGTGACAGAAACCGACATCGAACCCCCGGACCAGGGCTTGTGTGCTGGCAACGGGTACGTGGTCGAGAACAACAACCTTGGTGAGATCCTGGTTTTCGATACGTCGTTGAACCGCGTGTCACCGGTCATCCCGCTGGACACCATCATGGGGCTCACGAGCAGAGGCTGGAGCAGCGGGGGCGACATCTCCTGCCTCTACGATCAGAGCAACGGCGGACACTGGTTCTTCACAGAATTCGTCTCGGCTAGCAGCGAGGCTAGTGGCGGCGCCTTCTCAGGTTGCTTTGCAGCCGTTATCGGCAGCTGCTACGAGGGCATCGCGGTGACAGTGGGCTCAAACCCGTTCGGCCCATACAACGTCTATTTCCTCAACGCCAACTACAACCCGTCCGAGCCTGGTTACCCCTACCTCCTCAATGACTTTGCGAAGATTTCGGCCACGCAAAACGCCTTTCTCCTGTTCTACGACGAGTTTGCTCTCGACGGTGGCGGAATCGGCGGCGGCGGCTTCAACGGGGCACAGGAGTTCGCCTTCAACAAGAATGCGCTTGAACTAGGTCTGCCTGTGACCGGGCCTTTCGGAAAGCCCAATCCGTTCTTTACCGTGGCCATAGAGAACATGGGCGACATACCGACACCGGACGGGACCTGTGCTTCGGACAACGTCTATCACGAGCCTGGCCTGACCTGCTGGTACCAGGTGATTCCGGCTGTGCCACCTGACTCGAGCCAGTACGACAACAGTAATGGTGGCTCCGGGTTCATGTTGGGTGCGCTCGACTTTTATGGTTCCGGTGACGACCGCATCGCAGTCTTCGACTGGACGGGACTTGACAATCTGAACAGCCCCAACTGCTTTGCCTGCGGCGGTGTCCATTTCAGCGGCCAGCTCTTCTCCGGCGTGGAGTTCTACTACGGGGAAGGATTCCTCGGCGCGCAGAAGGCCGGACCGATACCCCTGGGCGACGAATGCGGTGCCGCCGGCCTCAGCGTGCCAGTGGGCGAGCCTGCCTCCTGTCCCGAGGGAGGCATCGCCACCAACGGCGACGGCTTCACCCAGGTCTCGCAGGCGCAGGGTCAGCTCTGGGCCGCGGTGAGCACGGAGGTCGACCAGACCTACACCTCGGAGGCAAGCCCGGAAGTCCACCAGGGCGCCGCCTACTGGATAATCAGCACAGGCGGCTTCGACAGCAGGTTCGGCGCACTCAGCATCACCGGCCAGGGCTATGTCTCAGCCGCGCACGAGGACCTGGAGTTCCCGGCGATGGCGGCCGAGGGATATCCCTCCCAGGACGGTGGCAACGGTGGAGCCATCATGGACTTCACCCTGTCGGGTAACGGCGGACCATCCGGCGCTGACAACGGTGGCTTTTACCCCAGCACCGCCTTCGGTCGGGTGAGCGGCTATTCCAATGGTCTCCTGGGATCGGTCATCAACATTGTCGACCTCGGCCAGTCGCCCCAGGACGGCTTCACGGAGTATCAGGGCTATCCGGGTGGCACGCGCCCTCGCTGGGGGGATTACAACAACGCCATCTATCTCCCCTGGTCAGGCGGCAGGATCTACTTCGCGACGAACTACATCGAGTACCCGAGCTGCACGGGGTCTGCGTTCACTCTGACAGTCGGGACATGCGGCGGAACCAGGGATGGTCTGGCGAACTGGGGGACTTCGGTCAACTCCGTCGTACCGTAAGAGGATTCGGGCGGTGGTCGGCGAGGCTGAGCTCGAGAGCCGAAGCCGACCACCCGGCCCGAGGTTCCTGGCCAACGCGTCTTGCCGGACCGGAACGGAGGCAAGCCGATCAGCTTGAACGGTCCGCCTCGAGCAGTTCGTCCAACATGGGACCGATTGCACCCAGGGCGATCGAAAGATGACCCTCGCCCTGTTCGAGGTGGACCGTGGCGTGTGGAAGCCGCGAGGAAAGCCACCGGCCGTGTGCGAACGGCACCATCAAGTCAGCGCTCCCTTGCCAGATCATGGTCGGGATCGAGGCCTCCCGCAGATCGAAACCCCACGGTTTGACGAAGGCCAGGTCATCGTCGAGCCATCCCTCCACGCCTACACGCAGGGCCTCGTGGAAGGAAAAGCTCATGTCCTCCCCGAACTCGTCGGTGAGCACGGCCCTGTCCACGCCGGGTAGCACCGACCCGAGTGACGCCACGATGCCACCTGCGGTGACTTCAACTAGGTGCTCCCGCACTTGCTCGAGGTAGGGTCGCAGACTCCCCTCACCCTGGATCGCAGCCCCGAACTCGGTCACGTTCTCCTCGCCCATGCCGGCCAACCAGTCGAGACCGTCTGCCTCATACGGGGCGACGCTGCCAATCAACAGCACCGCTGCGGCCTGTTCGAGCCTCGCGGCACACGCAAGTGCGTGAGGGCCGCCGCCAGACCATCCAGAGACCACGCAGCGCTCGGCACCGATAGCGGCGAGCACTGCCCTGGTGTCTGCCACGACATCGACGACGCCCCGGCCCTCTTGACGGCTCGAGTCCCCATATCCGGGTCGCGAGCTCGTGACAAAGCGCAGGCCTCGCTCATGAGCCGCTCTTTCAATGGCGCGGAACGGCGTAAAGGCGCCAGGTGTCCCGTGAT
Organism: uncultured Acidimicrobiaceae bacterium; assembly: GCA_963719125.1. GTDB lineage: Bacteria > Actinomycetota > Acidimicrobiia > Acidimicrobiales > Bog-793 > Fen-455. The sequence continues at coordinate 42,365 of CAVRAT010000031.1, forward strand.
GGAAGATGAGGGGCAGGCCATCCGGCGGCCCGCTCACGCGAACGCGGAGGCGCCGCCCATCAGGGAGCTCAAGGAGCTCGGCGACAATCATGCGACAGCCTCACCCGCACCGTTGTTGCAACGGTCACTCCAGCGGGCCGACGACACCCTCGACTGCCTCGAGGATCTCCCCCGACTCGACCAGGGCCGCCATGGCGTTGTGATCTGTGTACAGCGGGCGGTCCTCGCCAAGATGCTCTACGTGTCTGCGCACGACCTCGTGAGCGACACGTACACCCTTGCCCGGCGTGAAGTCACGAAAGTCGAGCGCTTGGGCGGCGGCCATGAACTCGATACCTATCACGGCCCACGCGTTCTGGAGGATCTGGCGGTTCTTGAGGGCCGTGTTCATGCCCATGGAGACGAAGTCCTCCTGGTCGGCCGCGGCCGGGATGGACATGGTCGAAGCTGGAGCGGCGAGTATGCGCTGCTCTGTGATCAGCGCATCGGCTGTGTACTGGCTGAGCATGAGACCGCTGTAGAAGCCCGGCTCAGCGGTCAGAAAGGCGGGTAGACCCTGACTCAGGGCTGGGTTCTCGAGCCGGTTCATCCGCCGCTCCGACAGGACGCTCACCATGGCGATCGCCTGGCCGACCATCTCCATGGGCAGCGACACCGGCGTGCCTTGAAAGTTTGCGCCTGTGAGCGTGAGCTTGCTTTCCGGGATGAAGATCGGGTTGTCTCCGACTCCGTTCAACTCGATCTCGACCTGGCGGGCCGCCCATGCGACGGCATCGTGGGCGGCACCGATCACCTGTGGAGACGAGCGCATGGAATAGGCGTCCTGCACCTTGGTCCTGATCTTGCCCGTCGCCAGGTCGCTGCCCTCGATGCACCGGCTGATCGCGGCGGCGCTGCGCACCGCCCCGGGAAAGCCGCGGAGCTCATGGAGTCGCTTGTCGTAGGGCTTGAGGTTGGCGAGCAGCGCCTCGAGCGACATGGCGCAGGCGATCTCGGCCTGGCGCAGCAGGTGGTCGGCGTCGTACAGCAACAGGGCGCTCATGGCCGTGAGCACGTTGGAGCCGTTGATCGTGCCCAAGCCGTCTCGGGCCTGAAGGCCCGGGACCGGGATGCCGGCGCACGCCATCGCGACGCTCGTGGCCATGCGTTCGCCCTCGTAAAACGACTCACCTTCGCCCATCAACGCGAGCGCGAGCTGGGCCATCGGGGCAAGGTCACCCGACGCGCCCACCGAGCCTTTCTCGCAGATGATGGGGGTGACGCCGCGGTTGAGCATCGAGACGAGGGTCAGGGTGATCTCGGGTCGGATGCCCGTGTTGCCGTGGGCGTGGACGTTGATGCGGCCGGCCATGGCCGCGCGCACTACTTCCGGGGGAGCCGGCTCGCCGATGCCGGCCGCGTGGTTGTAGACAAGAGACCGCTGGAACAGCCTGACCTGCTCGTCGGTGAGCACCACCTCCGAGAACTCGCCTATTCCCGTGTTGGTGCCGTACATGATCTCGTGGGCGGCGAGCTTGTCTTCGAGCATCGTGCGGCACACACGGATCCGCTCCAGCGCTCGCGCGTCGAGCTCGACTGCCTCCCCACCGCGCGCGATGCGGACGAGTCGCTCGATCGTCAACGAGCTGCCGTCAAGAATGATGGTCACTGTGTCTTCTTTCCCTATGGGGTAATCGACTTCCGTCGGCTCCCCAGTAAGCAGAACCCATCACTTAGACCATAGGCCCGTGGAGGCTCCCGGTACACATGGTCCCGCGGGATTGCGCGTCGGAACACTGAGCGCGTGATTCCAAACAGGGCTGGAGCGCCCAGTGCTTCTCGGCGATGCCGTGTTCTGACGCCCGATCGTCCGCCCCATCCGTAGTCAGAGGCACGCCGATCGAGACAACGCACCCGCGGGCGGCGGCTTAAGAGCTGAGTCGCTCAACGATGTAGCGGAGGGCGAGAGGATACCGGTGCTCGATACCTGCGTGCGGTGCGTCAAAGAGCTCAAAGTGATGCTCGATACCAAAAGATCGCAGCCGCGCCGAAAAAGCCTGAGCTCCGAGATCCATGTAGTAATCATCTCGGTTTCCCGCGTCGACCCAGATCGCACGAAGAGATCGCAGCGCGTCCACCTTGGAACCGGCGAGTCGAATCGGATCCAACTCCTGCCACCGTTCCCAGACGTCATATCGGATCGCCATGGTCTCCAAATCCCACGGAAGCGACACGGTCCCATCGGGTTCAGCTGAGTAACAGGCAGCCATCGCGTAGAATGTTGATCAGGCGATGGTCTGGTCCCGTCGGGTCTAGGAAAAGAGCTGGTCGTGACCAGAAGTCCTCGAAGAAGCGCACGTAGGAACCGCCGTAACGATCGCGAAGCGCCCGAGCGGCCCCCGCGATATCCATGAAGTAGGACATTTCGAACGCACAGTCACCGGCGTGAGTCGCAAATGCCCCAAAGACGTCGGGACGCAGCATCGTCGCAACCATGGCGCCGTACCCGCCGCTGGACTTACCCGACAGTGCCCGGTGGTCGCGATCAGCGATGGTGCGGTACCTGGAATCGACGGCCGACACGACATCTTCGGCCAGGTAGTCCAGATACCGTCCCGTGCCCGGCGAGTTGAGGTACTGGCTGCCCCCAAGACTGGTCCACGCATCGACGAGGACGACAATGGCTGGGCTGACCGTCGGGTCGCGAAAGAGCTGGTCCACAAGCTCTGGAAACGCCGGACGCCAAGGCTTCCAGTTCCACCACGTGTCAACCCTGCCCAAGTAGCCGTGAAGGAAGTACACGACCGGATATCGGCGGTCCGAAGCTTCATATCCAGGTGGCGTGTACACCCAGGCGGCGCGTTCGACGGGGTCCTGCAAAGGGTTGCCAACGAGAGCCTTGCTGACAACCGTCTCGCGATGGAACGCTCCCTCGATGGTGACCTGATCCGAGTGAGTCGCACTCGATGGGAGTAGGTTCATGGGTGAAACCTCCATATCTAAAGGGTCGCTCGACGTGGCAAAGTCATTCTTGCGTTCCTACCTCGGGCATGGTCTCCCCAGCCGATAGCGGGCTCAGCGGAGAGCGGAGCGCTCGGGTCACCTCGCCTTCATCGACGTTGAGAGGATGATGACAAGCAGCCAAGTGGTCACCGGGGTACGCGACCAGCGGCGGTTCCACCTCCCGACATAGTTGCGTCGCGCGGCTACAGCGAGGGTGGAATCGACAGCCTGGCGGTGGTTTGAGTGGTGATGGAGGCTCACCCTTAACAGCAATGGGCTTGCGCTCCTGGTGAACATCAGGGATGGGAACAGCGGCCAGAAGCGTCGCCGTGTAGGGATGTACCGGCTTGAAGTACAGCTCCTCAGATGGCGAAATCTCCACGAGCTTACCGAGGTACATGACGGCGATACGGTCCGAAACGTGTCGCACCACCGCAAGATCATGCGCGACGAAGAGGTAGGCGATCTCGAATTCTCGCTGCAAGTCCGAAAGGAGGTTGATCACCTGCGCCCGGATCGACACGTCTAGGGCCGACACCGGTTCGTCCAAGACGATCAGGCTCGGTTGCACGGCAAGTGCTCGTGCCACTCCGACCCTCTGTCGTTGTCCCCCGGAAAACTCATGCGGGAACCGATTGATGTGCTCTGGGTTGAGACCGACCTCCGATAGAAGGATCCGTACGCGAGACTCCCTCTCCTTTCGTGGCACGCCCCGCAGGCGAAGACCTGTTGCGACAATTTGGCCAACGCGTTTGCGCGGGTTCAGCGATCCCTGCGGGTCCTGGAATACCATTTGGATCTCACGACGCAAGACTTGGGCGTTGCGGCCGCCGAACCGGACGTCCTCTCCTCGGAAGCGGACTGTGCCCGCAGTTGGCGAGAGCAATCCCAAGAGCACCCGAGCAAGCGTGGACTTGCCGCAGCCGGACTCTCCCACAAGACCGAGGGTCTCGCGTTCGGGAATCACGAACGAAACGTCATCCACTGCCTGCACGTGCGCGACGATACGGTCTATCAAAACCCCGCGCTTGACCGGGAAATAGTGTCTGAGATGGCTCACTTCAAGCAAGCTTGGCGAGCCCGACAGCTCTTCGGTGTCCATGTCGCCTCAGAACCCCATCAGAAAGACTGCCCGCTCGCGGCCGCGAGACCGATAGAGCCATCCACCACGCGCAAAGCCCGCTTGTCGTCGACGCTGAGCCAGCATCGGTCTCGATGCTCATGCTGGCCCGGCACCTCAAACGCCAACGGAGGAACCTCCTCGCAGCGACCGAACGCGTGTGGACAGCGCGGGGCGAACCGACAGCTCCTCACCGGGTTCAGCAACGAGGGGGTCGAACCGCCGATGGTCGGAAGGCGCTCCGAGCGCGGTCGGTCCAGCCGTGGTACAGAACCGAGCAGACCCCAGGTGTAGGGATGCTGCGGGTCCTCGAAAAGCTCTTCGACCGTGGCTTGTTCGACAATCTGTCCCGCGTACATGACAAGCGCGCGTTCGGCCACCGAGGCGACAATCCCGAAGTCGTGAGTAACCAGAATCAAGGCCACACCTGACTCCTCGCACAGTTCCCTCATCTCTCCAAGTATCTGCGCCTGAACCGTCACATCCAGCGCCGTTGTCGGCTCATCGGCGATGAGCACTCGGGGCGAGCAGGAGAACGCCATGGCGATCATTACTCTCTGACGCATGCCTCCTGAGAACTCATGCGGATACGCCCGAGCGCGCTCGGCTGCCTGTGGTATGCCCACGCGCGTCATCAGCTCGATGGCGCGCTCTCCGGCTCTTCGCCTCGATATGCGCTCGTGTGCCCTTATCTGCTCGGCGATCTGTTCGCCAACCCGGTAAACCGGATTCAACGCACTCATGGGATCCTGAAAGATCATCGCGATCTTGGCACCCCTGATATGCCGCAGGGTACTCTCGGAAGCCCCTATAAGTTCTGTACCCTCGAAGTACACTTGACCATTGAACGTCGCGTTCGTGTCTCGTGTAAGACCCATCAGCGTCATGCTCATGGCAGACTTCCCAGACCCCGATTCTCCGACAACCGCCAACGCTTCCCCGGCGTCGAGATAGAACGAAACCCCGTCGACCGCGCGCACCACGCCATCCTCCGTGGCGAAGGAAACCCGTAGGTCCTCCACCTCCAGAAGGTGCTCGCCGCTCATGCGTTCAACAGGATACGAGGGTCCAACAGGGCGTAAAGAACATCGACGACCGCCCCGATGATCACTACAGCAACGGCCGCATACATAACGATCACCATGATCGGCGGCACGTCCAACAGCTGGATCGAACTAGCGGCATACTGGCCGATCCCGTGAAGATTGAACACCGTCTCGGTGAGAATCGCCCCCCCACCGATCACCCCCGCAAAGTCCAAGCCCCAGAGCGACAACACCGGTATGAGGGAGTTCCGCACCACGTGACCCAGCACGACCCGGCGCCGAGAAAGCCCCTTCGCTCGCGCCGTGCGAACGTACTCCTGATGCACCGTCTCCAACAGATTCGACCGGAACACACGCGAGTAGAAACCGGCCGCCGGCAGCGAAAGCGTGAACCACGGCAGCACCATGTGAAGAAACCACTGTGAAGCCGACTGTGAAAACGGCACGTACCCGCCGTTCGGAAACAGACTCGTCCGAAAGGCCAGCACGTACAAGAGCACAGACCCCACGACAAAGACGGGCATCGAGATCGCCGTCAGTGAGAACGCGGCCAGAACCCGGTCAACAATCCCTCTGGGCCGCCGGGCGCTCAACAGGCCAAAGGCGATACCCCACAGCAGCCAGAGGACGCTCGCCCCTATCGCGAGCGAGGCGGTCGCCGGCAGACCCTGTCGAATCTGACTGAGCACGTTCACCTGCTGGCTGTAAGAGACGACCGTCCCGGTGAAGATCTTCTCCATCGTGTCGAAGTACTGCACGTAGACCGGCTTGTTGAAGCCCCATGCCCTCGTGATCGCGGCGATCTGCATCGGGGTCGCCGTACGGCCCGCCAGACGGAGCGCAGGATTCCCATTGGGTATGACCTGAAATATGAGGAAGGTGAACACCGACGCGAACATGAGCACGATAAGAGCCTGGAGGAAGCGGCGCACTACGAAACGGGTCATTCAGTGCGCCTTGGATATCGCCGCTCGTGGATCCAGCGCGTCACGAAGGCCGTCACCGAACACGTTGATGCCCAGCACCGCGACTATCAAGGTGATACCTGGGACCAGCACAAGATATGGCGAGCTCGTTATGTACTCCACGCCGCTGCTGATCATCGTGCCCCACGAGGCGTTCGGCGGCTGAACCCCAGCACCGAGATATGACAGCCCGGCCTCTAGCAAGATCGAATTCGCGATCATCAGGGGTACGAACACAATTATCGTCGAACTGAGGTTCGGCAGGATCTCCGAGAAGATTATGCGCAGCGGGCCGAGCCCGAGTACTCGCGCCGCGTCAACGAACTCCCGCTCACGCAGCAGTAGCACCTCACCCCTGATCGGCTTCGCCACATACGGGATGTTCACGAAGCCGATGATCACCGCGGGCACGCCAAGCGAATTGCCGCTGACGTGCAGGGGCCCGATCGAAAGACCTCCCAGGACCAGGGAAGTCCCGATCGCGACTCCGAGCAGGACCGCCGGGTACGCCCACAAGAGGTCGAGAAAGCGTGTGAGCAGGATGTCGACCCAACCGCGGTAATAGCCGGCGAGCAATGCGATGACGAGTGCGCAAACGATCGTTATGGCCGTGGCGGAAAAGCCGATGATCAGAGAATTCCGTCCGCCGTAAAGGAGTCGGACAGCCAGGTCACGCCCGTTGAAGTCCGCGCCGAAAAAGAAGCGACTGTGCCAAGTGGGCCCGATTGGAATGCCGATCGGCGAGACGACGTCCACCCTGTGGCCGCCAACCAGGATCGTCTCCATGACATGGTTGTCGTTGGGTCCGGTGTGGGCCACGTACCGCGCGTAAAGCGGAGCCATGAAACACAGCGCCGCGATCAATAGGAACATCCCCCCGAAGGTGAGCGCGACCACATTGTGCCGTAGACGCCGCAAGGCAAGCCGAGACGGGCTGAGTCCCGCGACAACGAGGGGCTCCTTCCCTCCACCACGATGACCTGGAAGGAGCCCCTCGGACACCAACTGTTGCGCGTCCCGAGACACGACTACGTTGCACGACCCATGTAGTGATCGCCCCTGTCGCTCTCGGACTAGCTGTTCAGCTCCCAGCTCGACCAGTCGTCCATGAAGAGCGGCTGGAAGACTGCCGTCTTGAAGTTGATCCGGTTAGAGAGAAACTCCGGCAGCTGCGAAGAACCCCACGTGTAGGCCAGAACCTTTTGCGCCGCGTACACCGACAGAGCTGCCCACTGATTTGCCACAGAGGCCAGCTGAGACGCCGGCACCTGCTCGAGCCTCACGATGGTCGCCTGGAGATGTGGGTCATTGACGTTTCCGAAGTTGTCGCTGTTCACCGGATGAATGTTCCGAGCGTCAAGCAAGAGGAAGAAGTCGCCCGGGTTAGGAAAGTCCAGGAACTGTCCCGCGATACCCGTCTGCGCCGCTGTCTTGACGTTTCCAATGGTCGACCAGTAGATCGAGGGGTTGATGATCTTGAGATCCACCTTGAAACCGATGCTCGTCAGGACGCTTGCGTAGTACTCGACCTGCTGCTCACCCGGGCTCTGGCTCCATCCGTAGACAGAGACCTTTGTGCCGACCAGGTTCGCCGCTTTCACCAGGGCCTTAGCCTTCGCGAGGTTTGGAGACGGGTACGGACAGGGCGTGGTTGGGTGCCCTGGAATCCCGACCGGAACGAAGTAGCAGTCCGGAACCGTGAAACCGCCACCGAGCCTCGCAAGCGCGTTGCGATCCACGGCATAAGACACCGCTATTCTCGCTTGCTCGTTGTTGAACGGCGCCATTGACTCGTTCAAGAAGAAGTAGTCCGTTGACGCCACGATCACCTTGGCAAAGCGACTGGACGCCCTGCTCTCGATGGTTCCGAGCAGGCTTGGCGGAATGTTGCCGGTGACGTCAAACGCATCCACCTGGTTGTCCAGCACTGCCTCGGCCGCGGAGACGCTGTTCGACTCGACCTCGACCTTGATCTCATTCAGGTGACCAAGCGGAATGCCCGGAATGTGAAACTTCGCGAACAGCGGATTCTGCACAAGGTCGAACGACACGTCCGGAACGATGTTCTCGATCGTGTACGCCCCGACGCCGGGCGGCAGATGAGTGGTCTGCACCGTCATTGGCGTCGTCTGCTGTACAGGGCTCAGAGCAGGAAAGCAAAGAACGTTGTCGAATGCCCCGTAGCTGCTCGTCAGCTTGATCGTGATGCGTCCCGTCGCATCATCAGTCGTGATACCAGTGAGCGTCGATGCGTGACCACTCTGATACGCCCCTGCACCTTGAATCACGAGCAGGAAGGAGCTCGCGCCCCAGTTGAGCTTCAGTGCTCGCTCCACAGCGAACTTGAAGTCTGACGCGACAACAGCGGTGCCGTTCGAGTACTCAAGGCCCTTCCGCAGTGTCAGAGTGTAGGTCGTGCCGTTGTCCGTTACGACTGGAAGGGCAGTGGCCAAGCCGGGAATGATCTGTGTTCCTGCAAGGCCGCTCTTGTGCGCATACGTCAGCAGGGGCGTGTAGACAATCCAGTCCGCCTCTCCAGCATTGAGGGTGTAACCCTCCTGCGGGTCGAGGGAGTTCGGATAACCCGGCATGTCGACTGTCGCGGTTCCACCGTTGACCGGGCCCGACACATGCGCTGCGTTGCCGACGCGGCCGGCGCTTGCGCCCGCACTACCCACTGATATCGCTGTTATCGCCATAGCGGAGGTACACAGAACCGCCGCCAGGCTGGTCCATTTCTTCCTATTCTTTGTCACCGCTCTCCCTTCGTCATCTCCGGATATAGATCCTAAACTGAAGTCGGTGCATTGCGTGCTCGCACGCAGACAGACCCAGCCACTTTCGCACATGCGAGGTTCACATGCGGCGGGAGCATTTCTTCCTCCCAGCAACGACCGCTCCATATTCTTCCGCACTGGCCGCCAAGTCTGATAGAATAAAGTTGTAATCGGTTTCAGATCGTAGCCACAGCTTTCCGTACTGTCAAGCAACCCACACACTTCTCCATGACAACTATCTCCGATGTCGCCCGCGCGGCTGGCGTCTCCACAGCGACGGTTTCCCGCGTGCTCAACGACAGTTCGAGCGTGCGTCCTCACCTGGTGGTGAAGGTGCGCAGGGCGATCGACGCTCTTGACTACCAACCAAGCAGAGTCGCTCGCAGCTTGCGCACTCACCGCGCTCAGGTGTGGGCGCTGATCGTCGACGACATCAGGAACCCCTTCTTCACGGACATGGTGCGGGGTGTTGAGGATATCGCTTACACGGAGGGTTACTCACTATTTTTATGTAATGCAGAGCAGGACGCTCTTAAGGAAGCGTCCTATCTGAACCTTGCATTGGCGGAGCGTGTCGCCGGAGTTATCGTCACTCCGACCAAAGACACCCTCGATGTTAGTGCCCTCTTGGATCGCGGCGTGGCCGTCGTTACGGCCGACCGCAAGCTTCGTAATCATGACGTCGACTCGGTGGTCGTCGACAACGTATTGGGCGCGAAACAGGCGGTTCGCCATCTTCTTGCTGGCGGCTATACGCGCATCGGTTGCATCACTGGTCCGTTGGACGTCACCACTGGTGCAGAGAGATTCGCGGGCTATCGTCTTGCCTTGCAGGAAGCGGGCATCCAGTTCGTCGACTCCCTCGTTCGAACGGGCGATTTTCGCGAGGCCGGCGGCCATCAGGCTATGCAGGAGCTGCTGCACCTCCGGCGTCGACCTGACGCCGTGTTCGTTGGGAACAACCTCATGACGATGGGCGCTCTGTATGCCCTGGCTGAGGCTGGGCTGCTGGTGCCTGACGACGTTGCGATCGTCAGCTTTGACGACATGGCCTGGGCGTCGTTGCTGAAACCGTCTCTCACCAGTGTGGCCCAGCCGATCTATGATCTCGGCGTCGAGACCGCTCGCCTTTTGCTCAGTCGAATATCTGGCTACTCCGGTGCCGCCAGGATGGTCGTGCTTTCGCCGTCCCTCAAGATCAGGCAGAGCTCAGCCCCCAAAATGCCTCCTCGACAGAGCTGAGACGTCGTGGGCTCCAAGGCAAAAGTCGAGCTCACTTGACCGTCCAATTGCGTACGGTGCGGCATCCTCATGTCAGGAATACGAGAGTGTGCGAGAGGCGGGCGTCTCCACTGATCGGGGAGGCTGGCTATGCGAATGCCTGCGAAGCTCTTCGGGCGCGTCACATCCTTTAGTTCCGACGGCACTGAGACCCCTCCTCGAGGGTAGTGGTCACCAGGGCTGTCCAACCTCGCGACGACAGAAGAGGGCCTCTTCTGGCTGGCTTCGGCTCGGTTACGAAATGCCAAGCCCTACGCCGTCGCCGAGAACGATGCGCTCTCCATTCCATGTCGCGACTCCTGATCGCTCCGCGTTCGCCAACCAGAGGGGCGCATCGAGATCAATGGACGAGATACTCGACCTTCCTGCAGCCAGGCAGGCAACCGCGGTCGCAGACACCATGCCTTCCATCATGCAGCCCACCGAGCACTTGACCCCCGCGGCCTCCGCTATGGCGACAATCGCGAGCGCCGGCCTTATGCCGCCACACTTCATGAGCTTGATGTTCAAGGCGTCAACCATGTGCCCACCTGCCAACCTGAGCGCATCATCAGGGGAAAAGCAGCTCTCATCGGCCATTATCGGTGTGGCAACGCTCGCTGTAATTCGCGCCAGACCTTCCACGTTCGCGGCTCGAACCGGTTGCTCGACGAGATCGACCCCCAGGTTCTCATCTTCGAACCTCTTGATGATCGTCAGGGCTTGCTTCGTGGACCAGGCCTGATTCGCGTCCACACGGATCGCGACCGTGGAATCGCTCACAGCTCGCACCGCGCGAACTCGTTCCAGGTCGATCTCAGGTGGCCCCCCAAGCTTCACCTTCAAGCATCCGAAGCCCTCGGCGATCCGCCTCAGAGCGGCCGACGCCATGGCCTCGGGTTCATCCAGCGAGATAGTCATGTCCGTGACGATCTCGGTTCGGGCGCCACCGAGCAGGACATGAAGGGGCCGGTCAAGCCAGCGGGCCCAAAGATCGTGAACGGCAATGTCAAGTGCCGCCTTGGCACTCGGATTGCCGGGGAGCGCCAACTCGATCGAGCGCAGGACCTGTTCGAGTTCGTCCAGGCGCCCCCCCAAGACCGCCGAGCGGAGCGGACCGCGAACAGCGTCCTCGATGCCTCCCAGCGTCTCTCCTGTGACGGTGGTGGCGGCCACAGCCTCACCTAGGCCGACACGCCCATCGCTGTCGCTGATGCGAATCCGGAGTCCGTCGATTGCCGTCTCAACGCCCAGCGCCGTCACAAATGGCTCGCGGAGGTTCGTCCGGAACCGTTCGACGGCCACATCCACAATCCTCACTGCAGTCCTCCTGACTCGCCGGACATCCGGATAACGAGCAACGAGGGACATCATTCCTCAACTCGCGGCTCATCGCCCAAGGCCTGGCCACGACGTTGCCTCTCGGCAAGAGAACCTCGTCCGAGAGCTGGTCGATCGAATTGAGCCCGTGGTCCACATTCCGCCTGCGAGAGCGCGGCTACCCACATCGCAAGCGGCACACCTGTGCACTGGAACGACGCGGGATTGCCCTGAAAGGATCTCAGCACCGAGCACAGTGGGCCCCCGACCGCGACCGCCCGTGACAGACCGACTTCGCGGCGCCACGACGCTGAAATGTGTTGTGGTTGTCGGACGCTTTCCGCGCGACAACTAGCGACGGCCCTCCAAGACGCAATCTGAGCTAGCCATGAAAGGAGGCGATGCCGTGCTCGGCCGTAAGGACCACAAGCCGGAAGAGCTTGACCATGCCAAAGCCGCGATCGGTCAGCAGCTTGCGGCTCACGGGACACTCGTTCAAGGCCATCGCCAAAAAGCCGACGGACCAGGAGGTCGAGACTGCCCTACAAGCTTACGAAGTGCTCTTTTCAACAGCATGGTCCTCGCTCTTGATCGCCCTTTGTCCAACGACCTCGGACGGTCACGGGCAGGAAGGGCAACCCGCTCAACGAAGTCGAGATGCTCTGCGACTCGTTGATGGACAACAAGGGAGTCCTGCGTGACAACAATGTCATCAAGACGATTCCTGACCAGTCATGAAGCTGCACATCGGCGACCCCATCCCACGGTGAAGGAGTTCTAAGCCCTCTCAGCGGCGTTCTTCGCAGAGTTGGAGCACAAGTTCCTGTCGGCCCGTGAATACAAGAGCCGGGCGAGCGTTTCCACTGCCTTGGCAGACGCTAGACGCACCCCGGCATTCCGGCGGTCACGATTAGGTCCTCCGAGCAAGCACCTCGGCGACCGGGCCCGGACGTGCGATCACGTAGCCCTGAGCGCGATCAACACCCAGCTGCTTGAGGAGCTCAACCGTTGCCTCGTCCTCCGCTCCCTCTCCGACGGTCTGCATGGCGAAAGCCTTGGCAAGACTCACGACTGCCGACACGACGTGACGGCTGGAGGCTTCCTGCGCCAGGTCACGAATGAACTCGCGCTCGATCTTGAGATACGAGACGGGGAGCCTTTTCAGATGGGCGAAACCGCTGTAGCCAGAGCCGAAGTCGTCAAGGGCGACCTCGCAGCCGATGTCGTTGAGGCCGTGAACGAACGCCTCCGCGGCTGCGGCATCTCGTAGCAGTGCCGTCTCGGTGATCTCGCACACGACTGATTCAGGCGATGCACGATGGGTTTCGAGGGCGTTTCGCACGATGGTCAGCATGTTCGGGTTCACGACTGACTTGGCCGACAGGTTGAACTCCACCCGATAACCCTGCGCTACCAGCCGCGCCGTCTCATTGACCACCCAGCGGTCGATCTCGGAGATCAACCCGAATTCTTCAGCGGTAGGAAGGAAACGATCGGGAGCCACGATCTCACCGTCGAGGCTCACCATCCTGATGAGCAGTTCGTGCTGGACGACCGCGTTCGTCTCGAGGTCGATGATCGGCTGCGCGTAGAGGACGAAGCGGTCCTGGTCCAGAGCATCGCGAATGCGCCCGACCCAGTTGAGCTTCTCAAGCTCGCGCTCGACCCGGAGCCGCTCGGCCGCTCGCTCCGTGATGTCGTCGAAGACCATCACTGAACCCCCACCCTGGTCTGTGTGCGACGGGGAGACGCTGTAGGCGACGGGGACCAGTGTTCCGTCGCGGCGGGTGAACGTGTCGTGGTCGACGTGGAGCGTCTTGCCGCGTCGCCAAGCGTTGGTTATCGGGCACTCTTCCACCGGGCAGAGCGACCCATCGGACCGCTGGAAGTGGTAGGTGCTGTGCGCAGACCTGCCGAGCACTTCGTCACCCCTCCATCCGAGGATCCGCTCGGCAGCAGCGTTGATGAAGGTCATCTTGCCCTCGTTGTCGGTTGCGATCATGCCCTCGGCCATGTTGTCGGTGATGGCCGCCAGGAAGCGGCGGAAGTGCTCGATCTCCTGCTCCACAGCCTTTTGCTCGGTGACGTCGACGAAGACAGCTCCGACACCGATGACCTCCCCGTGCACGGTGACCGGGTAGAGGCTCTCCAGCCAGAAGTGGAGCCGTCCCGGGTCCTCGGCGGTCTCGGAGGCCACCTCGACGTTCAAGATGGGCTCGCCGCGCCCGAGCACGGCTTTGTAGGAAGGCTCCAACTGGGGCCAGAACTGGGGGATGACCTCGGCCATCGTGCGGCCGAGGTGGTCTTTGACCAGGACACCGTTGATGGCGGCGGCCTTCTCGTTGACGCGCACGAAGCGGAACTCGCGGTCGACGAACGAGAAGCCCACCGGGGCGCTCGACTGCAGCGTGTCGAGGATGGAGAGGGACTCGGCAGCCTCTTTTTCCGCCTGGCGCATCGCCTCTGCGAGAAGAAACGTCTCGGTGCGGTCGTGCACGATCGAGGAGACCCCGACGACCGAGCCGTCCGGTCCCAGCACCGGTGAGACCGTGAGTGTCACCTGGACACGGGTGCCGTCTTTCCTGAGACGCTCGGAGTCGAAGTGCCGGACGGTTATTCCCCGGCGGACCGGGTCCAGCAATCCGGACCACTCCTCTGCCCGGTCCTCGGGGAACAGGGGCAACGAGCTCTGGCCGATCATCTCGTGGGCCTGGTATCCGTAGAGGCGCTCGGCCCCGGCGTTCCAGGAGAGCACCACCCCGTCGAGCGTCTCCCCGATTATGGCGTCGTCCGCCGAGGCGACCAGGGCCGTCAGGAACTGCTCGGGCTGCAGGCCATGTCCTGTATTGATGACAGAAACTTACGCCCCTTGACGAACAGGGGTCGACGAGCGCCCATCGGAGGCCCGGCGTCGCCAGTCTCGTCCGGTTCCCGTCCGAGGAAAAGAAGGTTGGTGTCGGGTTCTTCAGGTGTTCGTACTGCCGAAATCCTGCGTTCACAATTCGTGCGTACCGTGACACCATGTTTCGCTACGTGGTCGTCCGGCTGTGGCTCGCGGACCGACCAGGATCGCTCGGCCAAATCGCCACCAAGATCGGTGAACTCGGCGGGGACCTCGTCGGCATTGACATTCTCGAACGAGATGGCGCCCGAGCCGTGGACGAGCTCACGGTCGAGATTCCCGACGGCTACAGCCCCGAGGCTCTCGCCGATGCCTTGTCCGAGCTCCCGGGCGTTGAGGTGGAGGACCTGCGCCATCGCGTCTCTGAAGCGCCCTATGCCGGTCGTGACCCGCTCGACACGGCTGTGCTTCTCGCCAGTGCGGCCGGCCCGGCGGAGCTTTCGGACGTGCTGGCTCAGGGCGTCTGCACCGCTTTCGCCTGTGACTGGTGCACGGTATTGGACACGAGCGATGGTCGGGCGATCGTGCTGGCCAATGCCGGAGACCCGCCCAGTGCCGCCTGGCTGGGAGCTTTTGCGGCTGGGGCCCGCGCAGGCTTGTCGCTTTCCACAGGCGGCGGCGCAGGCCTCGTCGGCCCCCGGGACGTCGCCTGGTCGCCACTCGACCTGTCTGGTCTCGTGGTCGTGGCAGGGCGTGACGGTCCGCCCTTTAGGAGCCGGGAGCGTCACCAGCTCCAGCAGTTGTGTCGAGTCGCTGACGCCAGGTGGAGCGAGTTGGTGCGCGCCGGTGCCCGAACAGCCGTTTCAGGCACAGGTCAGTCGCGGAACCAGCGCCTCGCGGCCTCGTGAGGAGCCGGTCTGGGGTTCCCCTCGCACGCGCCTAGAGCGTTCGAATTCATCTTCGAGACCGGTAGCTCAGCCCGATTGGGATCTCGCGACTGTTCCTCGCGGCGGGGTTCTCCAGTTCACAGGTCCAGCGCGAGCCAGCACTTCGGCAACCGGGCCCGGGCGTGCGATCACATAGCCCTGCGCGCGATCGACACCGAGCTGGGTGAGGAGCTCGACCGTGGCATCGTCCTCCGCACCTTCTCCGACGGTCTGCATGGAGAAAGCTTTGGCCAGGTTCACGACCGCCGACACAACGTGACGACTGGACGTCTCCTGCGCTAGGTCGCGGACGAACTCCCTGTCGATCTTGAGGTACGAGACCGGGAGCCGCTTCAGATAGGCAAAACCGCCGTACCCAGAACCGAAGTCGTCAAGGGCCACCTTGCAGCCGACCTCGATGAGTCCCTGGACGAATGCCTCCGCGGCTGCGGTGTCTCGCAGGAGGGCCGTCTCGGTGATCTCGCATACGACTGACTCGGGTGACGCACCGTGGACCTCGAAGGCGTTGCGCACGACCGTGAGCATGTTCGGGTCCACAACCGACTTGGCCGAGAGGTTGAACTCCACGGGGTGACCCTGAGCAGCCAGACGGATCGTCTCGTTCACAACCCACCGGTCGATCTCGGAGATCAATCCGAACTCCTCAGCAGTCGGGAGGAAACGATCGGGAAGCACGATCTCACCTGTGGGGCTCACCATCCTGATGAGCAACTCATTCTGGACGACCGCGTTCGTCTCGAGATCGACTATCGGCTGCGCGTAGAGGACGAATCGCTCCTGGTCCAGCGCATCGCGGATGCGTCCCATCCAGGTGAGCTTCTCAAGCTCACGCTCGACCCGGAGTCGCTCGGCCGCTCGCTCGGTTATGTCGTCGAAGACGACCACCGAGCCGCTGATCTGGTCGGTCAGCAGAGGGGAGGCGCTGTAGGCCACGGGGAACATCGTCCCGTCGCGGCGGATGAACGTGTCGTGGTCGACGAGGAGCCTTTCGCCACGCTCCCAAACCTCGCGGAACGGGCAGTCCTCCTCCAGGTAAGGGGTTCCGTCGGGCCACTGGAAGTGGTAGCTGTCGTGGGCAGACTTGCCAAGGAGATCGGCGGCCTTCCATCCGAGGAGCCGTTCCGCAGCAGCGTTGACAAAGGTCACCTTGCCCTCGTTGTCGGTTGCGATCATCCCCTCGGCCATGTTGTCGGTAATGGCGGACAGGAAGCGGCGGGAGTGCTCCATCTCCTGTTCCGCCGCCTTTTGACCGGTTATGTCCTGGCAGGTGCCGACTATGCGCACGGAGCTCCCATTTCCGCCGCCGACTGCCTCCGTGCTCGTGCGGACGAAACGGACGTCCCCGTCGGGTCGGACGATGCGGTGCTCCACCTCGGTGGTGCCGCTGGTCAAGGAGCTGTCGATGGCCTGCTTCACGGCCTGGCGGTCCTTTTCGGACACAGGCGCGAAAAAGGACTCCTGGGTGCCATCCCACTCAGCGGGAGTGATCCCGTAGATCGCGAACATCTCGTCCGCCATGAAATCGACTCGCCCCGTCGCGAGGTCCCACTCCCAGTGCCCAACGTGAGCGATGCGTTCCGCCTCTCTCAGCAGTCTTTCGTTGTGAGCCAGTCGTTTGGCATCCCGCAGTCGCGCGATGCCGTACGCCAAGTCATCAGCCAGGTCGAGCAACACGTCGACCTCGTCTGGGCCAAAAGCGCCCAGATCTCCGGCGTAAATCATGAGCGCCCCGATCGCGCCGTCATCGACGACCAGCGGCAACGCGCACGATGTGCGGAAACCGCAAGCGTCGGCTGCGGCCCGCCACGGAGCGAACCTCCGCGACCGATGCATGTCCTTCAGCACCTGAACAGTGCGGGTTCGGATGGCGGTGCCGGTCGGGCCTCGCCCGGCCTCGTCGTCGCCCCACCCGACGTGGACACCGTTCAAGTACTCGGTGCGTCCCGCAGACGCAACCGGCCGCACCGTGCGTGCCTCATCGTGTTCGACGTAGCCGACCCATGCCATCAGGTACCCGCCCGAAGCGACGATGGTCCGACACGTATCGGCAAGCAGGGAAGCCTCCTCGGTGGCACGCACAAGGACCTGATTGCCTTGGCCCAAAGTGCGAAGCGCGCGGGAGAGATTCGCCTGTTCGGTGACATCGTGGGCGTTCACCACGATCCCTTTGATCGCAGGGTCGTTCAAGCGGTTGGTCGCCGTCGCCTCGACAACCCTCCAGTCGCCGGCTGCCGTCTTGAACCGGAACACGGCAGGCTTGGCAGCGCCCGTTCGGTGAGTTGCCGCGAGGAACCTCGCCACGATCTCCTCGAGGTCATCAGGGTGGACCAGCTCGAACAAGCTGCGGCCGAGATGCTCGTCGGGGACGTACCCGAGCACCCGTTCAGCGGCTTCATTCGCGTAGATCACCCTGGCTTGGTCGTCGACCACAGCTATCAGGTCGTTCGAGTGGGCAAGCAGCGCGGCAAGCCACCGCTCGCGCTCCGCCGGCGCCCTGAGGGAAGCCTCCTGCGAGGTCATGCGGGAATCCAAGCGACCGTTGCCAAGGCCCCTCTCACCAGTCATGACCGCATCGCGCGTTTCATCGCTCTCCGACCTGGTCGGAGCACTCTCGTGGGGATGAGAGCGGGAAGCAACTCGCTCCTAGGCTCTCTCGGGTTCGAAGGCAGTTCTGCCATTCCTATTGTATCGGCAGAATGGGCTGTTGGATTAGACGCCGCACGAGCCGCCTAGCCTGAGTCGACGACTCGGGACAGGTACCACCAGGCGTACCCGACGTGTGAAGTGGTGCACCACCGCGTCGGACATACGCCGGCTTTCACGGCTTTCGGCTGATTCCCGCAGAAGTGGTGATCGAGCCCGTCCGGCCACGCGGCGCTGCTTGGCCGTCAGAGCCGAATACGAGGCTTGCGCCAGGCGCGCCACAAAGCCGCGCTAGGCCGGTGCCCAGCCTTGCACGAACGGCTCGAGAATGTCCTTGAGCGTCGGCGAGCCGATCTCACTCAGCTGGTAGGTGACCCGCCTCGAGGGGTGACCGAGGTCCACGAGGCGCGCCAGATCCATCGGCGTGCCGATGACCACGACGTCGCAGTCCGCCCGGCGAACCGTGGCGCCGAGCTCGGCCAGTTGCTCGTCCCCGTAACCCATGGCCGGCAGCACGGCTCCGATGCCCGGGTAGCGGGCGTAGGTGTCGGCGATCGAGCCGACCGCGTAAGGACGCGGGTCGACCACCTCCGCGGCGCCCTCGTGCTGGGCGGCGACGGTGCCGGCGCCGAAGGGCATACCGCCATGGGTGATGGTGGGCCCGTCCTCGATGACGAGGACCCGTCTGCCCGAAAGGGGCGGGCCCTCCCCCAAGGTGACCGGCGAGGCCGCCTCGACGATACGGGCGCGAGAGTTGGCGGCCCGCACGTTGGCCAGCACCTGGGCGAGGTCGGGCGGGGCGGCAGAATCGATCTTGTTGACGACAACGACATCGGCCCTGAGCAGGCACGTCTCGCCCGGGTAATAGGCGAGCTCGTGGCCTGGACGCAACGGATCCACGACGGTGATCTGCAGGTCCGGGACGAAGAACGGGAAGTCGTTGTTGCCGCCGTCCCAGATCACGACGTCGCACTCCGCCTCGGCCCGGCGAAGGATCTGCTCGTAGTCGACTCCGGCGTACATCACCATGCCCATGCGGACGGGCTCCTCGTACTCCTCCCGTTCCTCCAAACTGGGATGGGAGGCGTCGATCTCGGCCACCGACGCGAAGCGCTGCACCCGCATCGCCTCGAGGTCGCCATAGGGCATCGGGTGGCGCACGAGGGCAACCCGCAGCCCTGCCTCGAGCAGGATCCGGCCCACCCGGCGCGTGGTCTGGCTCTTGCCGCACCCCGTCCTCACGGCGCAGATCGCCACGACGGGCTTGACGCTTCGCAGCATCGTCGCGCGCGGCCCCAAGAGGCGGAAGTCTGCGCCGGCGGCCAGAATGGCCGATGCCTTGTGCATCACCTCGACGTGAGAGAGGTCCGAGTAGGCCAGGACGACTTCGTCGATGTTCTCCCGCGCGATCAGGTCGTGGAGCTCCTCCTCCGCCACGATGGGGATGCCCTCCGGGTACAACGGCCCGGCGATCGAGGCCGGGTAGGAGCGATCCTCGATACCCGGGATCTGGGCGGCGGTGAAAGCCACCACCTCGGTCGAGTCATCGTGCCGGAACACGGTGTTGAAATTGTGGAAGTCGCGCCCTCCGGCTCCCGCGATGACTACACGACGCTTGCTATCGGCCATTACGCCATCTTGCCCCAGCCACCGTGGTGACGGGTAGGGCCATAGGACCTTGGCAGGCTCGCTGGAATCAGACCTGGTCGAGCCGACCGAGCAGGCTGTGCCGTTGTAGGCAGATGTCCTGACATGCGGTCCGCCGATACCAGCCCGTCGTGAGCGAGCAGGGTTGGGCTCGGACCAGCAGTAGCCTCCTGGTGTGCGGCTATCCGGGCGGAGACCCCCGAAAGTCCACGTCGTCCTTGCCCTTGCCCTCGGGCTTGTGGTCGTGCTCTGCATCGGGTGTGGTACCTCCGGCGAGCCGCTGGCCTTGACGGAGAACGCTGCGCAGTCGAACCTGCAGACAGCGCTGACCGGCGGCGGGGTCTTCTACGCGTCGAACCAAGACAGCTTCACGGGGATCGGCGGCGGTCCGTTGCTTTCGCCAGGTGTGTCCTCGATCTCAGAGCTTGGTACCGGGCTCAAGTACGTCTCCGGGCACAAGGGCTCGACCGACAGCAACATCGTCAGCATCTACGCGCCCGGTCGTGCTGTTCTGCTCCTGACGGCTTACGAGCCGGGACTTAGGACTTGTTGGGGCATCCTCAGCCTGAGACGCTCAAGGAGCGAGCCGTACTTCCCCGCCTACCCGGACACGGCGCATTTGGGCACCTTCTACCTCAGGGGAGCTTCGTCACGCTCTCGGTACTGCGCAGCTTCGAGAGTCGTCCCTTCCGCGTTGAGCAAGAGCGGGTTCCCGGCGACCTGACGCGGAGGTGTCTGCCTCTCAGACGAGGTCCTTTTCCTGCCGGGCTGCCGTCCGAACGAACGCGTCCATACTCAGGTCCAGGTGCTCGCCACCCTGAGGCCGCGTGGGAACGCCCGGCGATCCTTGGGCTCTTGATGGCTGCCACCCCTTCGATGCAACGGCAGTGGGCACCACGCTCACCAAGACTGCGAGGCGACGGTCGGCCTCGACGTCACACCGCCTGTAGTGAGTACAGGATCGTCCTGGCCACCATGCCGTTGCCGGCTAACCCGATTGACACTAGAACCGGCTCGTCGCGCCCCGGTACCGTCACGCTGAGCAGCAGGACGCTGTAGTCCGGTGTGCTGCTCGGACACACGGTAAGGCCGCCAAGCTGTAGACAGGCGCCTCCCGGCGAAAAGGACCCGGTTGGACTTTGTGCTCCGCTGTCAACCCGCACCCCGTTTGACGACGTGACGGGGAATGCGACCGGGGCCGGGCAAGGCAGAGCCAAGAACTTCTTGTCTGTGTCGAAGGTCACACCTTGCCCGATCGCGATCTGAACCGGCCCGCAAAGGTTCCACGTATCTGTGCGCTCGACGGGCCAACCAACCGGAAAGGACAGGCGGAGTCCCGCGAACGACGCCGACCGCCATGATGCCGGGACCGCAGGCGCGATACCGGGCGCGAGTGCCCTGGCACGAGGCGACCGCGACAAGGTGTTGATCACTCGCTTCGCCAGGGAACCATCAGCGGTGACCTCGACGCCGATGGAGGGCGCATAGTAGGTGTAGCTCGATACCAGCTGATCGCTCGGACCTAGGTAGACCGTCACACCGTTGACGAGGATGGGCTTCTCGTCTGAGTATTTCGGTGGCACTTGTCGCGTCGGGATGACGCTCACCAGCGTGGCGTGAGCGGCGGTCTGACAACCGGAGCTCTCCTGGGTCGTAGGCGTCGCGACATAGAGCACCCCGGGCGGAGACAAAAATGCACACACGCGGTTCTCACCCGGGTACACAACCGAGAATGAGCTGGGCACCGATACCTGGGCCTCGCCGTAGGCAACCGGAACCCATGCCGTCGCCACGGCCGAAAGGTAAAACGCCGATAGCGGCCCTGGGCGGACAGCGAACTGTGAGACGGTGCACGCGCCGAGAGTGATCACGGAGACCACCACACAAGAAAGGCTCGGCCTCATTGCTTTCATGCCCCAAGAAGCCATGGCGGGCCTGGTTCGCGTACTGAAGCCGAAGCGTGTCGTACGCGACTTGCAATCATGCGGCGGCTTGGCCGATCCGCCAAAAAGGGGCCGTTACACCGTGACGACGTAGCGCTAGCTTGCTTGTGACCGACGCATCCAGGCGTCGGTGCCAACAGTCAAGGGGTCGTCCGATGAATGACTGGCGGTATCCGGAGGCAGGCGGGACCCAGGATGTGTTCTTCGACCGTGCGAGCGCGCGCACGTTGCCGACGATCGTCGCCGGAGACGGCGTCTACCTGATCGATGATCGCGGTAGGCGCCTTCTCGATGTCTGTTCGGGCCCTTTCCTCGCGGCCCTTGGGCAAGGAAACGAACGCGTGCTCCAGGCCATGGTGCAACAGGGTCGGAAACTGTCCTACACGTATTCTCGGACGACAAGGCATCCCGCCAACGCAGCGCTCACCGAACGGGTGTCTGCTCTCGCCGGCGCCGGCTTCGAGCGGGTTCACCTCACGTCCGGCGGCTCCGAGGCCGTCGAAATGGCCCTCAAGTTCTTGCGAGCCCATGCCGTCGCGGCGGGACACGAGCGGCGCCAAGTGGTGATCTCACTGATGCCCGGCTACCACGGCGCGACGCTCCAGACGCTCGGCCTCAACGGCGACTTCGGAGCGCCGTCATTGTGGGGCTCTATGACTGTGTACTCGGAGAAGATCCCGGCGCCGCTCACGTTCAGAGCTTCGAGCCCGGAGTCGTCCGCCACCGCGAGCCTGGCAGCGCTCGAAGAGACAATCGAGCGGATGGGACCCGAGCGCGTCCTGGCGTTCGTCATGGAACCGATTGGCGGCCAGGCCTCCGGCGTGAACGTGCCCCACCGGTCGTTCGCCAGCGGTGCCCGCTCCATCTGCGATCGATACGGCATCCGGCTCGTGTTCGACGAGAGCGTTTGCGCCTTCCGGACGGGCCGGTTTCTGGCGGCCCAGCTTGCCCCCGATGCGCTACCCGACGTCGCGGTGCTCGCGAAGGGTCTGGCGGCCGGTTACGCGCCACTCGGCGCCGCGCTCATGCCGGCTCATCTTGTCGAAGAGGTTGCGGCCACCACCGGATTCGTCGTCTCCCACTCCTACGACGCCAACCCGATCGCCTGTGCTGCCGGCGCGGCCGTGCTCGACGAGATCGTCGAGCGTGATCTGATGGGCAACGCTGAGCGAGCCGGCGCGAGGCTAAGAGCCGGACTCGAAACGCTGGCGCAGAGTTCGCCCCTAATAGGCGATGTCCGCGGCCGGGGACTGCTGCTCGCGATCGAGCTCGTCGCCGACAAGGATGACCTTGCGCGGTTTCCCGCCGAGGTGGATCCAGGCGCCGTTGTTCTTCGTCACGGCCTCGAACATGGGCTCCTCCTCTACTCGCGCCGACAGAACAGCGGGCGCTTCGGAGACTGGCTCCTGATCGCCCCTCCCCTCGTGATCGACTCGCAGACTGCTGATGACCTGCTCGGCCGGCTCGAATCGACGCTCGCCTCCGCGGCCAGCGAGCTTCTCTCGAACCACGCTTGAGACGCCTATGGCGTCCTCCAGGCTGTCGCGATCCACGGTCAGAGCTCGATACGAGACGGCGCAATCACTCCCCATCACTCTTGTTCACTCAGGCGTACTCACGAGAGCGAAAGGAACGGTCGCTGAAAACAGTCTTTTCATCACGATGTGAAAGGGCGAGGCAGCCGCCTAGATGTCGCAGGAGGACAAGGTGGCACGACATCAAACCAGGACCGCCGCCAACTGGCAAGCCGGGACGGATGCTCCCGTGATCTTTCGCAATCGCGATTCCTTCGATGAGAATACGCGAAACGATTGGCGGGAAGCTTCTTGCTGTCGTGACCGACGGACTCGCGAAGATCGCCCCCGACGGAGCGGGACCTGCTCCGTCCCGACTGCCAACGGCGGGGAGCGGTCGCACGTTCCGGGTCTCGGACTCCGCTGGGGTGCGCTCGCCGCGAGCCTTGTGTGCCGTTCTCGCCGCGAGCCTTGTCCTGGCGGGCACGCTCGCGGCGAGCAGCCGGGTGGGGGCGCAGGCCAGGCCCGTGTCGACGTCGCCGCGGGCGCTCCGGGTGACGCTTGCTCGTCTCGCCTCGCCGTCCCGACGCGACCTCGCGCTGCGAGACGCGGCCTTCCTGCTCACACTGGTCCGGCTCCCAACCGGATCCGCTCGACTGACCGAAGAGCCGAGTGGCGACTCCCACCTGTTGAGCACGGCGGCCCAGAGCATCGGCGATCCGAACCTTGTAGACCTGCACAGCTTCTTCGTGGCTCCGCACAACGCGTGGACGCTTTACCGCTACGAACGGAGCCACCCGCCAAGTGGGTCCACGAGCCGCGGTGGCTACAACGGCTACGGCACCGCAAGCACCTACGGGAACACCGATGAATGGTTCGTATCGTACAGCTGGCTCCCCGTCGAAGCGCTTTTGGATTCCCGGGTGTTGGTCATCTCGATCGCGGCCCTCCCGGGCCGTCGAAGCGGGATCCGCGTCGACGCCCAGGTGACTTGGTTGCCAGCAAAACCCGCCGGCGACATCATCCCGACAGGGGCGAAGGTCCTCACGGCGGTGCTGTCGGCAGGTCTGAACCCCGGCGAGCCCGGCCACTCCCCTGTAACGACCACCGACCCGAAAGAGATCGAAGCTATCCGGGATTTCGTGAACCGGCTGAACGTGGTACCTCCCGGCGTGAGATTCTGCCCGGTCGACTTCGGCCAAAACCTCACGATCAGCTTCCGCAAAGACGCCCAAACCACTCCCTTTGCGGTTGTCGTGGCCGACGTCGGCGGCTGTGAGGAAGTTCAGGTCCAGCGTTTCGGGCACGTGGCGCAGCCGGAGCTCTCCGGGTACGGCTTTGTGCCGTTCGTCGAGCGCGAACTCGGTTTCAGCTGAGGAAGCACCCATGGCTGGCACTGCTCAACCGGTCAGCGTGGTGGACCCGGCACGGATTCCCCCGTGGTCAAAGTCGGCGAACACTTCGCCCGCGCTCTTCAAGGGGCCAAGTCCACAGACTCACAAAGGGGCGCTCGCCAAGTCACGTAACGACACTTCTGACAACCCGTTTGACGTCATGTCGAAGGACGTCAAGGGATTCGACGACTTCTTTGCCCATGTCCTCCCGCGGACGCTCCGCGCCGCTCGCAGCCTCACCGGAGACCCCTGGACAGCTGAGGAGGTGGCGGTCGAGGCCCTCGCCCGTGCGCATGCGCGTTGGGCACGCATCGCGCCCTTGCCATGGCGCGATGCCTGGGTGCTGAATGTCGCCTGCAAACGCGCACTCCGCCGCATCCGGCGCCTCCCACCGGCACCGGCCCCCGGCCAGGGCGGCAACGAGTCCGGAGGCGTCATGCCACATCGCGAACTCGTTGCCTGCCTTCACCAACTTCCAAGACGCGAGCAACAGACGATCGTCCTGAGGTACATCTGCGAGCTTCCCGAACCAGACGTGGCTCTGGCACTCGGCGTGTCCGCGAGAACCGTCAAGGCTCATCTAAGAAGCGCAGTTGTATCGTTTCGCGCCAACATTGACGTTGACATCGAGGAGGTAAACGTCCATGAGCTCCACGCCTGAACCGACTGAGCGGGCCTTCACCCCTACTCCGAGCGAGCAGCTCCTCGTCCGTACCAAGCGCCGCAGCCTGGCTATGCGACGGCACCGGCTGCTCGGCGCCGCGGTTTCCTCGATGGCAGTCCTGGCCTTGGTGCTCGGCGTGGTGCTGATACCAGGCGGAAGCGCAGCACCGCAGCAGTCGAAGAACAAACCGGGCAAGATCTTCATTTCCGACCGCATCGGCAGCGCCTACGAGCTCAGTGCCAACGAGCCGCCACCGTCACCGGCCCCGCCGGGAGTGGCCAAGGCAGTGGAGAACGCCGAGGTCGGTTTCTCCCTCGACCTGTTGAACAAACTGGCCGGCTCGAGCGACTCGAACGGCTCGACCAACGAGCTCGTTTCACCGTCCAGCTTGGCAACTGCGCTCGCGATGCTGGAGCTCGGCGCAGCGGGCTCCACAGAGCAGGGCATCGCTTCGGCTCTGCATTCAGCTGGCCTGTCCGCCGGCGAACAAGCAGAAGGTTGGTACAGCCTCGCTGCGCTGCTTGCCGGCGAGACGTCGACGTCCTCGGAGAACCTGAAGCGAGTGCCGGAGCTCGACGTCGCGAACTCGCTCTGGGTCCAGCAGAACTTTGCCGTGCTGCCGACTTTCGTGCGCGCGCTGGAAAGCGAGTTTCAGACCGGAGTGTGGCAGGTCAACTTCCAAAACGACCTCGTGGCGGCCGTGAACGCCATCAACCAGTGGACAAGCGAGCACACCAAAGGCTTGATAAAGCAGCTTTTCAGCCCAGGAGGGCTCACCCCTACCACGGTTCTCGTGCTCGCTGATGCCGTCTTCTTCCACGCTGACTGGGCCGCCCGTTTCGAGAGCGCCACCACCAAGCAGCCCTTCTACCTCGCGGCAGGAGCAAGCGAGAGCGTCCCGTTCATGAGCTCGGAACCAGTCGATTCGACCAAAGCCTTGACCGTGCCCGTGTCGAAGACCGGTAACTACGTGGCGGTCGAGCTTCCCTACGCAGGAAAGAAGCTGAGCGCCCTCGTGGTGATGCCGACGGGGTCATCCCTGCCGCAGTTCGTCTCGTCTCTCACCGCGTACTCGCTCGGCCGGATCGTAAGCAGCCTGTCCCGCGGGCGCGTCCAGTTCTCGATGCCAACGTTCACACTGCGTTCGGACAATCAGCTGAACCAGACGCTGGCGTCGATGGGCATGTCCCAGGCGTTCGAGACCGGGGCCGATTTCTCCAGGATCAACGCGGCCGTGCCCCTCGAGGTTGGCACCGTCGAACAGCACGCCTACCTCCAGGTCACGCCGAAGGGCACCACGGCGGCGGCGGCAACCGGAATCGGCGTCATCGCCACTGCGATGCCCTCTCCCGAGCAACCAATCGTCATCGACCACCCCTTCCTGTTCCTCCTCCGGGACAACGTGACCGGCGCGATCCTCTTCGAGTCCATGGTCGAGAACCCGGCCTCCTGACATCAGTCGGAACTTGAGTTGGTCGGCTACCACTTAGCGCTGGCCGCGCTCCCGAAGGGCGCTGGCGCGACCAGGAAAGGGCCGATGGCTAGACGGTCTTGTCAGAAGCGACCACGCATGCCGCCTCTGCTTGTTGGTTCGTACGCGAGCGGGGCGTTGCGGCTCTGCGCGTCCCCAGAGCCTAGGAGCCGGGTGGTTGCCGGGCGGGAAAAGTCTGGCAGCCTTCGCTTTGCCGGGGGATGATCGGCCGGGGTAGGTCGCCGACGAGAACGTGAGCCTCTCCAGTAGTGATTGCGAAGGCTATGGCCTCGCCCACAAGCTCAGGAGGGTGACGCGGGATGTTGCGGGCCCCGTCGGCCATGTGGCCGGCGCGCAGCCGCTCGTGGAACTCGGTGGCCGTGACCGACGGGTAGACGACCGAGACCGTCACGCCCGAGCCCGCCAGTTCGAGCCGCGCGACCTCGGAAACCATGTTGAGGGCTGCCTTGGTCGCCGAGTAACCACCGAGCCCTGGCAAGAGGTGGAGGGACGTGGCCGAGCTCACGTTGACGATGGACCCAGCGGCTTGCAAGCGCATGACGGGCAGCACGGTTTGCATCCCCACCAATGCCGCTACCACGTGCAGCTCGAAAACGGCACGCAAGTCAGCGGGGTCGATCTCCTCGATGGCAACGTGAAGGCCCTGTCCGGCGTTGTTCACAAGCACGTCGACCCTGCCGTGGGCGTCGACGACTCTCGCCACGAGTCGTTCCAGGTCCTCAGGAACGGTGACATCGGTTGTCACGGCGAGCACGCCAGGCAGCTCGGCAGCGAGTGCCTCGAGGCGCTCAGCCCGGCGTGCAGCCAGCACAACCCGGGCCCCGCGCCTGTTCAACAAGCGCGCCGTGGCCGCACCTATGCCGGAAGAGGCCCCCGTGACTATGCAGACTGCTCCCTCGATCTCCATGGTGCCTCCTCCGGACCGCGTCCTCGAAGAGCTGCGGTCCTCGAGCCCTTGAGCCGGGCGGGCTTCATATCGCGAGCCGCCCCCGGGACCCGAGGTGCCGGGGGCGGTCACGGACTGCCTCTCGCGAGGGACGGCAGCTCCGTCCAAAGTCTACGGGACACCAATAACGTCTTGCAGGCCGACCCCAGGGTCCTCACCGCGGAAACTGCTTGGTGCAGACAGGACTCAGCGAGCGTGCCGCTGACGGCACGGCTCTTGACGCTGTTGCGTCAGAGCCTGCGCCTTCCCGCGTGGCGGAAGACCAGGTAC
Organism: uncultured Acidimicrobiaceae bacterium; assembly: GCA_963719125.1. GTDB lineage: Bacteria > Actinomycetota > Acidimicrobiia > Acidimicrobiales > Bog-793 > Fen-455. Next base: position 70,137 of record CAVRAT010000031.1, read on the forward strand.
AGCACACCACCGATAACGGCCAGGACGATGATGGTCTTTATGAAGAAAGCGATTAGGCCGACGATCGCATGCAACGCCACGTAGGCCACGAGCACTGCAACGACGGCAGCCGCGGCAACGGTCAACTTGTGCCCGGGCCGCAGCCCCCGCTCTTGCTTGGATGTGGGCTCGATCATGAAACCTCCTACCGTGAACCGTACCCCCGCCCGGCGGGCCACGGAGGTCGTCCACCTCCGCCAGCTGGCCGGGAGCGGTCCCGGGGCGCGTTGCCGGGCCTCCCGCGCGCGAGAGCCGACCGCTCCGGAACCTATCCGAGGCGCGTCCGGAGCCTTTCAACACCCTGCCTATAGTTGGGGAAAGGTCGAGCAACGAGGCTGGAGAGCCCAACATGGGCCTGGGAAAACTCACAACAAAGGCCGAGCAGAGCTTACGGCGGCGCGTCTTTGGAATCGTGACCGGCCTTGTCCTCCTCGTCGCCCTCGTTGCAGCCGGGACCCTGATCGCTCTGCAGCAAGCACACACGCCCTCGTCGAGTGGTCCCCGAGCTCACCCGGCGACCACCGTCCTGCCTCCACCTTTGACGATCACCTCGGTGACGCCATCGCCGGGCACCTCCAACGCCGCTTTCGACACCAGCGTGACGGTGGACTTCTCCCAGCCGCTCGCGGCCGACAGCCCCTTGCCGACCCTCTCGCCGGCGCCGCCCGGTAACTGGGTGAGGACCGCTCCTGGGGCCGTCCGTTTCGTTCCGCACGGTTACTTCGCTCCATTCGCAACGGTGCAGCTCAGCGTGCCGGGCGGGCCTGACGGGATCCGCAGCCGTTCCGGCCAGGACCTGTCGACCACACTCCGGAAGAACTTCGTGATCGAGGGAGGTTCCGAGCTGCGGCTCCAACAGCTCTTGGCGGAGCTCGGCTACCTTCCCCTCCAGTTCGTGCCCGCCACGCCTGCGGTGTCGCCGAACCTCCCGGCTGCCATCGTCCATTTCACCTCGGGCTCCAGCCAGGCGCGCGAAAGCACCACCACGACATCGCCCGCACCGGTTCCGGCGATCGACTCCGAACCCTCCGTAGCGGCCGAGGTCCCGGTCCAGGCGTTGGCGGGCAGTCTCGTCTGGGGTTCCAGCAACACACCGGCCTCGCTCGTGGCGCTGTGGAAGCCGGGGCAGCTAAACGTGATCACGACCGGAGCCGTCATGGCGTTCGAAAGCGCCCACGGCCTGACGGTCGACGGTGAGGTGGGACCGAGGGTCTGGTCCGAGCTCCTCCAAGCGGTCGCACTCCGCCAGGTGTCCACCGCGCCCTACGACTACGTCGTCGTCAGTCAGACCCTCCCAGAGACGGCCTCGGTGTGGCGCGACGGCCAGATCGTCTTCACCACGTTCGTGAACACCGGCATCGCGGTGGCACCGACCGCCCCCGGCACGTATCCCGTCTTCGCCCGCTACCGCGTCACGACGATGACCGGGAAGGAACCGGACGGGAAGCCCTACACCGACCCCGGCATCCCGTGGGTGAGCTACTTCAACGGGGGCGACGCTTTGCACGGCTATGTCCGGGCGAGTTACGGCTTCCCGCAAAGCCTCGGCTGTGTCGAGATGACCTATGCGAACGCGGAGACGATGTTCCCGCTGACGCCGATCGGGACCCTGGTGACCGTGCTTCCGAACCCGACCCAGGCGCTGCGCCGGTCAATCTAGGGCGGTCGCGATCCCCCAGGTCGCGTACCACCGTTCCCCCTCTTCGAGCTCGATCACCCCTGTGCCGGTGCGCAGCGCGTTCGGCGGACAGGTCATCGGCTCGATGGCGATGGATCGCCGTCGGGTCTCCAGCTCGCCCAAGGTGTCACCCGTGTAACACATGGCATACGCGAACGCGGCGTCAGCCCAGATCTCGGTGCGCCGACCTGGTACGTGAAGGCGGGCATGCCAGTGGCCGTCGGCCTCTGTCTCCAGGCCCGTGTAGCAGTCGTCCAGCTCGAGGCCCGTCAGCGGCCGGCCCCCGAGATCGAACTGAGAACCCGACACCAACTCGTCACCGGTAGGAAGGCCTCGCTTGTCGAGGATCAGTCGCCGCCGAGCGGACAGGCGTATCTCGGATTCGTCGATGCCACCCGGCCCGGCGAAGAGGTACGGATGAAAGCCCAGCCCAAAAGGTGCGATGCCACTCCCGGTGTTCGTCACCCCGCAAGCAACCTCGAGCCCGCCTTCGCCGAGCCTGTACTCGAGTTCGAGCCGAATGCGGAACGGATAGGCCGGCTGCGGGTGGACGACACACGCGAGCGCTGCCCTGTCTGGGCGACGCTCCTCGATCGACCACGGCAACCACCGTACGAAACCGTGGATCGCGTTGGACCGCTCCGGCTCGTTGAGATCGGCATGACCGACGACGCCGCCGACCCGGTACAAGCCGTCCTCGAGCCTGTTCGGCCAGGGGGCGAGCACCTGACCACGGCACCCGGATGAGATCTCTCCCTCAGGAAACTCCCAGATGACCGGCACCGACCCATCCCGGAACGAACGCAGCGTCGCACCGACCTCGGTGATCACGGCGTCAAAGTCACCGTGAACGAGCACGATTTGCTCGCCTGAGGGAGGGAACATGGCGATATGGTAGCTGTCAAGGCCCCTCAGAAAGCTCGCCGGACCGGCGGGACGGAGACAGGCTCAAGTCTCGGCCACGCAAGCGATTCGGACAAGGAGCGGGCGGGCATGCGGATTCTGGTCACCAACGACGACGGCTTTGACGCGCCTGGTCTGGCCGTACTGGCCCGCTCGTTTGCCGAGGCCGGACATGAAGTTCTCGTGGTCGCACCTCTCAATGAGGCGAGCGGTTCAGGCGCGGGCATCGGTCCCTTGCGCGCCATGGGGGGCGGCATCCACGTCGAGGTCGTCGCGCCACCAGGCCTCGAGGGGATCAGGGTCCTTGCAGCGGACGCGCTCCCCGCATTGATCGTGATCACGGCCTGCCTGGGAGCCTTCGGACCGCCGCCGGACCTCGTCGCATCGGGCATCAACCCTGGTCGCAACGTGGGGCGGGCGGTTCTGCACTCGGGCACTGTGGGAGCCGCGCTCACGTCTGTCCATTTCGGTCGCAAGGGGCTCGCCACGAGCATCCAGGCCGTGTCGGCACGGACCCTTGATGAGCGCCACGACAGCGCCCGCACGCACTTCGAGAGCGCGGCTGCGCTCGCGGTGGCCCTCGCTTCACACATGGAACGAGCTCCTGCCCGCACGGTACTCAACTTGAACGTACCCAACCTTCCCCTCGAGGAGATCCTGGGTGTTCGTCGCGCAGGCCTCGCGACCTCGGGGCTGATCCTCGCTGCACAAGCGGTGGATGGTGGCCCGAAGGTTCGCTTCGACCTCGGCGCCTCGCAGCCCAACGGGGACGAGTCGGACGAAGCCTTGACCCAGCTCGGATGGGCCGTGGTGACGCCGCTAGCCAGTGTCACCGAGGACAGGCGGCCGGAGATAGGTGACATCGTGGCGGCCGCGATGGCCTCCGCAACCCTGCGCCTGGAGATGGCCCGCGCGGCATCGAAGTGAGATGCCGGATGGGGCGGTCCGGGGCGTTCGAACATCGCTAGTTCCAGTTACCAAATGACTTCGCGACAACAGCCGAGCGGACGCCTTCCACTGGCACGCTGCTGCCAAGAGCCGAGATCGCCCAGGTGAAAAGCGACTCGCGATACCTGTTGTTCACCTTGCGAGCACATTGCAAATGCTTGAATCGCGATTGTTACGACTTGGCGACCACTGTCGAAGCCACCTCGGAGGAGCACTCCCGTCATCTCAATTGACGATAGATGTCATCTCGATAGCCTCAGCCACTTGCGCGGACGCGACTCGTCTCGTAGGGTTTCCGCCACACCAACTGTCAACGACGAGCGGTGCCGAAACGCCCGGAGCTGTCCTGCCGGGTCGGGGCTAAGGCTGTTGCCTCCCCGCAGGCATTACTGGATAATTCGGCGCCTGCGAGCCGAACCGCGCAAGCGGCGTTGCTCGTCCCGGCCTGTGCTCCTGAAGGAGCGAAAAGGAGTCGCGACAACAAAGAAGACAGGGCGAGACCCGTCTGCACCTCGTTCGGACGTCCCAACGTCCAGATCCGGCCAGCCCTTCCGGCACCGTATCGCGAGTCGCATGCAATAGACGGCCTGCCCGCATCAACGCATCCACCTGGAACCCACCGGGTTTTCGACACTCCAAGGAGGAGCAAGATGCGCAAGCACCCCCTGATCGCGCTCATCGCGTTCACTTTTGTTGCTGCATCCATATTCATCGGCACCGCTGGTGCCAGCAGTATCAACGCAATACCTGTTCGCGCCACTTCCCACCTGGCTAAAGGCGAAAGTGCCTCGACGGTTGTGCCCACCGCCAATCTCAGATGGCTGGCGGCGGCAGTACGCGAGCGCGCGTATGCTGCGGCGCAGCTCACGGCCCTGCGCGCGCGAGAGAAGTACTCGCCGTTCTGGCAGGGCCTTGCCGTCGATCGTGTAGCCATTCACGACGGCGGACGCCCAGCAGGAACCCTTCTCCCCTCGAGATGGCGTGCAGTGCAGGCGGCAAACGCTCGTGTCGCCGCAGGCGCCAAGGCGGCGGCTCAAGCAGCACAGGCGGCACAGGCAGCACAAGCCGAACAGGCGGCACAAGCCGAACAGGCGGCACAAGCTGCACAAGCAGCACAGGCGGCACAAGCGGTACAAGCTGCACAAGCCGAACAGGCGGCACAAGCTGCACAGGCCGAACAGGCGGCACAAGCTGCACAGGCGAGGCGAACAGCCCAAGCAGCACGGCAAGCATTGGCGGCGAGGACGACAAGACTCACCAGAAGGACCCCCCCTGCGAAGCGCCCTGTGGCAGCGGCTCCGCCAACATCTGATCCAGGCGGTGTTTGGCTGGAGCTGAGGCTTTGCGAATCCGGTGACAACTACACCGAGGACACAGGAAACGGTTATTACGGCGCTTACCAGTTCGCGCTGGAGACCTGGTGGGGGCTCGGTTACTCGGGCCTCCCCAGCGACGCGCCACCAGCCGTGCAGGACCAGGCCGCCGAGAGGCTCCAAGCCGAGGCAGGTTGGGGGCAGTGGCCGGCCTGCAGCGCGGACCTCGGTCTCTAGAACTCCCGGGCGCTTTTCGCCACCGGGTCATCGTCAGGTGAGTGACAGCAGATCTCCGCAATGACTTCCAAAGTTCTGGCGGCGTTGCGCCCTGTCCTGTTGCACAATCGCTGACACATTCCCAGAGAGGGCCGGGCCTCGCTCAAGCGATGCCCGGCCCTCTTGCGCTCCGGCGCCGACAAACTGGGCGGTCCTATGCTCGGACCGGGAGGTCGTGCGCATGCGGTTCAGCATCTGGATGGGAACAGAGCGACCCTCGGACGAGCTTCTGGGTTCGGCGGAGCACGCGGGACGCACCGGCTGGGACGGGATCTGGGTCGCCGACCACTTCATGCCCAACGGTGTGCGCAGCTCCATGCCCCGCCTCGAGGCCTGGACGACAATCGCGGCCGTCGCGGCCCGCGTCGATCGAGTGCGTGTAGGCGTGCTGGTCACGGGCAACACCTACCGGCACCCCGCTGTGCTCGCGAAGATGGCGGCCACCGTCGACCACCTCTGCGGAGGTCGCCTGGTGCTGGGCCTGGGCGCTGGATGGCAGGTGAACGAGCACGAGGCCTACGGCATCGAGCTTCCCGCCACCGGCGAACGACTGGCGCGCCTGGACGAAGCCTGCCAGGTCATCCGCCTCCTGCACAGCGAGGACCGCAGCAACTTCGAGGGGCGCTATTACCGTCTCGTCGACGCCCCGTGCGAGCCGAAGCCCGTCCAGCGACCGCTCCCGCTGCTCATCGGGGGCGGCGGCGAAAAGGTGACCATGCGAATCGCCGCCCGCTACGCGGACGAATGGAACTGCTGGGGGCTGCCAGACCTCATGGCACACAAGGCCGAGGTTCTCGAACGCCACTGCCTCGAGATCGGGCGTGACCCGGCCTCGATCAGGCGCTCAGCCCAGGCGGTCGTCCTCATGAGCGACGACGCGGCTCAGCTCGAGGCCTGGCGGTCCGCAAATTCAGGGCTTCCCCGCATCATCGGCACTGCGTCGGAGGTTACAGAGGTCATGGCCCGCTACGGCGAGGTCGGTGTCGACGAATTCGTCGTCCCGGACCATTCCCTCGGCCGGGACGCCGGCCAGAAGCGGGAGAACATGGACCGGTTCGTCGATGAGGTGGCCGTTCACCTGCAGGACCGATCTGGCTCCTAGGTGCCGGGGATCTCTCGCCCGGCGGGCCATCTCGTCGCCGCCCCCGACAAGTTCCGCGGCACCGCTGACGCTGCGCAGGCGGCGGCCGCGGCTGCGCGCGGGGCGCGCCGCGCCGGCTGGTCGGCCTCGGAGGTACCTCTCGCGGACGGGGGCGACGGGCTGTTGTCGGCCTTTTCGGGGGAGTGTCGCCACGACGAGGTGACCGGACCGCTCGGCACGCCGGTGACGGCGGAATGGAAGCTCGTCCCCGGTACGGCCCGACATGTGGGCACGACCGCGGTGATCGAGATGGCGCAGGCTTCGGGGCTTCTGATCGCGGGCGGAGAGATCGGAAACGACCCGGTGAAGGCCTCCACGGTTGGAACCGGCCAGCTGATCCTAAGGGCCATTTCGCTCGGTGCGACGCGGGTCATCGTCGGCTGTGGCGGCTCCGCGACGACCGACGGGGGTGCGGGGGCGCTGCAGGTCATCGGCCCGCCACAAGCCCTCCGAGGTGTCGAGCTCGTCGCCGCGTGCGACGTGACGACCCCATTCTTGGAGGCAGCAAGGATCTTCGCCCCCCAGAAGGGCGCCACCCCCGAACAGGTCGAGGCTCTCTCCGCCCGACTCGAGCGGCTCGCCGACAGCTACCTGGCAGATTTCGGCCTGGACGTCACGACGCTCCCCGGAGCAGGCGCAGCCGGCGGCCTCGCCGGGGGGCTCGCCGCCCTCGGGGCCCGGATCGTCTCGGGTTTCGAGCTCGTCGCCGACTTCGTCGGCCTGGACGGTCACCTTGCCGACGCGGACCTCGTCATGACCGGGGAGGGTTACCTCGACCGACAGTCCTTCGCGGGCAAGGTCGTCGGGGGCGTGACAGCTCATATCGGCGGGCGGGTCCCGATCCTGTGCATCGTCGGCGACGCCGCCGCAGGCGCCGTCGCGCCCGGAGAGCCCGGCACAGCCGGCTTCGAGCTCGTCAGCCTCGTCGAACGGTTCGGACCCGATAGGGCGCGATCAGAGGTCCTCGAGCTGTTGGAGGACGTCGTCGCGCAGCACATATCCGCCTTGTGATCCCGGCCGCCTCCCCGGGCGCTCCTTTCAGCGGATCCCGACGCCGAGCCGGACCATGTCGCCGAAGAAGCCCGGGTACGTCTTGGCAACACAGCCCGGGTCGGAGAGCTCGACACCCGGCACGACGGCCCCGATGGCGGCGAAGGCCATAGCGATGCGATGGTCTTTGTGGGTATCGATCCTGCCACCGTGCAAGGGCGCGCCCCCGTGCACGACCAGGCCGTCCGGTGCTTCCTCGACATTAGCGCCAAGGCGCCTCAGCTCGTTCGCGACCGCTGCGATGCGATCGCTCTCGTGGCCACGTGCGATCTCGACACCGGAGATCACCGTGTCTCCTCTTGCGAGTGCTCCGAGCGCGGCCACGGCGGGAACCTGATCCGGCATCGCCGCGAGGTCAACCTCGACGCCCGTGAGCTCGCCTCGGCGTTCGATCCTGGTGCCACCGGGACCGCGCGAGACGCTGGCGCCCATGGTGGCGAGAACTTCCACGAGGCCCCCGTCAGGCTGCGCTGTCTCGAAGGCGTTGCCAACCGTGATCGACCCGCCCGTCGCGGCTGCGAGGGCGTACAGGTGTGCCGCGGCGCTGGCGTCGTGCTCGACGGACTCGCTCCTCGGGACGTATCCGGTCCCCGCGCTCACCCTGTACTGCCCTGGCACCTCCTCGAGGACCGATGCCCCCCAACGAGCCATCGCCATGGTCGTCAGGCGCACATAGCCGGGGTCGCGGAGACCCGCCACCTCGACGATGAGGTCATCGTCGGCATAGGGCCCGACGAGGAGCAGCGCCGTGGCGAACTGCGAGCTGGCCGAGGCATCGACCCTGAGCCGGCCACCGGCAAGGCCGTGGCTCGAGATCTCGAGCGGCGGCCTGCCCCCGGCGCTTCGGACCTCCGCGCCCGCCGCACGCAGCGCCTCCAGGAGCGGAGCGATGGGACGGCGGCGGAGGGGCTCATGGCCATCGAGCACCACCGTTCCTTTCGCGAGCAGTGCCACCGCCGCCAGGAAACGGAGCGTCGTCCCCGAGAGCCGCGCGTTCACCTCCGTCCCCCCCGCCACAGGCCTGCCCGCAGTCCCGGTCACCTCCGTGTCGCCGCCGACCTCCACGATGCGGGCACCCAGCGCACGAAGCCCCGCTGTCATCGCCGCGGTGTCGTCGCTCTCGAGCACGCGGCTCAGAACGGACTTGCCCTCTGCCAGGGCGGAGATCACGAGCAGGCGATTGGTCAAGCTCTTCGACGAGGGCGCGTCGAGCGTGCCTTCGACCGGACCGGCCGGGACGAGCTCGAGGACGTCCCGGGAGAGCCAGTCGGGTTGCTCGGAGCCGGCCACCGGCAAAGCCTAGGTCGCCAATAAGGTCCGAACAGCCGGCGCACGGGTGGACCCGGTTACCGCCGCAGGGCGCCGGGATGCGACGATGGCGCCGTGAATTTCCGGATCTGCTTCGTTTGCTCGGGCAACATATGCCGCTCGCCCATGGCCGAGGTCGTCCTCCGCCACGAGGCCTCGGCGGCCGGGCTCGCCGACGCCTTGACGCTCGACAGTGCCGGCACCGCGGCCGACGTCGGCTTCGACATCGACCGCCGGGCCCGCAGGGCGCTCGAGCGACGCGGCTACAGGCCCGTCAGTCACCGTGGGCGCCAGTTCCAACCTGCCTGGCTCAACGAGCGCGACCTCGTCGTCGCGATGGAAAAGAGCCATGTGAGGTGGCTCGAGAACCGTGTCCCGAAGACCGGGCCCCACGCACCGGTACGGCTCCTCCTGAGCTACCCCACAGGCAGGGCCGCTGAGGCCGGCCCGCTCGAGATCCCCGACCCCTGGTACGGCGACGAGGCGGACTTCGAGTCGTGCCTCGATCTCGTGCAGGCCGGGTGCGAGGCGCTGCTCGGCGAATTGGCTGCCGAGCTGGGCCGGGGGTGACCGTCAGGTCGCGGGGCTCACCGAGCTCATGTTGAACTCGGCGACGCGCAACGCCGGCATCGCGGTCCTGTTCAGCCACTCGTTCCATTCCCGCGAGAGCGCCCGTTCCGTGCGCCCCGCCTCGATGGTCTTCGACAGCAGGTCGACCGGGCTCTCGTTGAAGCGGAAATTGTTGACAGAGCCGACGATCTCGCCGTGCTCCACCAGATAGACGCCGTCTCGCGTGAGGCCCGTCAGAAGCAGCGTCTCCGGGTCCACGTCGCGGATGTACCAAAGGCACGTGAGCAGCAGCCCCCGCTCGGTGCGCTCGATGAGCTCCTCGAGGGAGCGCGTCGCCCCGGGCACTTCGAGGATGAGGTTGTGCGCGGGCGCAGCCGCCTCGACGCCGGATCGCGCCGCGCCGGCGCGGTGGTACTGCAGGCGTGCGAGACAGCCGTCGCTGATCCAATCGGTGCGCTCGAGCGGCAGGCCGTTGTCGAAGACGGACACATCCTGGCCGGAAGCGCCCGTGACGAGGAACGGTGTGCACTCGAGGCCCGCGGCAAACGGATCGCTGCGCAGCGAGAACTGCTGCGACGAGAGCGACTCCCCCACCCTCGTGCCTCCGCCGGGCGCCGAGAAGACGCTGCGACCCTCTTCTGCTTCCCGGCCCGAGGTCGCGTCCCCGAGGGGCACGACGAGGTCGGCGACCGCGTCGGGCGGGAGCACGACCTCGTAGCGACCGGCCGCGAGGTCGAGCTTGCGCTCGCCCCAGGAAAGGCGGCGGTCAAGTCGCTCTTTGAGCTCCTCGACGTGCACCGTGGCGAGGTCATCGGCCCCGGTTGCCGCCCAGGCGGACCGCGCTCCCCCGTCTGCACGCGCGACAGCCTCGAGCTTGCCCGTCGGCTCCACGTACCGCAGCCGCAGGCCCGTCGAGGAACCGAGGTAGAAGGTCGAGACCTGGTGCTCGGCGTAGCCCGCCAACCTCGTCCCGGCTGCACTGGCCCTCCTGAAGGCGTCGCCGAGGCCCGTGAGCACGGTCCCGAGCCCCGCCAGGCTCGTCATGACCGGTGGGTCAGCGAAGTCGTCCGCCGCTGGGTGCCCTCGGGTGACGAGCGGCGCGGCGTCCTCGGCGGCCTGGGCCGTCGCCGCGTTCGCCTCGGCCCGGCGGACAAGATCGATCACATCGGTGGCGCCACTGCTGCTCGCCGTCCCGACCGCTGTTCCGCCTTCGGTCTCACGGAAGGCGATCACGCTTACGCCCCGGTCGCGGCGCGTGCCGTTGGTCGTGACCGTGTTGTTGGCGAAGCGGACCTCAGCCTGGCTGAGCTCCTCCACGATCACCACGCAGCCATCCGACCGGGAGGCCTCGAGGACCTGGTCGACGACGCGGTCCGCCGCGGTGAGACGACCCGTCCCGGCGCTCATCGCCCCGACTCCGCACGAGTGTTCAGCACGTTGATCCCCCGGAACAGGGCTGACGGGCAACCGTGGCTCACCGGCGCCACCTGGCCGGGCTGGCCTTTCCCGCAGTTGAAGGCGCCTCCGAGGCGGTAGGTGGACTCACCACCGACGGCCTGCATCGCCCCCCAGAACTCGGTCGTGCGGGACTGATAGGCCAGATCCTTCACCTGGCCGGCCAGCTTGCCCTTCTCGATCCTGAAGAAACGCTGACCTGTGAACTGGAAGTTGTAGCGCTGCATGTCGATCGACCAGCTCTTGTCCCCGACGACGTAGAAGCCGTCTTGGACCGACGAGATGAGCTCCTCGGTCGTAGGGCCGCTCCCCGCTGCAGGGCGCAGGGAGATGTTCGCCATGCGCTGGATGGGGGTGTGGCCGGGCGAGTCGGCGAAAGCGCAGCCGTTGGACCGGCCGAGGCCCATCAACCGCGCTATGCGGCGGTCGAGCTGGTAACCCACGAGCACGCCGTCGCGGATGATGTCGAAGCTTTGTGCCTCGACGCCCTCGTCGTCGTAGGCGACGGTCGCCAGGCCATGTTCGACGGTGCGGTCGCCGGTCACGTTCATGACCTCCGAACCGTAAGCGAGGGTGCCGAGCTTGTCGAAGGTGGCGAACGACGTCCCCGCGTAAGCCGCCTCGTAGCCCATCGCCCGGTCGAGCTCGGTGGCATGCCCGATCGACTCGTGGATCGTCAGCCAGAGGTTCGTGGGATCGATGACGAGGTCGTAGGCACCCGGCGTGACAGAGGGGGCATGGAGCTTTTCGGCGAGGTAATCGGGTATCCGCGCGAGCTCGTCGTCCCAGTCGAAGCCCTGGCCGAGCAGGTACTCCCAGCCCCGTCCCGCCGGCGGGGCGACGCTGCGCATGGTCTCGAAGCCTCCCGCCTCGGCGTCGACCGCGGTCGCCTCCACCTCCGGGTGCACGCGGACGCGGCGCTGAGTCGTGACCGTGCCGGAGAGATTCGCATAGTGCTTGTCCTCGACTACGGCGAGCAGGGAGGCCGTGACGTGGTCCACGCCCGCCGAGCGCAGCAACCGCCCGCTCCAGTCCTCGAGCAGGGCCACCTTCTCCGCCATGGGAACCCCGGACGGGTCCAGGTCGTAGGCGGCGCTCCACACCGACTCGCCGTGCGACGGCTCATCGGCGAGCTCGACCCGCTCGGCGACCGCGGGAGCCGTGGCCCGCGCCGTCGCGACCGCCTCGTCGGCGAGCGCCGCCGCGGCGTCCACGTCGATCTCGATGGTCGCCGCGAACCCGAACGAGCCGTCGTGGACGACCCGGAGCCCGAGACCGAGCTCGACGTTGTCGGCGGAGGTCTCGAGCCGGCCGTCGCGCAGGCTCACGACCTGAGAGCGGATCCTCTCGATGCGTGCCTCGGCGTGCTCGCATCCGAGCGCGCGGGCCCGTTCGAGGACGGCACTGCGAATTGCCTCAAGCGGAAGGGCCAGGAATTCGGCGTCGAGCTCCACGGTCGCCATAGGTGATGTGCCTCCTCGAGTTCGGGGCCAAGTGTACGGTGAGGGACCGACCGGCTTCGGCCTTTTGGGAGGGCCGGGAACGGCCCGCGCTCAATCGGGGCGGTACCGCTGGTCGTAGAAGATCTTGCCGTCGGGCGAACGGTGCGGGGGCCGTTTGGGCGGCATCAACTCGAGAGGGAGGTGGCGCCGTTCGCCCGACCACGGGGCGCGGGGCGCGACGACATAGTCCGCCAGGCGGTACGCCAGGGACTCGTAGTTCACGCGCCAGCCCCGGAAATGCCGCCACGCCTCGTCGCTGGCGCGCTCGGTCGGGAATCCGGTCTCTTTCACGAGGTTCACCGCGTAGACGAAGTCCTCGTAGGTGAGCTGGAGCTCGCCCGTTGGCGCCGGGTCGGCTTCGAAATCCCAGTGCAGGGTCTGGGCGATGCGGCGCAGTGCCGTGAAGCCCATCCGCAGGCACATGCGCGCCTCGGAAGGCGCGTTGCTCGGGTTCAACGACAGGTGCATCGCGGCCGCGTCCAGCACTGCGAGCAGCGAGATGATCCACGAGAAGCCGGGCTCGGGAGAGCGGAACCACAACAGCACGGGATAGGAGATGTGGCTCTCCGCGAGATCGGCCGCCCACAGCTCCCAGTCGCCGTAGAGCCTGGGCAGCGCGTCTGTGATCCGGACGAGCTGGTGGCGCATGAGGACCTCCGGGCCCCACGCCGGCACCCCGGCCCGGCTCTCCATCAAGGTCACGAGCGACTCGCGACGGTTGAAAGCCTGGTAGATGGCCGGCAGGTACCCGATCTGGAGTGCCACGGCTATCGCCCCGGTGGCGCCGGCGAGTACAACGACGGCGTCGTTGCCGGTGGCGCTCGCGTGCACGAGGCCAACGGAGAACAACGAGGCGCTCGCCTCTTTGATGCCGTCAGGGAACGACTTTGTCCAGGGCCACTGCATGAGGCCGTAGCCGAGGATGTACAACCCGAGGAAGGCCGCGAGCTGCGCGATCAGCGACACCGGGCCCACTGCGGCAAGAAGGCCGTCCTTGCGGGCAAAGCTGCGGACCGGGCGTGCCGCGAGCAGGAAGCCACGCCGCACCACCCGGCCGACCAGCATCGGCAGGAGCTGGAACCTCGAGCCCCCGCGGGGCAACACAAAGGTAGTGACCAGGCTCATCGTGGCGAACACCACGACGAGCACGCCGATCGCAAATCCAACCCAGACCATGAGGTTTGTTTCCTACACGATCAATGCGCCGCGCGCCAGGGTCACGGGGCGCGCGGACCGGCGTGTCACGGCGCCCGAGGCCGGGTGCGCCCCGGTCGTTCTGTGCCTACGAGTCCTCTGTGCGGCTTGAATTCGGGCCCTGGGCCCTCACCTCTTCCACGCGCGAGAAGGCCGAGCGGAGCTCTTCGATCCATGCCGCTTCGTTCCTCCCGACCAGCTCGACGCACCAGGCGAGCGCCTCGCTGCGGCTGCGCGCGATCCCGGCGTCGATGAGGGTGTCGAGGACCTGTCGCTGTGACATGCGCAGCCGGGTCATCACCGGCACATTGGCCGTCGTGAACAGGCGGGTGGTGCCCCCCGTGGTGGCGCCCCAGGAGACGACGCGTCCGAAGCGGCCCTGTGCCTCCTCGGCGATGCGGACGCGGTGGTCCCTCGTGTCCTCACGGAATCGCTCGATCCGCGCCTCCTCGGCTGTCGCGGCCTCGCCGGCGGTGGCGCCTTCGGCCAGTTCGACGGCATCGAGGGCGCCAACGACGAGGATCTCGTCGTTGTCGACGGTCACCTCGGGCGCTGCGACGAAGAAGTCGCCGGGAAGCCGGCCCGTGAACCAGGCCCTGATCTCCGCCCGTTGCTCGGACGAAGTGCGCTCCTCGGATCCCGAGCTCCAGCGGCCCCGCGCCCAACGAGGCCCGGGACCGCGTCTTCCCCCGCGTTGGCGAGGGTCATGTGGATGTTCGTGAAATGTCATACGGTGAGATTACATGATTACTTGTCAGTCTGCAATGACCATCACCAAGAGGGAGAGGCGCGTGCCGTCCAGCGACCCTCCTCCCGGGTCAAGGTGACCGCCAGTCCGAAGCAGTGCTCCAACGAGCGCTCCGTGAGCACGTCCTCTATCGGGCCCATCGCCACCACCTCCCCCTCCCGCAACAGCAACGCGTGGGACGTCGCGGCCGGCAGCTCCTCCAAGAGGTGGCTCACGTGCACTGTGGTCGGGGCGTCCGAGGAACGTGCCAGTGCCGTCAGCGCGAGGACGAGGGCCTCGCGCCCGGGAAGGTCCACTCCCGCACAAGGCTCGTCCAAGAGCAACAGGGGATGTTCGACGAACAACGATCGGGCGAGCAGGATGCGCTGGCGCTCGCCCTGTGAACAAGAGCCGAACGGGCGCCCTGCGAGACCTTCGCATCCGAGCGCCTTCAGGATCCGGCGCCCCCGCACGAGAGCGGCCTCGTCGCTCGATGCCCACCACGGCGCGAGCACACCGCGCCCGCCTGTCAACACAATTCCCAGCGCGGCCGCACCCGGAGGGAGCCGGTCGGCAACCGCGTGGCTCACGACGCCGATGCGCGAGCGGAGCTGGCGCAGGTCGCTCGCACCGAGACGGGCTCCGAGCACGATCGCCGTGCCCGAGGAGGGATGGCGTTCCGCACCGAGCAAGCGCAGCAGCGTGGTCTTTCCTGCCCCGTTCGCGCCCAGCACGGCCCAGTGCTCGCCCGTACGGATCGCGAGCGACACCGGCCCGAGCAGGCGCCGGCCGTCAGGGGTTGTGACGGTCGCGCGGTCGAGCAGCGCCGCGAAGGCGGTAGTCGGCTCGGCGTCAGCCTCCGGTAAGCGGTCGCTCGCCTCCACAGGCCGGAAGTCTCGCGCAGCGCGCGGCTGACAAGGCCGAATCGAAGCCGGCGACCGGGGCGGGCTCTAGTGGCGTGAGTGCTTGTCGCAGTGGACGACCACTACGGCGCAAGGTGCGTGACGCATGAGATGCTCGGAGACCGACCCGAGCAGCATGCCCGCGAAGGCGCCGTGACCGTGGCTCCCCACGACGAGCAGATCCGCATCCCTGGCCGCAGCGAGCAGGACTGGGGCCGCGTGGCCCTCTTTGACGACGCGCTCCACGGCGATGTCAGGATCGGAACCGAGCGCCTCGTTGACCGCTTCGTCGAGCGTCTGTCGCGCCAGTACTTCCGGGTCGTAGCCGACCGGGAAGGTCGGGACCCATCCCGTACCGGTCGAGACCTCCCAGGTGGTGACAACCTGAAGTTTCGCTCCCGTCATGCGAGCCTGCTGGGCGGCCCATCCGAGGGCCTTGAGCGACGGCTCGGAGCCGTCGACGCCCACGACGATGAAATGCTCGGCCTTCTCCGCCGGATCTTGCACGGTTCTCATGTTAGTGGCTCGATGCCCCTGAGCTGCTCACTAGGCTTGGGAACATCAAGAGGCTCAAGACGGTTGAGTGTTTATGACTCAACACTGAGAGGAAGATGGACTGGTGTCAAAGACTCAACAGCTCCCGGTTCTCCCGCTCGCCGATGTGGTAGTGCTGCCGCGCATGGTCGTGCCTGTCACCCTCGACGATGCCGAGCGGCAGGCGGCAGTGGACGCAGCCAACGCCGGGGGTGAGAACCAGGTCCTCGTCGTGCCGCGGCTCGACGGCAAGTACGCCCACGTCGGCGTTGTGGCAACGATCGAGCAGCTCGGCAAGCTGCCCGGCGGCGAGCCGGCCGCAGTGCTGCGGGCTGTCTCTCGGGCGCGCGTCGGCTCCGGTGTCACCGGGCCGGGATCGGCGCTCTGGGTCGAGGCCGAGATCCTCGAGCAGGTCACCGGTGGCGAGATCGTGAGCGAACTGGCGCGTGAGTACAAGAACGTCGTCGTCTCGATCCTTCAGCAACGGGGCGCCTGGCAGGTCATCGACTCCGTGCAACGCATCTCCGAGCCCGACGAGCTGGCCGACATGGCCGGCTACGCCCCTTATCTGTCCCTGGAGCAGAAGCTATGGCTGCTCGAGACCGTGGACGTCGAGCAGCGCCTGGCCAAGCTGATCGAGTGGGGACGCGAGCATCTCGCCGAGCTGGATGTCGCCGAGCGCATCCGCAGCGACGTGCACGAGGGCATGGAGAAGAGCCAGCGCGAGTTCCTGCTGCGCCAGCAGCTTGCCGCGATCCGAAAGGAGCTCGGGGAGGGCGAGCCCGACGGCGCCGACGACTACCGCACCCGCGTGGAGACCGCCGAGCTTCCCGAGAAGGTCCTCGAAGCGGCTCTGCGCGAGGTCGGCCGGCTCGAACGGGCCAGCGACCAGAGCCCTGAAGCGGGCTGGATCCGCACCTGGCTGGACACGGTGCTCGAACTGCCGTGGAACGTCCGCACCGATGACAACAACGATGTCAAGGCCGCCCGCGAGGTGCTGGACGCCGACCACGAGGGCCTCGAGGACGTGAAGGACAGGATGGTCGAGTACCTCGCCGTCCGCAGCCGCCGCCAGGCTCGTGGCCTTGCAGTCGTGGGCGGCCGCGGGTCCGGGGCCGTGCTCGCGCTCGTCGGGCCTCCCGGGGTCGGCAAGACATCGCTCGGCGAGTCCGTGGCCAGGGCCTTGGGGCGCAAGTTCGTCCGGGTGTCGCTCGGTGGGGTGCGTGACGAGGCCGAGATCCGCGGCCACCGCCGCACCTACGTCGGCGCCCTTCCGGGGCGCATCGTGCGGGCGATGCGCGAGGCCGGGTCAATGAACCCGGTCGTGCTGTTGGACGAGATCGACAAGCTCGGCAGCGACTACCGCGGCGACCCCACCTCGGCCTTGCTGGAGGTGCTCGACCCGGCGCAGAACCACACCTTCAGGGACCATTACCTCGAGATCGAGCTCGACTTGTCGGACGTGCTCTTCCTCGCCACCGCCAACGTCGCCGAGACGATCCCGGCGCCGCTGCTCGACCGGATGGAGCTCGTCCGCCTCGACGGCTACACAGAGGATGAGAAGGTCGCCATCGCTCGCAACCACCTCGTGCCACGCCAGATCGACCTCGCCGGGCTCGCTCGCGAAGAGGTCGCCATCGACGAGGAGGCCCTGCGGGTGATCGCCACCGAGTACACCCACGAGGCAGGCGTCCGCCAGCTCGAGCGCGCGATTGCGAAGGTCCTCCGCAAAGTGACGACGCGTCTCGCCGGCGAGTCCGAAAACACCCCTGTCGAGGTCGGGACGAAGGACCTGAACGGATACCTGGGCCGGCCGCGCTTCACGCCGGAGTCGGCCGAACGCACCGCCGTCCCGGGTGTGGCAACGGGCCTGGCCGTCACCGGCGCCGGCGGCGACGTGCTGTTCATCGAGGCGACCGTCATGGAGGGCGAGCCGCGTCTGGTGCTCACGGGCCAGCTCGGCGATGTCATGAAGGAGTCTGCCCAGATCGCCCTGTCGTATCTGCGCTCGCACTCGGACGCGCTCGGCATCGACACCGAGCGCCTCGCCAACGGCGCGATCCACTTGCACGTCCCGGCGGGCGCAGTGCCCAAGGACGGGCCCTCCGCCGGCGTCACGATGGTCGCCGCCCTGGCCTCTCTCGCTTCCGGACGACCGGTGCGCTCCGAGGTGGGCATGACCGGGGAGGTCACCTTGAACGGTCGGGTGCTCCCGATCGGCGGCGTGAAGCAGAAGCTGCTGGCGGCTCACCGAGCCGGCCTGACCGAGATCTTCCTCCCGGCCCGCAACGGGCCTGACCTCGACGATGTTCCCGCGAACGTCCTCGAAGGCCTTAACGTGCATCTCGTGACCGATGTCGCCGAGCTCGTCGCCTCGGCTCTCGAACCCGCGAGCGGATCGGCCGTGTCGAAGAAGGGATCGGCCGCGGCGTGAGGGCCTGGGCCCTGCAGCACCCGGCGCCAGCCGCCGAACACTCCTTGCGCCTCGTCGAGCGCGCGGTCCCGGAGCCAGCACCCAACGAAATCCTCGTGCAGGTGCACGTCTGCGGGGTCTGCCGCACCGACCTCCACCTCGTGGAGGGCGACCTCGCCCCTCGCCGCCCGGGTGTCGTCCCAGGCCACGAGGTGGTCGGTCACGTGGTCGCACAGGGCACGGGCGCCAGGCGCTTCGCCGAGGGCGAGCGCGTCGGGATCGCCTGGCTGCGCGCCACGTGCGGCGTGTGCCGGTTCTGCCGGCGAGGAGACGAGAACCTCTGCATTGCGCCAGGGTTCACGGGTTGGGACGCCGACGGCGGCTACGGCGAGTTCGCGGCCGTGGACGAGCGGTACGCCTACAAGGTCCCCGACGTGTTCCCCGACTCCCAGGCAGCCCCGCTGCTCTGCGCCGGCATCATCGGCTACCGCGCACTCAGGCGGTCAGGCCTCAGACCTGGCGGTCGCCTCGGCATCTACGGCTTCGGGGGCTCCGCCCACCTGACAGCCCAGGTTGCCCTCCATGAGGGCGCCACGGTGCACGTCATGACCAGGGCTGAAGATGCCCGGGAGCTTGCCCTCTCGCTCGGGTGCGCCTCGGCGCAGGGAACCGACGATGCCCCACCGGAGCCGCTCGACGCGGCGATCCTGTTCGCCCCGGTCGGGACGCTCGTGCTCCCCGCGATGGCGGCTCTGGACCGTGGCGGTCGGCTCGCGATCGCCGGCATCCACCTCTCGGACATCCCGACGCTCAACTACGACAACCACCTCTTCCAAGAGCGCGAGCTCGTCAGTGTGACGGCGAACACCAGGCGCGACGGCGAGGAGTTCCTGGCGCTCGCCGCCGAGATACCGATCCGGCCCACGACGACGGAATACCCGTTCGAGAAGGCCGCCGTCGCGCTGGAGGACCTGGCCCGGGACGCCGTTAACGGTGCCGCAGTCATCCGCGTTTCGGGAGGCCGCTGAGTCCGGCCGGTGGTTGAAGCCGGGACCTCACGCCCGAACACGCGCCAGACAGCCGTCTTCGCAAACCCACAGCCTCGTGCCCGGACAAGAAGATCACGCGGCTGGCGCTGGCGCGTTGCCAAACGAGCGCGGACTCGAAGCAACCGGTTCGGCTGTGGGCTGCGACGATGCTGCAAAGGGCCGCAGCGAGGACTGAAGGTCGATTGCCCTCGTCAGACGCCTACTACCCGATCACACGCCGGCGCAGCTCGACGTAGACCTCGGTGCCGACGATCGCCTCCAGTTCCGCGCCAAGCGAGTCGATCACAGGACGATCGGCCACGTAGGCCAACGAACCCTCGGTGCAGCACCAGGCCATCTCTTCTCCATCTGGGCCCCAGTCACGCCGCGTCCAAGGCCGCACGGTCGCCACCTCGCTCTCATCAGTCGCGGGCTCCCAGTCCACTCTGATCGGCAGCTGCCAGCACACCGAGGGCTTCCAATCCATCGGTGGCTCGCCCGCGCCAATCGCCGCTAGGTGCAGCGCGCAGCCCGCACCACCGGCGAACCCTGGACGGTTGAGGAAGATGCAGGCGCCGTCGATAACGCGGGTGTGATTGCGGGCGCCGTCACTGAAAATGCCATTCTCGCGCGCCTCGTCGTGGCGCTCGAAGCGGGCCGGATCGAGCGTCGCCGCCAGGGCTGCCGTCATCCGGGCCTCATCTACATCGCATAGCTCGGCGCCGACCGAGCAGCAGCCGAGGCCGAGGTGCTCCGCCGCCTCGGGGCCGATGCCCAAACAGCCTCGACCCCAGAGACAAGTCCACCTCGACTCCAAGAAGTCCCTGTCGAAACGCCAGAGCGTGTCGCCGTCCTGGATCTCTTCGATGTCCGCGCCCATGGGACGACACTATGCAAATCCGGCCACGGGTCGAGTCGTCGCCTCCCGAACAATTACCGCCGCAGCCAGCGAGCTGCCTGCGTGTCGTCAGCAGTGACGTCGCTGGGACACCGGACACGCCACCCGGTTCGCGGCCGCGGCCGCAGTCCCCGGCCTGCTCGCACGTCCAACTTGCGTTAGTCGGTCAGCGCGCCGTAGTGACGGCCCTTCCACGCCACACCCTTTCGGTAGTGACGCCAGGCCGAGGTCACCGTCATGGCCCCGTACAGACAGGCCGCCACCGGCAGTCCGGCGGCCCGCCAGGAACCCAGGCGGTGATAACGGACCGTGGGAAGGTACGTCAACTCCATGGCCAGAAGGGAGAAGATCCCGACCAGTGTGATCGCCAGCGAACCGGCCACGAGACCACCGACCACAGCGGCGATGGGCCCCAGGAATGTGACCGCGAGGCCGACAACGGTCCCGAGCAAGAAGACGAACGAGAAGCCGAGCTGGGTGTAGGCGCTCCGGGCCACCATGTCCCACAGATCGCCGAGCCCCGGGTACGGGCGAACACTGCGCACGTCGTCGGCGAGACCGATCCAGATGGCCGAGCCCGTCCCCTTCAATGCTTTCGCCAGGGCCACGTCATCGATGACCGCGCCGTGGATCGCCGAGATCCCGCCGGCCCGTACCAGCGCCTGGCGGCGGACCAGCACACAGCCACCAGCGGCCGCAGCGGTCTTGTGACCGGGGCGGTTGACCCAACGAAACGGATAGAGCTGCGCAAAGAAATAGACGAACGCAGGGATGAGGAGCCGTTCCCAGCCGGTGCGCACCCGCAGGCGGGCCATGAGGGAAACCTGGTCCAGCCGGGCGGCCTCGGCCCAGGCGACCAAATGGCGCACCGACGAGGGAGGGTGGGCAATGTCGGCATCGGTCAGAAGGAGCAAGTCGGCCGCAGGAGAACCCAAAGGGGGCGCCTCATCCAAACCGGTCGATGACACGGCACTGACGCCCTGGGCAAGCGCCCAGAGCTTCCCGGACCAGCCCGGAGGAGGTTCCTCACCCTCCACCACCACCGGGACCACCCGCGCACCGGGTTGTGCACCCAACCGCCGGGCCACCGCAGCCGTCTCGTCTGTCGAGCGGTCGTCGACCAAGACGACCTGCAGAGGTCCGGGATAGTCCTGAACAAGCAGGGTCGGCAAGGTGTCGCCCAGCACGAGCTCCTCGTTGCGAGCCGGGACGACAACCGCAACCGAGGGCCACGACGGCGGCTCGGCGACGATGGGCAGCCGAATCCCAGTGCGCCAGAACCCGCCCCGGAACAACAACAGATAGACCCAGATGATCAGCGGGAGCGCCGCCAGCCATACCACCGGACGAAGTGTACGAATCACCGAGCGCAGAAGAACAGTTATCGCGTCAGCCGCAACCGGGCGAATACCACCGTCACCATCCAGGCGCCGCTTGCCATTCAGCTCCACGCGACGCCGCTCAAGGCGCGGTATGCAGTTCAGGCTCTGCTGGAAGTACTCCGGTAACGGTTCGTCAACGTCGTGCGAACCTGGCGCGGACGCCCAATGACGGGATCGACAATTCCGCAGGATTTCTCGAGATCAGCCCTCCGCCAAGTCCAAGCCGACCGGGCACGAGACCCCGGTCCCGCCGAGTCCGCAGTAGCCGTTCGGGTTCCGCTCGAGGTACTGCTGGTGATAGTCCTCGGCGTAGTAGAAGGGCCCAGCGGGCCTGATCTCGGTGGTGATCTGCCCGTACCCCTCCGCTTCGAGCGCCTGTTGGTACTCGCCGCGCGAGCGCTCGGCCATCACCTGCTGAGCGGCCGTCGTCGTGTAGATGGCGGAGCGGTACTGAGTACCGGTGTCGTTCCCCTGACGCATGCCCTGGGTCGGGTCGTGGTTCTCCCAGAAGATCGAGAGCAGCTTGTCGTAGGAGGTCTTCTGGGAGTCGAACACGACGAGAACCGCCTCGGCGTGGCCGGTACGCCCCGAGCAGACCTCTTCGTAGGTCGGGTTAGGTGTGTAGCCCCCGCTGTAGCCGACCGCGGTCGTATACACGCCGTCCGCACCCCAGAACTTCCGTTCGGCGCCCCAGAAACAGCCCATGGCGAATATGGCGCGTTCGAAGCCGTCCGACATCGGTGGGCGGAGGGGTGTCCCGAGCACGAGGTGGCGCTCGGGCACGACCATCTCGGCCTCCCGGCCCGCCGACGCCTGCTCGGGGGCCACCATCTCCGACTTGTTCTTGAACCAGGTCATCGTTTCTTCTCCTCGAGGTCCAGTGAGCACGAGTTGATGCAGTACCGCTGGCCGGTCGGCAGCGGACCGTCGTCGAAGACGTGCCCGAGGTGCGATCCGCAGGCTCGGCAGAGCACTTCGTTCCTTTCCATCCCGAAGGACCGGTCGCGGTGCAGCTCGACCGCAGCAGCCACGGCAGGCTCGGTGAAGCTCGGCCAACCCGAGCCCGAGTCGAACTTGGCCTCGGAGGAGAACAATTCGGCACCGCAGCCCGCGCAGTGATAAGTGCCGTCGATGTGGCAGTCGAAGTACTTGCCGGTGAAGGCGCGCTCGGTCCCGGCCTTGCGCAGCACGCCGTACTGCTCTTTGGTCAAGCGGCTGCGCCACTCGTCCTCTGACAGCGATACCTTTCGGGGGGCGTCGTTCTCAGCCGTGGATGTCTTTACTGCTCGTGATCGGAACATGCTGTTCAGTCTCGCCTGGACCCTCGCCGTTACATGGTCGCGGCTTCGGGGCACCGGTGCCGGACGAGCCGGGGCGCACCGCCACTAGTGCTCGCCGGATGCCGCTTCCTCACGCAGTGCCCGCAGGCGCAAGCTCAGATCCCCCGGCCTGCCGGCACCGATAGGGCGGCCGTCGACGCTCGAGACCGGGAGTATCCCTGCCACCGAGCTGGCGAGAAAGGCTTCGTCGGCTGTGAAGAGCTCGCCCGGGACCAGGTGGTCCTCGCGGACGGCGACGCCGAGCATGGGCGCGCCCGAGGAGATGACCCACTCGCGCGTGGTGCTGACGAGGATGCCGCAGTCGAGCGAGGGCGTCACGAGGGCGGCTCTCACGACGAGGAAGACACTGGCCGAGGTCGCCTCGGCCAGGTGACCGTCGGTGGTGAGGAACAGGGCGTCGGCGGCACCGCGGTGGACGGCTTCGAGCTGGGCGTAGACGAACTCGGCCCGGCTCGTCGTCTTCACCGTGGCGAGCGGGCTGAGCGGGTCACGGCGCACACCTGAGATGACCAGGCGCAGGCCCCTCTCGAGCAGTTCCGGCGGAGGTGGGTCGACCCGCCATGCCTGCACCACGAGGTTCGGCCTCACCTGTTCGGGCGGGCGCAGGCCACGTCCGTCCACCGGTCCGCGGCTCGCCGTGGCCCGGACCGCGACCTGGGTGCCGGGGTCGTCCAGCAGGTTGGCCCTGCACACCTTCGCTATGGCGCTGTCCAGGCATCGCTCGAGACCGTCGGGGAGCGGGATCTCGAGCACGGCGGCGGAAGCCTGCAGCCGGCTGGCGTGAAGCGGGAGCTCGAGGGCCCGTCCCCCGACCACCCGGATCGTCTCGAAGATCCCGTCTCCGACCTGAAAACCGCGGTCGGTGACGGTGAGCAAGGCCTCGCCCGCCGGCTCCAACCTGCCGTTGATCCAGACAAAGGGAGTTTGATGGCGCGGCGGCGTCTCTACTCTCCTCGCCCGCCGAAGTGTTCCAGCCGCGGGTCGCGCACTTGGGCCCTGGCCGAGTCGGAGGCGGCGTCGGTGAGCAAAGCCTGCGCGGCGGCCTCGGCTTCGAGCCGGGCCCGGTAGTGGGCGATCTCACGATCGAGGACGGCCTGGTCCCAACCGAGCACCGGTGCCATCAGCTTCGCCACTCCGTCCGCCGCCGAGTGGCCCCGGTCGGGCACCTCGAAAGCGATGTGAGTGCGACGCGTCAGCACGTCGTCGACGTGCAGCGCCCCCTCGTAGGCCACCGCATGACATACCTCTGCCGACACGTACCTCTCGGCGCCCACGAGGGGGGCGGCCAAACCAGGGTCGGCCGCGATCAGGTCGAGCACTTCGGCGGCCAGCGTGCCGTAGCGCGCCACCAGGTGGTGCAGTTGACCGGGTGTCAGGTGGCCCGCGCCGGGATGGCTGCCCAGACGGAGCTCGGCCCCCGACAGGCCGACGGCACCGAGGAGCGGCACATCGGCTGTGCGGCTGGAGTCGACTACGAACCGGAGGTCGCGAACCGCCAGGTCCACGGCGTCGCGTGCCATGAGCCGGTAGGTCGTGTACTTGCCGCCGGCGACGCTCACGAACCCGGGAGCGCTGCGGCGCACGGCATGGTTGCGGGAGAGCTTCGCCGTCTCCTCGGCCGTGCCGCCGAGCAGAGGGCGCAGGCCCACGAAGACGGCGATGACGTCGTCGAACCCGAGCGGCGCGCGGAGCGACTCGTTGACATGGTCGAGGAGGTACTCGATGTCGGCGTGCGTCGCCGCAGGATGGTCGAGGCCGTAGTGCCAGTCGGTGTCGGTCGTGCCGATGATCCAGCGGTCCCCCCAGGGCAGGACGAAGAGCACGCTCTTTTCGGTGCGCAGGATGAGGGCGCACTCAGAGTCGATGCGGTCCTTCGCCACGACCAGATGGACTCCCTTGGACGGCCGCACGATCATGGGATCGGCGACACCGGCGAGTCGCTCCATCTCGGTTGTCCACACTCCGGTGGCATTGATCACCGTGCTGGCACGCACGTCGAGCTCACCACCGGACTCGAGGTCCTGCGCGTGGACACCAGCGACCCGGTCGCCCTCGTGCAGGAAGCCGACGACGCCGAGCGCCGAAACGCAGACCGCGCCGCACGCAGCCGCCGTTCGCGCCAACACGAGCGAGAAACGGGCGTCGTCGACCTGGGCGTCGAAGTAGCGGATGCCACCGGTCAAAGAGTCGGAGCGAAGGGCCGGCACCGCCCGCAGGCACGAGCGGCGCGTGAGGTGACGGTGATGCGGCATGGCGGGATGCAGCCCGGCGAGGGCGTCGTAGAGGAACAGACCCGACCCCATGTAGAAGCGCTCCCAGGCCCTGTGCTTGAGCGGGAACAAGAAGGGTGTCGGATGGACCAGGTGGGGGGCGATCTTCTCAACCAGGAGGCGCCTTTCATGCAGCGCCTCGCGCACAAGCTCGATGTCGAAGTTCTCGAGGTAGCGCAGACCGCCGTGAATCAGCTTGCTGGAGCGGCTCGAGGTCCCGGCAGCGAAATCCCGCTTTTCTACGAGCGCCACCGACAGGCCGCGGCTGGCCGCGTCCAAAGCGGCGCCGCAGCCGGTCACGCCACCGCCTATGACGAGCACGTCGAAGGTCTCGGCCGCCAGGCGTTCCAGGGCGCGTGCACGGTTGGCAGGCCCGAAACGTGCTTCAGTGTCCAACGCCATCAGACGATCAGCCTCCAAGCCAGACGGTGCCCGAGTGTCAACTGTGGGCGGGGCCCTCAGGCACAAGCTCGCCCAACGAGTCAATCACGAAGTGGGGTTGCACGGGCGCGCCGTCGACGCTGCCGGCAGCCGTCGCCCCTGTCAGCACCAGCACACCGGTCATTCCCAGAGAGCGCGCCATGGCGATGTCGGTGAGCAGGCGGTCCCCGACCACGGCGACATCGCTGGCGGCCATCCCCAGCCGAGCGAGCAGCGCACGAGCCATGTGGACGCTCGGCTTGCCGACGACGGCTTCGGCCCTCGATCCCGAGCACGCCTCGACCGCCGCCAGCATGGCTGCGCAATCGGGGATCCCCCCTTCCGGCGTCGGGCAGTAGGGGTCCGGGTTCGTGGCAACGATCACCGCGCCGCCGTAGCGCACGGCCTGGAAGGCCGCGTTCAGTTTCTTGTAGTCAAAAGTGCGATCGAACGAGACGACCACGACCTGGGCCTGCAGAGGCTGCGCGGTAACCGTGAACCCCGCGCCGGAGATCTCGTCGATCGTGGACTGCTCGGCCACGGCGAGCACCGTCGCCCGAGGGTGCTCCCGTCCGAGGTAGTCGACGAGCGCGTCCACAGAGGTCACGACGTCGCAGCGCTCGGTCGCAAGGCCGAGACGCGTCAGCTTCCGGGCGTAATCGTCGGCCGTTTCCAGGGGCTTGTTGGTCACGTAGACGACTCGTGACCCCCGGCGGCGAAGCTCCAGGATCGTCTCGGCGGCACCGGGAAGCAGCGAGTCACCCAGGTAAACCGTGCCGTCGAGGTCGAAGACATACCCCGGGTACAGCTTCGTCGGTCGGTTCGGAAGTCTCATGACGGCGCGATCAAAGCCGAATCCTCGGGTGGGCGGTCCGTACAGCCGACAATAACCTGAGGCATCCCGACGCCTCAAAAGAGCCCGTCAGGCACGAGACGCCCGACGAACGCACCCGCGATGCTCAGGCCTTCGGCGCTTCGACCATCCTGCAAGGGATGTCGGCGTTCTCGTCGAGGTGATAGCTCGCACAGATGCGGTGATAGCCGTCCGCGACCTGCAACGGGGCCGGGAGTTTCATGTCCCCCCGCACGAGGAGCACCGGTGAGAGCTTCTCTCCGTCTTTGACCTTCATGAGGTCCGAGCTGACATGGGGGTTGTCCGCGGGCAGCAACGCCAGGCCACTCGCCCGAAGGAGGTCCTTGGCCTTCCAATGGCCTATGGGCGCAGCGCGCAGCTCGGCCACCACCGCTTCGACCGACGGCCCGGGCGCGATCAGGGATAGGTATCTCGCAGCCGCCGAATAGTCGTGGTCGTCAGGTTCGGCTTTCCAGTGCTCCTTGGCTGTCACGGAGCACCCCCTTCCTCATCGGTTCGGGCCGCGTCCTGCTGACGCACCCTGATCACGAGCTCCTCCAAGGTACCGTGAGCGGCCGCGGCAGCCTTCGGGTCGGCGCCCGGTCCCCGCAGAACGTACGCCAGCCCCACGGCGACGGCCGCGCCGAGGCGCGGCCCGACCGAGTACGCCCAGTAGTGGTTGAACATCCCGAGTACGGCGTCGGGCCCGAAGGACCTCGCGGGGTTCATCGAGGCGCCTGTGATCGGACTGCCCCAGATGCCGGCGACGGTGATGTACCCGCCGACCGCGAGCGCCGAGAGCGGGCCGACCTGTTGCGCCCCCGATGCCGTCCCCAAGATGACCGACACGAGCCCGAGGGTGAGGATCGCCTCCAACACGAACGCCTTGGGGTCGGAGACACGCGGTCCCGGCAGCGTCGCCCCGAGCAGCGCCAGGCGCCCGAAGAGACCCCGCAGCACCAGGCCATCCGATCGTGGCGCCGGCGAGCTGAGCGACGACGTAGCCGGGCACACGTCGCCAGGGGAACTCGTTTCGCAGCGCGAAGGCGATGCTGACGACGGGATTCAGGTGCGCCCCGGAGATCGCCCCCAGGGAGAGGATGATCGCCATCACCATGAGGCCGGGGGACACGACTGCAAGGCTGTGGGGCACCGAGCCCGGCGCGAGGGCGTCCACGACCGTCGGCCCTGCCCCGGCCAGGACGAGGAACATCGTCCCGAACAACTCGCAGATGAGGCGCCGCCACTCGTGGGCAAGGTTGTCGAACTCGGTCGTCACCCAGGGCGGCTCGAAGGCGAGGAGCGCACGCCGCGAGACAGGACGCCCGTCAGCGGCGAGGCGAGTCGCGCAGTGCCTCGAGGACGGCGACGGCCCGATCGGCCTTCTCGACCGGGACCAGGAGGTGATCGTGGTGGTACCCGGCCAAGACGTTGCAAGCGATGTTCTCGGCCGCGAGCGCCGTCGCGAGCGCCGCGGTCAGGCCGACGGCGTCGAGCGCCGAACGCACCTCCACGGTCAGCCAAGCCGCGACGAACTCCGGCCGGGCTCCGAGCCTCTCGGCGTCGGTGACAGACAGCACGCTGGTCGTGCCCTCGTCCTCGACGATCGTGGCCGCGACCGCCATCCCAAAAGGCACGGTCACGTCACTGACCATGCACCAGCGCCCGGGTCGCCGGCGCACGGAGAGCTGGGCCAACAGCTCGTCAAGGTCGTGCACGGCCACGGGCCCAGTATGTCGCCTGCGCGCCCGGAGCGGCCCTAGGTCGCGACGGCCCCGGCCTCCTCGATCGCCTGGCGCTCGAACTGGGTGTGGTACAGGTCCGCGTACAGCCCGCCGGCCGCCAGCAGCTCCTCGTGGCGCCCTCGCTCCACGATGCGCCCGTCGGCCACGACAAGGATCTGGTCGGCGCCGCGCACAGTCGAGAGCCGGTGTGCGATCACGATGGACGTCCTGTTCTCGAGGGCCGTCTGCAGCGCGCGCTGGACCGCCACCTCGGACTCCGAGTCGAGATGGGCGGTGGCCTCGTCCAAGACGACCACGTCCGGCGCCTTCAAAAGGAGGCGGGCGAGGGCTATGCGCTGTTTCTCGCCCCCCGAGAGCCGGTAGCCGCGGTCGCCGACGACCGTGTCGAGCCCGTCGGGCAGCGACTCTATGAACGGCAGGATCTGGGCGCCGGCGACGGCTTCGCGGAGCTCTTGTGAGGTCGCGTCGGGTTTCGCGTAGAGCAGGTTCGCCCGGATCGTCTCGTGGAACAGGTGGGCATCCTGGGTGACGACGCCGATCGAGTCCCGCAGCGAGGCGAAGGTCACATCGCGGACGTCGACGCCGTTCAGGCGGACGGCACCGCTGCGCGCGTCGTAAAGCCGTGAGACGAGGTAGCTGATCGTGGTCTTGCCCGCCCCGGAAGGCCCGACGAGCGCCACCAGCTGGCCCGGCTCGGCGCGGAAGCTCACGTCGTAGAGGACCTGGCTGGACGGCGTCTGGTCCAAGACGGCGACCGACTCGAGCGAGGCGAGGGAAACCTCCTCCGCCGTCGGGTAGCTGAAGTCGACGTGGTCGAACTCGACCGCAACCGGACCGCGCGCGATGGCGACCGCGTCCGGGCGCTCGGCGATGAGCGGAGGCAGGTCCAGCACCTCGAAGACCCTGTCGAAGGAGACCAGGGCGGTCATCACATCGACGTTCACGTTCGACAACGCCGTGAGCGGACCGTACAGACGCGTGAGCAACGCCGCGAGAGCGACGACGGTGCCGACCTTGAAGCGGCCGTCCACCGCGAGCACGCCTCCCCAGCCGTAGACGAGTGCCGTCGCAAGCGACGAGGTGAGCACGAGCGACAGGAAGAAGACCCTGCCGTACATGGCCGTCTGCACGCCGATGTCGCGGACGCGCGCCGCCCTGGAGGCGAACTGCTCGTGCTCTATGTCCGGGCGGCCGAACAGCTTGACGAGCAGGGCGCCCGAGACGTTGAAACGCTCCGTCATCGTGTTGTTCATCTGGGCGTTCAGGTTGTAGGCCTCCCTCGTCAGCTGTTGCAGCTTGCGGCCGATGCGGCGCGCCGGGAACACGAACAGGGGGAGCAGCAACAGGGCCGCGACGGTTATCTGCCAGGAGAGGAACGCCATCACGGCGATGGTGAGGGCGACGGTGATGAGGTTGGAGACGATCGAGGAGAGCGTGTCGGTGAAGGCCTGCTGTGCCCCGAGCACGTCGTTGTTCAGCCGGGATATGAGCGCACCGGTCTGGGTACGCGAGAAGAACGCCAGGGGCATCTCCTGGACGTGGCCGAAGACCTTCTCGCGCATGTCGTAGATCAGTCCCTCGCCGACGCGCGACGAGATGTAACGCTGGGCGAGCGACAGCAAGGCGTCGGCGATGGCCAGGCCGGCCAGCAGCAGGCCGAGCTCGACTATCAGGCGCGAGTCGTGCCTGACGATGCCCCCGTCGATGATCTCGCGGTAGATCAACGGGTTCCACACCCCTATGAGGGCGTCGACCACGATCACACCGAGAAAGACGCCGAGCATGCGCCGGTACGGCGCGGCGAACCTCATTATCCGCCCGAGCGTGCCCGGAGGGAGCTTCTCCTTGGTCACGGAGCGGTCCCTCATGAGCGACCGCATCCCCTGCGCACCGTGGGCCATGCCGTGTCCAGGTCCCATCGCCTCACCGATCCCCGAGCATGTCGCAATCTATCTGTGGAGCGACGATTTCCCGCTCCAGCCGATCGCGACATTGACCCTTTCCGCACAATTCCGGCGCGCTACGGGCGCTGGTTCGGTACAGTGCGCCTTCATCCAGTTTCGGCCCGCCGAGAAAGGAAGCCTTCGATGCGCTGGAACCTTCTACCCGGACAGATGCCCGAGGCGTGGTTCAACGTCGTGCCGCAGCTGCCCGAGGCTCTGCAGCCGGACCTTCATCCAGGTACCCGCCAGCCCATCGGCCCCGACGATCTCGCCCCCCTGTTCCCGATGGCACTCATCGGCCAGGAGGTCACATCCGAGCCCTGGGTCGACATCCCCGGCGAGGTGATCGACGTGCTGCGGCTGTGGCGCCCGACCCCGCTCATCCGCGCAGAGCGGCTCGAGCGTGCTTTGGACACCCCTGCCCGGATCTACTACAAGGACGAGTCGGTGTCCCCCGCCGGGTCCCACAAGCCGAACACCGCCGTCCCACAGGCCTTCTACAACAAGCAGGCCGGCATCGCACGGCTCGCGACCGAGACAGGAGCCGGCCAGTGGGGCAGCGCTCTTTCTTTCGCGTGCGCGCTGTTCGGGCTCGAGTGCAAGGTGTACATGGTGCGCGCCTCGTACGACCAAAAGCCCTACCGGCGGGTCATGATGGAGGTCTGGGGAGGCTCGGTCGTCCCCTCCCCCGTCGACGATCCGGACAGCCCGGGATCTCTCGGCTCCGCGATCTCGGATGCAGTCCGGGATGCCGTCTCGCGCGAGGACACGCACTACTCGCTCGGCTCAGTGCTCAATCACGTCCTTTTGCACCAGACCGTCATCGGCCTCGAGGCCAAGGACCAGCTCGCACAAGCCGGCGAGCGGCTCCCCGACCTGGTGGTCGGCTCGTGTGGGGGCGGGTCGAACCTCGGCGGCATCTCCCTGCCGTTCGTGCCCGACGCCGGCGTGGGCCTGCTCGCCGTCGAGCCGTCCTCCTGCCCGACGCTCACGGAGGGGACCTTCGAGTACGACTTCGCCGACGTCGCCAAGATGACGCCGCTCCTGCCCATGTACAGCCTCGGGCACGAGTTCATGCCGCCGTCGATCCACGCCGGGGGGCTGCGATACCACGGCGACGCCCCGATCATCTCCCTGCTCGTCAAGACCGGCAGGATGCGGGCGGTCGCCTATCCACAGGGCAAGGTCTTCGAGGCGGCCGTCCAGTTCGCCCGGACCCAGGGGACGATCCCCGCACCGGAGACGGCCCACGCCGTGCGGGCGGTGATCGACGAGGCGCTCGCAGCCAAGGAGGCGGGCGAGGAAAAGGTGATCCTCTTCTCCTATTCCGGTCACGGGCTCTTGGACCTCGGCGCCTACGACGACTACCTGCACGGGCGGCTCGACCGGGGCTGAGCGCCGAGGCACACCGCTGCAAGCCGCACGACAAAAACCGGCCGCCGCCGCTCTGTGTCGCAGCCGCGGCGCGGCTAGTTTCCACGACGTGCCAGCGCCTCGGCCCGAGAAAGCCGCGACTCGAACCCGGCTCGCCTGCGGCGTCGCCTTGATCATGAGCTGCTGCATCCTGCTCACCGGCTGCGGCACCGGTGCCTCTGCGGGGACTTCGTTGTCCTCCGCCCACTCCACGACGACCTCGACGACGACCACGATGCCTCCCCTCCGCCAGCCGACGGCCGCCAAACCTTTGACGATGCTCGACGTCGGCGACTCGCTCGGGGAGGATCTCGGCCTCGGCCTCGGATACACGATGGGCAGCAACCGCCTCGTCCGCATCGTGCAGGACGCCCACGGCGACAGCGGGCTCGCCCGTCCCGATTACTACAACTGGCCTGCGGTCCTCGAGTCCGAGCTCAGCGAGTACCACCCGCAGGTAGTGACCATCCTCATCGGTGGCAATGACGCCCAGAATTTCCTGGTCAACAATGAGCCGGTCGTCTTCGGCACCGCCCAGTGGCACACGATCTACTCACAGCGTGTCGCCCTCATGATGAAAGAGACGTTGAAAGCCGGCGCCAAGATGCTCTGGGTCGGGCTGCCGATCATGCAGGACCCCACGTTCGCGGCCTCCATGCAGATGCTGAACGCGATCTACAAGGCGCAGGCCTTGGCGCACCCGGGTGTCACTTTCTTCCCGACCTGGAAGCTTTTCTCGAACGCCCAGGGTCAGTACACCGCCTATCTCACCAACGGCTCTGGCCAGACGGTGCTCGCCAGGGACCCCGACGGCATCCACATCGCCCCGCCGGGGGGCTGCGACATCATCGCCCTCGCGGCGGTGAAGGACATCGAGTCGGTCTGGCACGTGCACCTCGGGGTTTGACCTCGTAGGCCCCTAGGTGCCACCGGCCCAGGCGTGCATACCGGGCGGTAGCGGGCCGGAGGTCGAGAACAGCAGCACCTTGACGCCCTTTAAGTCGGCCTCGCCGGCGACCGGATAGCCCCGATGGAGCGTCGCCAGCATCACGCGGCTCTGGGCCAGGTACCGTTTGAGCGGCGCCCAGCCTCCGTCGACCACCCAGATGCGAGTGAAGCGGCCGTCGAGAGCCGCTATGGCCGCAGGCGTCGGCAGCCGGTGATCGGCGGCATAGGGCAACTGCGAGCCCCAGGCATCCGCAGGCCAGACCGGTACCGGGAGGAGAGGGAGCCTGCCGGCCTTGTCGAAATGCGCGAGCAGGTAGTAGTTGAAGATCATCCTCTGCGCGGGCTGATCGAAGATGATCGCGTCGCCGGGGCGTGCGAGCGAGACGACGAGTCTCGTGACGCCGGGACCGTTCTCGATGACCGCCCCGTAGCGGCCCCAGGAGCGCACGAGCGGGTTCACGACGACAAGGGCGGCCACGACCGCCACGAGCACCGAGCCGGCAAAAAGGACACGCCTCTCCGGTGAGCTCCGTCCTGCCCGGACCTTCTCGATAACCTCGCCGGCTCTCGCGGCGGCCCACTTGGCGACCGTCGTGATCCCGAGGGTCGCGAGCACCGCGAACGCGGGCACCGACGCGATCAGGTAGTCCGACTGGAGAAGCGACGCCTGGGACGAGATCGCCAGCAGGCCGGCGAGCGGGAACCCCGCCCAGCTCAACCACAGGACACGCTGCCAGCGTTCGAGGGAGCCCGCCTCGCTGCGGGCGGCCTCGAGCACTGCCCGCACGACGCCCACGACGATGACCACCAGCATCAGCCAGCGCAGCCACGTCGGGAACCAGGGCACGACGAGCCCGTAGAGAAAGCCCTTCACCGCTCCGGTGCTCAAGGGGGCTATCCAGTCGATCTGAGCGGTGCCACGGTTGAGGGCCATCAGAGCTAGCGGCACGACCGCCAGCGCCGCCGCCACCGCCGCGATCACCGCCGCTCGCACGAGGCCGCCCCGGCGCCTCAGCGTGCCCAATGACAAGAACTGCGCGACGGCGAACAGCGGCGACAGGAGCAAGCTGTAGCAGGCCAGCGCCGACACGACTGCCCAGGCCACGAGACGAGGGGTCGAGATCCGCTCGACCGCGATAGTGAGGAGCCACGCCGCCACAACGACCAGGAGCAGCCCGAGCGCGTAGCCGCGCGCCTCTTGGGCCTTGGTGATCACCATCCGGTTCGTGACGACGATGGCGGTGGCGACGACCGCAACCTGGCTGCCCCAGCAGCGCCGTACGAGGCCGTAGAGAAACGGGACCGTAGCGACGAAGGCCACCACCGATGCGAGCCTGACCGGGACCGGGGACTGTCCCATGCCGACAAGGAACAACGTGTGGAGCAACAGGTAGTACGCGGACATGGAGCCGCCGTCGCTGGCGACGGCGCTCCAAAGGGCGTGGCCGTGCTGGACCGATATCGACACCGAGGCCACCTCGTCGCTCCACATCGGTGACGACCCGAGCCTGTAGGCCGACACGAGCGCTGCCGCGACGGTGAGGATGCCGACGGGTCCCGAGCGCACGAGCCGCGAGGCGAGACCACGGCCCTGCGACGACACCGGCAGCGGCGGCCTGAGGGGCACCTCTCGGGCGGGGGCTGCGCCAATCCGTGCGCCGTCGGGATGTGTCGCTGCTCCGCCCACCCCGGGGGAGCTTACGCTCACGCCGTTCGAGCGAGGGGCTGGCCGATTGTGTGGGAACCACCCGGGCCCGCGAGGTCGCCCGCGGGCACAAGTGACCTTCATGACCGCCCGGGTTTCTCGAAGCCCGTAGAGCTGCGGGGAGTGCTCCGGGCCCCTTTTCTTCCGATCCTTCCCGACGGTCCGCGCTCGCGTCGGGCGGGGCCTAGTCCTCGGCCGAAATCGCAGACCCGCCCACCGGTGCGATCGCCAGGCCGTCGGGCTCGCCGCCTCCGTCCCAGTCCTCGACGAAGGCGCCGGTAGCGTCGCGACGGAACACGGGGATGGCGCCGAGCGCATGCACAAGGGCGACCGTGTCACCGAGCAGACGGCGCCAGGTGGCAGCCTCGGTGACCAGGGTGCCGATCGCGACCGGCTCGGCCCCGACCCGATTGAGGAGGTTGAGTGCCGCCCGCATCGATGCACCCGTGGAGATGACGTCGTCGACGAGCCCGACTCTCCTGCCCTTGACCGCCTCGACCCTCGCAGCGTCGAAGAGCAGCCTCTGCTGCGCGCCGGTCGTGATGGACTTGACCGGCTCGGTGATGGCATCGCGCAAGTGCAGCTTCGGCGTCTTCTGCAAGATGAGGTAGTCGTCGAGGCCGAGTGCCCTGGTCACTTCGATCGCCAAGGGGATGCCCATCGTCGCGACGGAAACCACGATCTCGATCTCATAAGGCTCGAGAAGCTGCGCGAGCTCGGTAGCAGCCCGCTCGACGAATCGAACGCCGTGGTCGACTGTTATGAGGAGCGCGATCGCCAGATCCTCTGTGATCGGGATCAGCGGCAGGTCGATCTCCTGGGAGCCGACTGTCGCACGGTACGTACCTGCGGCGATGACCATGACCGCGATGCTCGCCCTTCTCGCGCCCAGGCGCAACTACGCGTCAGGCAGGAGGACCGAAGAGCCGATCGCCTGCGTCACCCAGCCCGGGGACGATGAAGCCGTGCTCGTTCAGGTCCTGGTCCACCGCCACGCATGCCACCTTCACGGTCGGGTGATGGCTGCAGAACAGGTCGAGGCCCGCCTGCGAGGCGATCAGGCACAGTGCGTGGATCTCCGTGGCGCCCCGTTCCTTGACGAGGTCGCACACCCTGACCAACGAGCCTCCCGTCGCCAGCATCGGGTCGCAGATGATGACGCGCCTGCCCGACAGGTCTCGAGGAAGCCTTTCCAGGTACACCGTGGGGAGCAGCGTCTCCTCGTCGCGGCGCAGCCCGACGTGTGCCACCTCGGTCAAGGGGAGCACTTCTTGGATGGCGGGGATCATCCCGAGTCCCGCGTGGAGGATAGGGACCAGAAGCACCATCTCGCTCACTCGCTGACAGGCGACATCGGTTGCCATTGGAGTGTCGATCCGGTGCTCGGCCGTGCGTAGGTCCCGCAGGGCCTCGTAGGCGACAAAAGCAGAAAGCTCGCCCATGATCGTCCGAAATGTGGCGTTGTCCGTCTCGACCGCCCTCAGCACCGACAAGCGGTGGGCGACGATCGGGTGATCGACCACGAGCACGCGCTGGCC
The DNA here is from genome assembly GCA_963719125.1 of uncultured Acidimicrobiaceae bacterium. Taxonomy (GTDB): domain Bacteria; phylum Actinomycetota; class Acidimicrobiia; order Acidimicrobiales; family Bog-793; genus Fen-455. Next base: position 105,573 of record CAVRAT010000031.1, read on the forward strand.
TCCCGCTGAGGGGTGCCTCGCCGGCTCGGTGACAAGCCGGAGTCCCCGTCCAGAATGTGACATCTCCCGCAGGTTACCCGAGCGCCTGCCGGGGTGCCTCCCGGAACCCTCCGGCAGGCTGGCGAGCCCGCTTCAGAGGCCGACACCGCGCTCTGAGCGCGGCACCGTGCCCGGTTTCAGGCAGAGGCGACGCTCTTGAGGACAGTTCCTTCGCGGAACTTCCGTTTCCCGCTTGTGGGCTCCCCGGAGGCGGGATGGTGGTCGAGCCAGATATCGAACTCGTCCGGGGGCATCGGCCGGCCGAGGTAGTAGCCCTGCGCGACATCGCAGCCGAAGGGAGCGAGGCGCTCCATGACAGACCGCGTCTCCACGCCCTCGGCCACGACGCTCAGGCCGAGGCTGTGACCGAGGTCGATCGTCGAGCGGACGATGACCTCATCTTCTTCATGCACGGTCATGGCTGCCACGAACGAGCGGTCGATCTTGATCTCGTCGATCGGGAGGCGCTTTAAGTACGCGAGGGAGAAGTAGCCGGTGCCGAAATCGTCGACCGAGAACCGCAGACCCATGGCACCGAGGCGCTCGAGCACGTCCTCGGTCCTCTTCGGGTCCTCCACGACCGCGCTCTCGGTGACCTCGAGCTTGAGCATTGTGGCAGGCATCCGCCACTTGCCGATCAGTGCCGCCACCTCTCCCGGGAAGCCAGGATCGACGAGATCCCGCAAGGAGAGGTTAACGGCGATCGGCAAGCGGCGGCCCTCGTCCGCCCATGCCCGCCATTGGCGACCTGCTTCGTCGATCACGTGGAGCGTCAGCTCTTTGATGAGGCTCGTCTCTTTGGCGACGGGGACGAACTCGCTCGGCATCATGAGGCCGCGAGCAGGGTGGTGCCAGCGGACCAGGGCCTCCACGCCGACCACCTGTCCGCTTCGCACAGCGATCTTCGGCTGATAGTGAAGGACGAGCTCCTGGTCCTCGATCGCATGCCGCAGGTCGCCGATCAGGCCAAGGTGCGTCGCGGCGCGCGTGTCCACGGATGCGTCGTAGAAGGCGTACCCGAGGTCGGTGTCCTTGGCCAGGTACATCGCCGTGTCCGCGCACCGCAACAAGGTGTCGACGTCGGCCCCGTCCCGGGGAAAGGCGGAGATCCCGATGCTCACTCCCAGGTTCACGGGCAGTCCCTCGAGATCGATCGACTGCTCGACGGCCCCCCGCACCCGGCGCACGACCTCGAGAACCTGCGCCCGACGCGCCTGGGTGACGAGCACGGCGAATTCGTCGCTGCCAAAGCGCGCTATCGCGTCGCTCTCGCGCAGGGCCTCCTGGAGCCGGTGCGCGACCTCCTTCAGCACCCGGTCGCCGCTCACGTGGCCGAGCGCGTCGTTGACTTCCTTGAACCCGTCCAGGTCCATGACGAACACGGCCAGCTCGCTGCCGTTGCGCTCTGCCTCGGAGATCGCCCGGACGACGCTCGCGTGGAAGAGCGTGCGGTTGGCGAGCCCGGTCAACGAGTCGTGCAGGGCCTGGTTGCGAAGCCGGCGCTCGACGATCTCGCGCGACTTCTCCGCCGCCTTCTGTCGGGTGATGTCCAGGATCACCCCGACGGTCCGCTGCTTGCGGCCGTCAGGGCCAAGCACCGGGCGCCCGTGCTCGGCGACCCAGCGGATCTCACCGCTCACATGGATCAACCTGTACTCGAGCGAGTACGAGCAACTGCGCTCGAGGGCGTCGCTCACCTCCTCGACCACGTAGGCGAGGTCATCAGGGTGGATGATCGAGTCGTAGGTGCGGACTCCGCTGCCGACGAAGTCGCTCGCAGGGTAACCGACGAGATCCTGGATCTGGTCGCTCAGGTACTCGACCGTCCAGGCCTCGTCGCAAGCGCAACGATAAACGGCACCGGGGATGTTGGCGACAACCGATCTGAGCCGCTCGTCGGTGCCCATCGTGCCCGTCTCTGTTCTCTCCCGCGGCGTGATGTCCAGGCAACTGCCGTAAAGCGTCGTGGCACCGGAGGCATCGGTGACCGGCACGGCCCTGTCGTATACCCACAGGATGGTCCCGTCCTGGCTGACCATCCGGTACTCGCTCACGAACGGCTCGGCGTTGGCCGCCGCTTCCCAGTGCTCGTTCAGGACCCGGTCCCGGTCGTCGGGGTGCAGCAGCCTCGAGAACAGCTCCGAGTCGTTGAGGACGCTGTCCGGCGCGATCCCGAGCACGGTGCCGCTGCGGATGCTGAGATCGTTGATGAGCACGGGAATGCCGGGGGCCGAACGGTAGGAGAGCACAAAGAATTGCTCGAAGACCGACCACGCTTCGATCGCGTCAGTGACGACCGCCGCTCTGGCGGTCGGCTGTTCGAACGGGGGGTCGGGAGCCATCTGACTACACATCCGCCGTGGTCACGCCTCTAAACATCGGCCCAAACGCGGCCCGACTTGAGAGCGATCGCAGGTCAGAGCACTGCGCGGACCCCGGCCAGCGCCCGCGGAGCGGATTTGACCGGGTCGCAGGGCGAAGGCCGCTCCCCGCGGCTGTCACCTGCCCGAGAGCCTCCCGGGCCATCTCCACGCTCTCAGTCTGCCAGCCCAGCGCGTCCCCTCCCCGCGGCGCGGATCCTTGAGACCCGCAATCGGGGCGGCGCTCGCGACAGCTCGTCGCCTCGCGGCCCCGAAAGCGGCCCGGGCCATGCTCGCGCCGATCGCCGCCCTGCTCACAGGTAGGGCGTCCGCCCCTCGTCGACGTCCTGCCCACTTGAGGGACCCCTGGACGGCCCCACGCCCCGCATCTGCTCGAGCTGTCGCTGGGTGGACACCTGTTGAACGAAGAGCGTCGCTTGAATGCCCTGGAAGAGACCGGCGAGCCACCCGACGAGCTGGCCCTGGGCGACCCGGAGCTCCGCGTCGGTGGGCGGCGCGCCGTCGTCGAAGGGGATCGCGAGCCGGTCGAGCTCGGCTGCCAGCTCGGTTGAGAGCGTCGCTTCGAGTTGGCGAACGGATTCCTGGTAGATCTCTTTCATGCGCGTGCGGCTGGCGTCGTCGAGCGGGGCCATCCGGACCTCCTCGAGGAGCTGCTTTGCCATCGAGGCGATCCGCATCAGCTTGGCGGGTTGCGATACGAACTCCTCCTCCTCCTCCACAGCGCCGGGCTGGGCAACTTCGACTGGTACGAGGGCGCGCGGGCCGGGCTGGGGTTGTTCGGAAGCTGACGGGTCATTGTCCATGGAACGATTCTGCCCTCAACTCGGACGCCTTGAACGCAAGGGCGTGATCCCACGAGCCGGTGCTTGTCAGCGCCACAGGTGATCGAGGTCGACCGTGATCGTCGCGGGAACCGCACCAATGCTCGCGACCCTCGGACGCGCAGGTGCCAGCTCTTGGACGTCCAGGGCTGCGAGGACCTCTTCGGAGAGGAACCGGCTCGCCGGAGCCAGGCAGTGCCGATCGTTGTGGGCCCGCCGGTGGATGGGCATCCGCAGCGGTGTGTACAGCGTGAGCAGGTCACGCGCCCGGGTCGTGGCGACATAGAACAGGCGCCGCTCCTCAGCCAGTCCATCCCCGGAGCCGAGCGCCATGTCCGAAGGAAAGGCACCGTCCACCAGGTGCGGGAGGTGCACGGCCAACCATTCGAGACCCTTGGCGGAATGCACCGTGGAGATGACCACGTAGTCCTCGTCGAGATGGGGCGGCCCGGCGATGTCCCCGGTCGCCACCGGAGGATCGAGAGTGATCTCGGCCAGCCATGCCGAGAGGTCGTCCATCGCTGAGGCCGCTGCGCACAGGCGATCGAGATCCTCGACCCTCGCCGGGCCCTCGCTGTAACGGCTGAGGACGAGCGGGCGGAGGATCCGCAGGACCGCTGTCACCCGGTCAGAGGTGCCGACCTGCCCGCGGGCGGCATCCAGATCCTGCAGGGTCTGTGTCAGCGCCACGCGCGATCTCGCCGGAGCCGCGGCCACAGCCTCGCCCCAGTCGTAGGCGCTGGCGCCTGAGCCGGGTGCCAGGAGCCCGATCAGCATCCGGCCTCGGGCAGGGCCTATGCCCTCGTGCAGGCGCAACAGCCGGAACCAGGCCAGTTCGTCGGCCGGGTTGTCGAGCAGGCGGACGGCGGCGGCGAAGTCCTTCACGTGCGCCGCCTCCACGAACCGAAGGCCGCCGTACTTGCGGTAAGGGACCCGGCGAGCCGTGAGCTCGAGCTCGATGAGGTCACTGTGATGAGCCGCGCGCACGAGTACCGCCTGGTCGCGCAGCCGCATCCCCTGTTCGTGGGCATCGAGGATGCGGTCGACGACGGCGCGGGCCTCGCTCGGGGCGTCGTGGCACCGGACCAGGACCGGCCGGCGACCGCCCGGCCGTTCGCCGTGCAGTGTGAGGCGGACCCCCGCCTGTGCGGGCCGGACGATGTTGGCCAGGTTCAAGATGGGTTGTACGGACCGGAAGTTGCGCTCGAGCGGGATGACCGTCGCCCCCGGCAGGGTGCTCGCGAGCTGGTACAGGTACCGCGCGTCGGCACCCCGGAAACCATAGATCGCCTGCGCATCGTCGCCGACGACGGTGAGCCCGCGCCCGTCGGGCCTGAGGGCACACACGATCTCGACCTGGAGCGCGTTCACGTCCTGGTACTCGTCGACGAGGACATGGTCGAACATCGCGGTCATGTGCGGCCCGAGCCGGTCGTCGGCGAGCGCCGCCCGCCACAAGAGCAACAGGTCGTCGAAGTCCACCTGGCCCTTCGCCCGCTTGCGGGAGATGTAAGCCCTGAACAAGCTGGCAATTGCTTCGGCGTGGGGCTCGCACCAGGGGAAAGCCGTAGCCAAGACCTCACTCAGGCGATGGCGGGTGTTCACGCACCTCGAGTACACCTCGACGAGGGTGGCCGAGCGCGGCACCCGCACGTTACCCGCGTCGAGGCCGTGCTCGTCCCGCAGCAGGTCCATGACGTCGGCAGCGTCCGCCGGGTCGAGGAGCGAGAAACCCGGTTGCAGCCCGAGCGGCTCGGCGAAACTGCTGATGAGCTGGTGCGCGACGGCGTGAAACGTGCCCCCACGAAGTCGTCGCGCCCACTCTCGGTGACCGCTCAGGGCAGCAGCCCGAGCGAGCATGTCGTCTGCAGCCCGCCGCGTGAAGGTGAGGAGCAGGATCCTCTCGGGGGCGGTCCCGCGCTCGAGCAATCGGGCCACCCGCGCCGTCAACGTGCGAGTCTTGCCGGTGCCGGCGCCGGCCACGATCACGAGCGGGTCGTCACCATGGACGACCGCGGCCAGCTGCGCCTCGTCGAGGTTGGCGTCCCATCCCGCGTCGGCGTACATATGTTCGATGCTAGCTGGCTCGGGGTGTGTCGAGCGAGAAACCCCAATCTGGCTGTCAGGACCGCTACCGTCGTGTCAGTGGGAGGAGATGTCTCAAGGATGACGCCCAGGTGCCGATAACTTTTCTCGTGGCCTCGAATGACCGCTACGACGACCGCGTCGCCCCGCGCTCGTCGAGTGCCACCACTGGACCGGTCGAGTCACGCGATCCCATTGAGTCTCCGGCACCTGGAGACACCTCCCAGGACGCGCCCGCCGCGGCGGTGGCGGCCCAGCCGAGTCTCGCCGCAAAACTCGCAGTCCCGATATTCGCCGGCCTGCTCGCTGTCGGTACGGCGATCCTTCTCATCTGGGGGCCGATCGCAGGACTCGGGCCCGTCCGGAGCCTGATTGCCCAGCCCCTTGTCGCGGCGCTTTTGACCATCACCTTCGTGGCCGTGACGCTCGGACCGGTGTCGGTCCACTACCGGGGCCAGACCTATCTGTTCGCACTGAGCGAAGTGCCGATGCTGCTGGGTCTCGTAATAGCGGCGCCTGCCGTCCTCGTCATCTGCCGCGTGCTCGCGGAGCTGTTCGTTCTCGGCGTGATCCGGCGACAATCCCCCGCCAAGCTCGCCTTCAACCTTGCCTCCGGTGCCGGGTCTTGTGTCGTCGCGATCCTCGTTTACCAGGCAATCCTTGGCCACTTCATCGCCACCGATGGCTCGCGTGTCGCGGTCCTCCCCATCGGGTGGGCAGCCGGGGCGTTGGCGCTCAGCGCGGCGTTCGTCTACGGCCACCTGGCCGTCAGCATCGTCGTGCGCCTTACCGGGCGCCCCCGGCAACGCAAGTACGGGTTCGAGTTCACGACAGTGGCTCTCGTGCTGATCTCGAGCATCGCCCTCGCCCTTGTCGTGCTCGACGCAGCCTGGTGGGACACCTGGGCAATGCTGCCGCTCGTTACCGTCGGCGCCCTGATCGTGTTCGCCTACCGAGGCTACCTGCGCCTCACGAATCGTTTCGGCGCGCTCCAACAGCTCTACGACTTCTCCAGGTCGGTGAGCGGCCCCTACCTCGAGACCACCGGAACTGCGTGGGCGGTGCTGGAGCAGGTGCAATCGGTGATGAGGTCGAACCGGGCGGAGCTGATCATCGTCGACGAATGGCCCGCGGTCCGGCACATCGCCTTGAGCGGCGAAGCCCGTTCAACAGTGGAAAGAACGATCGTCGACAACTCGTCGGTCATTGCCAGGGCCATCAACAAACAGCAGACGAGCCTGCTGTTGGGCACGGCCGGGAGCCACAAACGCGAAGCGGACGCCGACTCTCTCCTCGGTGAGTTCCGGGGTGCCCTCGTCGTGCCGCTCGCCAGCGGAGAAAGGACGCTCGGAGCACTCGTCGCGCTCGACCGCGATGAGGGCTTCGCTCCCTTCGACGAGGATGACCTGAGGCTCTTCGAGGCATTGGCAGCGCACGCGAGCACGACCATGGAGCGGGCCCAACTCGTCGAGGAGCTGCGCCTCGAGGCCGAGAGCAAGTGGCACCAGGCGACGCACGACCTCTTGACCGGGCTCCCCAACCGGACCTTGTTCCTCGATCGGGCGGCAAGCGCCCTTACCGACACGGGCAGGGCGGCGGTTGCTCTGTTGGACCTCGACCGCTTCAAGGAGGTCAACGACACCCTGGGCCACGACACGGGCGACCGGCTGCTGTGCGAGGTCGCCGAATGCCTGGTGCGCGCGAGCAGCGGCCGAGCGACTGTCGCCCGGCTCGGTGGCGACGAGTTCGCCCTCGTCGTGCCGGACATCATCGGGCCCGAAGAGGCTCTTGGCATCGTGCGGGACCTTCTCGCGGCGATATCCAAGCCGATGAATATCGACGGGATCACCCTCGCTGTCACCGCCACGACGGGCATCGCGCTCGCACCCGAGCACGGGGACAATGTCGCGACCCTGCTGCAACGGGCCGACATCGCCATGTACCACGCCAAGGACAAGCGGTCGGGCATCGAGTTGTACCTGCCCGAACACGACCAGAGCATGCAGCGCAAGCTCCTCCTCGGAGGCCACCTCGCAGAGGCGCTGTCCAGCGGCCAACAGCTGAGTGTCATGTACCAGCCGATCGCCGGCATGGTCTCGGGTGAAGTCGTCCGTGTCGAGGCACTGGCGCGCTGGTTCCATCCCGTGCACGGCCAGGTCCCGGCCGACGAGTTCATCCATATCGCGGAACAGATGGGGCTGATAGGACAGATCACCGACTTCGTGCTGACCGAGGCTTGCGCCGAGGCGGCCCGCTGGCGCCAGGCCGGTCTCGATATCGGGTTGGCGATCAACATCTCCGGGCGCGACCTCTCGGACCGTTCTCTCGTCCGCAACGTCACCGCCCACTTGGGGGCGAACGGTCTCCCGGCGAGCTCGCTCACGCTCGAGATCACCGAGACCGAGGTCATGGCAGACATCGCCGAAGCGAGCGACGTGCTCGGCCAACTCGCCGACCTTGGGATACAGATCGCGGTCGACGACTACGGGACCGGGTATTCGTCGCTCGCCTACCTGCACCGCCTGCCGGCCAACGAGTTGAAGCTCGATCGGTCGTTCGTCGCCAACGTGGCCGCCGACCAGAGCAACTCGATCATCGTCCGTTCCTCCATCGCGATGGCGCACTCGCTCGGCCTGTCGGTCGTGGCCGAGGGCGCCGAAGACGAGGTCACCTGCGCCATCCTCGCCGACGCAGGTTGCGACGCCGTCCAGGGCTACTACTTCTCGCCCCCGCTCGGCCAGGACGATCTCGTGCGGTGGTTTGCCACCAAGCCGCGTCTCAAGTTCTCACGCGAGCTCGCTTCCTCGCGACCGCTCCGCATCATTCCCGGGCGGCTGGAAGACGCCCACCAAGAGGGCAGGAAAGAGAACTCCCAGCTCAGAGGTTGAGCTCGCTGCCGCGCAACCGGGCGCGGCCAGCGCAGGGAGTCAGAAGGACCGTCATCGGAGGAGTTGAGCCCGCTCCTGCGCGCCACCCGGGCCGACGGCGCACCACACACAGCCCCGCCGAGTTTGACCCTTGCATCCTCGTTGACAGCGTGCTTAGTGTGACTGTTGTGCAGTAGCCCCCTGAACTGGGATGATTGAGTACGCGGGGGACTTGAGGGCACCGGTAGCTCGGTTTGTCGCCCTCGTATCCCCCGACCGTGGTCCCCTGCTTGTGAAGGGAGGTGGTCGACTTGGTCAGCCTTGGGCCCATCTGGGGCTGAGTCTTGCGGTTCTGACCGCTTGAACTCTTAGCTGGAGCCGCTGTTGTTTTGAGATCGCGGCGGCTCTTCTCATTTGTTATCGGAACGGCAGGCGGAATCCTTTAGCGGTACGGGATTGTCGCCTGCCGTTCCCCGCGCAAGGCCCTGCGGAGGAGGCATCGTCGAGGTCGCTGTCCCACTGGGACGGCCGACAGGCGCGTCGGGGCTCGATGATCGCAGCGCGGGTGCCAAATGCGAGCAATGATGAAAACGTGAGCTTCCCGCGGGGCGAGAGACCTGAGGCTGTGCCTCAGCGAACACCCCGCGTCGGCCGATCGTTGGGGCGACGATTCGACTACCTCTGGGCAACCTTCGCGGTATCGAGCCTCGGCGACGGCCTGGGATACGGAGCGGTTCCCCTCCTCGCTCTGTTCGTGAATCCGCATCCGCTCCCGGTGGCGTCTGTCGCGGCAGCCGATACGTTCCCGTGGCTCGTGCTGGCGCTGCCAGCAGGCGCGCTCGCGGACCGATTCGAGCGGGGCCGGCTGATGGCTGTGACCAACTTCGGACGCGCCCTCGTGCTCGTGACACTGGCACTGCTGGTCGCGAGCGGTCGCATCAATCTCCCGCTCCTGATCCTTCTCGTGTTCGTGAACGGGGGGGCGCGGGCCATCTACTACTCCGCCTCCCAAGCGACGGTGCCGGAGCTGGTCGAACCGCGCTCGTTCGCGCATGCGAACGGGTTCCTGAGCGGCACCGAGGCCGCCACCGAACACCTCGGCGGCCCGATCCTGGGAACCCTCGCTTTCGCCGTCGTCAGGACTCTGCCCTTCTTCGCCGACGCGTCGGCGGTCGGGGTTGCGGGCCTGTCGCTGCTGGGCTTTCGTACCGAGCGCCCAATTCGCGGCAGGGTTCACGGCTCGATCCTGGACGGCGCCAGGCACCTCCTGAAGGATCGGTCGCTGCGGCTTCTCGTGACGTTGCTCGCGGCGCTGGCCGCGCTGCAGGGGCTCGTCATGGGCGTGCTCGTCATCATCGCGACGGTCGACTGGGGCGTGCCCAAAGAGCTGTACGGGATGTTCCTGGCCGCGGGAGCTGTGGGCAACGTGCCGGGAGCCCTGCTCGCAGACAGCTTCGCGAGCCGGATGGGAAACATCCGGACACTCATCGCGAGCGCGCTCGTCTCGGGGCTCGCCTATCTGGTCATGGCATCGGCCAAGGGGTGGCTGCTCGCCGGCCTGGCCTTCGCCGTCGTCAGCTTCGCCGTCTACGCCGGGAGCGTCGTGGCGAACTCCCTGCGCCAGCGTCTCTCGCCCAGGGATTTGATGGGACGGATCGGTGCCGCGTGGCGCGGCGTCGTGTGGGGCGCGTTCCCGATCGGGTCGCTCATAGGGGGCGGTCTGGCGGTGCTGGGGGGCCTGCGCCTCCCGCTTTACATAGCGGGCGCGGCTCAGTGCGCCGTCGCGCTCGTCATCGCCCGCCCTCTCGCCCGCAGCCTCGCCGCGTCAGAGCGAGCCGCCGCCGTGGCCGATCAGGTGTCAGCCCCCAGCGGCACAGCCGTGCAGGCCTTGGCCGACGGGACCCACTCCAATGGCGGCCCGCCCCTCACCCCGTCGTGCGACGGTGGTGAGCCCGCCACGGCGAGCCTCGCCAGCCAGGCTGTGCAGGCGTCGCCGAAACGCCGCCTGCACAGCCGTGCAGGTCACGGACCGCTCTACTGGGGACGTTCGTCGAGGAACTCGCGCCGGTAACGCCGGCGCCGGTACCTGCGATCCCGTGACCAAAGGAAAAGGGCGATCAGGCCGATCAACAGCCATGGGATGTGGATCCAGCCGAACCCGAAGAACCCCCGGGTGGCGGCGGCCGCGATCGAGAGGACCCATAAGGACACGACAACGAACAGCACGACCCGGAGCACCCGCGGCCTGCGCCGGGGTGGCAGTGCGACGGCCGCCTGCTGCTCGGGGGTCTGCAGCCGGGGCAGGTCGACGAGCAGCCCGGACAGGTCGGCCCGCGTCTTCGCGCTCATGGCCCGGTCCAGGCGTTCCTGGAACTCTGCGGCATCCAGGCGACCGTCGCTGTAGTGCTTGGAAAGCAGCTCGCTGATCTCGTTGCGCTCGGCATCGCCGATGCGCAGGTTGACGTCGTCATTGGGCCTCGGGGGCGATCCCCAAGGGACATCCCGTCGTGATTGCATTTGCATCCTTCCTCCGGACGAGTGGGCTCGATCGATACGGTCGCGGTCATCGGTGCCAGGAATGGCTGAGTACCTCGCCGGCGATGGCGACTTCGGAGCCTTCCTCCGGGATCAACAGCCATGCGGCCACGTAGAGGGGCACGCCGGCCCCGCCGAGAAACGTGAGGGCCACGAGGCCGATACGCACGAGTGTGGCGTCCACGTCGAAGTAGTCCGCAAGCCCGGCTGCGACGCCCGCGAGCATCGAGCCTTCCCGCGATCTGCGCAGGAGGTGGGTCTCCTCATTCGAGTTCTGGTTCGTAGTGATATCCATGCGGCCATCGTGCGCCCCCCGGGGCGGCATGAGAATCGGGGGTGTCCCGGATAAAGCCCTGACAACTCGCTGCAACCATCAGGGGCTCCCCTGATGGTTGCAGGGCCGCAAAGGCGCGATCATCGTTACATCGCCGATCAGTTCAATCCCTGGCAGCAGCAGCATTACTTCGAGGACAGGCGCGCGGACCGCGCCTACCGAAGGGGCCGCTCCGGGCGCCACGGCGGACATGGACGGCTGCAGCGCAGCCGGGACAACCGGATGATCGCCGGCGTTGCCGGAGGCATCGCCGCCCGCCTCGGACGCGACGTGACCGTCGTGCGCATCGTCCTCGTCCTGTTCGGCCTGGTGAGCGGGTTCGGCGTGGCTGCCTACGTCCTCGCCTGGCTGTTCCTCCCCGTCGAGGGGTCGACCGAGACGATCGGCGTCCGGGCCCTGTCGGACCGCCAGGGAATCACGATTGTCCTTGCCCTCGTCCCGGCGCTGGTGGTCATCCTGCTCGTCGGCTCGGCGCTGCACGCCAACTTCCTGTCGTCGTGGGGAACGCCACTTCTGATAAGTGCCGCGGGTCTCGTCCTCGTCGGGCGCAACGCCGACGAGGACGAACGGGCCTTCCTTGTCGATTCGGTGAAAGCCCTGCTGCAGCTGGGCTCTGAGCCGCGCCAGTCGCGTCGTTCTTTCATCGCCCGGCTCGGCGCGGGCGTGGTGCTGTTCGTCCTCGGCGTGTTCGTCATCTCGGAGGGAGCTCTGAGCCGATCCTGGCTCAGGCCAGTGGTGGGAACGCTCTTGATCGTCGCAGGGACGGTGGTCCTCTTGGGGCCCTGGTGGTTCAGGCTGGCCCTGGATCTCGTGCACGAGCGTCAGGCGCGCATCCGCGCCGAGGAGCGGGCTGACATGGCCGCGAGAGTCCACGACTCCGTGTTGCAGACCTTGGCCATGATCCAGCGCTCAGCCGACCAGCCCCAAGAGGTGGCGAAGCTGGCCCGCGCCCAGGAACGCGAGCTCCGCTCGTGGCTGTTCGAGGGCAGGGCACCGGGATCTTTCGGGGCCGAGGGTGCGGCAACGCTCTCGGCAGGAGTCGAGCAGATAGAACGAGAGGTCGAGGAAGCCCACGGTGTGGCAGTCGACGCTGTCACCGTCGGCGACGCCCCGCTCGACGACGAGCTGAGGGCACTTCTCGAAGCCGGCAGGGAGGCAACCGTGAACGCCGCGAAGTGGTCCGGCGCGAACTCGGTGTCCATCTACGTCGAGGCCGAGCCGAAACGCGTGTCGATGTTCGTGCGCGACCGCGGTGCCGGTTTCGACTCCGAGGCGATCGCCGGGGACCGCAAAGGCATCGCGGAGTCGATCCGCGGCAGGATGCAGCGACACGGCGGGACCGCCGTCATCCGTTCGGTGCCCGGAGAGGGGACAGAGGTCGAGCTCAGTGTCCCGAGGCGTCCGGGCCGGCCATGACACCGACCGGCGTCCCCACCGTCTTCCTTGTCGATGACCATCACCTGTTCCGCGCCGGGGTCCGCAGCGAGCTGGGGGACGCAGTCGACGTCGTCGGGGAGGCGGACGAGGTCCCTGCCGCCATCGAGCTGATCTCAGAGCGGCTGCCCGACGTCGTGCTGCTCGACGTTCACATGCCCGCAGGCGGCGGCAAGGCCGTGATCGAGGCCATCAAGCCCACGTATCCGGGCGTCAAGTTCCTCGCCCTGTCGGTGTCGGACGCGCCCGAGGACGTGATCGGCGTGATCCGGGCGGGAGCCCGTGGCTATGTCACAAAGACGATCTCGGGGCCGGAGCTCATCGACGCCGTCTTGCGCGTCGCGGGAGGTGACGCGGTCTTCTCTCCGCGGCTGGCAGGCTTCGTGCTGGACGCGTTCGCGTCGATGCCGACCGACGTCGAGCCCTTGGGCCCCTTCGATCCCGAGCTCGATCAGCTCTCGCCCCGCGAGCGCGAGGTGCTGCGCCTCATCGCGCGGGGCTACACCTACAAGGAGATCGCCAGGGAGCTCACGATCTCGATCAAGACCGTGGAGAGCCACGTATCGGCCGTGCTGCGCAAGCTCCAGCTCTCCACGCGCCACCAGCTGACCCGGTGGGCGACCGAACGGCGCCTGATCTGAGGCCGCAAGGTCGCGAACCAACTAGCGTGACAGCCACGCCCCGAACCTTCCGTACGATCATCGAGCCGTTCCGCATCCACGCTGTGGAGCCGCTGCGGATGACGACCCCCGAAGAGCGCGCCGCGGCCATATGCGACGCCGGCTACAACGTCTTCAACCTGGCGGCGCGTGACGTGCTGATCGACCTGTTGACCGACTCGGGCACCGGGGCCATGAGCCGTGACCAGTGGGCGGCGGTCCAGCACGGCGACGAGTCCTATGCCGGCTCGCCCTCGTGGTTCATCTTCCTCGAGGCCGTGACCGAGCTGTTTCCCTTCCGCCACGTGATTCCCACCCACCAGGGCCGGGCCGCCGAGCGGATCCTCTTCTCGGTGATCGGGGGCCCCGGGCAGGTCGTGCCCAGCAACACCCACTTCGACACGACGAGGGCCAACGTGGAGTACACCGGCGCCGAGGGGGTCGACCTCGTGATCGCCGAGGGACGCGACCCGGCAAGCCTGCACCCGTTCAAGGGCAACCTCGACACCGCCGCCCTCGACGACCTCATCGAGACGCGGGGACGTGAGCACGTTCCCGTGGTCATGGTCACCATCACCAACAACTCGGCCGGTGGCCAACCGGTCAGCCTGGCCAACCTGCACGCGGTACGGGCCGTCTGCGACAAACACCAGGTGCCACTGTTCCTGGACGCCTGCCGTTTCGCAGAGAACGCCTGGTTCATCCGCGAGCGCGAGGAGGGCCAGCAAGGCCGCGACGTCGCCGACATCGTGCGGGAGATGGCCTCGCTCGCGGATGGGATGACGATGAGCGCGAAGAAGGACCCGCTCGCGAACATCGGGGGCTGGCTCGCGTGCAACGACGACACGCTCGCCGAGTCGTTCCGGAACATGCTGATCCTCACCGAAGGCTTCCCCACCTACGGCGGCCTCGCCGGCAGGGACCTGGAGGCCATCGCGCAGGGGATCCGCGAGGCCGTCTCACACGACTACCTCCGTTACAGGATCCAATCGACGGCGTACCTGGGCGAGGCCCTGCATCGCAGCGGGATCCCGGTGTTCATGCCCATCGGGGGCCACGCCGTGTACCTCGACGCCCGCGGCCTCCTCCCCCACATCCCGCCCCTCGAGTACCCCGGCCAGTCGCTCGCGGTGGCGCTGTACAAGATGGGCGGTATCCGCGGCTGCGAGATCGGGACCGTGATGTTCGGCCGCCAGGCCGACGGCACCGAGCGGGCGGCGGCAACGGATCTCGTCCGGCTGGCCATCCCGAGGCGCACCTATACCCAGAGCCACATCGACTACGTGATCGAGGTGTGCCAGGCGGTCGCCGAGGAGGCCTCTTCCCTCCGCGGGTACCGGATCGTCGCCGAGGCGCCGCAGCTGCGCCACTTCACGGCCCGTTTCGAACCTCTCACCTGAATCGGCCTGCCGGCGGGACCGGCGCCGTGCCGGGCCGCGCGACAATGGCCGGCGGGGGGCCCGCCATCCCTGCGACGCCTTGAGACAAAGGCGCGCCGGGAGCCTCGCATGGACGTCACAGGGCTCACCCCACGCACCTGACGAGACAAGGAGACCCGCGATGCCCAATTCCCCTGCCCGCAGTATCGGGCGGCCGATCCCTCTTCTCATCCTCGCCGCAGCAGTGCTGGTGGGCACGTTCTCGGGCGTCGGCTACGCCGCCACCCGAGGGTCGTCGCCGGCCAAAGCCGTGGCCACGACCACTACGACCTGGCCATCCACCGCGTCGCCGACCACCACGACCACCAAGCTCGTGTTCCACCCTCTGACGCTCCTGAACGGCGCCAAGTCCGCCCAGTCCTACGGCACCGGTGCCCCCCAGTACGCCGTGTCCCCAGAAGGCGTCGTGTACCTCGCGGGCTCGCTCATAGGCCCGGCGAACCAGTCCCTGCCTGCCTTCGTCATGCCGAAGGGCGCCCGCCCGGGCTACTACGACTGCTTCTCGGTCTACTCGGAGTCCGGTGCCCAGGTGATAGGGGCGCTCCACATCTATGCCAACGGCCAGGCGCTCGTCCAGGGCCCGGGCACGAGCGACTTCTACTCGCTCTCGGGCGTGAGCTACGTCGTGGGCTACTAGACCTCGCAACTTGGACCCTAAGTGCGCCCGAGGGTCGCGAACTGTTGGGGGAAACGCGTGACTCTGTCCCGTCCAGGCGTGACTGTCACAGGGTCCTGAGATGATCGTGGTCGTGAAGCTGTCCGAGTGGGCCAAGGCCAATGGTGTGAGCCGGCAGAGCGCCTGCCGGTGGTTCCACGCCGGGTGCTGGCCGTGCCCGCCTACCAGCTTTCGACCGGCACGATCTTTCTCGAGGAGAACGAGCCGAAGCCGGGCGGTGTGGCTCTTTACGCCCGGGTGTCTTCGGCGGCGAAGCGGTCCGATCTGGACCGGCAGGTGGCCCGTCTCGCCGAGCACGCCGCCCCCGAGGGCCTTGTAGAGTCGAAGGTGGTCTCGGAAATCGGCTCGGGACTGAACGGCCATCGGGCCAAGCTGCTCGGCCTGTTGAGGGACTCGAGGGTGAGCACGATCGTGGTAGAGGTGGCCGACGATCTGGTGCGGGACATGATGGAGGTTCTGACCAGTTTCTGCGCTCGCCTGTATGGTCGCCGCTTCGCGAAACCTGGGGCGGCGATCGCGCTCGACGCGGCGGGGAGGCCGGCATAGATGCCCGTGGTTCTCCAGGCGTTCCGTTTCGAGCTGGACCCCTCGAACGTGGTCAGATCGGCGTTGGCTTCGCATGCTGGTGGCGCCCGGTTCGCCTATAACTGGGGCCTGCGGCTGGTGAACTCCCGCCGGTCCCAAAGGCGCCGGGTCGCCGAGCAGGCCATGTGTGAGGGTGGTTCTGAGCGGGAGGCGTGGGCGTTGGCTAACGCGTCGGTTAAGGTGCCCACGAGCCTGGCGGCCCTCAGGCGGGAGTGGAACCAGGCCAAGCACATCGAGGCGCCGTGGTGGGCTGAGAACTCCAAGGAGTGCTACTCCTCTGGCCTGGACGGCCTGGCCCGCGGGTTGAAGGCCTACTACGACTCCAAAGCCGGCCGGCGCAAGGGGCCGAGGGTCGGCTGGCCCAAGCCGCGCAAGCTGGGTGGCCACCGCCGCTTCCGGGTCACCACCGGCAGCTTTGGCGTCGTCGACGGCCGCCACGTTCGGCTTTGCCGCATAGGGGTCATACGCACCAAGGAGCCGACCACCAAGCTCGGCGGGCTGGTCGACGCCGGCACGGCCAGGATCCTCTCCGCCACAGTCACCGAACATGCCGGCCGCTGGTATGTGAGCTTCGGCTGTGAGGTCGACCGCCCGCAAAACGGGCCAGCCGACAGGCTCAAGGCGGTGGGGGTGGACGTGGGCGTGTCGCACCTGGCCGTGTGCTCCACCGCCGTGGTTGGGGTGACCGAGGCGGACGGGACCGTCCCCAACCCGAAGCACCTGAACAGGTGGGCTCGCCGCCAGGCCCGCCTCGGCCGGGAGCTGTCCCGGCGCCGAGGCCCGGCCGGCAGAGAAAGTCCGCCGTCCAAGCGCTGGAAGCACACCAAGGCCCGCCTGGCCCGCTGCCACACCACGGTGGCCAACGCACGCGCCGACGGCCTGCACAAGCTGACCACCGGGCTCGCCCGAAGCTGCGTCACGGTCGTGGTCGAGGACCTGGCGGTGGCCGCTATGACCAGGGCAGGCACCGGCAAAACAAAGCGGGGCAAGGCCGGGCTCAACCGGGCCATCCTCGACGCCTCCCCAGCCGAGCTTCGCCGTCAGCTCGCCTACAAGACAACCTGGTTCGGATCCACCCTGATCGTCGCCGACCGGTGGTACCCGTCGTCGAAAACCTGCTCGGCGTGCAAGGCAGTGAAAGCCAAGCTGCCCCTCGCCTGCCGCACCTACCGCTGCGACCATTGCGGTCTCGTCCTTGACCGGGATCGCAATGCAGCCTTGAACCTGGCCTCGCTCGCCGAGATCATCGCCACTACCGGTACCGCCAGTGGGGCGGGAACCAGCCAGCACACGCTGGCGAACGGACGGGGAGAGGAGAGGTCCATGGGCACGCCCAGGTGCTCCTCGGCGAACCGTCAAGACGGCACCAGCCTGACCAGCCCGACCAGGCTGGATAAGACCGTCACCGCCACCCGGCAACAGGTGGCTCCGAACCCTGTCCTTGTCGGAAGTGACAGATGAGACAGAAATCGGAACGGTCATCCCCGATACCAAGCGGGTATGACACAGGCGAGGATTACACGAGAGGTACGGCCTCTCGAAACGATGCAGCCATGAACCGAGCGAACGACTGAGGGAGACGGATGCCGAGAACAGCCTTGCAGGGACGCCCATGATCGAGGCGAAGGGCCTCACCAAGCACTACGGCTCGAAGCTCGCCGTGGACCAGCTCAGCTTCAGCGTGCGCCCCGGCGTCGTGACGGGCTTCCTCGGCCCCAATGGCGCAGGCAAGTCGACGACCATGCGCATGATCATGGGGCTCGACGCGCCGAACGCCGGGGACGTCACGGTGAACGGGCGGCACTACCACGATCTCCCCTGGCCGCTGCACGAGGTGGGCGCGTTGTTGGAGGCAAAGGCGATCCACCCCGGTCGCACCGCCCGCGCCCACTTGCGGATGCTGGCCGAGGCCAACCACATTGCGCTCAGGCGAGTCGACGAGGTGCTCGGCGTCGTCGGGCTCTCGGCCGTGGCGGGTCAGCGGGCGGGAAAGTTCTCCCTCGGCATGAGCCAGCGCCTCGGCATCGCCGCCACGCTGCTCGGCGACCCGGAGATGATGCTCTTCGACGAACCTGTCAACGGGCTCGACCCCGACGGGATCCGCTGGGTGCGCAACTTGTTGAAGGGCCTCGCCCGCGAGGGCCGAACGGTCTTCGTCTCGAGCCACCTCATGAGCGAGATGGCGCTCACAGCTGACGAGGTCGTCATCATCGGCAGGGGCCGCCTGATTGCCCAGATCCCGACCGACGAGCTCCTGGCACAGAGCTCGCAGCGTTATGTCCGCGTCCGCTCGCCCGAGATCGCAAAGCTGAAAGCCGCCCTCGAGGGAGACGGAGCCACGACGGTTCTCGAGGACGACGGCTCGCTCACGGTGCGGGGCCCGGACGAGGTGGCGATCGGCGATCTCGCCGCGACCATCCCCGTCGTGCTGCACGAGCTCGCGCCGCAGTCAGCCTCGCTCGAAGAGGCGTTCATGGAGCTGACCGGCGACAGCATCGAGTACCACGGGGAACTGCCGACGGGTCCGGTCGTGTCACGGGAGGTTGTCAGGTGAGCACCGCCGCCATCCCCGCCATCGGTCCCGCCAAGACCCTGCCACCGGGTCGCTACGGGATGTCCGGCCTGTTGCGATCGGAGTGGACGAAGCTTCGCTCCCTCCGCTCGACGATGTGGACTCTCGGCATCACGGTGGTGCTCGGTATCGGGATCAGCGCGCTGGCGACTGCGGAGACCCGCGCGCACTGGTCGTCCACCCAGGTCCCGGGCTTCGACCCGACCGCGACGAGCCTGATCGGAGTGTTCTTCGGGCAGCTGACGATAGGCGTCCTCGGTGTGCTCGTGATGAGCGGGGAGTACGGCTCCGGCACGATCCGGGCGACTTTCGCCGCCGCGCCGCGCCGGCCACTCGTTCTGACAGCGAAGACGCTCGTCTTCGGCGCCGTCGCTCTCGTGGTCGCCGAGATCGTGGCTTTCGCCTCGTTCTTCCTGGGCCAGGAGCTCCTGTCGGCGCCGGCGATCCACACAACGCTCTCCGGTCCGGGAGCGCTCCGGGCGGTGGTGGGAAGCGGCCTCTACCTCTGTTTCATAGGGTTGTTCGCGCTCGGGCTCGCAACAATCGTCCGCCACACCGCGGGCGCGATCAGCGCGTTCTTGGGGATCCTGCTCCTCGGGCCGGTCGTCATCCGGGCGCTGCCAGCCTCGCTCGCCGACAAGACCGAGATGTTCATGCCCGACCACATCGGAGCCGCCGTCGTCACTCTCCACATGGGCCAAGAGACGCTGCCGCCCTGGATCGGTCTTCTCGTGCTCTTCGGCTACGCGGTGGCGCTGCTCGTCATCGGAGGAGTGCTCCTCGTCCGACGGGACGCCTGAGCCGGAGTGGTGACCTGAGTTCGGCCGGGCGGAGGTGCCCGTTCGACTCCTCGGGTGCCTGAGCGGATCAGCCCATCGTTTTCGCGCCGTCGAGGGACTCCCGGATGATGTCGGCATGGCCGGCGTGCTGGGCCGTCTCGGCGATGACGTGCAAGAGAACCCGACGCGCCGACCAACGCGCACCAGGTGGGAACCAGGGTGCGGGCGGCAGAGGTTGGGAGTCGTCGAGGGAACCCAACGATGCCACGAGGTCGTCGGTCCGGCGCGCCGCCTCCTCGTAGTTCTCGAGCAGGCCCGCCAGCGTCTCGCCCTCCAGCATGCGAAAGCTGGCCGCGTGCGCCTCTAAGTCCACCTCGCTGCCGGCAGGTCCCCGCACGATGAAGTCGGCCCATCGCTGCTCGACGCGGGTCACGTGCTTGATCACCCCGCCGAGGCAGAGCTCGCTGACGGTGGTGCGCTCGCGGGCCTCCGCGTCGGTGAGATCCCTGACGGTGCGGCGCAGGAAGGACCTGTGGGTGGCCAGCGTCTCCAGGAAGTCAGCCCGCTCGCGGTCTTCGACGGCTCTCTCGGTTGTCATGAGTCGCGACCGTAGCGACGGGCGGAGCAACCTCGGACCTCGCCACTTTTGAGCTCGCGCCAGCGAAAGCAGCTCGTCACGTGGTCCATGACAAGACCGGTCGCCTGCAGGTGGGCGTAACAGACAACCGGGCCGAGGAACGTGAAACCCCGCCGCCTCAAATCCGCGCTCACCTGCTTCGAGAGCGGCGTCTCGGCGGGGATCTGCGAAAGGCCGTCCCAGGCGTTGACTATCGGTACGCCGGCGACAAAGTCCCAGATGTAGCTGTCGAAGGAACCGAACTCGCGCCGGATGTCGAGGAACGCCCGGGCATTTCCGATCGCGCTCTCCACTTTGCGGCGGTTGCGGATAATGCCGGGATCGCGGAGAAGCCGCTCGACGTCGGCCGGCCCGAGACCCGCGACCGCGTCCGGGTCGAAGCCACAAAAGGCGTTGCGATAGCCATCCCTGCGCTTGAGGATCGTGACCCAGCTCAAGCCGGCCTGCGCGGACTCGAGGATCAGGAACTCGAAGTGCCGGCGGTCGTCGTGGACGGGCACGCCCCACTCGGCGTCGTGATAGGGCTGCAGGAACTCCCCGTTCGCCCAACCGCAGCGCGGCGGCTCCGGCGCCGCGCCCCCAGGCCCCACGCTTTGCATCGCCGAGTTGTACCAGACCGCGCCCCGCCGCGCTCAGAGCAGACGCAGCTGCTCGTTCACCGGACGCACACGCTGAGGCGGCGCTTCGCGCGGGCGCCCGGTCGGCTCGTGCCCGCTGCGGCGGTGCTTCGGGTACCCACGTCCACCGGCCTCCTGCACAGCGCGCACAACCTCGCTGATGCGGTGCTGCTCGGCTCGCGGCTGGTAGGAGCCCTTCCGGAAACGCTGCGCGTACAGCTTCGCCAGCTCGGGCCGGGTTCGGGCGAGCCAGTCGAGGTAGTGCTCGCGGACTCCTGGACGCAGGTGGAGGGCGACCGGTGTGACCGATACCGCCCCCGCCTCGAGGCATGCTTGCGCCACGGCTCGAAGCTGGTCATCGGAGTCCGACAGCCCGGGAAGGACGGGCGCGATGAGCACCCCGCAGCGGATGCCGGCCTCGCTGAGCCGCCTCACAGCTTCCAGGCGCTGGTCCGGAGGCGGTGCCCCGGGCTCTGTGAGCTGCCATACGTCGCGCTCGAGCGTGCCGATCGACAAGGCGAGCCTGACGCGTGTGCGGGCGGCGGCATCTGCGAGCAAGGCGAGGTCCCGAAGTACCAGTGTCGACTTGGTCAGGATGCTGAAGGGATTGCCGGCCTCGGCAAGCACCCCCACGATGCCCTGGGTGAGGTGGTACTTGCCCTCGGCCTTCTGGTAGGGGTCGGTGTTCGTGCCCATCGCTATGGAGTCGCCCCTCCACCTGGGTGATCGCAGCTCGGCGCGGAGGCGCTCGACGGCGTTGACCTTGACGACGATCTTGCGTTCGAAGTCCTCGCCGATCCCGAGCCCGAGATATGTGTGAGTCGGTCTCGCGAAGCAGTAAGCGCACGCGTGGCTGCATCCCCGGTAGGCGTTGATCGTGTAACTGAACGGCATCCGCGACGACGCCGGCACCTTGTTGACGATCGTGCGCGCGTTGACCTGGAGGAACTCCATGCCGCGAAACTCGCCGGTGCCGACGTGACGTTCACCGAGAGACGACTCGGGAAACAGCCTCCCCGACTCCTCGTGCTCTGCGAGGCGCCACCGCAGCTCGCCCGGTCCTCCCTCCATTCTCACGCCGATAGTTTATCGAACATACGTACGACTCAGTGAATGCACCCCGGAGCTTGAAGCCCGACCTAGTGTGATGGCGTGGCCCGACTGCCCGAGGTTCTCGCAGCGATCACCGACCCGAACGAGCGCGAGCTCGTCTTCAGGGCATACGAGGTTTCCTCGAAGGCGTACGCGCCCAGCTCCAAGTTCCACGTCGGCGCCGCCGTGCGCACGACAAATGGGGTCTACGTGGGTTGCAACGTCGAGAACGCCAGCTACGGGCTGACCTCGTGCGCGGAGCGCAACGCCGTCTTCGCGGCTGTCGCGGCCGAGGGCGACGGGATCGAAATCGAAGCTGTGGCTGTGTATGCCCGTTCCCCGGGTAAGAAGGTGAAGACCGCCTCTCCTTGTGGGGCCTGTCGTCAGGTGCTGGCGGAGTTCGGGCGCGACGCGATCGTCACGTTCCTAAAGGGCGGGCGGTTCGCCTCGATGACAGTGGACGCGCTGCTACCGGAAGCCTTCCAGCTCTACTGAGGTCGGCACACTCCCAAAGCCGCCAAGACCTATAAGTCGGCCACGAGCCCGGCAACCGATGCGAGCAGCCGGTCGACGTCGGACCCGTCGTTGTAGTGCACCACGCCTGCACGCACCGCTCCCCCGCCGTCGCGGATCCCGAGCACTCCGGCCAGCTCCCAGGCGTAGTTGTCGCCGTTCCACACGTTGACCCGGCACCGCGCAAGGTGCTCCGCGACGTCATGCGGGCGCATCCCGGCGACGTTGAAGCAAGTTGTGGGCGCACGAAATCCCGCCTTCCCGTAGGTGGTGACGCCACCGATCGCTTCCAGGCCGCTTTGGAGCGAAGCGAACAAAGCCGCCTCGTACGCCTCCACGGTGGTCATCGAGGCGACCACCCGTTCCCGTCGCGAGCCTGTCGCCACCGGGTCGATCGAGGCCAGATGCTCCACCGCTGCCACGACCCCGGCCAGGTCCGCGAACGGCAGCGTGCCGCGTTCGAAGCGGCTCGGCACCGAGTCGGGCGCCGGCGCGAGCTTGTCGGGATGCAGGCTCTCTAACAGCGCTGGGCTCGCGATGACGGCGCCGACGTGAGGGCCGGACCACTTGTACGAGCTGGTGGCATAGAAGTCCGCGCCGAGCACGGCGACATCGATGGGGGCGTGGGGAGTGGCGTGGACGCCGTCGACGTAGGTGAGCGCACCGACCTCGTGGGCCTTGCGGGCGATAGCCGCCACGTCGGGCCGGGTGCCGATGAGATTGCTCGCCGCCGTGACCGCGACGAGCCGCGTGCGCTCCGACAAGAGCTCGTCGTACTGCCCCGTGGCAAGCTCACCGGTGGCGGCTTCGACCTCGGCCCAGCGGACGATAGCGCCGGCTCGTGCAGCCACCTGAACCCAGGGCCGCACGTTCGCGTCGTGGTCCAAGCGTGACACGACCACTTCGTCGTCTCGGGCCCAGCTCCTGGAAAGCGTCTCTGCGAGCCGGTAGGTGAGGGTGGTCATGTTGGGTCCGAGGATCACTCCTTCCGGCTCGCCTCCGACGAGATCGGCGACTGCTTGGCGGCAGGCGCGGACGATCTCCCCGGAACGATGGCTGGCCGGAAAGGCTCCTCCACGTTGCCGAGCCCTGCCAGGTACGCGCCCGAGATCGCCTCGATGACGCTCGAGGGCATCTGCGTGCCTGCCGCCCCGTCGAGGTAGGCGTAGCCGTCCGAGAGCGCGGGGTATGACGACCTGATCTTGGCAACGTCGAGGGTCACGGCACGGCCTCCTTTACGGAAAGGTCCATCTTGACTTCCACAGGTTTGCACGTGCCAAGTTCAGGCATTCATTCCGCAGCCATTTGAACGTTTCTCGGTGTGCCTGCGTGCGCTGGCGCGCCGGCCTGCACGCACGAGAGTGGCTTGACGATTTGAACGACAGTCCCGGGTTCAACGTTGCCTGGTCGACACCTCGGTGAACTTCACATCACAGGGCACGGCAGGCCGCTCAGTTACCGCCGTCGTGCGCTCACGGCTACTCAGCGTTGTGGCAAACCGCTTCTACGTTGTTCCCGTCGGGATCGCGCACGAATGCTCCGTAGTAGTTCTCGTGGTACTCGGGCCACGCACGCGGTTCGTGGAGCACCGGCGCGCCGGAAGACATGGCCGCGTCGAAGAAGGCCCTCACGCTGGCCCGGTTCTTGGCCGTGAAGGCGAGATGGTTCTCACGATTCGGCTCACCGGAAACGAGCGGGCCAATCCAGAACTCCGGCTTTCCCTCGAGGCCGTAGCCGACAACCTCGCCGAAGTCCATAACGCGGCCACCGCCAAGCGGGGCAAGGACAGCGTCGTAGAACGATGAGCTCACCCTCACGTCTGCGCATTGAATGGATACATGGTCGATCATGGCTGGATAATACGACCGGGCTTCGGGCCCGGCAGAATGGAGACGGCGCAGCCGGCCCGTGCTCTGGTTGGGTTTGGACGGGCGACCGGCCGCGTGAAGACGCCGTCGACCAAGTGACGAGGGGGATACAGGTGCACACTGCCCACGAGCTGTCGGACGAGCTGAGGCCCAAGGCCCGCGCCTTGAGGGACGAGATCGGAGGCGTGTTCTCCGGCTACGCGGAGATGAGCCATGCCGCGATGTCAGATGGCGCGCTCTCTGTTCGGGTGAAGGAGCTCATCGCCTTGGCGATCGCGGCGACACGCGAATGCGACGGGTGCATCGGCACCCACGCGCGCGGAGCTCAGCGCGCGGGAGCGAGCGCTGCTGAGGTCGCAGAGGCCATGGGCGTCGTGATCATGATGAACGGCGGCCCCGGGACGGTCTGGGGTCCCAGGGCGTTCGCCGCGTTCGAGGAGTGGGCAGGAGGCGCACAGGCAGAGCCAGCAAGCGTTTGAGGGCCGCGGCCCAAGCTGCGGTACCGGTATCAGGCGGAATGGACGCAGACCGAGAGGCAGTGCCGACGGGCCCCGTGCGCGAGACTTGGCGAACCTCGAGGAGGTCCGAGCCAAATGGACATGGTGAACTTGATCTGCTCGAAGCGGGACGGCCGCGAACTCACCGACGCTGAGATCGACTGGGTCATGGATGCCTATGTTGCCGGCCGGGTCGCCGACGAACAGGTCGCCGCCTTGTTGATGGCGATTTTCTGGCGTGGGCTTTCAGTGGCCGAGCTGTGCAGGTGGACGGCCGCGATCATCGCCTCCGGTGAGCGGATGGACCTGTCCGGCCTTTCGCGGCCCACGGTTGACAAGCACTCGACCGGTGGTGTCGGCGACAAGGTGTCGCTCATCCTGGCACCGCTCGTGGCAACCTGCGGCGCCGCGGTGCCGCAATTGTCGGGACGCGGTCTCGGCCACACCGGTGGCACGCTCGACAAACTGGAGGCAATTCCCGGATGGCGCTCCGATCTGTCCAACAACGAGATGCTCACCCAGCTCGAAAAAGTCGGTTGTGTCATCTGCGCCGCTGGCGCCGGGCTGGCCCCGGCGGATTGCAAGCTCTACGCGCTCCGCGACGTCACCGGCACGGTGGAGTCGATCCCGCTCATCGCCGGGTCGATCATGTCGAAGAAGATCGCCGAGGGGACCCAGTCGCTCGTCTTGGATGTGAAGGTGGGCTCCGGCGCGTTCATGACCGACCGGGACCGGGCCACAGAACTTGCCCGGACGATGGTTCGCCTCGGCCGTGACCACGGGCTCAAGGTGAGGGCCGTGCTCAGCGCAATGGACACCCCCCTCGGTTGGGCGGTCGGCAACGCCCTGGAGGTCGCCGAGTCCGTCGAAGTGCTCTCCGGTGGTGACAACTCAGCAGATCTTGTCGAGCTCACGCTCGCGCTCGCACGCGAGATGCTCGAGTTGGCTGGGATCCGGGCTGATCCCGCCGTTGCGCTCCGAGACGGCTCGGCCCTGGAGCGGTACCGGGCAATGGTCGTGGCCCAGGGAGGTGACCCCGACGCTCCCCTGCCCCGCGCCGCCCGGATCGAACAGGTGGCCGCCGACCGCCCAGGGATAGTTGGGCGCCTCGACGCCCGCGCGATAGGGGTCGCCGCCTGGCGGCTCGGGGCCGGCAGAGCACGCAAGGAGGACGCCGTGAGCGCGACCGCAGGCGTCGTCTGCCGCGTCAAGCCTGGTGAGGAAGTTACGGAGGGTCAACCTCTACTGGAGCTTCACACCGATGAACCCGCGCGTCTCGATTGGGCTCGTGATGCCCTCAAGGGCGCGATCGCGATAGTCGACGAGCCCCGAGCACCCACACCCGTCGTGTTGGAGGTGATCTCGTGAGCGCCAAGCCCGATCTCGATCAGCTTCGCATTGCCCCGAAAGTGCTCCTCCATGACCACCTCGACGGCGGACTGCGGCCCGCCACGGTGGTGGAGCTCGCGGCTGAATACGGTTACCGGGACCTGCCGACGACCGATCCGGAAGAGCTCGCGGCATGGTTCGTGTTGGCCGCTCCCCGGCGCGACCTCGTGCGCTACCTCGAGGGCTTCGCCCACACCGTCGGTGTGATGCAGACTTGCGAGGCACTCGAGCGGGTCGCCACAGAATGCGTCGAGGATCTGGCTGCAGACGGGGTCGTCTACGCCGAAGTGCGCTTTGCCCCTGAACTGCACACAGCGCGCGGTCTCGCGCTCGAGGAAGTGCTCGAGTCGGTGCTGGCGGGCTTCCACAAGGCCATGGCGCGCTCTACTGCCGCGGGACGGCCGATCGTCGTACGAGCGCTGTTGTCGGCCATGCGCACGGCTGCGCGCTCGCGCGAGATCGCCGAGCTCGCGGTGCGATACCGGGATGTCGGGGTCGCCGGCTTCGACGTCGCAGGTCCTGAGGCCGGCTATCCGCCCACCGATCACCTGGACGCGTTCCATCTTGTGCAGCGCGAGAACTTCCACGCCACACTGCATGCCGGCGAGGCGTTCGGGCTGCCCTCGATCTGGCAGGCGATCCAGTGGTGCAATGCAGAGCGGCTCGGCCATGGGGTTCACATCGTCGACGACATCGTCGTGGATCCCGACGGTGGCGTCTCTCTCGGCCGGCTGGCGGCATACATAAGGGACCGCCGCATACCGCTCGAGATGTGCCCCACCTCGAACGTGCACACCGGGGCGGTGCCGTCGCTCGCCGAGCACCCGATCGGTCTGCTGTGCCGTCTCCGGTTCAGGGTCACCGTGAACACTGACAACCGCCTCATGAGCGGCATCAACCTCTCCTCGGAGCTTGCCGGGCTGGTCGAGACCTTCGACTGGACCTGGAGGGACATCAGCTGGCTGACGATCAACGCCATGAAGAGCGCTTTTTGCCCCTTCGACGACCGGCTGGCGCTGATCGACGGTCAGCTCAAGCCCGGCTTCGCGGCTTTGGACCCGGACGCCCGCACCGGGTCCTCATAGGACCGGTCCGAAGTTCAATCCCAACTCGCCGAGGAACCGCTCATCAACTGACAACGGGCCGCGACGTCGTCTCGAAGCGAACCGAGGAGCCGGCCTGCCTCGCGCCGCGCCGCGCCCACGTCCTTCGGGTGGGACCGGCGCTGTGACGACCTCGAAATAGACCTTCAGCTTCGGCTCGGTGCCGCTCGGCCGCAGCACCACGCGGGCCCGATTCGCAAGCCGGAGCACGAGGGCATCGGTGGCTGGAAGCTCCTCGACTCCTTGTGAGAGGTCCACCAGCTCGTCCACCGCCAGGCCGGCAAGTGCCGCGGGTGGTTGTGTGCGCCAGCGCCCGACGATCTCGGCTATCTCTGCCTGAGCCGTCCGGCCCTCGAGCCGTAGGGACCATTGTGCGGTCGCATGTACGCCGAAACGGGACGCGAAGCTGTCCAGCCGGTCGATCAGCGACGTCCCGCAAGCCTTGGCGCCGGCCGCGATCTCGGCGGCCAGCAGTGCCGCCGACAGCCCGTCCTTGTCGGAGACCGCGTCGCCGACCTGATAGCCGAGCGCCTCCTCGTAACCGAAGACGAACCGGGAGCCCGGACGCGAAAGCGCGGCCCGCGCGATCCACTTGAATCCGGTGAGCGTCTCGACGTAGGCGACCCCGGCCGCTTGCGCCATCGCCGACAACATCGTCGATGAGACGATCGTGGTCGCCACCAACCTGTCCTCACCACTGGTCGCCGACAGCACGTGATCGCCAAGGAGCGCCCCAAGCTCGTCACCTGTCAGCATTCTCCAGGCCCCACTCACCCGGTCCGGCACGGCGATGGCCAGGCGATCGGCATCGGGGTCGTTCGCCAGAACCAGGTCGGCTCCCAGCCGGACGGCATCGGCAAGCGCGAGGTCGAGCGCCCCGGGCTCCTCCGGGTTGGGAAAGGACACCGTCGGGAAATCAGGATCGGGCGCGCCTTGGGCGGCAACGACCGACACCGGCCCGAAACCGGCCTGTTCCAAGAGCTCCGGGACCACCTGACCGCCGACGCCGTGCAAGGGCGTGTACACGATCCGGAGCCGGCGAGGAGCATCTGGATCGAGCAACGCGAACGCAGCGCGCCGGTACGCCTCGAGAAGCTCCGTCTCGTCGACGGGCTCGACGCGCCCGGCCGTCGTTTCACTTGGCGCGTCCACCGAGCTGGCCGCCGAGGCGTTCGCACTCGCCATCGCGGTGCGGGCCGCCTCGGCGATGACGGCGTCGTCTGGCGGTATCACCTGGGCGCCGTCGGACATGTAGACCTTGTAGCCGTTGTCGGCGGCAGGGTTGTGGCTCGCTGTGACCATCACCCCCGCCGCCGCACCGAGGTGCTTGACGGCAAAGGCCGTCAGCGGGGTCGGCAATGCACGGGCAAAGACCCGCACCCGCACGCCCGCGCCGGCAGCGACCTCGGCGACGTCGCGGGCGAACTCGTCTGATCCATGACGGGCATCGCGTCCCACGACGATCCCCCGCCGCGCAGCTTCGGCGCCCTGGCCGAGCACCCACTGCGCCACTCCGGCGGTCGTGGCGCGAACAATCAGCCGGTTCATCCTCGCCGGGCCGGCACCGAGCGCGCCCCGAAGCCCCGCGGTCCCGAAGGCGAGCGGGCTCTCGAACCGGGCGCGCACGGCGGCGCCGTCGCCGGCGTCGAGGAGGGCGGCGAGCTCTGCCCGGGTCGACGGGTCAGGATCTGCCGCCATCCACGCCTGTGCCTCGGCGGCCAAAGCGGGAGGGATCGGCTCGATCTTCTCGTGCCCGTCCGTCACAGCGCCGACAGCACTCCCGCCAGGAGCTCGACGAGGTAAGGCGCGGCCGCGGCACCGGCCGCGAGTACCTCCTCGTGGTCGAGCGGGGTGGGGCTCACTCCGGCCGCGAGGTTTGTGACAAGCGAGATGCCCAGAACCGACGCCCCCAGATGGTGGGCAGCAATCGCCTCGAGTGCCGTGGACATCCCGACCAGGTCCGCGCCTTGACGCCGCAGCGTCGCGACCTCAGCGGGCGTCTCGTAGTGGGGACCTCCCAAGGCCGCGTAGACGCCTTCTGTGAGCGTCGGGTCCACCTGCTTGGCAAGCGCACGCAGGTTGGCCGGGTAGAGCTCGGTGAGGTCGATGAAACGCCCCCGATAACCGGGCGGAGGTGCCGGGCCGCTGAGCGGAGAGGCACCCATCAAGTTGATGTGATCGCGGATCAGCACGGCCTGCCCGGGCTTCATGGCCGGATCGAGGCCGCCGGCGGCATTGGTCAAGATGACGACCCGGGCGCCGGCGATCACGGCCGTGCGGACCGGATGGACGACCTCGGCCGGGGAACGGCCTTCGTAAAGGTGAGTGCGCCCTATGAGCAGGAGAACCCGGTGTTTACCGGCCCTGAGCGAGCGCAGCTGGCCATGGTGGCCGGCGACCGTCGGCGCCACGAATCCCGGGAGATCAGCGGTCGCCCGTTCCATTTCCGTGCCGCCTAGCCCGTCGGCAACGCCCTGCCAGCCCGAGCCGAGGACGATCGCCACGTCGTGCGGCGGAGCGCCCGACCACCGCGCCACTTCCGCCGCGGCCCGAGCCGCGAGCTCGTACGGGTTCGAAGTGGCACCTGCGGCCGTCATGGAGGCCAAGGCTAGCGAGGTCCGTGCCGGAGAATCCTTCCGCACGTTCTCGTCAAAGGCCGATGGGGTGCCAGACGGTCTTGGTCTCGAGAAACGCCAGCATGCGGCGTGGCGTGGGAGCCGCCGTCCAGTCGCCCTCGCGCGCAGCGGGGCGAAGGACACGCTTCACATTGGTGACCGCGGCCCGCTCGAGATCGGCGAGGAGAGAGTCCGGCGCGCCCGCCAGATCGAGCGCGTCGACATCGCGGTGGGCGGCGAGCACAGGCGCGATCTCGCCAACGCGGCCCGTGATCAGGTTCACTACGCCACCGGGGACATCCGAGCTGGCGAGCACCTCTCCGAGAGTGATCGCCGGCAGCGGCCTCGTCTCACTGGCGAGGAGCACCGTGGTGTTCCCGGTCACGATCACGGGCGCCAGCACGCTCACCAGCCCGAGCAGTGATGATGCCTGCGGCGCGACGATGCCGACGACCCCGGTGGGCTCGGGCACGCTGAAGTTGAAGAACGGGCCCGCAACCGGGTTGGACGACCCGACGACCTGCGCCACCTTGTCCGCCCAACCCGCGAACCAGACCCAGCGGTCGACGGCGGCGTCGACACTTGCCGCCGCCTCGTCCCGGTTTACTCCCTCGCTCGAGGCCACCTCATCGGTGAACTGGGCGCGCCGGCCGTCGAGCATCTCGGCGACGCGGTAGAGGACCTGTCCCCGGTTGTAGGCGGTCGCGCCGGCCCAGCGGGGCTGCGCCTTGCGCGCCGCCACGACCGCGTCGCGCACGTCTTTCCGTGAGCCTTGGGCGGCGTTGGCGAGGAAGGCGCCGTTCGAGTCCACCACGATGTAGGACCGGCCCGATTCCGAACGCGGGAACGCCCCTCCGATGTAGAGCTTGTAGGTCTTGCGCACCGCGAGCCGTTCGTCAGACATCGAGGTACGCCCCCAGGCCTTGGCGGCCACCCTCCCTGCCGAAGCCTGACTCGCGATAACCGCCGAAGGGACTCGTGGGATCGAAGCGGTTGAAGCTGTTCGCCCACACGACCCCGGCCCGGAGCTGACCGGCCATCCACAAGATGCGACTCCCCTTCTCGGTCCAGACACCGGCGGAAAGGCCGTAGACGGTGTTGTTGGCCTTCGCCACCGCCTCCTCGGGCGTGCGGAAGGTCAGCACCGAGAGCACCGGCCCGAAGATCTCCTCCTGGGCGATCCGGTGCGCCTGGGAGACGTTCGTGAACACCGTCGGCGCGAACCAGTAGCCCTTGGAAGGAAGGGTGCAGCTGGGCGACCAGCGAACGGCGCCCTCGGCTTCACCGGCGGCCGCCAGCTCGCGGATCTTTTCGAGCTGGGCAGCGTTGTTGATGGCGCCGAGGTCGGTGTTCTTGTCGAGCGGGTCGCCGACGCGAAGAGTCGCCAGGCGACGTTTCAGCCGCTCAACGACGGTGTCCGCGATCGACTCCTGCACCAACAGCCGCGAACCGGCACAGCAGACTTCACCCTGGTTGAAGAAGATGCCGTTGACGATGCCCTCGATCGCCTGGTCCAAGGGCGCGTCCTCGAAGACGATGTTCGCCGCCTTTCCCCCGAGCTCGAGCGTCACATGCTTGCCCGTGCCGGCAAGGGCGCGCTGGAGATCCTTGCCGACCTCGGTCGAGCCGGTAAACGCCACCTTGTCGATCCCCGGGTGGGCGACGAGGGCCGCCCCGGCGAGGGAACCGGCACCCGTAATGACATTGACTACGCCGGGCGGCAGGTCGGCCTGCTGGATGATCTCGGCAAGCAGCAGCGCGGTCAACGGCGTCGTCGACGCGGGCTTTAACACACAGGTGTTGCCGGCCGCGAGCGCAGGTGCGAGCTTCCACGCCGCCATCATCAACGGGAAGTTCCAGGGGATGACCTGGCCGGCCACTCCGATGGGGGCGGGACTCGGCCCGAAACCCGCGTACTCGAGCTTGTCCGCCCAGCCCGCGTAGTAGAAGAAGTGAGCCGCTGCCAGCGGGACGTCGACGTCGCGCGATTCGCGGATCGGCTTTCCGTTGTCGAGGCTCTCGAGGACGGCGAGCTCGCGCGACCGCTCCTGGATGATACGGGCGACCCGGAAGAGGTACTTCGCCCGCTCGGCGCCCGGCATCGGTCCCCAGACCTCCCTCTGGGCGCGGCCTGCCGCCTCCACGGCCCGATCGACATCTTGAAGGCCGCCAGCCGCGATCTCCGCGAGAACCTCCTCGTTGGCGGGGTTCTCGGTCTTGTAAGCGTTGCCGTCGACGGGCTCGACGAAGGCACCGTCGATGAACAGGCCGTAGGAAGACTGCAGGTGCACGATGGCGCGGGACTCCGGCGCCGGGGCGTACTCGAAGACCGCCTGCGCGGGACGGTCGGCCGCGACGAGCCGGCCCGATGGATCGTCGCTCACAAGGCTCTGGCCGGGCGCGTCGGCGCCTTCGGGCGCGTCGGCGCCTTTGGGCGTGTCGGCGGCAGCGCCCTGGTGGAGGCCGGTCTCGGTCTCACCCTCGGGGTTCTGCGTTGGGTAGCTCTCGGTCATTCGATGCTGAAATCCTCGCTCCCCGCATAGGTGCCGCTCAGCTGCTTGGACCGCTGTCGGAGCAGATCGTTCAGGAGACTGGAAGCCCCGAAACGGAACAGGGACGGGTCGAGCCAGGCCTCGCCGACGGTCTCGTTCACGATTACGAGGTACCTGATTGCGTCTTTCGCGCTGCGGATGCCACCCGCAACCTTCACACCGACGAGCGCTCCTGTGAGCTCGGCGAAGTCGCGCACGGCTTCCAGCATCACGAGCGCGACGGGAAGCGTCGCCGCCGGGTTGACCTTGCCTGTCGATGTCTTGATGAAGTCGGCGCCACCCACCATTGCGAGGTAACTGGCCCGCCGCACGTTGTCATAGGTTACGAGCTCGCCGGTCTCCAAGATGACCTTCAGGTGCGCCTGGCCGCAGGCCTGCTTGACGGCCTGCACCTCCTCCAAGACCAGGCCGTAGCGGCCACTGAGGAACGCTCCGCGGTCGATGACCATGTCGACCTCGTCGGCGCCGCCCACGACAGCGTCTCGCACGTCGGCGAGCTTTACCGCGAGCGAGGCGCGCCCGGAAGGGAATGCCGTCGCCACCGATGCCACCTTCACGCTGCTGGCTGTGAGTGCCCGCTTGGCGATCGGCACGAGGTCGGGGTAGATGCACACGGCGGCGACCGGCGGGACCGACGCGTCACCGGGGTCCGGCCGGCGCGCCTTTGCGCACAGGCTCAGGACCTTGCCTGGCGTGTCGGCTCCCTCGAGGGTCGTGAGGTCCACCATGCTCACCGCCATCTCGAGGGCCCACAGCTTGGCGGAGGTCTTGATCGACCGCGTGGCCAGCGAAGCCGTCCTCGCCTCGGCGCCGACTTGGTCGACCCCGGGCAGGCCGTGAAGGAAACGGCGCAGGTCCGACTCCGAGCGACGCAGGTCCGCGAGCATCCCGCCGACGGCGCCAGCCGCGCCCACGACGGGACCGCCCACGCTCACGGTGCTCGGGAGCGGCTGGGGGTCCTGCTCGAAAGCGAGGCGAGCAGACGCGCCCGAAACGCTCTGCACAGTCGTCCTGGCGTCGCTTTCCATTCGCCCACCTCTCGGGTTGGTGCGGATTCGAGCGTAGCCTTCCGTTGCCGTGAATCGGGCGCCCGGATAACGGACACCGCTATGAGGGGCGCTCCGGCGGTCCCGCTGCCGCTGCTCGGTCGAGGTCGGCGACTGTGAACACCGCACTCACGCTGAGCCCGGCGGCCCGGAGCCGATCATGGCCTTGGTCGCTGCGGTCGATGACGCAGAGGACATGCCCGACAATGGCGCCGAGCTGGCGGAGATCCTCGGTCGACATCAGGACCTGTCCGCCCGTTGTGATCACGTCCTCGACCACGAGCAACCGGCGACCGGCGACCTCGCCGCCCTCGGCGAGCTTGGCTGTCCCGTAGGGCTTGACAGCCTTGCGGACGAACACGGCCTCGAGTCCCGTCGCGAGCGAGAGCGCAGTGGCAAAAGGCACACCCCCGAGCTCGAGGCCGGCGAGGACCTCGGTGCCAGCGGGTACCAGCGGGACGGCGTGAGCCACCACCTCCCGGAGCAGTTCGGGGTCGCTCTCGAACAGGTACTTGTCGAAGTAGTGGCTGGAGACCTGGCCCGACCGGAGGGTGAAGGTCCCTTCGAGCCGGCAACGCGCGTCGATGAGGGTGGCAAGCCTCTGTCTGTCCATTGCCGCCAGTCTGGCGCAGCAGTTGGAAGTGCGGCGGCAGGCACTTTCGAACCGACCCACTCTCACTGTTCTGCACTGTCGCGACACGACCGCGGGCTGCTCACAAATTGGCGAACGGCAGACGTGATCACCGGTCGCCTGCGGACACTGATCTCAACTCGCCTACACCGCCTGCGGCACAGCGATGCGTGCCCTTGTTGATCATTACGGGGTTTGGTGAATACCGGGGATCGGACCACCATGAACTTGCCGATTATTCCCTCAGGTCAACAGCGCAAACTACGCCAAGACTTCGCATCCTCCCGAAGACTCCTCTGACGCTATCCTCGAAGTCCACGTAGACTACGCCGTCCCCGCGGGCCAGAACATCAGCCGCTGCATAACAAGCGAACCAGCCTTTACACGACTCGGGCTCCCCGTGGATGTCAGACACCTTCCCCTTGTACAGCAGGAGCGCGCCATCTGTTCGGCTCAGGTACACCGGCGGAGGGTCATCTAACAGACCTTCCAGTGCTCGCCGTGTGCTTATCGCATCCCACGATGTCCGTGGTGCAGCCCACATCGCCTCCTCAGCCTCGATCTGGGCCTCCATCCAAGCATCCAGATCTAGCTCGTCTACCATGTTGGGCGCCCATCGGAACCTCTGGCCTCGTAGGCGAACGCCCTACTAACACCGAGTGCGTCTGCCGCCTCCTCGACCGTAAGAGTTAGGCGAGGGTGGCGTCCCACGCGCGGTGCAAATAGCTCGAGGCGCAGGTTCCGACGAGAGCCTATGCCGCTGCTGTGACAGTCTCTTCTGGAACGAGATCTTGCTGCTCTCCGAGGAGCTCGCTCCGGAGATCTTGCAGGCGCCGAAGCGCACGCGGCGTCACCGTCATCCCGCGCCAGCCGCGCCTTTGGCGGTCGAGCACAGCGAAGACAAGTGCGACGCAGGTGCGCTCACCTGGGAGCCGGCCGATCACCTTGGTCCGGCGGCGTGTCTCACCGAAGGTGCGCTCTATGAGATTGGTGTGCCGGCATCTCTTCCAGTGCTCCTTTGGGAAACGGAGGTGCACCGTGAGCGATGCGAAGTCCTCGACCAGGCAGGCGACCGCTCCGGGATAGGCACGCTCCCACTGGGCTCTGAAGCCGTCCATGCGCCGGCGGGCTTCGCCGACTGGGCGCTCACCGGGGGGCTCCTCGATCTTGTCGAAGACCTCCCACCAGTCGGCCTTGAAGGCGTCCTGGTCGGCCTTGGAGACCTTGGCGACTGCGTTGCGAAGTCGATGGATGACACATCTTTGGCGAAGCGCTCTGGGAAAGACCTGCTCGATGGCGGCGATGAGCCCCGGTGCGCCGTCGGAGACGACAAGCAGCGGTGAGGCGAGCTTGCGGGTGACGAGGCCCTCGAGGAAGTCGACCCAGGCGTCTGTCGACTCGGAGCTGGCCGCACCGAGACCGACGAGATGGGGTTTGCCGTCGGTGTCGATGCCCCAGGCACACAGCACCGGCTCGGCCGGGGAGTGCTCGTGGAAGCGGAAGTTCGTGCCGTCCAAGAACAGGTAATCGATGCGGAGCTTGGAGAGGTCCTTCACGCTGAAGGCGGCGAACTCGTCTTTTACCTGCTGGCAGATCCTCGACACGGTCGATCGCGAGAGTGCCGCCTCCTCACCGAGCACCTCGCGAAGGGCGGCTTCGACATCGCGGTCCGAAAGTCCCCGCACCCAGGCCGAGATGACGAGGGCCTCGAGGGCGTTCGTGCGCGTGACGCCGAGACCGAACAGCTGGGAGCAGAACTTCTCGTCGGTGTCTCGCAGTTTCGGCCGGCTGAGCTCGACCGGTCCCATCGTCGTCTTCACGGCGACGGGCGGTTGCCAGCCGTTGCGCGATCCGGCCGGGGTGTCCTCGCTTCGTCGTTCATAGGGACGTCGGCCCAAGAACGTGTCGACCTCGGCCTCGATCGCCTGCTGCATGAGGAGGCGGACGGTGAGACGGCCGACCTCCTCGAGCACGGTGGAAAGGTCCTGGTCGGAACCGAACAGCGCGTCGATGTCTGCGCGGACGCGCTCACTGGGCGATACTCGTGGTGCCACGGGTGTAGGTCCTCCTTCTGAGTTGGAGCTCTTGAAGGAACCTACGCCCGTTGCTCATTTACACCAGGGATGAGACGCGACCTAGGCGAGCACGCGGCCGTCCCAAGAGGGCGAGAGCATTGTTGTCCGCCTGGTCCAGACGGTGGGTTCGATTAGTAATCATGACCAACTCCTAACATGGACCTTGGCATTCGCACCGTGCCCGAAGGCCGGTTGCGGCAGGGTCATAGGGCCAAGTCCCTCGCCTGCTCTTCATGTTCTGGACCTGCGGTCTACAACAGGCGAGGTTCATTAACCCGCCCACCTATTCCGCTGTACCCCAATATCCTGTGGTGTAACGGACAGCGACCCCTAGATCTTGGGCTACTTACAGCACCGTAGTTACGGGTGTGTCAACGGGCGACGCCCGTCGTCCTCCCTGCTCAACGGCCGCTCGCAAAGGTTCTCGTTTGCTTACTTAGGCAACCGGCAGACCGGCCGGCTTGGCGTGCCCGACGCCGTGAGGTCTCTCCCGGCGTCACCGATCGCGACACGCACACGTTACCTAGACCGACTAAAGGGGCGGTGGTTGTCTACGGACAGACAACGTGCTGATCACCTGCCTTGGCCGCGGTTCCCAGACGTTCATGGAATAGCGCTTGGACGTGGTGGCAGATCCTGACCGGCTACGCGGAGGTTTCTGATGAGTCAACGCGCTCTCCAGCCGGCGCCCCCTCACTGTTGCTCGCTCGCGACCTGAACTGGGGCTCTTCACGATTTGGCCGATCCGCCGAGGTGATCACCGGCCTGCTGCGGATACTGATCTCAACTCGCCTACACCGCCAGCACCACAGCGATGCGTGCCCCCATCGATCGGTGCAGGGTTTGGTGAATAACCCGGATAGAGCCACCAAAAATTTTTGATTATTACCTCAGGTCAACAACATAAACTCCCGATGTTTATAGGTCGGCAATCCGCGAGTTTACGGCCGCGCCATCGTGAGCCAAGGGCTTCAGGTCACCGTTTGTCGTTCAGTCACCAAAAAAGGCAAAGGTGAAGATATAAGTTGGTATTTTTGATAGGGCTGGCGGATGAGACAAGCAATGTCGGCTTCCCGAAGACGAGGGGTGGGCACGGGACCCATGGTCTTCTGCTGTCGCGTACAACTAACTGTGTCGCGTGGGCGAAACCTTGAAAGGCTGTGAGAAAGTGAAACTGTCGCGGAAGTTGGCGTTGACTTTGCGCATCGTTGCAGTGCTGGCTCTCGGCGCTGCGCTCGTGCCCGTCCTGTCGACCCTTGCACAGGCACAAACGGACCCGCCGATAGCCACGATCAATTCGCCCGCGAGCGGCGGCACTTACTACGTCGGCGAGGTTGTCCCGACAAGCTTCAGCTGCGCAGACGGAGCCGATGACCCCGGCGACCCGATCACGTGCAGCGACTCCAACGGCTCGACGAGCGGGTCCGGCCATCTCGACACGGCCGCCCCGGGGCCCCACACCTACACCGTGACCGCCACGGACGCAGTCGGAACCGGGATTCCTGCCAGTATCACCTACACCGTCGCAGGCGTGCCGATAGCCACGATCAATTCGCCCGCGAGCGGCGGCACTTACTACGTCGGCGAGGTTGTCCCGACAAGCTTCAGCTGCGCAGACGGAGCCGATGACCCCGGCGACCCGATCACGTGCAGCGACTCCAACGGCTCGACGAGCGGGTCCGGCCATCTCGACACGGCCGCCCCGGGGCCCCACACCTACACCGTGACCGCCACGGACGCAGTCGGAACCGGGATTCCTGCCAGTATCACCTACACCGTCGCAGGCGTGCCGATAGCCACGATCAATTCGCCCGCGAGCGGCGGCACTTACTACGTCGGCGAGGTTGTCCCGACAAGCTTCAGCTGCGCAGACGGAGCCGATGACCCCGGCGACCCGATCACGTGCAGCGACTCCAACGGCTCGACGAGCGGGTCCGGCCATCTCGACACGGCCGCCCCGGGGCCCCACACCTACACCGTGACCGCCACGGACGCAGTCGGAACCGGGATTCCTGCCAGTATCACCTACACCGTCGCAGGCGTGCCGATAGCCACGATCAATTCGCCCGCGAGCGGCGGCACTTACTACGTCGGCGAGGTTGTCCCGACAAGCTTCAGCTGCACCGAGGGCACTGACGGCCCGGGACTCGCCTCCTGTGACGACAACAACGGCACGAACACCGCGTCGGGCGGATCGGGCACCCTCGACACCAGTTCGCCGGGCCATCTCACATGTACCGTGACCGCCACAAGCAACGACACCGGGACCGGAACGGCCAGCATCACCTACACCGTCGTCACCCCGCCCTCGCCGCCCCCTACGACGATCATCCAGACCGCACCGTTCTCGAACTCGATGACACTGATCAAGAGCCGCGTCGTTCACTGACACGCTGACGACGACAGGCAACACCGGAGCGGTCACTTTTACCACCACGTCGGCCCCACCGGGGTCCGCGGGCGGGATCAGAGTCTCCTCGAGCGGTGTCGTCACGACGACGGGCGCGCTCTCCGCGGGAACCTACAGAGCCTCGGGCACCGACTCGGATAGCTCCGGTGACACCGGGACCTGGAGCTTCTCTCTGACGGTCAGCGCCACGGCGATCACCCAGATCGCCCCGACCACGGGCACCACCACGACCGGCAAGGCCTTCACCAGCCAACTTAAAGTCTCGGGCTCGTACGGGACTGTCACATACGTCCAGTCGACCGGCGCGCTTCATCTGACCATCTCGTCCTCGGGCAAGGTCTCGGCGCCGGCGACCTTGACAGCAGGGACCTACAAAGCCACGGGCACCGTGAAGGACACCTCAGGTGACGCCGGCACGTGGGGTTACTCACTGACCGTTGTCGCGACCAAGCTCACCCAGGCCGCCCCGACAACTGCGACGACCACGACCGACAACGCCTTCACCGGTCAGCTCAAGGTCTCTGTCGCGCATGGCAGGGTCACTTACACCCAATCGACCGGCGCGCCTGACCTGAAAGTCTCGGCTTCCGGCGTGGTCTCGGCCCCGGCCACCTTGGCGGCAGGGACCTACAAGGCCACGGGCACTGCCAAAGACAGTCTCGCTGACACCGGGACCTGGAGCTTCTCTCTGACGGTCAGCGCCACCAAGCTCACTCAGGTCGCTCCGACAACTGCGACGACCACGACCGCCAAAGGCTTCACCAGCCAACTCAAAGTCTCCGGCTCGCACGGAACGGTCAGTTACGCCCAGTCGACCGGCGCGCCTCAGCTGACGGTCTCGTCCTCGGGCGTGGTCTCCGCCTCGGCCACCTTGGCGGTAGGGACCTACAAGGCCGCAGGCATTGCGAGAGACACCCTCGGTGATACAGGAACGTGGAGCTTCACCCTGACCGTCACCGCCACGAACATCACTCAGGTCGCCCCGACATCGGCGACGACCACGCCCGGCAAAGCCTTCACCGGTCAGCTCGAGGTCTCCGGCGCGCATGGCACCGTCACTTACGCCCAATCGACTGGCGCGCCTGATCTGAAGGTCTCGGCTTCCGGCGTGGTCTCGGCCCCGGCCTCCTTGGCGGCAGGAACTTACAAGGCCACGGGAACCGTGAAGGACACTTCCGGTGACACCGGGACCTGGAGCTTTGCCCTGACAGTCACCGCGAACAAGCTCATCCAGGTAGCTCCGACCACGGCGACGACCACGCCCGGTAAAGTCTTCATCGGTCAGCTCGAGGTCTCCGGCGCGTCTGGGACTGTCACCTACTCCCAGTTGACTGGCGCGCCTCATCTGAAAGTCTCGGCTTCCGGCGTGGTCTCGGCCCCGGCCTCCTTGGCGGCAGGAACTTACAAGGCCACGGGAACCGTGAAGGACACTTCCGGTGACACCGGGACCTGGAGCTTTGCCCTGACAGTCACCGCGAACAAGCTCATCCAGGTAGCTCCGACCACGGCGACGACCACGCCCGGTAAAGCCTTCACCGGTCAGCTCGAGCTCTCCGGCGCGTCTGGGGCTGTCACCTACTCCCAGTTGACTGGCGCGCCCCATCTGACGGTCTCGTCCTCGGGCAAGATCTCGGCCGCGGCCACGTTGCCGGCAGGGACCTACGACGCCACAGGCACCATGAGAGACACGTCCGGCGACACCGGGACCTGGAGCTTTGCCCTGACAGTCGTGGCCACCAAGCTCACTCAGCTCGCCCCGGACACGGCTATGACCTCGACCGGCAAGGGCTTCACCGGTCAGCTCGAGGTCTCCGGCGCGCACGGAGTGGTCACTTACGCGCAGTCGACGGGTGCGCCTCATCTGAAGGTCTCGTCCTCAGGCAAGCTTTCAGCCGCGGCCACGTTGGCGACGGGAACCTACAAGGCGCAGGGCACTGCGAGAGACATCCTCGGCGACACCGGGACCTGGAGCTTTGCCCTGACAGTCGTGGCCACCAAGCTCACTCAGCTCGCCCCGGACACGGCTATGACCTCGACCGGCAAGGGCTTCACCGGTCAGCTCGAGGTCTCCGGCG
The DNA here is from genome assembly GCA_963719125.1 of uncultured Acidimicrobiaceae bacterium. Classification (GTDB taxonomy): domain Bacteria; phylum Actinomycetota; class Acidimicrobiia; order Acidimicrobiales; family Bog-793; genus Fen-455. The sequence goes on from CAVRAT010000031.1 coordinate 145,899, forward strand.
CGCACGGAGTGGTCACTTACGCGCAGTCGACGGGTGCGCCTCATCTGAAGGTCTCGTCCTCAGGCAAGCTTTCAGCCGCGGCCACGTTGGCGACGGGAACCTACAAGGCGCAGGGCACTGCGAGAGACATCCTCGGCGACACCGGGACCTGGAGCTTCACCTTGACGGTCGTGGCAACCAGGCTCACTCAGGCAGCTCCGGACAAGGCAAGGACCACTACCGGCAAAGCCTTCACCGGTCAGCTCGAGGTCTCCGGCGCGCACGGAGTGGTCACTTACGCGCAGTCGACGGGTGCGCCTCATCTGAAGGTCTCGTCCTCAGGCAAGCTTTCAGCCGCGGCCACGTTGGCGACGGGAACCTACAAGGCGCAGGGCACTGCGAGAGACATCCTCGGCGACACCGGGACCTGGAGCTTCACCTTGACGGTCGTGGCAACCAGGCTCACTCAGGCAGCTCCGGACAAGGCAAGGACCACTACCGGCAAAGCCTTCACCGGTCAGCTCGAGGTCTCCGGCGCGCACGGGACAGTCACCTATGCCCAGTCGGCTGGCGGGCTCGATCTCAAGGTTTCGTCCTCAGGCAAGCTTTCAGCCGCGGCCACGTTGGCGACGGGAACCTACAAGGCGCAGGGCACTGCGAGGGACAGCCTTGGCGACACAGGTGGCTGGAGCTTCACATTGACCGTCGTGGCCACCAAACTCGTTCAGGTGGCCCCTTTGACGGCGAGCACGAAGGCCGGCAAAGTCTTCACCGGCCAGCTCCAAGTCTCCGGGGCGCACGGAACGGTCACCTACGCTCAATCGACGGGCTCGGCAGATCTCAAGGTTTCGTCCTCCGGCAAGATCACGACGGCAGCCACCTTGGCGGCGGGGACCTACAAGGCCACCGGCACCGCGAGAGACCGCCTCGGCGACACCGGTGACTGGAGCTTCACCTTGACGGTCATCCCCTCCAAGCTGACTCAGGTGGCCCCGGACACGGCCGTCAACAAGGTCGGCAAAGCCTTCACCGCTCAACTCGCGGTCTCTGGCGCCTCCGGCATCGTCACCTACGCCCAAACGACCGGCGCCCCTCATCTGAAAGTCTCGTCCTCGGGCAAGATCTCGGCCGTCGCCGGGTTGGCGGCCGGGACGTACAAGGCCACTGGCACGGCCAAGGACCCCTACGGCGACACCGGGAAATGGACCTTCACCCTGACCGTCAAGGGCACCAAGCTCACCCAGATCTCCCCGACCACGGGCACGACCACGGCCGGCAAGGCCTACACCACCAAGCTCGTGATCTCGGGCGCGCATGGGACCGTCACCTTCACGGTGTCGTCCACGGGCACACAGATCCTGTCTGTCACGCCTTCGGGCACGGTCTTGGCCCCCGACATCTTCACGCCGGGGACCTACAAGATCACAGGCATCGTGAAAGACAGCCTCGGTGACGAAGGGACATGGAGCTTCCTGCTGATCGTCGAGGCAGCCGCGTTGCCCCCTGCTTGAAGGCCGCGATCTTTAAAGCCGTTGTGGACGGAGAGCCGTGTTGCGAGGCCGGCCTTTGACGTCCGACTCTGCCGGTGGCAGTGAGCGCCGGACATAGAGCGGCGCTCGAGTACAACTGCCTCATGCTCCGAACGAACATGAGACATCTCTCCGCGACCTCGCCCGTGTGCAAGTCGCCCGTGCTGTCGTCTTCGGCCTCGGGCGGTCCGCTTCTTCCGATGCGCGTGAGCCTCAGCGCTCCCGCAGCCGCGCGTCGAGCGTGTCGCGCAGGGCGTCGCCGATGAAATTGAACGCGACCACCGTCACCATCACGATGAGACCGGCCGGGTAGACCTCCCACCAGTAGCCGTCCAGCAGGTATGTCGTGCCCTGCGACAGCATGCCCCCCCAGCTCACCGCAGGCGGTGGCAAGCCGAAACCGAGGAAGCTCAAGGTGGCGAGGATGATGATCGCGTCGGCCACCTGGAACGTGGCGTTGACCGAGATCGTCCCGAGGGCGTTCGGGATGATGTGCCGCCCGACGATCCGCGAGCTGCGGCCGCCCGCCGCGCGCACGGCGTCGACGAACTCCCGGGTCCGAAGCGAGAGCGCTTCGCCGCGGACAAGACGCGCCGGCCCGAGCCAGGAGAGCAAGGAGAGCACCACGATGAGAAGCGGGACAGTCGGCCTGAACACCGTCGCCAGGTAGATGAGGAGGAAGATGGCCGGAACGGCGATCACGACATCCACGACGCGCATCATGACGGCGTCGATCACACCGCCCGTGTAGCCAGACACGGCGCCCCAGAGCGCCCCGAAGCAGGTCGCCACGAGAGCGACGGCAAGGGAGATCTCGAGCGCGCTCTGGCCCCCCACCATGAGCCGCCCGAGGATGTCGAACCCGTTCGCGTCCGTGCCGAGCGGGTGGCCGGGGCCCGGCGCCAGGTTCGTGAGGGCGATGTTCGCGTGGACCTGGTCGCTGTGGTAGACGAGCGGGCCCAGGAAGCAGAACGCGGCGACGGCGATGACGACCCCGAGGCCGCCAGCCCCCGTCCGGTTCTCCACGAACGCGGCCGCGAACGACTGCCGCCCGCCGCCGGGATCCGCCCCGGCCGTGCGCAACATGTCGGACTCCTCGGCGGTGAGCGCGACCGGAACGGGCACGGTCCCGCCTGGATCGGGAACCCGATCCGCAAGGCCTGCGCCTGCGACATACGGCGTGTCCTCGCCCGGCGTGGTTCCCCGGACGGTTTCAGTCATATCGGACTCTCGGGTCGAGCACGGCGTAAGCGAGGTCCGCCAACAGACTGCCGAGGACGGTGGCAATCCCGACGATCACGGTGATGCCGAGCTCCACGGGGTAGTCCGCGTTGACGGCCGCGTTGTAGTAGGTGAGGCCGAGGCCCGGGAAATTAAAGACGTACTCGACGACGAGCCCGGTCGTGAGCACGGCCGGGACAGACAGGCCGAGCAGCGTGACGACCGGCACGAGCGAGTTGCGAAGCACGTGGCGCAAGAGCACTGTCCGCGCCGGAAGGCCCTTCGAACGCGCGACGCGGACGTAGTCCTGGGCGAGGGTGTCGACCGCAGCCGAACGCATGTAGCGGGCGAAAAGGGCCACGTTCACGAGAGTGAGGGTGACTACGGGCAGCACCAGTGCGCGGGGATCAGCCAGAACCCCGGCCGGGGACGCGGCCTGCGGCGCCTCCGGCGGGAACACGTGCACACCTATCGCGAGCCCAGCGATGAGCAGCAGCCCGAGCCAGTACGAAGGCATCGAGTAGAGGAGGAACGAGACTCCTGTCGCCACATGGTCGAGCGCCCGGTTGCGCCGCACCGCTTGAGCGACGCCGAGCGGGATCGAGATCGCCAGCGCCAACAAGAGGGCGATGCCGACAAGAATGAGGTCGTTCGGCAACTCGTGGACGACGAGGGAGTCGACACTCTGGTTCAGGCGGTAGGAGTACCCGAGGTTCCCGTGCAGGACATGGGAAAGAAACGTCAGGTACTGCGACACAACCGGGCTGTCGAGCCCGTTCAGCCGGTCGAACGCCGCGATCTCGCCTGGACTCGCCCTCGGTCCGAGGATGGTCCGCGCGAGGTTGCCAGGAATCACGTGCTCGAGAGCGAACACGAGCACCGTGAGGCCGAGCAGGACGACCGCCGCCTGGACAAGGCGGCGCAGCGTGTATCCGATCATGTGCTGTCCTGGCCTCTTTTCGAGTCGTCCGTCTTCTTCAAGCCTTGGTGAAGTACCACTCTTCGGGGCTGATGAACCCGTAGGCGTTGGGAACAAAGCCGCGGAGGTTCGACTGGACCGTCACGAGTGTTCCCGGGCTCGGCTGCCAGAAATCTGGCAGCTCGAAACGGACCTGGTCCTGGTAGGCGTCGAGGGCGGCCTGGGCCCGCGCAGCCGTTGCCCTGGTGGTGGCCACGATGAGCCTGTCCGTCGTCGGGTTCGAGAAGTTGGAGACGTTGCCGAGCGCGCCCGTCTCGAAGATCTCCTCCCCGCTCGGATAGTGGTCCGGCTCGAAGACCCATCCGGCGCCGTACTGCCCGAGCTGCCAGCTGCAAGCCGCCTCGGTCGCAAGACAGCTCAAGATGGTCGAGGCGATCGTCGTCGGCGTCACCTCCTTGAGGGCGATCTCGATCCCCACCTGCTTGGCCACCGACTGCAGGTCGACCATCGAGCCGTCGGTGTACACCAGCCCGCTCGGGTACATGAGCGTGAAATTGAGCCCCTCGCCCCGGGCGATCCCCACCCCGCAGTCGTCGGCCGCCACCCCGGGACGCGCACAGGTCGTGACACCGTTCGGCACGACCCTCCAGCCGTGGCCGACGAGCAACGCCCTCGCTGCCGGGATGCTGAAGGGATACGGATTGACCGAGGCGTCCGCGTCCGCGTACGGGTTGGGAGGGCGCGCGGGCACAGGGCCGTAAGTGGGCAGGCCGAGGCCGCCGTAGTAGGCGTGGATCCAACCCTTTTCGTCCACCAGGTGCTGGAACGCCTCGCGGAAGTAGAGCTGACGCAGGATCGGCCCGACCTCAGGGTTGTTGAAATTCGGCTCGAAGTAGTCGAACTGGAAGGGGAACCAGTCCACGAGCTGGTAACCCTGCGCTTTGAGCGCCCCGGTCTGGGGCAGGTCGTTGTCGGGCACGTAGCCGACCGAGATCTGGTCGTTCGCGGCCGCGACGCCTCGCCCGCCGACTGCCGAGCCGGCGCGAAGCACCGAGAACTCGGCCGAAGCGCTCGTGTAGGAGAGCTCGACGAACTTGGCCAGGTGCGCCTTGTTCGGTCCTGAAAAGCGCCGGTTCGCTACGAAGGTCGCGGTCCCGTCGGTCGTAAGGCTCACGAGCTTCCACGGGCCGTCCACCACGGACCAGATCGGGCTCGACGCGTAGCTCCCGATGTCCTTGGCCTGGCTGTTGAGGAAGTTGTAGACCGCTCTCGCGCCCGGCGGCGTCACGTCGGGGAGATCTCTCGTGTCCGCTGTGGGTGCGGGCGCCTTAAGCGACGTACGGTCCCACGACAGCGGCAGGGGCGTTATCTGCGACAGCTCGTTGTAGGTGAACCAGACGGGGTTGTAATCGGCGTTGAGATGGAGCTGGACGGTCGTGGCGTCCAGTGCTGTCGCCGAGGTCACGTTGTCGGGGAAGCCGCCCGGTACATACGAGGCCCAATCGTCCCGGTTCGCCCTCAACAAGTTGATCCAAAAGATGACGTCGCGGGCGCTCACGGGCTGGCCGTTCGACCAGACGTAGTGCTTGAGCGTGATGGTCACAAGCCGGTTGTCGTCGCTGTACACCGGAGCGTTCCCGATCGAAAGCGAGTAGTCGACGGCGGTGGATTTCTGGTCGCCGAACCAGTACAGCGGCTCGTAGAGGAGCGTCTGGAAGTCGTTCGTGTTCTCGACGGTGAAGTACTGGCCCGAGACGAGCGGGAAGATGTAGTCGGGAGGTGTCTCGGGTTGCTCCGCGAAGTAGGCGGTCCCGCCGGCGGCCACCGTGACATGACCCGAGGTGGTGGCGGTCACGCCGGCCGTCGACCGGGCCGCCGACGAACCGCACGCCCCGAGGCCGAGCGAGGCGAACGCGACGAGGCCGAGCGCCACGGCGGCGTGCCGCCAAGGCGCGTCCGTAGCCGTCGTTCTCACCTGACCCACCTCCGCGCACCGCGCGTGGGAACCGGACCGGAGCTCCCGCTGTGGCGAGGCCTGCCCGGCACGGTCGTGTGAAGCCCGCTCGCCTTCGGGCAGAAGACGTCGCAGGAACCTCTTGAACACCCTCGGGCTCGATGCCGCCACTGTGGCCACCTCCCTACGCCGGCATTACCCGGTCAGGTTCGAACGGTCGGTGGCACTCCGGCCTTCTCGCCAGCCACCCTCTCAGCCCGGTACACCCGAGCTCCCGTGCGCTTCTCCCCCTAGGCTATCGGTGTTCGGTCAGTTCCGTCCTGGAACCTGTCCCTCCCGGTGCGCCTTGATGCCAAACACCCGCGCGCCGGCCTCGCCCGGCGCGCGAGCCCCGTCCGGCACCTCCGCTCCTGCGTTGGTGCCGCTGATCACGAGATCGAACGATCGCAGCGGGCGCGTGGCGGAGAAGTACTGCTTCTCGGCCTGCAACCACTCCGAGTCCCAGTCCTGCGGGGCGATGAGCCCGCGAAGACGCGACAGCCTCTCGGGCTCCGGCGTGTCGACAAAGATCGCCCGGTTGACGAGGTCAGAAAGCTCAGGTGCACCCGAGCACACCCCTTCGACGAGGACGAGCTCCTTCGGTTCGACATGCGTCTTCAGGCTGGAGATGGCTCCGCAGTCCCAGTCGAATCCGTGGAACAGCGCCTCCTGCCCTGCCCGGAGGGGCTCGAGGGCCTCGGCTCGCAGCCGCCGGAGGTCGTAGAAGGACGCGATCAGCCGTCCGGTCTCCCCCGCCGGCGTGCTGCCGGCACGCCCCGGTTCGCCGGGCTCTCCGGCGCCCGGGCGTCGCGCGGAAGCCAGGAAGAAGTCGTCGGTCCGCACAAGGCTCGCCCCGGTCCTCGAGCAGAGGCGCTCTGCGATCGTCGACTTGCCCGAGGCACCGCACCCGTCGATCGCGACGATCGTCACTCCACCGTTCGCGCTCCGCCACAGCCCCAAAGCGCTGACGGCGAAATCAAGCTCGTCATCGGTTGAGCCCCGTCCAGCGGGCGCAGGAACCGGGATCTCGCCTCGGCGCCCGTCTCTCGGCACAGGGCCTGCTTGCTCCGTCCGTGAGGCGGGGACGTGCGCCGACATATTTATATTATACCGATCGAATGACTCCGGAATCAAAGCCCCGACCGCCCGTGCTCCCCTGCTCGCCCGGCCTGCGCCGGGGAGAGGCCGCCGGCAGAGACGTGTCCCTGACCTCGGGTTCCGTGCATCTATTCTTGGGCGATCAGGGCCGAACGACTGGGGGCAGAGAGTGACACCGTTTGCACATGCGGGTAGGACACCCACGGCTTGGCGGCGGACGCTCATCGTTGCCGTGGTAGTGGTCGCGAGCGTCCTCGGACTGACCGGGTGCAGCAAGGTCATAAACGCCATCAAGACCGTGCACAACGTGCTGCACCAGGGTGCCGCGATCAGCGCGCTCAGCAACAAGCTCAAGACGGCCGACACCAAGGCCTACGAGGTGAGCTACGAGACAACGGGCGCCAACCCGGTGACGACCGAGTACGCCGCCTTGCCCCCACACGACTTCGCGTTCGGTACCACGTTGTCGGGCCAGCTCCTCGACGTCATTTCCAACCCGACAGGTGAGTACGCCTGCTCCAAGTCGTCGAGTGTGACGAGCACGTGGTCCTGCTTGAAGCTCCAGTCGGCGGATATCGAGACCTACAAGGCCATGTACGCCCTCTACTCGGGTGCGTACTGGATCGACTTCCTCAAGCTCTACTCGGCGGCCGCAGCATTGCAGGGCATCAAGATCCACTCGACGAGCATGTCGGTGAACGGCTTCGCCCTCTCATGTGTCGTGATCACGGGCAGCAAGACCAATCCCACCAACTCCAAGTGGTGCGTGACCTCTCAAGGAGTCCTTGGTTACGTCTCGGTGTCGGCCAAGTCCGCCGACTTCGAGATCAAGAGCTACTCCTCGTCCCCGGCGGCTTCTCTCTTCCAGACGCCGGCAGGAGCCACGATAACGACAATCCCCAAAGGCACCTCCTAGGCCGTGACAGAACCGCCGTGTGCGGGATAGCCGGGTTCACCGGCCGTGACCCGGAGCTGCTCGAGGCGATGCTGGCCTCGATCGAGCACCGTGGTCCCGACTCGTGGGGCACCGAGGTCGGCGAGGAGTTCACCGTCGGGATGAGGCGATTGTCCATCGTCGACATCGAAGGTGGAGAACAGCCCATCCGCTCGGAGCGCACTGGTGCCTGCATCGTGTTCAACGGGGAGCTGTACAACAACGCCGAGCTGCGCGCAGAGCTTGCCCGCGCGGGACATCGTTTTGTGTCGGACCATTCGGACACCGAGACGGTGCTGCGCGCCTATGAGGAGTGGGGAACCTCGTCGGTCACCCACCTGACGGGGATGTTCGCCTTCGCGATCGTCGACCCGCGCATCCACGAGCTGTACATCGCCCGCGATCGCCTGGGGATCAAGCCCCTCTACTACCGCGCCGTGGCCGGGCGGTTCTGCTTCGCATCCGAGTTGAAGGCGCTCTTCCAGGACCCGCGCATCCCACGCTCGCCGGACATGGGAGTCCTCTACCGGTTCCTCCTCCACCGCGTGCACGATGCCGGAGAGGAGACCTTCTTCGAGGGCGTGAGGCGCCTGCTGCCCGGCCACTACATGACAGTCTCCGCCGACGGCCGGACCGCCGCCGCGAAGTACTGGGAACCTCAGGTCAACCCGGAGTTCTCCTCGTCGCGACCCGACGGCGAGTACGCGGCGGGGTTCGCGGAGCTGTTCGAGCGTGTCATCCGCCGCCACATGATCGCGGACGTCCCGGTCGGCGTTTCCCTGTCCGGAGGGCTCGACTCGAGTGGGGTCTCGTCGGTCATGGCCGCGCTCATGGGCTCGGGCGCGGACACCCATACCGAAGGCTCGCTGCACACCTTCTCCGCTTTGTACCCGGGCCAGAGCATCGACGAGAGCAAGTACGTGCACGCGGTCGAACGCCACGTGCAAAGCGTCCCCCACTACGCCTACCCGACGGTGGACGAGTTCTGGGACGAGATTGCGGAGTGGGTCTGGTACCAGGAGGAGCCGACGATCTCGTCAGCCCCGTACGCGTACTACTCCGTCTACCGCATCGCCAAGGGCCACGTGAAGGTGATCCTCTCCGGAAACGGCGGGGACGAGTTGCTCGCCGGGTACCTCCCGTACTTCCGCACCTATCTGAGCTCTGCCATGGACCAGCGCCATTTCCTGGCTGCGATCCGCGAGGTCGTGTTAGGGCGGGACCTGTACTCCAAGTTCGCACGCGAGCTGCTGTCAAGGAGTCGGCCGGGCAGCCCGCGCCAGTTCTCGATGCCCGACTTCCTCACCGCCACGCCCGCCGACCTCGCCGAGTTCGACTACCGGCCGAGCCGCAACCTCAACGTCCGTCTCGCCGACGACGTGCTGAAGTACTCGACTCCCAACCTGCTCCGCTACGAGGACAAGAACTCCATGGCCTTCTCGATCGAGTCCAGGGTCCCCTTCCTCGACCACGAGCTGGTCGAATTCATCTTTCAGCTCCCGATCGACCAGAAGATCAAGATGGGGTGGAACCGGTACGTGTACCGTCAGGCCATGAAAGGAAGGATGCCCGAGGTCAACCGGACACGGCGCTCGAAGATCGGCTTCACGAACCCCGAAACGGCCTGGACGCGCGAGCGGGCGCCGCTGATACGTGACATCTTCTCCTCGGGCACCTTGTCCTCACGGGGAATCTTCAATTCCGGCCACCTCCTCGAGGAGTTCGACGCCTGGCTTGCGGGCAAACCGGGCGACGGGCTCGCCTTCTGGCGTGTGCTCGTGACGGAGCTGTGGCTGCGGCGTTATGTGGACTCGCCGGTGATGGTGCGATGAGCCCACGACCGATCGGCAGGCGGTGATGGCGGAGCCGGGCGGCGGCCCACCGCCGGTCGAGATCGACGGGTGCACCTGGGAACGCACGATGGTCCACACCCATCTGATCCACATAAAAGAGCCCCTCGAACCGCTCCTCGACTCGCACGTCCGGCCGTTGCTCAAAGAAGGCGACTTCGTGGCGATGTCGGAGAAGGTCGTGGCGATCTCCGAGGGCAGGGTCGTCCACGAGTCGGTCATTCGGCCCGGGCTGCTCGCCAAACTGATCGTGAGGGGCACCAAGAAGTACGAGCACGACGTCGCCTACTCCGACCCTCGCAAGATGCAGGTGGCGATCATGCAGACCGGTTCCGCCCGCGCCGCCTTCGCCATGGTGGTCGGCGGGGTGACCAAGTTGTTCGGACGTCACGGCGACTTCTACCGCATCGCGGGCCACCGCATCGCGGAGATCGACGGCTTCAACCCGGACACGATCGCGCCGTTCAACGAGTTCGCAATGCTCGGCCCTGCCGACCCGGACAAGGCTTGTGCAGCCTACGCGCGCTTCCTCGGCCACCCTGTGGTGATCATCGACGGGAACAACATCAACGTGGAGGTGCTCGGGATGAGCGTCGACATGCCCGTGGACAAGGCGCAGGCACGGCTCATACTGCTCGACAACCCCATGGGCCAAGGCGACGAGCTGACCCCCTTCGTCGTCGTCCACCGCGCCGGAGGCGAAGGCGACCGGTAAGCCGCCACGGCGTCACAACCCGGAAAGCCGGCGAACCACCCGGGCAAGCGCCGAGTTGTCGTCCTCGCCGTGTCCTTGGGCGATCAGGCCGTCCTCGAACGTCGCCGCGAGCGCCGCCACCGGCAGCACCGCGCCGATGCTGCGGGCGAGCTCCAAGGCGATCGCCATGTCCTTGCGATGCAGGGCGATCTTGAACCCGAGCGGATAGCTGTCAGCGATCATCCGCCCGCTGCGGTTCTCGAGGACCCATGAGCCCGCAGCCCCACCTGCGAGCGCGGCGGTCACACGTTCGACGTCCGCGCCCGCCTTCATCGCGAGCACGATGCCCTCGGCCACGCCGAGATAGGTGCCGCACAGGATCACCTGGTTGACGGCTTTGGCCACCTGCCCCGACCCGATCGGTCCGAGATGCGTGACACTGCGGCCCATGGCGTGGAGCACGTCGTGGGCCCGTTCGACATCTGCCGGCTCGCCTCCCACCATGATCGTCAGCGTCCCGGCCACAGCGCCCTCCGAGCCGCCGGAGACGGGCGCGTCGATCATGGCGACACCATGGTCCTTGAGACGCGCCGCGAGCTCGCGTGCGCGCGCGGGGCTGATCGTCGAGCAGTCGACGAGCAGCGACCCGGCGGCGAAACCCTCGGCGAGACCGTCCGGGCCGAACAGGACCTCGGCGACTTGAGGGGAGTCGGTCACGCAGGTGACAACGAGAGCGCTCGCCTGTGCCACCTCACGTGGGCTGTGGGCTTCGACGGCTCCGAGCGCCACGAGCGGCCCTGCCCGCCCGGGCGTGCGGTTCCACACTGTGAGCTGGAATCCCGCCCGCGCCAGGTTGGCCGCCATGGCGGCACCCATCGTGCCCAGGCCGACGAACCCCACCTTCTGCCTCGGTCCCTCATTGCTCAGCGCGTCGAGCGTCACGACGCCTCCTCTCCGCTGCCCGCCGGAATAGCTTTGGCGAAGTATGGTCGCCTTTTTCGGCTCGGGCACGGACGACGCGTCGCCTACGGGCGGTCGCCTCGGCGCTCACGAGGCTCGTGTGCTCGAGGCGATCGACGATGAAGAGACGCTCCAGCTGCTCAGGCAGCTGATCGCCGAGCCGAGCGAGAACCCACCTGGCGCAGAAGGAGCCTGTGCCCGGCTCCTCGCGTCGTTCCTCGAACAGCGGGGCATCGCGTGTCACCTGGCTGACGTGGCCCCGGGCCGGCCGAACCTCTACGCGACCGTGGCTGCTCCCGGGCCGACGCTCGTGTTGTGCGGGCACCTCGACACCGTGCCCGCCGGCGACGGCTGGACGTTCGATCCCTTCGGGGCGACCGTGGCCGGGGCGCACCTCTACGGCCGCGGCGCCTGTGACATGAAAGCCGGACTCGCGGCCATGGCCGCCGCGCTCGTGGCCGTCAGGCGCTCCGGCGTCCTCCTGCACGGCAACCTTGCCCTTCACGCCCTCGTCGACGAAGAGGTGGGCTCCGCCGGTGCACGCAAAGCAGCTCTCGAGCATCCGGGGGCCTTCGTCATCGTCACCGAACCGTCGGGCCTCCAGGTTCTCGCCCGAGGCAACGGGCAGCTGAACTTCGAGATCGTCTTCCACGGCAGGGCAGTGCACAGCTCGCATCCCGAGGACGGCCGGAACGCGATCTGTGACGCGGCCGGTTTCGTCCACCTGGCCGAACAAGAGAATCTCCGTCTCGCGACCCTGCCCGAGGCCGGCATCGGGCCGGCGACTTACTCTGTCGGGCTCATCAAAGGTGGGCGCGGGGGCTCCACGGTCGCCGACCGGTGCGAGCTCACCCTCGACCGGCGGGTTCTCCCCTCCGAGGACCTGGAGGCCGCCGAGGAGGAGGCGCGAGGCCTCTTGGGGCGCCTCGCGAAAGAGCGCCCGGGCCTCAGCTGGGAGATGTCGCGCAGCGTTTCCTTCCCGCCGCTGCGAGGCAGGAACAACGAACACCTGTGCGGGGTCCTCAACCAAGCGCTCGCCGACCTCGGGCAGCAACGAGCCGAAGAGCGCCGAGGAATGCGCTTTGCGACCGATGCCGCCTGGTACGAAGCCGCCGGCTGCCCGACGGTCGTGTTCGGCCCGGGCGACGTCGCGGTCGCACACCAGAGCGACGAACACGTCGCTCTGCGCGACGTCGAAACCGCGAGCCGTGCTCTCGCCCTTTGTGGTGTACGGCTGTTGACTTAGGCGGTGGCGTCCTTGGCCATCATCTGCTCGGACTCGAGCGTCACGGCGACGGCATGCACGACCGAGGCGATCCTGAGCGCCTCATGGACCTGGTCCTTGCCCACACCGAGCTCGCGAACCGCCCGCTCGTGAGCGGCAAGGCAGCCCCCGCAGCCGTTCACCGCGCTCACCGCCAGGCACCAGAACTCGAAGTCCGCCGGGTCGACACCCCCGTGGGTGCCGATCACCTGCATCCGGAGCCGGGCGGGGATGTCCTCGTAACTCTTCTCTCCCTCATCGGCGAGCAGGTGCTTGCTCCGGTAGTAGATGTTGTTCATCGCCATGACGGCAGCTGCCGCCTTGGCGGCCTCAAAGGCCACCTCGCTAAGGTGCCCGCGGGCCTCGTCAGCGAGCTCGGCAAGCACACGCTCTCCCCGCGATGCGACAGCAGTCGCCAGCACCGTGCCCCAGAGTCGCTGCTCGGGCAGCGTCGAAACGGCGATCGTCGAGTCGAGGTTGAGCCGGATGTCCTTGGCGTAGGAGGGCAGGGCCTCCTTGAGCGCTGCTACGCCCATCAGGCGCCGGCACTCATGAGCGTCTTCACGTCCAGTGTCGCCGCTCCCTTGTGCCAGTTGCAGGCGCAGAGCTCGTCGGTCTGGAGGGCGTCCAGAACTCGGAGCACCTCCTCGACGTTGCGGCCGACGGACCCGGCCGTCACCATGACGAACTGGATGATCCCCTCGGGGTCGACGATGAAGGTCGCCCGGTCGGCGACACCCTCGGTGTTGAGCACACCGAGATCGGTGACCAGCTCGCGGTCCAGGTCAGAGAGCATCGGGAAGGGGAGGTTCTTCAGGTCCTCGTGCTGCAGGCGCCAGGCGTAGTGGACGAACTCGTTGTCGACCGAGGCACCGAGCACCTGCGCGTCCCGGTCGGCGAACTCGCCGTTCAGTCGCCCGAACTCGGCGATCTCGGTGGGGCACACGAAAGTGAAGTCCTTGGGCCAGAAGAACACGACAAGCCACTTGCCCTCGTAGGTCGACGAGTCGACTGTCGTGAAGTAGTCGTCGGACGTGCTCGCCTCGACGGCCCGCAGGTCACCGGGGACGAGGGCTTTGAGGGAGTACTCCGGGAAACGGTCGCCGATACCAAGCATGGGGTCTCTCCTTGAGGTTGGATCCTTCGTGGGTACTACTTTGCCCCTCAACACAGCGATCGAGCAAAGTAGGCGATCTACATCGGATGATAAATTATATTTATGACAGATCCTACGGTCGTGCAGCTCCGCGCATTCGCTGCTGTCGCCCACGAGCGACACTTCGGTGCCGCCGCCGACAACCTATCGGTAACTCAGCCCGCGGTCTCCGCCGCCATCGCCTCGCTCGAGGCGAGCCTCGGAGCCAAGCTCTTCGAGCGCACTGGTAAAGGAGTGATCCTGACGGCGCTCGGGGAACAGCTCCTGCCCTTGGCCCACCACGCGCTCTCGGCGCTGCATGACTTGGTCGCCGACGCCGAGCGCTCAGGCCAGGCCCACCACGGACCCCTCCGGCTCGGGGTGATACCGACCGTCGCCCCGTACCTGCTACCGACGATCCTCGCGGCGTTCGGGACGGGCTTTCCTGCCCTCGTGCCCGAGGTCACCGAGGCCATGACGCGTACCCTGCTGGCGGCGCTCGAGTCCGGAAGCTTGGATCTGGTCGTGATGGCCCTGCCGAGCGGGAGGGCGGACACCGTCGAGCTGCCCCTCTACTGGGAGGAGTTCGTCCTCCTTGTACATGACGAGCACCGCCTGGCCGGTGCCCGCGGCCTGCCGACGACGACTCTGCAAGGTCTCGACGTCCTGTTGCTCGAGGAGGGGCACTGCATGCGCGACCAGACGATCGACGTGTGCCGCCAAGCCGGCGCCGAGGTTGGCCAGGCGGTCAAGATGGCCTCTTTGACGACGGTCTCCCAGCTGGTCGCGGCCGGCCTCGGCGTCACGCTGCTGCCGGCGAGCGCCGTGCCTGTCGAGGTCCGCGGGCGGCTCTCGACGGCGCACTTCGCAGACTCGCCGCTTCCCGGCCGCCACGTCGGGATGGTGCACCGCCGTTCGAGTGCCCGGGCAGGCGAATACGCCGAGCTTGCCGAGGCGCTGCGGGGGGCGATCACCTCCGGCGGGCTTCCCGTGGTGATCGAGCGGGCGGGAGCGGCGGAGCGAGGTCTCGTCGCCTGATGGCCGATCCGTCCCCCTCGCGCGGACGGATCGGCGTATGCCGTTCCCCGAGGCTCGAATCGGCGTGGCCACAAGGGCCACGCCGATTCGTCTCGTATTGCGGCTCGGGGCGCGATCGGCGCTAGAGGCCGATAGCCACCGCGCTCGTCGTGCCACCGAGGTTGCGCGCGGTCCCGAAGTTGTAGACGGTCCCGTTCGCGGACACGAGCCAGTAGCCGTGGCCGTCCGGTGTGGCCGCGATGGCGACGATCGGTCGGCTCGGTCGTGGCGGTGAACCGTAGGCCACAGCGTCACCGAACGGGTACACGCTGCCGTCTGCGGCGGCGAGCCAGTAACCCTCACCGTCCGGCGTCACGGCCATGCCCACGATGGGCGAGCTCGGCGAGATGTTCCCGGCGAGCGACCCGTAGGAGTGGGCGTCCCCGAAGGCCTTCACCACCCCGTCTCTTTCCACCAGCCAGTATCCCCTGCCGTCGGACGACGAAGCGATGGCTACGACGTCGGCGCCGGCGGGCACGCTGCCCGGATAGGTCTTCGCATGCCCGAAGACGTGTACGACGCCGTTGCGGGTGACGATCCAGTAGCCGGTGCCGTCCGGCCCGGCGGCGATACCGGTGACGTTGTCCAGAGCCTCCTGGCCGAGGAAGGTCGCGTCACCGAAGGCCGTCACCGAGCCGGTGCTCGTCACGACCCAGTAGCCGAGCCCGTTGGCCGTCGCCGCCATGCCCACCGCCCTCGCGCCGCTTCCGTCGATCCCGCCCCGGGACTGGACGTCACCGAAGCCGAGGACGGCACCGCCCGATGTCTCGACGAGGTAGCCGTCGTCACCGAGCGCGGGCGTGATCTCGCTCGAGACACCCGCCAGACCGGCGCCGGCGGTGGAAACGGCTCTCACGGCAAAGCTCCATGGGGCGCCCGCCTGCAGCTCGGTGTAGGTGGCACTCCTGGCGCGCGACGAGAGGGTCTCGCGCACCGAGGCCAGTCCCGGCGAGATGGCGGTCACCGTGTAGCCGGTGACGGCGCTGCCTCCGTCACTTGCCGGCGGGCGCCAGCTCACCGTGGCGGTCCCCGGCTTCGCCGTCGCCTTCACATCGGTGGGTTCGCTGGGCGCGCTCGGGGTGTAGGTGTAGGTGATCGAATTGCTCGGCCTTCCCGACGGGTCGAGGGCGCTCTCCACCGTCGCCACGCGCACCGGCACCTTCGTCCCGGCGACCCCGGGCGGGGCAGTGACCGTGAGTTGATCGGTGGTGCCGCATGCCAGCAGTGCTTTCGAGTTCGCGGTCTCGTCCGTCACGACCTTGCCGAAGGCCACGGCGACCACGCAACCCAGGTTGGCCCCGTCAAGGACCACCGTGTTACCGCCCTGCGCGGGTCCCTCGAGCGGAGACATGGCGTCGAGGCTGGGGTTTCCCGGTGGATAGATGAACAGGAAGTCGGTCTGCGGGTCGTGGCTGCAGTTGGTGACAGTGCAAACCTCGACGTCCGCCATCGCCGGGTTCTGGGCGACGGCTTCTGTCTCAATGCTCTTGTCGCTCCTGACCGCGTAGCTGTACTGGGTCCCGAGCGAGAAACCGGTCACGTCGTCGACGAACCCGATCGGGCCGACGACCTGGAGCAGCCCGACGCCGCTGATCTTGAGCGGTGTCCCGCAACCCGAGCTGGGCGGCGCGCCGGTGCAGGCGACCGAGTCGGGCACGCCCGGCTCACGGGTGCGGGAGTTCACAACCTTGGTCACCTGGGGCACGCCGGCATAGACGATGCTGCGCTCGTTGGACGCTCCGACGATCGACGTGAACCCGACGGCGAGCGAGAACGGCTCCACTGTCGGCTTGTGCGACCTCGGGAGAGCGGGTGCCACCAGCTGCAACGACGTCCCGGTCGCCGCCACCGGGTAGGCCTCGGAGGTGTCCTTCGTGGGCGAGCCCATGGTGAGGTAGTTGAGGGTCATCGGGTTCATGCCCACCCCGGTGAGGGTGACGAGGTTGGCCGGCAGGCCGCCGGTCTCACTCGCGAGCAGGTCGGCGTTGCACTTCACCGGCACGGCCACAGCGCAGTACTTCCTCAGGTCGGCGATGGTGCCGGTCGAGACCGAGATGATCCTCGGAGCTGGGATGTAGTCGAACTCGCTCGGCTGCGGCGCCAGCTCGTAACCCTTCGGCACGATCTCGACACCCATGCCGTCGAGGTGCGCCGCGCCCTCGTAGGGGGGCAGGATCGTGCTCGGGGCGCTCGCGCCGTGGGCATTGGTGACCACGACCTGCACCTGGCAGATGTCGTTGCTGGCGTTCTCACCCTTGTAGACGCCCTTTGCCGGAAGGGGTGAACACGCCTGGGTCTTGTACGAAGGTGGTGTCACGGTGATCGCGTAGCGCGACCTGACCGTGAAATGCCGTGCCGTCACACCGCCAAAGGTGACTTTCGTGGCGCCCGTGAAGCCCGAGCCGTGGATCGTGACCGGCGACGGCGACGATTCCAAGCCGGCGTAGGGCCCGATGCTCGTCACGGTCGGGATCGGCGACTTGGACACGCTCTCGTCCAAGTACTCGAACACGGCCTTTGCACCCGGGAAGCTCGACTCCCCGTTCTTCAACGTCACGACCACAGCTGCCGGCCCGGCCCCCGAGGTGGGCGAACCGGTCGGCAACGTCGCCACGGCCGGAGGGAAGGTGGCGGTGAGCCTCGTCGCGCTCTCGACGGTGACGCTGGCGGCGTAGGCGGCTCCCACCTGGACGCCGGAGACATTCGGACTGGCGGGCGTACCGAATCCCGAGCCCGAGACCGTCACGGCGTAACCACCGGCCGTGGACCCTGACGACGGGCTGAGCCCGGTCAAAGTGGGCGGCGCGAGCTGCCCGGCGTAGTCACACATGTAAAAGGCGAGGGCGTTTCCCCCTGTCGGCGTCGTCAGCTGCGGTGACCCGAGGCCTGACGCCATGTCGAAACCGACGTGCGCCGGGAAGACGAGGCCGTTGTCGAGGCCGTATTCGTCGTTGTTGCCCGAGACGACGTCGTTGAACGAACTGGCGTAAGCGGTCGGGTTGGCGGCGATGCCGTAAAGGATGGGGCTCGCAAAGCCGGCGTCCGGCACCCCGTTGATCTTGTCGGGAGAACACATCGGCGAGGCGTTGACGAGGGCAAGGAGCGCGGCCCAGATCGGGGTCGCCGACGAGGTGCCGCCGATCGTCGCCCAGCCGTTCGGGTTGCCGTAACCGAGATTCTTGCCGTAGATCGTCACCGCGCCGGTGAACTCATCCGCTTGGGCGGTGACATCCGGCATCTCCCGGCAAAGAGTCCCCGCCGGCAGGCCGAGCGTCCCGTCGCAAAATGTCGGCGTCGTGAAGGGAGCGGTCACGGCCTTCTTCTCGGTCTCGAACGCTTCGGCGTTCGCGATGTCGTTCGCGTTCTCGGGCGTGTCCGCCACGGGCTGTTGCCACGCCGGCATCGCCCAGGACGCCGAGATGCCACCACCGCCGGCGCCCCACGGTGCGCCGTCGTCCCAGACGTGCTCGGAAGCCGGCTGGGTGGCGTCGTCGATGGTGGTGCCACCGACCGAAAGGACGTAAGGCTGGCTCGCCGGGTCGTCGACCGAGAGGACGTTCTGACCAGAGGGCGGGAAAGTGGCACGACCCTCGTTGCAGTTGTCGTCACCGGTGTCGCCCGCAGCGGAGAGAACGGTCTGGCCTTGCGCGGCCGCTTGCTCGAACAAGAGGTTCTCGGCCGCCTGGGCGCCGGGCTCGCCAACTTGCGCGTACTGCTCGCAAACACCCCAGCTCGAAGTGACGACCTGGTCGACATCGCTGTTGACGATCTGCGAGTACTCGTCGAGTGAGCCGGTGGTGGTGTTCGGGGCCTCGTAGACGTCGATGTCCGCCTCCGGGGCGAGGGCGGAGACGTCCTCGATGTCGAGGTTCGCCTCCTGAGTCCCCGAGCTCGGGCTGGCGGGGTCGGCGGGCACGTCACCGCCGTCCACCGGGATCACCGAGAGCCGGCTGCCTGTGAGATCCCCCTTCACTCCCGACATCTGGGCTGCTTCGGCGGCGCCGAAATAGCAGGCGTCGAGGCCCTCGATGTCGGTCGCCAAGAAAGAGTCCAACTCGAAAACAGCGACGTGCTGGCCGGCCCCAAAGTCCCCCTCGTTGTAAAGACCGAAGGCGCCGTAGGCGTTGGCGATCTCGTCGTCGGTAAGCCCGCCGGAGGACTCCGCGTCCTGTTGGGCCAGGGTGCACCCGTCGGGCGAGCCTGCAGGGTGGGAGAAAGCCACGGCTTTGGCGGAGGGGAAGGTGCGCTGCACCGAGATGGGACCGGGCCGGACTATGGAGGGCTGGGCGTGGACCAAATCGTCGAGCCCGACCACTCCGATCACCGAGCCGGCGATCGTCGAAGGCACGTGCACAGCAGATGTCGTCGCCTGGCCGATGGCGCCGTCCGCGAGCCGGTAGCGCGCGAGCTCGGTCCGAAAGGCGCTTTCGACGGTGGCGGCAGAACCCGAGAAGCTGACGAGAAGGCCGTCTCTGGACACTTTCGTGACGCGGAGTCCCTCCGCGGTCAGCTGGGCTTTGACCGCCGCGATCGTCGAGGGCGCCGGGCCGAACCGGCTGGCGAACTCGCCGGGGGCGAGGTAGCGGTGGTAGAAGGGCGAGCTCTTGTCCGTCACCGCCGTGATAAAGCTGGTGAGACCGGCCTCGTCCGTCGGCCGGAGCACGACGATGCCGGTCTCGGTCGAACCCGCCTGCACCGAGCCCAGGGCGCTATCTGTGGCGGGGATCCGTGGCGCGGCCGTGACGGCCACCATCGACGGGGACCTCAGGGCGGTGCTGGCCGCGGACGGCAACATCGCCAGGAAGGGGCTGCAGGTGAGCAGTGCCGCGCCCACGCCCAAAAGCCGGCTGGACCAGAGCCGACGGCGTGCCCGCGTCGCTCCTGCAGCAGTGTCGATGTCCAGGTTCGCCTTGAAAGCACTCCCTGACACGGTGTCCCCTCTCCTGGTCTCGCCCGGGCGCGGCACGCGCTTGGTGGTCCCGCCCGGGCGAAGTGATTCCAGCTGCTGTCCCAGGCTGAGTCGCCCGATCATATCTGCAGGACTGCGGCTAACTGCTTCGCAGGCGCCGAAGTCAACCGCTTTTCGACAAGAGCGCGTGAGCTCGTGAGAAGCGTCAGGCGAAGCGCAAGACGGTGACGTGTCGCATCCGGTCGGCGGCAAGACTCCAGGTGGAGCCGTTGTCACTGGACCGGAAGACAAGGCCGCTGGGCGTGCCGAGGGCAACCCGCCCGGCGCTGGCCGCGAGAGACCCGGTGTCGAGATTGAAGGGGAAGGACGGAGGAAGACCGCCGGAGCATGGCTCGAAACGGTCCCCGAGGCGGCATCGGTACAGGCGGCCGTCGGACGTCTCAGGGCCAGTCGAAGCGGTGACGAAGGCTGTCTCGCCGTCGAGTGCGACCGCCCGCGAGTAGCCGGCGTGCAGCCCGTCGGTCGTCCACTGCCAGGAGTCACCGCCGTCCTCGCTCCATCCGAAGCCGACCGCCGCGGCGACCGCGACACAGTCGCCCTCTCCGGCGACCACCTCGTGGACGTCCGCTTCAGGCGGGATAACGTTCTGCCAGGATTCGCCGCGATCCTTCGACCGCCACAGACCCCCGACGTGGACGCCTGCAAACCAGACGTCGGCGCTCGTGACGGCAACCGAGCGAAGGTCCGGCGCCGGGCCGGCAGGGTTGTGCCAGTCGTCCCTGCCTGCGACCGTGTCGAAGGAGCCGAGCTCGCTGATGACGCCGTCGCTTGACACGGTGAGGAGATGAGCTCCTTCCATCCCGACTACGAGGCTGCCTCCAGGCGAAACGGCCAAGCTCTGCGCGGTCGCAGTCGGCAAGCGCACGAGCGGTGCGATGTCGAACTCCACTAGCTCGACGATGCGCTCTCGGTCGAGGATGCTCCACACCGGGCGGGGACTACTTGGTAACAAGCTTCCGACGCCCCCGGTGAACGAACCGAACGCCAACGCCGTGACAGACACGTCTTCGGCGTAGGTGTACGAGCGATCGAGATCCTCCAGGTGGGCCGTGGTCCCCACGATGAGCATGCGAACCCTCCTTCGCCTGGTCCGCCTTGAACGTCAGCGGTGTACCACGGTCTTTGTACCACGCACACCACCCACAAGGGTGGGCACATCCCATTGTGACATTCGGCCCTGACGGCCGATGCGCCGATGGCGCAGGATGAGCGACAACTACCAAACCGGAGGCAAGGAGCGCCTGAGCAGGCTCCATCTGGGAATGGGGTTTCAAGTCTGTAAGCGAGGAGGCTCGATGAAGGCGAGACACATCGTCTTGATAGGACTGGCGGTCCTGGCGGCGGCCTGTTCCAGCTCCACGCCGGCGGCGACTCCGTCGACTTCGACGTCGACAACTGTCCGTCCGGCTTCGACGTCGACAACTGTCAGCCCGGCTTCGACATCAACAACTGTCAGCCCGGCTTCAACATCGACGACCGTCAGTCCGACGACGTCAACCACGGCGGTCTCGTCGACAAAGGCGTTCCAGCAGTTCCTGGCAGTCGCCACGGTCGCTAAGGCCGCGTACTTCACGTGGAGGGCCGCGATCAAAGGCCTGACCACGGTCAGCCCGGCAATCGGTCCTTGTGACACCTACGCAGGTGAGCTGACGACCTTCGACAACGCGATATCGCGCATCGACGTCACCGGCAAAACGGAAACCGACATTCAGAACTTGGTCGCCGATGACAGGGTCGTCATCAAGAACCTGGAAGCCGTGAAAACAGAAACCGTGGCTCAAATCAAGAAAGATAAGGCTCAACTCATAGCCACTGGGGAGACGGCAATAAGCGCTGGCGACGTTGTTCGGAGCGACCTCGGTCTGCCGCCGAGTTGAGCTTGGCCAGTCCCACGCGACCAGGCTGGTGACAAGGAGTCGCTACGACCACCTACCGCACACGGGGCCGACGCTCGCCAGCTCTTGTCATCACAACGATCGTGCTGTGTCTATGCGCCGGGGGTCTGGTCGGAGTGCTGGTCACCCGTGCCATCAGCCATCGGACGTCCCCTGGCGCGGCTGAGCAAGGTCGCCCGTCCGGCGCCCACAGCGGAGCCACGACTGTCGCTCCCCCGGCGCTGCGCGTGCTCTCGGTCGTCCCAGCAAACGGCGCGACGGGTGTCTCGCCCACCTCGCCGATCACGGTCACCTTGTCTTCCCCGCTTGCGAAGAGCTCGGCTCTGCCGACCGTCACTCCGACGACAGCCGGGTCCTGGCAATCCAGTGGCGCCTCGCTCAGTTTCACTCCGAGCAGCGACTTCGCCCCGCTCGCCGATATCGCCGTCACTGTGCCTGGAGGTCCCAACGGAGTGACGGGTGCGAATGGAGGTCAGCTCGGCACAACGGTCGTCGAGCAGTTCCAGGTCGCGTACGGCTCGGTCGTCCGTATCCAGCAACTCCTTTCCCTTCTCGACTATTCACCGCTCGCTTGGACACCTGATGGCGCACCGATCGCACCGAATGACACAGCTGCCCAGCTGGCCGCGGCCTACAACCCTCCCCGCGGTAGCTATGCCTGGCGGGACAGCGGCTGGCCGGCTGGGCTACGGGCGATGTGGGAGCCCGGCGTCGACGACGTCTTCACGAGGGGCCTCATCATGTCCTTCCAGGCCGACCATGGCCTCGTGCCGAACGGGGACATCCAAGCCGCGCTGTGGAGCTCTCTGATCGGTGCCCTCGCCTCGGACGTCGTAAACACGGGCGGGTACAACTACGCGCTCGCCGACAAGGCGGCCCCGGAGTCGCTCACCATCTACCACGACGGCGTCGTCGTGCTTCACAGCCTCGCGAACACCGGCATCCCCGAGTCCCCGACGCCCGACGGCACGTTCCCCGTCGATGCGCGTCTGCGGCGACAGATCATGCGGGGGACGAACCCGGACGGTCGGCACTACGCGGACCTCGTGCAGTACATCGCGTACTTCAAGGGCAATGACGCGGTGCACTACATGGATCGCTCCGGCTACGGCATCCCGCAGAGCCTCGGATGCATTGAGCTGCCGCTCGTCGACGCAGCCAAGGCCTGGCCCTATCTCGCCTACGGAACCCTCGTCACGATCGTCAACTGACAACAGCGCCCGCGCCGGACTCGGCATCGAGGCGAATGAGCAGGTCGGTCACCAATTCTGGCTTTCTGCCACTTCCCGCCGGCTCCGTCCGTGCCCGGGCCGGCCTCCCCGAAGCTTGCGTTGCTACGTGGTTACGTCTTGGTTACGCCCTAGCTTGTTCAATTGTCACTGAGCC
>CAVRAT010000032.1:0-55050 GCA_963719125.1 uncultured Acidimicrobiaceae bacterium
ACAGCATTCGAGAAAGGCATGGGGGCATGAAGATCGCGGAAGACATCACTCAGCTCATCGGGCACACACCTTTGGTGCGCCTGCGCCGGCTCACCGGAGACAGCGGGGCCACCGTCGTGGCCAAGCTCGAGTTCTTCAACCCGGCCCACAGCGTGAAGGACCGCATCGGCGTGGCGATGATCGATGCCGCCGAGAAGGCCGGCCTGATCGGCCCCGACACGATCATCTTGGAGCCCACGAGCGGCAACACCGGCATCGCCCTGGCGATGGTGTGCGCGGCCCGCGGCTACCGCTGCACCTTCACCATGCCCGAGACCATGAGTAAAGAGCGCCGGGCGCTGCTCAGGGCCTACGGGGCCGAGCTCGTCTTGACCCCGGGACCCGAGGGCATGCCCGGTGCCATCGCCAAGGCGGAGGAGCTCGCGAAGGCCGACCTCCGCTACTTCATCCCCCAGCAGTTC
Organism: uncultured Acidimicrobiaceae bacterium; assembly: GCA_963719125.1. GTDB lineage: Bacteria > Actinomycetota > Acidimicrobiia > Acidimicrobiales > Bog-793 > Fen-455. The sequence goes on from CAVRAT010000032.1 coordinate 462, forward strand.
GAGAACCCGGCCAACCCGGCCATCCACCGGGCCACGACCGCCGAGGAGATCTGGGACGACACCGACGGCGAGGTCGACGTCGTCGTCTCGGGCGTCGGCACCGGGGGGACGATAACCGGCGTCGGCCAGGTGCTGAAAGAGCGCAAGGCGTCGGTGAAGATGGTGGCGGTCGAGCCTGCCGCCTCGCCGGTCCTCTCGGGCGGCCAGAAGGGCCCCCATCCCATCCAGGGCATCGGGGCGGGCTTCGTCCCGGCCATCTTGGACAAGGCCGTCATCGACGAGATCATCACCGTCGCGAACGCCGACGCCTTCGATCTCGCCCGCCGGGCGGCCCGGGAGGAGGGCCTCTTGGTGGGCATCTCCTCGGGGGCGGCCCTCTGGGCGGCGCTCGAGGTGGCCAAGCGCCCGGAGAGCGCGGGCAAGTTGATCGTCGTGGTCATCCCGTCGTTCGGCGAGCGTTACCTGTCCACGGCGCTGTTCGAGGGTCTCAGCGACTGAGCATGCTTTCGACCTTGCGGCGCGACCTGGCCTCGGCCCGCGAGCGCGACCCGGCGGCGCGCTCGTCATTGGAGATCGCCATCTGCTACTCGGGCGTGCACGCCATCTGGAGCCACCGCATCTGCCACCTGCTCTGGATAAACGACCTGAAGTTCCTCGCCCGGGCGTGTTCGAGCCTGGCGCGCCTTTTCACAGGGGTCGACATCCATCCCGCGGCCGTGTTGGGCCAGGGCGTGTTCATCGACCACGCCACGGGCGTGGTCATCGGCGAGACGGCCGAGGTCGGTGACGACGTGACCATCTATCAAGGTGTCACCCTCGGCGGCACGAGCCTCGAGCGGGTGAAGCGCCACCCGACCGTCGGCAACCGCGTCACCATCGGCGCCGGGGCCAAGGTGCTGGGGGCGATCACGATCGGGGACGACAGCCGCATCGGCGCCAACGCCGTCGTCGTCAAGTCCGTCCCCCCCAACTCGGTCGTGGTCGGCGTGCCCGGCCAGATCATCGCCCGCAGCCGGCCGCACCGGGCCAGCGACCGGCCGGACCTCGAGTCGGCCTTCATGCCGGACCTGCTCGGTGCCAGCCTGCACTCGCTACTGGAGCGCGTCGACGAGCTGGAGATGGCCGTCGCGGGACACGGCCACGGCCATGACGTGCGTCCGTCCGAGTCCGGCGTATGGTCCGGGGAAGACTTCTCGATCTGAGGTCAAGGGCAGTAGCGGTGAGCTGATCGTCATGCGGCTAATCGAACCTCTGAGGCTTGGTAGCGTCTGAGTCATGCCTATAGCGGTGTCCTCCTTCGTGCTCGAGTCGTTCGATGAAGAGCCTCCTTTCCTGGAGGATCCCGGCGTCCAGTACGCCCGCATCCGGATTGCGAAGACGTTCCGCGGTGACATCGAAGCGCGGAGCACCGTGGAGATGCTGTCGGTGCGCGCCGACAACGGTGGCGCGGGCTACGTGGCAGTGGAACGGATATCGGGATCCGTGCACGGCCGGTCCGGGAGCTTCGCAGTCCTGCACGTTGGGACGATGGCGGGCGAAAGCCAATGGGCCAGGTGGCCGGTCGTCCCTGGCTCAGGGACCGGGGATCTCGCCCGGATATCTGGTGAGGGCCGAATTCAGATCTCTCATGACGGCGCTCACCAGCTGCACCTCGATTACGAACTCTTTTGATTCCTGCCGACTCGTCCCGCGCCGAGCGAGATGACGCGTCAGATCTTCAACTGACAAGAAAGTGAGAGGAACAGGGATATGACGGACTCGCTGCGGGCGGAGACCGTCCGCTTGACGGGGCACGGTAATGACGAGATCGAGGCCTACGTAGCCCAGCCGCTCGACGCGGGACGCTTCGGTAGCGTCGTCGTGATTCACCACATGCCCGGCTGGGACGAGGGAATGAAGGAGATCACACGGAAGTTCGCGGCGCACGGCTATCTGGCCGTATGCCCGAACTTATACAGCCGGGAGGCACCAGGAGCCTCCCCTGACGACGCGGCGGCTGTCGTCCGAGCGCTGGGAGGAGTTCCCGACGATCGCCTGGTTGGCGACGTTCAAGGTGCGGCCCGGTACCTCACTTCGCTTGCGGCCTCGAACGGTCGTGTGGCCACGATCGGCTATTGCTCAGGCGGCCGCCAGTCGTTCCTCGCCGCGTGCAGCCTTCCGCTCGACGCCGCGGTCGACTGCTACGGCGCTTTCGTCGTCGGGACTCCGCCTGAGGGGAGCCCGCTCAAGATCGGCCCGATTGTGCATCTGACTAAGGACCTCTCCTGTCCCCTGCTCGGCCTGTTCGGTGCCGACGACCAGTACCCGTCACCCCAGCATGTCGCCGAGCTGGAAGAGGCCCTGAAACAGGCCGCCAAGACTTATGAGTTCCACTCCTACGAAGGGGCGGGCCATGCCTTCTTCGCGACCGACCGCCCGAGCTACCGTCCTGAGGCCGCCAAAGACGGCTGGCAGCGGATCTGGGAGTTCTTCGGGCGGTACCTCGGCTCGTGAGACGACCGAAAGGAGCGGGGCGATGTGCACCTATCAGACCGAGAAGCTGGCTTTGAAGGGCTCCGGCAAGGGGCCTGCGGGTTGGTTCTCGCTCTCACGCGCCACGGTCTACTTCGATCATCCGGCGCACTACTCAGCCGAGCACAGCCTGAACATCGATTTTCTCAATCTCGACGACGGCGCCCTTTCCCGGGTTGCAGTGGAGCTCGACCCGGCTTCGGCGCGCGAGCTGGCGCGAGCAATCCTGGAAACGCTTCCGGCTGTGCCGGAACACTGACTGCGAGGGACCCCTGGTTTCACTGTCCCCTGTAGACGTCGACGACGTTGCACTCCTCGAAAGCGAGCTTCGAGTGGACACGCGCGGCATCGTCTGAATCGGTCTCGAGATGGGCGAACCCGGCGCCCGCTCCGAAACGATGGGTCACGACGGATCGCAACCAGAGCCCCGCGACATTGCCAAGATCTGCATGTCGACGACGGGTCTCAACGGGGCTTGCGGGCGAGAAGCTCGCCGAGAGCCGTGTCCGGCACGTCGAGGTCACCGGTTCCCGTGCCGACCCGAAGATCCGGCTTGAAGGTGCCGTGGAAGTCCGAGCCCCCTGTCGCGACGAGGTCATGGCGCTTGGCCATCTCCGCGAGTCCGGCGCGTTCCTCAGGCGAGTAGCGCCCGTAGTGGCACTCCATCCCGCCGAGCCCGGCGGCGGAGAGCTCTCGGAGCACCTGGTCGAGCCCGGACGGCTCAAGTCCGAGCGTAAGGGGATGGGCAAGAACTGCAACTGCCCCTGATTTCCTTGCCGCACCGATGAAGGTCGCGACGTCGATGCGAGCCTTTGCGACGTAGCTGGCAGACCCTTTGGAGAGAAAACGATCGAAGGCGTCTTGGATGTTCACCGCCGCACCGTTGGCCACGAGAACGGCGGCGAAATGGGGCCTCCCGATGACAGAACTCCCGGCTACCTGCGCGACCTGAGCGAAGGTGACCGGCAACCCGTGATCCCTCAGCCGCTGTGCAAGCAGCTCGTTTCGGCGTGCTCGGTTCAGGCGGAGCCGCTCGAGCTCGGATTGCAGCGGACCCTCGCCGGGCTCGACGAAATAGGCGAGTGCATGCATCGTCCCGGGCTCGAAGGAACACGAGACCTCACAGCCCGGCACGAACCCGATACCGAGGCTGGCGGCGCGGGCGCTCGCCTGGACGACGCCGACAAGACCGTCATGGTCCGTCAGTGCCATCGCCGTGCAACCAGCTTCCGACGCGAGCTCCACGACCCGCTCGGGCGTCTCCGAGCCGTCGGAGCACGTCGAGTGCAGGTGCAGGTCGATCACCGCGCTCGAGCGTACCGGAGGTCGCTTTCGCGCAGGCAGAACCGACAGCCGCGGCCATGTCCACAGCGGACAATCGTCCCCGTGCCTCGACGCCCTAAGTTGTGGGACGACCAGGAGGTCGCGCGAATGGGAACGATGGCCATTCGAACCGAGGGGCTGTCCAAGCGGTACGGCGATGTCGACGCGCTCAAGGATCTCGACCTCGAGGTGGCCGAAGGCGAGGTCGTGGGCTACCTCGGTCCAAACGGGGCAGGCAAGACGACCACTATCCGCCTCCTGCTCGGGTTGATCCGCCCCACGGCCGGGCGCGCCGAGATCTTCGGGCTCGACTGCCAGCGCCAGGCGGTCGAAGCTCATCGGCGCCTGGCATATGTGGCGGGCGAGGCGAGCCTGTGGCCGTCGTTGACAGGTGCCGAGACTCTCCACCTGCTCGGCCGCGTACAGGGAAGAGTGGACGACGCCTACCGGGACGAGCTGATCGCGCGCTTCGATCTCGACTCCTCCAAGAAGGTCCGCGCCTACTCCAAGGGCAATCGCCAGAAACTGATCCTTGTGGCCGCCCTGATGACCCGGCCCGAGCTCCTATTGCTCGACGAGCCGACGAGCGGGCTCGACCCGTTGATGGAGCAGGCTTTTCGTCATTGTGTCCACGAGGCGCGCGAGCGGGGCCAGACGGTCTTCCTGTCCTCGCACATCTTGAGCGAGGTCGAGGCCCTCTGCGATCGGATCGGGATCCTGCGCGAGGGCCTGCTGGTGGAGATGGGGACGCTTGCGGAGATGCGACACCTTTCGGCTCTGAGCGTGGAGGCGACATTCGAGGGTGCCGTCCCCGATGTCTCGCGGGTCCCCGGTGTGTCTTCGGTCGAGGTGGTCGGGCACCTTCTCCGTTGCCAGGTGCGAGGGACGATCGAGCCCCTGTTGCAGCTGCTTGCAGCCTCGGGCGTGCGGGAGCTGTTGAGCCGGGAGCCGTCGCTCGAAGAGCTGTTCCTCGCTCAATACGGAGGTGGCGAGAGCACCGAAACCCCGGCTCATGCAAGCTGAGCCGGCGGCCGGGCTGCCCGCACCGAACGGCCGTTGGCCCGGGACGGTCGTAGCGCGCCAGACGACCCGTAAGGCGGTCCGCTCCGGAGTGCTTTGGGGCTATGTCTTTGGCCTGTACCTGGCCACCCAGGCACTTGCGTATGCGTCGAGCTACAAGACGGCTGCCCAGCGTGCCGGTTTGGCCAAGGAGTTCGGATCGAATGCCGGGGTGAGCGCTCTCGTCGGTCCCGCCCACGACATCCAGACGGTCGCTGGCTTCACGGTTTGGAAGTGCCTCGCCGTGCTGGTCGTCGTCGGCGCCGTGTGGGGTCTGCTCACCGGGACAAGGTTGCTGCGCGGGGAGGAGGACGCCGGGCGGTGGGAACTGCTGCTCGCCGGCCAGACCACGCGCCGGGCCGCCGCCGCCCAGGCATTGGCCGGCCTCGGTTGTGGCCTCGCGGCGCTGTGGGCCGTCACGGCCGTCATCACGGTCGTGGTCGGGCGTTCCTCGAAGGTCGACATCAGTCCTGCGGGAGCCCTCTTCCTGGCTGTTGCCGTCGTCGCCGGGGCGGCAATGTTCCTCGCCCTCGGGGCTCTTACGAGCCAACTGGCGCCGACTCGCCGCCAAGCATCCGCCTACGCCAGTGCCGTTCTCGGCGCTAGCTACGCCCTGCGCATGGTCGCCGACTCGGGGACCGGCCTCGGCTGGCTCCGGTGGGCGTCGCCACTCGGATGGATCGAGGAGCTCCAACCGCTGACGTCTCCTCATCCCCTCCCGCTCTTGCCGATTGGCGGACTCGTCGCCGTGTTGGCACTGTTCACGGTGCGTCTCGCCGGAGGGCGGGATCTCGGAGCGAGTACCTTCCCCGATCGCGCCCGTTCGGCTCCGCACACGAGGCTCATGTTCGGCGCGCCGGGCTTGGACATTCGCTTAGCCCGGTCGGGCCTGGCGGGATGGGGCGTGGGCATTGCCGCGTACGGACTCGTGCTCGGGCTCGTGGCGAAGTCTGCCGGGAGCGCGATCGCGGCCTCGTCGAGCCTCACGCGAGCGTTTTCACGCCTCGGGGCGGTCGGAGCGGAGGCGTATCTCGGTGTGGCGTTCTTGCTCATGGGCGTGATGGTGGCATTCGTGGCTGCCGGGCAGATCGGCGCCACCAGGGGGGAAGAGGCCGAGGGCCGGCTCGACAACCTTCTCGTCCGGCCGGTCTCGCGCCCGTCCTGGCTCGCATGGAGACTCCTTGTCGCGACCCTCGTCGTTTTCGCCGGGGGACTGATTGCCGGTCTCTTCACCTGGCTCGGGGCGGCAAGCCAGCACAGCGGGGTGAGCTTTGCTCACGTGTTCGACGCCGGGCTCAACGTCGTGCCCCCCGCTGCGTGCGTCCTCGGGGTCGGCACGCTCGCTCTCGGCGTCTGGCCTCGGGCCGCGACGGTCGCCACTTACGGTCTGGTCGTCTGGTCGTTCCTCGTCGAGCTCGTCGGCGGGATCGTGGGCCTGAACCACTGGGTGCTCGACACCTCGGTGTTCCACCAGATGACCGCCGCACCTGCCGTGAGCCCGGACTGGACCAGTGGGGGTGCCCTCTTGGCCATCGGCGCCTTTGCCGCCCTCGCCGGCGGCGTCGCGTTCGGGATCCGCGACCTTGTGAGCGCCTGACGCCACGCTCCTAAGAGGCGAGCGCCTCTGTGATCACATTGCCCATTGCTTGGTGCTCGACGAGGAAGGCGTCGTGGCCGACGATCGAGTCGATGACCCGAACTTCGTTCGCACTTCCGAGTAGTTCTACGAGCTCCCACTGGAGCCGCAGCGGGTAGAGGCGGTCTGAGGAGATCCCTGCGACTGTGACCTTGGCCCGGACACGGGAGAGAGCCTCTCTTGCTCCGCCGTAGCCCCGGCCGAGGTCGTAATGGTTCATGGCCTCGCTGAGGACCAGGTAGCTGTTCGCGTCGAAACGGCAGACGAGTTTCTCGCCCTGATGGTCCAGGTACGACTCGACCGCGAAACGCCCCCCGCTCAGCGGCATCTCGTGGTCTTGGGCGTTGTTGGCGAAGCGCTGTTGCAGGTCCACCTCGCTGCGGTAGCTCAGATGACCAATCCCGCGGGCGATAGACAGCCCGGCAATCGGTCCATGACCTGCGTCGTAGTAGTCGCCCTGACGGAAGTCCGGGTCGAGGCGAATCACCTCGTTCTGCAGTGAGCAGAGGGCGATTTGCTCGGCGCTGGCGGCCGCGCCCGTGGCCACCACGACCGCGCGTTCGATGTTGTCGGGGAAGTCCACGGCCCACTGCAGGGCACGCATCCCGCCCATGGAGCCACCGGTCACGGCGTACCAGGTGTCGATACCGAGTTCGGAGGTGAGAGCGCGCTCGACGACGACCTGGTCCTTCACGGTCACGACAGGGAACCGGGACCCGTAAGGTCTCCCGTCTTTCGCCCATGAACTCGGACCGGTCGTACCCTGACAGCCTCCAAGGACGTTCGGGCAGACGACGAAGTAGCGATTTGTGTCGATCGGCGCGCCCGGGCCGACCAAAGGACCCCACCAGCCTGGGCTTGGATGCCCGGGCTCGACTGGCCCGCTCACGTGCGAGTCGCCACTCAGGGCGTGAAGGACGAGGACAGCGTTCGAGGCGCGCGCGTTCAACTTGCCCCAGGTCTCGTAGGCAACGGTGACCTCGCTCAAATGGCCGCCGGCTTCGAGGTCGAGGCCGCTCTTGTGACCCTGTCCGCTCCCGAACAGCGACAGGAACTTCCGCCGGCCGGGAGGGTCTCCAGGCCGCCAGGCCCCGGTGACCGGGGCGTAAGTCATGACGGTGCCCAGTTCAGGCGCCCTTCGCCGCGCGGAAGCCTGAGTCCAGATCGGCCAGGATGTCGGCGAGGGTCTCGAGTCCGATGCACAGCCGGATCAGATCGGGCGTGACGCCGGTCGTTGCCTGCTCCTGTTCGGTCAGCTGCGAGTGGGTGGTCGTCGCCGGATGGATCGCAAGGCTGCGGACGTCGCCGACATTTGCCAGGTGGCTGAAGAGCTCCAGCCCCTCGATGAAGCGGCTGCCGGCTTCCCTGCCGCCCTTGATGCCGAATGTGAGGATCGCGCCGCCGCCCCTCGGGAGGTAGCGCACCTGCCGGGCGTGCCAAGCGCTCGATTCGAGCCCGGGGTAGCTCACCCACTCGACCTCGTCGCGTGCTTCGAGCCATTCGGCCACCGCAAGGGCGTTCGCTACGTGGCGGTCCATCCGGACGCTGAGCGTTTCGAGGCCCTGCAGGAAGAGGAACGAGTTCAACGGCGCGATAGCCGCACCGACATCGCGCAGGTACTGAAGGCGTGCCTTCAGGATGTACTGAGCCGGCCGGAGCGGCTCGGGCAGCTCGGAGAAGACGAGGCCGTGGTAGCTGGGGTCCGGTTCGGTGAAGTTGGGGAAACGACCGCTCTTCACGTAGTCGAACCTCCCGCCGTCGACGATGACACCACCGATGGAGGTGCCATGCCCTCCGATGAACTTGGTCGCCGAGTACACCGTGATATCGGCTCCGTGGAGGAACGGCTGGCACAGGTACGGCGTGGCCACGGTGTTGTCGACCACCAGGGGGACGCCGTGTTCGTGCGCAACCGCCGAGACAGTCCCGAAGTCGAGCACGTCGCCCTTCGGATTGCCGATGGTCTCGGCATAGAACGCCTTCGTGTTGGGGCGTATGGAGCTGCGCCATGCGTCCGGGTTGTCAGGATCGTCGACGAAGCTGACCTCGACACCTAGCTTTGGCAGGGTGTAGTGGAGCAGGTTGTACGTGCCACCGTAGAGGGAGGCCGAGGAGACGATGTGCCCGCCGTTCTCGGCCAGGTTCAACAGCGCGATCGTCTCCGCCGCCTGACCGCTCCCTACTGCGAGCGCGCCGACTCCGCCATCGAGTGCGGCCATGCGCTCCTCGAAGACAGCCTGTGTGGGGTTCATGATGCGGGTGTAGATATTGCCTAGCTCCGACAGGCCGAAGAGCGCGGCCGCGTGCGCCGTGTCCCGGAACACGTAGCTCGTCGTCTGGTAGATCGGCACCGCGCGAGCCCCGGTAGTGGGGTCGGCTACGGCTCCGGCGTGAATCTGGCGGGTCTCGAATCCCCAATCGGCCATGTCCGCGGTCTCCTTCTTATCGGGGCGCGTTTCAACGGATCCGATGACCGCGCTTTGGAAAAGGCAGAGTAGCCCCGAATACTTGACTAGTCAAGTCATGATTACGTCATTGGCACCCGGGTGCCATCAGGCGCCAGGTAGTCCGTGGCTGCCGTGCGACGGGTATGGCATCGTGGCGGCATGATGATCCGACCGGACAACGCCTCCGATCGCGACTGGATCGCCTGCACGTTGGCGCAGCGGTGGGGTTCAACCACGATCGTCGCACGGGGCCGCCTGTGTGACGCAGCCTCGTTGGCGGCCCTCGTCGCGGTGGACACGACCTGCGAGCACGAGCCTGAGCGGGTCGGGTTGCTGACCTATCGGCTGGATCGAGAAGGGCTCGAGGTGGTCACGATCGATGCCCTGAAGACTGGTGCCGGCATTGGCACGGCTCTGTTGTCGAGTGGGGTCCGGATCGCACGTAACGCGGGAGCAGGCCGCGTCTGGCTGATCACGACGAACGACAACTTGCGCGCTATCAGCTTCTACGAGCGGAAGGGATTCAGGGTCATTGCTGTTCACAAGGGCGCGGTTGACCTGGCCAGATCGCTCAAGCCGTCCATTCCGCTCGTGGCCGAGAACGGCATCGAGCTTCACGACGAACTGGAGCTCGAGCTCACCCTGGAGGCCGATGCCGAAGCCTGTGTCTCAGGTGCCGAAGAGCCCGTTCGCGCCCTGGGACACGATGACAGCTGACGCATGTGACCCACGGGTCGACGCGCCGACACGTGCTTGCTCGGAACCGTTTACGATCTCATGAACACGCGCAGATTGCTGCGCGTGTTCATGAGGGATCTCGACCGTCCGGAGGGTCTTGTGCGCGTTGGTTCCATGATCGATGAACGAACGAGGCGGAGGGAGTTGCCAAGGACAATGTCTTTCCGTCGCATCCTGATCCTCGGCGGGTTGGCGTTGGCGGTGCTGGCGCTGCCCGCTGCCAGTGGAGCCACGACCCTCCATGACACCGCGGTCGCGCGCACGCCCCAGACCCCTGAGTCGTCGCGCCTGCAGGTGGGGCAGGAGCTCTTTGACGGGTCGGCACTCGTCTCGCCCAGCGGTCGCTACCGGCTGGTCCTGCAGAGCGACGGGAATCTCGTGCTCTACTGGGAGGGCCAACCCCTTTGGAACTCAGGAACCAGGGGCGACGCCCCGGACCACCTCGTGATGCAGAACGACGGCAACCTGGTCCTCTATCAGGGTCTGGACGTGCTCTGGGACTCGAGGAGCGGAGGCGGGGCCCGTAGCAATGCCTATTACCTGAACCTCCAGAACGACGGCAGCGCGGTCGTTTACTCACCGGCCGACAAGCCGATCTGGACGACCAACACCGACATACAACCCGGACTGCAGTTCGGCGACGCCGGTTCTTCGGTCCTGAGGCTCCAAGAGGTCCTCAACGGCCTCGGCTACTGGGTCGGGCCGGCGAACGGCGTCTTCGGCGACTCGACACAACAGGCCGTCTGGGCGCTCCAGAAGGCCGCTGGCCTCGGTCGAGACGGTGTCGTCGGCACCCGGACCATCGCCGCGCTGGCGAGCGGTGTCATCCCCACCCCGCGACCCGCATCCGGCAACTTGATAGAGGTGGACCTCGAGGACGACCTCCTCATGGTGATACAGAATGGCAAGCTCGCGTACACGCTCAACACCTCGACAGGTGGTGGCTACACCTACACGGACAAGGGCGTGACGTCGGTGGCGATCACACCGAAAGGGGTGTTCCACATCTTCGGGGTCATAGACGGCCTCGACGTCGACTCGCTCGGCAGGCTCTGGCGGCCGAGGTTCTTCACAGAATCGGGGATCGCGATCCACGGTGACTCGTTTGTCCCGCCCTATCCCGTCTCGCACGGCTGTGTCCGCGTGAGCGACGAGGCGATCAACTGGATCTGGGCCGACAACATCGCCCCGATCGGGGAGGAAGTCTGGGTCTTCTGAGACAGACGCCGCGCAGGGGTTGACCGGACTGCGGGACGCCTCCTCTGATCACGGGATCACAGCCGCTGCGAGGCCCCTGCGTGAGAACGGCGGGAGGCTCGCGTGAAACCCGCCGGCCGCCGTGCTTGGCTCAGCCGGCCTGCTGACCGCTCAACTTCCCAGCGAGGCGGCCCTCCGCCGCCTCCCACCGTTGCGCCTCCCCTGCGCGCGGCTGGTAGACATGCCGGTCGATCCGATCGGCGATGCTCTCGCGGGCGGCCCATCGGCCACTTCCGAGGATGCCGAGCGCCTGGGCCTGCACCAAAGCATTTCCGATTGCTGCGGCCTCGTCGGGACCTGCCACTACCGGAAGGCCGCAGGCATCGGACGTGAGTTGGCAGAGCAGGGCATTGTGCACGCCACCGCCTACGATGTGGATCGTTTCGACGCGCTTTCCCGACAGCTGGGAAGCCAGGCGCAGGGTTCGCCGGTATGCGAGGGCAAGGCTGTCGAGGATGATGCGCGTCACCTGTGCCGGTGTCTCGGCGATCGGCTCACTCAGCCGGCGACACGTCTGTTCGATGCGCGCAGGCATATCGCCCGGTGGGAAAAAGATCGGATCGTCTGGGTCGAACACGCTGCGAAGAGGTGATTCCGCTGCGGCCCCGGAAACCACTTCCTCGAGAGAGAAGGTCGCGCTCAGACGCTCCCAGGTTCGCATCGACTCCTGGAGCAGCCACAGCCCCATCACGTTGCGGTGGTAAAGGAACGATCCGTCGACGCCTCGCTCATTGGTGAACTGCGCGGCGCGGCTCTCCTCACTCAGGACCGGCCGGTCCAGCTCGACGCCGACAAGTGACCAGGTCCCCGACGAGATGAATGCGAAGTGGGGGTCGAAGGCCGGAACAGCCATGACCGCCGCCGCCGTGTCGTGGGAGGCGACCGCTGTGAAGGGAACCTCGTAGTCCAGGCCGGTCTCAGCGAGCACCTCCGAAACAAGCGGGCCGAGCTGTTCTCCGGGCGGGCGGACTTTCGGGAAGAGGCTCGGTGAAACGCCGATTTTTGCCATCAGCTCGACGTCCCACCCGGACCCGTCGACTCTGAGCAGCTGGGTGGTCGAGGCGTTGGTCTCCTCAGCTCCGAGAGATCCGGTGAGCCAATAGGCGAGAAGATCCGGTACAAGGAGCAAGGTCCGCGCCAAGGTGAACAGGGCGTCGTTGCGACCAGCGGCAAGTTGGAAGATCGTGTTGAAGGGCACGACTGCTATGCCTGACCGGCGATAAAGCTCAAGAGGGCCCACGCTCTTCACGACCGGTTCGACGACGGCGCGGGTGCGGTCGTCGCGGTAGTGGACAGGATTGCCGAGAAGCGTCCCATCAGCGTCGAGCAGGCCATAGTCGACACCCCAGGAGTCGATCCCGACCGAGTCGACGTGTCCCATGCGACCAGCCGCGCGGATACCGTCGAGAATGCCACGGTGGAGGCCGAGCACATCCCAGTGGATATGTCCACCTGCCCTGATAGCTCCATTCCAGAACCGGTGGACCTGATCAAATTCGAAATGCTCCTGGGCGAACCCGGCGACGAAGACACGCCCGCTCGACGCGCCGAGATCGACCGCGACGACGCGTGCCGTCCCAGAGGGCGTCACGACGCCGTCCTAACACCTGCCGCTGACTGAGCCATCGACTGAATTCCTCTCAAACGACCCCGTCGTGCGACCGGGGAGTCTTGCGACGATCCTGATTCGCTGCCTTGCCGGCCCCGTCGGTCATCGTCCCGTGGGGCCAAGCTAATCGTCGCTGGCCCAGCTGCCGGATCACGGGGGAGCGGCTTTGCTGGCCTCACAAGTGGCGGATCACCAGGACACTGACGTGTCAGTCGTGATCCCGGTCGGCGACGACGAGGATCTTGACCTCGCCGCCGGCAGTGATGGCAGCGAACGCATCCGCGACTCTCGGGAGCGGGAAGGTGGCTGTGATGAAACGATTGGCATCGAAGTCGTCACCGCCGATGATCTCGATGGCGTCGTCGAAGTCCTCCCAACGGTAAGTAGCCGCTCCTTGGATGCGGATCTGGTACTCCTGGATCACGGGCAAGTCGACGGTCGCCAGCTTGCGCGGTCCTCCCAGCACCACCACCGTGCCCCCCTTGATCGCCATCCTGACGGACTCTCCGAGGGTTGCCTGGTTTGCCACGCAGTCGAAGACGACGTCGGCACTTTCCCCGAGTTCGCCTCGGACTACTCCGGCCAGGTCGTCAACTCCGGCGTCGACCACAGCGTCGGCGCCCAATGCCAGAGCCAGCTCACGTTTGGCAGTCAAGGGGTCGGTGCTCATGATCTTGGCCGCCCCGGCACGGCGAGCAGCAATCAGAGCCAGCAGCCCGATGGTGCCCGCCCCGAGGATGACCACCTTCTTGCCAATGAGGTCGCCGGCCAGCCTCACCGCGTGAACTGGCGTCGCCAAGGGCTCGATGAGTGCCGCCTGGTAGTCGGTGAAGTTCTTGGGGACTTTGTGCAGCCGTGCGGCCGGCACGGAGAAGACGTCTGCCATCCCGCCTTCTCGATACCCACAACCGAAGAACTGCAGGTTCTCACAGAGATTCTCCATCTTGTGCAGACATGGCTTGCAGTGACCGCACACCAGCGTCGGCTCGATCGTGACTCGGTCCCCAACCTCGACGTTGTCCACGCCTTCGGTGACGGCGACCACGACGCCCACCACTTCATGCCCGGGGTAGTAGGGGGGCTTCATGAAGGCGTGCTCACCGTGGACGCCAGCCTTGTCCGAACCGCATAGCCCCGACACCGACATCTCGACGAGCACTTCGCCGGGTTGGAGCGGCGGTATGGGCTCGGTGAGCACCTCGACGATGTCGGTGCTACTGACGATTGCACGTCTCCGGGTCAGTTGGTTGCTCATTGCATCTCCTATGGCTGTCGGGTGGAACTTGCTTTGCCGTTCGCAGGTGGCACCGAGCCGGTGGTGGGACGTTCATCGCGGGCCGTTCGTCAAGATAAACGGACGTTCCGCTGCCCCCGTTGCGCGACACGCCGAAGCGTAAACACGAAGTACGTCGCGGACAGCTGCGAGCACCAGGGTCCTGGGCACCGGGTCTAGGGCCCCACCGGCCACGCGCGGATAGAGCGTCGGAAGGAATTGGCTGATCAGCGGTTCCGGGATACTGGTTCCCATCAGGCGGTCCAGGAGCCGCCGGACCGCCTCTTGCGGTTCTGGGGCAGCCCAGTAGTAGCGGATACGGTCGCTGTAACTGAAATGCCGGAGCACACGTTGATCGTCCGGATCGCCCCGATAGTGCGACTGCCAATATGCGGGGTTGGCGAGCATCTCCGTTTCCATCGCCGTCATGAGCGAGTGCTCGCCCCAGCTGGGATCCAGGACCCCTGCGATCTGGTCGAGTCCGTAAAGGGCCTCACGCAGAGCAAAGGTGAGACCCGGCCCGACCTTCAGGATCGCAAAGCCGTCCGTCACAAGCCCGGCAAGGCTCTCCGCGGGCTGATAGTCGGTCGAATGAGCCTCGAACACGAGCCCGGGCATGTCATCGAGAGTGGCACTGAGCTCACGGGCGCGCTCAGGCTTGTAAACCACAACGTTCCGGTCATCGAACTCAACTCCGGGCTGTGCCACCAATGCGATCACGGCCTCGAAGGCAGCCTCAGCTCCGGCCGCGCCAAAGGCCTGCTTATGCGCTTCGAGTGTGGCGGCGACGGCTTCGGGCCGAGTTACCTCGAGATGATCGATCTCCGTCACAGCCCCACCGGGAACTGGTACCTCGGTGCCGATGACGTAGCGCGGTCTCGTGGCGACGCGAGCTGCCGTGGCTTCGGCAACCACGGCGAGGCGCGCGGCGCGCTCGGCCGTCACGACGTCGGGCAGGTGCTCAGGCTCACCTTCGCAGCCCATGCTTGTGTCGATGTGGATTTTCTCGTACCCCGCGGCGACATAGGCGGCCACCATCGCCTCGGCTCTTGCCAGCGCATGCTCAGCCGACAGGTGCCGCCACGGATTCGGGCCAAGGTGATCGCCACCAAGGATTATCTGTTCACGCGGGAACCCCACCTGCTCAGCAATACCGTGCACCTGGTCTCGGAAGGCAGCGGGGGTCATGCCCGTGTAGCCACCCTCCTGGTTGACCTGGTTGCAAGTCGCTTCGATGAGCACCGCCGTCCCATGCGCGGCCGCCTCGCGCAGGGCCGCTTCGACGACCATCGGATGCGCCGAGCACACCGAGGTGATGCCGGACGACCCGGCGCCACCATCTTTGCCGTGGGGCGCAACGAGGGCTCGAAGGCCCGCGGCACGGCCCACATGGCCGCCCGACCTCAGGGCGTCGAGCTCGGCGAAGCTCGAGGTGCCTTCCATCGGGCCCCGGATGGTCACCGCCCGGGCCCCGCCTGCGTTCGCGTAATCGAGGCTCTCTTCCACACCGCGGCCCTGGAGGCGGCACGTGATGAAGGTGGCACCGAAACAGTCGCCGGCCCCCGTCGGGTCCAACTCCTCCACCCGGTATCCCGGCGCGCTCTGGCTTCCATTGGCATCGAAGTAGGTCGCCCCCTGAGCACCGTTCTTCACCACGATGGCGGAGACTCCCATTCCCAGGATCTCGGCGACGGCCGCCTGTGGCGTGGTGGCCCTGGTGAGCAGAGTCAACTCTTCGCCACTGGGCAAGAACGTGTCACAGCTTGCCAACACGGCCTGGAGAACCGCCCGGACTTCCGGGTCACGGACCACTTCTTTACGGATGTTCGGGTCGAAGGAAACTGAGCCGCCACCGCTCTTCACCAACTCGATCGCCGTCGTCACCATCTCGACCATCTGGGGGGAGGAGAGCGACGCGCCGGACACATGCAAGTGGTCGCACTCCCTAAGCAGCTCTAATCCGGCGCCTGTCAACCGCAACTGACCGCAAGCACTGTTCTTTATGTTGAACACGAAGTCCCGGTCCCCGTCGTCGCGGTAGCGGACGAACGCGCTTCCAGTCACGCACGTCCGATGAACCTCGACTGCCGTGACGTCAACACCGTCCTTTTCGAGCCGTTCCAGGTTCACTCGGCCGAAATCGTCGTCTCCGACGCAGGCGATGATGCCGCAAGGCTGACCGAGCTTTGCGACTTGGTCGATGAAGATCGCCGGGGCACCGCTAGGAAAGGGGCCGACCAGTCTCAGAGGTTCGCGAAAACCGTGGCCACGCTCGTCCGCCATGATCTCCACGAGGATCTCACCGAGAGTTACGACCTTGAGCACTTGTTCCTCCGTCTTCGTGGCTCAACTCCCGCTCGCGACCGGCCCCCGTGTGCACCACCGCGCTGCCGGTCCTGCAGTCGCTCAACTTCTGCTGCTGCGAGATCACGACACGAACACTAGCTTTGTTAGAAAACGATTTACCTACTCCTCCGTAAGATTCCAAGAGATTAGAACGCCCGGTCTAGGGGCCAACGGCCCTAACAGCCAGGGCCGTTTGGTCTCTGCTCGTCACCGGGGACCGGCGTTTGTGCCTGTTGTTGCGGACGTCATAGTAATCGTGCACCATGATTACAGTCCGCAGTCAAGCCCTCAAGGAGGGGCGCCGAGGCGCCGTGAGTAACATCGCCCAACCATGACCACCATCGTCGACGTGGCCCGCGCCGCCGGGGTTTCCACCGCGACGGTTTCCAGGGTGCTCAACAACCATCCGCAAGTCGACCCCCGCTTGGCCGCCACCGTGTTGCAAGCCGTGAAGGACCTCGGTTACCGCCCCAGCCGGGTCGCCCGCAGCCTGCGCACCCGTCGTAATCGAGTCTGGGCGCTGATCATCTCCGACATCCGCACGGGACCTTTCTTCGGCGACGTCGTGCGGGGAGTGGAGGACGTCGCCTACGAGGCGGGCTACTCGCTGTTCCTCTGCAATACCGACGAAGACCTTGCCAAAGAGGCCTCTTACATAGAGCTCGCCGTCGCCGAGAACGTCGGGGGCGTGATCCTTACGCCATCAGGTCCGCGCACCGACCTGTCGCTGCTGGTGAAATTCGGCATTCCCGTAGTGCTCGTTGACCGCACGCTTCCCGCTCAGCAGGCCGACAGCGTCGTGGTCGACAACGTTTCGGGAGCGTGCGAGGCGGTGAGCCACCTGCTGGCCGGAGGTTACAAGCGCATCGCGTGCATCACCGGCCCGCTCACGACCACGACCGGCTACCAGCGACAGGTCGGGTATCACAAAGCCCTCAAAGAGGCCGGCGTGGCTCCGGACGACTCCTTGGTGCGTGTGGCCGACTTCCGCCAGCTCGGTGGTCAGCTGGCCATGCAAGAGCTGCTGGACCAGGACCCACGCCCCGACGCGGTGTTCGTGACCAACCACCTCATGACCATCGGCGTCCTGCAGGCCATCACCGAAGCCAAGCTCGCCATCCCCGCCGACATCGCCGTCGTCAGTTTCGACGACATGCCCTGGGCCTCACTATTGCAGCCCCGGCTCACAGCCGTGGCCCAGCCCGCCTACGACCTTGGAGTGGAGAGCGCCCGGCTGCTCCTGAGCCGGCTGGAGGGCTACACAGGCGCCGCGCGAATGGTCACGCTCTCACCCACTTTGCAGGTCAGAGGGAGCTCATCTCCCAAGTCTCGCGTTGCCGCCCGGCACCGCTGAGAAGGCCCTTTCGAAAACGGCCTTTCTTACATCTAACATCCGGGCAATGGTCTAGTTAGGAAAACCGAATGAGCTTGGAGGAATTGGAGGGTTCACGTCGTGAGAACGACCGTCTTTAGCATGAATGATGGGGAAGTGGAGTTTCAGGTTTCTGCTGTTCCTCCTTGGGCGAACCCAGATCAATTCGGGCAAGTTGCAGCTGTGCTGCATCGCTCGCCGAATGGCACCAGTACGCTATATCGCATCCCTGCCGGATGTTCCGTACCGATCCATAGCGGCCCGGGCTATGCTCTGTGTCAGATTGTTACCGGACGCGGGAAGTTAGTCCTTCCGGGTGGTCGGGAAGTCGACTACCATGGTCCCGAAATACTCATGTTCGAGCCCGGAGCATTGCACGGTTGGCACGACGTCATTGAAGACACACTGTTGACGGTCTGCGAGGTAAATCCCTAGACAGAGGCATCGCCGGCCGGTGCGTATTCATCGCGATCCGTGCGGGCACGTGGTCGGCTGCCCCTCTGCATTCTCTCCTAGCTCTCCGGCGGGATGGCGCCCTTCTTGATCAGCACATTGCCGTAGAACCGGCGTTCTCCTGTGAGAACCACCGCGTAGCAGCCGCGGGCGGCCTCATAGAAGGCGAAACGCTCCAAGACACCCATCGGCCAATGTTTGCCACTGACGGCGTCGATGACCGCCTGAACCTCCTGTTGTACCTCGGGAAGCTCGTCGGGCGTGACGTCGATGGCCATCCTGCGGACTGGCGCGTCCACGAACTCGTCGAGAGGCAGGACGGAAAGAATCGCGCCCACAACCGCCGACAGCGAAGCCCCGGCCACCGATATCACCTGCCCGTGGCAAGTACCGCGGGCCACGCTGTCGGCCGGGAAGTTGGCATCGGTGACCGCCAGCTCGTCGCCGTGGCCCATTGCGGCCAGCACAGAGAGCAGCTCCGCGGTCAACAGTGGGTCGATGTTCTTCAGCATTCCTGGTTCCTTTCTCGCGCGTGTCCAGAACGGCCCTGGCTCTCAGCGGTGCCGGGCGGCAACGCGAGACTTGGGAGATGAGCTCCCTCTGACCTGCAAAGTGGGTGAGAGCGTGACCATTCGCGCGGCGCCTGTGTAGCCCTCCAGCCGGCTCAGGAGCAGCCGGGCGCTCTCCACTCCAAGGTCGTAGGCGGGCTGGGCCACGGCTGTGAGCCGGGGCTGCAATAGTGAGGCCCAGGGCATGTCGTCGAAACTGACGACGGCGATGTCGGCGGGGATGGCGAGCTTGGCTTCGGTGATGGCCTGCAGGACGCCGATGGTCATGAGGTGGTTGGTCACGAACACCGCGTCGGGGCGTGGGTCCTGGTCCAGCAGCTCTTGCATGGCCAGCTGACCACCGAGCTGGCGGAAGTCGGCCACACGCACCAAGGAGTCGTCCGGAGCCACGCCGGCCTCTTTGAGGGCTTTGTGATACCCGACCTGTCGCTGGTAGCCGGTCGTGGTCGTGAGCGGGCCGGTGATGCACGCGATGCGCTTGTAACCTCCGGCCAGCAGGTGGCTCACCGCCTCGCACGCTCCCGAAACGTTGTCGACCACGACGCTGTCGGCCTGCTGAGCGGGAAGCGTGCGGTCAACGAGCACTACGGGAATGCCGAATTTCACCAGCAGCGACAGGTCGGTGCGCGGACCTGATGGCGTAAGGATCACGCCCCCGACGTTCTCGGCGACGGCGAGCTCTATGTAAGAGGCCTCTTTGGCAAGGTCTTCGTCGGTATTGCAGAGGAACAGCGAGTAGCCCGCCTCGTAGGCGACGTCCTCCACTCCCCGCACGACGTCGCCGAAGAAAGGTCCCGTGCGGATGTCGGAGATGATCAGCGCCCAGACTCGATTACGACGGGTGCGCAGGCTGCGGGCGACCCGGCTGGGGCGGTAACCGAGGTCCTTCACGGCTTGCAACACGGTGGCGGCCAAGCGGGGGTCGACTTGCGGATGGTTGTTGAGCACCCTGGAAACCGTCGCGGTGGAAACCCCGGCGGCGCGGGCCACGTCGACGATGGTGGTCATGGTTGGGCGATGTTACTCACGGCGCCTCGGCGCCCCTCCTTGAGGGCTTGACTGCGGACTGTAATCATGGTGCACGATTACTATGACGTCCGCAACAACAGGCACAAACGCCGGTCCCCGGTGACGAGCAGAGACCAAACGGCCCTGGCTGTTAGGGCCGTTGGCCCCTAGACCGGGCGTTCTAATCTCTTGGAATCTTACCTTGGAGCTCCTCGACGTTTGAGTTAGGGGGGTGATTGCGGAGACGGGCCTAGCGAGTTGATCGCGGAGAAAGAGCTTAAGAAAAGCCTATTTTACGGGTGTCAACACGGCCACTAGATAGGACCGAGACCACGCTAGCGTCGGAACTAGAACGCGTCCAGCCGTCATGATAGGAGTGCCGGGGACTCGGAGACAGGCAGATCAGTTCGCGTCCCACCGCGAGAGAGGTGGGTCCAATTCAGGTAGGAAAGGAGAGATAACGTTTGCTTGCGCCTTTATTTCGGGCGCATTAATATCACGCACCGCGGGTACTACCCGACACAACTGGCTTAGAAGGAGAGCGCCCATGAACTTCAGGAAGCAACTAGGGACTAGGAGCCGCCGACCGAAGGCGTTTGCGCTTGGCGCAATCGCGGCGGGCGTGTTGTTCGTTGGTGTCAGCGCGCCAGCGCTCGCAACGACTGCGCGGCCCAGCCAGGCGAATGTAAGACTGGACACTGTTTCAAAGTCCAATCCTCTGGTGATCTGGGTCGACCCACCCAGAATTCCGGCTGTTAACGCCTTCGAGAAGTTGTACCCGAACATCCCGATCGCCGTTACGACTCTCAGCTCGAGCGCAAGCAACGCCGGGCTCGAAGAGAAGTTCACGTTGTTCAACAGGGTCGGCAGCGGTTGGCCGGACGCGATCTTCTGGCCTGGTAACTCGGCCATCGCATGGGCCACATCGTCGCAGATCCATTACGCAGCGGCCATGAACAACATCATCTCCAAGAGCGTCCAGAAGGGCTACCCCGCAGCTGTGGCTGCCCCCTGCGTCATCGGTGGCAAGCTCTACTGCCTGCGTAATGACGTGGCGCCGGACGTGTTGTGGTACAACGCGAAGCTGTTCAAGCAGTGGGGATACACCGTTCCTACGACGTACCCGCAGTACCAGGCGCTCAGCGTCGAGATCGGCAAGCAGCATCCCGGCTACTACACCGCGATGCTCGGCGACGACTACGCCGTCGAGCGGTACCTCTGGGGCAGCGGTTGCCCGACCAACGACCTCGTCGGTCCGAACAAGGTCCTGATTGACCTCAACGCCCCTAGCTGCACGCGGGTCGAGACGATGCTCGACGCCCTGATCGCTGCCAAGGTCGCTTCTCCTGTCGGTATTTTCGACACGGACGCGGCGAAGATCGGAGCGAAGCTGGTCATGACCCCGGGTGCCGCTTGGTACGGCGTGTACCTGTTCGAGGACACCTTCAAGGTGCCCGCGGGCCAGATCTCAGCGACGGACCCGCTTTCGTGGCCGGGCACTGTGGCCGGCACTGGTGACGAGGGCGGCGGCCTCTGGTCGATGTCCAGTCACATCAGTGGCCAGCGTCAGGCTGACACGGCGAAGTTCATGGAGTTCATGGCTGCCAACCCGTTGTGGCAGGTGAACCTCACGACCGGCTTGCCGGCCTACCGTCCGGACGACGCAGCCTGGATCACCAAGAACATCGTCGACTCCCACTACTTCGCCGACGCCAGCCAGATCGGCCCGGCGATGTTGAAGGCGGCAGACGAGATCCGTCCCAACCACGAGTACCTCCTCTACGACGAAGGCGCTCTGTGGACCGACACCGTTACTCCGGTACTTGCTGCAGGCAAGCCAATCAGCGCGGCATGGGCTGCGTACCAGAGTGAACTTGTCAACAACGCGAAGTTGAACGGTTACACGGTCGAGACGAGCTAGTTACTGTTTCGGGCGCTGGCTAGCATTACCCCAGAGTCCATAGGTCCCCGCCCGCCTGACATTGGTCAGGCGGGCGGGTGTCTCGCAATGAAGTCCATGACCAGTCCGGTGCCCAGACCTGGTGGTGAGTAAGTGGCAGTCCTAGAAGAACAAGTGGGCTCAGCAACTGTGCCGGAGGGCCCGAAGCCGCAGCCGCGCCGGAAGGGCATGGTCATATCGGGTCGTCAAGGTCACGGTGGCCTGGTGCTGTTGGTGCCGTACGTGGTCCTGCTCCTCGTGGTCGGGATCATCCCCGCCGGTTACGCGATCTACCAGAGTTTCCTCGCGCGCACTGGCTCAGGATTCGGCGGCCTCAGCGCGTATCACGACGTAGTCACTGAGTTTCAGTTTGTCGGCACGCTCGAGAACATCGGTCTCGTGATGGCCGTGTGGCTTCCTTTCATGATCATTGGCGTGGTCGGGCTGGCACTGCTGCTGCACGGTCGGCGCAGTCGGCTTGTCGGCGGGCTGAGGTTCATCTACTACCTGCCAGGCGCATTGGCAGGGATGGGAAACTTCGTTCTCTGGCTCTTCTTGCTTGATCCGGTCGACAGCCCAATCAGGCCCCTTCTGTCTTGGCTCGGTTATTCGACGCTCGACCAAACGGCCGAGCCGGCGCACCTGCCCGTGATCTTCGCCCTCATGCTGTTCTTCCAGGGCGCTGGCACATGGATCCTCATCATCTACGGAGGGCTCAACGGGATCTCCGACGAGGTCCAGGAAGCAGCCATCGTGGATGGCGCCACAGGCTGGCAGTTGACCCGGCGTATCAAGTTGCCTCTTATCCGCCCGTGGATCGCCTACCTCATCCTCCTGAACATTGCATATGCGACTCAGCTCTTCCTCGAGCCGCAGGTCCTGGGCCTTGCCACTGAAGGAACGATTTCCCCGCAGTGGACACCTAACCAGCTGAGCTACACCTTTGCTTTCCAGATCTTCGACGTGCCCGCGGCGGCAGCACTGTCGGTGATGCTCCTCTTGGTCAGTCTGGTGATCGGTGTCATCATCACGACTCGTACCGGTTTGTTCAGCGACCGGTAGCGGGGAGGACTGTCCATGTCTGAGGTCTTAGAGGTGCCCGTGGCCAGCGGCAGTCTCCTGCCTTCGGGCGATGTCCAGCGCAAGCGACGGCGAATTCGGATCCGCGAGATAACCCCGATGGGTTTCCTCATGCTTGTGGCGCTCATCTACCTGTTCATCATGGTGACCTTCGTGCTGGCGACGCTGAGGTCCCAGGCGAGCCTCCTCAGCCAAGGCGCCTTCGGCCCGTTGTCGTTGGGGCGTCTCCGTTTCGACTGGCGCCAGCTGAAGGGTTTCAGCGACGGCATCTATTTCACATGGCTGAAGAACTCCGCATACATCTCTTTCGGTGGTGCGGTGATCGCGGTCCTCGTTGCCTTGCCAGCGGGCTATGCGCTCGCAATGCTGCACTTCCGTGGTCGCAGGGTTCTGCTCTTCCTCACGATCCTCACGATGGTGATGCCGAACACGGTGCTCGTGATCCCGTTGTTCCTCGAGGTTTCGGCAGTGCACCAGGTGGACGTCTTGTGGCCGGTAGCCGTGATCATGGGCTTTTTCCCATTTGGCACGTACCTCTCGTTCGTCCACTACAGGACGACCCTCCCTTACGAGATGCTGGAGGCAGGAAGGATAGACGGCGTCACCGAGATGGGGCTGTTCTGGCGAGTGGCGACGCCGCTGGCCAAGCAGGCGGTGGCACTGGTTTTCTTCTTCGCGTTTGTCGCCGACTGGACCAACTACTTCCTTCCTCTTGTGATGCTGCCCACCTCTGCAGCTCAGACGGTGTCCGTTGGTCTTCAGGAGCTGATCACGTCCAGTCAGCTTTTCAACGCCAGTGCCGCCGCGGGGCTCAATGTTCAGCTGTACATGCCGGAGTTGGCATTTGCAGCCGTGTTGCAAATGCTCCCAGTCCTAGCCGTGTTCGTCGGAGCCCAGCGCTATCTCCAAAGGGGCGCGATGCTCGGAAGTGTGAAGGGCTGACCGCTCAGTCAGACGAACACAGGTGAAGGCGGACCGGGCGTTTTCCGTATCGTCGCAGCGTGGCGTTGAAGGCCCGTGTCACGGTGCCGACGCGCCACTTCCGGCGTTTCTTCCTCAGTCGAGATGGAACACCTCGTCCATGGGCGCCCACCAGTCCTCGTCCGGAGACGAGCGCATTGTCCGCTGCAACGGCATCACCACGTCCCACCACCGCTTGGTTGCAGGATCGTTCGCGATGGATGCCATGTCGGCATCAAGGTCCGAGCCCCGGTATTCCATGTAGCTGAACAGCAGCTTGTCACGCCGGAAGATCGAGTAGTTGGTCACGTTCGCCCTGCGGAGTGCTTCGAGGACCTCCGGCCAGACGGCGGCATGCAGCCGGATGTACTCCTCTGCGCTCTCCTCCGCGAGCCCTATCACCGCACCTATGCGCTGGACTGTGGGCGCGGACTCAGGTTGCTGGCTCATCCTTCACACCTCCCGTGCGATGGCCGGAAGCATCCACCGGGGTGGTGGAGCTTGTCGCCCAACACACCGTATCGACATCTGGGAGCGTCCGCCTCTGCGTGAGCTTCCCGGATCACTGCACATCGACACCGCCCGCCCGGTTCCGGGCTCGTGGGCCTGCTCGACCGGTGATCCCACGCGCCAAAGCCCCGAATGTTGCCCCGGAATGCCGGGCGGTGAGCGGCCCATGTCCGGCTGCTATTGGAACGTTTCTCAGAGGCGACCGCAGTGTCCCCCGAGCTGTCGGGCTGACGCCCCGACGCCGGCGTGAAGGACTCTATGCATGTGCGCGCTGACCCGTAGGTAACCTGGCGAAGGAGAGAACACCGGCTTCGGTATGTGGGAGCGGACTGGATCATTTGTCTCAGCCTCTGTCCTTATCCAGGAATCCCGATGATGTGGCAGTTCCTGTGTTCATTGTCTGAGGCCAGGGAAAGGTCTGTCAGGCTGTGTACGAGGACCTGATTCGTCGACTGGTGGACGAACATCTGGGAAGGTACCCTGAGTCTATGAGCGTGCTCCATCAAGCCAATTCATGGCCCTTGGACGCGCCCACTCACAGCGGTTCCGACAGCCGCTTCGCGGCGGATGGCCATTCCCGCCCGGTTCCCCAGATCTTGGCTGCAAGATGAGCATGTCTTCGGCAAGCATTGAGCAAGTCACAGCCGATTCATGGCGCAAGCCCACCCTTCGTCATCTGCTCGAGGAGACCGATCGATTCCTTCTGGCCGTCGAGCTCGTGACGAGCCGCGGAGTGATCAGCGACTTGGCAGGCCAGCGTGTCTTGAGCCACGCGCTTGCTCTGGCCGAAAGCGACCGGATAGATGTGCTCTCTATCACGGACAATCCGGCCGGGAACGCCATGCTGGCGGCCGACACGCTCGGTGCTGATCTCCGCGCGCACGGCCAGGAAGTGATCATCCACCTGGCCTGTAAGGACGGCAACCGGAACTCTCTGCAAAGTCGCGCCTGGAAGCTCGCATCGGAGGGGTTCGACAACATCCTTGCTCTCACGGGCGACTATCCGAAGCCGGGCTACGGGGGCATGGCTCGCCCTAGTTTCGATATCGACTCAGTAGGGCTTCTTGCGATGTACTCGGAGATGAACCGAGGTCTTCTCGACGAGGCGACGGGACACCGGCTAAAGCCGACGAACTTCTTCCTGGGCGCTGTCGTGACGAACCACAAGCGCCACGAGCGCGAGTTGGTGCCCCAGTACCTGAAGTTGCGCAAGAAGATCGAAACGGGGGCACGTTTCATAATCAACCAAGCCGGTTACGACGCCCGCAAGGACGACGAATTGTTGCGTTGGTTGGCATTGAGCGGCCTCAGTGTTCCGGTCATCGCCAACGTCTTTGTCCTCTCGCTCGGCGCGGCCCGGGCCTTCAACGCGGGCAGGGTTCCGGGCGTCGTGGTCAGCGATGAGCTGGTCGCCCTCGCAGAGCGTCAGGCCGCCTCGCCCGATCGCGGGCGCTCTTTCTTCCTTGATCTGGCGGCAAAGCAGGTGGCGATCGTGCGGGGACTCGGTTTCCGCGGCGCCTACCTGGGCGGCAAGCTTGATCTCGCAGACTGCGAAGAGATCCTTGCCCGCGCGGACAAATTCGGCCCGGATGGCTGGAAGGCACTTGCGGGCGATGTCAACTTCGCCTATTCCGACGAGTTTTACTATTTCGAGCGCGACGAGACAACCGGCCTGTCCTCCTCGGAGTTAAACGGCGCTCTTGTCGCATCGCGCACCGCTGCGGCGCGGCGACGCGCCCGCCTGCGCACACCAGTCAACTATCGTGCCAGCCGTTTGGCTCACTGGGCGGTGTTCGACCCTGAGGCACCGCTGTTCGGTGTCGCGCGCAGGTTCTACTCCGCCGTGGAATCCGCTCCGGTCTCTGCGCGCAAAGTGCTTCACTTAGCCGAGCATGCTTCAAAGGTGCCGCTTTACAACTGCAAGGACTGCGGCGATTGCTCGTTGCCCGAGATCGCCTATCTCTGCCCTGAGTCTCAATGTGCGAAGAACCAGCGCAACGGCCCCTGCGGCGGTTCCCACGATGGCCTCTGCGAGGTCGCTGATCGGGAGTGCATCTGGGCTCGAGCCTACGAACGGCTTAAGCCTTACGGCGAGGAGGCCTCGATGTTGGAGGGCCCGGTCGTTTTCAACGACAACGCTCTTCGGGGCACGAGCGCCTGGGCGAACACTTTTTTGGGACGGGATCACCAAGCCCGTTCCGCGGCCGGACAGGAGGACGTGAAGTGAGCACCACCGGTCAGGATTTCGTCGTAATCGGAGAGAACATCCACGCGACACGTGTGCTCCTGCAAAAGAGCGAGCGGATCGCGGCCAACGAGCACGGCGAGGAGGGGATCGTCTTCACCGACGAGGACGGCGCCTCCCGCCACTTGCGCATTCCGGAAGAGGAAAAACACTCGCAGGCCTACCTGGAGGGGCGCATCAAGCACGTCCGGCTCGCCGTGCAGATAGCGATGGCGGGAGCCGAGCCCGAAGGCTCGACGGCGCGCTCATATCTGCGCACGCTTGCCCAGCGTCAGGTGAAGGCGGGTGCGCATTTTCTCGACATCAACGTCGACGAGATCTCGACCAAGCTTGACGACCAGCTCGATGCGATGCGCTGGCTCGTGGCGGAGCTGGCACCACTTGTCGATATCCCGCTGTCGATCGACTCGTCCAACCTCGAGATCATCACGGCAGGCGTCACGGAGGCAGCCGAGGCATCTCCAAGCCGCGTCGGACCACCGATGCTGAATTCGGCGTCGCTCGAGCGTATTGAGGCGCTCGATGTGGCGGCACAACTGAACGGACCCGTCGTGGTTACTGCCGCCGGCGAGTCAGGAATGCCGACCGGTGCCGAGGAACGAGTGCTCAACGCAAGCCGTATGGTGGAGGCGTCTCTCAAAGCCGGTATCCCCTCGGACCAGATCTTTGTCGATCCCCTCGTTTTCCCGATCGCTGTCGACAGCGAGTACGGCCGACACTGCCTCGACGCGATCGCAGAGCTGCGGCGGCGCTTTGGGACCGAGATTCACATCACCGGCGGCATGAGCAACGTCAGTTTCGGGCTTCCCAACAGGCGGCTCCTGAACGACGCGTTCCTGATTCTGGCGATCGAAGCCGGCGCCGACAGCGGCATCGTTGACCCGATTGTCGTCAACGTCCAGCGGGCTCTGGCCGCAGACCGAACGACGCGGCCGTTCCAACTTGCCTTCGACGTCTTCACAGGTGCCGACGAGAACTGTCGCGCGTATATGAAGGCCTACCGGGCCGGTGAGCTGACGCCTTCAGCCTCGTGAAAGCGCCCTGAACTGTTACCGGGGTTCCGCTCAGGTGTGGGGTCAGCCACGGTTCGTCAGGAAAGCCCGCGGACGTCCGGCCACGCCGTAGAGCGCCGCGGGATCGGTCTCAACCATGGTGGGAGATGTGCTCTTCTCGATAGCGGCAGGTGGCGGCCATGGAGCAGTAGTCGCATGACTCGCCGGCGTGGGCCACCTCGGCCCCGACGCCGATCGCCATGGAGGTCGACTTCTTCGGCACCATCATGTAGCCGTCGGTCAACCTGACACCGGCCTTGGCGCCGTCCAGGAGGGCGAAGATCTGGCGCTGGCCGTTTGAGACGGGCCAGCCCACAAGTCCCGGGCTCAAGGGCACGCTCGTGCGCTCTCCGGCGGCGTCGGCCTGCTCGTCCACGATCTGGCACATGGCCTGGCCCAACAGGTCGACCGCGGCCGAGCCGAAGGCGTCGAGGCCTAAGGCGAGGGCGGGGTCGTCCGGGAAACACTTTGAGGCCGCCTCCTCCAGGGCGGGCCCGATGGTGCAGATGGCGAGCACCACGGCCCGGGCGGCGTGTAGGTGCTCGGCGACGAGCGGGCCCGAGAGATGGCCGGGGCCTACTCGGAGGCGCTCGTGGCGGAGCTCTTCGACCGCGAAGCTCTCGGTGACCACGACCGGGGCCAAAAGGGGACGGCCGGCCGCGACTGCCTGCTCGGCGACACCAAGGGCGGACGACCGGCGCCGGCGCACGGCTTCGGGGTCGGCGCCGAGGGTGCGAAGCACCATGTCTTCATCGGGGCTAAGCGCCCAGTCGGTGATCAGTCTCAGGCGGCAAGCACCTCTTTCACGAGTCGCACGGCACTGGAGGCGTCCTCGGCGTAGCCGTCCGCCCCGATCTCATCGGCGTAGGACTTGGTGATGGGCGCCCCCCCGACGATGATGCGCACCTGGTCCCTCAGGCCTGCGGCCTTGATGGCCTCGATGGCGACTTGCATGTTGGTCATGGTCGTGGTGAGCAGCGCCGACATGGCCACGACGTTGGCGCCCTCTTTGATGGCCTCGATGAACTTGTCCGCCGGGACGTCCACGCCCAGGTCGACGATCTCATAGCCCGAGCCCTCGAGCATCATCGCCACGAGGTTCTTGCCGATGTCGTGCAGGTCCCCCTTCGTGGTGCCGATGGCCACCTTGCCCGAAGAGGCCACGCCCTCTTCTATGAGGTGGGGCTTCAGCACGCTGAGGGCCGCTGTCATGGCCCGGGCGGCGACGAGCATCTCGGGCACGAAGATCTCGCCCTCCTCATAGAGCTTGCCCACCTGGGCCATGGCTTGAATGAGGCCCTCGCGAAGCAGCGTGCCCGCCTCGATGCCCCCTTCGAGCCCCTCGGTCACCTTGGCGACGGCCAGCTTTGCCTGCCCGTCCACTACTGCCTCACGAAGCTCCTCGATCAACGCCATGGCGTCGTTCTCCATCCTTTCTTGCTTGCAGGACGTACTACGACCGGAAACACCGGCTCTTTCTCACAGCACGAACGGAAAATGGCGTTCGCCAGGTGGTCATGAGACCTGAACTAGGCCCCGGGCGGCATCGAACATCGCCACGATGTTCTCAGGTGGCACGTCCGCCAGGATGTTGTGCACCTGCTGGAAGACAAAGCCGCCCCCCTGACGCAGAATTTCGACTTGCTGCTTGACGTGCTCGGCAACGGCTTCTGGTGTGCCGTGGGACAGTAGCCATTGGGTGTCGCAGCCGCCCCCCCAGAAAGTGATGTCCCTGCCGAAGTCACGCTTCAGGCCCGCGGCGTCCATGCCCTTGCAGCTGATCTGTACCGGGTTGACGGCATCGAGCCCAGCTTCGATGAGGTCCGGCAGCAAGAGCCTTATGTCGCCGCACGAGTGCAGCATGACCTTGGCGTCGGAGAGCTCCTTTGCGCGCTGCCATAGACGCGCATGACGCGGCTTGAAGAACTCACGGTACATCCGGGGAGAGATCATGGGGCCGGTCTGCATCCCGAGATCGTCACTGAAGTTGATGACGTCGACGTATTGCCCGACCAGCTTGAGAACCTTCTCGAGACCCTTCAGGTGAAACTCTGTCAAACGTTCGAGAATGTCGTGGGCCCGGTCCGGTTCCCCAGCGAGCAGCGCCAGGAAGTTGTCGTTGCGGTACAGATACTGGCCCCATTCCATGAGGTTGCAGCTGTACAGACCCATTATCGCCCGGTCGGTGCTCTCGCGCAGGTGTCTTGCGCCTTCGACCAACAAGCGGTCACCGTCCGGTCCCTCGACCAATGGTCCTGGCGGCGACGGAATGTTCCACATCACGTCCGCCATGGCCTCCTCAAGCGCGTCGTGGTTGGGCTCGTTGTCCACCCAAGGGAAGTAGGCCCACTCGAAATACAACGCGCCGTCTGGCATCCGGCCAACGACCCGTCCCGTCTGAGAACGGATCACCCAGCCGCGATCGACGCGCTCAGGCAGCGTCCAGACCGGTACTTGGCAAGGAGAGCCATTCGGGAGCGTCCAGTCCGCCCAGTCATCGTCATCAAGAGCAAACGCACGTCCGACCTCAGTGGTGTCCACGTCGAAGCGGTCGAGGACGTCGCTATCGACGATGGCAAGTTGCTGCTGAATGTCATATACGCGGATCGGTTTGCGCTCAAGGCCGAGGTAGTCCCTCAGTCGTTCATAGGCTATAGCGGCGATGCCGGAGGATCTGTGGCCGGAGAAGTCAATCGGCACACGATCGGTCTCTTCATGATTGAATGCCGCCAGTACCCGATCTCTCGAGTTCATCGCATCTCCTTTGTCGGGCCGCAACACATACCAGCACAGCAGTGCAACCCTTGTCGTCGAGTGGTTCGATACCGGCGTTCTTGTGGGCCTGCACGTGCGCCCCGCCCTTTTTGGCCATATCTACGTCGGCATTCTCCTCGTCGGTAATCGTGTACTACGGTAGCAGCGCGCTACCAAGGCCTCAAGAGCGACACGGCAAAGGCTCAAGCCCTGAGGACGCGGCGACTGCCGCGCACGGCGTCAATCGCCGTACTGCTCGGTCAGTTCGCTCGCCATCTGCGCCCACTGCCACAGGCGCTGAGGCTCATAGCGCACGGTGCTGACGTCCTTCATGATCACCTCGACGATGCACCCGTGCGCTTTCGCCTTGTCGAGCACGGTCTCGAGGTCGTGCCTGGCCTTGTCGAGGTTCCAGGTGGTCTCGGCGAAAACGGCCGGGTTGGGCTTGTGGGAGAAAACGTAGCGGCTGCCCACGTTGGCCACGGCCTCGTCGATGTTGACCCAGGGGCTCATCGACACCTTGCGCAGGTTGGGCACCTTCTCCAAGATGGCCATCTTGCGGTGGAGGGGATCGCAGCAGCCGTAGTAGGTCAAGGCGAAGCGGCTCATCCATCTCAGCTCGTATTGCAGGGAGAACTCCCAGTGCATGCGGGGCGAGACGTCGGAGAAGATCTGCGCCGCCCCGCTGCCCCAGAGGTCCTTCGCCCGCACATGGGAAGCGTCGTAGTCCGGCGGCGGCAGCTCGTCTGTGTAGCCGAGGCCGCCCGAACCGGTCTCGTGTTGTGCGTTGTTGAGCGTGAGCAGGTTCTGCTCCTCGAACTGGTCGAGCATGGCGCAGTAGGCGTTCACGAGCTTGTCGATGGCTTTGTGCACGAACTCGGGACGGTCGTAGAGGTCCACCATGGCCTCCTGGACGCCCCACCACCTGATCATCTCGTCCCAGGGCGCGAACCAGAAGCAGAACCCATTTGCACCGAGCTTTTTGACCTCGACGACGCCGTCCATGATCTCCGACAGCTGCTCGTACTGCTCCTCGGAGGCGGCGGCGTCGTGGGTCACGACCGGGACCTTGATCTTCTCGAGGTCGTCCTCGTCTTGTATCTGGATGTTGAAGTGACGCGAGACAACCGAGTTCGCCTCGTCGGTGACGGCAATGTCCACGTCCTCGGCGATACCGAACGCAGTGTTGTGCACGACCAACGGGGACCACACCACCGGTTCCACGACCATGTCCGCCGGCATGTGCTCCCACTGATAGAGCAGCTTGCGCATCTCCCATTCGTGGTAGCGGGCCCACTCGCTGGTCGTCTGCAGCCGTAGCTCGTCGTCGACTTCCATCTCGTGCCATGGGACCTCATCGATCCAGACCATCGGCTTGACATGCTTGAGCCCGTTCATGGCACGCCAGCTGGAGGCGGTCTCGGCGTGCCCCGGCAGTGCGGCAACGGCCGCCAGCCGCTCGCCCAAGCCACGCAGGACTTTCTTGTCGGCTGCGGTGACCTCTGCGCGGGTACCCGTCATGGTTCCCCTTCGTTCCGGATCTACCAGCCAGTTTGCATCTTGCACGGAAACTGGCCTCCTAGCGAGGGGAACTCAAGGTCGCGTTTCAATATAGACGTTCGTCGACACAGGGTCCCTCGGCTCCCGTCCCTTCTGATCTGAGAGTCGACTTCGCAGTCGCGCCGGGCGCGAGTTGATGAACTGAGATCTCGGTACGGGTCCTTGCAGTGAGGGCGGCGCGAATATGGAGGTCGGCTACTCCTGGCCTGTTTCGGCACCGAGAAGCCGAAGGTGCCAGCGGGCACCTATGTGCGCTTGATCGAGGTCCAGGATCTCTCTAAGGAGGGAGATGGCCGCGTCACGGCGTGTGAGCCCGACAAGTGCCAAAGCCTCGAGATAGCGGCACTCGACCCGGTTGCGATGGTCAAGGTCATCCTCGAAAACGAGGAATGTCGGCAGGGACGTGGCGAAGTAGTCGATCGTCTGTGGCTGGTCAGCGCGCTGGTGGGCTGACCAGAGGAGCTTCTCAAGGAGGCCTGTTGCAGCACTCTCATCGCCGAGGGCACGGAAAGCTTCGGCTTGCCAGTACGCAGGCTCGCCAAGCGGTACCCGCGTGTCGCCTTGAGGTGTCGCCGCTGACCTGAGCCAGCCCTGCGCCTCGCTCTGCCGACCTGCCGTTCGCAGTGCCAAACCGAGCCGGTACTGGATCTCGTTCTCGGGGGTCAGCAGATGCTTGCCCTCGCCGAGGTTTTGCGGGCGCACGAGCGCTGCTTCGAGGCACTCGACGGCACGAGCCGGGTCAGAAGTGTCGAGGGCAACCTGAGCGAGCCCAAGGTTCGCCAGTACCCACTGGCCTGAAACCAGCCCCTCTCCTCCCTCCCAGGGGTGGAAGCGCCGGGCCTTGAGAACGCCAAGCGCCTCCTCGTAACGCCCGAGCAGGTTCAGGAGCGTTACGTACTCGACGGTGAGGTCGTCGCGCTCGCCCACGAGCTGGCGGTGCTGGTCGAGTAGGAGTAAGCGTGCCCTCGGCGTCTCGCCACAGCGGCGGCGCAGCTGGTCGAGCTCGTAGAGGACCCGCGCATCGGATGGGTCGGCCGCGAACGCCTTGTGGTAACAGGCCAGTGCTTGTTCGGGTCGTCTGAGCACGTTGAACTCTGCGAGCCCAAGATTGCGGTGCACCGTCGAGAATGCGGGATCGAGCTGAGCTGCTCGGCGCCATGCCGCAATGGCGTCCTCATAACGCCGCCGGTCGTAGAGGAGATTGCCCAGGTAATAGGGGGCGCGGGCATCTTCGGGCTGCTTCGCCATGGCGGTTTCCAGAATCTCGATCTCCTCGAGACGCGCCGGGAAGCAGTAGTCGCGAGGCATGTCCGCGGCGCGTCTGAACTCCGCGGCCACTTCTGGGTCTCCTGCGCGAAGTTGCAGCCAGGCGAGCGTGTAACGGACCATCGGGTGAACCGAGCCGGTGGAGTCCTCCGGAAGCTGCCTCTGCAGGACGTCGATCGCCTCGCTGAGCAGCCCAGCGGCCGAATAGTCGTGTACGACATCGAGGGCTTTTTGCACATCACATGGGAGCGGGCCTTCGACCGGAGGCTCTACCGAGTCGTGACCCTTGCCGACCCACTCGCCATCGGTGGCGAGCCGACGGCGCTGATCCAAGGCGATCGCATCCAACGGGTCGACACACAGCACGGCAGAGATGTCCGCCCGTGCCTCCGCCAGCCGGCCGAGGTGTCGGCAGATGGCGGCCCGAAGGCTGCGCGCCGCGAACTGGTTCCGATCGCCACCGACGACGTCGTCCAGCAGCCTGATCGCCGCGCCCAGCTGCCCGCGGCGAGCGGCCAGCTGGGCGCGGATGAACTGAGCCGGCCTGTGCCACGCTTCGGACCAGGCTGCCTTAGCCAATGCAGCGTCGGCCTCGTCAAGCCGGTTCGCGTAACGCAACGCCAGGCCGAGACCGTACAGTGGTTCGCCGTCCCGGGGGTTCGGATTGAGCCGAGTGAGCGTCGCAATCGCCCTTTCGAAATGGTCTATGGCAACCCGGAACTCGCCCCGGTGCAAACACGACCAGCCCATCGCGGTATGCGACCGAGCGTCCTCCGGTTGTCGTCGAAGCGCCTCTTCCCAGTAATCCTCGGCATGGCGCGTGGCGTGGTGGTATTGGGCGAGGTGCAGACCGGTCAGGTAGAGCTCCTCGTTCGACGAGATGTCGACAGGTAAGGGGGGTTCCAAAGCCGGTTGTGGAGCTTCGCCGGCCTCGAGGTGCGCGAGACGATACGAGACGAGTTCGTGGCCCGATGCCCACACTGACAAGCTCAGACCCGTTGCTTCGACACCTCGTGGGACAGGAACGCCCTCGACTACGAGCGGCCGGGCGGGAGCAAGATCGGTGGTCAACTGCCACAGGACCTCTTCGCCGGCCATGAGCCGCACCGTCGCGCTCGACCTTTGCGTGGTCACCGCCACGCCCACGCGGGCCACTCCGTCGCGGGCAGTCAAGCTCACCGCCCCGTCCAGGTTCGCCGCGTGCGCAGGCCCGATCCGTTGAATCGGGTACCAGTACTGGCTGAAGGTCTTTGTTTCGTAGGGCATGAGAAAGCTGAAGTCCGGCTGATTGTCCGTGTAGACGCCGGCCATCAGCTCGACGTATGGGCCATCGGCATCTGTCAGCTCTCGGTCCCAGGCATAGCCGAACTCACTGTTGCCCCAGGTCCATTGCTTCTTTCCAGGCGAGATGCGGTGATCAGCCCAGTGCACGAAGCCTGCTTCGGCGGAGTGGTCATACCCCCCGAAGAAGTCGCCCTGCGTACCTGTCGCCATGTACGAGGTCGGGACAGGGATGTTGCGGTACCAGGAGAGGTCGGCGTCGGCTGCCGGGCGAGATCGGTAGTCGACCCCGTAGTAGACACCATCAGCGACCGGGAAAGTAGAAACCGCCCGTTTGGCGTGATCGAACACGTATCTGACGTCCGGCGGGAAGAACGACTGGTAGCGGTCGTGGACACGCGCACAGACATTTGCCCACCAAAGGAACGTATTCACGGCCGCCGTCCGGTTGAACAAACGGACCCGAAGCTCGACGATCGAGGAGCCCGGCCTCAGCGTCACGCCGTGCATGCCCTTCATGCGGCCCATGGGCTCGTGTTCCGAGCACCAGACTGTTCGTCCCCCGTCGGGAAGGCCCTCTATCGCCCAGTCGACGGGCATGAAGCTCGACGGGCGGTGGTGCTGTGGCCAGTTGAACTCGACGCCTCCGGAGATCCAGGGGCCCAGCAACCCGACAAGCGCTGGTTTGATCACGTTCTGTCGGTAGAAGAAGTCGTACCTATTGGTCCGGTCCAGAGCGACGTGAACGCGTCCGCCGATCTCGGGCAGGATCACGAGCCGCACGTACTCGTTCTCGAGGTGCACAGCCATCCAGGTCCGGTCAACTTGCTGGTCCGACACGCGGTCTATGACCGGATTTGGGTACACGCGACCGGAGGATCCTTGATAAACACGCTTTTCCAGGAACATCGGATTGCGGTCCGCTGCCGGCACCGGGTAGGTCGGGATCGTGAGCTTGTCACTCCAAGCCGCTACGGGCTCGTCTCGCAGCGCCTTGGGACGATCTGGAAGCTCGATCATGCGTGCCCCTCCTGCTCGCCGAGTCGGCTTGCCGGCGCGCCGGCAACCGTCGAGCCGCCAAGGCGCACGACGACCGACGTCGCCGCAGCCGACGCGGTCGTCGCAGAGCTGATCTGGAAAGGAATCCCGGCGAGGGCCATCCCGAGCGAGACCTCACTAACCTGGCGCCCTGCCCGGTCCGAAAAGCCGAGTGTCACAGGACCGGTGCGGAAGGCGCC
Source organism: uncultured Acidimicrobiaceae bacterium (assembly GCA_963719125.1). Classification (GTDB taxonomy): domain Bacteria; phylum Actinomycetota; class Acidimicrobiia; order Acidimicrobiales; family Bog-793; genus Fen-455. The sequence continues at coordinate 35,948 of CAVRAT010000032.1, forward strand.
GATCGTCCCAGTCACATACAACCCGGACCCGTGGCGCGCAACGACGATCGACTCGAGCACGGCCGCGGCCGCGGAGACGTCGTGGACCGGTCCTTCGCACGCGCAACCGATCACGTCGGTGACAAGGTGCGTGGAGGACCTCGGCGGAATCGTCTGGAGCGGACCCAGGACCTCGCATTCAGCGACACGATGACGAGGCCGGAGATCGCCGAGGTGTGTCAGGGGGTCGCTCAAGGGATGCTCCAGCCATACTTCAACCCTCGATCCCCGATCGGGGTACGTGGCGGCGGGGTCCGGGACGAACCGCAAAGCGGTCAGCCGTCCCGCGCCCGCATGGGCCACCCAACCCACGGCGTTGGGGAATCCCACCTTGCCCACTCTTTCCTGGCGTGACACCCATGCCATGCCCGAGCTGATCTGGTCCACTCTTAGACGTCCGGACCCTGCAATGAGTTGCTGGGCAGTGCGGTTCCGCATTGGCCCGGTACCGACCCAGACGCCGCGCGAGCGGTCCGTCGAATGGTCCGGTGCGGGCAGGTTCCCGGGAAGCTGCACCACTTGCCAGATGGCCCAACGGACTTCTCGATCGCCGGTGTTGGTGAAGGTGGACGTGAGACGGTACCCGGATATGCCCGGCGTTACTTCGACCCTCCGGCAGATCCGCAGTCCCGTTCGCGGATCATCGGGGCTACAGGTCTCCACTGACGCATCGGTGTCGTCGACACTCCAGGTGGCGCTGAAAGGCCCGCCATCCAGAACGGGATCGGGCGGTCCTGGCCACTCGTTCGGCCCGGACCAACCTTGAGGCGCGGGCCAGGTCTTGTCTCCGCCCCAGTTGATCCAGCTCCCGAGGTCGCTCTTGGAGGTTTTGCCGAGTCCGGCAACTGCAACGGTTGGATGAACGGCGTCGTCCAGCAGGTCCGGGTTGCGGAAGAGGTGCTCCCCTGCTCTTGTGGCAAGCGAGAGAACTCGGCCCCCAAGGCCAGGAACCACGCCCACGCAGACATCGGCGGTCCGCATCCACAGGACCCGCACGCCTCCACTGTCGTCCACGTCGACGCGAACGGCGGACTTCGTGTCATCTGACTCAGCGGTGCCGGTCATCGGGATCAGTCGTTCGGGAGTATGACTACTTTGCCGGCACTGGCGCCTGATGCGAGTGCGTAAGCTTCATCGGCTCGATCAAGCCCGAATCGGTCGCTGACGATGATCTCGGGATGCAGCTCCCAGCGCGCCAGGTCCACGGTGAGGCGTTCCATGTCCTGCAGGGATGTCACCCATGACGCGTGGAGCGTGAGCTGTTTGTGCAACAGCAGGTCTGACACCTCGGTTTCCAGGCGACCGCCTTCACCGACCAAGGAGACGTTTCCCCATTCGGCTGCACCGGCGATAGCCGTAGAGCGCCCTTGGGTGCTGCCCGAGCACTCGATGACGCAAGAGCATCCCTTGCCGGAAGTCGCGTCCGCCAGCAGCGAAGCGGCACTCTCGTCGGCGAGGAACACCTCGTCGAAAAGGCCCAGCCCCGCCGCCCATTCTTGTCGCAGCGCGCCAGCTTCCACTCCGTAGACGCGGCGGGCGCCCAGACCGCGCGCGACCATGGCAGCAGCGAGGCCGACGGGCCCGAGACCGATCACCAACAGGTCGTCGGCGCCGCTGACCCCGATTCGGAGCAGTCCCTGGTGGGCCGTGCCGAAGCCGCAGCTGACGAGGGCGCCGTCGACATAAGAGAGTGCGTCAGGCAAGGCGATGCAGGTTCGTTCCGATGCCAAGAGGTACTCCGCGTGCCCGCCATCCCGCTGCCAGCCGTATGAGGACCGTTCCGGGGATGAGCAGCTGATGTAATAGCCGGACCGGCAATTAGAGCACTGACCACAACCGACAATATGGTATAGAAGAACGCGGTCTCCGACGCCGAATCGTCCATGGCCGTGACCGACCGAGACAATTTCGCCGGCGGGCTCATGACCGGCGATAACACCCCGGTATGCAGGACCGGTAACTCCCACGTAACTCTTGTAGCCACGATAGATATACCCGATGTCGCTCCCGCAGATACCCGAAGCTCTCACCTTGACGAGAAGTTCGCCCTCGCCAGGTTCGGGGATGTCATAGGTCTTGGTCTCGACCGTGCCATTGCCCGGTAACACGATCCCACGCATGGTCATTTTCTCTGTCATCCAGTTCACTTCCCTGTCACTAGTTCAGCCCCTTACTGCCGTCCGGGATGACGTTTGACATCCGCGGCGACCTGTCGAAGCGAATATAACAACCGAATCGAGGGGGGAATGACCGACCTCGCGAAGGCCCGGGCAGCGCCATTACCGCGCTCGCACAGGGACAGCGACACTGCCGTCGGGAGGCGGGCGAGAACTCCTCGATGCCTTTCGGGCTCAGCTGCCGGTGGAGGTTCAGGCCATCAGGAACGGACAGAACGGACCGAAGAGGACCCTGCCACCAGCTGTCGCAGGGCCGGCCACGGCCCTCAGGCCCAGATGGCGGCCCCGTTCTCGTAGTCGAAGAAGTGGAGCCGCTCGGTGTCGACGGCGAAGGTGGCCCGCGAGCCCGCCTTGAGCTCGCTGCGGGGCGAGACCCGGGCGACGCCGGCCGCCTTCACCCCTCCGGTCTGCAGTGTCTGAAGGCCCTCGAGCTCCCGGGTCTCGGCGGCGGCCTGGGCCTCTTCCGAGCGGACGCGCGTGGCGTCTATGAGGAAGTGCACCTGCAACTCGTTGCCGAGGGCCTCGATCAGCTCCACGTCGGCGCCCAAGGTGGTGCCCGGTGCTGTTGGCGGGGCCAAGGCGGCGTCTGTCAGGTGCTCGGGGCGGATGCCGAGGACCACCTTGCGGTCCTTGTAGCCCTTAAGGGCGGGGCGGGAGTTCAACAGCGCCTGTGACAAGTTGAGCGTCTGCGAGCCCACCTTGACCTCGGTGGCGTCGGTGGAGACGACGGCCTCGTAAAGGTTCATGGCGGGAGAGCCGATGAACGCCGCCACGAACAAGTTGTCCGGGTGCTCATACAGCGCCTGGGGCGAGTCGCACTGCTGGAGCCGGCCCATGTGCAAAACGGCCACCCGGTCGCCCATGGTCATGGCCTCGGTCTGGTCGTGGGTGACATAGAGCGTCGCCACCCCGACGCGCCTTTGGATGCGGGAGATCTCGGCGCGCATCTGCACGCGCAACTTGGCGTCCAGGTTGGAGAGGGGCTCGTCCATCAAGAACACCGAGGGCTCGCGGACGATGGCACGTCCCATGGCGACGCGCTGGCGCTGGCCACCCGAGAGCTGTCCGGGCTTGGAGTTCAGGTACTCGGTGAGGCCCAAGAGCTGGGCGGCCTCGCGGACCTTGGTGTTGATCTCGGCCTTGGGGAACTTTCTCAGCTTTAAGGCAAAGCCGATGTTCTGGGCCACGGTCATGTGCGGGTAGAGGGCGTAGTTCTGGAACACCATGGCGACGTTGCGGTCCTTGGGGGGCAGGTCGTTGACGGCCTTGCCGCCCATGCGCAGTGTCCCCGAGGTGATGTCCTCGAGTCCCGCCACCATGCGAAGAGCCGTCGTCTTGCCCGAGCCCGACGGGCCCACGAGCACCATCAGCTCCCCCTCGGCGACGTCGAGGTCCAGGTCGGACACCGCGGGCAGGCCGTTCGGGTAGACCTTGCTCACCTTTTCCAGGTTCACAGTTGCCATGGCATCTCCTTGATGGCCATCAAACCAATTCCGGTGAAGGGACTATCTCACACCACGTTTGCCCTCTGCAGGAAGGCTGCATTGGGGGTTTCTTCGAGCGGCTCCGCAAGTTGCCGTCGCCGTGGAGTTAGCCTCGATTATTCGCGCGATAGCGACATGAGGCTGCCAATATCCGCGTAAAAGGCCTCCTCAGCTGGGAGAATGACTGTGTTCTAAAGCAGTTATCCAACCCAGGAGGAGGCCTCCTTGAAGGTGCATCGTAGCCGCTCGGTCCGTCGGGTCGAGGTAACCACAGACGGCCGCAATCTCATCTCGCACGCGGGCACCGCGTTGTTGTGCGAACTGGCCGATCGCACCGGGTTGACCAGGGCCATGTCGGTGGCGATGGCCGACTGCGGCATCTCGTGGAACACCCACGACCCGGGCGTCGTGCTCACTCACCTCGCCGTCGCCATCGCAGACGGGGGCGACTGCCTGAACGACTTCGAAGCGCTCCGGTCGCAGTCAGAGCTGTTCGGAAACGTCGCGTCGATCTCGACCGCCTGGAGGGCCGTGAAGGCCACGGTATCGCTCGAGCTGCGCCAGATCCAAAAGGCAGTGGCGGGCGCACGGGAGATCGTGTGGGCCGCGGCACCGCCGGGCGACATCACGATCGACTTCGACGCCACGCTCGTCACTGCGTTCTCCGACAAGCAGGACGCTCGCCCGACGTACAAGGGGGGTTTCGGCTTTCACCCGCTCGGCGCTTGGTGCGACACGACCGGGGAGCCGCTCGGGGCGATGCTGCGTCCGGGCAACGCCGGCTCGAACGACGCCGATGACCACCTCGAGTTGTTGGACGAGGCGATCGCTGCTCTCCCGGCGGAGTACCAGGTAGGTCACGAGCCCGGTGACGACCCGGGCCTGGTCCGACATCACATCCTCTTAAGGGCCGACTCGGCGGGGGCGACCCACGACTTTGTCTCTGGCCTTGTGGAGGCGAACATCGAGTACTCGATTGGCCACCCTGTCGATCAAGGTGTGAGAGAGGCCTTGTTGTTGTTCCAAGAAGAGGACTGGGTCGAAGCGCTCGAGGTGGACGGGACCGACCGGGACGGAGCATGGGTGGCAGAGCTCACCGATCTCATGGACTTGTCCACCTGGGGTGAAGACGCACGACTCTTATGCCGGCGCGAGCGCCCTCATCCAGGGGCCCAGCTCAGCTTGTTCGACACCTCGGAGGGTTTCCGACACACGTGTTTCATCACGAACGCGAATGCCCTCGAGATCGACGCCGCAGCACTCGAGCTTCGCCAACGCGGTCATGCCCGCGTCGAGGACCGGGTCCGGTGCTGGAAAGACTGCGGGCTCAAGAACCTGCCGTTCGCTAGCTTCACCCAGAACCTCGCCTGGGTTGCCACCAGTCTCGTCGCCGGGGCGCTTATCGCCTGGGTGCAGATGATCTGCCTGGACGGCGAGCTCAAAAAGGCCGAACCGAAGACGATCCGCTACCGGCTGTTGCATGTCGCCGCGACCCTCGTGCGGCACGGGCGGCGGCTCATCTTGCGGCTGGACGAGACCTGGCCGTGGGCTGCAACGCTCAGGCGGGCCTTCTTGAGGCTGCGGACCGCTTTCCCATGACAAGCGGGGTCCCGGCGCCCGACCCGGCAACGGTGAGTCTCCCGAGGGTGTGACATCTGATGAGAGCACGAACCTCTGGGTCGACGCGCCCTGCGACGACCGGGTGCCTTCGTTGTCTCCCTATCGCCAATACTCGGCCGCTCGCCTCAGCTTCTCGAGGCCGGATGAATTTTCGAGGTTAGTAGCGTCTGCGTGGCACGGTTGCAAACCCGACGCGTTTCAACCTGGTGGTCCGACGCGATCCGCGGCGGCGTTTTGCTGAGCGTTGCTCGCTGTTGTGGCGGACCCGACGACAGACGAGAGGTCCTCTTGGCCAGTCATCAACAAATGACTGCACGCGGCACGGTTAGCTGTGGAACCGCCTCCCTCGAGAGCTAGTACTTTTCCGGGAAACGATTTCGCAAACTTGGCCATCATCGCTGTTATAGTTGTATGCTGTAAGTCAGGTGCGCGTGTATCGGGCCCCAGCAGGACGGCAGGCGCCGTGTGGAGCGACGCTCAAAGCCAGGTGAACTGGCTCGAGGTTCGAGCTCACCAGCTGTATACGGGAGAACCGTCTGTACAGATTGAAAGGAGGAAAGGGAGCGGGCCCTCATCAGCACCGCACCCCTGACGACCAATGGTGGAATGGGTCTGCAGGACTAAGGTCAGAAAGCCCCGAGCCGGCGTGTCGTGCGCGCATGCTCGCCACGCCAAGTGTCTCGGGCGACGTGGTATGACCATCGATGACGACCGCGGAAGCCGCTGGGTCGCCGAGACGGCGTTCAAGTCGCTCCGCCACGGAACCGGAGATTGCCATGTCCGTTGACCCGGCGCTGGTTCCCAAGCGGAAGCTGTACACGGGCGCCTTGATGCCCGCGATAGGGCTCGGCACTTTCGGTTCGGACCGTGTGCCGGCCGAAGGGGTCGCTCAAGCCGTGAGCGGCGCCTTGGAGGTTGGCTACAGACATTTCGACTGTGCGTCCGTCTACGGCAATGAGGACCGCATCGGTGAGGTTCTGCAGGGCTTTCCTCGGGAGGAGCTTTGGATCACGTCCAAGCTGTGGAACGACAAGCACGCTCCGGAGGACGTTGTCGCCAGCTGCGAACAGTCTCTGGCCGACCTTCGCACGGACTACTTGGACGCCTACTTGGTGCACTGGCCGTTTCCGAACTTCCACGCACGCGGCGCCGACGTGACCTCGCGCAGTCCTGATGCCCGGCCTTACATCCACGGCGAATACATGGAGACCTGGCGGCAGATGGAGAGGTTGGTGGACCTCGGATTAGTGCGCCATATCGGCACGTCCAGCACGACGATTCCCAAGCTGGAGCTTCTGTTGCGCGACGCTCGGATTCCCCCGGCTGTCAACGAGATGGAGCTGCACCCGCACTTTCAGCAGCCCGAGCTCTTCGATTACGTTCGCGGTCGCGGCATTGAACCAGTCGGCTTTTGCCCTATTGGATCACCGACTCGGCCTGACCGTGACCGGACGCCCGAAGACACCGTGGACATAGAGGATCCCGTGGTGGTCGGTATCGCCCGCGCGCACGGGGTGCATCCGGCAGTGATCTGCGTGAAGTGGGCCGTTCAGCGTGGCCAGACCCCGATTCCCTTCTCCGACAGGCGCAACGAGTATGAGTCCAATATCGATTCCGTCGTGAGCGACCCGCTCACAGAGGGCGAGATGCAGGCGATCGCCGGGATCGACAAGAACAACCGTCTGATCAAAGGACAGGTCTTCCTGTGGAAGGCGAACCAGTCCTGGGAGGACCTGTGGGATCCTGACGGCGTCATTGTGGGCGGCGGCTGAACCAGAGCAGAAGCCTTTTGCTCAGACGGCGGCCCACGGGCTCTTGGACCGTGAAGACAATCGGGAACAGGCGCGGACTTTATCGTCAGCTGTCGGATGGCCGTGGTTCGCGCCTGTCCGGCCGACACCGCGTGCGAGAGCCGAGCATGATCGCTCGCTGTCCCATGACCAGCCTGCTTGACTAGCCGGAGCACTCCCGGCGAGGGCGCGGTTTCTTCCCCGCGAGGAACCAAGCGCCTTTGTGGACGTGCGGAGCTACCACTTGTGGTCGGGACCGGCATCGATCCGGTGACCTCGCGCTTTTCAGGCGCGCGCTCTACCAACTGAGCTACCCGACCGCTCGCCCTGTTGCCAGGACTGCTCCATATTGCCGCAAGAGGAACCGTCGCACCGCACGGCGAAGGCAAAGGCACCCTGACGGCACGACGCGACTCTCAAGCGAGAGCGGACCTGACGGGATTTGAACCCGCGACCTCCGGCTTGACAGGCCGGCGTGCACTCCAGGCTGCACCACAGGTCCCGGTGACCGACAAGCAACTGTCGGCTGGGATGAGTTGCCACTGCTGCCGGGCCGACATCGACGAACCTCGGACCCGACTTCGAGATCCTAGGCGATAACGAGGACGTCGTCCGCGGCCGGACGCCCACGGCGCAAGGTGGGGGAGCGCCATGACCAAATTGTCCGACTTGCCACAGGCAAAGCCGGTGCAGGCCCGGGCTGCTGAGCCCGGCGAGCTACCTGGCCGCGGAAGTGACCACGGCTAACAGGAATCCGTCGTACCCTTTGACGCCAAGGGTCTGAACTGCCGTCGCGCTCACTCGTGGCTCAACGGCTACCTTGTCGAGGAAGCGCCGCATTCCCTGAACGTTCGGATCGACGCTTCCTGGCTCGCAGACCCGCCCACCACGAACCACGTTGTCGACGATGATCACAGTCCCAACGTGCGACATTTCCAGGGACCAGGCGAAGTACTCCGCGGTGGACGGCTTGTCGGCGTCGATGAACACGAGGTCGAAGGGTGGCCGGTGCTGGGCCTTGAGTTTGGGGAGGGACTCGAGTGCCGGCCCGAGCACGACCTCCACGATGTCCGACAGGCCGGCGCTGGCGATGCTCTCCCTTGCCACTGCGGCGTGTCGAGGATCTGTTTCGAGACTGACGAGCCGTCCGGAAGAGGGCAGACTCCGAGCAAGCCAGATGGTGCTGTAGCCGCCCAGGGTCCCGATTTCGAGGACGGTTCGGGCGCCGCACGCCAGCACCAGGAGGTGCAGCAGCTTGCCCTGGTTTGGTGCCACGTTGACCGTGGGAAGGTCGGCGGCGGAACTAGCCTCGAGCGTCGCCTCGAGCACGGGGTCCGAAGACAGCAGGAGGTTGTCGAGGTAACGGTCGACTTCCGTCCATCGCTCTTGCGTCACACAACTTAGTTACCATTCGCAGCGCGGCTTGCCGGTCGGGCCGGTCGGTTTTTTTGGTGGTCTGACAAGTCCCCACACGGCGGGACGGGAGCTGAGATAACCGGGTCCGCAGTTGCGAAGCGGATGAAAACAGGGCCTTCGGCCCTAACCAACGGCCGCCGTAATTGCCTATTGTGAAGCTCATGGACCTCAGCGCTTCGTTTGTAGTGGACCGCGCCGGTCTTGACAGGTTGCTCGGAGCGCTCAAAGCGCGTGGCTACCGAACCATCGGCCCCGTCGTGCGCGATGGCGCGGTTGTTCAGCGGCAGGTTTCTAGCACCGACGACCTCCCCCAGGGCTGGCATGACGAGCAGGCGCCGGGCCACTACCGGCTTCACCACGATGGCGACCCGTCGCTTTTCGCCTGGGCCGTCGGACCCGGATCCCCGAAGTCGGAGTTCTATCCGGCGCGTTCCCTGGTCTGGCGCGCGACTTCGACCGGCGATGTCGTGACCCTGGAGCAGCCCCGAGAGGACAGCGCTTCGGTGGCGCTCATCGGGTCGCGTCCATGCGAGCTGGCCGGGATGCGCGCGCTCGACCGTGTCTTCGCCGGAGGAGAGGTGCCGGATCCGCGTTACCGCGATCGGCGAGAGTCCTCGTTTGTCGTCATCGCAGAGTGCGGGACGCCGGCCGGGACATGTTTCTGCACCTCGATGGGCACGGGGCCCGGGGTTGCTGACGGGGCGGAGGCCGGTTACGACTTGGCTCTGACCGAACTCACGTCGTCGGGCCAGCCCCGGTACCTTATGCGGATCGGATCCGAACGGGGAGCCGAGGTCGCCGAGGAGATGGGCGGCTCGCCGTGCCAGCCGCAGGATTTAGCAGCCCGGAATGCCGTGCTCGAAGAGGCCGCCCGCCACATTGACCGCAAGCTCGACGCTGCCAACGTACGCCAACTGCTCGCGGGCAATCTGGGCCATCCCCGGTGGGATGATGTGGCGAGCCGCTGCCTTGCTTGTGGCAACTGCACGCTCGTCTGCCCTACATGCTTTTGCGGTGGCGTGATGGACACGACCACGGTGGACGGGGCTGTCGAGCGTCACCGCCAGTGGAACAGCTGCTTCGACCTCGCGCACTCGCTCGTTCACACGGGCCCTGTGCGCGGCACGACGTGGTCGCGCTATCGACAGTGGCTCACGCACAAGCTCTCGACGTGGCATGACCAGTTCGGTACATCCGGCTGCGTCGGCTGCGGTCGTTGCATCACGTGGTGTCCAGTGGGCATCGACATCACTGCCGAGGTTGCGGCGATAGCCGCGAGCGACGGGGCTGTTCCCGTCTATATCGAGTCCGGAGGTGACCGGTCATGACCGAGAACATCGGTGAACTTGTGGCAGAGCACCCGCTGTTCAGCGGGTTGCCAATTGACATTGCCGAGCTGGTCGGAGGCTGTTCGCAGAATGTGGCGATCGCCACAGGCCAGCTCCTCTTGGAGGAGGGCGAACCGGCGCGGTCGCTTTTCTTGCTCCGGCGTGGCCACGTGGCGCTCGAGGTGCACGAGCCCGGGCGTGTGCCTCTCGTCATCGACCGTATAGGCCCCGGACAAGCCGTCGGCTGGTCCTGGATGTTCCCCCCTACAGGTGGCACTTCGACGCCCGTGCTCTCGAGCCCGTCGGCGCGATCTCAGTCGACGCAGATTGCCTGCGTTCAAAGGCGGAAGCCGATCCGGCTTTCGGCTATCTACTCATGAAGCGTGTTGCGGCAGTGATGCTGGACCGGCTGCAAGCGACCCGGATCCGGTTGCTGGATGTGTACGGACGCGATGTTGCTCACTGAGGTGGAACCGGTGTCGAATCCGCTCACGCCCGCGACGTACCGGGTGGTGGACAGGCGCGTCGAGACGGGCGATGTCGTCACCCTGTCGCTCGAACCGACGTCCGGCCCGAGCCCGTTTTCGTTCAAGCCGGGCCAGTTCAACATGCTGACGTCCTTCGGGGTCGGGGAGGTCGCCATCTCGATCAGCAGCGCTCCGGAAGCACCCGGGCCTGTTGAGCACACCGTTCGCGACGTCGGCGCCATAACCCACTCACTTTGCACGGCCGCAGTCGGCACGGTCATCGGGGTTCGTGGTCCGTTCGGCACAGATTGGGGCGTGGCCGGTCTCGACGACAAGGACGTGGTCATCGTTGCCGGAGGCATCGGCCTTGCGCCGCTGCGAGGTGCCATCAGCTACCTCGTTGACAAGCCGGGACGCACGGGACGGGTGTACGTGCTTGTCGGGGCTCGGGAACCGGACCAGATCACCTTCCCCGACGACCTCAAGAGGTGGGAGCGTGACGGAGCCGTCGTCAAGGTCACCGTCGACGTCCCGGACTCCCGCTGGTGGGGCGCGATCGGTGTCGTGACGACGCTGTTGCCCACGGTTGACTTCGACCCGGCTCGGACCGTTTCGCTCGTGTGCGGTCCCGAGATCATGATGAGGTTCACCGTTCGCGGACTGGTCGACCTCGGAGTCCCCCTGGGGGCGATCCGCGTGTCACTCGAACGGAACATGCAGTGCGGCATCGGTTGGTGCGGCCACTGCCAGCTCGGGCCACTCTTGATCTGCCGGGACGGTCCCGTCTTCGACTACAGCCAGGCACTGGAAAAACTGATTTCGGAGCGCGAACGATGAGCACGTCCACAGTCGCCACCCGACCCACGATTGCCGTCTTCAAGTTCTCTTCGTGTGACGGATGCCAGCTGAGCCTGCTTGACTGCGAGGACGAGCTCTTGGGGGTTGTCGGCGCGGTGCAGATATCGGAGTTCAAGGAGCTGACGCGCGCTGTTGTAGAAGGACCTTACGACGTGTCCTTCGTCGAAGGATCGATCACAACTCCTGACGACGTGGAACGCATCAAGGCGATACGTCAGGCGTCATCGCTGCTCGTGACCATCGGCGCTTGCGCGACCTCCGGCGGGATCCAGGCCTTGCGCAACTACGCCGATGTCGGCGATTTCACGACCGCTGTCTACGCCCACCCTGAGTACATCAGCACGCTCGCGCAGTCGACGGGCATAGCCGACCACGTGCGGGTCGACTTCGAGCTCCGCGGATGCCCGATCGACCGCTACCAGCTTCTCGAAGTCATCACAGCGACGCTCAGCGGCCGCAAGCCGGTCATCCCCGGTCACACCGTCTGCCAGCAGTGCAAGGGGCGGGGCACGGTTTGCGTGATGGTCGCACACAGCACGCCTTGTCTCGGCCCGGTGACCAAGGCCGGCTGTGGAGCACTCTGCCCGGCGGTCGACCGCGGCTGCTACGGATGTTTCGGACCGTCCGACTCGGCGAACACGTCGTCGCTCGCCAGGCAGCTCAACGCGCTGGGCACGTCACGGGTCGATGTGTCACGGTTGTTCCGGACCTTCAACGCCGGTGCGCCGGCCTTTCGTGAGGAGAGCCTCAGAAATGACTCACCAGAGACCGGCGGATAGCCGCACCGTCCACGTCGAGGGCCTGGCCCGCGTCGAGGGGGAAGGCTCCCTACTCGTCGAGGTGCGTGACGGCATGGTCGAGACGGTGGAGCTCGAGATCTTCGAGCCGCCCCGTTTCTTCGAAGCCTTTTTGCAGGGCCGGCGTCACACGGAGCCACCGGACATCACGGCGAGGATCTGCGGGATCTGCCCGGTTGCCTACCAGACGAGTGCCTGCCTCGCGATCGAAGACGCCTGCGGAGTCTCCGTCACCGACCAGATCGCCGCGCTCCGCCGGCTGCTCTACTGCGGTGAGTGGATCCAGAGCCACGCACTCCACATCCATTTCCTGCACGCTCCTGACTTCTTCGGCTGTCAGGACGCGGTCGAGCTCGCCGGGCTGGACTTGGCGGCCGTGCAGCGTGGCCTCGAGATCAAGAAGGTCGGCAACCACCTCATGGAGGTTGTCGGAGGGCGTGCCATCCACCCCGTCAACGTGCGGGTCGGCGGCTTTTACAGGGCGCCGTCGCGTGAGGAGCTCGGGGCTCTCATAGAACCGCTGCGCCGGGCTCTCGACGCGGCGCTGATTTCGGCGCAATGGGTGGCGGGCTTCGAATTCCCGGAGATCGAGATCGACTACCGGTTCGTGTCGTTGCGCCACCCTGACTACTACGCCATCGAATCCGGCCGGATCGTGAGCTCCGAGGGCCTCGATGTCGATGCCGAAGGCATCTCCGATCTGGTGGTGGAGGATCACGTCGCCCGGTCGAACGCGCTCCACGCGCGTCTCGGCGGACAGGACATGTATCTCACCGGTCCACTTTCTCGCTACGCGTTGAACTACGGTCAACTCTCTCCGCTCGCACGTGAGGCGGCGGTTGCCGCGGGCCTGGGCACGGTTTGCAACAACCCGTTCAAATCCATAACCGTGCGTGCGGTCGAGCTTGTGTACGCGTGCGAGGAGGCGCTGCGGATCATCGAGGCCTACGAGCCGCCCGACCCACCGGCGGTCGCCGTCCCCGGGCGGGCTGGCATCGGCCATGGCGCATCCGAGGCGCCCCGGGGCTTGCTGTTCCACCGTTATGAGCTCGACAGCGACGGTCTGATCCGCTCGGCGCGCATCGTCCCGCCCACGTCACAGAACCTGCTCTGCATGGAGGACGACCTCCGCCGCGTGGCGCAGGCCAACCTTTCGATGCCGGACGAAGAGCTTGGGTGGCTGTGCGAGCAGACGGTACGCAACTACGATCCCTGCATCTCTTGTGCGACGCACTTCTTGGATGTGACGGTTGAGCGCCGGTGAGCACGGAAGTGCTCGTCGCCGGGCTCGGTAACGAGTACCGGAGTGACGATGGCGCGGGGCCTGCCGTCGCTGCGTATGTGTCGGAGCGGATGTCGAAGGTCGTATCGAAGGTCATCAGCGAACCGCTCGACCTGATCGGTGCGTGGGACAATGCTGACCTGGCCGTGGTCGTGGATGCGACCCGTTCCGGCTCGCCGCCGGGCACGGTGCAGCTCGTTGACCTCGGTACAGGTGAGGACGCCGGTTCGTCTGCCGGGCCCATGAGTTCCCATGGCATGGACCTGCCGCGCGTGCTCCGGCTCGCGCGGGCGATGGGCCACCCTCCGCGTCGTGTGGTCGTCGTCGGGATCGAAGGCGAGAACTTCGCCGACGGTGTCGGTCTCAGCCCAGCAGTGGAGCTCGCAGTCACTGAAGCCGGTGACCTCGTTCTCCAGGTGATCGGCGAGGCGAGCTCATGTGCATGAGCAGGCTCCACCGGGCGGTCACGGCGCCTGCCGGCGGCTGGATGACAGTTGAGAACGCTGAGGGGCGCCTGCACCGGGTGTCGCTCATCGCCCTGGAAGGCCCGGAGCCACAGATCGGCGACTGGCTTGTCGTCCACAGCGGCTACGCGTTGCGGCGTGTCGATTCCGAAGAGGCTGCGGCGATAGTGAGCGAGCTCAGGGCCGGACAAGAAGCTCTGTCCTAGTCACAGTGTCGGCCGGTCCGCTGTTCGCACGCTATGCCTACCCACCGAACGCGCTCGGCTACTGCGGGCCGCCCGACCCGAAGGCGCTGGTCGACGCCGGTTCACCCGATGCCAGAGCCGAGGACCTGGTCTCGGTGGCGAAGCGTTTTAGCGGGGCGTGGCCGTACCTCGAACTGATCGCGTCGTCCAACGCCATCGCCGATCCGCTGGATGCCCGGGTCGTGGAGGCTTACTGGGTCGGCAGTGAGCTGTTGGAGGGCATTCCTGCGACGTCGTTGCTCGCGGCCATCGGGAGCCATCCCGATTCCGGTCTGGGCGGCGCGGCACAGCTCCGGGAGGCGGCGATGGCCGGTGGCGTCGCGCATCACAGTTTTCACGTTTTCGCCGTCTACCCCTGGCTCGCCTTGTTGCAGTCGGGCAAGCGCGAGCCCGCCCTGACCGTCCTCGAGCGCTGCAGGATCCGTTGGGGTCGCATCGAAGCGGTCGAGGGCGAGAACGTGATCGTCCGAAGCCGACCACTCGGCTTTGACGGTCGCGACCTTGTTCTGCTCGACGAGCGCTCAGAGCAGGCTTGCTGCCGCGTCGACGGTGTCGGCTTCGTCGACGACCTCGTGCCGGGCGACCTGGTCTCGTTGCACTGGGACTGGGTCTGTGACCGGCTTGAGCCCGGCGCGCTCGCGCACCTCGAGCACTTCACAGCCCGCAGCCTGCAAGCTGTGAACGCGACCGAGGTTCGGGGCTAACCGCCCGCGCCGCGCGCGGCACGACACTGGCCGGCAGCGTTCGCGGTCCGGTTCCGTGGCGGACCCGCGATAGGCGACCTTCGATCAGATGACGGGGCCGCTCCCGGAGTCCTCGATCGGGGTAGCGAGGTTGGCGTGCTCGCGGATCAGCGCCTCGACTGCATTGGGATCGTCAGGAGTTATGAAGGGCCGCACGAAGCGCCCGACATCGAGGATGAGGCCGACGCTCTTCTTCGGCCGTTGCGGGTCCAAGCTGGCCCAGTAGCGCGGGTTCGCGGTACCCCAGATCCTTCCCCTGCCACTGAACGCACCCATCTCGACGCGCCTGACCGAACGGATCGAGCTGTAGGGGATGTGCTTGGTACCCCAGGGAAAGTAGTAGCCGCGGATCTGTATCCGGTCAGCCAAACATTCGATCCAGCGGTCACGGTATCGACTGTCCAAGATCTCACCTCCCGGCATCGGCGCATTGCGGACCCTCTTGACCGAGGCTACTGGGAGCACCCGTCAGACGGCGGCAATCGGAGGTGCGACCTCTGCGATCAGCCCGAGACGTCCCGAGATTTCCGATAGCCGGAGCCGGGAGCAAGTGAGAGGGACTCCGGGCGGAGAGCGCCGTCGATCACATCTCGGACGACGTCCGACCGGAGGCGGCTGTTGTTGCGGGCATAGGTACGCAACAACGAGAAGGCCTCCACCATCTCGACCCGGGAGTTTTCGGCGATGATGCCCTTGGCTTGTTCAATGACCAGGCGGCTGTTGAGCGCACGAGTCAGTTGGTCGTTGAGGGCGCGCGGGTCGAGGTCTGCGCGGTGATGAAGTATCGCGATGCTGGCGAGGTCCGCGAGGGACTGTGCCGCGTTCAGGTCGGCTTCGCCCAGCTGGTCCTCGTGGGTCCGGAACAGGTTCAGCGCCCCGATTGTCTCCTTTCGAAGGCGCATGGGCAGGGCATGAACGGACCGGAACCCCGTCCGAACAAGACATCAATTAGTGGTAGATCAGCCGTAAATATGTTCCAGCGACCTGTGAGGTCGGTCGGTCGAAAAGAAGTAGGTGGCGTCCAGCGTCCAGGATGACTGGCGGGTACCGCCAGGTCTGTCGACCTACTATCGAAATTGCGCTTCGGAGTGCTGAATCACAAGAGATACACTCAGTTGAAGGCTTTGCCGCCGCCTTTGAACTGGATTGCCCGCCACGCAGAGCGCGTTTGCCTGGCATGAAGATTAGATTGCTGCCCCAGCCGACGAGATCGCCCGATTTGACGCGCTCGTAAGACTGGCACCCCCAACGGGATTCGAACCCGTGTTTCCGCCTTGAAAGGGCGATGTGGGCGGCTCCTTGAAGTGGACAGATTCATAAAGTCCCTGTTCAGAGGCCTCAAGTATTGACCGCTGTGTGCCAACACTGACCGGTATCGCGCGCTCGATCGCGCGCGGATTGCGCGCGGCGGTGACGCGGTGGTCGCTGAGAGGTCGCGACGGGCATTGAGAGCCTGGCGGGTGCGCAGTTCGTTTATCGTACGGCATTGCCATACGACGCGCTACGATCTCAACGTGGAGGATGTGACCGAGCTCCTTTGGGACGATCACAACCAAGCGCACATCGCCCGGCACGACGTCACGGCTGCCGAAGTCACCAGTCTGATCTTCGGTCCGGGACCGTTGCTTGTCATCATTTCGGATGAGCACCGAGTCGGCCGGCGCGAGTTCTACGGACGCACGGAAGGCGGGCGGTACTTGTTGGCGGTAACCGACGCACCGACCTCGACTGGGCTGGCGTATGTCGTCACCGCCCGCCCGCTGAGCGATCGGGAGCGGCGAGCTTTGGAGGAGAGGGTGAAGAACGATGGCTGAGCGAGACGTCATGGCCGAGGAACGGGATTGGTACGCCGAGACTGATCTTTCGGATCGCATTGCCGCTGGTGGTGAGATCGTTCGGCCAACGCGAATGCGCGAGGGCGAGCCGATGTCGACGTTCGCGCTGCGAATGCCCGAAGACGTTTTGGAAGAAGTCACCGCCATCGCACGCTCACGCGGTGTTCCGACCGGAACGCTGATGCGTCAGTGGGTTGTCGAACGGCTTCGGGTGGAACGTCGCCGCCCACCGTCCGCGTCAGATGACGTATGGGGAGCCGCTCTCGAGGCGGTTCCTCGCCTTGCCCAAGACATCGCGGACCAGCTGGCGGGCAGGCGCTCGGCGTAAGCCATCTAATTTCGATGATCCAGAGCGCCGGGCCTGCGCGCCGCTCAAGGGAGGAATATGCATGCCGCGAGTCGGAGGTGTGAGCGAGTGAGCAGCGGGGCTGGCGAAGCTCCCATGGGGCGCTCGCATCGAAGGCTCCCATTTCACCCCAGGGTCCAACGTGGGATGGAGTCCGGTAGTCTGCTCTTCGCTGGTCTGGGCAGCGCCAAACCGAGCGTATAGTAGACAATCGTGTGTCCCCCTGGTACGTTTGTTCCAGATACGACGGAGGACAGACCATGCCGATACCCCACCTTCTGGAGACCCAACTCAACGGTGCGGTCCTGGGTGTGCACCAGCGCAGCAATCCGCTCGAACGTGCAAGGAGCGCCGGGGAACTGATCGACCATCTCCAGCGCATCATTGACCAGCTGGCCAAGATGCGACGAGGCGCGGTGGCAGAGGCAGTGTTGCGGCCGAACATGTCGATGGCCAAGGTGGCCGTAGAACTGAACCTCTCCAAGTCGACTGTCGCCAAGCTCGCCGCGCCGGACGTGAGAGATGTTGTTGCGAGCGAGATGACGGCGCGGTTGGACAAGGGGTACTCACCGGCTCCGCTGGAAGGCTGAGCGCAATGGACCTGGCGGACCGATTGTCCATAATCGAGGACCGGCTCTTCGCCGAGCTGAACTTCAATACCTACGAACGAGCGGTCTACTACCAGGTGCTTCGGCGCACCGTGGTCGAGGGACGTGATTCCGTCATCGTGCCCCTTGCGGAGCTTGGAGCGGGCGCCGGGGTGTCCGTAAACACCGCCCGCGAGGTCATCCGGCTAATGGCGTCAAAGGGCGCGATTGAGTCCGAGCCTGTCAAACAGGGATACCGGCTCCGGCTCGCGCCACTCGAAGACATCCTGTCCGTCAAAACAGATGGCGAGGAGCCTGCCATCGACTTGGATTCGCTCGACTTCTTCGCGGGTCGGACCTACGTCGGTGAACTTCTCCGCCGAGAAGGGAACCGCTGCTTCTACTGCTTGAAAGTGATCTCGCAAGCGGACTGTCAACTTGACCATGTCGTGTCCCAGAGCATCCGTCTCGACAACTCGTACCGGAACATCGTTGCCGCCTGCTTTCAGTGCAACACGGAGAAGGGGGCTGCCAAGGTGGACGACTTTCTTCGGCAGCTATTTAGGTCCGGTCGCCTGAGTGCCGACGAACTCGCCGACAGAATCGAGCAGTGCAATGCTCTGGTTGAGGGTCACCTCGCGCCAGAATTGCCATTCCGGTAGCGGTCGTTGGTGGCCCGGGCGACGCGACCCCTACCGCCCGAGACTGGGCCCTTCGCGCTCCGGCGGTGGCGGTGATGCCGACGAGCTCGGGTTCGGGCTGTACCGCCTGAGGACCGCTTCGATTGCTGCATCGCCACGTACGGTCGACCTGTCGAATATCGTGCTGCGGTCGGTTGAGCGAGCGCCGCATTGTTCGACTTCAGGCCGGTGAGTCGGGCTGCGGACCTCGAACCGTCGTTTTGTGCTCGGCCTTCCTTACGTCGTCAGTGACCGCTCGACGGTGTCCTCAGTGTGTCCTCAGCGGCTTGACAGAGGTGGGAACGGCGGTGGCGATGTGGAACCATGGGTCGCCTACGATTGGATCATGAAAGACCGAGGTCTGCCCGCCCAAGCCGAGTCGGCATCTGGCCTTGTCGCGAAGGACCAGCGCGCCTATCGCGAGCTCAGCGTGCAAGGCGACGTGCACATGAAACTTCTCGTTTGGACGGAACGCTCCGGCGTGCGTGCGAGCAGGACGACTGCGACTTTCTGGTTGAAGGATCGCATGGGCACTTCATTCGGGTCCGCTTAGTCCCAGAGCACCTCGTCGGCCCTCCCGACGGTCCGGTCGTCCTCGACTCCTGTGGAAAGCCGTTCGCTGACGACGGTGACGAGGTGCTCTGCGTCGGCGGAGGCATCCCCGCATCGAATGTCGAAGGGGGACGGTCGGTGTTCGTCGCTGGCAAACTGCGGGTGTTCGAGTGAGGTTGGCCTGCCCAGGGCTCGGCGGGCCAACGTCGCGGATCTCCGACTGGTAAATCGCGCCAGGTTCCTCGGTACAATCAAGCATGTCTAAGTGCTTCCGGCTTGCCTTGTTGGTTGCGCTTTGTTGCACCTGTTGCGGTTTGCTTCATCCAGGCAAGCGGCACGACGGTTCGCTTGTCGGTCCTCCCGCTCAGCGCGCCTATCGGCGAGCCGCTGCGA
>CAVRAT010000033.1:0-40310 GCA_963719125.1 uncultured Acidimicrobiaceae bacterium
CGTGTCCCGCGACGGCCATCTCCAACTCGTCGACCCGCCGGAGCAGTGATTGCAGGCTGGCGCCCAGGAGGTCGGGCATGAGCGTGTCCTCGAGGTCGGGTGGCGCGGTCGCCGGCCGGTGCGGCCGGCTCCGGGCGATGACCTGGCCGGGGACGCCGACGACGACGGAGTGGCGGCGACCGACCTGACCAGCACGGCGTTGGCGCCGATGCGGGAGTCGTCCCCGATCGTGATTGCCCCAGCACCTTGGCGCCGGCGCCGATGATGACGCGGTCGCCGATGGTGGGGTGCCGCTTGCCCCGCTCCAGGCTCGTGCCGCCGAGGGTGACGCCGTGGTAGATCGTCACGTCGGCGCCGACCTCGGCGGTCTCGCCGATCACGACGCCCGTGCCGTGGTCGATGAAGAGCCCGGGCCGATGGTCGCCGCGGGGTGGATCTCGATGCCGGTGACCAGGCGCGCCAGGCTGCGACACGCCCGGGCGAGGAACTCAGGCCGTGGCCCCACAGCCAGTGGCTGACCCGGTGGCCCCAGATCGCGTGCACGCCCGGGTACAGCAGGGCGACCTCCAGCGTGCGCGCCGCCGGATCGCGCTCGCGGGCCGCGGCCAGGTCGCGCCGCAGCGTCGCCAGCATGCTCAGTCGCTCAGGCCGGCGAAGAGCGCCGTGCTCAGGTAGCGCTCGCCGAAGCGACGGGATGATCACGACGATCAGCTTGCCCGCGTTCTCCGGGCGCTGGGCGACCTGCAGCGCGGCCCAGAGCGCCGCGCCGGAGGAGATGCCGACCAGCAGGCCCTCCTCCCGCGCCGCCCGGCGGGCGGTGGCGAAGGCGTCGTCGTTCGTCGACGCGGATGATCTCGTCGAAGACGGCCGGTGTTGAGGATCGCCGGGACGAAGCCGGCGCCGATGCCCTGGATCGGGTGGGGGCCCTTCTGGCCGCCCGGAGAGCACCGGCGAGGCGGCCGGCTCGACCGCGATCGACCTTGACCGAGGGCTTGCGCTCCTTGAGCACCTCGCCGACGCCGGTGATCGTCCCGCCGGTGCCGACGCCGGCGACCAAGATGTCGACCTTGCCGTCGGTGTCGCGCCAGATCTCCTCGGCGGTGGTGCGGCGGTGGATCTCCGGGTTGGCCGGGTTCTCGAACTGCTGCGGCATGAAGTAGCGCGAGGTCGGCCTTGGCCAGCTCCTCGGCCTTGGCGATGGCGCCGGGCATGCCCTCGGGTCCCGGGGTGAGGATCAGCTCGGCGCCGTAGGCCCGCAGCAGCATGCGGCGCTCCTTGCTCATCGTCTCGGGCATGGTCAGGACGCAGCTGGTAGCCGCGGGCCGCGCAGACCATCGCCAGGGCGATGCCGGTGTTGCCGCTGGTGGGCTCGACGATGATCGTGTCCGGCTCGATCAGGCCGGCCTTCTCGGCGGCATCGATCATCGCCACGCCGATGCGGTCCTTGACGCTGTGGGCCGGGTTGAAGAACTCGAGCTTGGCCACGACGTTGGCCCCGCTGCCTTCGGTAAGCCGGTGCAGGCGCACCAGCGGCGTGTTGCCGATGAGCTGGGTGACGTCGTCTGCGATCTTCATGCCCCCATGCCTTTCTCGAATACGGCCATCTCCAGCTCGTCGACGCGCTCCAGTAGCGAGTGCAGGCTGGCACCGAGCAGGTCCGGCATGAAGGCCGACTCGAGGTCCGGCCGGTCGCTGGCCCGGTGCGGCCGGCTGCGGGCGATGATCTGGCCGGGCACGCCGACCACGACCGAGTTGGGGGGGACGGACTTGACGACGACGGCGTTGGCGCCGATGCGGCTGTCGTCCCCGATCGTGATCGCCCCCAGCACCTTGGCCCCGGCGCCGATGGTGACGCGGTTGCCGACGGTCGGGTGGCGCTTCACCCGCTCGAGGCTCGTGCCGCCGAGGGTGACACCTTGATAGATGGTCACGTCGTCACCGACCTCGGCCGTCTCGCCGATGACCACGCCCGTGGCGTGGTCGATGAACACGCCCTGGCCCAACACGGCCGCGGGATGGATGTCGACCCCTGTGAAAAGGCGCGCCAGGCTCGAACACGCCCGGGCGAGGAACTTCAGGTCGTTTATCCAGAGCAGGTGGCAGATGCGGTGGCTCCAGATGGCGTGCACGCCCGAGTAGCAGATGGCGATCTCCAATGACGAGCGCGCCGCCGGGTCGCGGTCGCGGGCCGAGGCCAGGTCGCGCCGCAAGGTCGAAAGCATGCTCAGTCGCTGAGACCCTCGAACAGCGCCGTGGACAGGTAACGCTCGCCGAACGACGGGATGACCACGACGATCAACTTGCCCGCGCTCTCCGGGCGCTTGGCCACCTCGAGCGCCGCCCAGAGGGCCGCCCCCGAGGAGATGCCCACCAAGAGGCCCTCCTCCCGGGCCGCCCGGCGGGCGAGATCGAAGGCGTCGGCGTTCGCGACGGTGATGATCTCGTCGATGACGGCCTTGTCCAAGATGGCCGGGACGAAGCCCGCCCCGATGCCCTGGATGGGATGGGGGCCCTTCTGGCCGCCCGAGAGGACCGGCGAGGCGGCAGGCTCGACCGCCACCATCTTCACCGACGCCTTGCGCTCTTTCAGCACCTGGCCGACGCCGGTTATCGTCCCCCCGGTGCCGACGCCCGAGACGACGACGTCGACCTCGCCGTCGGTGTCGTCCCAGATCTCCTCGGCGGTCGTGGCCCGGTGGATGGCCGGGTTGGCCGGGTTCTCGAACTGCTGGGGGATGAAGTAGCGGAGGTCGGCCTTCGCGAGCTCCTCCGCCTTGGCGATGGCACCGGGCATGCCCTCGGGTCCCGGGGTCAAGACGAGCTCGGCCCCGTAGGCCCTGAGCAGCGCCCGGCGCTCTTTACTCATGGTCTCGGGCATGGTGAAGGTGCAGCGGTAGCCGCGGGCCGCGCACACCATCGCCAGGGCGATGCCGGTGTTGCCGCTCGTGGGCTCCAAGATGATCGTGTCGGGGCCGATCAGGCCGGCCTTCTCGGCGGCATCGATCATCGCCACGCCGATGCGGTCCTTCACGCTGTGGGCCGGGTTGAAGAACTCGAGCTTGGCCACGACGGTGGCCCCGCTGTCTCCGGTGAGCCGGCGCAGGCGCACCAAAGGTGTGTGCCCGATGAGCTGAGTGATGTCTTCCGCGATCTTCATGCCCCCATGCCTTTCTCGAATGCTGTCGGAACGGGTCGACATTAGATGGAGAATCCGACTCAACAGGTCAGAGTTATCTCAATATGGAATGGCTTTCGTATTGTGGAATCGACGAAACTCGACGAGGTCGGAGGAGTCATGGTCACAGAGGGAACCCGCCGGACCGGGAGTCAGGCCGTCGAAAGGGCGCTTCAGCTGCTGCGCTCTTTCGAGGCGGGACCGCAAACCCGATCGTTGAGCGAGCTCGCCCAACTCACCGGCCTCACTCCCGCCACGGCTCATCGCCTCTTGCGCGCGCTGTGCCGCGCCGAGTTGCTGGCGCATGACCCGCTGACCGAGCGCTATTCGCTTGGCATCGCGCTCATCCCTTTGGGTTCCAGAGCAGCCGACGCCGTCGGCGTCCCGGCTATCCGTCCGGTGCTCGATTCGCTCGCCACTGTGACCGGCGAGTCGGTCAACCTGGGCGTGCGCGACGGCAGCGATGTGCTGGTACTGCTCTCGGTGCCGTCGTTTCAGAACCTGCGCTTCGATCAGGGCGCGGGTGCACGGGTGCCTGTTCATGCCTCGGCCATGGGCAAGGTCCTCCTCGCCTTCGACGCTGATCCGGACGGGGCAGTCCAGTCCATACCGAAGCTGACCAAGCTGACGCAGGCGACCATCACGTCCCGCTCGGTCCTCAGCGGGGTCCTTGGCGAGGTCCGCGATCGGGGTTGGGCGATCAACGACGAGGAGCGGGAGACGTCCGTGCGGAGCGTCGCCATGCCAGTGCGAACAGCCGACGGCAAAGCCGTGGCCGCCGTGTCCGTTCAAGGACCGTCGTCGCGAATGACCGACAGCCAGATCAGGGATCTGCTCCCAAGCCTTCAAACAGCCGCAAAGGCAGTCTCGATCCGCCTGTCCGCGCTCAGATCGTGGGGCCCTGATCGCCCAACGGCCGCGACGACGGGCCGACCGCCGGACGTCGACTAGCTGGGTCGACTACCCCAGTCCGAGTGTCCTCGGCACCATGAAGAGTCCGAAGACGACGATGATCAGGCAGAGGCCTGTCGCCACGACCCGTCGAACGCCGTGCATTCGGTGCTCGTTCGGCAAAGCGCGCGCTTCGAGCACCAACAAGAAGCCGAGGACGATCGGCAAGAGGAGCGCGTTCATCACCTCGACGTCGATCACCAACCTGACGAGATTCAGGCTCACGAGCACTATGGCCGCCCCGAACACGTGGGCGAGGCCATAGGTGACGTAGAACTTGGCTGTCTCCCGATCTGGTAGCTCATTGAGAGTGTGGGTCCATCCGAAGACCTCCGCGAGTCCCCAGGCGCCAGCCAAGGACGCAACGAGGGCGGCAACGAGGGCGGCACCCAACACCGCTGTCCCAAGGAGGACTTTGGCTCCGACCGAGCCGAGGAACGGACGCAGAGCCGCGGACATGTCCGCGACAGTGTGAAGCGTTGTCCCGAGATGTGAGCGGCCGACGGTCGCCGCGAAGGTGAGCACCACCACGATCATGATCCCCTGCGTCAGCACGGCTCCGACAGCCGTGTCGCGACGCTCGCTGGGAATGTTCAAAGGCTTGAGGCCTTTGTCGAGCACAGCACCTTGCTGGTAGAAGACCATCCACGGCATGATCACCGCGCCGACGTTGGCGGCGAGGAGGAACACGTATGAGCTGCTGCCGAGCGGTACGTGCCCCAAGCCCCGGACGATGGCGTGAACGTTCGGGTGCGCCATCACGACGGCGGGAATGAAAAACAGCTCGGCGAGCCCGAGCGCTATCCCGATCCGCTCGGCTCGCCGATAGCTGCCGGTCATGGCGACGCCGATCAGGAACGCCGCCGCGACCGGCACCGTCACTGTGCGGGGAACGCCGAAGAGCTCGCCCACGCCAGCGATGCCGGCGTACTCGGTGAACAAAGCTCCGACACCCGAGGCGAAGAGCGGCACCGCGGCGAGCAGCGCCCATCCCCGCCCGAAGTGCTCGCGGATGAGGGCCCCCTGACCTTTGTTGGTGAGGATTCCGAGGCGGACCGTCATTTCCTGAACGACGAAGAGAACCGGAATGAGCACGAGCTGGGGGAGGACCATCCGGTAGCCCCACTCGGACCCGGACTGCGCGGCGGTTATCAGGCTCCCGGCATCTGTGTCGGCGAGCATCACGACAAGGCCGGGACCCCAGACGGCCAGGATCCCGGCCAGTACCCAGCGACGTCGGGAACGGGCTTGTCGGTCGATCAGCGACGAGGCTGGGTCTTTCAACGGTCGCGGAGCCCGGCAGGGAGTTCCGTGACCGTTCGGACGGGTGGCGGCTGTGACACTTTGCGCCCGACACGTCGAGATCGGCGTCCATCGTCGCCGGGTCGCTCGACTATCTCGAGCCGGTCCGAGGCGGGATGGTCCATGACATCCAGGCTATATGGAGGTAGGAGAAGACCGGACTGCCGCAAGCTTGCCGCCGACGTGGCAGCCGACCCCTGCTCCGGGGTACACCTCTCGTGAGTCATGAACCCGTGGCAAAGCTCCCTGTGGTCGACGGTCGCACTTTTCGGGTGGTCCCATCGGGACGGTGCACGACTGGTCATTGCCTGTCTGGCGTCGAGTATGCATGCTTCGAGTCGGCAAGAACGAGCCGCTCAAGAAAGATACCCGCCGATGACTGTGAGCACCGAGAGCCCCGACAGCGTGACGCGTCCTTCGCGCAGCAGCTGGTTCCCGTGGCGCCATCCTCGACATGTCCACCCCGCACTGCAAGCAGCTCACGAAGACCGCACCTTCGGAGAACGCGTTGCTGACGACATCGCGAGCTTCGGCGGCTCGTGGCCCTTCATCTTCATGTTTCTCGGAATGATCGTGCTCTGGATGGTGGTCAACACCCTCCTGATCCAACGCGTATTTGGCCACCGGCCCTTCGACCCATATCCCTACATTGCGCTGAACCTCGTCCTTTCAGGTCTTGCCGGCATCCAGGCGCCGATCATCATGATGAGCCAGAACCGGGCAGCCGCTCGCGACGAGATCCTCGCCTCTCACCACTACGACGAGACTCACAAAATCGACGAGCTGCTCGGGTCGAACACAGAGCTGACCCGACAAGTGCACGATCTTGCACAGAAGATCCACCAGATGACCGAGCAGATCTCCGCGCGAGTGCCGCGGAATGAACCTCCCGCCTGACCATGTCGGGTACTTTGCTTCCAAGCGTGACGATCTCGGGCGGAACGAGCCAGAAGGCGAGCGTCTCGGTTGCCGTCGGCGCCCCTTGAGCGAGGCAGGAACAATCGAGGCACAAGCTTGCGGGGTAACTAGGCCAACGCTCCCGCCTCCTGCAGGAGGCGGAGGAACGAGGGCATGAGCAAGCTGCTCGCCACCACGACGGCGGGACCCCGCCCATGGGCGGCCCGCGGGAACAGGACTTCGGCGCCTGCCTCGCGGGCAATGACGCTGCCTGCGGCGTAGTCCCACGGCGCGTTGTCCAATTCCCAGTAGGCGTCGAGATGGCCGGCCGCGACGTGACAAAGATCGAGAGCGGCTGCTCCACTGCGCCGGATATCACTCACTCGGCCCAGGATCAAGGCCAAAACGGAACCCTGCCGGTCACGTTGCTCGGCCTCGTAGGAGAAGCCCGTGGCCACGAGCGAGCGCTCGATCTCGAACTTGTCCCGCACGCGGATCGGGTGATCATCGCAAAAAGCCCCGAAGCCGCGGAGTGCCGTGTAGCAACGTCCGGCACTCGAGTCGTACACAGCACCTATCTGCAGCTCACTGTCGATCTCGACCGCAATGGAAGCAGCAAAGGCCGGATAGCCGTAGATGTAGTTCGTTGTGCCGTCAAGTGGATCGATCACCCAGCGCACCCCACTGGTCCCCTGAAGGAGCGTCCCCTCCTCCGCCAGGATGGCGTCATCGGGTCGAACGGCACTCAGGCGTTCGACGATTAGACGCTCCGATTCGCGGTCGACCTCGCTCACGAGGTCAGTGGAGGAGGACTTGGTCTCAACGCGAAGTGTGCGCTCCAGCCCCCGCCTGTGCACTTTCCCGGCCTCGCGCGCAAGATCCACGGCGAGATCGGCGAGCGCGGCGAGTTGAGGCTGAGCACCGGCCCAACGGCTGCCAGGTGCGACCGCGTCCACATGTCTGGTGGTCGGGAGGTACGCACGGCCAGAGGTGTCGGGCACAGTGTGTTGTTTGTCACGCGCTTCTTGTGAATTTCACACAAGAATCGTATCGTCCTGCTTGCGTTTCAACACTGAAAATTTGTACATTCGCACAGAAATGGATAGCCGATCACGCCGCGAAGCGACCTTGGAGCTGCTCCAGGAAAAGGGTGAGCTGTCGGTGGTCGAGCTGAGCGAACAGACCGGCGTGTCGGCCATGACCATAAGGCGCGACCTGCAACTCCTAGAGCAGGAGGGGGTGCTCCGACGCGTTCACGGCGGCGCCATCAGTGTCGCTTCGCGAGGTGACCTTCCTCCCTATTCCGTACGGGAAAAGCGCGACTTGGACGCCAAGCAACTAATCGGCGAGGCCGCCGCTTCCATGATCAGGGAACGGGAAACGGTCATCTTGGACGTGGGTACTACAACGCTGGAGGTGGCTCGAGCACTTCGCGGTCGGCGCAATCTCACCGTGATCACCTCGAGCCTGCACGTTGCCAACATCCTGACCAAAGAGAGGGGCATCCGCTTGATGGTCACCGGCGGCACGGTCACACCGGGCGACCTTTCGCTCATCGGAGATCTTGCCGAGGACGCTTTCGCACGCCTGCGTTTCGACACGCTCGTCATGGGTGTAGCCGGAGTAGACGCCGAAGTCGGCTGCACCGAGTTCAGCACCGACGACGCCCGTGTCAAGAGGGCCGCCCTTGCGACGGTGAGGCGCTGCATCGTCGTTGCGGACAGCTCAAAGCTCGGTGTAGTGACATTCGCCCGAATCTGTCCCCTCGATTCGGTCAGTGTCGTGGTCACAGACGCCAGAGCGCAGTCCGAACAAGTGGCTGCGTTGGAATCGACTCACGTGGAGGTCGTGGTGGTGTGATGGAAAACATTCATGAGTTGTTCGCCGGTAGGAAGCCGCTCATCGCGATGGTGCACCTGCTTCCGACCTTGGGAACGCCGCTTTACGACGCGGAATCCGGGATGGAGGGAAACGTCAAACACGTTCGGGCGGACCTGGAGATCCTCCTCGATGCCGGGTTTGACGCTCTCCTGTTCTGTAACGAAGGTGACCGGCCGTACTCGTTCCGTGCCGGTTACGAAGGAGTGGCGACGATGACACGCGTCGCGGCCGAGCTCGCTCCCACCGACCGTCCTTTCGGTGTCGATTTCCTGTGGGATCCGCGTGCTGCTCTGGCCATCGCCGCAGCCACCGGCGCCTCTTTCGTGAGAGGGGTGATGACCGGGACTTACGAGTCGGACATGGGTTCGTGGAGTACCGACGCCGCTGATCTTCTTCGGGAGCGCCGCCGCCTCAATGCAGACCACGTCGGAATGTTCATGAACGTGACCCCTGAATTCGCAAGCCGACCCGGCAGTCGCAGTATCAGCGAGGTGGCGAGGTCCGTCGTGGTTTCGAGCCTCGCGGACGCGATTCTCGTCTCGGGTCCGATGGCCAGCGCAGAGGTGGACATGGGCACGCTGCAAGAGATTGCCAAGGCCGTCAATGGCGAAGTGCCGGTAATCGCAAATACGGGCGTGAAATCGACGAATGTCGCTTCTTACCTTGAGATTGCCGACGGCATCATAGTTGGCTCGGACCTCAAAGCGGACGGCTACACCTGGAATGCAGTCGACCCGGCACGTGTCCAGAGCTTCATGAAGGCGGCGCGTCCGTGAGTCTTCTCCTCGGCATTGACATCGGGACCACGGGCACCAAGGCGCTGCTGCTTGATCCGCTCAAGGGTCCCGTCGCGGAGGCCGAACGTCCCTCGCAGCTGCATTCCGTGCTGCCCGGGTGGGCCGAAGAAGATCCGGCGGCATGGTGGTCCAACGTCTGTGCGCTGACACGGGAACTGGGACACGGTGGCGATATCGCCGCCGTCGGTGTCACCGGCATGGTGCCGTGCACCATCTTGCTGGATGCACACGACCGTGCTCTCCGCTGGTCGGTTCAGCAAAACGATGCACGATCGGGAACTGAGGTCGCGGAGCTGAACCGCCGCCTGGCCGGCGCCCGAGTCCTAGAACGAACCGGATCTGCCATTACCCAACAGGCAACCGGCCCTCGATTCCTTTGGTTCGCAGAACACGAACCGGACATTTGGCAACAGACGAGGACCGTGCTCGGCTCTTACGACTACATCGCCATGCGACTGACCGGCGAACGCGCCGTCGAGGCCAACTGGGCCCTCGAGACGGGCCTGTTCGACTTCCGCGCCGGATCCTGGGCAGAGGACATCGTCGCCGCTTCGGGCGGCCGTTTGGACCTCCTGCCTCCCATCCGCAGGCCAGAGGAGATCGTCGGTCACCTGACCGCGGAGGCGGCCCGTGAGACCGGGCTACCAGCAGGACTGCCTGTCGTGGCCGGCTCGGCGGACCACATCGGTTCGGCGTTCGCCGCGGGGATCCTCGACGACGGTGACGTGCTCGTCAAGCTCGGAGGTGCCGGCGACATCATGCTTGCCGTTGACGAACCTCTCGTCGACGAACGCCTCTACCTCGATTTTCACCTTCTTCCAGGTCGCTACGTGATGAGCGGCTGCATGGCGACGAGCGGGAGCCTGATTCGTTGGTTCCAGCGCGTCCTGGCAGCCGGAACCGAACTGGCACAACTGGATCTGGAGGCTGATCGCGTCGGACCGGGGGCCGGTGGTGTCATCGCGCTTCCATACTTCCTCGGGGAGAAGACCCCGATCAACGATCCGGACGCCACCGGCGCGTTTGTAGGTCTGCAGCTAACCCACGAGCGTGGCAACCTCTTCCGCGCGGTTCTCGAAGGCATCGCCCACGGATTCCGCCACCATCTCGACGTCTTGGCCGAACGAGGGCACACTCCCCGCCGCGTCCGCGTCACCGACGGTGGATCGAAATCGAAGGTCTGGACACAGATCACAGCCGATGTCATCGGTCTGCCGCTCGAGAAGGTCGCGATGCGGAGCGGCTCGGCTGTGGCCGCCGCATTCGTCGCAGGCGTCGGCGTCGGCGTCTTCTCGAACTGGCGCGACATCGAACGGTTCGTGGAAGTCACCGAGGTCGTCGAGTCACGTCCCGACCCTGTCTACGACAGTCACTACGCCAGATATAGAGCGCTCTATCCAGCGCTGAAGGAGGTCCTGTCATGAGCGTGCTGGTCACGGGCGCGGTGAGCGGCATCGGCAAGGCAACTGCCAAGCTGCTCGCGGAACGTGCCTTCAAGGTCGCCGTCACCGACGTCGACCAGGATGCCGCGCGACGAGTCGCGGAGGAAGTGGGCGGTTTCGGCACCGTACTCGACGTGACGAGCAGGCAGTCGATTCTCAGAGCCATGGACGAGGCCGAAGCAGCGATCGGGCCCTTGGACTGCCTCGTCGCCAACGCCGGCGTTTCCTCGTTCGTCACGTTCCTCGACATGCCAGATGCGGACTGGCACCTGATGCTGGACGTCAACACCACAGGCGTCTTCTACTGCGGACAGGAATTCGCCAGGCGGCTGGTAGCCGCCAAACGCCAAGGCGCGATCGTCAACGTGGCTTCCATGGCTGCCAAGCAGGGACGTATTCCATGGTTGTCCCACTACGTAGCCTCGAAGTTCGCAGTTGTGGGGCTCACCCAGTCCATGGCCTTCGAACTCGCGCCCCACGGCATTCGTGTCAACAGCGTCTGCCCCGGCTACGTCGCCACGAGTATGCAGGAACGCGAGCTGGTGTGGGAGGGAGAGTTGCGCGGGATAACCCCTGAAGAGGTGTTCGAGCTCTATATCAAAGACACACCACTGGGACGTATAGAGAAGGCAGAGGACGTTGCTCGCGCCATCGCCTTCCTGCTCGGGCCCGATTCGGCTTTCATCACAGGCGAAGCGTTGTCAGTGAACGGCGGAGCCTTCATGGATTGAGGTCCTTCGAGTCAAAGGTCGCGCCAACTTCGCGATCTCTTGGAGGCGCGCGGTTACCAACCGGGGCGCACGTTCAACGCCATGCACGGTGCCAAAAGGCTCCTGTATCACGCGCCGGACCGGACGGTGGGTTTCAGGTCGACGTGTTCCTCGACGTGTTCGACATGTGCCATCGCCTTGATCTCAAGAAAACGCTTGACGTAGAAGACTTCACACTGTCCGCAGCAGAGCTACTGCTCACCAAGCTGCAGATTGCGAAGCTGAACCGCAAGGACGTCAACGACACCCTCATGCTGCTGTTCGACCACGAGCTTGCCGACAGCGACGGTCCCTTTCGCCTGAATGCGTTGCGGCTGGACGAGCTCTGCGGTGCCGACTGGGGTCTCTACACGACGATCAACGACAACCTGGTCAAGGTTCTCGAACTGGTTCCTGAGTGCGCCAACGATGAGGCTCTCGCTGCGAAGTTGAGCTCTCGCATCGAAGACCTGCAAAGGTGCAGCACTATCGCCTAGCCAGCGGCTGAGCGCGCTGCTGAGAAGGGTAGGTCCGCGAGGCGGATACGCACGTCTGCGGCGACGGCACCTTTCTCGAGTACGAACACAGGGTTGAGGTCCATCTCAGCGATCTCAGGCAGGTCGTCGACAAGAGCGGAAACGCTGTGCAGCATTCCGCGCAACGCTGCGACGTCGAGAGCCGGCGCTCCCCGATAGCCCGTCAACAGCCGGTAGGCCTTCAGCGACTGCAGCATGTCCTCGATGTCACCGTCGGTGAGCGGTGCGATCCGAGCCGCGACGTCCACCAGCATCTCGACCAGCGTGCCCCCGAGGCCAACCATGACGAGCGACCCGAACGAGGGGTCGTGGTTGACACCCACGATCATCTCCTGTCCAGACTCGATCTGCTCCTGGACGAGGAACTCAGTGGCCACCCCGCCGAGCCCGGCTGATTCCAGGTCGGCGCGAATAGCCTGCACCGCGTCTCCCGCCGCGGTAGGGGTCGTCAGCCCGAGCCGGAGGCCGCCGACATCGCTCTTGTGGATCGAGGCGGCGACCTTCACCGCCACCTTGCAACCGAGCGCCGCCTGCGCCGCCTCGGCCTCGTTCGCGGTCTGCACGAGCATGGAGCGCGCCACCGAGATTCCGTAGGCATCGAGTAGCGCGTGCACGTCGGTCGCAGCAAGCCAACCGTCGCTCGCACGACGAGCGGCCGTGGCCACGAGCCGACCGACGAGGCCGGCGTCGACGTCGGGCCGAATCACCTTGCCAGCGGGGCGGCCCCGCCTTTCTTCCCATTCGATGCTTCGCCCGAGTGCACGCGCCGCGTTCTCGGGGAACGCGAACGAAGGGATGCCTGCCTCGCGGAGAATTCGAGGGTGGGCCTTCCCGGTTCATGAACACCGAGATCAACGGCACGTCCTCGCTGATCTCGGCCCGGGCGGCGATGAGCTCGGCGGCCACATCGGAGGCGCGTGTGATCAGCGGCGTGTTGAACATGACTATCAGCGCATCGATGCCCGGCGCCGTCCCGAGGGCGCGGGCCGCTCGTCCGTATTGCTCCGCAGTGGAACTAGCGATCATGTCGACAGGGTTCCCCACGCTCGCCTCAGGCGGGAGCAGCGATCGCAAACCCGCCGCAGTGAGCTCGTCGAGCTCGGGCACAACAAGCCCGTTGGTCTCGCAGGCGTCTGCCGCGAGAATGCCCGGACCCCCTCCGTTTGTCAGAATTGCCACGCGACGTCCTCGGAACCGTCTCTGTGAGCTCAGCATCGTGGCGAGATCGAGCATCTCCTCGATCGATTCCGCGCGGATCACGCCCGCCTGGCGGAGCACGGCGTCAACCGCCACGTCGCCGCCGGAAAGCGCGGCCGTGTGCGATGCCGCCGCGCGAGTGCCGGCTTTCGTCCGCCCTGCCTTGACGGCCACGACCGGGACGCGCGTGCCGACCCATCGGGCGATCCGGGTGAACCACCGGGGATCGGGGATCTCCTCCAAGTAGAGCAAGATCAGGTCGGTGTCGGGATCTTGGCCCCAATACAGGAGCAGGTCGTTACCGGCAATGTCGGTGCTGTTGCCTACCGACACGAACGCCCCGATCCCAAGGCCGCGAACCTGGGCGCCTTCGAGCACGGCGAGCCCGATTGCGCCCGACTGACTTAGCAGCGAAATCCTGCCCGGCGAGGGGACCGCCCGGCTGAACGTCGCGTTGAATCGTAAGTCGCCCGCACCGCTGAGTATCCCGGTGCAGTTCGGGCCGACGAGCCTCACGCCTTGCGCCAGAGCCTCCCGCACAAGATTGGCCTCGAGGAGAGCCCCAGCTGCCCCCGTCTCCGCGAATCCGGCCGAGATGACACAGACCGCTTTTACGCCAATGGCACCGGCTTGGGCGACTACTCCGGGAACGGCGGAGGCCGGCACACAGACGAACACAAGGTCCGGAACCACCGGGCAGGCCGCGAGGTCTGCATAAGCGGCGATGCCCTGCACCGTCGGATGCTTCTTGTTCACGGGCAGGACGGCCCCGCCGAAGTGGCTGTCGAGCAGGTTGCCGAAGAGCAAGCCCGCGATCGTGTTCGGATCGGAGCTGGCCCCGACCACGGCGATCGCGTGTGGGTGCAAGAAGGCGTCCAACGCGGTCGACGCCGCGGCCGACCTGTCCCGCAGCGTGGCGTCAAGATACCCGTCGGTGCCGGAGTCGGCGCCTTCGAGAGTGTGAATCCCTACACGGCGGCTGACGCGCAAGGCTTCCTCCGAGACCTCGGCGCTTGTCTCGCTCACGTGTCCGATCCCTGACCCAGAGCCACCTTCCACTCCTTCAGTCTCGCAGTTGCGGCAGCAGGTGTAGGACGACGGGCGCTCGGTGTATTCGTCCCGGTCCTGGTAGAGCATTGACGAGGGCTAAGTGCGGGCAGAGACCCAACCTGTGGAAAGAGTCTTTCGGCCCGGTCGAGGACGACATAAAGGCCTTGCCCACCAAAGCCCCCGGGTCGAAGATGGAACCGGTGAGTACGCCCTGTCCCGCTCTGGTGACCCAAGGAGCACCTCGCACGATGTTCGGGGTCCGCTCTCACTGGTGACGGGCGCAGCACGGTTTGCGTTCGGTTCGAGTTGCTTCGCGCCCACGAAGCTGCGGGCACGCCCTCTCGCCAAGAACATGGATGCCGGAAACATTCGCGTGGCAGGATGCCAGCCCCTGCAGGAGGTAACGCCATGACCAAGGTGGCTGATCGACCCAAGCCCTTCGTCGTGCCGGAGTACTGCAAGGGCTGTGGGCGCTGCATCAGCTCGTGCACAAAGGACTGCATCACGATGGGCACCGAGATCAACCCGGTGACCGGACTGGTTCCGATCATTCTCGACCTGTCGCAGTGCAACGGTTGTGGTCTCTGTTACGACGCCTGCCCGGAGCCGTACGGTCTCCGTCCACAAGGCGATGAGGTGGCTTTCGAGTTGATCGACCCGGCCACGGTTCTCGGCCCCCGACCATTCGAGGTGCCGGAGCCGGAAAAACGCCCGGATACAACCATCCCGTTGCCTGAGCGGGAGCCGCTGGTCGTCAAGGGGACGTACGCCGCCGCGGTCGGCGCGGTCCTGGCCGGCTGCCGACACGTCTTCGGATACCCGATCACCCCGTCCACCGAGGGCGCCGAGCTGATGGCGAAGGTGCTGCCCGAGCTCAACGGCATCTTCATCCAGGCGGTCAGTGAAGTTGCGACTGTCAACATGATGTACGGCGCCGGCGGCGCCGGGAAGCGGTGCATGACTTTCACGAGCTCTCCGGGTTTCAGCCTGATGCTGGAGGGAATCTCGTACATGGTCGGAGCGCAGATTCCGGCGGTATTCGTGAACGTCATGCGCGGAGGGCCAGGGCTGGGCAACATCGGGCCCGAGCAGGCGGACATCAAGCTGGTCTGCCGTGGCCTCGGCCACGGCAACACCCATGCCATAGTGCTGGCTCCTGCGACTCCCCAGGAGATGCTGGATATCGCGATGCTCTCGTTTGAGCTCGCCTTCAAGTACCGAAACCCCGTCGTGATCGTCGGCGATGGCTTTCTCGGCCAGATGACCGGAAAGGTACGGCTGCCGAGCGAGATGGTGGTACCGGGGATCCCCGAGTGGGCTGTGTTCGGCGACCACTCCCACCGGGGCAACCTGATCTGCTCGCTCAACCTCTCGGAGGTCGGGCTCGAACAGGACAACGTCCGCCTGAACGAGAAGTACGAGCGGATGACCGTCGAGGAGCAGCGGGCTGACCTCTACCGGTGCGACGACGCCGACATCGTCCTCGTGGCGTGCAACACACCGGCTCAACTCGCGAAGGGCGCGATCAGGGAGCTGCGCGACAAGGGGCTGCAGGTCGGCCTCTTCCGGCCCATCACTCTGTGGCCGTTCCCGATCGATGCCCTCCGCGGTGTGCTCGACCGGGTGAAGCGCCTCGTAGTCGTCGAGGCGAGCAGCGGCCAACTCGAGGACGAGCTGCGGCTGGCGCTGAGCCACGCCGATGTCCACATGCCACCGCCGATGAGCCACGTACGTCGCATGGGCGGGGTCCTCCCCTCCCAGGGCGAGATCGTCGAGCATGTGCTGGGTCTCGAGGAGGTGCTTTGATGACAACGTCTGTCTTCTACCGCCAGTTCGAGCGCCACGCCAACGGCGAGGGGCTCGCTGCCCATTCGACGACCTACTGCCCTGGCTGCGGTCACGGCCTGGCGCAGAAGTACTTGGCTGAAGCCATTGACGAGCTCGGGGTCCAGGATCGCACCGTCCTGGTCTCGCCGGTCGGCTGCTCGGTGTTCTCGTACTACTACTTCGATGTCGGGAACTCGCAGGCCCCGCATGGACGCGCCCCGGCGGTGGCGATCGGCCACAAGACGGCGAATCCGGACTCGATCGTGATCTCCTATCAGGGAGACGGCGACTTGGCATCCATCGGCCTCGCCGAGATCGTCAGCACCGCACAGCTCGGGATCCCGATCACGGTCATCTTCATCAACAACGCCATCTACGGCATGACCGGCGGTCAGATGGCGCCCACGACCCTCATCGGCCAGCGAACGACCACCACGCCGAAGGGCCGTACTCGCTTCGCCGGCCAACCGATGAAGATGGCGGAGCTGATCGCCTGTCTCGATGGAGCCGTGTACGTCGAGCGGGTCGCCCTGTACGACAACAGGCGCCGGACCCACGCCAAGCGCTCCATCAAGAAAGCGCTCGAGTTGCAGGTCTCCGGCAAAGGCTTCGCCTTCGTCGAGGTCCTCTCCGAGTGCCCCGTCCACCTCGGCCTCGAACCGGAGGACGCCGAGGACTGGGTGAGGGAGAACATGGAGCCGATCTTCCCGCTCGGCGTAAAGAAGGATACGACAGACGGGCCCTCCTTCCCCGCCATACCGACGGCCGGGTTCGATCCGGAGCAAGCCCTCACCGCGCTGGGCACTACCACCGAGGGTGCACCGCGCTTCGCCGAAGGATTCCCGACACACATCGACGCCGAGGACATCAGCTTCAAGCTGGCGGGTTCCGGCGGCGACGGTGCCCAGACCGCCGCGATGATCCTCACCCGCGGCGCCATCAACGAGGGGTACGACTCGACGCACATCCCGAGCTATGGCCCCGAATCTCGTGGCGGCACCTCTTACGCCGACGTTCATGTGGCCCTGAAGGAAGTGATGTCCCCGGCCGCACCGCGCCCCCATGTGCTCGTGGCGTTCAACGCTCCCAGCCTCGCCAAGTTCGGTCCGACCGTACATCCCGACGGGATGATCATCTACGACAGCTCCGTCATAAACGCCCAGCCGGACGTCGCTGCCCCGGGGGTCAAGCTCGTGCCAGTGCCCTTCACGGCCGTCGCCAATGACCTCGGTGCCGTGCTCGTAAAGAACGTCGTAGCCCTCGGCGCCTTGCAGGGAGCGACGAAGGTCTTTCCAGAAGAGACATTCCTCACGGCCATTCGCGCCACGCTGAAACAGAAGTGCGCCATGATCCCGCTCAACGAAGAGGCATTCAAACTGGGAGCCAAGCTCGCCAGCGAGCAGGTGGACTAACCGGGGCCAGTCGCGGACAGACGCGGCTCGCGGCGTCCGCCGCCGTCGGCCGGTGCCCTCGGTGTGCCGACAGCTCGATCAACTCGTGACCGTGAGGGTCTCCTTGGCCGAAGAGGAGCCGTTGAAGTCCGTGCCGCCACGGTAAGCAGCGACAAGGCGGTAGGTGCCGGCCTTGAGCTCGCTCGGTGACAGCCTGCACGTTGCCTTGCCCGACGACAGCGAAGTCGTGCACAGAACAGTGCTCCCGTTGCGGATCGTGACCCTCCCGGTTGGCGTCGAGCCGGCGAACTGCGGAGCAACGGTGACCGAGAAACGCTCGACCTGTTCCTTCCCGAAGATCACTTTGGCCGCCGACAGCCGGAGAGCGATCTTGGAAGTGGCCTTTACCACCCTGAAGCTCTCGGAGGCCCTATCGGCCGCGAGGTAGTCCGTGTCGCCCGCCTGGTTCGCCTCGATCACGCACTTGCCAACGCCGATGAAATGCACCTTCGAGCCCGACACGGTGCACATCGACGTCGTGCTGAAAGTGACCGGCTGGCCGGAGGCACCGCCGCTGGCCGTGACCGTGTAGGTAGCACCCACGGCGGCGTCGGACGGTGCCTTCGAAGTAAACGTGATCGTCTGGGAACCCTTGCCGACCGCGATCGTCTGCTGGACCTGGGGGGCCGGCAGATAGTCGGCGTCGCTAGCCTGGTTCGCGTCGATCACGCACTCGCCTACACCTATGAAGCTCACGGTCGAGCCCGACACGGTGCACACCGAGCTCGTCGTGAAGGTGACCGCGTTGCGGGAGGGCCCGCCGGTGGCCGTCACCGTGTAGGTGACACCCACGGTCGCGTCGGAGGGAGGCCTCGAGGTGAAGGTAATAGTCTGCGCAGCCTTGCCGACGGTGATCTTCTGCTGGACCTGGGGGGCCGGCAGATAGTCGGCGTCGCCAGCCTGGTTCGCGTCGATCACGCACTCGCCTACACCTGTAAAGCTCACGGTCGAGCCCGACACGGTGCACACCGAGCTCGTCGTGAAGGTGACCGCGTTGCCGGAAGGTCCGCCGGTGGCGGTCAGAGTGTAAGTAGAGCCAACCGTAGCGCCCGAGGGCGGTGACGAGGTGAAGGTGATGGTCTGGGGAGCCTTGCCAACGTTTATCGTCTGCTGGGCCTGGGGGGCCGCGAGGTAGTCCGCGTTGCCGGCCTGGTTCGCGTCGACCACGCACTTGCCCACGCCGACAAAGCTCACCGTCGAGCCCGACACGGTGCAGACCGACGTCGTGCTGAAAGTGATCACGTTGCCAGAGGCACCGCCGGTGGCCGTCACGGTGTAGGTCGCGCCCACGGCTGCGTTGGAAGGCGGCGTCGAAGTAAACGTGATGGTCTGGCTGGCCTGACCGACGGTCAGGCTGAAGACCCATGTGCCGGTGTCACGGTTGGTATCGGTCTCGCTGCCACTTACGGTGTAGGTGCCCGGTACGAGCGAGGTGGCCGCTCTGATCGCCCCGGTGCTGCTCACGATGACGTCGGCGGAGTTCGACGAGGTTGCCTCCGTGTAGGAGACGGTGCCGGTCGAGTTCGTCACGGCGAGGCTTTGGCCGCTGTAACCGGCACCGTAGGTGACCATCGCCGAGGTCGGGCTGGCCTGCACGAGGCTGACGGTCACCTGCACGAAGGTCCATGTGTCGCTGAGGTCGACACTGTTGGCCTCTCCTCCGAACAGGACCATTTTCCCCGTGGCCAGGTCGTAGGCCATGGAGCCACTGTCCCGGGCAAGTGGACTGGCAGGCGGAGAGAGCTGAGTCCAGGTCGTGCCGTTGAATGTCCAGGTGTCGCTGAGGTCGCTGCTGGCGCCGGACCCACCGAACAGGACCACGTTCCCCGTAACTGGGTCATAGTCCATGAACGCGCTATCGCGAACGGGCGGGCTGGTAGCCGGAGACAGCTCAGTCCAAGTCGTGCCGTTGAACGTCCAGGTATCGCTCAGATCGCTGGTGTCACCGGACCCCCCGAACAGGACTAGGTCCTGCGTGGCCGCATCGTAGGCCATGCAGGCGTACCAGCGAGCGGGGGGGCTGGTCGCCGGCGAGAGCCGGGCCCAGGTCGTGCCGTTGAAGCTCCACGTGTCGCTGAGGTTGACGCTGTCGGCCTCTCCCCCGAACAGGACCATGTTCCCCGTGGCCGGGTCGTAGGCCATGGAGGCACCGTCCCGGGCGCGAGGGCTCGCGGCCGGGGAGAGCTGACTCCAGGTCGTGCCGTTGAACGTCCAGGTGTCGCTGAGGTCGCTGCTGACACCGGATCCCCCGAACAGGACCATGTTCCCCGTGGCCGGGTCGTAAGCCATGGAGGCGTACGACCGGGCGGGGGGGCTCGTAGCAGGGGAGAGATGCGTCCAGGTCGTACCGTTGAACGTCCACGTGTCGTTGAGGTCGCTGCCATTGGCGGAGCCGCCGAACAGGACAATGTTCCCCGTCGCCGGGTCGTAGGCAATGGAGGCGCTATCGCGGGCCGGTGGGCTGGTGCTCGGGGAGAGCCGAGTCCAGGTCGCCGTTGGCGATGTCGGTGAACTCCCCTCTGCCGAGATCGCGGTCCCGATCGAGAAGGTGAACAGGGCGAGGAGAGCCAGAAAGGCTACCGACATCCGCCCCACAAAGACGCCCCGCCTGCCCCGACTCGGTAAAGACCTCGTGGCATCGGCGCCATACCCCGTGTCGGCGATCGGCCTGGTTTCGAACGATGCAAGCATCTTGCTTCCCCCGGTCATTCTTCGCCCTGCCCGCTCCCGGCACTACAAGGGAGATGGGCCGGACACGCGCCCTTCGTCCTGGTCCTTAGCCTACTGAAACGACGCCGACCAGGCTCTCTTTGTCTATATTCCGCGACAGCGGTGGAGCTGAGGGGATTTGAACCCCTGACCCCCTGGTTGCAAACCAGGTGCTCTGCCAGCTGAGCTACAGCCCCGTGCCACTCCAGCCTAGGCGTCATGCAGGGCTCGGTTCGTAGGCCGCGCCACTAACGCGCACAGTTCGGCCCTCCCTGTGCCCCAGGCTCCGCGGTCGGCGGTGACCTTTCCCTCCGTGGCTGCCACTGCCGACTCGGTGGGAACCGGCAGTACCCTTGAGGCGTGCCGGGGTCGCCCATGGAAAGGGTCTATTTCAATCTGCACACCGCGCTGCTCGACTGGCAGTTCGGCCCCTTCCCATTGCTCATCCTTGCGGCGTGCATCGCCGCGGGAATCTGGTACCTCCGTGCCGACTGGGCGCTCGCAACTCGAGGGCGCAAGTGGAGAGCCCAGCGGACTGCCTCGTTCTTCGCGGGCCTGGTCACGGTCGACCTTGCCCTCCAGTCCCCGGTCGCGACGCTGACCGGCTCCTACTTCGAGGCGCATGTCATTCAGCATCTTCTCCTCATGATCATCGCCCCGGCCTTGCTGTCGATGGGCGCCCCCATGACGCTGATCCTGCAAACCTCAAGCCGCCGCACCAAGACCGCCTGGCTCCGAATCTTCCACAGCAGAGGATTCGCCGTCCTGTCCCATCCGCTCGTGGTCTGGGTGCTCTACTACGGCGTCATGCTCGCCTTCTTCCTCACGTCCCTCATAGGCTTCGCGATGAACCACATGTGGCTGATGGACCTGATCAACCTGGGCTTCCTGTTCGGAGCGACGCTTTTCTGGTGGCCAATGATCGGGCTGGACCCAATCCCCAGGTGGGGAGCCAGCTACCCGCTCCGCATGGTCAACCTACTGATAGGGGTGCCCCTCGAGTCGTTTCTCGCCATCGCCCTACTCAGTTCACGCCAAACGATCGCCCCTATGTACAGCCTGTCGAGCACTCACGCCGGCGCAGGTGTCCTTTGGGTGCTGTCGGAGCTGCTCACGGTCGCTGCCGTGATCCCGATCTACTTCCAGTGGATGGCCTCGGAGGACCGCAAGACGGCGCGTGAGGACGCGCGTCTCGACGCCGAGTCGTCCCGGGCTGCGTCGATCCGGACGCCCGAGGCTGCAGAACGCCCCGCCGACCCGTCCTCCGGGTGGAGCGACTTCCGGCCCAGCACGTCCTGACCCGCCCCCCGGATCGTCCTCCCGCTTGCCCCAGGGCACATCCGTCCGCGAGGCTGGCCCTTGCGGAGACCGCGGAGCCGACCCTCCTCCGCCCCCCGGGACACGCAAGGACGTACCTCCCTCAAGGCTCCTGCCCCGACGGGCGCCGACACCACCGGGATCCTGCGAGCGTCGACTCGTCCTAATCGGCGAGGCACCCGATGGCACCCACGGTGACTCGGAGGCGGTGCCTTTCACGACACCGAGAGTCCCGCCCGAGGGGACGTTGCGGAGAGTCCTGGTTCTTGAGCGATGATCGTGGGCAAGCGAAGTGGGAAAAGCAATGAGACATACCTGTTTCCAATCCGTTGCGAAGGGGTCTTGCTTGTGGGTCGTCGCTCACTCTCTGTATTCGGTCAACTACAATCAGCACACTCGCCTCTAATGCGACCTCTCTACGTGTTCTGTCGGTCTCTTATAGTGGCCGGAGCAAGAACGGCCCGCCTCTTGTGTGAAAGGAATGTGGCTAGGCCATTCTTCCCACTGTGAAGGGCGCCGCCTAGCTATTTGGCTGGTCAGAAGGGCCGCACCGCCTCGCGCCAAGGTCTCCTGTCATCGCTTTGCCATAAATTGTGGAAACTACAAGCGCGTCTTTGTGCACCCCGCACCAAGACAGCAGGTCCAAAGGCATAAATACTGCAACAGCAGCACTTTTAGCAATTTGCTGCCAGTAACACAACGTCCTGCACCGGATCCCCGGTGTGGGGGGGACACTCCAAGCCGGGCCGTGTGAAACGCGGGCAGAGGCACGGAGATTAATGATGCGAGGAGAATATTGTGCATATCAAAACGCGGAGACATTCCGCTTTAATGCTGCTGCTGGTACCGATCTTCGCCATCGGCAGCAGTGCCTTGGTGGCTGGAACCGCAGCTAGCGCAGGCGCGACGGCAAAGAAAGCCATCAACCCAACAGTCAAGATTTGCGAGGTTGCTCCTGGGGCATTCCGCTTCGCTCTGAACGGAAGCGTGGTGTCCTTCAAGGGCTCGTGCGGAGTTTTCACGGCCAAGATCGGGGTCAACCACGTATCTGAGGTTTCGGCGCCGGCGATGTACCGGAGCGTTTCCTCCATCTCGGTGAGCCCGGCCACGGCCAAGGTGAGCTCGTCTCTCAAGACTGCGACCGTCGCCGTGAGGCTTGCGGCAGGTAAGTCCGCGACCGTCAAGTTCGCCAACTCCAAGTTGGTGGTCGTGGTCCCCAGCCCCACGCCTGTAAGCCCGACTCCGAGCAGCCCGCCTGTGTCCAACCCGGACCCGAGCAGCCCGCCTCCGAGCAGCCCGCCTGTGTCCAACCCGGACCCGGTTTCCACCTCAACGGGCACTGGTTACATCGAGGTCTGCAAGTCGGCAGCTGACGCATTCGTCGAGGGTTCGTTCTCATTCGCGA
Source organism: uncultured Acidimicrobiaceae bacterium (assembly GCA_963719125.1). Lineage (GTDB taxonomy): Bacteria > Actinomycetota > Acidimicrobiia > Acidimicrobiales > Bog-793 > Fen-455. Next base: position 22,687 of record CAVRAT010000033.1, read on the forward strand.
TCACGGCAGGCTCCACCTCCCTCGGAACCTACTCAGTAGCAGTCGGTTCGTGCACTGGCGCCATCACGGCGCCTGCAGGCACGGTCACGGTCACTGAGGCAGCAGAGGGTCCTGGCTACTCGCTCGTGAGTGTGACGGCTGCTCCTACAACCGCCCTGGGCACTGTTGACCTGGCCACCCAAACGGCCAACTTCACTGTGACCGCCGGCTACGAGACGACAGGCGACTTCACCAACGCCACCAACGTGAACCTGATCAAGGTCTGCAAGGTCCTCACCAACAACGAGGGCAACCTGGCGGGTACGGAGTTCTACTTCGACGTTTCGTGGGTCTTCACTCCGGCGAACGGGGCGACCCCGATCACTTGGACCGGAGGAGAGGTCGGTGTCGTGGCTGTCGCGGCTCCCGGACAGGCCTGCACGGTGGTCACTAATAGCGCCTTCTACAAGCCCGCCTTCAACACCAGCTGGTGGCCACTCGGCATTCCAGTCGGCGCGGTGGTCACGGTGAACGAGGCGTTGCCAAGTAACCCGAACACCCCTCCGTACGTTCAGGTGACGGGCGCCTCCGTCGTCCCATCGACTTTCGACGCCGGCAGCTCGGGCACCACAGCCCTGGTTTCGGTGCCACCGGTAGCCGATGGATACGCCGACGCGGTCTTCACCAACGACCCGATGGGCTACGTCGAGGTCTGCAAGCAGTTCATCGGCCCATCTGAGCCACTTACCATGTCGTCGTCGTACAACGAGTACAACTCCGCGTCCTTCACGGTCAACGGTGGTGCGCCCTTCACGTTGCAGGGTGGAACTTGCTCGGCCCCGATAGAGGTCCCGGCAGGAACCGCGACGATCACCGAAAACCTCGGTGTGAACCCGAACTTCTACCTCGACAACGTCACGGCAACCAACGTTCTCGCCCTGCCAGGCTCGGAGCTTCAGTCCGGGTCGGCAGTCAACCCCGCGGTGGTCGGTGTGCCTTACGGCAGCCCAGGGGACGAGACGCTCGTGACCTTCTATGACGAGGTGGACCCGACGGCGTGGAAGATCTGCGCAAACGAGACCTCCTCTGACGTGAATCTCGCTGGCCAGACGGTCTACTTCAGCTTGTCGGCCGTCGATACGGTGCCTACGGTTGACCCGAACGTGTACGAGAGCCCGACCCTGAGCGTGACGTTCCCCGCCACCTACACGGGCGACGGTGCGTACTGCACTGGGGTGTTCGACGGTCCGCCTGTCGTGGACCCGGCGGGTAACCCGTACTCCATCAAGATCACCGAAACCTCCGTCACGGGATCCGGGGTTGACGTCACTGCGATCAACTACCTGGGTAACGGCTCAACGGAAGACGAATCAACGTTGCCAGCCATACCTGCGTCGATCGACGTCACCGCCGGTGCTGGCGTCAACACGGTGACCTTCACCAACGGGAGCGAGGGTTAAGGCAACTCGTAATCACTAGCAACATCCCTTAAGCGGCTCGGAGTTCTCGGGCCGTCGGAAGAAAGGAGAGGGCTCCCGCACTGCGGGGGCCCTCTTCCAATTCTTCCGGGCGCGGGCGTCGTGTTGCCATGGCCGACCCAAGCACCGCGGAACGTGACGTGCGTCCGTTGACGCCCCGCACTCATGTGCAAAGCCGCAGAGGGATGCCACGGTGAGATCAGGGTCCCAAGATGACACGCACGACAGGCGACAACCCTCCGTCCGGGAGAAGCCGCCACGACCCACGCCATGGTCGTGTGCGACGACCGGGACGTCATGCGCCTTGGCCCGGTGAAGATGCTCCAAGCGATACAGTGGGCGACCGACCGGAAGGGTCTCAGTTCGTCCCCTGCGGCGTGGAACTACCGGGCCGGCAACTCCGTTACCAACGCGATCGCGATCTTGGTGGCATCTCAGCTCCCGAAGAGCTAAAGGCGATCCTGCTGCTGCGCGACCGTGGAGCCGCCCAGGGGCCGTCGCCGCAGGGCTGCCGGTCGATGGATACTTTCTCGAAGAGGACCTTTCGGCGTCGGTGCTGCGGGCGGTCTTGACGCGTCTCGACGAGCGGAAGTTCCCGAGGCTGGCTCCCATGGCCGAGTTCCTACTCGGCCGGGTGCACGATTCGCCAAGCCTGCTGCCCGTCCGGCTCAGTTCGCGCGAACAGGTGGTACTGAGGCTCATCGCCGACGGCGCGACGAACAAGCTCATCGCCGACGAGCTCGGAATCTCCGTCCAGGGGGTCAAGCACCACGTAGCCAACCTCCTGAAGCAGCTGAACTGTGCCCGCCGGACAGAGGTGGCATCCACGGCGATGCGACGGGCCTTCGTCCCAGCCGAACCGGCACGCGCAGTTGAGCCTGTCCGACAGGGTCTCTCAGCACGACGCGGGGCGAGACCTCACCACTTCCGATCGTGACCAGAGAGGAGGCGCGGACGACCGTCGCGCACCCCCGCCATACGCCAAGACGATCCGCGACAGCAAACGCCGCAGCAGCCGCTACCCTACCTCGGGTGGGGAATTCCGAGGCGGGGGCTCAGGAGTCGCTGGCGAGTCACTTGCATCTGCCTGCGGTCCAGGAGGTCACGTCGCTCTTCCGCCAGTTCATCGCGGCCGCCGGCAACGGTCACGGCGCGCCCGGCATCGCGAGGGTGCTGCAGCAACAAACCGAAAGGGCGGTGATCGTCCAGGACCCGGCCGGACGTGTCATAGCGACGAGCGGCGTGGAAGAACGACGTGGCGACTCCGAGGCGCCTTGGCTCGCGCGCCCACTTCCCGATGATGCCTCGCACGCCGTTGCCATCTTCGACGTCGACAGGTGGGTGGCCGTAGCCTGCCCACGCGCGGAGATCCTGGGCGCGATAAGCCTTCTCGACCCCACCGAGCAAGCAAGCGCCATGGAGCTGTTCAAGCTCGAGCAGGCGACGACGGTCCTCGGCTGGGAGCTCCTTCACGACCGGAACATTGCCGAAGCTGAAGTCGCGGCGTGGGGGAACTTTGCCACAGAGCTGCTGGAGGACTCAGACCCCGGTCGCGTGCGCTCCCACGCTGACCGACTCGGCTACGACCTCGATAAGTTGCACCGGGCCGTGCTCGTACTGCCGCCGGATCCGGCGTCGAGTGACCTGCCGGACGTCGTCCGCCGCGTGACGGCACGTCTCGGCATCGATTGCCTCACGACTCTCCGGTCAAACGGGGTGGTGTTGGTCGTTGCCGAGGAGCTGGACTGGACCGAGCTTGCCAGCGCCTTCAACTCCGAGTGCGGTGACAAGGTTCGCGTCGGAGTGGGAGGCCGTCATCGACTCCAGGACCTGAGCCGGTCGCTTGCCGATGCCGAATTCGCGCTGAGGCTCCCGGGCCTCACCACGAGTCGGCCGGTTGTCAGTTTCGAAGATCTCGGCGTCTGGCGTCTGCTGGCTCGCCCCGCCGGCGAGGACTTGCAGAACCTCGTGAACCACTGGATCGGGGCACTGATCGACTATGACCGCGAGCATCGCAGCGAACTGCTGAAGACTCTCTTTGCCTACCTCAACGAGTTCGGAGCGCTCGAATCTACGGCTGCCAAGTTGTACGTCCACCGCAACTCCCTTAGGTACCGACTCATGCGCATCACAGAGCTGACGGGCTGGGACCTGAACGACCCCGAGCACCGGTTCCACCTGAATCTCGCCTGCCGGGCCTGGCTCGTACGCCAGGCGCTCGAAGAGCCGGCGGCGGCCTCGAAGCCGCCCAGCACCAAGGACCACGGCATCGCGCCGGGGTCGCTCCTGGTAGCGCGTCGCCCTGGAGGTTCACCCGGTGTCCCCGCGGGCAAGCCCAAGAAGCCGAGGCGATTCGGCCTCGCCTGAGGGCTCCCTCCTCTCGTTGCACGGAGCCGAACGGCCGCAGCGAGACGACACTTGTGAACTCTGGCGGGGCCCTTGACTGCGCGGTGAACCGAAGACTGACGCGGTAGCGTTTTTGAAAAGAACGACTGGAGGACAAGGCACGTGGTGCCAGGGCGCCCAGACGCTGTGCCGGGGACGAGCCGGACGGCGGTCACCTCTTTCGAGCCAAACACCGAGCGGGCCGGTGATGGCACGATCGACACCCGTGGTGGCACGGCTATCACTGCTGAGATCCCTGCCGTCCCGGTCGCCCCGGCCTACGGCGTGCTACTGCCGGACGGTTCGATCTGGTACCCGGGATCGAAACGCAAGCTCCCGGCGCCGACCTTGCTCAGGGTGATCGTCTGGACTCTCGCCTTCCTCGTTGTCATCGGCGGCGCGGGCCTCATAGTGGAGCACTACCACCCGTCCTGGGTGGACCCGCTGCGTCACGTTGTCGGCACGCCAGGCCAGCTCGTCAACCCCGGCAACACAACCGAGACCACGCGCCCCGCGCCAGTCTCCAAGGTGATGCAGCAGACGTCGCAGACCACGAACTCGGTCACCTACTCACTTCCTGGCACTCCTTACGTGCTGGCGATCAAGACGACGCAACGGTGCTACGTCGTGGTGAAGTCACTCGCGAGCAGGGCTGACCTGTTCGCCTCGACGATCGGATCCGGTGAGACACAGTCGGTCCTGGTGCCCGGCGGTTCGAGCACCTTGGAGGCTTTTGCCGGAGGGGCATCCCTGTCGGTCACCTTCCAGGGCAGGCAAGTCGGCACCGTCGCTGTGCTCCGCTTCGCCGTCACGTACATCTTCAATCCGACCAGCCCGTGAACCCCGGCCGCCAGGCGGCGGGAACCGACCGGAACATCGCGCGCCAGCGGCGTTTCTGGACTCGCCGAGCCGCGAGCTGGGACCACGGTGCCGGTAACAATCCGGGCCTCCTCAAAGTAGTGGAACGCGTGCTGGCCGAGGCCGATCCATCTCCTGAGGCGTCCGCCGTCGATCTTGGTTGCGGATCGGGGCAGGTGACACTCGCCCTCGCAAAGCGCTGCAGGACCGTGCTCGGGGTCGACGTGAGCGAGCAGATGATCGCCCTGCTGCTCGAGAACGCCGAGAGACAGGGCGTCTCGAACGTCAAAGGACGGGCGGTGCCGATCGAGCGCCTCGGCCTGTCGGAGAACTCGGTCGATCTCGTCGTCTCGAACTACGCCCTGCACCATCTGCGGGACAAGGACAAGCAGGTCGCCGTCAACGAAGCCTTCAAATGGCTTCGTCCGGGAGGCCTGCTCGTCGTGGGTGACATGATGTTCGGGCGGGGCGCCGACGCCAGGGACCGAGAGATCATCGGCTCGAAGCTTGCGCTGCTCCTCCGCAAGGGCCCCGGAGGCTGGTGGCGGATCATCAAAAACAGCGGTCGTTACGTGATTCGTTTCCAAGAAAGGCCGATCTCCATGTCGGCGTGGGTCGCGATGTTCAACAGGGCCGGTCTCACAGACCTCAAGGCCATCCCGATCGTCAACGAGGCAGCGGTCGTGCGCGGGACCAAGCCCAGACTTGCTATCGACGGCGCGCCCGTTGCGGAGACTTCAACGACCACCGAGCGATGATCGTCGCCTCTCGTAACTCAGGGCACTCGAGCGCGAAACGGTCCCGGTGACCTCCGAGCCTTTATGACCTCGCCAGGAACTTGACCAGCTCGGGCACGAACTTGGCCGCGTCGACCGTGCCTACACCCGATGCCAGGTCGTAGCCCCGCAAAGCCGAGAAGCCCTCCACCTCTTGCAGCCTGCCGTGCTGGGTGAACGAGACGCTGTTGTTGCCCTTGGTGATGTCCACGATCCCCGCCGCCCTCGAGGCCGACAAGGCGTACAGGGCGGGGTTGAGGAGCCCGAGCGGGTGGCCCGCCTCCTGGTCGGCAAGCGCGACGACGCCTGCGAAAAGGGGCGTGGCGACGCTCGTACCACATACCGAGTACCAGCCTGGGGTTACGCCGGGGAAGCTCTGGTAGGCGTCGACCGCCCCGTTGCAGGCTGCGCTCATGGAAAGATCGGGCACGCCACGATGCTGGCCCACGATTGACGCCACGCCGTTCTGGTAGCTGGGCCGCTCGAAGATGATCGACCTGCCACCGCCACTGGCGAGCAGGTCCGGGGCCACGCCCCCGCCCGCGGTCGCGACGCTGCGGTTGTCGTTCCAAACGCTGTCGGGGGACGTGCGATGGCCCTCGGCGTCCAGATGAAGCTGGGTGCCGCCGACTCCGGTCACTAGGGGGTCGCTGGCCGGCCACTCAACGGCCGGGAAGTCGTAAAAGGTGGAATCGTCAGGTCCGTTATTGGCCGCGCCGGAGTCACCCGAAGCGGCAAGCACAGTCACGTTGTTGGTGCTTTCGGCAGCATCGATATACGCGGCCCGCAGCGCCAGCAGCGCTTGTGCCGTGGGGAAGGTCTGTTCGGTGGCGCCGAAGCTCTGGCTGATGACACCGCCCAGGTGGTGTTTGATGACGTACAGCTCCGCGGCGACGATCTGGGGGAACCCGCTGGTCCCTTCGATCTCCGAAGTCGGGGTTTCCACCAGCAGGATGCTCGCTCCCGGCGCCATAGTGTGCGCCCACTCGACGTCGAGGGTTGTCTCGCCGGCCCAACCCTCACGGTCGGCCGACGCCTTGTACGGCGGGACCGCACCGGCGGGATGGATCACAGTGAGGGCAGGGGGAGCAGGCAGGTCGAAGGTCGTGTCGAAGACACTCAGGTCGTGGCCGATCGTCGGCGAGCCGAACGAGTCGACAATGACGATCGTCTGTCCCTTCCCGTCCGTGCCAGCCCTGAACAACGGCTCCAGGTTGTAGGCGCGCTGTATCTGGTCGGCCTCGTAGCAAGCGATCCCGAGGCTCTGCTGACACGTGGACGTGCTCGGCGGTGCCGATCGGGCGGAACCGATCCGAATCACATCCGGGTGCACGACGACCGCGTTCGGCGGGATGAAAGACACCCGCCAAGCTGTGTGAGCCCCTCCGCCGGCGCTTCCGGCCGCGATCGCGGCTGCCGCGAGGACCGCCGCCGCACCACATAGTCTCGTGCGGCCCGTCCGTCTTCTCTTGTTCACCCGGTCCCCTTCGCCGTCCGGCAGCGATGGTAATTCACCGCTGCCTGCGACCTCCGGTCACGGGTCGTTCACCTGGCCACGGAGCTCTGGAGGCAAGCCCGTGCACTCGCACGGAACCTGTCGACGGCCTCGTCTTCGCGGACGCGGGAGGGCAACGCCAGGTGCCGACGTGCTATCGGTCCGGTGGGGGGGCGTAAGGGTGGGCGGCGAGAACCCGTTCCCGAGCAGTGCGGAGATACCCCTCGTCGATGTCATAGCCGACGTAACGACGACCGGTCTCGACCGCGGCCACCGCCGTCGAGCCCGATCCGAGGAAGGGGTCGAGAACCAGGTCGTCGAGATAGCTGTAGAGCTCGATGAACCTCCTGGGCAATGCCACGGGGAAAGGAGCAGGGTGTGCCACTCGCCGGGCAGACTCCGGCGGGATCTCCCATACAGACAGCGTCGCCGCGAGGAACTCCTCACGACCGATCGTGCTCACCCCCTTGCGTGCTCGGCTCCATCGCTCCTTGCTGAAACAAAGGCAGTACTCGTGCAGATCACGGAAGGTCGGATTGCTCGCGGATCGCCAGCTGCCCCACGCACACGAGCCCGAGGCTCCCCTGCCCTTCAGCCAGATGACTTGGCCACGGGAAAGGAACTTGAGATCCTCCATGATGGCCGTGACGTGATCCGCCAGCGAGACGTAAGGCCGGCGACCGAGATTGGCCACGTTCACAACCGCCCGGCCACCCGGTTCGAGCACCTGTAGGTCTCCTTGAACACGGCGCGAAAGAGGCCCAGGTAGTCATCGAAACTGAGATCCGAGTCATATTCCTTGCCCACGTGGTAAGGCGGCGATGTGACCATGAGGGCGACACAGTCGTCTGGAATCTCGACCATCGTCTCAGCAGAGTGGGCATAAAGACCGCTTCGAACGACCTCCTGGGATGGAGCCCGGTCCGAGGTCGTCTCCACTTCCTTCAAAGCACGGCCGTAGAACGGCGAGGAGTCGTGGCTCTCCCGTCGGCCAACCCCGAAGCGCGTGGTCCTCGTCGCCAACGGCCCTTCCTTCTTTCGCTGATGCCGCCTCGGAAGACAAGCCTTCCGTGTGACGACTTCTCTCGAGGAGGCTAACACCGGGTCCCATATCTCCCGAGTCAAGCCTGCACGAGGGGGCCGCTTCAGCCGGCGCTTGGAATATCGGGCCTCTGACCAGTCGCCACCGGCCTGAGGCGGTTGCCTAATCCAGCCAGACGTCCTCCAACCGGTATGCACCGCCCGGGTTCACGGCGAATCCGTGCAGCGACGGCTGCCAGGCGTAGATGTTCGGCGGGTAGTCGAGCGCGACGTACGGGGCGTCCTGGGCGACCAAGGCCTGGATCTGCTCGTAGAGGGCGGCGCGCTTCGCGCTGTCGAACTCGGTCTCGGCCTCCCGCACCAGCGCGATCGCTTTCGGGTCGTCATAGTAGGTCCAGAACGAATGGGACCCGCCGTCTTGCACATCGACCTGGAACGAGGCCATCTCGTCGGGGTCGCTTATGTCGTTCGTCGCGCCGTTGATCATCGCCTCGTAATTGAAAGCCTCAAAGGCTGCGGTGTAAGCGGCGTCGTCGAGTTGTCGTATCGAGACGTCGATGTTCAGCGGCTTGAGCTCCTGTTGGATGATCGTTGCCGCCTCGACGTACTGGGTGTTGCCGCTCGGCACGAGGATCGAGGTGGAAAAGCCGTGCGGGTAGGCCGACTTCGCGAGCTCGGCTTTGGCGGCAGCAAGGCTGTAGCCGAGTGTCGGCACCTTTGCGTAGTACTGGAGGCTCGGCGGGAAGAACGAGTTCCCTGCCTGGGCGGTGCCGAAGGTCGTGACCTTCGCGAGCTGTTCGATGTCGATGGCGTGGTTGATCGCCCTGCGGACATGACGGTCCTTGTACTGCGGGACCTTCTCGTTGAAGAAGAGCAGGTCGACCGCCCAGGATCCGAATGCCTCCAAGACGAGCGCGGGGTCCGCCTTCAAAGCGACCACCTGGGCCGGCGGGACTGCCGAGATCACGTCGACCTGCCCGGCCTTGAGCTGCAGCACACGCTGGTTGTCGTCAGAGATGTAGCTGAAGTTGACCTCGTCGAGATAGGGCTTGCCCGGTTGCCAGTAGTTCTTGTTCTTCACAAGGACCGCGTTCCCGCCCTTGACGAACGACTTGAGCAAGAACGGTCCGGTGCCGATCGGATTGGCGAAGAAAGCAGACTCGCTCTGGCCACCGAAATCATTCGGCAGGATCGCGTTCGCGAAGACGGAGATGTCCGACAAGAAGGGTGCCCAGGGCTGGGAGAGCTTGAAGGTGACCGTGCTCGAGTTCGTTGCCTTGTAGGACTTGATCGCGAAGTCCAAGAAGCTGAGCGGGCCGTCGGCGTCGGTGGCGGCGCGATGGATCGAGAACACGACGTCCTCCGCAGTCACGGGCTTGCCGTCTGAGAACTTCACGCCCGGCCGGAGCGAGAAGGTCCAGGTCTTCCCGTCAGAGCTCACCGTGTGCCCCCGTGCGAGCCAGGGGGTCAGCGTGCCCTGGGGACTGGTGACGTAAAGGGGCTCGAAGATCTTGTCGAGCGTATAAACGTCACCTTCGACTATCGAGTTTGCCGGGTCGAGCTGTGTTGGGCCGGTCTGGCGGCCGAAGTTCAACGTTCCGCCGGCCTTGGGTTTGGCACGGCCCGACTTGTCGGCCGCGGTTGTCGTAGCGGAGCTACCGTACGCGACCAGGAGCGGGCCTGTGCCGATGACGCCCGCGCCGATGACGCCGAAGCGGAGCATCTCACGCCGGCTGTAGCGCCGCCGATTGTCGCCCAGTGCCGTCCGATCACTCGAGACCTCTCGATTTGTCACGTTCTGCCTCCGTTCGCGGCTGCGTTCCCCCTGGTGATTAAGCTCGATCGCAGCAACCTTACAAATCCGATCACATTACTCAGGTTAATGTAGTGATTGCACTGGCGTGACGCAACCGCGGGTGGACGACAACTGGCGAGCCGCGTTGGAAGACGCCGGTCACCGCTCCGGGCTCACTTAGACGCGTCAGATCGTTGGGCTCGTGGTCAAGCACGATCGCGTCGAACTGAAAACCCGGTGCGATTCGTCCTAGGTGGTCTGCGACTCCGCACAGCTCTGCTCCGCGGGAGGTCGCGGCCAGCAGTGCCTCTTCGACGCTCAGGCCTGCTCCATGCAGCAAAGCGAGCTCCGAGACGTTGCGGCCGTGGTCGTCGCGATGGCCAAAATCGCTGCCCAGCGCGATCTTCACTCCCGCAGCCCTGGCGATCCGGACGGCCTCGCCTAGGTGCTCACCGACGTCGATCGCTCGCGTCGCACGGCGCGGGTCCAGCGCACCGGCCTTTGCAAGTGACACGAGTCGCTCGTAGATAGCGAGGGTCGGGACGAGAAAGCATCCGCGCGCGGCCATGGCCGCGGCGTCGGCCTCGGTGAGAAAGACCCCGTGTTCGATGGAGCGCGCTCCGGCGTCGATAGCCCACCGGATGGCGTCGCCGCCGAGGGCGTGCACCATGACCCGACGATGGCGGCGGGCGGCCTCTTGCACGGCGACGGCGACGTCCTCGAACGAGAGCTCGGGATCGAAGCCGCCGCCGGTTGTCGCCAACACGCCTCCTGTGGCAACGAGCTTGATCCAATCGGCTCCTGAGCGCAGTGCGAGGCGAACGACCTTTCGCATCTCGTCGGGACCGTCGGCCAGATGTGGCGGCCTCCCGGGGTAGTCCGGCAGCGAGTAGTCCACAGAGCATTCGAGGCCGGGCCCGGTCAGGAAGCCGTCCGTATGGCCTCCCGTGCCGCCGATGGCGACAACCGAGACTTGTATGGTGGGCCCGGGTACGTAGCCGGCTGCCACGCCGTCACGCACGCCTGCGTCCGCGATGCCGGCGTCACGCACGAAGGTAACTCCTGCTGAGAGGGTGCGTCGCAAAACGTCGGCTGTCTCGAGAACTCGTCTCGAAAACGGCGTGCGCAGCAGCTCGAGGGTGTCGAAGCTCGACAGACCCACATGAACGTGGCAGTCAAAAAGACCGGGCAACAGCCAGAGCCCATCGCCATCGAGCCTGATCGCGCTCGTGCCAGGCGATAGGTCCCGCCCGAGGGCAGTGACGATTCCAAGCTCGACCAGGACATCCACCGGACCGGTGAACCCTCCGGTCTCGTCCATCACGTTCGCGCCGCGGATGAACAGCTCCGGCGGGGGCGCGAGGCGGGGCGCGGCGGCACCGCCGAAACGCTGGCTTGCTCGCTCGCGCTCACTTGTCCAGGAGGACGCGGGCGGCGCTGGCGAGGAGCGCCACGTGCTCGTCCACACTTCTGAGACCCTGTCTCATCGTGTTGAGTGACACGTGGGTTGCACGGAGACTCCGCCAATTGGCGACCTGCTGCTCGAGGTCTCCGAGACCGTCCGGGCCGAGATCGACGAAACCCTCCATCCCTATTGCCGCGGGCTCCCGCCCGGCCTCGAGTGCCGCCGTTTCGATGATGGTGAGCGCCTCGTCGAGCCGTGGCCCGGGGGCGAACAGCGGGAACCAGCCCTCCGCGAGCTGACCGACGCGCCGCAACGCCGGAGTTGAGGTGGCCCCGAACCAGATTGGGATCGGCCGCTGGATCGGTAAAGGAGCTAGGCCCGCGCCTGTGACCCTTTCAAACTTGCCCTCGAAAGTCACCGATTCTTCGGTCCACAGACGCCGCATCAACGCGACCTGCTCGGTGATCCGTTGGCCGCGGTTGGAGAATTCCTTGTCGAGAGCCTCGTACTCGACGGCGTTCCAGCCGATCCCGACGCCGAGACGGAAGCGACCCCCCGAGAGCAAGTCGACTTCCGCCGCTTGTTTCGCGACGAGCACCGTTTGCCGTTGGGGAAGGATCACAATCCCGGTGACCAGCTCGAGCGGCGAAATGGCGGCCAAGTAGCCGAAGAGGACGAAGGGCTCGTGAAACGTGCTGTGCAGGTCGTACGGGCCGTTCCAGCCCGTGTACACACCTGTGTCGGCCCCGACCACGTGGTCATAGGCAAGAATGTGGTTATAGCCGAGCTCCGAAACTGCCCCGGCGTAGCTGCGAATCGCTCCCCGATCCGCGCCGATCTCGATTTGGGGGAAGACGACGCCGATCTTCACGCGACGACCTCACCTTCCGGGTCGGACGGGACGGCTGCGACACTTTCGGCCGACATGAGCGCAGCGTAGCCCTGGCCTATTCGGTTCCGAGTTTGCCGAGCCGTTCGCGGCTCGCTGATGGTGACCCTCCCGATGGGCGTCGAACCGGAAGACTGCACAGAAAGGCGACCGGCAAGCGGACCGCCTGCCATGGCCCTGAGTCCAGCGCGCGTGCCAACAGTCCCCGCCCGGTCACGGAACGGCCCGGCTGATCGTGATCGGCGTGGCCCGGTGAGTGGAGCTGGCCCCAAAGCGCTGGTCGCCCGGATAGCGCGCTCTCAGGAGATACCTGCCGGCGCTCTTTTCGGAGATCGCGCACGTGCCGGTCGCTGTTCCGTGCGATCCCGCGAGTACCGCCAGACAGTCTCTCCTCCCGTCGGTGACAGTGACCTTCCCAGTCGGGGTCGCCGACCTCGCGTTCCTGGTCAATCCCCTGACCTGTACTCGGAAGGAGACAAGCCGACCGGCGACCGGATGGCGGGTGACCGCGGTGATGGCGGTCGTCGTCGGTAGGAGCCACTTGAACATAGAGGTGAAGTCCACCGCGATGCACGAAACCGGAGTGGAGCACGAAACCGACTCGAGGGGGACGCCCGGGTCGATGTCGTCAGGCGACGACCAGCGGCCCGAGTTGTATGTGAGCGCGTCACCATCGAAGTCCACGGCGACGCAGAAGCTCGTCGTCGGGCAGGAGATCGACATGAACCCGCGCCCGTGCGGGTCGATCGTGCGCGGCGGCGACCAAGTTATGCCTTCGTAGGTGACGGCGTGGAAACTCCGGTCCACCGCGACGCAAAACCTCGCGGTGGGGCACGAGATCGAGCTCATCCCACCCCCAACGGGGTCGATGCCGAGCGGGGCTGACCACGACCTGCCGTTGTAGGTGACTACCTCGCCACGGCGATCCACTGCGGCACAGAAGGTCTCTGACGGACAGGAGACGGAGGTGAGTCCGCCTCCGTTCGGGTCCACCCGCAATGGCGACGACCAGGAGCTGTTCTTGTACGTGAGAACTCTGCCGCCCTTGTCCGCGGCCGCACAGAAGCTCGCCGATGGGCAGGTGACAGAGGTGAAACCCCCTCCACCCGGGTCGATGCCGACCGGCTTGGACCATGTCCTGCCCACGTAGGTGAAGGCGTTGAGGTCATGGTCCACAGCTACGCAAAAGCGCGCCGTCGAGCACACGACAGAGGTGAGCCCGCCTCCAGACGGGTCGATGCCGAGGGGAGACGACCAACTCGTGCCGTTGAAGGTGACGATGTAGCCGTGGAGGTCCACGGCCGAACAGAAGCCCTCCATCGGGCATGAGACAGAGACGAGGCCCCCTCCGGCCGCATCGATGCCGAGGGGCATCGACCACCCTGCGCGGCTGTAAGTGACAACGTCACCCTTCGAGTCCACCGCCGCACAGAAGCCTGCCGTCGGGCAGGAGATCGAGCCCGGCCGGAATCCACCCGAGTCGATCTTGACCGGCTTCGACCACGACCTGCCGACATAGGTGAGTTCATTGCCGGCCTCGTCCATCGCGGCACAGAAGCCCGCCTTGGGACAGGAGACGGACACGAGAATGCCGGCGTCCGAGTCGACGGAGTAAGGGGCGGACCACGATCCCGATGTGTACGTGAGGGCGCTGCCGCCCTCGTCCACGGCGACACAGAACTTCGGCGTCGGACAGGAGATCGAGCTCACGTAGTAGCCGCGTGAGTCCACGTTGGTCGGGGTCGACCATGACGTGCCGTTGTAGGTGAGGGCGTTGCCGGCCGCGTCGACAGCGACGCAGAAGTTCGTCCTCGGGCACGATACCGTGTCCAGTCCCAATCCGCCTGTGTCGACGTAGCGCAGTCCCACCCATGACCTGCCGTTGTATGTGAACGCGAAACCGCCCCGGTCCACGGCGATGCAGAACGTCGCCCTCGCACAGGAGACGGATGCCAGGCTGAAGCCAGTCGAGTCGATGTTGACCGGCCTCGACCACGACCTGCCGTCATAGATGAGAGCGTTGTCGTTCTCGTCCACTGCTGCGCAGAAGCTCGTCGTCGGGCAGGAGATTGATGTGAGCCCACCTCCGGCCGGGTCGATGCTGGTCGGCCTCGACCATGACTCGCCGTCGTAGAAGAGGACGGTGCCGCTCGAGTCCACTGCTGCGCAGAACTTCGCCGTAGGGCAAGAGACAGCGGACGGCCTGCCCGTGAAGGGATCGATGGTCTCCCCCCGGGACCAGGTAGCCGTGACGCCGGCGGCCGGTGCAGACACAGTTGCGGGCTGTGCCCCGCCGACTGCCGGGCACGCGATCGCCGCCAAGGCAGTCATCCCGACGAGAAGCCGGCCGAGAACAAGCCGCGTCATCGCCGCTCCTCCCGTCTCGGAACTCCCCGGACAAGGCGCGCCCCAAGAGGCGCATGGCACCGAAAGAACCGGCTACCACGAACAAGTTTGCGATCTGCAGTCACGGTGATAGCTAGTATCCACGCGATGCGGGCAACGCGGAACGGCAGCTCCTCGTTGGCGTGCGCCCGTTGAGTCGCACGACGGCCCGTCTGCTCGGCGCGCGGGCTCTGGGTCCTCCGGGCTGACCAGGTGAACGTTCTCGTCACGGGTGGTGCCGGCTATATCGGAAGCGTTGTCGCAGCCAGGCTCCTAGAGGCCGGGCACGAGGTCACAGTCGTCGATGACCTTTCGACGGGACATCGTGACGCTGTCCCCGACGGTGCCCGGTTCGTGCTCGGCAGAGTGCAGCAGGTTTCGAGCACGCTCGATTTGCGCGCCTTCGATGGCGCCGTTCATCTGGCGGCCTCCTCGCTCGTCGCCGAGTCGATCATCGATCCTCAGAAGTACGAGACGAACAACGTCGCCGGCACGCGGCATCTTCTCGAGGCCCTGCATACGGCCGGGGTCCCCAAGATCGTCTTCTCCTCCTCGGCGGCCGTCTACGGCGAGCCGGCTCGGGTGCCGATCGAGGAGGACGCCCCCACCGAGCCCCTCAATCCCTACGGTGCGTCCAAACTCGCCGTCGACCGTATGCTCGACGAGGAAGCAGCCCGGCACGGTATTGCCGCTGTGAGCCTGCGCTACTTCAACGTTGCCGGGTCCTACGCCACCCTTGGCGAGAGGCATGACCCTGAGACCCATCTCATACCGCTGACCCTGCGGGCAGCTCTGGAAGGCCGCCGGGTCGACGTCTTCGGCGACGACTACCCGACGCCCGACGGGACCTGCATACGTGACTACATTCACGTCGTCGACATCGCGGAGGCTCATTTGCTGGCACTCGGTGCGGCCTCACCGGGCACGTGGCGTGCCTACAACCTCGGCAACGGCGAAGGCTTTTCCGTCCGTCAGGTCATCGCTGCGGCCCGGAGTGTGACCGGGCTGCAGCTGATCGAACGCGTGACTGCGCGCCGCGTGGGGGACCCCGCCATGCTCGTCGCTTCCTCCGCGCGCGCCCGCCGGGAGCTGAGCTGGAAGCCGGGCACTCCAGCGCTCGAAGAGATGGTCGATGACGCGTGGCGTTTCCTCCAACGGAGCCAGACGTGAGCCCACTCGTGCCCCCGGGCGAGGGATTCCGACGCATCTTCGACCGTCCCCCGGAAGGAATCTGGTCGGCTCCCGGTCGGGTGAACCTCATCGGCGAGTTCACGGACTACAACGACGGGTTCGTGCTGCCGCTCGCTCTCCCCTTCGCGCGCTCGGGCTTGCGCCGCGCGTCGCGACGACGATCTCGTGAGGGTCGCCTCCGCCCAGCGCTCAGAGTCTGGCGAGTCCTCGGTCATCGAGGTCCCTTTTGCCCAGCTGGAACCGGGGACGAGCGGCGGGTGGGCTTCATACGTCCTCGGCGTCGTCTGGGCGCTGCGAAAAGCTGGCGCCGAGCTCAAGGGCGTCGAGCTGTTTATCGACAGTGACGTTCCAATCGGTGCCGGCCTCTCGTCGTCCGCTGCGCTCGAGTGCTCGGTCGCGTTGGCGCTGCACGACCTTTACGACCTGCCATTCTCCCGGCAGGAGCTCGCGCTGGTTGCCCAGCGTGCGGAGAACGAGTACGTGGGCGTGCCCACGGGAATCATGGACCAGACTGCCTCGTTGCTGTGCAGGTCCGGCCATGCCCTGTTCCTCGATACGCGCACCTTCGAGGTGCGACAGGTGCCCCTCGACCTCGAGTCCGCCGGCTTGACTCTTCTCGTCGTGAATACCGGGGTCAAGCACGCCCTCGGCAACTCGGCCTACGCCGACCGCGTCCGCGACTGTCACCGAGCCGCCGAGGAACTCGGGGTCGCCGCGCTGCGGGACGTAGAGCCGGAGACCATGGATACCGCCCTCGCACAGATCGCAGACGACGTGGTGCGGAGCCGGGCTCGGCATGTGATCAGCGAACAGAGCCGTGTGCTCGAGGTAGTCCGGCTCCTCGAGTCCGGCCGGCCCGCCGAGGTCGGCTCGGTGCTGAGCGCGGGCCACCGCTCGCTGCGCGACGACTACGAGGTCTCCTGCGCCGAGCTCGACACCGTCGTGGATGTCGCTGTGGAAAGCGGTGCGCTCGGGGCTCGAATGACGGGGGGCGGCTTCGGAGGTTCGGCGGTCGTGCTCGTCGGGCTCGCCAGGGCCGAAGCGGTCGCGACGGCCGTCGCAGAGGCCTTCGCCGTGCGGGGTTACAGCCCTCCGCAGACCATCGAGATCGTGGCCTGCGACGGAGCCTCCAGGGTCACCTGATCCATTCTCACGGATCAGGTATCCGGGCGGCAGAATGAGCACCCGGGCACGTCAGTCGCACGTGCTTTCGACAGGAGGCTCAAATGAAGGCGAGGACGAGATGAAAGCGATGGTCCTGGAGTCGTTGCTCCCACTCGAGCACTCTCCCGTCCAGCTGCGTGAGGTGCCGAGCCCACCGCGGGTCTCGGCCAGATCGTGATTCGCGTCCTTGCCTGCGGCGTCTGTCCTTCCCAGCTTCACATGATCGAAGACGAGTGGGCGGGCCGCGGCGTGCCTTCCGTGCTCCAGATCATCCCTGGGTACGAAGTCGTCGGCTCGGTCGTGGAGATCGGCCCGGGCGTCGAGGGACTGGCCCTGGGCCAAAGGGTCGGAGTTCAACCTCTGTGGTCCTGCTGCGGAAGCTGTTCCTACTGCCTTACGGCGCGCGAGAGCCTCTGTTCCAACAAGAAGATGGCCGGTCCAACAAGAAGATGGCCGGCGAGACGATCGACGGCGGATTCGCCGAGTACATGCTCGCCACCGCCGAGCACGTCTATCCGGTGCCCGAGACCCTCGGCGACGCCGAGGCAGCGCCGCTGTTCTGCCCCGGCCTAGCTGCATACGGAGCAGTGGTGAAGGCCGGTCTTTCGCCCGGATCAGAGGTCACCGTCTTCGGCGTGAGCGGCGTCAGCCACTTAACTTAGTCGTTCAGTTCGCTCTGCTAACAGGCGCGGGGCCTGTCCGTTGACACGACTCGGCGTGGCGCTATTATCTCTTGCGGGTGAAATCGCGTTGCATTACTGTTACGTTTAACAGTTTTGTCAA
>CAVRAT010000034.1:0-136194 GCA_963719125.1 uncultured Acidimicrobiaceae bacterium
ATCACGACCGGGAACACCCCACCGAAGAACCGCCAGGCGGCCTCGAAGCCAGAGATGACGTCTTCGGTCGTCTGGGTGAAAGTCGGCCAGACGAACTGATGGCGGCTGAACACTGCTGTGAAGATGAGCCCGTGACAGACCCGGCGCCGCTCGCCGTCAGGGACGAGGCCGAGACGCCCGAAGTCCACCTGCAGCTCGATGCCTGGGGGCGGGTCGTCGACACGGACCGTTGATCTCTTTCTTCCCGCGCCGCAGCGCTCGACGGCAAAGCGGGCCAAGGTCCGGTGCGGGACGACGACACCGCGGCGTTGGAGCAGGATCCCGATCTTGACGACGGTGAGGTCCTCTTTCACCCAGGCCTTGATGTGCTCTTCTTCTGCGAGAAGCCTCCGCCAAGCCTCGCCGTGGCCATCTGGGCGGTGCGGGCGCACCTTCTCGGCCACCTGGCCGATCAGCTCGTCGGTGAGCTGGCCCTCGCCACCTAAGCGGTCGATCCCGAGCTCGAGAGCAGCGGCGATGTAGCGCCTCGCCGTCTTGCGGTCGACGCCGACCCCTTGGGCGATGGGGCGTTCACCCTCGCCTTTGAGCCAGCGTCTGAGCGCCTCTTTGATCTGGACCACAGTTACCTCCCTGAACACCATGGGGTCTCCTCCGCGATGGCTTCGGAGGCCCAGCCGAATCTGTCTTCGGCCGGTGTAGGTGGATGCTCAGGGTGGTCCCATGACTGGCAACGGGGGTGGTCCCATGCCACTGGCAAAACCAGCAGCTAGGTGGTCCCTTCTCGCTGGCAAACGACAAAAATATCCCCGTGACGAGTCCGCGAACCCGTGGCACATCACTTCGCAGGGTTGAGCTTCCGATCGCGGATATGCCCTCGATTGGCGGCAATGTCGCGCTAGGCGACGGGGGCCAGGCCAAATCTGGCCGGGCCCCGTCGAGATCGTTAAGGAACGACAGAGTTGACCGAAGTTCCCCAGTTCGCGGGCCCGTCCCGCGTTCGGCCGCATGTTCCGATCGTCAGCGTGAACGCCGAACCGACGCAGTTCGAATACTCGATGTAGTTCGTGGCGAAGTAAATCCGCCCACCGGTCCCCGGCAGGCGTAGACCGCCCAGCTGTAGTCGCCCCATCGCGGTCGCAGCGGTTCCTGGTACTCGGTGAAGCCGTCCTCGGGCGACTGGCCGAGGTCGGCGATGTTGATCGTCGAGTTGACGAGCCCGCCGGAGGTGCTGGTCAAGCGCCCGTAGGCGGTGCTCGGGTAGAAGCCGCCGCCGTCGGCTCCGGTCGGTCCCCCGCTACCGGACAGCGTGAAGGTCATGATCGCCCCGTCATTGCCTCCGTCTTGCGAGGCGCTGCCCTCGGCCACGATCGCCGGGAACTCGAGGTCTTCGTGCGCTGCCGAGACGTATCCCTGGCTCGTCAGGCTGAAGGTGCCGCTCTGGTCGAAGCTGTTCGTGCCGATTACCCAGTAGGCGGCCGCTTGGTGCACCTCAGGCGAAGCCGTCTCCCCGGAGAACGACTGGTCGACCTCGGTGCTCACCGCGCCCCAGATCTGGCCCTGCGCTTGTGCGACCTGTGTCATGCCGTCGCCGTTCGTGGCGATTCCGTTCTCGGGACAGCTCGTCGCCGTGTTGTTGTCGACGCCGAAACCGAACTCGGCGCTGGCGGCCACGCACTCGTCGCCGAGCGGGATCGGGCCGGCCTTCTGCGGCGCGATGAAGCCCTCGCCGTAGTAGTCCTCGACGCCGGAAAACAGCTGGCCGCCGAAATTGAATCGACGAGCAGGCGTTGCAGTGCCCCGAGTGGAGAGCTTTCAGGCCCGTCCAGTCGAACGCTGCGATCCGGGTGTCGGCGTTGCCGAAGAAATCGAGCGAGCCGAGCATGAAGGCCGACCCACCGTTGGCGTTGTCGTACTGGCTCGGGTCTCGGCGGCTCCGCGGGGATGACCTGATACCAGCAGGCGACGCCGTGTGTGAGCGTGCAGCTCCCCCCGTCGGCCGCCGGCGTCGGAAAGAGCCCCATGTTCTCAATCGCGACATTGAATATGGGGTTCGGTTTCCCGTTCGGCAACGTCACCGAATCGCCGGCTTCCATCGCATCCTTGCTGAACGCGAACTCCTGTGCGCCGTTGAAGAATCCTCCACCAAGGCCCGGAACATTACCGTTGAGCGGGAACTCGTCATAGAAGAGAAGGAAGGCGTCGCCCGACATCGAGATCTTCGCGAAGTCGTTGAGCAAGTACGGATAACCCGGCTCCTGCGGGTTGTAGTTCGGGTTCAAGAAGTACACGTTGTAGGGACCGAACGGGCTCGACCCCGTCGTCACCGCGATTCCTTCCAGACACCCGTTCGCCGCTCCGGCGAAGCATCCGGTGAACGGACCGCCGCTCGCGTAGCTGTTTGTGGAGACGAACTCGGTGAAGAACCAGTGCCCGCCGTTGCTCGAGTCGTACAGGCACGACGTGTCACCCCCGCTGCTCCAGCCGGCTGAGTCATGGGACGCGAGTCCCAGCAGCGTGTCGTCGGAGATTGGCGCAGACAGGCGCTGCAACGCCGTGTTGAAGATCAGGATTTCGCCGATGTTGTTGTGCTCCACCACGTATCCGTTGCCGGCGCACAATCCTTGGTCAGCGGGTTCGAGGTCTCCGAGGGTGTTCGTGGGCAGCGACGCGCTGTCGACGGCGTCGAGTCCCTTCACTCCAACCGCACCGCCCGCGGACGTGCTGATCGAATCGCAGCCAGCGCCCTGCTGGTCGCAACTCACCAACGGAGGCGTCGGATCGGGCCCGCTTCGCGGTCAGCGTCGGCGACGGCAACACGTGAGCGGCTTCGGACGTTTTCAGCGAAGCACCAGAGCTCGCGCTCGTATTCGACGATGCCGAAATCGAGGCCGTCGAAGGTGTTTGAAACGGTCCCGTGAGCAACGAGCACCCTGCATACGAGCAACCCGTCGCCGCCGGTCCGACAAATGTCGGAGCCCCGTTGGCGATCGGAGTAGACGTCAAGGTGCTCGACGCCGACGTGGCTGTCGGAGCGGCTGACGCCAATCCAGCTGCTTGAGAACTGACGAGGAACGCCACCGGCATAGCGACGAGCCGAGCAATGCGACATTCCTACGCAATCTTGCTTTACGCAATGTCTTCCCCCTCCGTCGATACTCATCTGGTTATCCAGATGAGTTCTCTGCCTTTCACTCCGAACGCGAAATGTCCGTTCGGACCGGAACTACGTTCGTTGCACTTTCGTTACAAGCCTCTGTAGAAGTTCGCAATTGTCGTGAGCACGCGACAACCGTTTGTATCCAAGGTGATTTGAGCCATTCGTTCGAGACCCGCGCAACACGATCATCGCTCGCGTCACTTCGGTGGCTCGGGTCACGCCACGCGTAAGCATCGGTTGGTCGCAACTTCGTGTCAATACCGATCGGAGCATCGAGGACTCCGCGTGTTCCGTGCGCCACATCGGGTGGTCATTGTTCTCGTGGAGAGCCCGATCGGGTGAGCGGCATGATCGGCGCGCCTGCGACGAGCTCACGCCATCTCTACACCGGGCACCGCCAGGGCACCAAGCAGGCAGCCTCCTGGCTGAGGGCACACCACCAGGGCGCACCTTTGTCCCGAGGACTATCCGACTCCTCGGTTTTGATGCCATCGTTCCGTCTATCGGTGCTTCAGACAGTGGTTCACTCACGTTCGTCTTCTCGTCACACACCTGACCCGCCCCCGGCGGGCCTTTTCCGCAACGCTCACCACCCCGGCTCTTGACCGACGCAGCTTGCGGTGGTTTGGGATCCCCGCCTGCACGGTGAACCCGGAGGGCCAACCTCCATCACTGACACAGCACGGTTCGTATCGGCGATCTCCTACATCACCACCACTCTCCTTTCAGGACACACCACGTAGCGAGGCCTATTTCTCCCGGCGGGCTGATGCCAGTGCTAAGACTCTCTCCTCGTCTGCCCATCGATAGGCGTCTCCCGGAGGGTCTCTAACGGGATGAGGGGTGCACGGCCCCTAGGACACTGTCGGACAATCCACTTCCAAAGGGCGCCTTGGGATCCATAGGCTTCCGGTTGGGTCCTCGGGGGTAAGCCCGCACCGAAGAGCCGGTATCGAGGGTGAGATCCGGTCGCGCTGGATTGACGCTCGGCGTCACAGGTGTCGTTCCCTCCTTGGGACGCTCCCGAGGGCCTGCTAAGTGCTCGCTATCTGCCAGGTCCCCTCGTGCACGAGCCCGAGGGCCAAGAGCCGGCGCAGGTTGAGTACGGCTGCGCGCACCATGAGCCACTGCTGGTTTCGCAGCTTGCCCCGGTAGCGAAGGCGTCGGTTTCCCTTGGCGACCAGCCAGGAGATGGAGCGCTCGGCCATCGGACGGTGACGGCGATAAGTGAAAAGCACCTTCGGGTCGCGCCAGGCGGCGCGGGCGGCGACGAGCTCGTCGTCGTGCTCGGAGACGCTGTAGGACCTGGCGGAAGCCTTGGTGCAGCGAGAGCCCAGCGCGCAGCCCCGACAGTGCGGGGCGAACTTCGCCACCCCTCCAGGAGAAAGACGGGCGAGGTGACCGGCTGGGCAGGTGACGGTGCGATGGAGGTGCTCGACGAAGAACTCGTCGCGGACAAAGCCACCTGCAACTGCCGGATGGGTCGGAACCGGCTTTATGAAAAGGCGGTGTCCGGAGCTCCTCAGCTGGGAGCGGACGGCTCCCGCGCCATAGGCGGAGTCGCCGAGCAGCTCGAAGCTCGTGTCGGCCCCGTCTTTCGCGACGAGTGCGACACCGCTCGGCCCGTCGGGGGCATTGGCCGGGGTGATCTCAGCGGCGGTGATGATGCCGGTGTCGGGCTCGAGGCAAAGGTGGGCCTTGTAGCCGTCTTTTCTCACAGAGACCGACTTGTGCCCATGGCGGGCCTCGGGATCGACGGTGGATATCACCCGGTCCTTCGCGACACGCTGTGCGATGCGCCAGGTGCCCTCGCGCTCTCCGGGCTCGACGTCCTGAGCGGAGACGAGGGCGAGAAGGCCGACCGCCTCGGACTGCTCCTCGTCGAGCTCCAAGTGCTCGCACGCCTGGACGAGAGCGACGGCGTCTGTGACGAGAACAGAGACCACCTTGTCTCGCATGGCCTTGTCGGACCAGTCGATGACAGGCTTCGCGAGGGTTGTGTAGTCGTGTGCGACCGGGACAGATGCGAGCACGGGGACCGCGGACAACACCCGACGGGACTGGGAGATCAGCTGGGTGACGGTGTCCTGGGTTGCGACGGCGTCGTCAAGGATCGTCGAGTCGAGGGCGCGGCGGGTCTTTCTTGCGAGCACTCCTGTCTCTAAGACCACCTTGCGCACGGCGTCGAAGATCCGCTCGGGGCGGTCCGAGTTGCGCAGCTTCGATCTCCAGTAAGTGAGGTTCGTGAAGTCGAAGCCCGGGTCGTCCAAGGCAAGGCCGCAGGCCACCTTCCAGTCGATGCGGGTCCGCAACGATCGGATGGCGTCCCTGTCGGAGAGACCTTCCAGGGCCTGGAGCACCATCACCGCGCAGATAAGCGAAGCCGGGGTTGACGGCCGTCCCCGCCCGGAGGGGAACAGGTCCGAGAAGTCATCGTCGGGGAACAGCTCTTCACGGTGGTCAGCCAAAAAGGCGTAGATCGAGTTCTCCTCGACGAGACCCCGACAGAACGCCCCGGCATCGAGCATTTGCCGCTGTGGTGAGTTCTTGCCCTGCATGAGGCCAATTCTTGTTGATGGCGAAACAAATCGCGAGCACCCTCAGCGGGGCGAATTGTCCAACAGCCTCCTAGGACACTGTCGGACAATCCACTTCCAAAGGGCGCCTTGGGATCCATAGGCTTCCGGTTGGGTCCTCGGGGGTAAGCCCGCACCGAAGAGCCGGTATCGAGGGTGAGATCCGGTCGCGCTGGATTGACGCTCGGCGTCACAGGTGTCGTTCCCTCCTTGGGACGCTCCCGAGGGCCTGCTAAGTGCTCGCTATCTGCCAGGTCCCCTCGTGCACGAGCCCGAGGGCCAAGAGCCGGCGCAGGTTGAGTACGGCTGCGCGCACCATGAGCCACTGCTGGTTTCGCAGCTTGCCCCGGTAGCGAAGGCGTCGGTTTCCCTTGGCGACCAGCCAGGAGATGGAGCGCTCGGCCATCGGACGGTGACGGCGATAAGTGAAAAGCACCTTCGGGTCGCGCCAGGCGGCGCGGGCGGCGACGAGCTCGTCGTCGTGCTCGGAGACGCTGTAGGACCTGGCGGAAGCCTTGGTGCAGCGAGAGCCCAGCGCGCAGCCCCGACAGTGCGGGGCGAACTTCGCCACCCCTCCAGGAGAAAGACGGGCGAGGTGACCGGCTGGGCAGGTGACGGTGCGATGGAGGTGCTCGACGAAGAACTCGTCGCGGACAAAGCCACCTGCAAGTGCCGGATGGGTCGGAACCGGCTTTATGAAAAGGCGGTGTCCGGAGCTCCTCAGCTGGGAGCGGACGGCTCCCGCGCCATAGGCGGAGTCGCCGAGCAGCTCGAAGCTCGTGTCGGCCCCGTCTTTCGCGACGAGTGCGACACCGCTCGGCCCGTCGGGGGCATTGGCCGGGGTGATCTCAGCGGCGGTGATGATGCCGGTGTCGGGCTCGAGGCAAAGGTGGGCCTTGTAGCCGTCTTTTCTCACAGAGACCGACTTGTGCCCATGGCGGGCCTCGGGATCGACGGTGGATATCACCCGGTCCTTCGCGACACGCTGTGCGATGCGCCAGGTGCCCTCGCGCTCTCCGGGCTCGACGTCCTGAGCGGAGACGAGGGCGAGAAGGCCGACCGCCTCGGACTGCTCCTCGTCGAGCTCCAAGTGCTCGCACGCCTGGACGAGAGCGACGGCGTCTGTGACGAGAACAGAGACCACCTCGTCTCGCATGGCCTTGTCGGACCAGTCGATGACAGGCTTCGCGAGGGTTGTGTAGTCGTGTGCGACCGGGACAGATGCGAGCACGGGGACCGCGGACAACACCCGACGGGACTGGGAGATCAGCTGGGTGACGGTGTCCTGGGTTGCGACGGCGTCGTCAAGGATCGTCGAGTCGAGGGCGCGGCGGGTCTTTCTTGCGAGCACTCCTGTCTCTAAGACCACCTTGCGCACGGCGTCGAAGATCCGCTCGGGGCGGTCCGAGTTGCGCAGCTTCGATCTCCAGTAAGTGAGGTTCGTGAAGTCGAAGCCCGGGTCGTCCAAGGCAAGGCCGCAGGCCACCTTCCAGTCGATGCGGGTCCGCAACGATCGGATGGCGTCCCTGTCGGAGAGACCTTCCAGGGCCTGGAGCACCATCACCGCGCAGATAAGCGAAGCCGGGGTTGACGGCCGTCCCCGCCCGGAGGGGAACAGGTCCGAGAAGTCATCGTCGGGGAACAGCTCTTCACGGTGGTCAGCCAAAAAGGCGTAGATCGAGTTCTCCTCGACGAGACCCCGACAGAACGCCCCGGCATCGAGCATTTGCCGCTGTGGTGAGTTCTTGCCCTGCATGAGGCCAATTCTTGTTGATGGCGAAACAAATCGCGAGCACCCTCAGCGGGGCGAATTGTCCAACAGCCTCCTAGTGACGTGTCAGCGTGATTGTATAAAGAATTAGGCGGAATTGGGAATTTCCCTACGCGCCAAGCGTTGTGCCTGGTAAAACCCTCTCAAGAAGGAGCTGCCATGGCGCGTCGCGGACGACCGACCGTTGAGATCACCCTCACCGACGAGGAACGCCGAACCCTCGAACGTTGGGCGCGGCGGCACTCCTCGGCACAGTCCCTCGCCCTGCGTTGCCGCATCGTTCTCGGTTGCGCCGACGGGCGCACCGATCGCGAGGTCGCGGCAGAGCTCGGCGTGCATCCCGTCACAGTCGGGAAATGGCGGCACCGCTTCGCTGAGGAGCGTCTCGATGGACTCGTCGACGCGCCTCGTCCTGGAGCCGTCCGCAGCATCGGCGACGACGTCGTTGAAGCGGTCGTCGTCGACACGCTCGAGTCCGCGCCGGCCGACGCGACCCACTGGTCGACGAGGGGTCTCGCGAGAAAGCACGGAATCAGCCGTCAGACCGTGTCGGAGATCTGGCGGGCCTTCGGTCTCAAGCCCTGGCGCGAGGACGCCTTTAAGGTCTCCCCCGACCCCGAGCTCGTAGAGAAGATCCGCGACATCGTCGGGCTCTACTTGAATCCCCCGGTCGCCGCGGTGGTCTTCGCCGTCGACGAGAAGCCCCAGATCCAGGCCCTCAACCGGACCGCACCGACTTTCCCGATGTTGCCGGGAACGCCGGCGCGCGCGACGCACGACTACGAACGCAACGGCACCTGCGACCTGTTCGCCGCGTTGAACATCGCGTCGGGAAAGGTGATCACCGACATCAAGAAGACCCACACCTCGGCTGACTTCCTCGCCTTCTTGGGAAAGATCGACGCGAGCGTGCCGAAGGACCTCGATGTCGAGGTCGTGCTCGACAATCTGGCGACGCACAAGACCCCGAAGGTGCACCAGTGGCTGCTGCGTCACCGGAGGTTCCACTTCCACTTCACCCCGACCTACGGTTCGTGGATGAACCTCGTGGAGCGCTGGTTCTCGGCGCTCACCACAAAGAAGCTGAAGCGCAGCGCGCACGGCAGCGTGAAGGCGCTCGCCGCGGATATCGAGGCTTGGGCGGCAGGGTGGAACGAGGACCCGAAGCCGTTCGTCTGGCACAAGAGCGCCGACGAGATCCTCGAGCGACTTGCGGGCTACTGCTCGGCGGTGACCGAAAACAGCAGCGCTTCACGCTGACACGTCACTAGGAGGCTGGTGTGAATTGAGGGATTGTTGTTGATGGTGTGGCTGTCATCGCGGCCCGTATGCCGGATACCCGCGGGTGGCCCGTGCGAGGCGAGCCCAGAAGCCACATGGGGTTGGGCAGCCGTTGGTGTTTGCTCGCGCTGGACGGCCGACTCACTCGATCGCCCACCCGGCAGCGGTCCATCCGAGTCCAAGGCGCGCGAGGCGAGCGAGGTTCCCGGCACTGGCCAGTAGCCGGAAGTCGGCGTCGACCTTGGCGGTGCCGCGCATGCGGGCGCGCCTTCCTCCGTGCTTGCGGTAGACGAGATGAGCGAGCTTGCGTTCGACCTTGGGACGGGTGGCGCGATAGTCGTCGCGCCAGGCTTGTTCGGCCTGGTGCTTGCGGGCGCGGGCGAGAGCTTCTTCGTAGGGGCTGATCCCGACGGTGCGCCCGCCTGAAGCGGTGGTGCACTTGGTCCGCAGCGGGCAGTTGGTACAGGCGTCACCGAAGTAGGCCATGCCATGGCGGCGGATCTCGACGGTCACACCGGCCGGGCAGGTGACGGCGCTTTCGTGGAGGTCGATGACGAAGCAGTCCTTGGTGAACAGCCCGCCGGGTGCGGTGGGTTGCTGAGTCTTACAGCGCGAGTCGATGCCAGCGCCGTCGAGACGTTCCTGGAATGCCCCGGTTCCATAGGCGTTGTCGCCGTAGACAGTGGTGACATCTTCGTCGTTCTCGTCGACATCGGCCGTGGCCGCGTGCTCGTCGAGGTCGTCATGGCCGGTGTCATCACCGACGAGAAGCTCGGAGATGAGGTCCTCTGCGACACTCGTGTCCCCGGCGTTGCCCGGCGTCACGACCGTGGCGGTGATGATCTCGGAGTCGGGGTCGACAGCCACATGTCCCTTGTAGCCGTCGAAGCTTCTGGTCTTGGTCTTGTGCCCGTGGCGGGCCTCGGGGTCGACCGTCGAGATCACCCGGTCTTTGGCGACTTTGCGGGCGACGCGAAAGACGCCGTCGTCTCCTTCTACGAGGTCCTGGCCGGTCACCGTGGCGAGCAGCTTGGCGGCTTCGGTGACGACAGGGTCGAGCTTTTGACCATTGAGAAGGCCGAGGCATGCGTAGGCGTCCTTGGCGCGGCTGTCGATGAGCGCTTCGCGAGCTTCGGCATCTTCCCAGTCGATCTGCGGCTTGGAGGAGCTCGCGTAGTCGTCGCCGCTCGTGAGCAACGCCCCGAGCTCGGCCCGCAGCTTGCGGCTGGCGAGCTTCAAGAGGGCCCGGATGCCAGAGCGGATAAGAGTGACGGTGTCCATCGTCGCCACGGCGTCATAAAGCGGCGTCGAGTCGAGCGCCCGGCGGTTGCCGACGAGCCCCGCAGCTTTGGCCGCATAGAGTGCCGCGTCAAAGATGCGATCGGGGCGCTCGGATCGTCGCAGGCGTTCGCGCATGTCGACGAGCACGGTGTGGGAAAAGCTCGTCCAGCCACCGGTGTCGTAGCCACCGACGCCTGCTGCATAGCGCCAGCGGTTGTCGAAGCAGTAGCGATCGACGGCCTCGCGGTCTGAGACGCTGTCTCCTAAATGTGGGCTGGTAGAGAGCGGGAAGGTCCACCGCGAGGTCGGTTGTGGCATTTAGGCTGCAACCTATGGAACGCGGCGAAGCATTCAGCAAGACGTGGCGGACGACACACGGCGACTTGACCGACGAGGAGTGGGAGCTCATCGCTGATCTCGTCGCCCCCTACTCCGGAGAGGGACGGATCGGCCGCCCGATCCGAAACGACCGTCGGGCGATCGTGAACGCGATCTTCTACGTCGCCGCGACGGGCTGTCAGTGGCGGGCGCTGCCCGCCTGCTACCCGAACTGGAACACCGTCCACCGCTACCACCTCACCTGGAGCCGCAACGGCACCTGGGAGCGCATCTGCGACCGCCTGCGCGGCCTCGTGCGCGAGCAAGAGGGCCGCGAGCCCGAACCCTCCGCGAGCGTCATCGACGCCCGAAGCGTCCGGGGCGCAGCGACGGTCACCGCCGCGAGCAGGGGATACGACGCCGGGAAGAAGATCTCGGGGCGCAAGACCTTCGGCGTCGTCGACACCCTTGGGCTGCTCGTCGGCCTGGTGGTCGTCGTCGCGTCGACGAGCGACAACGCCGGCGGCATCGCGGCGATCGACCGGGCACGCGAGAAGTCCGCCCGCCTGGCGAAGGTCTTCTGCGACGGCGGGTTCAAGCGGGCCTTCGTCGCGCACTGCGGAGGGTTCCACATTTCCGCCGAGGTGGTGCGCAAGATCGCCTCGGGCACCTTCGAGGTGCTCCCGCGGCGCTGGGTCGTCGAGCGTACCTGGTCGTGGTTGATGAATCACCGCCGGCTCCAGGTCGACTATGAACGCGATCCGCTGGTAGCCGAAGGGTTCATATGGGCCGCGCACGCCCGGCTGCTGCTGCGCCGACTGACCGATCCGCCAATCATCCAGCGCGCTGCATAAATATTCGCGACAGGCTCTGAGAGTCCTTCGAGGCGCTGGAGCACCATGACCGTCGCCACCACCGACGGAGGTACCGAGCGCCGGCCCTGGTTGTCGAACAGGTCGGAGAACTCCTCGTCGGGGAACAGGCGATCACGCTCCCGGTGCATGAACGCGTAGATCGATGACTCGTCGAGCACCTTGTCGCAGAACTGCTCTACGTCGTCGAACAGGTTGGCTTGCCTATCAGCCACGCCCAGGGTCATCGATCGCTCCCGGTAGAGAATTACCTATGTGTAATTCTCTCTCAGCTGCGACCGGATCGCGAGCATTTACGCCCGCGAAAGACACCAGCCACCTAGTTCGGTCTGCAGCTCCTCGAAGCGCAGAGGGGAGGCATCCGAAGCGGCCTCATAACGAGGCATCGCGGCTGGCGAGACAAGCGTCACGTCGGCGGAAGAGATGGGCAGGACGTCCACGACGCTCCCGACCAGGCGATAGAGAATCGACCGGACGGGGAATCCCGTCACCATCGCCGAGGAACTCGCCCAGGACGTCCGGAAGCCCCTGCCCGCCCGACATGATTCTCCCGTCCCGCGACCAGACGAACAGGGCCGCAGGGTCCGGGCGGATACGGCAGAAAACGACTGGGACTTGGACGCCATGCGCGATAGCGCCCGAGGCGCGGTCCAAAGGGCGCATTAGCGCCAAAAATGTGCGCATCGAGGAAAGTTGGCGACGATGTCACTGGCGGTGACGGTCGGTCTCTAAAGAGAAATGTGGTCGTCCGCGCGCTCTGCGCGGTCGGCTCACTTTTTTGCTGTAACTTCCATTCAGCTGCACCGGCAGACGGGAGCACGCTCGAATGGGGGAGCTCCCGCTTGCCATGGGACTGGGAGGCGATCATGCGAGGAATCACCGAACCCGGAGTGCCGAGGCCCCGTACCAAGAGGGTGAGGATCTCGGTGTTTGTGGCCGCTCTGGCCGTACCCGCCCTGGTGGTGGCTCCCTCGGGCGGAGTCGGAGCGGCTTCTCGGCTCCCGGCACCGCCCAGCGCGCCGCAGCGGCCGCTGACGGCGGCGCTGGCCTCGGAGTTGGCGAAGAACGTGGACCGCCCAGTCATCGTGATAATGAAGAGCCAGCTCGCCCCGGCGCACCTCGGCAGCCGGGCGGCGATGCTGCGCTCGGAGGCGACCGCCGCCTACCAGGCCCCGCTCATGAGCGAGCTTCGCGAGGTGCACGCCACTCACATCAGGAGCTACCGGCTGGTCGACTCCTTCGCAGCCACGGTGTCGCCCGGCGAGGCAGCGTGGCTCAAAGCCGACCCGGCGGTGGCCGAAGTCGTCCCGGACGTGACCATCACCGACGCACAGCCGTCGTCCGGTCCCACAGTGGCTGGGTCTTCGCAGTCGCCGAAAGCGTGGCCGTCCGGCGCGTCGCTCACAGCAAACGTGATCCCCGGTGCCTGCGCCCCGAACGGTGAGGCTCAGCTCGATCCGGAGGGCTTGGCGCTGACGAACACCGACTCGACCGACCCCAACGCCAAGACCGCGCGCTCACTCGGCATCACCGGCGCAGGAGTGAAGGTCGCCTGGATCGCAGACGGCGTCGACATACAGAACGTCAACTTCATCCGGCCCGACGGCACCTCGGTTTTCGACACCGCCAAGGGCGGTGACTACCAGGATTTCAGCGGTGACGGGCCCGGCCAGGCCACCGACGGCGGCGAGGCGTTCATCGACTCGAACACGATCGCCGGCCAGGGTATCTACGTCTACAACGTGCAGAACTTTGGCGCCCAGCCTGACCCGGCCCCGTGCAACATCCGGATCGAGGGGGTGGCGCCCGGAGCGAGCCTTGTCGGCCTCGACGTGTTCGGCCTGGACGAGGAAACCACCGAGTCGAACTTCCTGCAGGCCATCGACTACGCAGTCGAAACTGATCACGTCAACGTGCTCAACGAGTCTTTCGGCTCCAACAGCTTCCCTGACGTCACGGCGCTGGACGCGACCAAGCAGTTCAATGACACCGCGGTCGCCGCCGGGGTCGTCGTCACTGTGGCCAGCGGCGACGCGGGCCCGACAGACACGATCGGCTCGCCCGCCACGGACCCCGCGGTCATCTCGGTCGGCGCGTCGACCGACTTCCGCTTCTACGCCCAGACCAACTACGCCGCAGCCCGCTACTTCGCGACGACGGGCTGGCTGGACGACAACGTCAGCTCTCTCAGCTCGGGTGGCTACGACGAGACCGGCGAGACGGTCGACCTGGTCGCTCCGGGCGATCTGGACTTCGCATCCTGCGATGCAAGCTCGGCCTACTCAGACTGCACGAACCTCGTGGGCGCGCCCTCGGACATCGAGGAGAGCGGCGGCACGAGCCAGTCGTCACCTTTCGTGGCAGGCGCGGCGGCGCTCGTCATCCAGGCCTACGAGAACACTCACGGCGGTGCCATGCCTGCACCGGCGCTGGTCAAGCAGATTCTGCTGAGCACAGCGACCGATCTCGGTGCTCCCGCTACCGAACAGGGCGCGGGCCTGCTCAACAGCTACGCGGCGGTCGAGATGGCCGAGTCGATCTCAACGCCGGCCGGCTCGCCGAGTCCGGTTGGAGAGACGTTGTTGACCTCGACGAATCAGCTGAACGCGGTCGCCAACCCGGGCACCGCCGAGTCCTGGCCGGTGACGGTCACAAATACCGGTGCGAGCACCCAGTTCGTACAGGTGTACGGCCGGAGCATCGGACCGGACGAAGATGTGCAGTCCGGCAGCGTCACACTGAGCGACACCTCGAGCCCGCAGTTCGTCAACTACGCAGGCGTCGAGAACAACTACGCCGTCATCCATTTCACGGTGCCACCGGGCCAGGACAGGCTGGACGCCTCGATCGCGTACCCGGCCACCCAGACCACCGATGAGAACGCCCGGGTGAGGTTGATCCTGATCGACCCCCTGGGAAGGCTCGCCGCCCACAGCCTGCCCCAAGGGGTGGGCAACTACGGCGAGGTGGATGTCACCGATCCGGTGGCGGGAACGTGGACGGGTGTCATCTTCGGCGACGTGGCCGCCGATGGCGGGACAAACGGGACCATCCCGTGGCAGGTGGCGACCCAGCAGTTCGCCCCGTTCGCTTCGGTCTCGCCCTCGCACCTCGTGCTGAGCCCGGACCAGAGCCAGACGTTCTGGGTGAGCACCATCACACCATGGTCGCCTGGCGACACCTCCGGGTCGATCGTGCTCAGCTCGGGCCCGGACGGCGCGGCCACGTCCATCCCGGTCACGCTCCGCAGCCTCGTGCAGGTGAGCAGTGGCCGCGGCTGGTTCAGCGGAGTGCTGACCGGTGGCGCTTTCCGTGGTGTGCTGACCGGTGGCAATGGCAGGGCGCCCTATGAGGGCCAGGAAGCCTACTACGAGTTCAACATCGCCGGCCACGTGCGCGACATCACTGCCAACGTGTCGCTCACCAACGACCCGGGTGACCCTGTGGGCGCCTACCTCGTCAGCCCTGACGGCGACGTCCTCGGCTACGGGCAGAACAGCGTCAACCTCACCTCAGGAACGGGGCTCACGGCCTACACCTTGAACCCTGTCCCGGGGACCTGGACGCTCATCGTCGACTTCGCCGAGCCTGTGGTGGGTGACGAGGTTTCGCAGCCGTTCACCGGCAGCATCGAGCTCAACGCGGTCAGGGCATCGGCCGTGGCGCTTCCGGACCGCGCCAGCGATCAGCTCGCGACGGGTACGCCCCTGACCGTGCCCGTCACGGTCACCAACAACGGTGCGGCGCCAGAGGACTTCTTCGTCGACCCACGCCTCGACGCCATGGTGAGCCTCCCTCTTGCCTCGCTGACGTCGAACACCGTGACACTGCCCAACACCGGCAATCCCGCCGTCTGGTTCGTCCCGACCGAGACCTCGAGCATCTCGGTCTCGCAGAGCGCGACCCTGCCGGCAATGTTCGACGTCAGTCCGGTTCCGGGTGACCCGGACCTGGTCAGCGCTTCCAGCACGCCGGGGTCGCTCTGCGCCGAGAGCGAGTCGAGCTCTTACAGCCCGGCCGGCGGCACCGTCACGGCGGGCCAGTGGACGGCCAGTCCCTCCGAGTGCGGGCCGTACCCGGATCCGGCGCCCGCAGGCACGGCCACCATGTCGATGACCGCCGAGACCAAGGCGTTCGACACCTCGATGGCATCGGTCACCGGCGACCTTTGGCTCGCCGCCCTCGACCCCTCGGTGCTCGGCGAGGTCACACCCGTGCTCGTGAACCCGGGCCAGACCGCTGTCATCGACGTGACCATCACGCCGGCAGGGCCCGCAGGCACTGTGGTGAACGGCACGCTGTACGTCGACAGCTTCACCTCCGCCACTCCTCCCTACGGCCAGTTGTCCGGGGACGAGCTGGCCGCGATCCCGTACTCCTACACGATCGGTGGCAGTCACGGCTCCGGTAGGCACCACCCGCCCAGGTAGCGCCGAGCCGGAGGACGGAGCGGTCCTCCGCCCTCCAAGGCCGGGTCGAGCCGCGCCTGTCGCGTGGCCGCCCGGCGAGCCGGAAGTCAGGCATCATAGGCCCGTGCGTGGCGCGCCGCGCGGCTAGCGTCGGGTTGAGTGCCACAGCTTCACGAGAATGACGAGAGCCCGGGTGTCGTTCCGCCGGAGGCCGCTGTCAGGGAGCTCGTCGCCCAGATCTCCGAGTTCGGAGGCGCCCGTGGGCCGCGCTCGCACCGGGCGACGCCCGGGACCGAGTGGCTCATGCAACGGGCGATGGGGAACCCGGGGCTGCGAACGCAGATGTTCGGCCGAGAATCGTGACGGAGAACACACTTCGCCAGGGCTTTGCCCCTGAGGTGGAACCGGACGCCGGGCGACGGCCTTCCCGGGCCGGCGCACCGAAGAGGGCAGGCGCCCTCTCGCGGCGTGCGGACCGGAACCGGTGGCGTCGGTGACGACGGCGCCGGTCTTCTCCGGTGTCGGGGTCGCCCTTTTGACGATCTTCGACTCGTCCGGAGCCGTCGACGCAGGCGCCACCGCTCAGCTCGCCGCTCGCCTCGTGGAGCACGGGGTCCGGGCCGTGCTGGTCGCCGGAAGCACCGGGGAGCCTGCATCTCTCACACCCGAGGAGCGGGCCCTGCTGGTCGGTGCCGTGCGGGCGGCCTTGCCAAGACAGGTCGTGGTGTTGGCGGGTTCGGGAGCGCCTTCTGCGCTCCAGGCTGTTCACCTGACGAAGGTCGTACTGGACGCCGGGGCTGACGCCGTGCTCGCGCTCTCGCCCCAGCAGACCTCCGACGCGCGCCGGTACTACGACCTCGTGGCTGAGGCTGCAGCCGGGGCACCTGTGCTCGCCTACCACTTCCCGGCCGTGTCGGCGCCGGGCCTGCCGGTCGCGGTGCTCGGCGAGCTCGCGGTGCAGGGGCTGAAGGACTCGAGCGGGGACGTCCACCGGCTCTATGAAGAGGTCGAGGTGTTCCCGGGATGGCTGTACAGCGGTTCCGCGAATCTCGTCCTCCTGGCGGGAGCACTGCAATGCGCCGGAGTCATCCTGGCAATCGCGAACCTGCACCCGGAGTTGTCCGTCCGTGCGTTCGAGGGCGACGCCAACGCCCAACGGCAGCTCGTCGTGGCCGCGGACCAGGTGTCGGACCCTTGGCCACACCGCTTGAAGCAGGCAGTCTCCGCTCGGTTCGGCACCTCGGTGACAGCTCGCATGGGATGAGCGGTCGAACCAGCCTGCCTGCGACGACGATGCTCTGGGACCTGCGCACGCTCGGTGAGGATCGCGAACGAACGAAGCCGGCCGGCGCGCACCTACACTCAGCCTTGAGGTAAACCGCCTTTCGAGTCCGGGGGAGAGCTGCGCAGGCTCGCCAGTGCGGGCGGCTTGCATCCAAGCCCTGTTTGCCAGGCGGCGAAGTCTTCTGAAAAGTGGGGGGAACGGGTGGCATTGTCGCAGCCGAGGGTTTCGGCTGAACAAGCGGCGCGATCAGGGCTGCGATCGGGTCTCGGCCTGCACGGGGTCGGTTACAAGTGGATCGCGCTCTCGAACACCACCCTCGGGATGCTGATGGCGACGATCAACTCGTCCATCACCTTGATCGCGTTGCCGGACATCTTCCGCGGGATCGGCGTCGATCCGCTCGCTCCGGGAGACGTGGGATACCTCCTCTGGATGCTAATGGGCTTCCTCG
Source organism: uncultured Acidimicrobiaceae bacterium (assembly GCA_963719125.1). Taxonomy (GTDB): domain Bacteria; phylum Actinomycetota; class Acidimicrobiia; order Acidimicrobiales; family Bog-793; genus Fen-455. The sequence continues at coordinate 17,402 of CAVRAT010000034.1, forward strand.
TGGTGACGGCGGTGCTCGTCGTCGCGTTCGGCCGCATCGGTGACATCTTCGGCCGGGTCAGGATGTACGAACTCGGCTTTGCCGTGTTCAGCCTGGGCTCGGTCCTGTTGTCCGTCGACTGGCTGACCGGTGCTGCCGGGGCGTCCTATCTGATCGGCATGCGGGTCGTGCAGGGCCTCGGGGCGGCGATGCTCATGGCGAACTCGGCGGCGATCCTGACCGACGCGTTCCCTACGAACCAGCGCGGCCTGGCGCTCGGGATCAACAACGTCGCCGCCATCTCCGGGTCGTTCGTCGGGCTTGTCCTAGGTGGCCTTCTCGGTCCGCTCGACTGGCGGCTCGTCTTCCTGGTCTCGGTTCCCTTCGGCATCGGCGGCACGATCTGGGCCTACCTGAGGCTCGAGGAACGGGGCGTCCGGCGACCCGCCCGGATCGACTGGTGGGGAACGGTGACCTTTGCTGTCGGCTTGATCTCGTTGCTCGTCGGGATCACCTACGGGATCCAGCCCTACGGCCACGACACGATGGGCTGGGCCAACCCGGTTGTCATCGCCGAGCTCGCAGGTGGTGTCGCAGTCCTCGCCGCCTTCTGCATCATCGAGACCGTCGTCGCCCAGCCGATGTTCCATCTGCCGTTGTTCAAGATCAAGGCCTTCGCGGCGGGTAACGTCGCCAGCCTGCTCGCGTCCCTCGGCCGTGGCGGCCTCATGTTCATCCTCATCATCTGGCTGCAGGGGATCTGGCTCCCGCTGCACGGGTACAGCTTCTCCTCCACGCCGTTGTGGGCGGGCATTTACATGGTGCCGTTGACGGCCGGCTTCCTCGTGTCCGGGCCGATCTCCGGTTTCCTCTCCGACCGGTTGGGGCCGAGGCCTTTCGCTTCTGCCGGCATGGTGTTGTCCGCGGCGAGTTTCTTCGTCCTTGAGGTGCTGCCGGTGGACTTCTCCTACGTGTGGTTCGCCCTCTTGTTGTTCGCCCTTGGCACGTCGATGGGCCTGTTCGCGTCGCCGAACCGTGCCCAGGTCATGAACAGCGTGCCTGCTGACCAACGAGGAGTGGGGAGCGGGATGGCGGCCACATTCCAGAACTCCGCCATGGTGCTTTCCATAGGGGTGTTCTTCAGCCTCATGGTCCTGGGCCTCGCCGCCTCCCTTCCGGCTCACCTGTACTCGGGCCTGAGATCAGCAGGCGTGCCGGCGGCCGACGCCACGCGTATCGCGCACCTGCCGCCGGTGGGGCTCTTGTTCGCCGCCTTTCTCGGGGACAACCCGATGCGCGTGCTCCTCGGTCCGACGATCCATCAGATCTCGGCGGCTCATGCGCAGCTGCTGTCGAGCCGGGGCTTCTTCCCGGCGTTGATCTCCGTGCCGTTCGAGACCGGACTGCGCCGCGCCTTCGATTTTGCCGGGGGCGTCTGCCTGGTCGCCGCCCTGGCCTCCTGGCTGAGCGGTGAGCGTTACGTGCACCAGGAGCCCACGGCGGTGGTGCTGGGTGCGAGCTCCGACGCCATGGCGGCACCCCAGTCGTCCGGGCAGGCGCCAGAGGCCGTACCGGTGGCGCGAGACACCGACGGGTCCTTGCCTCTGGAGCACTCCGTCAGGGCTTAGTGTTTCTCGGTGGCCGAGGTTCGCCGGTTCCTGATCCGTACCTTCGGGTGCCAGATGAACGAGCACGACTCCGAGCGCATCGCGGCCGTTCTCACCGCGGACGGCATGACCCGCACAGAGGACCTGGAAGAGGCGGACGTGGTCGTGCTCAACACCTGCTGCATCCGCCAGAACGCCGACGACAAGCTGTACGGGAACCTCGGGCAGCTGAAGTCCGTCCAGCAATGCCGCCCCGGTCTCCAGATCGCCGTCGGGGGTTGCCTCGCCCAGAAGGACCGTGAGCTCGTGTTGGAGCGCGCGCCCCACGTCGACGCCGTCTTCGGCACCCATAACCTCGCCCGGGTCGCCCAGCTTCTCGGCCTGGCGCGCGCGAGCGGGGAACCGGTCCTCGAGGTGCCGGATGCTCCGGGCGACGGGGAGACCGACTTCCCGACGGCGATGGCAGTTCGCCATGATCAGCCCTACGCGGCCTGGGTGACCATTCAGGTCGGGTGCGACAACTCGTGCGCCTTCTGCATCGTCCCGTCGGTGCGGGGGCCGGAGGTCAGCCGTCCCTTCGGTGAGCTCGTCGAGGAGATCGGAAGGCTCGCCTCGAGCGGGACCGTCGAGGTCACGCTGCTCGGCCAGAACGTGAACTCCTACGGTCGCGACCTGACGACCAAATGGAGGGGCAACCAGGGCGACAAGGCGGATCTGGCCTGGATCGCCGGTGAACGCTGGGCGGGAGAGGGTGCGTCGAGGGCGCAGCCCCTGTTCGCCGACCTGCTCCGGGCGCTCGGGTCGGTGCCCGGCATCCGGCGCATCAGGTTCACGAGCCCCCACCCGAAGGACCTCCGGCCCGAGACCATCGCCGCCATGGCCGAGACGCCGGCGGTCTGCGAGCAGCTCCATCTCCCCCTCCAGTCGGGCAGCGACCGTGTGCTCCGGGCGATGCGACGCGGCTACACGGCCGAGCGCTACCTGTCGCTCCTGGCGCGCGCCAGGGCCGCCATCCCGGATCTCGCTGTGACCACAGACATCATCGTCGGGTTCCCGGGCGAGACCGAGGAAGACTTCGAGCGCACGCTCGAGGTTGCTTCCCTGGCCGAGTACGACAGCGCCTACACCTTCATCTTCTCGCCGAGGCCGGGCACCCGCGCGGCCGAGATGACAGAGCTCTACGTGCCGCCCCAGGCCGTGGCCGAACGTTTCGAGCGGCTCAAGGTCGTGATCGAGCGCTCCGCTCTCGCCCGCAACCTGAGCCGCGTCGGCCTGATCGAGCAAGCCGTCGTGGACGGCCCTTCGAAGAAGGACCCTGCGATGCTCTCCGGGCGCACACGCCAGGGCAAGCTCGTGCACTTCGCCCCTTTGAAGGGTGCCGGAGTCGCTCCGGGGAGCTTCGTGAACGTGCGCGTCGAGCGCGCCGCGCCGCACCATCTGGCCGGGTCCCTGGTTTCGGTCGAACCGGGACCCGGGCGCAGGGCCGGCCAGCGGATACAGGTGGTCGCCGGCTGAAGCTCCCCGCCCACAACCGCGCCGGCAAGGTGCCGACCGGGAGCAACAGGGGCGGCAGCGTACAATGTGCGGTCGTGAGCGTGTTCGGGAAGGTACTTCGCGTGGGCGAAAGCAAGAAGGTCCGCAGCCTCGCTGCAATCGTGCCCTCGATAAACGCGCTGGAGCCCGAGATCCAGGCCCTGTCGGACGCGGAGCTCGCCGCCAAGACCATCGAGTTCAAAGAGCGCCTCGACAAGGGCGAGGACATGAACGACCTCCTGGTGGACGCTTACGCCGTGGTGCGGGAGGCGGCGGTGCGCACCATCGGCCAGCGCCATTTCGACGTCCAGCTCATGGGCGGCATGGCGCTTCATTTCGGCTGGATCGCCGAGATGAAGACCGGTGAGGGCAAGACTCTCGTCTCGACGTTGCCGGTGTACCTGAACGCGCTCGGCGGCCGCGGCGTCCACGTCATAACCGTCAACGACTACCTGGCACGGCGCGACGCGGAGTGGATGGGCCAGATCTACCGGTTCCTCGGGCTCAAGGTGGGGCTCATAACTCCCGAGGTGGACGATTTCGCGGCAAAGGCGGCGGCGTATCGCGCGGACGTGACCTACGGGACCAACACCGAGATGGGCTTCGACTACCTGCGCGACAACATGGCGTCGCAACGCGAGCACATGGTGCAGCGCGAGCATGTCTACGGCATCGTCGACGAGGTCGACTCGATCCTGATCGACGAGGCCCGGACACCGCTCATCATCTCCGGGCCCTCGCACGAGTCGACGAAGCTCTACTACCAATTCGCCAGCATCGTGCGGACCTTGCGGCGCGACGTCGATTACGAGGTCGACGAGGAGAAGCGCACGGCCGTGCCGACCGAGGCCGGCATCGCAAAAGTCGAGCGACAACTCGCCGTCGACAACCTCTACGACTCGGTCGCCGTCAACTACGTCCATCAGCTCGAGAAGGCCCTCCAGGCCAAGGAGCTCTACCACCGGGACAAGGACTATTTGGTGACCGACGGCGAGGTGAAGATCGTCGACGAGTTCACGGGCCGGATCATGGAGGGGAGGCGTTGGTCCGACGGCCTTCACCAGGCGGTCGAGGCCAAAGAGCGCGTCCGCATCCAGGAGGAGAACCACACCTGGGCGACGATCACGCTCCAGAACTACTTCCGCATGTACGAGAAGCTCGCCGGGATGACCGGTACCGCCGAGACCGAGGCGGCCGAGTTCGCGTCCACCTACCAGCTGCACGTCGTGCCCATCCCGACGCACCGCCCCATGATCCGAACCGACTTTGCCGACCTGATCTTCAAGGCGGAGCACACCAAGTTCGAGGCCGTCGTCGAAGACCTGAAGGAACGCTACGACAAGGGCCAGCCGGTCCTGGTCGGCACGGCGTCGGTGGCGAAGTCCGAGGAGCTGTCCCTGCTCTTGGACAAGCAAGGCATCCCTCACCACGTGCTGAACGCCAAGCACCATGCCCAGGAGGCCGAGATCGTCGCCCAGGCGGGGCGCCTGCATGCGATCACGGTCGCCACGAACATGGCTGGACGTGGCGTCGACATCGTGCTCGGGGGCAACCCCGAAGGGCTTGCCCGAAACGAGGTCCGGGCCCAGGGACTCGACCTCGACTCTGACGAGGGGCAGGAGCGCTACCGGTCGCTCCTCGGCAAGTTCAAGCAGCAGTGCGCTGCCGAAGCGGACGAGGTCCGGGCGCTCGGAGGCCTTTACGTCCTCGGGAGCGAACGCCACGAGAGCCGGCGCATCGACAACCAGCTCCGTGGCCGGTCCGGGCGACAGGGCGACCCCGGCGAGAGCCGGTTCTACCTCTCGCTCGAGGACGAGTTGATGAGGTTGTTCGCCACCGGCGCCGTCAGCTGGGTCATGGACCGGGCCCTCCCCGAGGACGTTCCGATCGAAGCACGCATGGTCACCAAGGCGATCGAGCGGGCCCAGCACACCGTCGAGGGCCGTAATGCCGAGACCCGCAAGGAGCTGCTCAAGTACGACGAGGTTCGCAACGAGCAGCGCAAGGTCATCTACGCCCGTCGGCTCCAGATCATCGACGGGGAGGACTTGAAGCCCCACACCGAGGCGCTCCTCACAGCGACGGTGGAGCGGGTCGTCGCGAACCACTGCCCGAACGACTTCCCCGAGGAATGGGACCTCGAGGGACTGCTGGTGGAGCTGGCGCAGTACTACCCGACGAGGTTCACCGTCGACGACCTCGAGGCGGCGACCAATGTGGCACAGCTCACCGAGAGCATCCTCACCGAAGCCCTCGAGTTCTACGACGAGCGCGAACAGACCTTCCCCGGCGGTGCCGAGACGGCGCGGGAGATCGAGCGCAGCGTCCTGATCCAGATCATGGACCAGCGCTGGCGCGAGCACCTCGTGGAGATGGACTACCTGAACGAGGGCATCCATCTCCGCGGCATCGCGCAGACCGACCCGCTGGTCGCCTGGCAGCGCGAGGGATTCGAGATGTTCGGCAAGCTCATGGACTCGATCGACGACGACTACCTGCGCTATGTCATGCACGTCCAGGTCCTCGCGGCGCCCGCGGAGGACCCCGATTACGCGCAGGCGGCGTTCGTGGCGGCGGACGACCCGGCCGCCGGGCTCGGCGAGCTCGCCCAGGTCCCGGCTGGCGACGCCCTGGGCGACCCGGCGCAGGCGGCGGGGCTTGCGGCACAGTCGCCGGCGGCGCCGGCTCATCCGGCACAGTTGCCCTCCGCCGGCCCTGCGAAGGCCGGCCAGGCAGGCCCTGCGGCGTCACGGGGCACGCCGAACCGGGGTGGCAATGCCGGCGGCGGGGCAGGCCAGCGCCGGCCGCCCGCGGGCCCGATATCGCCGACCGGGGCGCGGATCGTGAGCGGGCCACCGCCCAAGGTCGGACGCAACGAGCCGTGCTGGTGTGGCAGCGGTCGCAAGTTCAAGGTCTGCCACGGCGCGAGCTGAGGGATCGTGACTCGAGCATCCGACGCCGGCCCTGTTGGTGCGCGCCCCGATCTCGGCGAAGTCCTGGCGGCGCTTCGCGTCCGCCTCGACGCGGCGAAGGTCTACCTGAGACTGGACGACCTGGTGCAACGACTCGGGGAGCTCGAGCAGGCCATCGCGGAGCCGGACCTGTGGTCGGACGCCGACAAGGCCCGGAAGGTGACTTCGGACTACGGCCGCGTCCGGGACGATGTCGAGGGGCTGCGTGCCCTTGACACCCAGCTCGCCGACGCCGAGGCGTTGCACCTCATGGCCCTCGAGGAGGGTGGGAGCGAACTCACAGACCTCGAGGGCGAGCTCACCGACATCGCCGCGGCGGTTGCCAAGGCACTCGACGAGCTCGAGTTGCGCAGCCTGTTCTCAGGTGAGCACGACGAGAGGGACGCCGTGGCGGATATCCACGCCGGCGCCGGCGGTACCGACGCCCAGGACTGGGCCGAGATGATGTTGCGCATGTACCTGCGCTGGGCTGAGCGCCGCGGGTTCGAGGTCGAGGTCGACGAGGTCTCCGAAGGAGGAGAAGCCGGCATCTTGTCGGCGACCTTCATCGTGCGTGGGCGCTACGCCTACGGGCTGCTGGCGGCTGAGCGGGGCGTCCACCGTCTCGTCAGGATGTCGCCTTTCGACTCCCAACACCGACGCCAGACGAGCTTTGCGTCGCTCGACGTGGCGCCGTTCCTGGAGGACATCTCTGACGAGATCGAGATCGACGAGAAGGACCTGCGCATCGACACCTACCACTCCTCGGGAGCCGGCGGCCAGCACGTGAACGTGACGGACTCGGCAGTGCGGATCACACACCTGCCGACCGGGATCGTCACGTCCTGCCAGAACGAGCGCAGCCAGTACCAGAACAAGGCCAAGGCCCTGCAGATCCTCGGTGCCAAGCTCGCCGAGCGCCAGCGAGAAGAGCGCCGCAAGCAGCTCGAGACGCTCTCGGGGCCCTTGAGCGACGTCGCCTGGGGGAGCCAGATCCGGTCTTACGTGCTTGCCCCCTACCAGCTCGTCAAGGACCTGCGCAGCGGCTACGAGACCGGCAACGTCGAGGTCGTGTTGGACGGGGATCTCGACGAGTTCATGATCGCGTTCCTGAGATTTCGCAGGGAACATGCGGGTTCCTGAGGACGAGATGACCGGTTCCCGCCTTCAGAGGGGCCTGGCTGGTAGCCTGTCGAAGGGGGATTTTGTGCCGGAGCACGGGGGAGAAGGGCACCGATGATCCGCTTCGAGAACGTCACGAAGTCCTATAAGGGCTCCGTCGTCGCGCTGCGGGACGTCTCGCTCGAGATCTTGAAGGGCGAGTTCGTCTTCCTCGTCGGGGCGTCGGGATCGGGCAAGACGACGATGCTCAAGCTCCTGTTGCGCGAGGAGGTTGCCGACCGTGGCGAGATTTGGGTGGCCGGCAAGGATATCGGGCAGTTGTCTAACTGGAGGGTGCCCTACCTGCGGCGGAACCTCGGTTGCGTGTTCCAGGACTTCCGCCTGCTCCCGAACAAGACTGTTTTCGAGAACATCGCCTTTGCCCTCGAGGTCATCGGTCGGCCGCGCAACGTGATCGCCACGCAGGTGCCGCAGGTCCTCGAGCTGGTCGGGCTCGGCCAGAAGGGCGACCGGATGCCGCACGAGCTGTCGGGAGGCGAGCAGCAGCGCGTCGCCATCGCGCGCGCCTTCGTGAACCGCCCGCTGATCATCCTCGCCGACGAGCCCACCGGCAACCTCGACCCCACAACGAGCCAGGGCATCATGTCGCTGCTCGATCGGATCAACCGGACCGGAACGACGGTCGTGATGGCGACCCACGATGCGGGGATCGTCGACACGATGCGCCGGCGCGTGATCGAGATCGATCACGGCGCTGTCATCCGCGACCAGGCGCGCGGCATCTACGGCCTGGACCCGACGGTGTCGAGCACGCGGGGAGTCCCGGTCGTGGCAGTTTCGGCCCTGCGGGCGGGCTCCGCGGACCTGGATCCGGACGATCCGGGCGAGCCGGTCACGAGTCGTCAAGAAACCGTCCGGGCGCGCCGGGGGCGCCGCTGATGCCCATCTCGGCTGGTTACGTCGCCCGCGAGACCGCCACCAACCTGTGGCGGAACCGGTTGATGGCAATTGCGGCGATCCTCACCGTTGCCGTTTCGCTCTCCCTCGTCGGCACGGCCCTTCTGATGCGCCAAGCCGTGAACAACGAGCTCGTGCAGCTGAACCAGAACGTGGACCTGCAGGTGTTCGTGCAGCCGAGCGCATCGGCGGCCGAAGTGACGGCGCTGCGCTCCACGATCAGCCAGACGCCCCAGATCCGAAAGATCGTCTACCTCGACCACGAGCAGTCCTACAAGCTGGCGTGCCGGATCAGCGGCCAGACCGTCTGCAGCGTGCTGAACGTGCAGACGACACCCCCGGTGTTCCAGTGCACCCTGACCAACCCCGGGGCGCGGCCGCGGTCGCAAGCCTTCTCCAGCACGTTCCGGGTGTCTTCCAGATCACCTACCCGTCCCAGGCCGCGCACACCTTGACCGCGGTGAGCAACGTCTTGCAGACGGTTCTCCTCGTGATCGCGCTCGTCCTCTTGATCTCCGCATTGGTGCTGATCCTGAACGCCATCCGCATGGCGATCTTCTCCCGCAGGCGCGAGGTCGGTGTCATGCGCCTCGTCGGGGCGACGAGCTGGTTCATCCGCCTGCCGTTCATGGTGGAGGGCCTTGTGCAGGGGCTGATCGGCGCGATGGTGGCCGCCGGCATCGTGCTGCTCGGCGATCTCGGCATTCGAACGCTGATCAGGCACTTTCGGGAGTTCTCCTCGGCCATCGTGCCCGGCCACGACGTGATCATCACCGAGATCCTGGTCGTGGTCATGGGCGCGCTGATCGGTGCCGTCGGCTCGGCTGTCGCTGTGAGACGCTTCCTCGACGTCTGAAAAGCCCCCGCTGGCCCCAGGCGAAGACCGGGGTTCGAAGCCACGTTCGGTAGGCTCGTGACCCCGAAGGCCAGGATGCTTTCGTTGCGGCGTCCCACGCTGGCCGGCGCCTCCCCGTCGCAAACGGGGGCGGCCCGTATTCCTCCCGTGACGGGCCTGCCACTACGCTCTCAGCGACACGGGCCGCCACCGAAGAGAGACCTGTAGATGCACGAAGGGCACAAAGCGGCGCGCGCGGCGTCCTGTCGGCGGGGCCGCGGGCACGGACGCGGCCTGCACTTCGCCGTGGGCGTCGCGGCGTGCCTGGCCGGGCTGGCGGGATCTGCCACCCTCGGAGCTTCGGCGACAGCATCGCTCGGGACGACGGGACCGCCCCGGGTCCTCGGCCGGTTTGTGCGCCTCGGCTCCGCGCCCCGAGTGCCGGGCGGAGCTGCCTTTCTCGGCCCGGCACCGGGATCGGAGCAGGTGGAGCTCGACGTGGCGCTGCGCCCCCGTGACCCGGCCGCACTGGCAGGATTCGCCCGCGCGGTCTCGACCCCGGGTTCTGCGGAGTTCCGCCGGTATCTCCGCCCGGGCGCCTTCGGGGAGAGGTTCGGCGCCACGGCGGCGACCGTGCGTTCGACGACCACGGCGCTGCGCAGGCTCGGCCTCGAAGTCGGCCCACTCGCCGGCAACCGTCTGTTGATCAAGGCCTCCGCCACGGTCACGACCGCCGAGCGCGCCTTTGCCACGACGATCGCGCGCTATCGCCTTGCGTCCGGGGCGGTCGTGTACGCGAACCTGTCCGCGCCGCGGATCCCGAGGGCTCTCGCCGGCGGCATCCAGGCGGTCGTGGGCCTGAGCGACTGGGCGCCCTCTTACCCCGTGGGTCTCGCGCGCCCCGGTCCGCGCACGGGCGCACGCGTGCGCAGTCCTCTCCGGGCGCGCGCACCTGAGACGGGCGGACCACAACCCTGCCCGAGTGCGGCCGCCGTCGCCTCGGCTTCCGGTGCCTACACCGCCGACCAGCTGGCGTCCGCGTACGGCTTCACCGGTCTCTACGCGGCCGGCGACTTCGGGGTCGGCGAGACGATCGCAATCTTCGAGCTCGAGCCGTTCAGCGAGTCGGACGTCCAAACCTACGACGAGTGCTACTTCCCGGATCAGGCCGCCGCCATGGCGTCGGCGCGGCACATCCGCTATGTCGACGGCGCGGGCGACGAGGTCCCGAGCGACGTCGAGTCGACGCTCGATGTCGAGGACGTGAGCAGCTTCGCGCCCCGCGCGACGCTCGACGTGTACGAGGGGCCCAACAACGGCAGCACCGGCCCGCTCGACGTTTACAGCGCCATCATCGCCCAGGACCATGCCCAGGTGATCACGACGTCGTGGGGCAACTGCGAGCCGCAAGACGGTGGGCCCGAGGTGGCGGCGATCGAAGCCAACCTGTTCGAGGAGGCCGCGGCCCAAGGCCAGAGCGTCGTGGCCGCCTCCGGGGACGACGGCTCGACCGACTGTGGTGCCCCGACCGGAAACCAGTCCCCCGTTTCCACCGTCGACGACCCCGGCAGCCAGCCGTATGTGACAAGCGTCGGCGGCACGGCATTGACTGCGCTCGGCCCGCCGCCGACGGAGAGCGTCTGGAACAACGCCGACGGGGCCAGTGGCGGGGGCATCTCATCCAATTGGGCGATGCCTGCTTACCAGTCGGACGCTCCGGCGTCGCTCGGGGTGATCAAGCCGTACTCCTCCCCCGGGCCGTGCGGCGCACCGACCGGCTACTGCCGCGAGGTCCCCGACGTCTCGGCGGATGCCGACCCGAACACGGGCCTCGTCATCGACTGGGGCTCCTCGGGTGGCTGGACGTCGGTGGGGGGAACCAGCCTGGCGGCGCCGCTGTGGGCGGCGCTGGTCGCGCTCACAGATGCCTGGCCGACATGCAACGCCCATCCTGTCGGGTTCCTGAACCCGGCTTTGTACTCGATCGCCGGGTCCGGCGGGTACGCGAGCGCGCTCAACGACGTGACGAGAGGGGACAACCACCTGCCGTCGATTGCCAACTGGTGGCGCTACCCGGCTACGGTCGGGTATGACCTCGCGTCAGGCCTCGGGAGCCCTGACGCCGCCAGTCCCTCCGGCGGCGGCCTCGTCACCCGGTTGTGCGCGCTGCCCGCGAGCGGGGGAGTGCAGTACGCCTCGCCGACGAAGTCCTCGATCACGGCCTCGGAGCACACTGTCACCGCCGTCAGGGCGGCGTTCTCCACGATCACAGTCACGTTGCGCACCAGGTTCGGCCTGCCTGTCGCATCCAAGCGCGTATGGCTCGTTGCCACGACGGAACCCCCGGTCGCGATGAGAACGAAGATCAGGCCAAGGTCCGGCACCACAAACCTGAAGGGAGTGGCGATCTTCGAAGTGAGCGATACCACGATTGAGAAAGTCATCTACCGCGCGACGGACCTCACCGACGGCGTCCTGCTATACCCGTCGGTCACCGTGGACTACGTGAAACCATGAGGGGCGTGATCCTCGCCGGCGGCACGGGCAGCCGGCTTCATCCTCTTACCCGGATCACCAACAAGCACCTGTTGCCGATCGGTGACCGGCCCATGATCAGCTACGGGATCGAGGCGCTCGTGAAGGCCGGGGTGTCCGAGATCATGGTCGTCACCGGCGGCACGCACGCAGGCGAGTTCCTGCGGCTCCTGTCGAACGGCCACGAATTCGGCGTGGAGCGCCTTCTCTACGCCTACCAGGAGCGGGCGGGAGGCATCGCGGAGGCGCTCGGGCTGGCGGCACAGTTCGTCGGCGACGAGGCGGCTGTCGTGATGCTGGCCGACAACATCTTCGGCCGATCGTTCGTGTCTTCGGTGCGGCGGTTCGGCGAACGCCCGGAAGGGGCCCGCCTGCTGCTGGCCGAGGTCAAGGACCCGGCTCACCTGCGCCATCTCGGCGTGCCCGAGCTGGACGAGTCGGGGAGGATCGTGCGGATCGTCGAGAAGCCTGACGACCCTCCGAGCACCTACTGCGTCACCGGGGTCTACCTCTACGACTCCGGGGTCTTCGACGTGATCCGCACGCTGCGGCCATCGGGGCGTGGTGAGCTCGAGATCACCGACGTGAACAACCACTACGTCGCCTTGGGCCTCATCGACTACGACGTTCAGGAAGGCTTCTGGGGTGACGCGGGCGAGTCCATCGACGCGTACTACGCCGTGAACGACCACGTCCGTCGTTACGGCGCCAATCTGGACTGAACCCCACGGGGCCGCCGAGCCCGGGGTGGGTCGCGGCGAAGCCCCGCTTCGGACAGCTCGGCTCGTGCTCAGAATGGGCGCGGCGGCGCGAACGCGGCCGACAAGGCGCCGGCGAGCTCAGCGTGGGTATGGACGAAACCGGCATCGGTCAGCCTCTTCGGCAGCACCTTCTGGCTCGCCAGCAGTAGCTCGTCGGCGGCCCCGCGCCCGAGGGCCAGTCGCAGGATCGGGGCGGGCACGGCGAGCCTGCTCCGCCGCCCGAGCGCGTGAGCGATGGCGTCGGTCAGCTCCGCGTTGCGCACGGGGTTGGGGGCTGTCGCGTTGACGGGTCCGGAGAGCTGAGTGTCGTCGATCGCGCGCAGGATCGCCGCGATCTCGTCGTCGAGAGAGACCCAGCTCGTCCACTGGCTGCCGTCGCCGAGCCGAGCGCCGAGCCCGAGCCTGAAGAGGGGGACCTCGGCACGAAGGATCCCCCCGTTTGCGCTTCCAGTGCCCCCGAGCACGATGCCCGTGCGGATTGTGACCACCCGGATCCCGCGATCGGTCGCGGGCGAAGTGCTCTGCTCCCAGGAGCGGCATATATCGGCCAGCACGCCGCTGCCTTGGGAACTCGTCTCGTCGAGTACCTCGTCCCCGCGGTCGCCGTAGAAGCCGACAGCAGAACCCGAGACGAGCACCTCGGGTGGACGCTCCAGTGAGGCGAGCGACCGGGCAAGCAGGTTGCCGACGGCGATGCGGCTCGAACGAATCTCCTCCAGGCGCTTCGCGTTCCACCGCGTCGTGATCGGAGCACCGGCCAAGTGCACGGCGGCGTCGATCCCTTCGAGGTTCCCACCGGGAACCCGCGATGTGTCGATGTCCCGCCGGGACAGGTCGATGCCCAGCTCACCGGTCGCCGGGGGACGGCGGACGACCGGGTACACCTCGTCACCTCGCCCACGAAGCGCCCGCACGAGGGCGCCCCCAATGAAGCCGCTGGCGCCGGTCACGACGATCCTCACCTGAGAACGCTCCAGTAAGTGGGCGTATCGGGCCTGGTCACCGCCGAGCCGGGCCCCGCGAGGTGGTGGTCAGGCTGTGAACGGGCCACCGAGGCTGTCGATCGGTCCATAGGGCTCGCCCGCGTCGAGGTAGCACTCCTCGTGGAAGTGGTCGACCCGGTTCCACGCGCCCTCGAGATAGACGTTGGCGATCACCTGGCGTGGATGCGTGCGCGCCGCGAACTTGATCTGTTTGCCGCAGCGCACGCAGCGCACGTCGTTGCCCGGCTCCACTCCGCGTACCACAGCTCGCGTCGTGCTCACCGGGGCACTCCGACGGCCGTCCCGGTTGTTGGCACAACCGGTGCCGGTACATCGATCCTCACGCCCACACGCTAGTGCCGAGACGGCCCTGATTCTGCTGGCTGCGGGTATCACTGTCACCGGCCGGGGCAGATGGCGGGCTGACAGTGGTGAGTGGTGCTTGACTACACGGACATGCCCATTGAGCACATCGTCGTCGACGGATCCAATATCGCCACCGAGGGGCGCTCCCTGCCGAGCCTGAAACAGCTGGAAGAAGCCGTCGCCGAGCTCCGGCGTGACCACCCGAACGCCGAGATCACAGTCATCGTCGACGCCACCTTCGCGCACAGGATCGATCCCTCCGAGCTGCGGCGTTTCGAGGAGGCCGCGTTACGCGGCGAGTACGTCCACCCACCTGCCGGGGCAATCGGGCGCGGAGACGCGTTCTTGCTGCGTGTTGCCGAGAAAGTCGATGCGACAGTGCTGTCGAACGACTCGTTCCAGGAGTTCCACGGCGAGCATCCCTGGTTGTTCGAACGGGGCCGCCTTCTCGGCGGCACCCCCGTGCCAGGCATCGGATGGATCTTCAGTCCTCGCCAACCGGTCCGCGGCCCCCGGAGCCACCAAGCTGTGCGGGAGACGGTGCAGGCCAAGAAGCGCGTCACAAAGGCGATCGCCGTAGCGACCAAGGAAGTCATCGAACCCGCCGGTCAGTCGTCGGCCGCGGCGTCCTCACGAGCGCGCTCGAGGAGCCGCAAGGCCGGCGTGGAGCCTGAGCCCGCACGCGCAGAAGTCGGGTTCCGGGACGGAGGCAAGCCGACCCCACTCGCGGTGAACGACCCTCTGGCCTTCATACGCTTCATCGCCGAACACCCCCTCGGCGAACAAGTCGAGGGCGAGGTCGAGGGTTACACCTCCCATGGCGCGGTCGTGCGCGTCGGCGAGATGCGCTGTTACATCCCGCTTGCCAATCTGGGCGATCCGGCTCCGCGAAGCGCCCGGGAGGTTCTGAAGCGCCACCAACGCGGGATGTTCGTGCTGACAGCCCTGGACCCGCAACGGCGTGGCGCCGAGCTCGCACTGCCGGGAATCGCGCACGTGTCGGGTCACCCCCGCGAAGAGACCGTGGCGGCGGAGGTCCGTCTCGCTCGGCCGTCGCGCAAGCGTCCGGAAGTCCCGGGCCCGCAGGCCTCGAAGCCGGCAGAAAAGGCGCCCGCGGTGCAGAAGACGGCGAAGAGGACGGCAGCGGCGAAGACGGCTGCGCCGGTAGGGGCAACGCCGGCAGCAAAGCCAACGCCACCAGCCAAGCCAGGGCGGGCCGCCAAGACGGCGGTAACGGAGAAGGCGGCGGCGAAGAAGACCGCGACATCGAAGAGTGCGGCCAAGAAGGTGCCAGTGCAGAAGGCGGCGTCGACGGAGAAGACGGCACCGGCGAGACAGGCCGTGAGGAAGGCGCCGCCGGCGAAGCGGCCGGCTTCGAAGGTCTCGGTCGCACCGCCAGCACGAAAAAAGCCAGCCGAGGCTCAAATGGTGGCAGCCAAGAAGGCGCCGCCGGCGAAGCGGCCATCACCCGCGAAGCGTGCGCCGATGTCCAGGCCCGTGGCGGAGCCACCGGCGACCGGGACCGCACTACGCGCCCGCAGGGCATCTGGGGCGCGTCAGCCGGTACGGCCGTTAGTGGACTCGGCGACACCAGCACCCGTGCCCTCACCCGCCGGTGCCGAGCCGCGGGCGCGCAGGTCCCCCCGGACGACGGCGAACGCGGACCGCACGGAACAGAAGGCCGCGGGTCGCAACCGCCGAGGAACGCGCTGAGCCTTGACAACAGCGGCTATCTCGTCGCGGCCAGGGCGATCCCGGTAGCGTTGCGGAGTGACGAAGATCTCGATCGAAGGGCTCATCCCTCACAGGGCTCCGTTTCTCCTCGTCTCTGAGATCGTCGAGCTGGTCCCGGCGACCTCCGCGCGTGGCCGCTGGCACCTCACGGGAGACGAGGAGTTCTTTGCAGGCCACTTCCCCGGCAACCCGGTTCTGCCCGGTGTCTTGATGGTGGAGGCCCTGGCGCAGCTCGCAGCCGCGACGGTGCTCGCCGACGCGCGTTACCAAGACCGGCTGCCGTTGTTCGGGGGTATCGACGAGGCACGCTTCAGGCGCCAGGTCCTGCCGGGCGACACATTGGACCTCGACGTCTCGATCGCGCGCCTGTCGGCACGCTCGGGGCGAGGGCGCGGTGTTGCGAGCGTCGGCGGTCAGGTCGCGTGCGAGGCCGAGCTGCTGTTCGTGTTGGCGCCGCGTGGCGCCGTCGCGGAGCACCTAGAGTGAGGGATCGGGCGCTTGGCGCGCGATTTGGCAAAAAAATGGTAAACTCACAACGCTGAGCGAGCGCCTCATCGGTGCCGTGTGGGGTTTCGCGGAAACCAGAGGTCGCCTGGGTCAAGAAGGGGCAACGGTCATGCGGCGAGGGACGGACCGAGCAGCACCGAGGAGGGGGCAAGGGAGGGGACCAGGGGATACCTGCACGCGGGGCGACGAAGGAGTCACGCTGATCGAGCTCCTCGTCGCGGTCGTGGTCATCATCATTGTCCTCATCCCGACGGCCGTCTTCATCATCCAAGCCCAGAAGGCTGTCGCCGCCACGCACCTGCACGCCGAAGCGATCAACGTCGCCACCAAGCAGCTCGAGACACTTCAGCTCGAGGCTGCGCAAGGGGTGTTGCCGACGGGCACCTCCACTACGACCTACTCGGTTGCCGAAGCAGGTTCGCCGCGTCACTGATTTCAAGATCAAGACCAGCTGGACCGTCATCACCCAGGGCACCAATCAGTCGATCTGTGTCTCAGGGGCCGATGTGGCCCAACAGATCTGGTTCGTGACCGCAGTCGTAACTTGGCCCAAGATGGACGGCGCTGCGCCGGTCGTGCAGACGACCGAGATCGCCCCCGCCCAGGCGGGCGCGGTCCAGCAGTTCGCAGGCGAGGTGGCCGTTCGGCTCACCTACGACGGGACGAACCCTTTCCTGTCCGATCCCGTGACTGCGACCATTACCGCCCACTGGCAAGGCTCGGGCGCTGCGCCGGCGGTGCCGACGGGCACTTTCACGACCGAGACCGCGACCACGGCCGCTACTTCGACACAGGTGAGTGACGGTTGCATCATTTTTCAGAACGTCGACGCCTACAGCGACGCGGACGGCTCGTACAACTACACGATCTCGTTCGCCGGCAACACCGGGCCGCCACCGCTCGTAGCGGGCAACGAGCAAGCGGACTCCAACCCGGGCGGTGCCCTCACGGTGCCCATCAACTCGCTGGAGCCCGGCGTCCCAACAGCGGTCAACGTGACGATCGACACGGGTAGTCCGCTGACCATCGGCTACTACACCGGCGCCGGCGGCAGCTGCACGACGTCGTCGACGCTCGCGGCGCCACTTCCGAGCAACGGTATCCCGGTTTCGGTCAACAACTCGTTCCTTGCGACCTACTACCCCACGAAGACGTGGGCCGCTTTCGACACCACGCCAACAACTCCGCTTCTGCTGTTCCCATGGTCGGGTGTGACGAGTCTGTGGACAGGCGACCAGGCTTACAGCGCAACCGCGGGCTCCTGTCCCGTCAACACCGCCGGCGGGCCTGTGTCGGTATATCTGCGGGTCTACCCCCTCGACCTCACGGTCACGGGAGCGGCGAGCTCGATTACAGCCAAGGACTCAGGAGGCGGCCAGTTGATGAACCTCGATTCCACTTCTCCGGGCGTCTGGGACACGAGCATGCCGCTTGGGGAGTACACCTTGTACCACGATGGGAGTGGCACGCCCAACGTCTCGCCCGCCTATGTGTGGGTGACGACGTCGGGAGTGTGCGCTGACACCGTTGTCGAGTCGAGCCCACCTTCGGGATGCAATGGGGCGAGCCTCGCGGTGACGGCGTCATGAAAGGCTTGCAAAGAGCTGCCGCGAGGAGGTGGCCTTCGGTGGCGCACCGGGATCCGGCGGTTTCGCAGGCCGGCTTCACCGCCCTCGAGCTCATCACCGTCCTTGCCATCCTGGCAGTCGTCTTCACGATCGTCACCTCACTTTTCATCTCGTTCAACCAGCAGACGACGAACACCCAGGACTCCGTCGTGGGAATCCAGGAGGAGACCGAGGCCCAACAGACGCTGATCCAGTACCTGCGCGGTGCCAGCCAGGTGCTCGCGGTTTACAACAACTCGGGGACCCAGGTCGGCCCGTCCGCAACCGAGCTCGACGCAATCACGTCTGAAGGCTTCAGCACGACGACCTACAACTCGAACTGTACGAATCTCGACGCTCTGTGGTTCAAGCCCGCCGGCGCCTTGCACGCCGACGCGCAGTTCGACATCACCTTCGACGTGCAGTCGGCGGGCCCGGCGAACGGCCAGACGGTCCCGCCCGCGCCCTGGTCGCAGATCACCCCGGCGGTTGACATGCCGACCGCGTACACCCCGGCGTCGAGTTGCACACACGTGTTGCCGATACCACAACCCCGGACGGTTGCGACGTACTACGCACTTAGCTCCCAGACCAGCCCGGTCTTCACTTACTACTATTGGAACAACTCGACGCTCACGCCGCTCCCGGACCAGTCGCCCTATGTACCGGCCTGCGCCGTCAACAACATCGCGGCTGTAGGCGTCCACATCACATTCCTGGCGGGACCCCAGGTGCCGACCGAGGGATACGCAGCCGACCAGCCGACGACCCTGGACACGATCGTCTACCTGCGCGGCTCGGCGATGGCGTCGAGCGCGACCACGTCGACGACCACGACGACAACGACCGCGCCGTGCCCGAACTGAGGAGATGACGCTGATGTCCGCGCCAAGCAAGAACGGGGGACCATTGCGCAAGCTGCGTTGCTTAATGGCAACCGGAGTCGCCCGGCGCCGCGAGCTCGCACGCGACGAGTCCGGGCAGGCACTCGTCATAGCGCTGCTTCTCGTGCTGCTCCTCTCGATCCTCGTTCCGGTCCTCGCGACACAGGTCCGCAACGAGATGACGGCGACGAACCTGTCCAGCTCCAGCGAGGCGGCCCTGGCGGCAGCCGAAGCGGGCATACAGGAGTACCGCAACTACCTCGACAACGTGCCGGCGTACTACGCCCACAACTACGACAACCCGGGCAGCGACGTGGCGCTCACCGGGTGGAAGCAGATCGGCTCAACCGACGAGTCCTTCCACTACGTGCCGGACCCGAGCCGCTTGGCGCTGCAGACGGGCGGCAGCGCGGGCCAGATGCTCCTCGAGGTGACAGGCCGGGCCGGGGTGCCCGGTGTCTACGCGTACCGGTCACTGCTGGTGAGCTTCAAGCTGTCGGGCATTCTCACCGACTCCTACTACTCCGAGTACGAGCTTTCCGACCCGAACGAACCGGGCGTGCTTGGGAACGCGTCCGTTGGGTCGGCGACCAATGTGCCTTTGAACCAGGTGGAAGTCGAGTACAACTACACCAACCAGAGCGGCGTCACCACGACCTACGGGCCGATGCTGCTGAGCGATGCGCTCTGCAAGTACCACACATATGACGAGAACACCTTCATCGACTCGCTCGGGACGATCACGAACCCTCATGCCAACGGCGACACAGAGATAGCGCGTCCCTCGAACCCGTACTACGGGCCCTACTACGACTCACAGACCATCATCTACAACGTGCCCAACAACCCGGGCTGGCCTAACGCGGGAGTGACGATACAGATCCCGGGCGGCGGCAATCCCTGTTCGACCTACGGCGTCGGCATCTACGACGGCTCGGTGACCTTCAACGGCGTCGCTTACACGAACGACCAGTTCTGGCTCTGCGGCGACCCTTTGTTCAACGGCTCGCCACCACTTGTGTCGGGTGCTCCGAGCAACATGACCTACCAGGACAACTGGGCGGGTGCCGGGGTCAACGGTAGCGGCCAGTACATCCCGCAGGGCTTTGTCGACGATTACTTCTACGGACAGTGTGCTGGCAGCAAACCCATTTGGGGAGCTGGCGTGACGCCAGCGGCCGCAACGCTCGGCGGGTCGCAGCACCTACCCTCCACGACAGCTGGCCTCATCTCCTATGTCGACGGGACCAAGATGAACGGCTGCCTCTACACGGGCCCTACGATGATCGAGTTCGTAAAGGGCGGCACGATGAACGTCTGGAGCCCCCTGACGGAGAATACGGAGCCGCACCTCAGTTCAGGAACGGCGGCCGATTGTGGCACTTTTTCCACCGCCAATCCCTGGCAGACGGGTCTGCCAGTACCTTCGAGCAACCCCTCCCTCAACCAGAGCGGTGTCATCTACGTCCAGTCGGAACAGGCGCCCGGTACAGGCTGCACGAACTGCGGCAACCAGACACCAACGGTGAGTGCTATTGGTGACGCGAGCGTCGTGTACCCATCCGGTGCGACTTGCATCAACCCGTACTACTACAACCTCCCCTCCAACTCGCCCCAGTGCACCGAGGGAGACGCCATCATCGAGGGCGAGCTGCAGGGCCAGGTGACGCTCGCCACTTCTGCCGACATCATTCAGTCGCGCGACCTCACCTACGAATGCGCCGACGGGTCAGGGGGCGCGACTGACGTCGTTCCGTCTTCGGTGGCCGCCTGCAACTCCAGTTCCTCCTCCAACGATGTCCTCGGCCTGCTCGCGAATGATGACTTCCTGATCGCCCACCCGCCAGGCCTCGACGGCCTCTACAACACGTACTGCAACGACGACGGGACCGAGTCGAACCCAGGTATCTCGAACGTAGTGCCGTGGTCGTGTCTGATCGGCAACTTGGGGAACAGCAGCCTGCCAGACGGCGTCGTCGTTGATGCCGCGATTGTGACCTTGAACGGGTCGACCTACGTGCCGACCTTTGAACAAGGCCCCGTTCTCGGCAATCTGTACGAGAACGGGACGAACATCAACTACTACCCCGGCTTCAATGGCACATCAAGTGGTATTGGCTACAACCAGGTGCTCTCCTACGACCTCCGGCTCTCGTACCTGAACCCTCCCCACCTGCTCCAGGCGACCGACACCGTGTGGGACGTCGTCGGCTTTGTCGTGTGCGGCACCGTCAACAGTGCCAACTTCCCGGTCGTTTCGGGCGCCCAAGCCATCAATTGTCCGTCCATCCCTTGATTCCAGCCGTTCGAGCGACGCTCGCCTGAGCCGCCCGCGGAACCGGGTCCGAGCACCGTTGCGCCGAGCGCCGTTGCGTCCCGGACGCGGAGCGGCGACGCTTTGAGGATGCGAATCGCGACCTGGAATGTCAACTCGCTCAAGGCACGTCTCGGCAAGCTCGAGGAGTGGCTCTCCTACGCTGGGCCTGACGTCGTCTGCCTGCAGGAGACCAAGATGTCCGACGCCGCTTTTCCCAAGATGACGTTCGCGGCGCTCGGCTACGAGTCCGCCCACCACGGCAACGGGCGATGGAACGGGGTCGCCATCTTGTCGAAGGTGGGGCTCGAAAATCCGCGGGCCGGCTTTGCTGGTGAGCTGCCCGAGGCGATCGAGGAGTGCCGCATCCTCACCGCGGGCTGCGCCGGTGTTCAGGTCACGAGCGTCTATGTGCCGAACGGCCGCGCAGTGGGCAGCGAACAGTACGAACTCAAGCTTTCCTGGCTAGGACGGCTTCGCGATGACCTCGCGGCGACCACGACGGCGGACCAGGCGGTCGTGGTCTGCGGTGACTTCAACGTCGCGCCGGAGGACCGAGACGTGTGGGACATTTCGCAGTTCCTCGGGGCGACACACGTGAGTGAGCCCGAGCGCGCGGCACTCCGCGAGCTCGAGTCCTGGGGGCTCGTCGACGCCTTCCGGACCGTCTATCCCGACGTCGACGGGCTCTACTCCTGGTGGGACTACCGCGCAGGCGACTTCCACAAGGGTCGCGGTATGCGTATCGACCTGGTGCTCATCTCCCGCGCGCTCGCCGGGCGGGTCCGCTATGCGCTCGTCGATCGGGAGGCGAGAAAGGGCATGGGGGGCGAAAGGCCCCCGTCGGACCACGCGCCGGTTCTCGTGGACATCGACATCTGAGCCTTCAGCGCGGATTGCCGTGAGCTCGCCCACCACAGGGTGGCTACCACGGGCCGGTGCCGGCCGCGCCTCTCAGTGGACGGGCAGACCCCAGAGAGGGAACCAGCGCTCGAGGTCTGGTTCCATCGAGAGGTCCTGGGCCAGGGTGACATTCAGCAGGCGCTCGCGGTCCGTGTCGCGCTTTTCTGCCGCCGGCAGCGGTACGAACGGGTAGAAGGTGCCTCGCTTGTAGAGGTAGACGAGGTACGTGCCTGCCACCTTCGGCGCCCCGGTCGCGGCGCCGGGATCGGCTGCGCCCCCCGGGATCGGGGCGAAACCGAAGACCGAGCAGAGCAGTTGCGGACCCCAGCCGTGCTCCTCGAGCGTCGTGTTGACGACATGGACCTGGTTGATCAGGTCGCCGAAGTCATCATCCTCGATCACGACCCACCGGTAGCCATAGGAGTCGGACTCCTCGTGGATCTTGACGTTGTCGCCGAGGTCGAGCAGCTGCTCGACCTCGGAGGCGGTCTCGGCGAACTGCTGTCCCGTGGCCGGCTTGAAACAGACCCCCGCCTTGCCCGTGGGCCGCAGCCCCATCGAGGCCTCGAGGGTGATCTGAGCACCGGGGAGCCCGAAAAGGTGGTCCAGGTTGGGCTGGGCGGGCTTGGTCCGGCCCAGGAGCACGTCGAACAGCTTCACGCGGCGCGCCCCATCTGGGCTTCCAGCTCGGTCAGCTGCTGCAGGCGGCGCTCGAGGGTGGGGTGGGTGGAGAACAGCGTCGAGAGGCTGACGCCCTTGGCGAAGGCGGGGGCGAAGAAGAAGGCGTTGAAGTGCTCCGCCGAGCGGAGGTCGCGCGTCGGGATGCGGGACATCTCCCCGGTCACTTTGACCAGGGCCTGGGCGAGGAGCCGGGGCTGGCCGATGAGGATCGCCCCTGACCGGTCGGCCGCCAGCTCCCTGTAGCGCGAGAGGGTCCTGATGAGCAGGAAGCTGATGGCGTAGATCACAGCTGAGAACAGGAGCATCCCGAGTTCGAGGATGGCCAGCTGGCCACCCGCGTTCCCGCCCCCGCCGCCCCGGCCCCTGTTGCCCCCTCCGCCTCCGAAGCCGCCGAACAACCCGGCGTAGAGGAGCACGCGGGTGAGCAAGCCGGCCAGGATCCCGAGGAAGCTGGCGATGGTCATCACGGCGACGTCACGGTGGGCGACATGCGACAGCTCGTGTGCCAGAACGGCCTCCAGCTCGGGCTCGTTCAGGCGCCGCAGGATGCCGG
Source organism: uncultured Acidimicrobiaceae bacterium (assembly GCA_963719125.1). Taxonomy (GTDB): domain Bacteria; phylum Actinomycetota; class Acidimicrobiia; order Acidimicrobiales; family Bog-793; genus Fen-455. The sequence goes on from CAVRAT010000034.1 coordinate 40,214, forward strand.
TCGTGACGCAGACGACGGCGTGCTTCTGGTCGCGACCGGTCGCGAAGGCGTTCGGCATGTCGACATCGGCGATCGCCACCTGTGGCTTGGGCATGTCGGCCATGGCGCACAGGCGGTCGACGACGCCGTGAAGCTGAGGCGCCTGTTCCCGGGTGACCATCTTGCCCTTCATCGAATACAACGCGATCCGGTCCGAGTAGAAGTACTGCACGAAGAGCACGACGAGCGCGATGACGATGATGAAGACGAGCTTGACCCCTACCAGGAACAGCACCGTGACGAACAGGGCGTAAAGAAGCCCAAGGAGGAAGACCGTCGACATCATGCGGGCCGTGAGCCCGTGGTCCACGGGAAAGCGAGTACGGGGTGACAATGGGCTCAGGACTCCCCGACGTCCTCGGAAGCCAGCAGCTCGCGCAGCTCGGCGAGAGACGCTGTCTCGTGCGGCAGCGTCAGCCCTGAGGGCACGAAACGATCTGGGGGAACGGGCTTGCCCTCCGATCGCACGCTTTGGACCAGCCGTGTGAGCGCGTCGCGGAAACTGGTCTCGTCATTGGAATCGAGGGCCGCAACCAGTTTCTTGTCGAGCTCCTCCATCGCGGCGACCTGGCTGTCCTGGAGCTCGTACTGGCCTTCTCCGAGAATGCGCACGATCATGACGCACCTCCCGCATCGTGGAGGGTGAACGGGTCGGCCGGTGTCTTGGACGCTGCCGCCGCCGGCTCGTCGTGCACGAGCTCACCGTCGACAGGCTCGTCGGCGCCCGCGTTGCCGGCGCCCAGCTCGCCGCTTGGCGCGGCCGCCGGCGGATTGAGCTCGGCCTTCATCTGCGCGAGCTGGAGCTGCACGTCACCGGAGGCAGACGCCTTGTCGAGCTCTGCCTGGATCGGGTCCGACGACCCGGACAGGTCCGTGAGGGTCCCCGACGCGAGGAGCTCGTCGACTGCGCCCGCCCGCGCCTGCATCTGGGCGATCTTGTCCTGGGCGCGCTGCATGGCGAGGCCGGTGTCGCTCATCGACTCCGAGATCCCCGAGACTGCTTCGCCGATGCGGGTCTGTGCCTGAGCCGCCGTATAGGAGGCCTTCAGGGTCTCCTTCTGGGTGCGGAAGGCCTCGACACGTGCCTGGAGCTGCTGGGTGGTCGCCTCGAGGCGCTCCTGCTGTTGTGCGAGCTGCTCGTGCTGGGTCTTGAGGCCCTCGAGCTGTGTGGCGATCCCTGACCGCCGGGTGAGGGCCTGGGTGGCCAGGTCCTCGCGGTTCTGCGCCAGTGCCTGGCGTGCCTGGTCCTGCAGCTTGGCGGCAGCCTGCTGCAATTGTTGGGCCTGCAGCTCGATGCGCTTCTTGGCCGTCGCGACATCGGCCAGCCCGCGCTTTACCTGCTGCAGCTGCTCGATCTGCTTCTCATAGGAGAGATCGAGCGTTTCGCGGGGGTCCTCCGCCTTGTCGAGGACCTTGTTTGCCTTCGCCTGGACGATGTTCGTCAGGCGCTTCATTACACCCATTTGCGCTCCCTTGACGGTCTTGCTCCAGCATAGGCGGGCCGGAGGCTCCGGCTCACCGCGCCACTAGCGTTGCCAGCCATGGACGACCAGCTCTGCATACTGACCGTGCACGCGCATCCCGACGACGAGGCGTCCAAGGGTGCCGGGACCATCGCGAAATATCACGCCGCAGGTGTTCACACGGTTCTTGTGACCTGTACCGGTGGCGAGGAGGGCGACATCCTCAACCCGATCATGGACACCCCCGAGGTGCGTGCCGACATCGCCGGGGTCCGCCGCCGGGAGCTCGACCAAGCCGCAGAGATTATCGGCTACGACGAAGTGGTCCTCCTCGGCTACCGCGACTCGGGCATGCCGGGCTCGAAGGCGAACTCCGATCCGCGCGCCTTCGCGGCCCACCCGCTCGCCGAGACCTTGGAGCGCCTCGTCGCCGAGATCCGCAGGGTGCGCCCCCAGGTCGTCATCACCTACGGCGACGACCACGAGCACTACCCCCATCCGGACCACATCCGGGTGCACGACATCTCGGTGGCGGCCTTCGACGCCTCAGGCGATGCGAGGGCCTTCCCGGCTGCCGGGGAGCCTTTCCAGCCGTTGAAGCTCTACTACTCGGTCTGGTCGAGGGCGCGGATCCTGAAAACGCACGCGAAGTTCCTCGAGTTGGGCATGGAGTCGCCCTTCGACGAGAGCTGGCTGGACCGTCCCGGTGACGACGACAAGATCACGACCTCGATCGACCTGACGGGCTTCGAGGACATTCGCCGACTGGCTCTGCTCGCACACGCCACACAGGTCGACCCGAAATCGAAATACTGGTTCGGGCTGCCCCCGGAGATCATGATGACCATCCATCCCCAGGACGACTACGTCCTGGCGCGCAGCCTCGTAGAGACGGAGCTTCCCGAGGACGATCTGTTCGCAGGCGTGCGCCATCCGGCGAGCCGGTAGCATCCGCCCGCGGCAAGGATGTAGGCACGCGGTGCCGGCGGAGACGCCACCGGCGCACTGAGGAGGACGACATGGCCAAGTGGCTGACTCAGGAGTGGCTCGACGAGGGAAGAAAGCTTGCCGAGGGACAACCGGAGCGCCCGGGAGCTTCCGCGAGACTGCAGTATGTGATCACCGGCGGGCCCGAAGGCGACATCCGCTACTACTGGGTGCTCGAGAACGGGAAGCTCCTCGAGTCACGGCTCGGCGAGCTGCCCGACGCCGAGGTGACTCTCACCGAGAGCTACGAGGACGCCATGCGCATCCAGAAGAACGAGCTCGATGCCAACGCCGCCTTCATGCAGGGTCGCGTGAAGGTGAGCGGCAACATGGCAAAGCTCATGGCGTTGTTACCGATCACGAACTCGGCGGAGTACAAGCAGCTCCAGCTCGACACCTTGGAGATCACCGAGTTCTGATCCACCCGACCCAGGTGGGCGGGCGGGGGGTGGTATCTGCCCGCCCCGATCAGCCGCGCATGAGCTCGCGGAGAGCCCGGTAGCCGAGGAACGTCGCCCGGGCTTCGTCCGCTGCTTCGGCGAGGGCGGCCTTGCTCAAGAGCAGCCCGCGGTCGCGGGTGCGTTGCTGCCAGTCGGGCGCGGCAGCGCGCAGCTCCGGCGTGTCGAGTGCCGGGCGTAGGCAGACCTCGGTGACCCCTGGCTCGATCCCGGCGAACAACTCGGCGAGTTGCGCCTTCAGGTTCGAGTCGCCGGCCCCCGGGGTGCCGGCGGCGGAACCGTTCGGGCGTCCGGACGGCCTCCCCGCCATATCGCCGGTCAGGATGACGCGATCAGGTGACACCACGCCCCGCTCGGCGGCGAGCGACCGGAACGGGAATCCCGCGAGTCGCTCGGCGCTGGCGTCCGGCAAGCGTAGGGGCAGGCGGAACTCCTCGGCTAGGTCCAAGAAAACGTCGAAGAACTCCGGCTTGAGCTGAACGGCGCCGAGGTGGGCGTCGAGGTGGCTCACGTCGAAACCCCAGTAGATGGCCCGCTCCAGCTGAGCCCGGCACTCACGGCGGACCTCGTCGAGGTCGGCGTGGTCCCAGAGGTCGGCCGCTGTCCGCGGGAACCCGCCGTCACCGTCGAGCAGGGACGGGGCGTGGGTGATCGGTCCCCAGCGGTACAGGTCGTGCTCGGCGTTGAGCGTGAGACCGACGCCGATGTCCTCACCCCGGTACTGCGCGGCGGCACCTCGCGCCCACGGGGCGGGGACCAGCAGCGTCGCGGCAGTGGCGGTGCCGTTGCGCAGCGCCTCGTATATGGCGACGTTCCCGGCGTGGAACACCCCGAGCTCGGCGCAGCTCAGCACGAGCACGCGGTCGCCGGGGCCGTACCCGAGTCGCTCAACCAGTGCGGTCACCGGACCGACGGTAGCCGCAGTGCGCCGAGCAGCCAACCATTGTGCGCCCTGGGCCTCGGGCGACCCCGTTCAAGACGATCCACGTGCTCGCACCGAAGAGGAACGTGGCAGACTGAGGCGATGGTGTTCTCTGGAATTCTGGCCTCTGGCGATGTCGTGGGCGGGATCGTCGCAGGCGTGGTCGTCCTGGCGATCGTGGTGATGATCGTCTCTCGTTCGTTCCTGACGGTAGTGACCGAGTACCAGCGGGCGGTGTTCTTCCGTTTCGGGCGAATCCGTGCGCAGGCCAAAGGTCCGGGCCTGATCTTCCGCATCCCCGCCGTCGACCGGGTCGTCAAGGTGAACCTCCGGGTCGAAGTCGTCGACATCCCCCCGCAGTCAGCAATCACTGCCGACAACGTCACCTTGCAAGTCGATGCTGTCGTCTATTTTCGGGTCGACGACCCCGTCAGGGCCATCGTCGGAGTGGACAACTTCCGCCTCGCCAGCCAGCGCATCGCCATGACGAGCCTGCGCTCGATCATCGGCCGCCATGAGCTCGACAACCTCCTCGCCCACAGGGAGGACATCAACAACGAGCTCAAGGCCCAGATCGCGCTGTCGACCCAGGGTTTCGGCGTCGAAGTGCACGAGGTCCAGATCCGCGACATCTCCCTGCCGGGAGAGCTCGTGCGGGCGATGTCCCGCCAAGCCGAGGCGGAACGGGAGCGTCGGGCCAAGGTGATCGCCGCGACCGGCGAGCTCGAGGCGTCGAGAGAGTTGTCGGAGGCGGCGACGATGCTCGCGTCGTCACCCGGTTCGATGCAGCTGCGGTCGCTGCAGACCCTGGCGGAGGTTGCGACCGAGCACAACTCCACACTGATCTTCCCTATCCCAATCGAGCTGCTCGAGTTCATGAGGCGCCCCGGCGCGCCAGACGACGCCAGCCCGTTCGCGGTGCCACCTCCGCGCCGGCCAAGCTCGCCGGCCCCCACATCGCCTGCGGCTGTCACGCCTGTGCCGGGCGCCGCCGCCGAGCTCGGGACTGCGGCACCGGCCGAAAACGCCACAGGGGCCGGGGCCTGATCGCTCTAGGTAGGGGCGAGGTGGTCGCGTCCCGTCCCGGGCGCGAAGTGGGGTGCTCAGGCGTCAATCAGCCGGCGGACTGGCGGTCGAGAGGGACGACCCGCCTGCCGAGACGGCCGAGCACCAAGCCGATTGCCACGCCGCCGACAACGTCGGAGGCGTGGTGGATCTTGGTGTGGATGCGGCTGAGCGCCACCACGCTCGCCGCGGCGTAGTAGAGCGGAGCAGGCCTCTCGTCCTCAGCGAGCAGCGTCGCGGCGCAGAACGCGGCGGTGGCGTGACCGGAAGGGAAGCTCGAGGTGATCGGCTGGCGGAACGGGAGCGGGTGCGCAGCCATGGGCCTCGGGCGTCGCCTTCGGAAAAGGGACTTCACCCCGATATTGACCAGAACGGACTCGATTCCGGTCGCGGCGATGGCGCGTACCCCTGCCCGGGTGTCGCCGGGACGTCCGCGAAGCATCCGCAAGAGACCGAGGACGGTCCACAGAAGGCCGAAGTCGCCGAGTGCCGTAGCCGTGTAGAAAAGACGATCCGCGATCCGGTTGCCTCGCAGCGGGGCGAAGATCTCATCGACCCTGGCGTCGAGCGTATTGACGAACGGACGAATCAAGCCGACAGGCTCTCTGCCCCGACGGCTGCGGCTTGGAACGCCGGAGAGTCGGACGCGGGTGACGCCGGTCGTGCAAGCTCCGCCATGCCCAGCTGCGACGCGGCCAACGCCGGGTCGCCCCCGAAAGCTGGGCAGTAGGCCTGGAATGCGCAGAATCGGCACAGGCTCGACGGATTAGGCCGGAAATCGTCCTCCCGGCACGCCCGCTCGATGGCGGACCAAACGCCGAGGGCGCGTTGACGGGTGCCCCGCATCGCCTGATCGGTTGGAACAGCTGAGATGACGATGCGGTCCCGCAGGTACAGGAGGCGTACCACCGACGGCCGCCTGCCTAGCTCGGCTTCGCACATGAGGGCGTACATCTGTACCCCGCTGAGGCGTGACTTGGACTGCTCGGTGCGCGGAGCGCGTCCTGTCTTGTAGTCGACGACCGCCAGGCTGCCGTCCTCCAGCTCGTCGAGGCGGTCGATGATGCCCCGCACGGTGACCCCGTCGAGATCGGTGCTCAGGTTCAGCTCGAGACCTACCGCGTTCACGTCGTCGGGGTCCTCGAGCTCCAGATACCGGTCCACGAGCACACGCGCGTCGACAAGGAAGGCGGCTGTCTCGGCCTCGTCGAGCCCGAGGTACCTGAGTTCGTCGCCGGCGGTCAGCTCCGCCCAGGCCGTGTCCAGAGCCCGCTGTGCCGCAGCCCTGCTCCTGGATCCACGCGGGCACTCACTGAAGAGCAGCTCGAGTGCCCGATGGACGAGCGTGCCTTTCAAGGCCGCCGGTGACGGTGGCTCCGGCAGGCGCTCGACGACCGAGAACCGGAAGGCGAGCGGGCAATTCGTAAAGGCGGTGATCTTCGAGGGAGAAAGTGTTCCCGGAAGGGGTAGCTCGGCGACCGGAGAAACCATTGGCCCCAGGCTACGCCGGGGGTGGATCAAGGTCTCGGATCACCGAGTCGGCGACGGCCGAGGGCGCCTCGAGAGGCCCGAAATGGCCGAGTCGCGGGAGGACCTCGAGGCTGGCATTCGCAAGGCGTTCGACGACCGGCTCGAAATCGGCCCGGCCGAAGCTGCTGCTCTCGGCGCCGCAGGCGATTACGGCGGGGCACTTGACCGCGTTGAGCCGGGAGTAGGCGGTGTGGCGCAAGCCGGCCTCGTACATGAGCGCTTCGTTCTCACCCCTGCACCGGAGCCGTACGGACCCGTCGGGCAGGTCTTCGAAGCCGAACTCCACATAGGCGGCGAGCGCATCTGGGTGAAGGACATCCAGCGGCGGCTTCGACGCGTAGTTCGCATAGGCCTCTTGCCGTGAGGAGAAGACCTCCCGCCGCTGCCTGGCCTTTCGAGCGAGCACCGCCGACGGGTCGGGCACCGGCAGGGTGCCGGAGGGGAACACGATTGGCTCGAAGCAGTAGAGGGCCGAGAAGGTGCCGGGCCGTGCTTCCTCGGCGAGCAGGAGGGAAGCGCCCCCGCAGGAATGGCCGACGCCCACTGGGCCCTCGAGCCCGAAGGCGTCGACGGCGGTCAGGACGTCAGTCCCGAAACCGGCCCAGTCGAAGTTCAGGTCCGGTGGCACGCCGGATTCGCCGTGCCCACGAAGATCGAGCGCCAGAGAGTGGAAACGGGTCCCGAGACTGTGTGCCAGTGGACCGAGCACTCGGGCGTGGAAGCCGGTCGCGTGAACGAGGAGGGCAGGCGGCCCGTCACCCCCGAGGTCGTGCAGGGCCAGGACGACGCCGTCGGGGGTCGTGGCTCGAGTGGGCGGCACTCCCGGGCAGGCTAACGGCTGGCTGGTGAGCGCGATGGCAAGAACCGCCGTGAGCAGGCTAGAAAGTGTGGACTGTGCAACACCTTCTTTCCTCCTGGGGCTATCTCGCGCTCCTTCTTCTGACCTTCGCCGAAGCGGCGTGCGTGCCGATCCCGTCCGAGGTGACCCTCGGCTACGCCGGGTACCTGGCCTCGACTGGGCGGCTCGACATCGCGATCGTGATCGTTCTCGCGGTGTTCGGAGAGCTTCTCGGCTCGTTCGTGGGCTGGTCCATCGGCCGTTTCGGCGGGCGTCCTCTCGTGGAGAAGCTGGGTCGCTACGTTCTGCTCACGAGCTCCGACCTGGACAGGACAGAGCGTTGGTTCCGCAGGCGCGGTGAGCCGGCTGTCTTCTTGGGGCGCATCCTGCCCGTCGTGCGCACCTTCATATCGATTCCCGCCGGTTTCGCGGAGATGGGCCTCGTGCGTTTCGGTGTGGCGACGTTCTCCGGCAGCGCCATCTGGTGCACGGCCATCGCCCTGGTCGGATACGAGCTGGGCGGGGAATGGACCAAGATCACCAGGGGCTTCAGAGCCGCGGGTTACGTGCTCGTGGCTATCGCCGTCGTCATAATCGCCGCCTTCATCCTGCATCGCCTTGCAGCGGTGCGGCGCGAGCGCTCCGCCACTCGCCACTAGCCCCGGTCCGGGCGGCCCGCCCCGGGCTCAGCCCTTAGGGCAGTGGGTGGCCGATGCCTGCCCGGAGTTGGGGCTGACCTCGAGACACGACTCGTCGACTGCCACGAAGTCGCTTGCCGGGATCTGCTTCATCATGTCGATGAGGGTGATCGGCCATTGCGGGAAGGCACTTCCCTGGAAGTACCAGTTGCTGCCGTTGTCCGCGAGTATCAGGCCGTAGTGCTGCATGGCCCTTATGACCACCGCCAGCTGGGAACAGTACGGTGATCCGGCCTTGCAGATCTGAGAGGCGCTGAAGCTGGCGCTCAGCCGGAAGCGTGCTCCCATAGGGGGATAGTCCGCACCGCAGGAACCGGCTTGGTGACGAGCCGGCCAGATGTAGGCGTCGTCGGTGCACTGGGCCGTGAAACGGATGGCGTGGTCGACCTTGCCCGACAGCACCTCCTGGTACTTGATGAGACCGGGCAGGATCGGCAGACCCGCCGCATCGGCCGAGGTCCAGCTCGCAGGACGAAGGGCGTTCGAGTTCAGGTTCCAGATGGCGCCCGAGCCGGCGGTGGAGGCCGTCGGGGACACGTACTGCGCGTCCCACAGCTCGTAAAGGACGCACGTCGCCGGGTCGACCATCAGGGCGTGCCGGTCTCCCGATGCGTTCAGGCCGCCCTCGATGGGCGTGGTCGGGCCGAACGGGTAGGGGCCCCTGTCGCTCTCGTCCGCGTACTCGAAGCGCAAGTGAATGAAGGCCTGCGTCTTGGGGTTGATGACCGTCCACGGGATGCCGTAGGGATAGCCGCCCTCATTGGGGCCGAAGTCCGGGTGGAGGTTCGTGCTGGAGGCGGCCATGTTCGCCATCCAGGTTGCGCTGTTCTTGTTGACCGGAAGCTTGGAGATGTCGGTGTTCCAGACATTGTCGGCAGGGAACATCTGGCATTTCGGCGCGCCGGGCACCGCCGGTCCCCTCGGTGACGCCGTCCGCGACACCGCCGACGCTGCGGCCGCGTGCGACACAAGAGGGTCGCTGGCGATGAGCAAAGGCAGGCACGCAAAGGCGGCGACCTGTCCCAGGCGGAAATGCAGGCGCGATCTGTGGGAATGATCCATCTTCGGAGTATCGGCCCCGCGGGTGGCGCCTTGAGCCCTTCTTGCGAGTCCGGCCGGGGAGCCCTACGGTCCACGCGAAGGAGGGATCCCACATGGATGAATTCGAGCTACTGACGAAGGGGTCGAACGACCCCCTCGCCCGCCTCCTCAAGGAGGCTGTCGGGCTGGCCCGCCAGGCGGGCGAGCTGACGCTCGGCTACTTCCGTTCCACCGCGCTCGCCATCGAGCAGAAGAGTGACGGCTCGCCCGTGACCCAAGCCGACCGGCAAGCCGAGCGGCTCATCCGCGAAGAGCTCGAGCTGCGGCATCCCGGCGACGGGATACTCGGGGAAGAGGAGGACGAGAAGCCCAGCGCGACCGGCCGCCGCTGGATCGTCGACCCGATCGACGGGACGTTGGCCTTTACCCACGGCGTGGGCCTCTACTCGAACCTGCTGGCCCTCGAGGACGAGCACGGCATCGCCGTTGGCGTGATCAACGTGCCCGCCCTCGGTGAGACGGTTTACGCGGCGCGAGGGCTGGGCTGTTACTGCAACGGCGTGCCTGCCCGCGTGACCGACTGCGGTGAGCTGGCGGAGAGCTACCTGACCACGAGCAGCTTCGCTGAGTGGGACGAAGCCGTGCTGTTGAGAGTGAAGCGATCCGGCATGGCACTTCGGACATGGGGTGACGGCTACGGCTATGCCCTCGTCGCGACCGGGAGGCTGGACGCCATGGCCGACTCGTGGGCCCAGCCCTACGACATCGCCGCGATGCCGGTCATCATCTCGGAAGCAGGCGGACGATTCACGGACTGGAGCGGTGCTCCAGGATTCGAAGGCGGCTCCGGGCTCGCCACCAACGGGTACATCCACGAGGCGCTCCTCAAGCTCCTGGGCTCCTCGCCCGGGCGGTGAAGCAGGTGCCCGAGCGTCGCGGCGGTCCCGAGGCGTCGCGGTGAGGCCTCCCGTCGGATCGCTGCTAGTCCGTGGCATAGGGCAGCTCGTCACCAATCACCCGGGCCTCGGAGCAGGTCCGCTCGGAGTGATGCGTGATGTCGACCTCGTCGTCGACGACGGGATTGTGGCCTGGATCGGACCCAGCGCGACCTCGCCGGCGGCTGACGAGGTGTTGGAGGCGGCGGGTCGTTGCGTTATCCCCGGTTTTGTGGACTCGCACACCCATCTCGTCTTCGCTGGCGACCGTGCCGAGGAGTTCACGGCGAGGATGGCGGGAACGCGCTACGACACCGGTGGGATAGCGGCCACCGTCGCGGCCACGCGCGCAGCGTCCTCCAGCCGGCTCATGGAGACCGCCGCCAGGCTGAAGCGAGAGGCGGAAGCTCAAGGCACGACGACGCTCGAGACCAAGTCGGGATACGGGCTGACGGTCGCCGACGAGTCGCGGTGCCTCGAGGTTGCCGAGACGATCGCCGAGGAGGTCACCTATCTCGGCGCGCATGTCGTGGCACCTGAGTTCCGCGGCAGGGAGGAGGAGTACGTCGCCCTCGTGACAGGCCCGATGCTCGACGCCTGTGCGCCGAAAGCAGCGTGGTGCGATGTCTTTTGCGAAAAAGGCGCCTTCGGTCCCGACGCAGCGCGGGAGATCCTGCGGGCGGGCCGTGCCCGCGGCCTCGGCCTTCGGGTGCACGCGAACCAGCTGTCCAAAGGTCCCGGAGTGCAGCTCGCCGTGGAGATGGGCGCGGCCTCGGCTGACCACTGCACTCATCTCGACGGGGCGGACATCGACGCTCTGGCCGGATCCGAAACGGTGGCCACCCTTCTTCCGGGGGCCGAGTTCTCGACGCGTTCGCCGTACCCGGACGCGCGCCGTTTGCTGGACTCCGGGGTCGTAGTCGCGCTGGCGACCGACTGCAATCCGGGGACTAGCTACACGACCAGCATGCCGTTCGTCATTTCCCTGGCAGTGCGTGAGATGCACATGACACCCGACGAGGCCCTGTTCGCCGCCACCGCGGGAGGTGCGCGCGCGCTTCGACGCGGCGACCTCGGTGCCCTCGCCCCCGGCTTCCGCGGCGACCTCGTCATGCTGGACGCGCCGGGCGCCGCGCACCTCGCCTACCGCCCCGGGGTCAACCTCGTCGCGGTGGTGGTCCGCGCGGGCCGGTTGGTGAGCTGAGGGGCCACTCGGTCCCGACGCAGCCCGCGCCGGGTGCCAGCTGCCGGTGACCCGCGGGGAAGCCTCTCGTGGCTTGGGCTTAAGCTGCGCAGACTGTGATCGATTCGGACGAGTCGCGCGCGCCGGCGCCACCGGCCACCGGCGCGCCGCCGGCGCGCAAACGCGCCTGGCGCCGTCAGACGCTCGAGTGGGTCACGGTCGTCGTGTTGGCGGTGCTCATCGCTGGCGGGCTGCGGGCCTTCGTCGTGCAGTCGTTCTACGTGCCCACGGGCTCGATGCTGCCGACGCTTCAGATCGGGGACCGGATAATCGTCCTCAAGATCGGCTACACGATTCACCGGGGCGACATCGTCGTGTTCCGTCGTCCGCCAGCCGACACCGACACCGCGGATGCCGATCTCGTCAAGCGCGTCGTCGGGATGCCCGGGGAGACAATCTCCTCAACAGGTGGAACGGTGCTGATCGACGGGAGGCCCCTCGCCGAGCCCTGGCTGCCGAAACTGACCGAGTCGTGCGTGGAGCAGGCCGAGAAGATCGCGACGATCAAGATCCCTCCTGCCCACTACTTCATGATGGGTGACTGCCGCGGGAACTCTCTCGACAGCCGGGACTGGGGCACCTTGCCGGCCTCGTACATCGTCGGCAAGGTCGAGGTCATCGTCTGGCGGTTCGGCCATCCGTACTTCCACTGGTTCTGAGACACGTCATCGCTTCGTCGGACGCTTTCTGACCTCGCCGGACAAAGCCCTTCCCCTTGGGTCGCGACCGTCGTAGCGTATATATCGGGTCCTCGGGTGTAAGCCCTTATCCAAGAGCCGGACTCGAGGGTGAAAGCCGGCCACGCTGGCAGGTCTTCAGACCGCAGGTGTCGTTCCCTCCTTGGGACGCTCCCGAGGGCCCGCTACAAACCCGGTGACACCTCCTCGTAGCACTGGCGCGCCAGAGTTGAAGTGTGCCGGCCACACCCGACCTACCTTGGCCGTCGACTCCGCGGGAGTCGACCGACGCGGCGTTGCCGGCCAGAACGACCAGCAGGAGGAGCGATCGTGCCGCCGCGGCCGCCCGGCGGCGCCGGGCGCGTACCGCCGCGATCCGGCGCCGGCGCCTTTTTCTCGGGATCGGCGCCGTCGGCGTCCTCGTGGCGGCGGCCGTCGCCTTCACCGGCAACGGCGGCCCGAAGCTGTCCCCGCAACGCGCCCGAATCGTCGCCCTCGCCACGGGCCAGCTCGGCTACAAGACCGATCCGCCCGACACGTACTGCAACCGGTTCAGCGCCTACTGGCACGCCGGGGCCACCGACTGCCCCAACTCGGAACGCGACGAGCAGTGGTGCGCCGACTTCGCCGCCTGGGTCTGGCGTCAAGCTGGTGTCCGTTTCGTCTACGGCCTGGGCCTTGACGACCTGAACGCTTCCTCGGCGAGTTTCTACTTGTGGGCGGTGGCGCACCACACCTGGCACCGGGTCGGCTCCGGGTACGTGCCCCAGCCTGGGGACGTGGCCGTCTACGGGCTCGACCTCACGCGTCTGCAGGCTCAGCACGTGGCGATCGTCGCCGGTTACTCACCCGGTGCACGGGGCCCGGATGTCGTGAACGGCGACGGGGAGAGGACTGGCTTCAGTGTCGTCGAGTCCGGCACCGACCAGTACAAGTCCGATCTCACGGGAAACGGCGGGCAGCTCGCCGGTTACGTCTCGCCTCCTCCGGTGCCGCCTGCCCATCGCCGGAACTGAACTGCCGCCTTGCCGATCGTGCCCTGGCGGCGGCGGCACGGCCGCTCAGAGGACCCGCTTGCCCGTCTCGGAGGTGTCGTAGCCGCCGAGCGCGCGCAGCGAAGCTTGGAAATCGCCCGAGGACAGCAGCTCCCAGAACGGGCCGAACAATGGGTCCTCGAGCGAGTGGGCCTTGAGCACGAGGTCGAACGGCTCGTGTCTCACCGGGACGAAGCCGAGCCCGAACGCGCGGGCGGCGGCGAGCGCACCCAGGCCGCAATCTGCGCGGCCCGCCGCGACGCAAGCGGCGACCGCGAGATGTGTACGCGCCTCGCGTTCGTAGCCGAGGACGGACCTGGGTGTGATGTCCGAGACACCAAGCTCGTAGTCGACAACGGCGCGGGCGCCCGAGCCCTCTTGGCGGTTGACGTACCTGAGACCGCCCCGCGCCAGGTCCTTGATGCCGTTCAGGCCGAGCGGGTTCCCGGGCGCAACTATGAGGCCCAACTCCAGAACGGCGAGACGCACAACCGCGATGTCACCCCCTTCGAGCACATGGTCCAGGTAGGAGGGGCTGTATGCGCCTGACTCGGGGTCGAGAAGGTGTGTCCCGGCCATATGGCAGAGCCCGTCGCGCAGCGCTTCGAGACTCGCTCGCGAGCCGACCTCCGTTACCGAAAGTGTCAGCCGCGCGATGTCTGGCGCGAAGTGCGCAAGCCGCGAGGTCGAGCGCTGCGTCGCCCGATCCGACCACCACGATCGTGTTGTCGATTTCGTCAGCGTCTTTGAGGAGCCGGACTTCGACCTCGACGTCCGCGCCGTGGCCCTCAGCACCTGCAGGGATCCGCAGCAGCCCGTCGGCCCGCACGAGTGAGGTGAGCACGCCTGCGCCACGAGGAAGCGGCGTCGCAACGAGCCGGCCGTCGACCCGGCCGAGTCGGACTCTCACCCACTCCTCCACCTCCGCGGGTGAGGAGATCTTGTGGGCGAGTCGTGCGTGCACCCTCGGTTGCGCAGCTTCCACCGAGCCCTCGAGACGTGCCAGCAACGGTGCCGCGAACAGCTCGAAACTGAGGGCTGCCGACACCGGATAACCGGGCGCTCCCAGCACCGGGGTGGAGTCGAGGACTCCGAGCACGACCGGATGCCCCGGTCTGACGGCCACTCCGTGCACGGCGAGGACGCCGAGGCTCTCGATCACGCCGACCGTGTAGTCGTCTCGACCCGCGCTCGCGCCGGCGATGATGATCAACAGGTCGCACACGGGGGCGGCCCTAAGGGCCGCCCGACCGATGCCGTCGGGGTCGTCAGGCTCGATCGGGAGCACGATCGCCTCACAGCCGGTCTCTTCCGCCAGCGCTGCCAGCATGAGCGAGTTCGTGTCGTAGAACTGGCCCTTTGAGAGGTCGGACCCGATCGGGCGTATCTCGTCGCCGGTGGGCAGCACGGCCACGACAGGTTTGCGGCGGACGAGGACCTCGGTCATGCCCGCGGCACCGCAGGCGGCGACGTCCACGGCGCGCAGCCGGTGGCCTTCGAACAGGAGAAGCTCACCCGCAACGACGTCTTCGCCTATCGACCGCACGTTCTCGTAGGGGGCGGCAACGGCCCGGAGCTCGGCGTACCCACCTGCTGAGGCGGCGTGCTCCCGCATCACCACGGAGTCGAAGGCGTCGGGAAGGGGATCGCCTGTGTCGACCACCTCGTAAGAGCCGGCGGGGATCAGGACGGGCGCGGACTCGCTGGCACCGGTCGTGTCCGATGCCAGCACGGCGATGCCGTCCATGGCAGAGGCGTCGAAGGGAGGCGACGACCGAAGGGCCCACACAGTTCGAGCCGTGACTTTGCCGACCGCCTCAGAGAGGGGGAGAAGGACCGATTCCACGCGGTCCGGGCACGAGGCGTTCGCGCAGGCGGAGTACCAGAGCTCGAGCGCTTCTGCGACTGTCGTCATGGTGCTGTGTCCGCCCGGACAAACGAGACCAGGTCTCCCTCGACGAGGGGTTCTTCGGGGTCTTGGCGTATCCGGTCCCCGTTCAACAGGGCGACGAGACCTGATCCGAGCACCGTCTCGATCGCCCCGGCGGCGGCCCCGAGCGTTGCCGCCCGGACCCTGGCCGGCTGGGAAAGACCGGCTTGGACCAGGGCGCCGGACGGGTTGGCGACGCCTGCGAGAGCTCTTTCACCGGGCCATTCCACCCTCACCGTAGGAGGGGGGCGGAGAGCGGCCTCGCGGTACTCATCGGGATCGTTCAGGTTCGTCACTGACTCGAGTCCGGGATCGAAGCGCGCCAGGTCCTGATCGGCGAGGAGGGCCGCTTCGTCGAGCTCACTTGAGCGGCATGCCGCGAGGAGGGCCGAAACCCGGAGGCGATCGGAGTTCAGGAGGCTGCGCACGAGCGGTGCCAATCCGACTCGGTAAGCGGCCGAGAGCGGCTGGCGAAACCCCCGGACGAATGGCACGCACGCGTCGACCTCGTCGCCGAGCCCCCCGACGACGCGACGGACGAAGGCCGGATGGAGGAACGGCACGTCCGTCGACGAGACGTAGGCGACCTCGCAGCGACCTTGAAGTGCCGCCAGCCCGGCGCTGAGACCGCTGAGCGGCCCTCGCCCCTCGACCTCGTCGTCGAGGACCTCGAAGTCTTCGGGCAGCGGCGGGAGCGATTGGTCCCGGGAGCGGACGAGCACGACAGGACCATCGACGCCACGGGCCACGATCCCCGCCACGCGGCGCACGAGCGTGGAACCGTGCCACTCCAAGATGGGCTTGGGACAACCCATCCGCGAGGAACGCCCCCCGACGAGGACGATCCCGGCGCTGCGGTTCAAGGCAGGCAAAGTCCCCTCAGGCCCGGGGCCGGGATTGGGCACTGGCCGGCGCAGGCTCAATCGGCGTCGTGCGGCCCTCCCGACCCCGTGATCTCGTCTGCGAGCTGCTGCGCGATCGCGAGAGCGTCCGGAATCGGCACACCGGAGCGTGCCGCGAGGTAGCAAGTGACGGGCGCCGCCTTACGCTCGGACGCGTGTGCGGCGATCCCGGCGAGCGCGAGGAGATTCTCGACTTCCTCGTCTGTGATGGGTTGCGCGCCCAACGCCGTCGTGAACCGATCGAGCCAACCGCGGGTGTCGAGTGCCATGGGTGCCGAGCGTAGCGAGCTTGGGCGCGTCCCGCCCTCGGCTCGGGTCGTGCAGGTGCCTCTTGCCATGGACAAGAGCCCGAGCGCCGTGCTACGGGCCGCGAGGGGCGATGCCCGGCCGTTCGCGCTCTTCGGCTCGTGGTCGGGAGGGCGTGCGCTGGTCGGCTCGGACCCGCTCGTGGTTGTGGAAGATGCCGGCGACCCCTTCGCCCTGCTCGATCAACAACCCGAGATCGCAGTTGCCGTGCCCGGCGTCACCGGGGGTGGTTGGGTCGGGTATCTCGGCTACGCGCTGGGAGGACTGGTCGAGCGGCTCCCGTCACCGCCTCGGCGCCCCGTCCCCCTGCCGAGCTCGATACTGGGCTTCTACGACCACGTCGTGACGTGTGACGAAGCGGGCAACTGGTGGTTCGAAGCCCTCTGGTCAGACGAGCAGGCAGTGCGGCTCGAGGCACGTCTTTCGGAATGGCAACGCCGCGCCGCCGCGCCTGACGAAGCGACCCGCGAGTACGCGTGCGGGACGTTCCGTCTGACGCCGGCGCCGGAGGCGCATCTCGTCTCGGTGTCGCTCGCGATCGAACACATCCGCTCGGGTGACGTGTTCCAGGTCAATGTGTGCACTCGGCTCGAGGCCGAGTTCGACGGCGATCCGCTCGAGTTCTTCTGCACCGGCGCGGAGTGTTTGGCTCCCCGATTCGCTGCTTTCTTGGGGCATCCCTCGATCGCGGTCGCGAGCTTCTCGCCCGAGCTCTTCTTGAGACGCACGGGCCGCACCGTCCTGAGCTCGCCCATCAAGGGAACGGTGAGGCGCGAGGGTTCGTCGGCGGACCCGCGCGAGCAGTTGCTCGGCTCGGGCAAGGACAGGGCGGAGAACCTGATGATCGTCGATCTCGTACGCAACGATCTCGGGCGCGTGTGCCGTTACGGGACAGTCGCCGTGCCCGAGCTGTGGAGGGCCGAGGAGCACCCTGGAGTCTGGCATCTCGTCTCTGATGTGATGGGCGAGTTGTGCGACGGGGTCTCCGACTCGGACCTGCTGAGGGCCACCTTCCCTCCCGGCTCGGTCACCGGCGCACCGAAGGTCCGGGCGATGGAGCTCATAAGTGCGCTCGAGGGAACCGCTCGGGAGGTCTACACGGGTGCGGTCGGGATCGCGAGCCCGTCGACCGGTCTCGAGCTGAACGTCGCCATCCGGACCTTCGAACTTGCTAACAGGCAGGCCTGGCTCGGGATCGGTGGTGGCGTCGTGGCCGATTCTGACCCCGATCGTGAGCTCGAGGAGTGCTTCGACAAGGCGCGGCCGCTGCTAGAGGCGGTCGGGGCGGATCTCGGGCCAACACAACGGCGTGGCGGGCCTCCTGAGGCAACTCTCGCAGGAGAGGCAGAGAAGGCTTCGCATGCAGACCGCGCCGCGGGCGTGTTCGAGACAATTCTCGTGGCCGAGGGCAGGCCCGTCGGACTCGAGTCACACCTCGGCCGGCTGGCGGTGAGCGTCTCGATCCTTTACGGAGCGAAGCTTCCGCCTCACATCGGAGCGCAGGTGATGGAGGCCGTCGCCGGACGGGGAGGCCCTCAGCGCCTGCGCGTCCGTGCGTACCCCACATCGAGAGGGGGTCTCGCAACCGAGATCTCGATATCGGACGCTGCGGAGGCGTTCTCCGGCGCCTACGGCTCTTGTGTGACTCTGGTCCCGTTCGTCCTCCCGGAGGGCCTGGGCCCGCACAAGTGGCACGATCGCAGCGTCATGGCGGACGCACGCAAGTCCCTCGCCTTGTTGCCTGGTGAGCAGCTCCTGCTTGTCGACGTGGATGGTGCCGTGCTCGAGACCGAGGGCGCGAACCTCTTCGCTCTCTGCCGCGGCGTCGTCAGGACTCCGCCTGTCGACGGGCGCATTCTCGCGGGCACAACTCGTGAGGCGGTGATCCGCCTGGCGGCACTCGAGGGTTTCGAGGTGTCGGACGCGCCCCTCGCCTTCCGCGAGCTGGAAACGGCCGAGGAAGTCTTCACAACGAGCTCGATCCGAGGCCTTCGCGGAGTCGACCGGCTGGCCGGGCGCCGATCGTTCGAGACCGGCGCCATCGGCCCGCGACTGGCGAAGGCCCTTTGGGCATTGTGGATTGGGGACATCGGCCGGTAAGCAGGCGTTGCGCCCGACGATGTGCCCCACGGCGAGCTCACCTTGGCACCGCGAACCACTGCGGTGTACAACTCTGCCATGGCCATTTCATCGGTGTACCCGGCGACGGGCGAGACCTTAAAGACCTTCGAGCCCTACGACGAGGCGGAGATCGAGCGACGGCTCACCCTTGCAGACAGTGCCTTCCGCTCCTACCGTCGGACCAGTTTCGACGAGCGCGCAAGGCTTGTGCGTGCCATGGCGGACGTCCTCGAGGCGGACCAGGCGACGATCGCCGAGATGATGACCCTCGAGATGGGCAAGCCAATCGTCCAGGCCCGCAACGAGGTGACCAAGTGTGTGGGCGTGCTGCGCTACTACGCCGAGCACGCCGCGGCGATGCTCGCCGACGAGCCGGTCGTCGGCACGGCAGCCAAGAAGGGCTCGTACATCAAGTACCAGCCGATCGGGACCGTTCTGGCCGTGATGCCTTGGAACTTCCCGCTCTGGCAGGTCATCAGGTTTGCGGCTCCGGCGTTCATGGTCGGCAACGTCGCATTGTTGAAGCACGCCTCGAACGTGCCCCAGACGGCGCTCAACATCGAGGAGGCGGCTCTTCGGGCGGGATTCCCCGAAGGCGTCTTCCAGACGCTGCTCATCGGCGGCGACCGTGTTCAGGCGATCTTGGAGGACGACCGGGTGGCAGCCGCCACCTTGACGGGCAGCGAAGGCGCCGGGCGCTCGGTTGCCTCTATCGCCGGCAACGCCATCAAGAAGACGGTGCTCGAGCTCGGCGGTGCCGACCCGTTCATCGTCATGCCGTCGGCAGACCTGGACCGGGCGATCGAGGTCGGCGTGTGGGCGCGTATCCAGAACAACGGCCAGAGCTGCATCGCGGCGAAGCGCTTCATCGTCCACGAGTCGATCGCCGATGAGTACTTCGAGCGTTACGCAGAGGCGATGTCCAAGCTCGTCGTCGGCGATCCGCTCGACGAGGCGACCCAGGTTGGTCCACTTGCAACTGCGCAGGGTCGCGACGAAGTGGACGAGCAGGTCCAAGACGCGTTGTCCAAGGGCGCCAAGGCCCTCTGCGGCGGCGGGACGATGGACGGTCCGGGATGGTTCGTACAGCCCACGGCACTCGCCGAGCTCACGCCGGACATGCGTGTCTACCGCGACGAGGTCTTCGGGCCCGTGACGTCGTTCTTCCGGGCCGCTGACATCGGCGAGGCGATCGCGCTCGCCAACGACACCAGCTTCGGCCTCAGCTCGAGTGTCTGGACCGAGGACCCAGCCGAGCAGGTGCGCTTTGCCGAGGACCTCGAGTCCGGCATGGTTTACGTGAACGCCATGACGATCTCGTACTTCGACCTCCCCTTCGGGGGTGTCAAGCGCTCCGGTTACGGCCGGGAGCTCTCACCGGCCGGCATCCGGGAGTTCACCAACATAAAGACCGTCTTCAGCGACTGATCGCCGGCTCCCGCCAGCCGACAGGGTGCCGGCAACGGCGCCGGTATGGCGCGGCGGCGCGGCTCTTGGTGCCTCAACGCGTCCGGAGAGTCGAGCGGGCGCGTCCCACCCGGCAGCGACGACCACGGTCGCCCGGGCCAGAGATACAACAATCCCCACGCGGGATCGGCGTACTGCTAGCCGCCCCGCGTGGGGATTGTGCTGTCAGGTCAGTGTTGGGCTCAGCCGACGGATGCCTTCCAGAGGAAGAACTGGCTGAGGGCCGTCGGGTAGACGCCCGTCACGTTCTTCTGGGTTGCAGCCAGGTAGTTGTAGAAGTAGGGGTAGATGATCGGCGTCTGGTCGAGCAGCAGGAGTTCTATCTGCTTTGCGACGCTGCGCTGACTGGCAAGGTCGGTAGCGGCAACGTACTCCGTGGCGAGCGTGTCGTAGGCGGGGTCGCTGAAGCGGGCGGCGTTCCAGGCGCCGGCGCCAGTCGCCTTGTTGAAGGTCATCAACGGTGCGTTGAGGAACAGGTTCGGCGTCGACCGGTTGCCGTAGTCCACCATGCTCATCTCGCCGTCGAGCCAGTCCGAGGTCCCGTACACGGCAGAGCCGTAGTACTTGTCCGGCTGCTCGATCGTGAGGTTGATGTTGACCCCGATCTCCTTCGCCCAGGTCTTGATGAACTGCGCGAGTTCAGGCATCTCCTGGCGCTGCTCGGTGATGAGCGGCGTGCTGAAGCCCCTGGCGTAGCCGGCCTTGGCAAGCAGCTGCTTGGCCAGCTTGATGTTCTGGGCGCGCTGGGGAACCGCCGGCGGGCCGACAGTTGCCGGGAAGAGAGGGGCGAACGGGCTGTCGTTGCCGATGTCGGCGTAGCCCTTGAACAGCGACGCTCACAAGCTCGGGACGGTTGAGCGTGAGGGCGACCGCCTGGCGGACCAGGTTGCTCTTGAACGGACCGGTGTCGCAACGCATCGAGAGCTCGCGGTGCCCCGAGCCCTTCAGCTTGATGATGTTGTACGCGCCGGTCAACAGCTGGGGGCTTGTCGAGACGAAGAACTGGTCCAGACAGTCGATCTCGTTGGCCACGAGAGCATTCGCCATCGGTTCCTCGGAGGCGTAGAAGGTCCACTGCACCTCGCTCGAAATCGCCGCTTTCCCCCAGTAGTACGGGTTGCGGACGAAGGTCGCTCCCACGTTCGTGGTGTAGCTCTGCATCATGTAATGCCCCGTGCCGACCCAGTCCGATGGGTACTTGGCGTAGTCGAAGCCGTTCGGGACCACGATCATGTTGTAGTTGTCGCACGAGACCGCATCGAGGAAGGCGCCGTCGGCGACCTCGAGGTGGAAGGCAATCGTCTCGTCGTCCACCTTCACAACGCCATCTGGCACGAGAAGGCCGCCGAACACCGAGAGGGCGCTTCCGCCGCTCTTCGGGTTGCACTGGGTCTTGAAGCTGTAGACGACGTCGTCGACGGTCATGAGCTTGCCGTTGTTGAACTTGACGCCCTGGCGGATCTTGAAGGTCCAAACGTTCGCCTTGGCGTTAGGAGTCCAGCTCGTGGCGAGCCATGGCAAGTAACCCAGCGTCTGGTCCGCCTCCACGAGGAACTCACCGACGTTGCCGAGGAGCTCGAGGCCGCCCTCGTCGGCGATCGTGAGCGGGTTGATGGCGCCGGCCGGCGTGATGATGCCCGCCCTTATCGTGCCGCCCGAGGCGGCCCGCGCCCGGCGCGACCGCAGACGCCCGTGGCCTCACGCCTGGGAGGCCCTTAGCCTCGAGAATGCCACCGAGGAGCGGCAGCGAGAGTCCGAATGCGGTGCCTTTCTTAAGGAAGTCCCTCCTCGACAGCCTCCCGGCGACGAACTCGTCGATGATGTGCTCTTGGATCGGGCCCCGACCACGTCGGAGGTTATCGAGCCGTTCGTGATTGACTTCTCTGCCGTTGTCGTTGACGTCCATGCGTCAACCCCCTTTGTCGTCCCTCGCGCAAGCGAGTCTTGTCTAAGATACTGGACAGACGTTCAGCAAAACCTGCTTCTGGTACCATACTCAGCCAGACGAGCATGCGCCAGAGTCGAGCGGCGTAAGCCAGAGCGCAGGCACTTGCAGGTGATCCGAGCGCCCTTGTGCAGATGCGAAGGAGAGGAGGCTCCAGTGGAGAAGCTCGACACACGCACGTCGTCGACCGCCCCCGCGGTCGTGACGGCCATCCGGGCCCTCGACGCCCTCACGAGCCTTCAGGGCTCCGCGACGCTCGACGAGCTCACACGGGTGCTGGATGAGCCACGCAGCTCGGTACACCGGATCCTCAATACGCTCGTCGAGAACGAGCTCCTGCAAAGGCAGGGGCAACGAGGCGGCTACCGGATGGGACCCAAAGTCATGACCTGGGGCTCAACGTTCCTGCGGGCCGTCAACGTCATCGACGAGTTCCGTGTCGTGGCCTCGCCCATCGTGGCCCGTCTCGACGAGACGATGCAGCTCGCAGTTCTCGACTGGCCTGACGTCGTCTTCGTGGCCTACTTGGACTCGCAGCGCCCCGTCAGGCTCGCAACCGAGGTCGGCCGTCGCCTCCCGGCGCACGCAACCGCGGCTGGCAAGGCACTGCTCGCATTCTCCGGTACCTGCGCCGTCGACAGGTACCGCGACCTGCGAGATGCGCAAGCTGACTCCGAGGACGGTGACCTCCGTCGAAGAGCTCGAGCGCCAGCTCGGGAAGGTTCGCCGCCGTGGTTGGGCAGAGGCGAGCGAGGAAGCCTCTGAAAACCTCACCTGTCTCGCCGCGCCCGTGCACGGCCACGACGGCCGGGTCGTGGCCGCGATGACGATCTGTGTGCCGGAACCCTCGCTCAAGCTGTCCTATCGAAAGGAGCTTGCCCGTGAGCTCCTTGACGCGTGCAACGAGCTGTCGCGCCTGATCGGTGCGGACGACCCTTGCCGTTCTCCTGCTATGGCTCAGGGCCGGGTGTGACAGCGCCTGGGGACCCAGTTCTCCGATAGTCCCGACGGGTTCTCGCAGCGCTTCGGCGCTGACGGTTTCCGTGCAGCTGTCAGCCAGATGACACCATCTGCGGCCTCTCCGGGGCGGTGTCGTGCCGGAAAAGTGCGGATTCGACCGGCCAAGTCGCCGATGGTTACACTCCGATCCAGACCGTGTGGATAGAGATCCAGCCGGTGAGACATCACGGAGGTGCCGTACGTGAGCACTGCTATCGAGACACTCGCGGCTGTACTCGAAGCGCCAGGCAAGGACTTCGTCGTTCAGAAGGTGCAGCTGGCGCCACCTGGCCCCACAGAGGTCCTGGTTCGCATAGAGGCGAGCGGTGTGTGTCACAGCGACTGGAACTCAGCCTCTGGCGCCTCGGCGACGCCGATGCCGGTCGTGCTCGGCCACGAGGGCGCCGGAGTCGTGGAAGCCGTCGGCTCCGCCGTCAGCCGGGTATCGGTCGGTGACAAGGTCGTGCTCTCATGGTTGCCGACCTGTGGAGTCTGCGCCGCCTGTTTGAAGGGGGACCTGTCGCTGTGCGCCAGCGCCACGAGCCAGATGAGCCGGGGCTGCCTGCCAAGCGGCGAGATCCGCCTGTCGAGGAACTCCTCGCCGATCTACCACTACTCGTACCTGTCCACCTTCGCCCGCCACGCTGTCGTCGACCAGGGGTCCTGCGTCGTACTGCCCGCCGATGCCGATCTCGAGGCTGCATGTCTCGTCGGTTGTGCCGTGACGACCGGGGTCGGCGCCGTCTTCAACAAGGCGAAGATCGAGCCCGGTTCGTCCGTCATCATCTTCGGGGGTGGCGGGGTGGGCCTCTCGGCCCTGATGGCAGCCCGGTTCATGGGAGCCGGCACGATCGTCGTCGTCGATCCGGTTGCCTCCAAGCGTGAGCTCGCCGACGAGCTCGGCGCAACGGTAACCCTCGACGGGAAGGACGCCAATCTCGTCGCCGAGCAGTGCGCGAGATCTGCCGGGGAGGCGCCGACTACGCCTTCGAGGCGGCCGGATTGCCGGCGTTGGCCGCCATCGCCTTTGACGCGATACGCCCGGGCGGCATGGTCGTGCTGGTCGGCGTGCCTGCAGATGGGGAGCTGGTCTGCTTCCCCGGGAACGTGCTCGTGCGCTCGGAGAAGATCGTGACCGGGACGTTCTACGGTTCGGCACGCCCCCCGCTCGACATGCCGTTGATCATGCGCCTGTACGCGGAGGGCAAGTTTCCCCTCGACCGTTTCATCACCGAGCGGTACCCGCTTGGGCAGATCAACGAAGCTTTTGCCGCCATGCTCGAGGGCCGGGTCGTGCGTGCCGTTCTCAAGCCGTGGGAAGGGGACGTTTGATCATTGGAGAGTCCTTCGTCGGCGACGGCGTCAATGCCGCCCATGTCAACGTCGTGCTCGGGCGCCGTGACGGACCGGTCGGGGCGGCCTGGGCCGGCGCCCTCGCCACGCCGAGTGCGGGCCATGCACCTTTCGTCGTCGTCGCCCAACCCGGCGTACCGGCCGTGCCGCCCACGCTTTTCGTGAACAAGGCGGCCATCGCAGGGCCGGCACACGGCAAGATGACATGGGGACCGGCCCAAGCCGGGGTTGCCCAGGGCGTCGGCCAGGCGCTCGAGGAATCCATTATCGACAGTGGCGATGTCGACAACCTTGTGTTGATAGCCGCTGTATGGGTCAACCCGAACGCCGACGACGAGACGGAGATCTTCTGCAACAACCAGACGGCGACGCTGGAGGCGCTGCGCAAGGCTGCCCACGGGCTCCCAACGGTGTCAGAGTTCGTCAGTGCTGCCCGGTCCCCGTTCAACCCCTTCTTCAGGCCGTCGTGACGGACGCACTGAGGGCCGCTTTCCAGAAGGCGTGGTGCCACAACGCGCTGACCAAGCCGCGTGAGGGCACAAGAGTCCCGCCGAGGGATTCCCGGCTCCGTTGAGC
This sequence comes from uncultured Acidimicrobiaceae bacterium, assembly GCA_963719125.1. Lineage (GTDB taxonomy): Bacteria > Actinomycetota > Acidimicrobiia > Acidimicrobiales > Bog-793 > Fen-455. The sequence continues at coordinate 64,743 of CAVRAT010000034.1, forward strand.
AAGCGCGCAGCGGGCGTCGTCGTCCGAGTGATCGGCGCCAGGCGGCTGGCGAAATAGGAAGAATACGAGCAGTCAAGAAGGGATAGGCGGTAGCGATATGGAGATCCGCGAGTTCTCGATGGACTTGTTCTCGCTGAAGGGCAAGGTTGCCATCGTGACGGGAGGCAACACCGGCCTGGGTCAGGCATTTGCCTTGGCCCTCGCCAAGGCGGGAGCCAACGTATTCATCCCGACCGTCATGGACGACGGCGGCGCGACACGCCGTCTCGTCGAGGCCGAGGGGCAAAGGGCCGAGGTCCTCACCACCGACATCACCGCGGACGGTGCTCCCAAGGCGGTGGTCGACGGTTGTGTGGCGCGCTTTGGAACCGTCGACGTCGTGGTGAATTCGGCCGGCATCTGCAACATCGCATCGGTGGACAAGTTCGACCGCAGCGAGTGGGACCCCATGATCGCGCTCAACCTGACGGCCGCCTTTGAGCTCAGCTACGAGGCGTCCAAGGTCATGGTCGCGCAGCGCTCGGGCAAGATCATCAACATCGCCTCGCTGTTCTCCTTCCTGGGCGGCCAGTGGTCGCCGGCCTATGCCGCCACCAAGCATGGGCTCGCCGGTTTCACCAAGGCCTACTGTGATGAGCTCGCCCAGTACAACGTGCAGGTGAATGCGATCGCTCCGGGCTACTACGCGACGGCCATCACCGAAGCGACCCGGTCAAACCCGGAGACCAATCAGCGGGTGCTGGACCACATTCCTGCCGGCCGCTGGGGTGATGCCGCCGATCTGATGGGTGCCACAGTCTTTCTGGCCAGTCGTGCCTCTGACTACGTGAACGGTCACGTTCTCGTAGTCGACGGTGGCTACCTAGTCCGGTGACAGCACCGGGAACAACGCTCTACGAAGGAGAATAGGTTCATGGTGCAGTCACGTTCGGACCTGAATCGCGAAGCCATCAGGCGGGGCCTCACCGAGCTGGTCGGCGAGGGCCAGGTCTGCGTCGACGAGGAGAAGCTGAAGGCGTCGAGCGTCGACCGGTTCAAGAAGTATCAGGCCATCAACGGCATCTTCACAGGGCCCATCCCCGCTGCCGTCGTGTCGGTGACCTCGACAGAAGAAGTGGCCAAAGTCCTTCGTTTCGCGAACGAGCACCTGATCAACGTGGTGCCCCGTACCGGCATCACGTCGACCGAAGGTGGGCTCGAGACGATAGTGGAGGACACGATCGTCGTTGACGGCTCGCCCATGAACAAGATCGTCCAAATCGACCCGGTGAACATGATGGTCACTGCCCAGTGCGGTGCGTGCCTCGAGGTGGTGGAGGATGCCGTCCGGCTGCAGGGCCTCACGACGGGCCACTCACCCCAGTCGAAGCCTTTGGCCCAGATGGGCGGCCTTACCGCAACCCGCTCTACCGGGCAGCTGTCGACACTGTACGGCGGGATCGAGGAGATGGTCGTCGGCCTCGAGGCCGTCTTCCCCGACGGCACGGTCTGCCGGATCAAGAACGTGCCGCGCAGGGCCGTCGGGCCCGATATCAGGCACATCATCATCGGCAACGAGGGTGCCCTGTGCTTCATCAGCGAGGTCACGCTCAAGCTGTACCGCTACAGGCCCGAGAACAACCAGTACAGGGGGTTCCTGGTCGACAACATGGACGACGGCATCTCGGTCATCCGTGAGGTCGTGACTGACGGGTTCCGCCCGTCGGTGTGTCGCGTCTATTCCGAAGAGGACGCCCACCAGCATTTCGCTGACTTCCACAAGGACAAGTGCGTCCTGATCTTCATCTGCGAAGGCCCGGAGGCGATCGTCGCGGCCACCGTGGCCGAGATCGACCGCGTGGTTCTCGGGTACAACCATGAAGTCGTGGATCCCGCCCGGATCGCGCAATGGTTCGCCAACCTGAACTGGGGCATGGACAAGATCATCGCCGAGCAGGAATGGATGCTCAGGGAGCACAACCTGGGCTACACGACCGAGATATCGGCCAACTGGTCCGACATCGGTGAGATCTACAAGCAGGCAATGCACCGCATCCGCACCGAGTACCCCTATGCGGGGGATCTCACGATGTTGGGGGCGCACTCCTCGCACAGCTACCAGACCGGGACCAACCTGTATTTCGTCTACGACTACAACATCAACTGTGAGCCGACCGAAGAGATCACGAAGTACCACATTCCGATCAACGCCATCATCGTTGAGGAGGCCCTCAAGTACAGGGGCTCCATGGTCCACCACCACGGCATCGGGAAGTACAGGACCGATTGGACCGAGCAGGAGCACAGCAACGCCTTCTACATGTTGCGCAAGCTGAAGGAAGCTTTTGACCCAGAGGGCATCATGAACCGGGGCACGATCTTCAAGGCTCAGTGAGATTCGTCAGCGGCCTTTGGAGGCAAGGGTGAAGCGGTACCTGATCGGAATAGACAACGGCTCACAGAGCACGAAGGTGTCTGTGTTCGACGAGCGCGGCACTGTCGTGTGCGAGGGGCGCCAGGCGCTGCAGCCGAGCAACACGCCGCGTCCTGGCATTGTCGAGCACCCCGACGACGACATCTGGTTCTCGATAGGCGAGGCGAGCCGTCGGGCCATGGAGGCGTTCCCGGGCGACGTCGCAGACATCGTGGGCGTAGGCCTGTGCACGATCCGTTTTTGCAGAGCGCTGCTGAAGGCCGACGGGACGTTGGCCAGTCCTGTTATGAGCTGGATGGACGCGCGGGTGTCGCGACCCTATGAGCACACCGACCCCGACGTGCCTATGTCACTACCTCATCCGGGTACATAAGCCACCGGATGACAGGTGAGTTCAAGGACACCGCTGCCAACTACGCCGGCGTGTGGCCGTTCAGCTCGGACCGCTGGGAGTGGCTGCGCGACGACGAGGGCTTCGCGAAGTTCCAGGTCCCACGAGAGATGCTTTTCGAGCTGTTGATGCCCGGCGAGGTCCTCGGCCATGTGACACCAGAAGCCTCGCGTCATACGGGAATCCCGGCGGGCCTGCCCGTCGTCGCGACCTCCAACGACAAGGCCGTCGAAGCCCTCGGGTGCGGGCTGCGCTCGCCCGACACTCTCCTGGTGTCGTTGGGCACCTACACCGCGAGCATGACGACAGGCGAACGCAACGTACCGGACGCCAAGAGCTTCTGGTCCAATTTCGCCTCCATCCCTCACCAGTATCTCTATGAGAGCTACGGCATCCGCAGGGGCATGTGGACGGTCAGCTGGTGGCGAGACCTGCTCGGCGAGGAGGCGAGGGCGGCGGCCGAACGACAGGGCCTGGGAGTCGAGCGTTATCTCGACCTGGAGGCGGAGAAAGTGCCACCCGGCTCGAACGGCCTCATGGTGATCCTCGACTGGCTCGCCCCGACAGAGGCCCCGTTCAAGAAGGGCGCCATCGTCGGGTTCGACGTTCGCCATGACAGGTTCCACATCTACAGGGCCATACTCGAGGGAATCGCCCTCACGATCTGCCGGTGCGGCACGGCCATGGGGCGAGGAGACGGCGCAAACCTACGACCGTATAGTCGTTTCGGGCGGAGGCTCGAACTCCGACGTGTTCATGCACATCTTCGCCGACGTGTTCGGGGTCCCGGCCGTGCGGAGCAAGATGAACAACGCTGCCGGGTTGGGCTCGGCAATATGCGCGGCCGTCGGGCAGGGCCTTTATGGTTCCTGGGACGAAGCCATCGAGAACATGGTGTCCTGGGAAGCGCCTTTCGCCCCTGACACCAAGAACCACGACCTGTACCAGGCCATGTCCGCTGTATACGACGAGATCCCGAGCCTGACGGACAAGATCTTCGAGCGGTCCTACGAGATCTTCGGCTGACCGGCTGCACCGGCAGCGTCGCTCACCTGCAGGCTTCTCAGCTCACCAATGGGGATGTGACAGCGCATCATGTGACCCGGCTCGACCTCGACGAGCGCAGGCTCGCTCGACTCGCACAGCCCGTTCACGAGGCGCCTCGGACAACGCGTGTGGAACACGCAGCCCGACGGTGAGTGTGCGGCGCTCGGGATCTCACCTGTAAGCCGGATCCGCTCGCGGGGCGTCCCGTCCAGGCTCGGCACCGCCGAGAGCAACGACTCGGTGTAGGGGTGGTGGGGACCGGAGAACACCGTCTCCGCCGGCCCGTATTGCATCACACGGCCGAGATAGAGCACTGCGATGCTGTCGGAGAGGTAGCGCACGACGCCGAGATCGTGCGAAATGAAGACATAGGTGACCCGCTCCCGGCTTTGCAGATCGGCGAGGAGGTTGAGGATCGCAGCTTGCACCGAGACGTCGAGTGCCGAGGTCGGCTCGTCGCAGACGAGGACCCGGGGAGCCCCCGCGAAAGCCCGCGCGATGGCTACTCGCTGTTTGAGCCCACCGGAGAGCTGGTAGGGGCGCAGGGGCAGATGGCGCTCCTCCATACGCACAGAGCGGACGATCTCGAGAAGTCGTTGCTCGCAAGCTTGACCGGAGAGGCCCGCGAGCTTCTTGAGAGCCCTCGTGACGATGTGGCGCACGCTGTGGCGCCGGTTCAAGGCGGAGTCCGGGTTCTGGAAGATGATCTGCATCGCCTGCAACTGCTTGCGGTCGCGCTTTGTGCACTCGGGAGCGAGCGGTGAGCCTTCCAGCTCGATGACCGATCCTTCGTCCGGCACGCTGAGGCCGAGCAGCACGCGGGCGAGCGTCGTCTTGCCCGACCCCGACTCGCCGACCAGGCCGAGGGTCTCGCCCGCTTTGAGGTCGAGGTCGACGCCGACGACGGCGCGCACGTGCTCACCACGAACGTGGAAGGTCTTCGACACGCCTCGCAGGCGGATCACCGGCTCTTCTGTCGAGTCGGGGCGCCGCAGCTGGACGTCCTCCGGGGTTGCCCTGGGCAGCTCAGGTGCCCGTTCGTGATAGTGACAGAGAGACGTGCGTCCCGCGGCCACCTCGTACATCGGTGGCGTCTCCTCGCGGCAACGCTGGCCCGCGAGAGCACAGCGCTTGGCGAAGATGCAACCGACCTGGATCTCACCCGGGCCGGGAAGAAAGCCCGGGATGGTGTCGAGACGGCCGTGGTCCTTGCGCTGGCCGCCACGAGGCACGCAACGCAGGAGCCCGACTGTGTAGGGGTGCCTGGGGTTGTCGAAGACCTCCCGGGCAGGGCCCTGCTCCACGATCTCGCCGGCGTACATAACCCCCACGCGGTCGCACATCTTCGCGATCACTGCGAGGTTGTGGCTGATGAACAGCACCGAGGTCTGGAATCGCTGGCGCAGCGACGAGACGAGGTCGAGTACCTCGGCTTCCACCGTGGCGTCGAGGGCGGTCGTGGGTTCGTCGAGTATGAGCAGCGAGGGCTCCGAGGCGAGTGCCATGGCGATCATGACTCTTTGCAGCATCCCGCCCGACAACTGGTGGGGGTAGGAGCGCAACACGCGTCCCGGATCCGCGATCTGCACCATCCGCAGCAATTCCTCGGCGCGCGCCAGCGCCTCGTGCCTCTTGGTTCCGGCGATCTCGTACACCTCGGCGACCTGACGCCCTACTCGGATGGACGGGTTGAGGGCCCGACCGGGCTCCTGGTACACCATCGAGATTGTGCGGGCGCGGAATCTGCGCAAGGCGCGCTTGTCCATCTTGGCGGGGTCATGCCCGTTGACGACGACCGATCCGCCGCTGAGGCGCCCGTTTCGGGGCAGGTACTGGGTGATGGCGAGGGCGGTGGTGGACTTGCCGCACCCCGACTCGCCGACGAGCCCGAACGACTCCTGGCGCCCGATGCTGAACGAGACGTCGCGGAGGGCCAGTCGGTCCTTGCCCCGCACGCGATAGGCGACATCGAGGTGGCTCACCTCGAGGGTCGTGGGCGGCTCCTCGACGACGACGGCCTGGTCGAACGATGTTGCAAGGGTCATTGGACGAGCACCGCCTCGATCGAGTCGCCGATGAGGTTGATCGCGATGATGAGCGAAGCGATCGCGAGCGCGGGGAAGAGCGTCTCCCACCAGTAGCCGGCGGCGAGGTAATTGGAGTTGATGGCGATGTCCGCGCCCCAGTCCGGCGTGGGCAGTTGCACGCCGAAGCCGAGGAACGACAGCGTCGCGATCGTGAAGATGGCGTAGCCCAGCCGGACGGTGAACTCGACGAGGATGGGGCCGAGCACGTTCGGGAGGATCTCGATGTACATCACGTGCAGGACGCTCTCGTCTCGCAGCCTGGCCGCCGCGAGGTAGTCGAGCTCGCGCTCCTGCAGGACTGCGGTACGCACCGTCCTCGCGATGATCAGTGAGAAGACGAAGCCGATGACCACGATGAGGGTGAGAGTGCTGGGGCCGACTGCCACGACGAAGAGAAAGGCCACGATCACGATCGGGAGAGAAAGGGCCGCGTCCACGATCCTGCCGACGAGCATGTCGAAGGCGCCGCGGAGGTAGCCCTGTGCAAGGCCGATCGTCGTTCCGAGAACCGTGCCCAGAAGGGTGGCGAGAGGAGCGATCTCGAGGATGTCGCGGGCGCCGACGATCACCCGGGACAACACGTCCTCGCCGACGTCATTGGTCCCGAACCAGTGCGCCGCCGACGGCGCCAGCTGGGTGCTCACGATGTTCGCGGCCGTGGCGTTGTAGGGAGCGAACAAGGACCCGAAAATGGCGCAGACGATCCACCAAAGGAGGATCACCGAACCGACTATGAAAGCCTTCGAGCGGATGAGCTGGTGAAGCTGCTCACGGCGGACTCGCCCTACGGAGACGTCGAGTGCGCCCGCCGCGCCGGTGGGGGACCCCTCGGCGGCGCTTGCGGCTTCGGCGGCAACCGGAGGCACGACCGGGTCGATGCCGGCCGTCATTCCGCACTCCCGAGTCTGATCCGCGGGTTCAGCACCGTGTAGAGGATGTCGGCGATGAGGGTCGCGGCGAGATAGACGATGCCGATGAAAAGGACCCCAGCCTCGAGCGTGGCAAAGTCCTTGTCGGTCGCGGCTGTGATGATCAACGTACCGATGCCCGGGTAGACGAAGAGTTTTTCGACCACGACGAGACCGCCGATGAGGTACCCGGTCTGGGTGGCGATGACCGTGATGGTCGGCAGCAACGAGTTGCGAAGTACGTGCCGTCGGATGACGACCCAGCGGGGCAGCCCTTTCAGGGTGGCTGTGCGCACGTAATCCGAGTCGAGCGCCTCGACCGTGCCCGCCCGGGCCATTCGGGCGATGTAGCCGAAGAGGATGAACACGAGAGGGATGGCGGGAAGGATCAGGTATTTCAGCTGGATGAGGAACGACGAGCCTGGCGGGGCGTTGGCCGAGACCGGCAGCACCTTGAGGCCGAGTGCGAACAAGACGATCAGGACCACGCCGGAGACGAACTCGGGCACCGTCGAGAGCGAGAGGCTCGTCGTGCTCAAGACGCGGTCCACGACGTTCCCCCGGTTGAGTGCCGCAATGATGCCGCCGAGGATGCTGAGAGGCACGACTATCACAAAGGCGAAGGCCGCAAGCTTGAGGGAGCGCCCGATGTAGGGGAAGATGAAGGAACTCACCGGTGCCTGTTGCTGGTAAGACGTCCCGAGGTTGCCGTGCAATATCCCGGTGGCCCAGCTCCAGTACTGGACGATGAGCGACCGATCGACACCAAGCTTGTGGTCGAGCGTTATTACGGCCTGTTGCGAAGCGAAGGGGCCGAGAATCGCCCTTCCAGCGTTACCGGGCAGCACCTGACCGGCGAAGAAGATGATCATGCTCAAGAGCACGAGCGTGATCAAAGCCAAACCAATACGTTTCAACACGTACAGCAGCAACTTTGCCCTCCTGCCGTGTCACATCCCGGTAGAGGTCATATGGCCAAGCCGAGACTGGAGGCTAATCAGAGCCAGAAGCTAGCAGGACAACGGGTCCATCCGCCGCCCGTGCGAGGGGCGCTTTTTGCGAGCGTCTTGGATCGAACGGAAAGCCAGCGTGTCCCGAGAGCTTGGGCCACGAAGGTCACGACGGTTAACATGGCAACGCCATGCGCGCGGTTCGACATCGACACGATGCTCGGGCTCATGTTGGACCGGGCGTCAGCGCAGCTCGGCTTCGCCGGGAGCGTCGATGTCGTCGGCTGGCCCCGAGATGCCCGCGGTAGAGCTCTCGATCGCCGGGCGGGTGGTCAAAGGCCCCGGCGAGCCGGTCCGCGGTGAGATCCGCGTGGCCGGGGGGCGCATCGTCGAGGTGCGCGAAGGCGAACCGGCCTCCGGCTCGGCCGCGAGGCTGATCGACGTCGGAGCCGCCTGTCTGTTCCCCGGTGCGATCGACTGCCACGTCCATTCGGGCAGCACGACGGCCGAAGGGATCCGGGCCCTCACCGCGGCCGCCGCCGCCGGCGGTGTGACGACCGTGATCGACATGCCCTACGACGTCGCGGCACCGGTCGTGAGCCCGGAGATACTGGCAGCCAAGCGTGACAGGGTCATGGCTGAGGCGATTGTCGACGTCGCCCTGTTGGGTACCGTACGCCCCGGAACCGGTGGCACCGACGTCGGCCCGCTCGTCGAGGCCGGTGCCGTCGGGTTCAAGCTCTCGCTGTTCGGCACCGACCCCCACCGCTTCCCGCGCATTCCCGACGACCAGTTCCTCGAGGTTCTCGCGGCGATCCGGGAGCACGGAAGCGTCGCGTGCGTGCACGCCGAGAACGAGGAGATAATCAAGCCACTCCTGGCACGTGCCCGGGAGGCGGGGGATTCCTCTCCACTCGACCACTGCCGCTCGCGACCGCCTGTGAGCGAGACCCAGGCCGTGCTCACGGCGCTCGAGTACGCAAACGAGACGCAGGCACCTCTTCACCTGTGCCACCTGAGCCTTGGCCGCTCGGTGGACCTGACCCGTTCGTATGCCGCAGAGGGCCTGCAAGTGACGATCGAGACGTGCCCGCACTACCTGTGCTTCTCCGAGGACGACATGGAGCGCCAAGGCGCTCGCCTGAAGATTAACCCGCCGCTGCGTCCGCCAGCCGAGGTGGCCAAGCTCTGGGAGCGCCTGTCCGCAGGGCGGATCGACGTGGTCGCCTCGGACCATGCACCCTGGCCACTGTCGGACAAGACGCGACCGGCGATCTTCGATAATCACTCCGGCGCGCCGGGCACCGAGACCCTCGTAACCGTGCTGGCCGCGGGACTTCTCGCCCGGGGCGGGGACCTCAGCACGCTCTCGCAGCTCGTGGCGGCGGCACCCGCGCGGATCTTCGGGATCTCGCACGCGAAAGGCTCTCTGGCGCCCGGCATGGACGCCGATGTCATGGCCTTCGACCCGGCGAGCCCTTTCACCCTCGACGAGCGGGCACTGCACTCGAACGCGGGCTGGAGCCCGTATCACGGCATGGCTTTCCCCGGCCGGGTCGTGCTCACGGTCTCGCGTGGAGAGGTGGTCTGGGACGGCTCCAGGCTCCTTGGATCGCCTGGCCGAGGCCGTGTGCTGCAGCGTCCGCGGGGGGCACCCGACGATGGCTGATCCGGGCAGGCCCGAAAGGGTCACGGCCCAGCGCGGCGATCGCCTGCGTTGCCTGGGCTGGCGGCAGGAGGGGCTGCTTGCGGATGCTCGAGAACGTGCTCGAGATCGGCGAACGTCCCGAGGACCTGGTCGTCTACGCGGCGCGGGGCAAGGCCGCCCGGGACTGGGAGTCGTACTCCAGGATCGTGGCGTCCCTCCAGCACCTCGGTGAAGACGAGACGCTCGTCGTGCAGTCCGGCAAGCCGGTGGCCGTCTTCGCGAAGCTCGCCCGAGGCCCCTTTGGTCGTGATGGCCTGTGGCAACGTGGTCGGTCATTACGCGACCCCGGAGTACTTCGACGAACTGTGTGACCGTGGCCTCATCATGTGGGGCGGCCTGACAGCCGGAGACTGGCAGTACATCGGCTTCCAGGGTGTCCTCCAGGGCGTCTTCGAGCTTCTGCAGGCAGTCGCGAAGGAGCATTTCGGCGGTTCGCTCGCCGGCAGGTTCGTCCTCACGTCCGGCCTCGGCGGCATGGGGTCGGCGCAACCACTCGCCATCGCGATGGCAGGTGGCAGCGGCATCGTCGTCGAAGTCGACCCGGACAAGTGCGCCCGGGCACAGGATCGGGGCCACCTCGCCTCGGTGACCGACGACGTCGACAAGGCGCTCGCGTTGGTTGCCAGCGGGGAGGCGGGCAGAGTCATCGGGCTCGTCGGCAACGCGGCGGCGGTCTACAGCGAGCTTGCCGACAAGGGCGTTGTGCCCGACGTCGTGACCGATCTGACGGCAGCGCACGACGCCGTCTTCGGCTACTGCCCGGTCGACTACTCGCTCGAGGAGTGGAAAGCCCGTCGCGAGCTCGACCCGGGGACGTCGCGGACAGGGCGCGTCGGTCGATGGCCCGCCAGGTCGAGGCCATGCTGGAACTGAAGGCGGGCGGTTCGGTCGTCTTCGAGGAAGGTAACAACCTGCGCGTGCAGGCGAAGGGCGCCGGAGTGCAGGGAGGCCTTCGAGATCGACGGGTTCGCGGAGAGGTACCTGAGGCCCCTGTTCTGCCGGGGAATCGGGCCGTTCCGCTGGGTGGCCCTCAGCGGTGAGCACACGGACCTCGCCGAGCTCGACCGGCTCGTCGTGGAGATGTCCTTCCGCCCCGAGGTGGAGTCCTGGATCTCACTCGCCAGAGAGCATGTGAAGACCGCAGGGGCTGCCCGCGCGTAGCTGCTGGCTCGGCCACGGGGAGCGCTCCCGGTTCGCCGTCGCGGTCAACGAGCTCGTCAGGGACGGGCGCCTCGCCGGGCCGGTGGCATTCACGCGGGACCATTTCGACTCCGGCGGGATGACCCACCCGCACATCGGGACCGAAGGCATGGCCGACGGGTCTGGTGCCGTCTCCGACTGGCCGATACTCGACGCTCTCTTGCTGGCGGCTTCGGGGGCCGATCTTGTCGCCGTGCACGCCGGAGGTGCAGGTTACGCAGGCTATATGCAGTCGGCTGGCGTCACGATCGTCGCCGACGGCAGCAAGGGGGCGGGCGAGCGCCTCCGCCGCGGGCTTGACGCAGACAGCGGGCTCGGCGTGTTGCGCTATGCGGACGCCGGCTACACCGAAGCGCAGTCCGCGGCCAGCAGCGCCGGCCTCGGGCTCCGCCACGAGCGGGAGGAGAAGAGATGACACGAGAACTGACCGGAGACGACGCCCTCAACGCCGTGTGGGGCGGGTCGGTGCTCGCTTGCGGCGGAGGGGGATGGGTCGACCACGGCATGATGATGGGCGAGCTCGCCACACGCGTCGGCCGCCCGGTCCTCTGCTCGCTCGACGAGGTCGACGACAGTGATCTCGTCGTCACGGTCACCGCTATTGGAGCTCCCGCTTCACCGAACAGGGAGATCCGCCCGCTTGACTACGTGAGAGCGCTGCAGCTTGTGGCAGCCGAGGTGGACAGACCGGTCGTGGCCGTGATGACGGCCCAGAACGGCTCGTCGACGACGCTGAACGGATGGATCCAGTCCGCCGTCCTCGGAGTGCGCGTGCTCGACGCGGCGGGAGACGTGCGGGCCCACCCGACTGGCAAGCTCGGCGCGATGGGCCTCACCACGAGACCCGGATACGAGACGCGTACAAGCGGTCGCCGGCGGGAACCGTGAGCTGTGCGGCGGCCTCGAGGTTGTCGTTCGTGGCCAGGTGATCGCGACCTCCGACGTCTTGCGCGACGTCTGCGTGCGCGCCGGTGGTTTCATCGCCGCAGCCCGTCATCCCGTGGAGGCGGCATATGTCAAGGAACACGCCGCCCTCGGCGCCATCAGCTACGCCTTGTCGCTCGGGGCGGCGATGCGCGCCGCCACAGACGCGCCAGCCGTCATCGAGGCGGCGATCGAGGCGACCGGCGGCAGGGTCGTCGCACAGCGGTCCCGTCCACGAGGTCGACCCCCTCCGGACCGCGGGCGGCTTCGACCACGGCTCTTTGTCGGTCGGCGGGTACGTCGTGCGCTACTTGAACGAGTACATGACCGTGGACCTCAACGGTCTACGCGTTGCCACCTACCCCGACGTCATCGCCACGTTGTCGCTCGAGGACGGGCAGGCCGGTCTCCATCGCGGAGATGACCGCAGGGACGTGAAGTGGCGATCTTCGTCGTCGACCAGTCGCTGCTGCCGCTCTCCTCGAGCACCCGGGACCGGTTCGCGCTCGAGGAGGTCGAGAAGATCATGGGCATCTCGCTGATCGGACAAGGGGCGTCGGGGACGCCGTCGTCGTGAGCCGGCTGCCGTCCCCCGACCTCGCCCGCGTCTCGGACGACCTCGAGACCCTCGCCTCGTACCGGGACCCTGAGGCCCCCGGCTGGACGCGGCGTGTCTTCTCCCGTTTCGACCGTGCCGGGCGAGAGTGGGTGGCACGGGAGGATGGAGGAGGCGGGCCTGACGGTCCACACGGACGCAGCCGCGAACCTCATCGGACGCTTGCCCGGTGCGGGTGGGTTGCCCGGCGCGATCGTGACCGGTTCGCACACCGACACCGTGTACGGCGGCGGCCGCTACGACGGCATCATCGGTGTGCTCGGCGCCATCGAGGCGGTCCGCTGCCTGCGTGCCGCACAACTCGAGCTCGCGGCACGACCTCGTCGTGGTCGACTTCCTCGGTGAGGAGCCGAACGACTTCGGCCTTGAGCTGCGTCGGCAGCCGCGCCATATCGGGCGCGCTCGACGAGGGTCACCTCGCCCTTTTGGGCCCGGACGGGCGCAGCCTTGCCGAGGCGCTCGCGGCTCAGCAGGCGGCCAGCCGTCCGCGCTGGCTGGGGCACGCTGGCCGGACGACCTGCACTGCTACGTCGAGCTGCACATCGAGCAGGGCCCGGTGCTCGAGCAGGCACGGGTCCCTATAGGCGTGGTGACGGGCATCGTCGGCATCCACCGGCTCCTTGCACGCATCGAGGGGCAGCCGGATCATGCCGGGACGACCCCGATGAGCCTGCGCCGGGACGCGCTCTTGGGGGCGGCCGAGGTTGCCCTCGCCATCGAGCGGCTCGCCGCCGGCGGCGTGGCGACGACCGGTCGCCTCGAGATCCGGCCCGGTGCCCATAACGTCGTACCGGGAGAGGCCGACCTCTGGGCCGAGGCGCGAAGCGCCGACGAGGAATGGCTCGAGAACTTCGGGCGTAAGGTCACCGACGAGATCGAGGCCATCGGTGCCCGGCGTCACCTGGGCACCACCCTCAGCTGGATCTCGCGCGAACCTCCGGTCACCGTCACGGCCTGGGTGGCGGCCGCCATCGACGCGGCGGCGAGGTCTCTCGGGATCGAGCCGCTCAAGCATCCCGAGCGGCGCCGGTCACGACGCTTCCCACATGGCGCGCCTCGGCCCGATGGGCATGGTCTTCGTGCCGTCCCGGGCAGGCCGGAGCCACTGCCCGGAGGAATGGACGGACCTGGAGGACATCGGTCGGGGCATCGCGGTCCTGGCGGAGTCGTTGGTAATTTGCGATCAGCGAGAGGAGGAGCGCCGGGGGAGGCGGCGCAGTGGGCTGCATGACTGAGCGACGCGTCGAACTGACCGGGGACAACCTGAGCGTGCAGGACGTGGTCGCGGTCGCACGCGGCCGGGCGCGGGTGTGCTCTGTCGGCCGAAGCGCTCCGGCGGATGCGCGAGGCCCGCGACGTCGTCGACGCGGTCCTTGCGAGAGGTGAGGCTGTGTACGGCCTCAATACAGGCCTCGGCTCATTCGCCCGTTACCGGATCCCGATCGAGCAGCTCAGGCGCTTTTCCTTCGACACCGTTGCTGACCTGAGCTCGTCCTACGGCCGGCCGCTTCCGCCTGACGTCGTGAGGGCGATGATCGTGGCCCGGGCGAACGGCATGGCCAAAGCCGGCGTCGGCGTCCGCTGCGAGCTGGCACAGCTGCTCATCGAGCTGCTGAACCGGGACGTCGACCCTGTGGTCAGGGAGATCGGCTCGGTCGGCCAGGGGGACCTGTCGGAGATGTCCGACATCGGCAAGGTGCTGATCGGCATCGGGCATGCCGCGGTCGGGGGCGAGGTGATGAGCGGGCGGGCGGCACTGACACGCGTTGGGCTCGAGCCGATCGAGCTCGCGCCGAAAGAGGCGCTTGCGCTGATCAGTGCCAACGGTGTGACCCTCGGCCGGGGCGCCCTCGTGCTGAACGACGTGGCGGAACTGGTCGACTTGTTGCAGGCGGCGGCGGCGTTGGCGCTCGAGGGCTTCGCCGGCAATCTCTCGATCATCCATCCCGGCACGGACCGTCTCCAGCCGCAGCTCGGGCTCACCACAGCTGCCGACCGGCTGCGCCACATGCTCGAGGGCTCCTACCTCTGGGAACCGGGCGCGGCGCGCAACCTGCAGGATCCCCTCTCGTTCCGTTGCGTGCCCCGCAGTCACGGCGCGCTCTACGACGCCCTCCACTACGCCCGCTTCAACCTCGAGACCGAGCTGAACGCGGCCAACGACAATCCGCTCGTGTTGGTCGGCGAGGGAGTGATCGTCTCGGGTGGCAACTTCGACGTGGCGGGACTCGCCATGGCCTTCGACCTGTTGCGCCTCGCCATCGCGAATGCCGTCAAGGGCACCAACGAGCGCGTGCAGAAGCTGCTCTGGAACCACTTCAGCGGCCTCCCGAGCGCGCTGGCATTCGAGCAGGGACCCACGAACGGGCTCAAGCCGATGGGCCGCTGGTGCGCCGCTCTCGCCGCCGAAGCCCGCTCGCTCGCGAGACCGGTCACCCTCGACTACGCCGGGCAGGTGGCAGAAGGGGTCGAGGACGACGCCAGCATGGCCCCGCTCTCAGTGCGCCGCACACACGAGCTGGTCTCGCTCGTGCATCGCACGGTCGTCTACGAGCTGATCACCGCCGCCCAGGCGATCGACATGCGCGAGCGGTGGCCGATCGGGCGCGGGACTGCGGCTGCCTACCGGGCCGTACGTGATCACGTGCCGATGCTGCGCGTGATGCGTGGTTGGGACCCCGACATCGAGGGCCTCGTTCAAGCTGTCTCCGGCGGCGAGCTCAATGCCCGTATAGCGGCCGCGATCGGCGGCCGCAAGCAAGAGCCGCGGGTTTTGATGGTGCAAACGGCGGACCCACAACAGCCCTAGGCAGCGAAATCGACCAACCGGCCCGGAGGTCTTCGGCGATCGCGCGCCCGGATCCTCGGCCGGATCGCAGCTCAGAGATGCCCGATCCGAACGGCGCGCGCGGGCGCCCGGACGTGAAAGGCGAGCCAGCCGACAGCCAGGCCCGTTCCCAGCACGACCTGGGCAATGGCGGTGGTGGCGCGCGCGCCAAGCGGGCCGACGAAAGCACCGGCGACGAGCGGGCTGACGACCGTGGACAGAGCCCATACGAGATTGAGCATGCCCATCACGACGCCGAGCCCCACCCCGGCCCGGTTGGCCCCTGAAGCGCCGAGAGGGTACCCGACGGACCACAGGACGGACCGGACCGCAGCCGTCGCACAGAGCATCACGACGACGAAGAGCGGTGCTGCGCTCGCGGTCGCGGGAGACATGACGAGGGCGAGCACGACGCCTGCACCGAGAACCGTCTTCAGGCGAACAACCCTTAGCCCGGCCCGTTTGGTGACCGCGCTTCCGCAGATGAAGACTGCGGCGGCAGCCGAGAACACGATCCCGATCGAGCTCTCTGAAGCGCCGGACTGGTGCAGCTCGAGCGGCCCGAGGAGTGTCACGAGAGCCGAGGAGGCGCCGGCGATGACCACAGCCGTAGCCGCGCCCAGGATCCTCAGGTCGGATGCGGCCGTGCGGATGGAGGAGATGACCCCGATGTGCTCCGACGAGCACCCGCCTTCCAGGTCGATCGAGGTCAACATCACCGTCACGATGACCACCAGGACGGCCGCCACGACGAATGGTGCCGCAAGACCGAAGTACTGGGCGATGAAACCGGAAAAAGCCGGCCCCGCGATGGAACCGAAACCGGATGCCGTGATGGTCCCGGTGAGGGACGACTCGTCGCCCGAAGCTCTCGCCAGCCATGTGAGCGCGGCTGTCCACACGATGCCGTAGCCGAGGCCGAAGACGAGGCGGGAAGCGAGCAGCAGTGCGTACGAGGGGGCGAAGGCCTGGCCGAGGGTCGCGAGCACGATGAGCCAACCGGACCACAAGGTCAGTACTCGCGCCCCGAAACGATCGGACAGGGCACCGGCCGGCAGCGAGATGACAAGGGCGGCGACGCCGGTCGCGGCGAGCAGCCCGGCCGTTTGCACGCCGCCCAGCTGGAAGCGGTGAGTGTACGAAGGAAGGAGGGGAGCGATCGCCGACTGGAGCAGCGAGCTGAAAAGCGCCAGGGCGTAGACGAGGTAACGGAGACGTCTGAGCCTTGGGTCGGTCCCCGCCATCCCGCCGGACGCCGCCGGTTCCGTAGAGTCGTGGCGTCTCCCGGCTTTCTGTCGTTGTCCCGTAATGTTCAGAGCCGCCACCACTTACCTATCGGAAGCTGGACACTTCGTCCTTACTCTATTTTACGACAACATTTTTCGCAGATAATCTGAATAATTGGTGGTACAACGATCGATCTGGTCGATTGATAAAGGGGTCGGCCTCCGCGAGCTGAGGGCGCTCATCTCGATTGCCGACCTCGGCTCGTTCCGCCGTGCCGCCGCGGAGCTCGGGTACACCCAGTCTTCGATCTCGCACCAGATCGCCTCGCTGGAGGCTGTGCTCGGCACGGAGCTGTTCACCCGGCCCGGCGGCCGCGGTGCCGTGAAGCTCACCGCCGCCGGCGCGGCCGCCTACAGGAGGGCTCGTCGTGCCCTCGGCGAGGTGGAGGCCATGGGCGCCGACGTCGACTCCGCCCGCAGCGGTGAGCGGGCACGCATCCGCGTCGGGGTGTCCCAGACGGCTGCCGCCGAGCTGATGCCGGCCGCGCTCAGGTCGTTCCGAGAGACCCATCCCGATATCGAGGTCGTCCTGAGCGAGGTCGAGGAGGTCCAGGCCATCATGAGCGGCCTGGGGCGCGGACGGTTCGATCTGGCGTTCGCCCTGAACCCTGAACCTGACGAACGGGTCGAGGCCATTCCTCTCCTGGAGGATCCCTGGGTGATCCTCACCCGTCGCGACAGCGAAATCGGCGACGTCGAGCACCTGAGCTTCGACGTCATCGACGGTATGGACCTGGTCGCCTGGACGCGGCGCTGGAACAGCCAAATCGAGCTGGAGGAGGCATGGCGCCGGCGCGGGATCGCACCGCGCATCGTCTACAGGACCGACGACAACCTTGCTCTCCAGCGTCTTGTTGCCGCCGGCCTCGGGCACGCCTGCATCGGTCGGCTGGCGGCCCGGCGGGCCGTCGACCCGTCACTCACGTGGCTCGCTCCGCGCGAGCGCCTCACGACCCGCCAAATCGTCTTGTGCTACCCGCGGCACCGGGAGATCACCGGCGCCGTGTCCGCGCTTATCTCAGCGGTCCGAGCCCACTCGACCGGTTGAGCCCGGTCGCTCAGGTGAAGACGTAGGCGTCCGGCTCCTCCAGCTCGGTGTCCAATCCCGCGAGCTCGATCGCGTCCGGTACCCGGACAGTTTCGAACCGGTCCAGGATCTTGAGGATGACCCAGGTGAGGACGAAGGCGTAGGCAGCCACCAGCAAGGCGGCCGCCACCTGCTTGCCGAAGAGGGCGGGGTTGCCCTGGACGAGGCCGTTGTGGCCGGCGATGTTGACCGACTCGTAGGCGAAGACGCCCACCAGCATCGATCCGAGGAGCCCGCCGATGCCGTGCGCAGCCCACACATCGAGTGCGTCGTCCCACCTCATGTGGCGCACTAGGGCGACCGCCGAGTAGCAGATGGACCCGGCGAGCAAGCCGATCGCGAACGACGCCCATGTGGGTACGAAGCCGGCGCACGGGGTTACACAGGCGAGGCCCGCGACGGCTCCCGTGAAGGCTCCCACGATGCTGGGTTTTCCTGACCTCCACCACGAGATGGCCAACCAAGTGCACATCGCGACCGATGCGGCGATGTCGGTGTTCACGAAGGCCTGCGCTGCCACGGCGTCGGCCGCGAGCGCCGAGCCGCCGTTGAAGCCGAACCAACCGAACCACAACAGTCCGGTGCCGAGTCCGACGAAGGCGACGTTGTGCGGGACCTTCTTCTCGCCTGGGGCGAACTTTCTGGACCCGACGACGAACACCGACGCCAGGGCCGCAAACCCAGCGCTCGTGTGGACGACCATTCCACCGGCAAAGTCCTCGACGCCCCACTTCATTAGGAACCCGCCGCCCCAGATCCAGTGCACTATCGGCACGTAGACGAGCAGGCTCCAGATGACAAGGAATTTCGAGGTAGCTCTTGAAGGCGATTCGGTCCGCGAAGGCACCGGTGATGAGCGCCGGGGTGATGATGGCGAACATCTCCTGGAAGATGAAGTGCGCGAGTGCCGGGATATGGGGTGCATACGGACCAGGCGCTGCGCCTACTCCTCTTAGGCCGGCCCACGAGAGGTTGCCTATGACGCCGCCCAGGTTCCCGGAGAAGGCGAGCGAGTAGCCGACGAGCACCCAGAGCACCGTGACTACTCCCATCGAGATGAAGCTCTGCAGCATGATTGTGAGAAAGTTCTTTCTTCTCACCAAGCCGCCATAGAAAAATGCCAGGCCCGGTGTCATTACCATGACTAGCGCGGCGCTGATTAGGACAAATCCGGTGTCACCGTCGTTGATCACCCGGGCCTCCTTGAGACGACTGTGCGAACCTCACCGTGCCTGCACTCCGTTTTGCCATTATGTCGCCCACTCGGCCGTGAGGACCAACTCAGCTGGTCCGCGAGCGGCTGACCTGCGATCGGGCACTGTGCGCAGGAGCGCGGTGAGCGACGGGGCGATGGGCGGCGCTGCGATGAGCAGCACTGCGGTGCGCGGGTTGGGCTCCGGAGCCATCTTCCGCGAGCGGCTGACCGGTGGCGGGGTCGATGCCATTGCGCCGGCACCATGTCCCGAATGCCTTGTAGCGGTAGGGCGGCGCATTGCGCCAGGAGACCTTGAAGCCGAAGCGCTCGCTGAGCGCTCTGTACATGAGGTGCATGCTGACCGCCGCGAAGGCGAGGCAAGCGCAGCTGAACCCGGCCACCACGTAAGCGGCCACCCTGGACCAACCCTGACCGATCAGGTAGAGGGTCAGCCAGACCGGAGCGGACCAGATGCCGATGGTCGTGGTCGGCCCCGTCATGAGGTGAAGGCGTGCGGCCCTGTGCCCGATCCGGGGCGACCACCTCGCAAGGAAGGGGGCTCTTGAGGGCATTCATCTACTTCCTAAGAGGACCTCGGACCGAAAACGGCGGCGAGGAGACTCTCCGAATCACGCCGCGTCAGTGAAGCACAGCATCATTCTGCCCCGCCGGGCAAGACGCGTCCGTCATGGTCCCGGTCACTGCCGCCTCGAGGGCGCCCAGGACCGTCTCGCGGGGACGTGAGCCGGTTATCGCCGTTCAGACCCTTGACGCTAGAGTGAAACGGACTTCGCCCGAGACGACCTCTAAGGAGCCTGCGCACCTGTTCAAGAGCGATCGAAGGTCCGGGCGACATCGATTCGACGCCCTGTAGAAGCGGGCGGCTGGTTCAAACATCGAAGTCGATCGTTACCAAAAAAAGGAGATCTGAGATGGCAATGCCGAGCGACCTCGAGATCGCGCGCCAGGCTCACCTCAAGCCGATTGCCGAAATCGCAAAGGCCATGGGAATCGAGCCGCGGCTGCTCGAGCACTACGGCGAGAATGTCGCCAAGATCAAGCTTGACGCCATCGCCGAGCTGGCCGACCGCCCGAAGGCCAAATACGTGGTCGTTTCCGCGATCACGCCGACGCCGCTCGGCGAGGGGAAGACGACCACGATCGTCGGTCTCGGTCAAGCCATGCAGCACATCGGCAAGAGCGCGACGATCTCGATCCGCCAGCCTTCGATGGGCCCCACGTTCGGCATCAAGGGCGGAGCGGCCGGAGGCGGCTACAGCCAAGCCGTCCCGATGGAGTCCTTCAACCTTCATCTGACCGGCGACATGCACGCTGTGACGGCTGCGCACAACATGCTGTCGGCGATGGTCGACAACCACCTGCAAAAGGGCAACGAGCTCAAGTTCGACCTGCACAACATCACCTGGAGGCGCGTGCTGGACGTGAACGACCGCGCTCTTCGCAACATCGTGATAGGCCTCGGGACAAAGCAGGACGGCATTCCGCGCCAGACCGGCTTCGACATCACCGCCGCATCCGAGGCGATGGCCATCCTGGCGCTGTCGAGGTCGCTCCAGGACATGCGCGCCCGCCTTGGACGCATCGTCGTGGGTTACACCGATGACGGCGAGCCGGTGACCTCGGAGGACCTGAAGGGTGCCGGGGCGATGACAGTGATCATGCGCGAGGCGATCAAGCCGAACCTGCTCCAGACGATCGAGAACACGCCTGTGATCGTGCACGCCGGACCGTTCGGCAACATCGCCCACGGCAACTCGTCGATTGTCGGTGACCTCATCGGGATCCACACCGGAGACTTCCTGCTCACAGAGGCGGGTTTCGGCGCCGACATGGGAGCCGAGCGCTTTTTCGACATCAAGTGCCGCACTTCAGGCCTCAAGCCCGATGCCGCCGTGGTCGTCGCCACGGTGCGCGCGCTGAAGGTGCATTCCGGCCGGCACAAGGTCGCGGCCGGGCGTCCGCTGCCCCCTGCCATCCTCGAGGAGAACCCTGAAGAGGTACATCTCGGTGGGGCGAACCTCCGCAAGCAGATTGAGAACATTCAGGTGTTTGGCGTCTCGCCTGTCGTGGCGATCAACGCCTTCCCTGGTGACTTCCCATCTGAGCACGAGGCAGTCCGCGAGATCGCGGCTTCCATGGGAGTTCGTGCTGCGGTGTGCACCAACTTCGCCGAGGGCGGCAAGGGTGCCACGGAGCTGGCGCAGGCAGTGGTCGAGGCGGCCGACGAGCCGAGCGACTTCCGCTTGCTCTATCCGAACGAGGCGACGTTGCGCGAGAAGATCGAGACAGTGGCCGCGAAGATCTACGGCGCCGCCGGCGTCGATTACCTGCCCGCCGCCAACCGCCAGATCGACACCTACGAGAAGAACGGCTTCGGAAACCTCCCCGTGATCATCGCCAAGACTCACCTGTCGCTCTCGTCGGACCCCTCGCTCAAGGGTGCCCCGGTGGGGTGGCGCATGCCGGTGCGCGAGGCGCGCGCCTCAATCGGGGCGGGTTTCGTCTACCTCATCTGCGGCGACATGAGCACGATGCCGGGGCTGTCGACGCACCCGGCCGCCGAGATCATCGACATCGACGAGAACGGCGAGATTGTCGGACTCAGCTGAGCACCCGGCTTATCTCGACGTCGCGCTCGGGAGTTTCCTCGAGCTCGTCTCCGCGGCCGAGCCCGCGCCGGGCGGTGGGTCGGTCGCAGCCATAGCCGTCGGCCTGGCCGCGGGGCTTTGCGTCATGTCGGCGCGTCTGTCCACGCGGCAGCTGCCCGACGCGCCGGATCTCGCCATCGCCGCCGGACGTCTCCGCGATCGTGCGGCCGCACTCTGCCAGGCCGACGCCGACGCCTACGAACTGATCGTGTCGGTGTCCCGCGAACCTTCTGGACCTGACCCCTCAGAACGCGGGCGTCGCGTTGCCGCGGCGCTCTCCAGGGCAACCGACGTGCCGCTGGAGGTCGTGGAGACGGGTGCCGCTGTCGTCGCTCTGGCTGCTCGGATAGCCGAACACGGGAACCCGCATCTGCTCGGTGACGCGGTCACAGCGGCCTTGTTGGCGGAGGCCGGCACGAGGGCGGCTGCCGCTCTCGTGCTGATCAACCTAGAGGGCCTCGGCGACGACACCCGGCGGGAACAGGTGGCTCAGCTAATCGAAAAGAGCGCAGAGGATGTCGCCCGGGCGCGGCGCCTAGTCGAGCGGTGACAACGAAGGCCTCCCTCGCCGCCCGCTTCCCTGTAGGCGGCAAGTGTGCCATGGTGACCTGGTACTAGGTCTCATTCCTGGAGCGATCGCAGGGGCGCGGCTGCCGCTAATCACGTCCCGGTGCCACGCGACGAGCAGTTGCAAACCCTGTGCCAGAGCATTGACGCCGTAATGGCTGATATGAGGCTCGTTTCATAGGAGAGGTTCTGTCGATATGAATTGCTGCGCGTTCAGCCGGTATGGTGGGACATAACATCGTGGTGGCGGATCAACAACAAACGGCCAAAGCAGGAAGGGTGGGTCGATGCGGATTCGGGCAATAACCTGTGAGTCCTGGCGCGGACCGTCTATCTGCAGGCCGCGCTGGCGCCGCACGTGGTCGACGTGGAACTGCTCGAACAGGCATTACACGACGATCGGCCAGCGTCCAGGCTCAGCCGCCTGCAAAGCCAGATCGACGCCACGTCTGCCACGAAATACCAGGCGGTTGTACTGGTTTACGGTCTTTGCAATCTCGCGCTCGAGGGTTTGCTGGCCAGGGACCTGCCGGTCGCTGTAGCGCGTGCTCATGACTGCATCACGCTGTATTTGGGATCTCGGCAGCGCTACGACGCTGAAATTCACTGCGACACCGGGCACTTACTACTACTCGGACGACTACATGGAGCGGCAGGCCGAAGTCGGCACGAACGGTCGTCGGGTGACCATGGGCGTGCTGACATCGATGGAACAGGACTACGACTATCTGGTTGCCAAGTACGGTGAGGACAACGCGCAATACCTCATGGAGGTTTTTGGGCAGTGGCACAGCCACTACACGCGTGCGGCGTACATCGAGACGGGGTTGGGGAAGTCCGGCCAGTTCAGCAAGCAGGCAACCGACGACGCCGAGCAATACGGCTGGCGCTTCGAGCAGCTCAGAGGTGATCCGGAGCTGGTCCGCAAACTGCTGGCAGGCGAATGGGACGACGATTTCCTGGTACTGCAGCCAGGCCAGCGAATTGCTGTCACCCATGACAGCCGGATCATCGAAGCCGTGTGAGGCCGCGAGCCCCGCTATGCCAGTCGTGGTAAGGATGCGACCGTCCCCCCGGCGTCACGAGCCCATCTTCGTTTTGCCGCTGCACAATAAAGGGCCCCAGCGCGTGGGCGATCGGTCGCTATCACGCGACTGCCACAGCTCCGCTCAGATTCTGCGAGCACGCAAAGGCTTCGTGAGTCGTCTGGGACTATGCCCCAGGCGGCGGCGCCATGAGCGCCCCAGAACCTTCATCAGGTCTGGATCGAACATCACGTCACTTACGACAATCTTGCCACCTGAGAGGCGGTAGCACGCCAGAGCCCGGGCGGTCGTAGTGCTCCCGTCGGGGAGGGTGAGGACGTAGTGGAACCGGGCGAAAACAACATTTTCCTTGCCCACCAACTCCTCGTCGTCGAACCGCTGTTCTTTGAGCGCGGCACTGGTGGCAGTGACGATCGCCTTGATGCCGGCGAGGTCGGTGCTCCCCATTGCGAGGTTCACGTAGTTCGGCGCAAGCACTTCGTCGGCCACGGCGAGGTTGCCACTGGCTCTCACCTCGGTCATGAAACGACTGACAACGGCCTTGTTCTCCTCGGTCCCCATGCCCGTCTCCCCCCGTTCGTCACGTCGCTGTTGCCAGCGCAGTGTCTGATCTTCGACGTGCGTCGAAGGTGAGCCACTCACTGGAGCCACCATGTGCGAAGCGCCGGCGTCTCCCGGGCGCTCGGCTCGCCGCGAGGAGTCCTCTCGTCGGAGTCGTCCAACTGTTGAAATGAGCCACGCACTGCCCTCGAAGCACTCCCTGCTGAGCGGCAGCAGTCAGAACGGTCCGCGACGGCCGGAGGCCGGGGGGGGGCGGAACACGAGCCGGACTGCCAGCCACAGAGCCGCGGGGTTCTGGCCCGGGGGTACGGCGCTCCTTCACGTGGACCCGTGGAGCTCGGCGAAGTATCCGTCTGATATGGCACGGCTACTTTCATCGTCCCAGTGCTACACCTATCGGGCCTTCTGACTCGAGTCGGGATCAATGGTTGCCGACACGCCGCAGGCGAGGTCGGCCAGGCCGTCTAGCCCGAAGTTACGACGGATCGAGCGGTGGATTTGCCACGTGACAAGCACTGACAGACGCGGAATGGCCACGCAGCGTAGGCACTAAATATGTGGACATGGTAGTCGCCCTGGTGTAGGATAAACGTATGGCAAAGCGTGGTGGGGCGGTGCACGTGCACACGACCCGTCGGCACTACAAGGACAAGGTCTACGAGACGACGCTCTTGCGCCGCTCGTTCCGAGAGGACGGCAAGGTCAAGAACGAGACCCTTGCCAACCTCTCGCACCTGCCAGCCGAGACGATCGCGCTCATCCGTGAGTCGCTCGCCGGCAAGCACCACGTCGAGGCAGGAGCCGACTGGGAGATCGAGCGGTCGCTCCCGCACGGGCACGTGGCCGCCGTGTGGGCGATGGCCGACAAGCTCGGTGCGGCCAAGCTGTTGGGCCCGCCGTGCAAAGAGCGCGATCTGGCCCTGGCCTTGGTGGTGGCCCGAGCCGTGCGTCCCGCCTCCAAGCTCGCCACCACCCGCTGGTGGACGACGACCACCCTCGCTGATGACTTCGAAGTGGCAACTGCCTCGACCGACGAGGTCTATGGCGCGATGGACTGGCTCGTCGGGCGCCAGGGCGACATCGAGATGGCTCTCGCCCGGCGGCACCTTTGTCCCGGCGGGAGGGTGCTCTATGACCTGTCCTCGTCGTGGATGGAGGGCCATTGCTGTGCACTCGCGGCCCGCGGCTACTCGCGTGACCACAAGGGCGCCAAGGAACAGATCGAGTACGGGCTCACCTGCGACCCCGAAGGGCGACCGATCGCCGTGGAGGTCTTCGACGGCAACACCGCGGACCCGACCGCGTTCATCTCGGCTGCCACGACGGTCAAGGAGCGTTTCGCTCTCGCCGATGTCGTGATGGTCGGCGACCGGGGCATGATCACCTCGGCCCGCATCGAGGCGCTCAAGGACCTCGGCGGGCTGGGCTGGATCACCTCGCTTCGCGCCCCTGCTGTCGCCGCCCTGGCCGAGTCCGGCGCACTGCAGTTGTCGTTGTTCGACGAGCAGAACCTGGCCGAGATCTCCCATCCGGACTACCCAGGAGAGCGCCTCGTCGCCTGTCGCAACCCGCTGCTCGCTAGAGAACGAGCCCGCAAGCGCGAAGAACTTCTCGAGGCCACAGAAGCCGACCTCGACGCCGTCGCGGCCGCCGTTCAGCGCGAGCTGAGGCCGCTGCGCGGGCGGGACAGGATCGCCCTCAGGGTCGGCAAGGTCGTCAATCGTCACAAGGTGGCCAAGCACTTCGAGCTCACCTTCACGGACGATCACTTCAGCTTTTCCCGCAAGACCGACCAGATCTCAGCCGAGGCAGCCCTGGACGGGATCTATGTGATCCGCGCCTCGGCCGCCCACAGCTCGGCTTTGGATGCCTCGGAGGTCGTCGAGGCCTACAAGGACCTCAAGTTCAACGAACAAGGCTTCCGCAGCCTGAAAACCATCGACTTGGACCTGCGTCCCATCCACCACTGGACCGAAGGGCGCGTGCGCGCCCATGTGTTCATCTGCATGCTCGCCCTCTACCTCGTCTGGCACCTGAGACGAGCGTGGGCGCCGATCTGCTTCACCGACGAGCACCCACCAGAGCGCACCGACCCGGTCGCCCCGGCCACACGCTCGCCCGAGGCGTTGGGAAAGGTCGCCCGCCAACAGCACCCGAACGGCCAGGCCATCCATAGCTTCGCCACGCTCCTTGACGAGCTGGGCACCCTCACCCGCAACACCGTCGTGTTCACCGGCGGCGCGCGCATCACCAAACTCGCCACACCGACCGCCCTGCAGCGGCGGGCTTTCGAACTGATCGGCGCGCCCATTCCCATCCAACTCAGTGCGAGGTAGGCAGAACAACCCGCCCAACCAACCCGACAACCCCCTCCTCAGCAGGGCGTTGTGCCGTCAAGCCCCACGTAACTTCGGTCTAGCGCGGCACGCGGCGGAGCACCACCCACGAGAAGGGCTGTTCTGCGCCAGCAGGCGTGGTGTGCTCCTCGCGTTCGGCATGTTCCAAGACAAATGCCCGACCGAATGCCCCGGCGAGGCCGTCGGTGTCGTACCGAGCTGTTGGCAGCCCTGAGCACTGAGTTGGTCCATCGGCAGCGAAGGTTCCGAGCACCACCACACCACCCGGTGCGACCGCTTGGGTGGTCGCGGCCACATAGCGGTCGCGATCTGCTGGCTCGACGAGAAAGTGGAAGACGGCTCGATCGTGCCACGCGTCGAAGGTGCGGTGGGGCTGCCAGAAGCGCACATCGGCCGTGACGAAGAACACCTCTGTGGCGCGCCGGCCGAGTCGGTTGCGGACCTCGTTCAGCGCCTTTCGGGAGATATCGAGAACGGTCACGTCGGCCCAACCCGCGTCGAGGAGAGACTCAACCAGCGTCGACGCACCGGATCCGACGTCAAGCACCGAACCGGCCGGCGACGCCCACCGCTCCAACAGACGTAGAGATGTGGTTGGAGTGGCCTGGAACCAACTGACTTCGTTACTGGCCTTCGTCGCGTAGAGGGCGTCCCAGTGCTCGGCTGCATCCTTCATGCGACCACGCTAACGCCCGGCTCTAGAGCTGCCCGGAGTCAAGCAGCGGTGGTGGCCTCTCGGTAGCGCCACCGATCCTCCCATGGTGACGGCCAGGTTGACCGATCGAAGACGTTTTCGGCGGTAGGGCACGGGCGACCAGTGGGCTCGGTTGGCCGCGACGAGTCCTCCCTCTCGAGTCCTCCAACTGTTGAGTAGTGCCATCTGCCACGATCCAAGCTCCTGTTCAGCAGCGCCTTCAGGACGGCCTACAACGGGCCAGGACACGTGGGGCAGTGGAACAACCGCCGGAAGACCAGCCACAGAACCGCTGGGTCTAGCTCAGGGTACGGCGCTTCACTCATGCGCGCGGAACTTGGCGAATTACCCGTCGCTTCGAGAGCCGCGTCTTCTCAGCGTCGCGGGCGTAGACCGGGCATGCTGTTCCGAGCCCTCCTGTGGGTCGGCGCGCTTGGGGTGGCTACCGTCAAGCGCGTCCCCTTCGTTTGTGAGGGGCGTGCGAGAGCTCGCTTCGGCTGCCGGAGGGACGGCTCCTACGATTGGGCGATGACCGAGGATGCCGACGAGCAGCAGCCTCAGCGTCGCTCGCACATGACCGACGTAACCGTCGTGGTTGATCGACCCGCCCTGTTCCGGTGGCGAAGGGCGATCATGGCCGCCTTCGGTCTCGGTGGGATCACCGTTGCCGCTTGGGGCCCCCGGCTCCCGGCAGTCAAAGCAGAACTCGGCATCGGCATCGCTACGATCGGCCTGCTCCTCGCCGGCGTGACGCTCGGGGCCATCGCCGGGCTTGTCGCCTCGACACCCATACTCCACTGGCTCGGGAGTCGGGGCGGCGTGACCGCATCGCTCCTGGTCGTCGGGGTGGCGATGGCTGTCATCGGCGTAGCCATAGCCCTGCGATCGGTTCCCCTGGTCAGCTTTGCCTTCCTGGTCATAGGTTTTGGGATTGGCACCCTCGACGTGCTGATCAACGTGGAGGGGTCGGCGATCGAACGGGCCGCCGGCCGCACCCTCATGCCCCTGATGCACGGGGCGTGGTCGATCGGTGCCGCAGTGGGGTCGGGAATCGGTGCGGCGTGCGCGGCGCTCGGGGTCACTCCCTCAGAGCAGTTCATCGGCGAAGCGGTCATCATCGGGGCGGTCGCCCTTGCCATGGCCCCGGCCATCCCCACCGGGGATCGCACGCAAGACGCCCTGCCCACCGAGACGCGCCTCGCCAATGTGCGCCAATGGCTGCGTGGCTGGACGGATTGGCGCCTCCTGCTGATCGGCGTTGTCATGCTCGGTGTCGAGCTCGGTGAGGGGTCCGCGAACAACTGGCTCACCCTGGCTGTCCACAACGACCATGGCCAAACCGCCGCCATCGCCGCGCTCTTCTTCACCACGTTCGCTACCGGCGAAGCTCTTGCTCGGATCTTCGGTGGCCCGGTCGTCGACTGGCTCGGGCGCGTCCACACCATCCGGTACACCACCGCTCTCGGCGTACTGGGCGTGGTGCTCTTTATCCTTGGTGGCAACTGGTGGACCGTCCTTGCCGGTGTCCTGTTCTGGGCGGTCGGGGTCTCAATGGGCTTTCCCCTTGGCATGTCCGCTGCCGCCGAGAGCGGACCGGACCCGGTTGCCCGCGTCAGTGTCGTTGCCTCCATCGGCTATTTCGCCAGCCTCGCCGGGCCACCAGCCATTGGCTTGCTCGCCGAAGCCGCCGGTCTCCTCAACGCCATGTGGCTCGTCGTCGCGCTCTTCCTCGCCGCGTTCGCCGCCGCCGGCTCACTCCGGCAGCCCGCGACACCTTCTGGTGTCACGGAGTAGACACCGAAGTTGTCTTACCGTGCCCGACTGCGAGCCCAACCAGTTGGTTTCGCGTTCTCCTGCCAACAGACAGGGCCATAGCTGCTTCTTCTGCCGCACCGCTGCTGCAGAAGTTGCGACTGCTGTTAGGGATTCATCTGGCGTCCGGTGCCGCGTAAGGCCTCGGCGCGTCGCCCTCTGGTCGCTTGCCAGTACTACCGAACCTCGCACAACGGGTGCTGCTGGCCGCGACGAATCTTGTCTCTCGAGTCCTCCGTCAGGACGGTCAGGTTGCAGCGCGGCTCGAGGGTACTGCGATCCGCTCGAGATCGGAGAACCGGTACCAGGTCTGGGTGTCAAAGTCGAGCAGCTTGCAGGTCTTGAAGATCTCGTGGACGCTGGACCAGCGAAGCCGGTACTCGACGATGTCGGCGCCGAAGCCCGCCGCTTTGAGGTCCGCGTACGCCTCCTTCAAGCGATAAAAGGGGATGCGCGTGTCGATGTGGTGTGGCGTGTGCACCGAGATGTTGTGGGTCAAGGCTTCGTAGATCGGGCCACCGCGGACCACGGTGCTGCACGCCACCTGCGCCACCGTGGCATTCCAGCGCTGGCGGTCATTGAAGAAGGGCCTGCGCGGATGAGTGTGGTGGAGATAGATGATCAGGGCTATCGCGTAGTTGAAGACGACCCACGGCACCACGATGGCAGCGACAGTGGCCGTCCACCCCCTGCCGACTATCCAGGCGAGCGTCCCCCCTCCGATCGCGAACGCGGTCGTGATCAACTTCGAGATCCCGAAGTGATACCTGTCGCGGAGGTTCTTGTCACCGTGGAAACGAACCATGCCTGCCCACCAGACCCGCAAGAAGTAATGAAGACCACACCCGGGCAGGGACCGCTCGATGCGATATACGAGCCGAGCCGGACGTGAGGCCGTGGAGTATTCACCGGGTGTCCACGGCCGCCAGATCCAATCGACCGGACTGAGAGAAGTGAAGCCGTGGTGCACCCTGTTGTGCCCGTACGACCACAGCCCGTACATCTGCATCGAGGGCAGCATGGCGAGCGTGCCGAGGACCTCGGCCTTGCGAGTCAGGTCGAAGAGCGCGCCGTGGGCGGCATCGTGTGCCCAGACGAAAAGTGAGGCGGTCATGACGCCGGCGAGAACCCCGAACACGAGCCTGATGGCTAACAGATGCACGATCAGCGCCCCGGAGATGAAAGCGAAATAGAGCACCGTGTCGAAAGCCAGCCAGCCGTACGCAAGTCTGGCGGAACGCTGGTGGACAACCGGGGAGAATGCCGCCCTCACGGTTCCGAGCTTCACTTGTCCAAGTTGGGGATCGTGAGCCTCCACGCGGACGCCTACGCGCAAAGAGGCCTCTTCAACTGCGACCATTGATGGACGGTATCAGGTCAGGCGTATCCACGTTGTGAGCGATGAGCGTATGAGAACGGGCTTGCTACCAGGGGCTGTGACGTGCTGTGAGAGGGGCATGCGGGGACGACGCCAACCCGCCGACGTCGCCTTCGACGCCGTGTCTTTCGGCCGTGCCAAGATGGGATCGTGACCAGGAGACCGCAACATGAGTCACGAGGACGGGCTCATGGGGGAGGTGCACGGTATCGCACAGCGCTCCGGGCTGCCGGCGACGAGGTCACCGAAGGAGAACCGCGATTCCTCGGCATCGACGAGGGCGCCCGGCAGGTTTCGCCGCTCCGGGGTAGCGGCGTGGTCTGGAGGTTCCAGTGAGCTGGTTTGAATGTGTACCTAACTTCTCCGAGGGCCGGGACGAGGCGAAGATCGCCAGCATCGTGGCCGAGGCGCAGGGCATACCGGGGGTGACGCTGCTGGACGTCGAAGAGAACGCGGACCACAACCGCTGCGTGGTCACCCTCGTCGGCGAGGGGCCGCCGCTCGTGGAGGCGGTGCTGCGGATGATGCGACTGGCCACGTCGCTCATCGACCTCACGAGCCACAAGGGCGAGCATCCACGGATGGGCGCCACCGACGTGGTCCCCTTCGTGCCGCTCGGCGAAGCCACGACCGAGGAGGCGATCAACCTCGCCGTCGCCCTCGGCACCCGGGTCTGGGAGGAGTTGCACATCCCGGTCTACCTCTACGGCCAGGCCGCCCGGGTGGCGGAGCGGCAGGATCTGGCGAAGGTACGCGCCGGACAGTTCGAAGCCATCCGCGACGCCATCGGGACTGATCCCGCCCGTCACCCGGACATCGGCGAGCCGCGTGTGCATCCGACCGCTGGCGCGGTGGCGATCGGTGCCCGGCCGGTGCTCATCGCGTACAACGCCTACCTCACAACTGCCGACGTCGCGGTCGCAAAGCGCGTGGCCCGCGCCGTTCGCGGCCGCGACGGCGGCCTGGCTGAGGTCAAGGCGCTGGGCTTCGAGATCCATGAGCGCCAGCGCGCGCAGGTTTCCATGAACCTGACGGACTATCGGCGCACTCCGATCCACCGCGCCGTCGAGGCCGTGAGGCGCGAGGCTGCTCGCTTTGGGGTGGGAGTGGAGGAGACCGAAGTCGTTGGTCTTGTGCCCGAGGACGCCCTCTTCGACGCCGCTGAGTATTACCTGCAGCTCAACAGCTTCGACCGGAGCACGGTCCTCGAGCGCAAGGTGCGGGGCGTGCAGCCGTCGGGGGAGTCCCTTTCCGATTTCACTGCCCGGCTCGCCGCGCGCATCCCGACCCCGGGAGGCGGGAGCGCGGCCGCCGCCGCCGGCGCAATGGGAGCTGCTCTCGGCGAGATGGTGGTCGCCTACTCGGTCGGCAAAGACGACGCGAGCTTGGACGAGGTCCGGGAACGGTTCGCCGCGGCCCGGGGCCGCTTCATCGGCTTGGTCGAACAGGATGCGCAGGCTTACGCCGACACGGTCACGGCGCGTCGGGCGACCAAAGCCGAGCCCGGGCCGGAGGCGGAACAGGCCTGGACGGCTGCCATCTGGCACGCCGCCGATGTGCCGCTCGACACGGCGCGTCTCGCCTGGACCTGCGCCGGGGAGCTCCGGCAACTGGCCGACCGGGTGCGGCCGATGATGAAGAGCGACTGGACTACTGCGCTCGCCCTTTTGAATGCGGCGCGGGAGGGCGCGATCGCAAACGTGACGATAAACGCCGACGACCTGCGCGAACGCGGGGCCGACATAACCGACCTCGAGGCCGCGATCCACCAACTCGGCTAGATGGACCGTGGGATGAAAGCTCGGCAGTGCAGCCCGAGTTGGGGTCAAACAGCGGCTACGCATTCAATGCATTTCCGACCCAGACTTGCTGCGTTGCTTGTGCTCGCGCCCTCGATCTGATACAACGAACCCAGCACGCGTGAATTCGTTGCAATCACTTATATAGCGGCGAAGGTTTCTGATCCCCCGGCAGAGGCGAGGTGCAGGGAACGCGCAGGACCTTTGACCCTTCGCCGGGTGTGGGCACACGGGCGAATAGCTGCTTGTCACCCCTTGCCTATCCGCGTCTCGACGACAGGAGGCGGTGCGTGATGAGCACTCAGGAGTCCTACACCAGTAGTTTGCAGATCGAGCGGCGCTCGATTGACTACATTCCCGCCTCGGAGCGGCACGGCACGCCCAACCGGCTTTTCTTCATCTGGTTCGGGGCCAACATGCAGGTGACGGCAGCCGCAACCGGGGCCATCGCTGTCCTGATCGGGCTGTCGCTGCCCTGGGCGTTGCTCGCGTTACTCATCGGGAACCTCTTCGGTGTGACGTTCATGGCCGCTCACTCCGCGCAGGGGCCGAAGCTCGGCATTCCCCAGATGATCCAGAGCCGGGCCCAGTTCGGCTTCTATGGCGCCATCGTGCCGCTCGTGCTCGTCCTTTTGATGTACGTCGGCTACTTCGCGGCCAGCGCGATCCTCGGCGGGGCGGCCCTCGCGGCGTGGTGGGGCATCAATGACAAGCTGGCAACTGTCATCGTCTCAGCCCTGTGCACGGTGCTCGCGATCTACGGTTATCGCATGATCCACCAGTACGAGCGGTGGGTCAGCCTTGTGAGCGGCCTCGGCTTCGTCTACCTCACGATCCGGCTCCTGACGTTGCACCACATCTCTGCAGTCTGGGTCTCCGGAAGCGTCCCCTACGGCACCTTCCTGTTGGCCATCACGCTCGCCGCCACCTGGCAGATCACCTACGCACCCTACGTTGCCGACTACAGCCGCTACCTGCCCGAGGAGACGAACATGTCATCCACCTTCTGGTGGACCGCGGTGGGCTCGGTCATCGGTTCGTACTGGCTGATGGGTTTCGGCGCCGTCGGGCTCGCCGTCGCGCCCAAGCTGTTCAACGGCGGGAGTGTGACCTTCTTCACGGGCCTGGGCAACAGCCACACCGGTTGGCTGATCGCCCTCATCATCGTCGGGGGCATCGTGGCGGCCAACGTTCTGAACCTCTACGGGATGTTCATGTCCGCCACGACGACCATCACCGCCCTGCGCAGGATGCAGGTGCACCGTGGAGCCAGAACGATCTTCGTGTGTGTCGCTGCGGTGATCGGGACCGTGCTGGCAATCGCCGCCACCTCGAACTTCCTCACCAACTTCGAGAACTTCATCCTGTTCCTGGCGTACTTCCTGATCCCTTGGACGGCGATCAACCTGACCGACTTCTACTTCGTGCGCAAGGAGCAGTACGACATCGACTCGATCTTCACACCGAACGGGATCTACGGGCGGCTCGACTGGCGCACGATGATCGCCTACCTGGTCGCGATCGGAGTGGAGGTCCCATTTATGAACACGACCTTCTACGTCGGTCCGATGGTCTCCCACCTCGGCGGCGGTGACATCTCCTGGATCCTGGGGCTGGTCGTGGCGACCGTTCTCTACTACGTCCTGCACATGGGCGTGGACGTGATGCCCCACGCCAAGTCGGCAGTCCCGGCCCACCAGGCCGAACCTGTTGAATCGACTGGAGTGTGACGAGATGACAAGCGGACCACGCACTGTACGCGCGCCGCACGGCAGCGAGCTCTCCTGCAAGGGCTGGCCGCAGGAAGCGGCGATGCGCATGCTGATGAACAACCTCGACCCCGACATCGCCGAGCATCCCGAACAGCTGATCGTCTACGGGGGCGGAGGAAAGGCGGCTCGCAGCTGGGCCGCCTACGACGCGATCATCGCGAGCCTGCAAGAGCTCGGGCACGAGGAGACGCTGCTCGTGCAGTCCGGTAAGCCCGTGGGTGTGTTCCGGACCCACGAGTGGGCGCCGAGGGTCCTCATCGCGAACGCCAACCTCGTGCCGCAGTGGGCGACCTGGGAGGAGTTCCGCCGATTGGACGCCCTCGGGCTGACCATGTTCGGCCAGATGACCGCCGGATCGTGGATCTACATAGGGACCCAGGGAATCCTGCAGGGTACCTACGAGACCTTTGCCACCATCGCGGCCAAGCGCCACGGCGGCAGTCTCGCCGGCACGATCACCCTCACCGCCGGGCTCGGCGGCATGGGTGGCGCCCAGCCGATGGCCGTCACGATGAACGGCGGCGTCGTGCTCTGCGTCGAGGTCGACCCGTCCCGGATCCAGCGTCGTTTGGACACCGGCTATCTCGATGTCCTCGCCGACGGGGTGGACGACGCGCTCAGCCGGGCCATGGAGGCGAAACGCAACCGCCAGGCTCTGTCGATAGGCATATTGGGCAACGCGGCAGATGTGGTGCCACACCTGCTCTCGATCGGCGCGGAGATCGATGTCGTCACCGACCAGACCTCTGCCCACGACCCGCTCATGTACGTCCCACGGGGCGTGAGCGTGGACGAGATGCCGGACCTGAGGGCCAAAGACCCCGAAGGGCTCACCAAGATGGCCCGTGAGTCGATGGCCTGCCACGTCGAGGCGATGATCGGCTTCCTCGATGGGGGGGCCGAGGTGTTCGACTACGGCAACTCGATCCGCGCCGAGGCGAAGACAGGTGGCTGCGAACGCGCCTTCGACTTCCCCGGTTTCGTCCCCGCCTACGTCCGGCCGCTGTTCTGCCAGGGCAAGGGCCCGTTCCGCTGGGCCGCCCTGTCCGGTGATCCGGGCGACATAGCGGCCACGGACCAGGCCGTGCTCGCCGAGTTCCCGGAGAACGAATCGCTGGGTCGTTGGATCCGTATGGCCGGCGAAAGGGTGCATTTCCAAGGGCTGCCGGCGCGGATCTGCTGGCTCGGGTACGGTGAGCGTGATCGGCTGGGCCTGCGCTTCAACGACATGGTCGCCCGTGGCACGCTCAAGGCGCCGATCGTCATCGGACGTGACCACCTCGACTGCGGGTCTGTCGCCTCGCCGTATCGAGAGACCGAGGCCATGCGCGACGGCTCGGACGCGATAGCCGACTGGCCGCTTTTGAACGCGATGCTCAACACGGCTTCGGGCGCCTCGTGGGTGTCGATCCACCACGGTGGGGGAGTCGGCATCGGCCGTTCCATCCACGCCGGGCAGGTGACAGTCGCCGACGGCACGGCGCTCGCCGCCGAGAAGCTCGAGCGGGTGCTGACCAACGACCCGGGCAGCGGTGTCATCCGGCATGTCGACGCGGGCTATGTCGAGGCGGAGCAGGTGGCGGCGGCCCACGGGCTGAAGGTTCCGATGCGCGATCACGGCGGGACGGCGGTGACGGCATGAAGCTCACCGATCGGGACAAGGAGATGCTCGACGGCGTCGACGGCGAGGGCGTGGCACTTGCCATGCAGGTTCTCGTCGCGATCGGCCGGGCATTCGACGCCGAGCAGATGTGCGACATCTCCCGGGCGCACGTCGCCTTGAGCAACCAGGACGCGGACATCTGGTTCGCGGAGCGGCTGGTGGCGGGCGGAGCCGTCTGCCGGATCCCACCGACGGTCAATCCCGGCTTCTGCCTCGAGTTCTTCCGGCACCTGCCCGGCCTGACCCCCGAAGACATGGAGTCCATGGAGCGCACGGAGGCCGCCTACCGGGCGCTCGGCGCGCAGCTGACCTACAACTGCACGCCCTATCTGCAGGGCAACGTGCCGCGTTTCGGTGAGGTCACCGCGTACTCGGAATCAAGCGCCACTCCCTACATGAACTCCGTCTACGGGGCACGCACGAACCGGGAGTCGGCCCAGTCCGCCTTGTGCGCCGCGGTGACCGGCCGGGTCCCCATCTACGGCCTCCTGTTGGACGAGAACCGCAAGGGCCAGGTGCACGTGCACGTCGAACCGACGCTCACCGACGAGTTCGACTACCACCTGCTGGGCTACGCCGTGCCCCGAAAAGCCGGCCTGCAAACCGCCTTCATTCCCGTTTTCACAGGCATCCCTGCGAACGTGAGCCCGGAAGCGCTCATGAACCTGGGTGCGGAGCTGAATACGGGCGGCAACGTGCCGATGTACCACATTGTCGGGGTCACCCCGGAGGCACCCACGCTCGAGACCGCCTTCCACGACGAGCCGCCGGGCGACCCCGTCGTCATCACCGCCGATGATCTCGCCGAGGAGCAGCAGATGCTCTCGGCGGAAGGCGGCGCCATCGACTTCGCGCTGCTCGGATGCCCGCACCTGTCGCTCGACCAGCTCCGGGCGATCGCCGATCGGATCGGCGGTCGCCAGTTCAAGGTCGAGTTCTGGGTCATGACGTCCTTCTACGCGAAGGAGCTCGCCAACCGCATGGGCATCGCCGAAGCCATCGAGAAGGCCGGAGGCCATCTCGTCCCCGACACTTGCATCGACCAGGTGGCCTGGAAGCACCTGGCCGGCAAGAAGGGCGTCACGGACTCGCTGAAGGGCGCGTACTACACCCAGCGGCGTGACATGGAGTTCGTGCTGCGCAGCGTGGGTGACTGTGTGGAGGCCGCGATCAAAGGAGATGCATCATGACCGCGCGGGAAGTCACCGTTATCGGCTGCCGGGGCGCAGCGCCAGGCAAGGCGTCCGGGCCGGCCGTGGTGTCCAGTGACGCCATCTGCTTCTACCTCGTGGACCCACCCACCGGCACCGTCATCGAGGCCGGCCATGCCATCGAGGGCCGGGCTATCGCCGGCAGCGTCCTGGTCTGCCCCGGAGGAAAGGGGAGCTCGGTGGTCCAGGCCGACGGCCTCTACCAGCTGGCCAAGGCCGGCACCGCACCCGCGGCTGTCGTGGTCGCGGAGTTCGACACCGTGCTCGTGGCCAGTGCCGTGGTCGTCGGGGTTCCGCTTGTGCGCTGTGCCCCCGAGGACTTCGGACGGATCCGCGATGGTGACATGCTGGACGTGGACTCCGACCAGGAAGTCGTCACGATCCGGTGATCGTCGCCCCGGTCGTGCGCGCGCTGCGACATGGCGAGGTGGAACTGCCGCGGGTGCGCATAGTACGACAGCTCTTCAGCGTGCCACCGCCTGTCGACGTGGCTGCGCAGGTGGGCCGCGAGTGGCGGCGGCTCGAGTCCCGCATCAAACCCTCTCCGGGATCACAGATAGCGGTGGCCGTCGGTAGCCGGGGTATCGACGGCCTGGCGCCCGCAGTGCGGGCCGTCGTGGGTGAGCTGCGCTCTGCCGGTTGCGAACCGTTCATAGTGCCCGCCATGGGCTCCCACGGCGGCGCGACCGCGACAGGCCAAACAGAGGTTCTCGCGGGTTTGGGCATCACGTCGGAGGCGGTGGGCGCACCGGTCCGGGCCACGATGGACGTCGTGGCGATGGGCGCCGTGGGCGGTATCCCGCTGTGCCTGGACCGCCTCGCCGCCGAGTCCGACGGCATCGTTGTCGTTAACCGCGTGAAGCCGCACACGGACTTCGCCGGGCCGATGGGAAGCGGCCTTTTGAAGATGCTCTGCATCGGACTGGGCAACCAGGAGGGGGCCGACCGCCTGCACAGGGAAGGCGTTGCGCGGGACCTGGGCGAGGTAGTGCGCGAGGCCGCGGTCGCCCTTCTTCAGCGTGTGCCGGTCCTGTTCGGTGTTGCCATTCTGGAGAATCAGCAGCACCGCGCCTGCGAGGTTCGCCTCGTGCCCGGCCCCGACATCGAGGCCGCGGAGCTGGCACTCCAGGACGTCGCACGAGGGCTGCTGCCCGGTCTTCCTATGGACGACATCGACTTACTGATCATCGACGAGATGGGCAAGGACATCAGTGGGGCGGGACTGGATCCGAATGTCATCGGGCGCTCACTCGGGCCCTGGCAGGTCAAACGGGACCGGCCCCGCATCACGCGGATCTTCGTGCGCGACCTGACCTCCGCCTCGGAGGGCAACGCCTGCGGCCTCGGCTTCATCGACGTCACCACGCCGCAACTGATCGAGAAGGTCGACCTCGAGGTAACCGCCGTCAACGCCATCACGGCATGCTTCCCAGAGGACATGCGCCTGCCGCTGACGCTTCCGACCGACCGCGACGCCATCGGGGCCATTCTCGACACGCTTCGCCCGTTCACGGC
Organism: uncultured Acidimicrobiaceae bacterium; assembly: GCA_963719125.1. Taxonomy (GTDB): domain Bacteria; phylum Actinomycetota; class Acidimicrobiia; order Acidimicrobiales; family Bog-793; genus Fen-455. Next base: position 102,426 of record CAVRAT010000034.1, read on the forward strand.
AAAGGATCTCCGCCTGGTGCACATCAAGAGCACTCTGGCGGTCGAGCGGCTCGTCGTGTCAGAGGGCTGCCTGCCGGCCCTCGAGGACCGGCCCGACGTGGTCATCGGAGAGGAACCGCTGTTTCTCGGCTTCGACGAAGCTGGCCGACTGATCTCGCCTCTGTCGGGATAGCAGCACGTCGATTGGCTTCGCGGAGGCGGTTCGTCCGGGCCTCCACCCTTTAGGTCTTGGGCGGGCGACGTCAAGAGAAGCCGCCGCCTCGGCCCGAGAGCCCGGCCGGTGCCGCGGGCAGGCTCGAGGCGTGCCAGGGCTGTTTACATGTGCTTGAAAGAGCTAGTCGACAGTGTCGAGGACATCCCGGAGGGCGGCGACGACTTTCGCGGGCTCGGGGTCCTCTACGACGTAGCGACCGAACACGAGGCCGTCAACGGCGGAACCGATCTGGCGGACCCGGGCCAGCATGTCGTCGAGACCGCCGCGTCTCGCACCCCCCAACAGCAGGACCGGTATCGACGCGTACTCGGTGACCTCCGATAGTGATCCTTCGCTGGGAGGCGGGATCTTCGCAATGTCGGCACCGGCTTCTGCCGCCCTTCGGATCGACAGGCGGAGGTTGGACGCCGTGTGAACGGCGACCTGATCGAACCCCCCGGGAACCACCTCTGCCATGACGGGCAGCTCCCAGCGATCGGCATGGACGGCCAAGGCCTCGAGACAGCGCATGGTGGCAACTTCACGCTCGGAATACGGGTAGACCTCGTACTTCAAGGCGGACGCCCCGAAAGCGACAGCCTGTTCGACGACCTGCCGCGGCTCTTGATGATCCTGGCTGACGCTTATCACCACGGCTCGACCGGCGAGGTCGCTCTCGAAGTGACGTGCCGTCGACTGCGTCAACAAGTACGCGTCGACGTCGGCGGATTGAAGGCTGTGCAGGACCCGGCCAGGGTCGGCCAATTCGGCGACATGTATCGCACGGGGCTGATCCATCGCGACGATCAGCGCCTTTCGACCGGGGGGGAGTATGCAGTGCAATTTGAGAAGACGGCCCATGGCGGCTGTGTTAGCACACCTGCCGACCTCATGCCGCATTCCGGCTCGAACGTGCCGAGTTGCGCCTGGTCCGCCGGCGCTACTGACGGCGCCACTGACGGTTTGCCTCGCGCCGGGCGAAACGACACACGCCCGGCCAGCATGTGCCGGCCGGGCGTGTGGGGCAGACCTCTTTGGCTGTTAGTCGGAGGTCTTGTAGTAGTAAGCCGAGATCATCGGGTTGCTGGCGTTGGCGGTCGTTGCGACCACGTTCGGCAGGTACACGGACTTCTTGATCAAGGACTTGTGCCCCGAGAGGAAGTCGTAGGCATACTGCACGGCCAGGGAGCCTTCCTCGGCGGGGTTCTGGATGACCAGAATGTTGATGACACCCTGCTTGAGAAGGGCGACCTCGGCGGGCTCGGCGTCGTAGCCGGCCACGAAGACTCTGCCCTTCATCCCAGCGGCGTCGACGCCCTTGGCGGCGCCCTCGGCCGAGTACAGGTTGGTGCCGAAGATGCCCACGAGTCCCGGGTGCGAAAGAATGAGGCCCCTTGCCAGGGTCTCTGCAGTCGTCGGGCTGTCCTGGTCGTAGTCCGCGGCGACCACCTTCATGTTGGTGTACTTCTTCATCTCGCAGAGGAAGCCTGACTGGCGCAGGTCGGTGGTGGAGACGCCCTTTTCGACGTTGATGATCGCCACCTGACCCCTGTCGTGGGAGAGCTTGGCGATCGCGTCAGCAGCAGCCTCGCCGCCCTGGTAGTTGTCCGAGCTGATGGCAGAGGTCAGTATCGAGGTGTTCTTGAGGGTCGTGTCCACCGCGATCACCGGGATTCCGGCCTTCACGTACTGGTCGATCGGGTTGTACAGGGCCACGTCATCAGTCGGCGCGATCAGCAGGGCGTTGGGCTTGCTTGCCAGCACCGACTTGACCACTGGGATCTGCAGTTCGAGGTTCCACGTGGTTGCGCCGGCCCAGTTGAGGGTTACCCCAAGCTTCTTGGCCTCTTGGATCGCACCGTAGTGCATCGTGATGTAGAAGGGGTCCGTGGTGAGGCCCGGGATCAGGGTGATCGTGTACCTGCTGGCGGCACCGGCTGCAGTTGCCCCTGTGCCTGCCGTGGCGAGCGTCATGCCTGCCACAAGGCCGAACACTGCTATCCCGATGGCTGCACGCGACCGTAGGCCACTGAACCAACGTCTGTGGGTCATGTTTCCTCCTGTTTCTCTCTTTGTGTAGGGGATCTGTCGAGGTGTCATGGCTCAGCGCTCCGCCAGGCGCAGGCGCACCTGGTCGCCCGCCACAGCGGCGACCACGATGACGCCGGTCGCGACTTCTTGCCAGCTGCCGCTGACGCCTATCAGCACAAGGCCGGTGACCAGGAGGGCGATGATGAAGGTCCCCACCACCGTGCCGAGCATGTGACCCCGTCCGCCGAAGAGGCTGGCGCCCCCGATGACGACGGCGGCGATGGCGTTTAGCTCGTCGTTCTGACCGGCCAAAGGTGAAGCGTCTGTGAAATTGGCCATCACCATCATCCCTGCCAGGCCGGCCAGGAGCCCGGATATCGTGTAGATCTTCACGAGGTGGTTGTCGACCTTGATGCCGGCGCGCCGTGCGCCCGTGCCGTTGCTGCCTATGGAGTAGGTGCGCAACCCGAAACGGGTGCGGTGCAGGACCAGCCCCATGAACACACAGCTCAGGGCTGCCACCAGAACCGGGACGTAGATCCAGCCGCCGATCAGCGTCTGGCCGATTGTGCCGATCTGGGAGGGGAGGTTGATGACCTCGTTGCCGCCGTTGATCAACGGAGTCGCCCCAGCCCCGATGGCCGTCAGGCTGCCCAGCGTGACGATGAATGGGGGCAGCTTCAGCCGGGTGATGAGGTAGCCGTTGACGAAGCCGATGAGCTGCACCCAACGCCAGGGCGGTCGCGAAGCCGGCCACGGTCGTGAGCGTGACGTTCGTGTGCGCATTGAGGAGCCCCTGCATGACCACTCCCGCAACCATGCCGGTGAAGCCGAGCACGGCCCCGTCGGAGAGGTCGATGCCACCGGTGATGATCACGAAGGTCTGGCCGATGGCGAGCAGGAGGAATTCCACTGCGTACTGGGAGATGTTCAGCCAGCTGGCTCGGGTGAACAGGTCGTGGGAGGGCGAGAGGAACCCGAAGACGAGGACCATGATGACGAACACGCCCAGCATCCAATAGTCACCGAAGCGGTCCACGGCGTTGAGCCACGGTGATCGCTGGGTGTCGGCGCCCTCCGGTCCGGAACCACTGGCCGTCGTCCCTGGGGGGGTCAACGCCGAGGGCAACCTAAACGACATGAGCCTGTTTCCTGTCCACGAGTCGGCGGCCTTCTATTCCGCATGGCGCTCCGTTCCCAGCGCCGCGCCGGTGATCCAGCTCACCATGTCGTCCACGGTCACCTCCGAACAGCGAAGGTCGGCCACCACATGTCCGTGGAACAGCACCGCGACCCTGTCAGCGAGCTTGTGCACCTGGGGCAGGTTGTGGGTGATCAGGAGGATGGGCACGCCGTGCGCTGACACCGTGCGGATCAGCTCTCCCACAGTCTCTTGCTGCTCGACCCCGAGGGCGGCGGTGGGCTCGTCCATGAGGAGGACCCGGGAGCCCCAGGAGACGGCCCGTCCCACCGCGATCGCCTGGCGCTGGCCACCGGAGAGCCTGCCTGCCAGGGAGCTCACAGAGCCGATGCGGATGTGGGTCCGGTCGAGGTCGGCCTCCGCCTCGCGGACCATCGCGCGGCGGTCGAGCCAGCCCATGTAGCGGAGAGGTCCCTTCACCGTCTTCTCGCGGCCGAGGAAGATGTTCTCCCACACGCTCAGGTCGGGCGCGAGTGAAAGATCCTGGTAGACGGTTTCGATGCCGGCGCGGCGCGCCTCCAAGGAGGAGGCGAACGTCACAGGTTGGCCGTCCAGCAGGATCGTGCCCGCGTTCGGCTGCAGAGCTCCCGAGAGTATGTTCACCAGGGTCGACTTGCCGGCGCCGTTGTCGCCGATCAGGCCCACCACTTCCCCTTTGTGCACGTCGAGGTCCACGCTCCGAAGCGCTTGTATGCTGCCGAAGTGCTTGGCGATGCCTCTGACTGCGATGACCGGCGTACCGGCGTCGCCGGCGGTGCTGTCTGGGGCACCGTCACTAGTGAGACTCATGCACTCTTCTCCCGTGCGTAAACCGTCCGCAACATTGCAGGTTTAGGCAACGATGTCAAGGCCATCTGCCGAGTTGCTGGTCGGGATCGACGTGGGAACGACGATGACCAAGGCGGCGGTGATTGGCCCTGATGGCAGCGAGATCTCCTGGGGCAGTGCGCCAACCCTGTGGAGGCCTGTGCCCACCGGTGCCGAGGCTAATCCCGCCGACCTCTTCGACGCCGCCATGCGAGCAACCAGCGCGGCGCTGGATGCAGCGCCGCAGGGGCGAGTGGTGGGCATGGGCGTCACCAGCATGGCTGAGACCGTGGTTCTCCTTGGACCGGACGCAAGTCCAGCAAACTCGTCGATCGCCTGGCACGACACACGTGGCGCCGAAGAGGCGGAGGAGCTCGCCCGCGAGCTCGGTCACGACACCTTTACAGAACTCACCGGCCTGCCCATGTCATCGATGTGCACTCTCGCCAAGCTCGCCTGGCTTCATCGCCACGCTGCCCCTCAGATCTGCCGGGCGCTCAACGTCGCCGACTGGGTGCTGCACCGGCTCGGCGCGGAGCAGGTCGCCGAAGCCTCCCTCGCTTCGAGAACCGGCGCCCTTTGCCTCGCGGAACGGAGTTGGTGGGCGGAGGCCCTGGAGGCAGCGGGTGCCCCACCAGGCCTGTTCCCGCCAGTCGTGGGCGCGGGGCAGCTGGTGGGACGCGCTGAAGGGGCCGTGCCCGCACGGTTGCGAGGCGCGGCCCTGGCCTCAGCTGGGCACGACCACCTCTGCGTTGCCGCAGGCTCGGGAGCGACGAGACCCGGGCAGTTGCTCGATTCCTGCGGCACGGCAGAGGCGGTGGTGAGGGCGGTCGAGCCGCTCCCCGGGCCGGCGCTTCGCCGCGTGGTCGAGGCCGGCTTCAGCGCCGGCTGGCACACACTGCCCGGTAAGTACGCCCTTTTGGGCGGCCAAACACTCGGGCTCACGCTGGACCGGGTGCTCGCCTTGCTCGGGGTGGACGGCGGCGAGCCTCTTGCCACCTTGGACCGCCAGGCTCGGGGAGTTCCTGCCGGGACTCTGCGTGTGGCGCAGGAACACCCCTACTCGGATCCGTCCATCGCGGGCATAGGACCGGGCGTGTCCCCGGCCGCCTTGTGGAGCGCGGCTCTTGACGCGGTCACCGAAGGCGCCCGCCGTCTGGTGCAGAACATGGACGCGATTGCCGGGCCCACCGAGGAAGTGATCCTCACGGGCGGTTGGGTCCACTGCGCGGGCCTGCGAATGCGCAAGAGGCAGATGTTCCACCGGGTGACCTGGCCGGCCTTGGCCGAAGCCGGCGCTCGCGGCGCCGCCCTCTTCGGTGGCGTCGCCGCGGGCGTGTTCGACGGCCCGGAGGCCTTCCCCCGGCCGGAGGATCGGAAGGAGGACTAGACCAGTGCCCATGCAGAAGATCATCAACGAACCGAGTGCCTTCGTGGACGAGATGCTCGAAGGCGTACTACTGGCACACCCGGACCAGCTGCGGCGCCCGGGAGATCCCCGTGTGATCGTCCGGGCCGACGCCCCCAGGCAAGGCAAGGTGGGGATCGTGACAGGCGGGGGCTCCGGTCACCTCCCGGTCTTCTTGGGCTACGTGGGCTTCGGATTGGCGGACGGAGTGGCAGTGGGCAATGTCTTCGCCTCGCCGTCCTCCGAGCAGATCCTCGAGGCGACGAGGGAGGTCAACGGCAATGCGGGCGTGGTCTACCTCTACGGCAACTACTCAGGCGACGTGATGAACTTTGACCTCGCCGGCGAGCTGGCCGAAGTCGAGGGGATCGAAATCGTCACGGTGCTCGCTGCAGACGACGTGGCGTCCGCCCCGAAGGGGTCCGAGTCGCGGCGCCGGGGGATCGCCGGCATCGCCTTGTTGTACAAGGTGGCGGGGGCACGGGCGGAAGAGGGGGCGTCACTTGCGGAGGTTGTTGCGGCCACCAACGCTGCCGCCGCAGGGCTGCGTTCCATGGGTGTGGCCCTCTCGTCCTGCGTGCTGCCGGCCGCGGGGCAGCCCACCTTCAGCCTTCCGGAGGGCGAGATGGAGATCGGCATGGGGATCCACGGTGAGCCGGGCGTGCGGAGGGGAGAACTCGAACCAGCCGCGCAGATCGCCGAGCAACTCGTCAGCCACATCGTCGACGACCTGCCTTACCGCCGTGGCGACGAGGTGGCCGTGCTGGTCAACGGGCTCGGGGCAACACCAAAAGAGGAGCTCTACATACTCTTCCGATCGGTGCGGGAGATCCTGGGTTCCTCCGGTATCGCCGTGCGGAGGACATGGGTGGGCGAGTACGCCACATCGCTTGAGATGGCCGGTGCGTCTGTGTCGCTGTTGCGCCTGGACGACGAGCTGGCCAGGCTCCTTGACGCTCCTTGCGAGTCCCCATTCATCGTTAGGCGGGGTGGCCGACGATCGCCCGATGGGGGCGGCCAGTGAGCCGTGCGACCCCCGGGCTCTCGAGCTTGCTGGCGGTAGCGGCTGGTGCCGTGGCATCCTCAGCGGCCGAACTGAACCGTCTGGACGGCTTTGCCGGCGACGGCGATCTCGGGATCACCATGTCGGCGGCCGCCCGCGCGCTCGAGGAGGTGCTCGCCGCCAATGAGCAGGCGGAGCCCGCGAAACTGCTTGCCGCCTGTGGAGCGGCGATAGCACGCCAGGCTCCTTCCACCAGTGGGACATTGGTGGCCACAGGCTTTCTGCGCGCCTCCAAGGTTGTCGGGGAACCCGGCGGAGACGTCGTCAAGATCCTCGCTGACGCCTTCCATGCTGCCCAAGAGGGCATCCAGGCCCGGGGCAAGGCGACCGTCGGGGATCGGACCATAGTGGACGGCCTGCAGGCTGTAAGCACCAGCCTGCAGGCTTCCGGTTCAGCCGGCCTGAGCCTCGAGGAAACCCTCCGGGCCGCCGCAGACGCGGCCACGATCACAGCCGATGCCACTGCCGCCATGGAGCCCAAGATCGGGAGGGCGAGCTGGGTGCCAGATCGCGCAAAGGGTCACCCCGATGCCGGCTGTGCCATGCTCGCCATCGCGCTGCGGGCCGTGGCGGAGAGCACCGGCGCTTAGGACCTCAGGCTTGTGCAGCGCACAAGCGCCCAACTGACTGAGGCACATCCGAGCCTGGTTCGCTCCTCTCGGACGACCGACCGACGGCCCTTCGGTTCGGCGCTGATCACGATGGTTCACTTCCCGGCCCAAAGGCGCCCGCAGGGGGAGACTCGGGTTTGTGTTGGTTCGCGTAGCGGATCAGGGCGCGGAGGTTCTCCGGCGGAGTCCGCGGGGAAACCTCGCAACCTGCACCCACGATGTGGTACGAGCCGCAGATCTCATGGCATCTTGCGGCCGCGGCCTCTACGTGCTCTGGGGTCCCTTGGAGCAGATCTGTGACCGTCGAGACGTTCCCGAGGATCACGCGGCCGGTGCCGAGTCCGGCCCTCGCCGCAGTGAGGTCGGTCGGGAAGTCAAGTTCGTAGATATCGACCGGCAAGGTCGCCATGTCCGGGATCAGGCGAGCAACGTTTCCGCACATGTGCTGGCGAAGCATCACCTCCGGGTGGACGTCGCGGACAGACTGCAGGATGCGTCGTTGCCAGGGCAGTACGAGATCGCGGTAATGCCCGGGTCCGAGCATGCTGGCAGCTGCATCGCTGATGCCGATTGTGTCCGCGCCGGCTTCGATCTGCGCGATGGCGTACACGATCGCCACCTCCGACGTGAAGTCCATCAGGTCGCGGACGAAGGTTGGGTCGTCCACGATGTCGGTCATGATCCTGTTGAGCCCGCGCAGTTCTTGGGCGAGGGCCAGTGGCCCTTCGACCCAACCGACGATCGATGTCTCACCGCCCAGCTCTCGCAGGCAGATCTCGATCGAGCAGATCCGGTCCTGCATACGGCCCTCCCGGTGCGGGTCTGGGACCGCGAACTCGTTCAGCCGGGCTTTGTCCAACAGCGCCGCCCGCTCCTCGGCGATGGCGGGGCCCTGGTCCTCGAACCACTTGACGCTGTCGTCACCGGCGATGTCGATCACCTCACGCGCCGGGTCCGAGCACATCAAGACGCAGTCGATGCCGAAGTCCCTGACGACCTTGAGCTGGGCTGCCGCTAGAGTCTCGCCATCCCGGGTGTAGTCGATGTAGGGGATCCCGGCATGCTTGGCGGCGAACATCATCACCATCGGCTGAGCAGCCAGGTGGTCGACCGGCTGACCCGAGATGATGCTCTTGACTCGATCAAACGGGCGCATCTTTCAGTCTCCGTTCCTGTTGCGGTGTCGCTCGCGAGCATGTCCCAGTGTGTTGTCGGAGTCGAGTCGCCACTGATCTCGCTCGCTCGTGGGGGCTAGCAGGGATCGATGCCAGGAGTCTGCCCTTCGACAGCCGCGCCGGAAACAGCCGGTGACCGGGCCAGCGAGCTGTCCGGAGTACCTGGGGAACAGGGTGTCACCGAGCATTTGAGCGCTTTGTTGGAGGCTCAATGGACAGTTTTCGGCGCAGCGGCGTCTCCCGCGAGCAGGGCAAGCTCGCCAAGGTGGTGCAGCTCACGCGCCCGGGCGCGTTGCAGCTTGCCGTTGGGCGTGGTCGGTATCGTGCCCCGCGGCACGATGATCACCTGGGAAGGGGTGAGGCCGATCGCGTTGGTTATCGCCGCGCTCACCTCGCTGGCGAGGTCGTCCGCGCCGGTGGCCTCCACCACCACGACCAAGTCCCCCTGTCGCCCCTCCAGGGGAGAGAAGGCCACGCAACTGCCGGGAGGCATGGACGTAGCCCGTTGCACCGCCTGCTCGATGTCTTCCGGGTGGTACTTCTGTCCGAGGCGAACGATGACCTCGTTCGACCTGCCGGTGACGAACAGCTCGCCCTCTGCCATGTAGCCGACGTCTCCGACCCGGAGCCAGTCCGCGTCGAAGAGCCCCTCGGCCGTGGTGTTGACATAGCCGTCCGTCACACCGGCACCGCGCACCCAGACCTCCCCCAGATGGCGTTCCGGGAGAGGGTCACTGGGGGATCCGATGCGGACCTCGACACCTGGGAAGAGGACTCCGCAGGAGACGACTCTCTTGAAAGGGCGCCCCGGCTTGGGCTCCAGTGCCCGCGACTGCCTGGCGAGATCGTCGAGGTCCACGGTGTCGACGCGGAGCTCCTCGCAGGGTTCCGTATGGCTGATCTTGCCGGCCTCCGATGACGCGTAGTGGACGTTTATCGACCTCGGGTCGAGACCGAGCGGCACGCACACCTCGGCGATGCGCGCTGCCACGTCGGGGTCGACGGTTTCGGCGTTGAAGACAGCATCTTCAACGCATGACAGGTCGACACCCGCGGGCCTTTTCGCGAGGCCCCGCAGGGCTGCCGCCCACGCCGAGGACGGCCCAAATGTGGAACGCGCCCGGGTCTTTCCGACGAGGCGGAGCCATTCCGCAGGGTCCCTCACGAAGCGTGACATCGGAAGGACGTGCCAGTCGACCGGCGCGACGATCTCCAGCAACGGGCCCAGCCCGCCGATGTGAAAGAAAGGCAACCAGGAGACGATCGCGGGCACAGTTCCGAAGGGGCCCTTTGCAGCGTTGCCGCGCGCCCACACCATCGCCCTGGCATGGGTCATCCGCACGCCCTTTGGCGCGGCCGTGCTCCCCGAGGTGCACAGCACCATGGCCAGGTCCGAGGGCGAGACTCTAGCGGGCTCCTGGCCCGGGGCAGGGGGCGCCTCGCGGGCCCAGTCCACTTTCGGGCAGCGCTCGTCGTCCAAGAACCCGAGGTACTTGGAGTCGCCGACGATGGTCTCGCAACTGGTCGCCGCAGCCAACGAAGCCACCTGGAAGGAGAACGCCGCCGGGTCGCGGACCCTGAGCGGGGCGGGCAGGGGGACCAGGACGCACCCCGCGAGCCAGGTGCCCCAAGCCCATTCCGCCCATTCGGGGGCATTGGGCCCGAGCAGGCCGACCACGCCCCCTCCCTCGATTCCTGCGCGGCCCAGTTGAGCGGCCCTATTGAGGGCCCTCTCGTACAGCTCCGCCACCGGCAGGGCTACGGGCTCGTCATCCAAATGGAGGAATAGCCCGCCGCTACCCCTTGCGGCGGACTCGGTCAGCAACTCGCAGAGCGTCGACTGGCTGTTTGTCACGCTCATCTCATGTTCTCGCGGATTGACCTGATGCTCCGCGTCGCGCCGCGTCTGCGAAGGCGGCGAGGGCACCGAGGCTCGTCAGAGAGCAGAGCTCGGAACAGGGATCTTTGTTCGGGCTCGTTCCGCAGAGCTTCTGGCCGCGACAAAGTCGTCCGCCTCCTTCGACCTGGCGACGCCGCCAGGCTGCCGGCACGGAGCAAGCTCAGAGACGCCTGAAGGCCGAGCGCGCCGGCCTGCTCCGTCCGGTGAACCTCTTTGAATTCCTAAACGGAACTCTTGTAGAAGTACTGGGCAATCTTGGGGTTGCTGGCGTTGGTGGTCGTCGCCACCACATTCGGCAGGTAAACTTGCTTCTTGATCAACGACTTGTGCCCCGTGAGGTAGTCGTAGGCATACTGCACCCCCAGGGCACCTTCCTCGGCGGGATTCTGGATGACCAGGATGTTGATGACGCCCTGCTTGAGCAGGGTGACCTGGGCGGGCTCGGCGTCGTAGCCGGCCACGAAAACCTTGCCCTTCATCCCAGCGGCGTCGACACCCTTACCGACGCCTTCGACCGAGTATCCGTTGGTGCCGAAGATTCCCACCAGGCCTGGGTGGGCGAGGATGATGCTCCTCGTCTGCGTCTCGGCGGTGGTGGCGTTGTCCATGTCGTAGTCCAAGGCCACCAACTTCATGTCGGGGTACTTCTTCATCTCGAAGGCGAAGCCGGACTGGCGCAGGTCTGTGGTGGAGACTCCCTGTTCGACGCTGACGATCGCCACCTGCCCCTTGTCGTGTGCAAGCTTGGCGATCGCATCAGCGGCAGCCTCGCCACCCTGGTAGTTGTCCGAGCTGATCGCCGAGGTCAGTATCGAAGTGTTCTTGAGGGTATTGTCCACCGCGATAACCGGGATCCCGGCCTTCACGAACTGGTCGATCGGGTTGAACAGGGCTACGACGTCGGTCGGGCAGATGACCAAGGCGTCGGGCTTGCTTGCGAGCACCGACTTGACCAACGGGATCTGAACAGAGGGCTCCCACTGGGTGGCACCAACCCACTTGAGCGTCACCCCAAGCTTCTTTGCCTCCTGGATGGCCCCGTAGTGCATCGTGATGTAGAAGGGGTCCACGGTATTGCCAGGGATCAGCACGATCGTGTACTTGGTGGCGGCGCCAGTGGTCGCGGTTCCTGCACCGGCCGTGACGGCAAGAGTCGTGCTGGCCACAAGGCCGAGCACTGCTATCCCGTTAGTGGCACACGAACGCGCCGATGAGCCAACGTCTACGGGTCATGATTCCTCGCAATTCCCTTTTTGATGCATGGGTTATGTCGTGACGTCGTGGTCCGACACGCAGCCGGCCACAAAGGCGCCCGGCTTGCCCACCACGGCAGGTAACAACGATAACGCTGATAGCAACCTATTGCCAGTTGTACTGACATTCAAATGGGTCGGCGAGACGGTCGTCTCTTTGGGGTCAGTTTCACATCGCGGGCTCTCGTCGCTCGTTCGAGCACAGGCGAGGTCAGCGCAACACCGGCCCCGGCGTTCAGATGGATTGTCATGGCGCCCTGGAGTCAGGAGAGCCGGTATTCCGGCAGTGATGCTCCCGTTGGGTATGTGCAGCGACAAGTGGGCTTATCTCAGAGATAACACGACCAAGCAACGCAACCCGTGACGTGAGTCGTCATCCATTTCCGACCGTACTTGTCGAACGCCAGGTCGGGCTCGGCAAATGCGAGGTCAATCGACCATGGCTCGTCAGCGAAGGCGCAGCCAGTGAACGACGATCCGTTCGACAAGAAGGATCCCCGCGATGGTAAGCATCGGCGTCAGGCGCTTCATCGCCGATTCCTTTTCACGTTTCGGGACCCATACATCGCTAGTCACCGTGTGGACCTTCTCGACCCGCCGCGCAACAGCGGTCCGTGGCGCGGCCAACACGGAGAACTCGAGGTTCTCGGCGAACTCGGCGATGAGACCACGCGACAGCACGGCGAGCGTGTCGCCGGCGAACTGAGCGAGCTTGCCGTCGATCGAGAGAACCGTGACCAGCTCGACTCTGGTGCCTCCTGGAGAGGGGGAGAGGGACGCCGTGACCAGAGCGGTGCCGTTGCCTTGCCCGCGGATCTCGCCGCCTTCCGCCTTGAGCACCGCCCTGTGCGCGTCGGCGTCGAGCAGTAGGTATCGGGCGGCGCCTTGGTACCACACGGTGAAGGGCCCGACTTTGACCTTCACGACGCCCAGGTACTCGTCGGTGCCCACCTCTAGGAGCCAGATTCCGGGCAGGTAGGGCGTGATCCTCTCGATGTCGGTGAGGACGCCCCATGCCTCGGCGACCGGCAACGGTACCTCGAACGCGTCGTTCAATTGCATCGGTACATGCCCCCCTCGCAGTCGTTACAACAGCCCTCTTGGCGCGCGTTATTCCTGTTCCGTGCGCTTGGCGAGGGACGGTTGCGGTGGGGCCTTCTTTTGCCACGATCGTCAGGCGGCGAAGCGTGAAGCTGTTGACGGAGCGGGCAGTGAATCATCGGGCCAGTGGTCTGGGCGGATTCCGGCCGAGCTCGCGCGAAGCCCGGTGATGCAGACAGCCCGATCGGTCTGCGCCTTCGGATATTCGGCAGCAAGGACTGCGAAAGACAGAGGGTTGCGACTCGGTCGGTCAGGCGTTGTCGTTCCTTTCGACGGTGCGTCCAACCTTGGTTTCCAAAGGATCCGAACCGGTGCATATCAACCCTGGCGCCGGTCACGCGGGTTAAGTTTTAGTTATCGAGACAGGACATGGGCTTCCCCCCGAGCAGTTCCTGACGGCCCTGGTCGCCTCGGCGGACGACGCCATAATCGGGGAGACGCTCGACGGGGTGGTGCTCTCCTGGAACGCCGCCGCCGAGCGCCTCTACGGATACCAGGCCCACGAGATGATCGGCCAGAGCCTGTTGCCCCTGTTCCCCGAGGACCGGGCCGAGGAGTGGTCCGGATTGCTGGATCCGGTCCGCCGGGGAATAACCGTCCGGCACTTCGACTCGGAGCGTCTCAGGAAAGACGGCACCCGTGTCCAGGTGACACTCACGGTCTCACCGGTGCTGGGACCGGACGGCTCGGTCGTCGGGGTCTCCTCGATCGTGCACGACCGCACCGAGACGTTTCTTCTCGCAGAGGCGATGCGCCAGGCGGAAAAAGAGGCTGCCGAGTCCCTCTCCATCCTCGACACGCTGCAGTCGAGCGCCCCGGTGGGCTTCTCGTTCGTCGACCGCGAGTTCCGCTTCGTGCGCGTCAACGAGAAGGCCGCCGCCATCAACGGCGTCCTGGTCAAAGACCACCTCGGCCGCACGATGGCCGAGGTCATCCCCCAGTTCTGGCCCCAGTTGGAGCCTTCCTACAAAGCCGTGCTCGGGCGCGGCGAGCCCATCTTGAACGTCGAGGTGGCCTCCGAGACCGCCGAGGACCCGGGACGGCTCCACTTCTGGCTGGAGAGCCTCTACCCGGTCACCGTGCACGGGGAGGTCATCGGTGTCGGAGCTGTCTTCGTCGACGTCACCGAAATCAAGGAGGCCGAGCAGACTCAGAGTGACCTGACCAAGGAGCTGCGGCACCAGGCACTGCACGACTCGCTTACCGGGCTTCCCAACCGGACCCTGATCATCGACCGCGTGGAACAGATGCTTGTTCGCGGCCGCCGCAACAACGTGACGACGGGCGCTCTTTTCATAGACCTCGACAACTTCAAGGACATCAACGACACACTGGGCCATCGTGTAGGAGACCAGCTTTTGGGTGAGGTGGCGAGACGTCTCACCTCGGCGCTTCGTGAAACCGACACCGTCGGCCGTCTCGGAGGTGACGAGTTTGTCGTGCTGACAGAGGGCCTACCCGGCAGTGGTGGATCGGAGGAGACGGGCCGGCCCGGAGAGGAAACCCCAGCGGACACCGCCTCGATCGCCGTAGCCGAGCGCATATTGGAAGCTCTCCGAGGGCCGTTCGCCCTTGGCGACAATCAGTCTCTGCATACCGTGACGGCCTCGATAGGCATCGCAACCGGGCCCCGGCCCACTGCGGAGGAGCTGCTGCGAGATGCAGATGTCGCTCTGTATGAGGCGAAGGCCGCTGGAAAGCAGCGCTACACCGTATTCCAACCCGAGATGCGCTGGGCGGTGGAGAGCCACGTCGAGTTGCAGAAGGACCTTGGCCGTGCCGTCGAACGCGACGAGTTCCTGCTCGTGTACCAGCCGATATTCGAGATCGAAACCTCCGCAGTCGTCGGAGTCGAGGCTCTGCTCCGCTGGCAGCACCCGGTCCGCGGGTTGGTAATGCCCAATGAGTTCATTCCGATACTCGAAGAGAACGGATTGATCATCACGGTCGGCCGTCAGGTACTGATTCGGGCCTGCCAACAAGCCGCCGCGTGGCGCAAGGCCGGCTATGACCTGTCGATGTCAGTGAACGTCTCGCCCCGGCAGCTCGATTCTCCGGGAATCGTGAGCGACATAGCCGAGGCCCTGGAGGTATCCGGGCTCGAGCCCCGTCGTCTTGTGATCGAGATCACCGAGAGCACACTGATGCGCGATCCGGCCAGCACGGTCGAGCGCATCGCGAAGCTCAAGACTTTGGGCGTCAGCGTGGCCGTGGACGACTTCGGTACGGGGTACTCGTCGCTGGCCTACCTGCGCAGATTCCCGGTGGACATCTTGAAGATAGACCGTTCTTTTATCGCCTCGATGACTTCGTCGGAGCGCTCGTCAGCTCTCATCCACACCCTCGTCCAGCTCGGAAAGACCCTCGGCTTGGACACCGTTGCGGAAGGGATCGAGGAGCCACGGCAACTGGAGCAGCTCCGAGCCGAGCAGTGCGACACGGGACAGGGCTTCCTCTATGCCAGGCCCCTGAGCCCGGAAGATCTCGGCAACTTCCTCAGAAGCCACGTCGTCGCTGCTCGGGAACAAGGAAGCGACCGCGCGTCCAAATAGCTCACGCGGGGATCACCACCACCGAGCGAAGCACTTCACCCCGCTCCATTCGGTGGAAGGCCTCCTCCACGCCGTCGAGCTCGATCGTCTCGGAGACGAAGCGGTCCAGGTCGAGCCTGCCGTCCAAGTACAGGTCGATCAAGATCGGGAAGTCGCGAGACGGAAGGCAGTCCCCGTACCAACTGGGCTTGAGCTGCCCACCTCTGCCGAAGAACTCGATCATGGGCAGGTCGATGCGCATCTCGGGTGTCGGAACGCCGACCTGGACGAGCGTCCCGGCGAGGTCGCGGGCGAAGAAGGCCTGTTCCATCACCTTGGCATTGCCGACGGCCTCGATGCAGACGTCCGCTCCGTTCCCGCCCGTGAGCGCCCGGATCGCCTGCACCGCGTCGCTCGTTGAGGAACTCACCGTGTGGGTCGCTCCGAATTGCACGGCGAGATCGAGCTTGCGAGGGTCGATGTCCACGCCGATGATCGTCGAGGCTCCAGCGAGGCGCGCGCCCGCAATCGCCGCGCACCCGACGCCGCCGCAGCCGAAGACCGCAACCGAATCACCGAAGCCGACCTCGCCGGTGAACATTGATGCGCCGAGACCCGCCATGATCCCGCAGCCGAGCAAGCCAGCGGCTTCCGGCCGGGCGCGAGCATCAACCTTGGTGCACTGGCCGGCGGCGACGAGCGTCTTCTCTGTAAAGGCCCCGATCCCGAGCGCGGGCGCGAGCTCCGTGCCATCCGAGAGAGTCATCTTCTGGATGGCGTTGCGGGTGGAGAAACAGTACTGAGGCCTCCCGCGGCGGCACGAGCGGCACTCGCCGCAGACCGCCCGCCAGTTGAGGATGACAAAGTCCCCCGGCGCCACGGAGCTGACGTCGGGGCCGACGGCTTCGACGATGCCGGCAGCCTCATGGCCGAGAAGGAAGGGGAACCCGTCATTGATCCCACCTTCCCGGTAGTGCAGGTCGGTGTGGCAGACACCGCAGGCCTGAACCCGCACGAGCGCCTCGCCCGAACCAGGGTCTGGGACCAGGACTGTCGCCACTTCGACCGGTGCCCCCCCTTCGCGGGCGATGACGCCCTGAACCACGTGAACCATCTCGTCCTCCCCTCTTGCGACGCGTGAGCGACGCCCATCTTGGTCCATGCTCCATGCGCGCGTCCGGATCTGATCCTCAAGAACGCGGCAAGTACAGCGAAGACACAGCATGCGTCAGGGAATCGACACGAGACGCCGGCTTGCAAGGGGAACTCTGCCCTTTGGCGATTCTCGGCCATATCGTCAATCCGCGAAGCTTTGTGGTCCGGGGGTCTCAAAGTTGTCGGGGGTCTCAAGCGAAGCCGGTTTCGTGTCGTTCTTGGAGCGGGCCAGCCGTTCGTCGGCCGAGGATGAGGGGGATCCGCTGCCTTCGGGGCACGGCTTGTCATCTCTCGTATCGTCCCTATCGCGCCAGCCAGCACCCGACACAGCCACCAGCGAAACCGAGACCCTGCCAGAAGCCAAGAAGGCCGTCCCATGCGCGGCTCCGGACAGCCGCGCGACTGCGGTCACGATGAGCTCCTTTAGCCGGGACCGTCCGGGCGTAGCTGCGTGCGCCGGTGCTTACGGCGTCACGTGGGTCCCGATCCTCGCCACAGGAAGCCACATGCCGTCGCGGGCATTGTTGCGAAGAACGTCGGCGTCATCCGCTGGCTTGACCTGATCAGGTCGCCTACGAGGGCAACCCGCTCCGACCAGTGCTCGGCCGGGAAAAGGGTGTCTTCCCCATTGCCGGAGGACCGCCAGGGACGACCGCCACCGCCGGAAGAGCCGACCCCGGGGGGCGTCATCGATCATCTACCGCCGACAGCCAGAGACGGTCGTCCGATCGAGGGGCGCGACCGAAGGCACGAAGAGTCTGAGCCCGCCGGGATAGCTCGCAGTGGAGGGCGACGCCATTGAGCGTCGCTTCATCGCCCGAGCCGGAGCCCCTTGATATCGGTGCGGACAGTCTGTACCCTGCCTCCAATACAGCAGACGGTCCCGGCGCTTGGAGGGGAGCACCGGGACCGTTGGCCATCTTCCCTTTGTGGTTTCACGTGAACCGGAGGGTGTACCGCCCGGAGGCTCGACCGAGGGGACACGGATCGGGTGCACGGCCTCGTGCTTCCCTCGCAAGGCGACAGGGGTCGTGCACCCACTTGTTTCACAGACGGTCTTCACCCCGCCGACAAAAGGGGCATCCACGAGGCTCGGAGCGCTTCAGCCGCGACCGGGCGGTCGCGACCATCGGAGCTCGTGTGAGCATCTAGAGAGCTAGGGCGACGGTGAGACAGAGCCTCCGGCAAGCCGCGACTTTGGGCCCTCACGCGAGCTGACAGTCGCTGGGGAGCCCCTGGCGAGGGAGCGGATCCGCGTCGGCCTGTCCCGAGCGGGGCAGACCGAAACGGGGAAACCGGAATGCCTACCCATGCGTCCCTTCTCAACAGGACGGATCAAAGCATCAAGAGCTTCCGTCAGAGCACGAACGCCCAGTCAAGACGCTTCGACTCTGAGCCGAGTGTCCTGAACCGCGAGCAGGCGCTCGCGATCCTGGGTTAGTTCATGCGGGCGCTGCGGGTACGGCGGCGTCGTGGGAACCTGGCCGAGAGTTGCGGATGCGGCTACTCGGGGTCGGCAGGATCCAGGGTGCCGAAGTAACCGCCCTCGGCGCGGAACGGGTGCGACCTCACGAACGTGCGGACCGAGACGAGGACACGTTTCGCGACTTCCGACTCCTCTGCAACTCGGGGCGGAATCGCCGCGCTGATCTCGTTGGCTGTCTTGTCGAGTGTGGCGCCGTCCATTCCGAGCAAATACTCATCGAGCTGGCCTCGCTCGCCGCGGTCCCTCACCTTGTAGATGATGGCGTCGACGATCATCGGCCATTGCTTAGCGTCCTCTGAGGGGTCATGGGTCATGGCGGGTATGGGAATGCCCGTTGACGCCTGCTCCTGAAGGCTTCTGTTGGCGACGCCATCGTCGATCAGGTCAGGTATCCCAAATGACCGGCGAAGCAACAGCTTCCAGTCTTCGTGGTTCGGCATTGCGATAACTCCTGGGACGCCCGTTCTTGCCGGGGTTACGCTCATCCTCGCGCATTAGGTGCGCAGGCGTCATAGACGCGAAAGTCCTGCTCAGAGGCTGTCGCATGATTGACTCGAGAGGCTCCGGGACCACTGATCCTCAAGGTAAGACCTGACCAGTACTTGCAGGAACTCGCAGCGATTCGCCCGAGTCGAGCGAACGAACCTGGAAGTTCCCCTTATGCGACGGCGAGACGGTGGTTTCGTATCTTCAAGAGGTTGTGGACCGAACAGATGAACCGCCACTCGCTCAGTGCCGCCTGCATCCCACGTCCCGAGAAGCGTCGACAGCGGAGATTGGCCTTGATGTTGCCGAAGACCGGTTCGGTCGTGATCTTGCGTTTGGCATAGGTCTGCCGGCCCTCTGCGGTGGCGAGGCGGTCGAGCATCTGGTTTCTGAGCACGGCAGGATCACCTCGTCCAACCCGGTGGTCGCCGAGCAACTGTCGCGCCCAGTTGTAGGAGACACCCATCTCGACGGCGGCTTGTTTGATGCTGAGCTCCCCGGCGCCGATGCGGCTGAGCACCTTTGAGCGTTCCTGGATGCGCGGGTCATAAGGGTCGGCGATGCCCTTGGTCGCCGGCATGGGGGTGATGAGCACCTCGGAAGCGGTGGCGATCGTCACGTTCGCGACGCTGCAGTAGCCGGTGTCGGCGACGAAGGTCCCGATGCCATCACCCTCGGCTGCGGCGAGGTTCTCCTCGGTTGCTCTCACCATCGGGACGAACATGGTCGAGTCATGCGCCGCGTTGGTCACCTCTGCGGCCACGATGACCTGGTCGGTCGAGACCGCGGCCTGGGCGTTGTAGCCCTAGAGGAAGCGGTTGCGGGCTCGCAACATCCTCGAGTCCGGGTCGGTCGGGTTGGCGAGACGCTCCTTGCCCGTCTTGCCACCAGGCGTGGGTTTGCGGCCGGGAACCTTGCGGCCGGTGGCCCGCTCGCGTGCGGCCCGCTCGGCGAGGTGGCTCTCGAAGTCAGCGGCACCTTGCTCATCGAGCTGGCGGAGCGCCTCGCGGACTCTGGCCCGCCGGTTCTCACGGCGCGCCCAATTCGGCGGGAGCTCGTCGCCACGACTCTCACCGAAGCGCTCGTCCTCCTCTGTGTCCTTGAGTTCTGCCTCGGCGAGGATCTCGTCGGCGAGCTGGCGGCGGGTGCGGTTCGCCCACGCCGAGGCGTTCGCCTCGATCTTGGTGCCGTCGATGGAGATCACCTTGGAGTCGACGAGTCCCTCTTTCACGCACAGTCCGAGCACCTGGGCGAACAGTGCGGCGATCGCCTCGGCGTGACGCCGGCGGAACCGGGCGAGAGTGGCGTGGTCGAGGAGCTGGTTCGCACCCACGACCCGGAAGGCGACGTCCTCGACGAGCCTGCGCTCGATACGTCGTGAGGAGCGTTCCCCGACGCAGTAGGCCTAGACGAGCACGGCGAGCACGAGGGCCGGATCGTAGGCAGCGCCACCGCGACCGTCCTCGCGGTACTCGGCATAGAACGCCGCAAGGTCGAGCTCGGACACCACGTCGAGCACGAAGAAGGCAAGGTGGTTCTCGGGAAGCCAGTCAGCGACCGAGGGCGGCAGCAGGAACAGCTGGTCGCGATCGGCCTCACGAAGGTTGATCGGCATGCACCAATTGTCCCCCGCGCCACAAAACGCGGGCGGGACGGTCGAGATTCATGCGACAGCCTCTGGCCTGGGCTTTTGTCCTGCACCTTCTGGACATAAGTGCACGTCACGGACGTTGACGGACTCCGGCGGTCTATGGCGGTGACGGGATGGAGCCGGCGCGAGCCCGATCTTGATGGATGTGACTTGTCTGGCCGCGGAGACGGAACGCTGTTACCGCAATTCTGCACCGAACCAGTCGTGCTTCCGACCCTCACCTCCATGTGGGGATATGGGACGTCCCCGCGGAAAGGCCGCAAACCCGGACATCCCTGGTCAGCGAGTTGCATCCCGCAACCCATTGGGTCTCTCCCTGTGCCGCGACCGCCCCGGTTGTGAGGCGATGAAGCTCAGCTGAGGCTGATCCGCTCCGGCGTTCTGTGGCGGAGCTGCGCAGTTCTCCTCGCGGTCCTACTGAACCCCAATCGGTATCAGGCTGAGCGAGGCGACCCGGTATCTGGTCGCTCACCGGTGTCGATGAGGTCTCGGGCGACTTCTCGCAGCTTGACGTTGAGGTGCTGGGAGGCCTGGCGCAGAACATGGAAGGCCTGGTCAGCACTGATCCGCTCGCGTTCGATGAGGATCCCCTGGGCCTGGCCGATCAGCTCTCGCGTGACCAAAGCGGCATGAAGGTTCTCGGCACGGCGTTCCTCGTCCTCGTGAGAACGCGCGGTGGAACAGGCGAAACCGGCCATTGACGCGAGGAGCAGCCCTCTCGCCCGGTCTATGACCCCGAAGGCCTGGGGGTAGCGGGCATAGAGGTTGAGGGCCCCGAGCGTGCCATCGGTTGCCATCGGGAGCGCCAGCAAGCTGCGCATCCCCACGGCGGCAGCCTCGGGCCCGAAATTTGGCCAGCGGGGGTCGGTACCCAGTTCGTCGGCGTAGAAGGTCAGCTTGTGCGCGATGGCGTCGAGGCAGGGCCCCTCGCCGGTATGTAGCTGAAGGGCATCGACCTCGACCACGATCGGGTCTGTGCACGCCCGAGTGGTGATCTCGTCTCCCTCGAGGAGGAAGGCGCCGGCGAACTCGCAGGCCTCGATGGTGACGACGGAAAGGTCAACTGCCCGCGCCAAGATGTCCTCGACGCTGCCGGCCAGGAACAAGGCCCGGGCGACTTCGGTAAAGGCGTTGGCCGAGGCGATGGCGGCGTCCTCGATGGTGCTGGTCTCGTGCTCAGTTGAGGCCACGGCGCCTCGCTCAGTCGTTGCTTCCCAGGTTCACCCCAGCTAATCGGGAAAATACCAGACTGTCGCCCTTGTCCACCCAGCTGCTGAGGTGTTAGGGTCGATTTCACCTTCGACAGTGAGGGGCGTCGCGGGCGGCCTGAGTGATCGGCCGCCATTCGGAGGCAACGACTTCGTGTCGAGTTCCGTGCTGTCGCCCGAAGCGTTCTCAGCGTCGCGTGCCGGCACCTTCCCTGGCATTTCGGGGGATGGCCCATCTGCTGCAACTCGTCTTGCGTGGTGGGCAACGGGCTCACCGCGGACCAAGCCGTGAGCGGGTGTGGTGCCGAAATGGAGCCCGCAGCGAGGGACGGCCATTGTGCCTGAGACATCGGCGGCTAAGCAGCCGGCCGACCTGCTCGACCGGTATCGCCGTAACGCCGGTCTCTCCCACGGCGATCTGTGGTTGCGCTACTTCGAGCTCGGGGGCGTGAGCAATACCCTCGAGTTGGAGGCGATCCTTTGTGGTGCCCTCCGGCCGAGCGCGCACGACCGCGAAGTGATTGCCCATGCCCTGAACGAGCGGTTCGTCGAGCTGGGCGGCAATCACCCCGTCCCGTACTCCGAGAGCTACGCCGAGAGGCGTCGGGACAGGAACGGCAAGACGTGAGAGCCATCACTTCACCCTGCCGCTCAGTTTCTGAAGGAGGACACAGATGGTTGTAGCGATTGTCACCTTCGTGGTGCTTCTGCTCATCTCCCTTGCGTTCACCGCGCACACAGTGCAGAAGTACAAACAGGGTGTCGTATTTCGCCTCGGTTGCCTCGTCGGTGAGAGAAGTCCTGGCCTCGTGACGATGCCGATCGAGTCGCATGGCATTATCACTCGCGACAACTTGAGCGTTGATGTGTCAGCCGTCTCGTGCTACCGAGTGCTCGATACCGCGAAATCCGCTGCAATCGAGAACATCGAGGAGCCGCTCAACGAGATCGCCCGGACGACACTGCGGCAGGTCATTGGTCAGCACACTCTTGACGACGTGCTCGCAGAGACAAGCAAGATCAACGTTGATATCCAACAAATGCTCGATCTCCAGATTGCGGACTGGGGAGTACTCGTCACGCTCGTCGGGCTGAAGGACGTCCGGCTGCCGGACACGATGACCGAGCGCTGGCACGCTAAGCCGAGGCAGAGCGCGAGAAGCGGGCAAGGATCGTTGCTGCTGAGGCACTTGCTGCAGTCTCGCTCGGGAAGCCTTGGGACATCATGAGGACTCACTTGCTTGCAGCCTCGCAACCCTCAAGCCCTGATCGAGATCGGTGTCGAGAAGAGCACGACGGCTGTGTTATTGGGTCGCGAACGCGGCCTTGAAGAGGGTTCAGTTTTCGGCATCTAATCAAAACAAGGCCGTCGCAGACCGAATCTGGAACCGAGCTACGGCAGAAAACGGAGGCACAAGGAATGGGAATGGGTCGGACGGGAATGTTCTTCAGCGTCCTCGCAATCGCGGCGGGCGCCGTCATGTACTGGGCGGTGACTTCTCAAGGTCACGGGTTCCGCCTCTCCACAGTCGGGGTCATCCTTATGGTCGTGGGAGCCGTTGGCCTTGTCGCCTCGGGGACCGTCTTTGCCACATCACGTCGTCCGGGCAGTGGGAAGCACACCTACGACCGGGAAGAAATCGATGCACAGGGTCACTCGACAGAAGTGCACGAAGAGGTGCACAGCTAGCCCGACCGGCGATTGCCGCGCAGTCTTCAGCCGACGTTCGGCCTGACCACGTAGCACTCGACGCCTTCATCGAAAGGAGTCCTCAAATGATTCATAGATTGACCAGCCTGGCTGTGCTCTGCCTGGTCGTTGTCGTCATCCTCGTACTGCTGAAGGTCATTTGATCGCGATCGTGCTTGGGCGCAAGCGTGACCTGCATTAGTGGGACGACATCGCCGGCGATCTGGCCCGATCGGTCGTCGAGGAACACCTGGCCAGGGTATTTCTCCACCATCTTGGAGTGCAAGATGCCTGCTGGACTGGGAAATAGTCCAAGGAGGCATGAATGGGAACGAGAGACAAGTTGTCCAATCAAGCCCAGAATCTCAAAGGAAAGGTCGAGGAGACGGTGGGAACGGCGATCGGAGACGACCACATGAGAGCCAAGGGCAAGATGGACCAATACACGGCAGCCCTGAAGGGAGTCGGCAAGAAGGTCAGGGACGCAGCTTCCAAGCTCAAGTAGAAGCGGCGCATGGGAAAAAAGCAGTGCGTCGAACTTGGGGTCGTAGAGTCGGTTACCTGATGGCGACCACGCCC
Source organism: uncultured Acidimicrobiaceae bacterium (assembly GCA_963719125.1). Lineage (GTDB taxonomy): Bacteria > Actinomycetota > Acidimicrobiia > Acidimicrobiales > Bog-793 > Fen-455. The sequence continues at coordinate 125,955 of CAVRAT010000034.1, forward strand.
GAGGAAGAAGCCGCGTCGTCATCGACCACTGACAGTGCGGCGCATTCACCGACGAGGCCGTCGGAGCTCGATCTCACCGAGGCGAGCACCGGCCGGGTCTGGCGTCAGTACCTGCGGGCCATGGGACCGGGGCTGGTCACCGGGGCGTCAGACGACGATCCCTCCGGGATCGCCACCTACTCCCAGGCCGGGGCCCAATACGGCCTGTCGTTCTTGTGGGCCGCCCTTTTGACGTTGCCGTTGATGGCCGCGGTCCAAGAGATCTGTGACCGCACAGCACTCGCGACTGGTGCAGGGCTCGGTGAGCTGGCCGTGAGGCGCTTTCACCGGGCCGGTCGAGCGGTCCTCGCGGTGCTCCTCGTCGCCCTCATCGTGGCGAACGGCCTCAACATCGCCGCCGATCTCGTCGCCATCGGCTCTGGCATGCAGCTCCTCCACGCCGGACCGACCTGGATCTGGGCGCTGCTGGCGGGCGGCCTCATCACGACGCTGCTCGTGTTGGGCTCCTTTGCCCGCATTGCTCTCGTTTTCAAGGTTCTCTGCGCTGCGCTCTTGGCCTACCTTGTCGTGGCGGTCCTCGTCACCCATCAGTGGGGCAGCGTGCTCAGCCACACCCTTGTCCCCCACGTCGAGCTGACCAGGAGCTATCTGGCGCTCCTGGTCGCTGTGTTGGGCACGACCATCTCGCCGTACCTGTTCTTCTGGCAGAGTGCGCACAGACTCGAGGAAATGCGCGAGGAACCGGCGGGCGGAGCAAGAGCATTGCCCCTGAAGCGCCAGAGCCCGGCGCGAGCCCAACGCAAGCAACGCACGAGCAGGCTCGACGTCTTTGCCGGCATGACATTCTCCAACCTCGTCATGTTCGCCATCATCGTGGCGACCGCCGAGACGCTGCATGCCCACAACAAGACCAACATCCAAAGTGCCGCCCAGGCGGCCGAAGCCCTCAAGCCCTTCGCCGGACACTTCGCCAGTGCTCTGTTCGCCCTCGGCTTCATCGGCAGCGGCCTTCTGGCCATCCCCGTGTTGGCCGCCGCCGGCTCGGTCGGCATGGCAGGACTGCTCGGCCACGAGTGGGGGTTCTCGCGCTCGGTACGCAAGGCCCCCGTTTTCTACGGCCTTGTCGCCCTGGGGACTCTTGGGGGCACGGCCCTGAGCTTGCTCAAGGTCAATCCGATCCACCTGCTCGTTCTCGTGGCGGTCATCAACGGTGTCGCGGCGGCACCGTTCCTTGTGGTCGTCATGTGGGTATCAAGCAGCCAACGACTCATGGGCGACTACGTGAATGGCAAGGCGGCCAAGACCTTGGGATGGCTCACGGCCCTGGTAATGGCCGTCGCAGCCGTCGCCATGTTCGCCACGGGCGGCGTCAGTTTCTGACCGACGCAAGCGAACGGTCTTCCTCGCACTCGAACTGGGCCGAGGCCGGATTGCGCGCCTATTGCGAACACAGCCCGCGAGGGTCTGTTGAGTCGCTCGACGGGTCCGAGCTTAACGACAAAGACCTCGACGAGGCGCCAAGGAATCATCGCACAGAGGTCGAGTCTCATAACGGGGCGGAAGTGTCGCAACTGAGCGTAACTGGTCGTTAGCCGCCAACCCGTCGTGTCCTTGGGCGCTCGAAGCGCCCGCTTGCGGTAGTTGCGGCCCGGGTCGCCAGGACAGGGTGTCGCCGGGATCAGGACAACAGGGCGATCCGTCATCTGGCCTGCGTTGACGCGAGAAGTAGTCCCCTCGCGCGGTCCATGACCTCGATGACCGGGGGCAGGCGGGCATTGCCTCGCACCGGTATTGAGGTGTAGGGTGCAAATTACCTTCGACAGCGAGGGAACCGGAGGCGGCCCAAGTATTCGCCGCCACCTCGGAGGCAACGACCTCGTGTCGAGTTCCGTGCTGTCGCCCGAAGCCTCCTCGGCATCTCCTTCTGACACCTTCGCCGACCTTTCGGGGGATGTCCTTTCCACTGCAAGTCGTCTTGAGTGGTGGACAACGAGGCTCACCGCGGGCCGCACAGTGGCAGGGTGTGATGCCGAAGTGACCGCACCCAAGGCTCGTCTCGGGCAGTTTGCGGCCAGCGTCGGCTTTGAGAACGCACGCGCGGTGCTCGCTATCCGAGGCGAGGTGAGCCGCATCAACGCTCCAGAATCGAGCGCGATCTTGTGCCGGCTGTCGGTTACGCAGTTCAGGACTTGCAACCGCCAAATGGGCGCCACCTACAACGGCAATCTCAACTTCAAGCGATCGGCTTCAGTCAGCCAAACCATCGCTGGGGTCAAGTATCCCTGCTGTTCGAAGCAAGAGGGGGTGCATTGAAACAGATGTGATCGCCGACCGCATCTGCCCGAGAGCTACGGCACAGAGGGCGCAGGAAGTGGGTCGGGCAGGAAACGTTCTTCAGCACAGTCGCAATCAAGGAGGAAGAGCCACATGTTTAGGTCATCACGTGAGGGCTCATTAGAGGAGAAGGCACCAACGGGCAGCCAGCCCATCGAGTACATGGAGGTAGGGCAATGAAGTCTCTGACCAAGAAGATGCGTCTGGTGTCGGTCGGCGTGGCCGCTGGTTTGACCCTCGGCCTTGTCGGCACAGCAGCCGCCGTAACAAGCAGCAGTTCAACAGTCAGGAGTTCCCCGGCAGCACCGTACATAGCATGTGCAACCCGGCAGCGCGTACTGAAGATCATGCAGTATTCGACTTGCCCGGCTGGCACTTTCGAGGTGACAGTCGGTGCGAGGGGCGCAACTGGCGCGAGGGGCCCGAGGGGCGTAACTGGCGCGAGGGGCCCGAGGGGCGTAACTGGCGCGAGGGGCGCAACCGGCGCGACGGGTCGCCGACAGGTCCTGCAGGTCCTGCCGGTCCTGCGGGTTCTGCCGGCCCTGCCGGCCCGAGCTTCACTCAGTGGCACACGGGCAAGGCAACGATCGCGGCGGGTTCGAACAGCATCGCGGTCTCGATCACCGCATTCACGGGCAGCCCAGATAACTACAGCGTGACCGCGACGTTCAGTCAGGCCGTTAACTGGGGGAGCGACAACTCCACGGTGCCGGTCCTTGTGATCACGAGCGAGACGGTGACAGGGTTCACGATTGAAGTTGTCAACGACACCGGCGGCGTTCTCAAAGTTCCGTCGGGCGGCGTGACCGTCAACTGGATCGCCATCCCCCAGAACTAAACAGGTGAGCGACCAGAATCGCATTGACAATAGGAGGTCACGGACTAAGTCCGTTAACCCATTCGCCTGCTGCGAACTGTCAGGTCCAGCTGTCCTCAGGCAACGTCTCGTGCGGGGTGTCGCCTACTCAGTTCGGGACGGGCAGCCGGCAAATGGGCGCCACCTACAAAGGCAATCAGAACTTCAGGCGTTCGGCTCCGGCGAAGCAAACCATCGCTGTCGTCAAGTAGCCGCGCTGTTCGAAGAAAGAGGGGAGCAGGTGGTAACAGATGTGATCGCCGACCGGATCGCGCCGAGAGCTAAGGCAAAGGGGCACGGGGAATGGGTCGGGCAGGAACGTTCTTCAGCACAGTCGCAATCAAGGAGGAAGATCCACATGTCTAGTGTAGTGTCCACCTATTGAGCGGCGCGGATAGGTGTTAGGCTGTGGTATGGCTCACCCACCCGCTGAGGCTTTGGAACTTTTGGCAGACGAGCGGACGGCGTTGGAGGAGATCGCTTCGAGTCCGTCGCTTGCGTATCGGGCTGTGAGAGAAGCGAGAGGCTTGCTGCTGGCTGCCGATGGGGTGGCCAACAGCGTGATCGCCGAACGTCTCGAGGTGTCGCGCTCGACGGTGCTGCAGTGGCGAGAGCACTTCGTGGAGCACGGTGTCGAGTGGGTGGGCAAGGTCCGCCCGGGCCGAGGTCGCAAGCCAACCATTTCCCAGGCGCGGATAGAAGAGATGGTGCACGACACACTGCACGCTCGCCCTGATGACGGCTCCACCCACTGGTCGGTGCGTTCGATGGCCCGCCATGCGGGCTTGTCGAAGTCGACGGTGCAAAAGATCTGGAAGGCCAGGGGAATAAGCCTCACCTGGTCGAGACCTTCAAGTTGTCGAACGACAAGCGCTTCGAGGAGAAGCTCAAGGACGTGGTCGAGCTGTATTTGAACCCACCGCCCGATTCGGTGGTCTTAAGCGTCGATGAGAAGAGCCAGATCCAAGCGCTCAACCGAACCCAGCCCCTCTGCCCATGAAGCCGGGGCGGGCAGGAACCATGACCCACGATTACAAACGTCATGGCACCACCACGCTGTTCGCAGCCTTGAACGTCTTCACCGGGGTGCTGCTGTTCAAGTGCATGCCCCGGCATCGCAACGGCAAGTTCTTGAAGTTCCTGCGACTGATCGACCGCAGCGTCACCAAGACCAAGAAGGTGCATCTGATTGTCGATAACTACGGGACTCATAAGCATCCCAACGTTCAGGCCTGGCTGGCCGAGCACCCTCGCTTCAGCCTGCACTTCATCCCGACCAGTTCCAGCTGGCTCAACTTGGTGGAGCGATGGTTCCGCGAGCTGACCGATAAGAGAATCCGCCGAGGCAGCTTCACGAGCGTCGCCGATCTCATTGCTGCCATCGAGGACTACATCGCCCATCACAACGACGACCCCAAGCCCTACAAGTGGACAAAGACCACGGAGGAGATCATCGAAAAGGTGCGACGAGGGCACGTCGCTCTAGCAGATGTCCAAGCACGCGTCATTTGAAGGACACTCCACTAGGTCATCTAGTTCACCGCGCCAAGGCGCGTATAGGCGTACGATCCGGTTGGGAGGGGCCCTGATTGCCGTTCTCGGTATGCTCCTGGGCCCACTCGCAATAGCCGCCTCGGCCACAGTCGCACCACATGCGGCGACTCCCGTTATGGGCTCCTACGTCTCAGTGACGCCCTTCCGCATCAGCGACACCCGGCCGAACTCCGGCCAGCCGAACGCAGGGAAGACCCTCACTGCTGCAGCCACGCTATCGGTGCAAGTCACCGGGGTGGGCACCGCACCCGTACCTGCCGGAGCCTCGGCGGCGGTGCTCAACGTGACCGCGGTCAACCCGACCGCCTCCGGATTCCTGACCGTCTTCCCCGCGGGGACAACGATGCCGACGGTCTCTAACCTCAACTTCAAACCCGGCGTGACAGTGGCGAACCTCGTGACGGTGCCGCTCAGTTCTTCGGGCATGGTGTCGATCTACAACCATGCCGGTAGCACCAACGTCGTGGTCGACGTGGACGGCTACTACACGAGCACTCCTTCGACCAACGGCAGCGGGTTGTACAACTCCCTTTCGCCGACGCGTGTGCTCGGCAACCTCCAGCTCGGCACGGCGATCGGCCCGAACACCAGCTCGTCGGTCACCGTCGCGGGCACCGCTGCAGCTGACGGAGTGCCTGCCAACGCGACCGCGGTGGTGGCCAACGTGACTGCTGCCCATGGGACGCAGGCGAGCTTTCTCACCGTCTACCCGGCGGGCGTGACCCCTATGCCGACCGCATCGAACGTCAACTTCGTGGCCGGCCAGGCCGTCCCGAACCGCGTGACGGTCGGAGTCGGCACCGACGGCAAGATCGAGGTCTACAACCACGCCGGCACGGTGAACGTGGACGTTGACGTGGACGGCTATTACACCGGCGCCGGTGGTACGGGCTCGGTATTCGTGCCGATCACGCCGGTCCGCGTGGCCGACACCCGCACGCGCTCCCTGGTGGGTACCGAGACCTCGATCGCGGCGAACACCACGGAGAAGTTCAACCTTGCCACCACCGCGAGCGGGATCCCCGCGACTGCATCTGCCGTCGCCGCGAACTTCACGGTGGTTGCAGGCGACGCCCCTGGCTACCTCACGGCCTACCCGACGTCCGATGCAACGGTACCGGTCGCGTCTGACGTGAACTGGATCGCCAACGAGATCGTTCCGAACTTCACGATCGCGGACACGGCGGGTACTGGCAACGTGAACGTCTACAACAGCCGGGGTGCGACGATCAACCTCGCGATCGACGCCTTCGGATACTTCACGGCTTCGATCGCTGGGCCGATCATGGTGTCGGTGGCAGTGACCCACACGTCAATCGCGATCACCTACAACGAGGGCGTGTCCTGCCCGAACAGATGCTTCCAGCGACTTTGCGTATTACTGGACTGGTTCAGCGTCCGGTGGCACGATCACCGCCAAGAGCTGCACAACGTCCGGTGACGTGCTGACCCTGACTGGAACCTTCACCCTGCCAGGGAGCACTGGTGCCAGCATCGTGTACACCGCTCCTAGCAGCACTTCGGAAGCGGTGTACGCCACCAGCAACGTGACGAAGTTTGCGGCAACGCAGACACTTGCGGTGACGAGGGCGCCGGTTCCGGCCATGGTGTCGGCGCACACGACCTCGTCAACACTCGTGATCACCTACAACGAGGACGTGTCCTGCGCCGCAGTGAACACCGTTCCGGCTGCCTTCGTGTACGACTACACGGGCGTCGCGTCCGGGTTCACGGGGACAATCACCGCCAAATGTGCCACGGACGTTCTGACCCTGACAGCGAGCGGAGTGGGTAGCGGCGTCAAAGCACCGGGGTCTGGTGCCAGCATCGTCTACACCGCTCCTACGACGTCTCTTGCTACGAGCGCGGTGTTCGCCACTGGATCTGTGCCGTCGCTCTATGCGGCAACCCAGACCATCTCGGGTGCCGCCATTAGCTGACCAAGAGATAGAGCCTATGGCACGGTAAGTAATGAGTCCCAGACCACAGAAGGGACCGGGGCGTTACATGATGGGGGGATCCCTGTGACCCTCGAGGTGATCTGAAACTTCACCCCGAGGGTCGGCTCAGGCCCCGGCAAGGACGCCCTTCTTTATGAGTCCCTCGAAATGGTCGACACGTAAGCATCACCGTGCAGAACACGGGGGAACCGTTTCGAGTCGGGCAATAGACCCTCTTCTCAACATCCCAAGACAAGGAGCCCAATCATGGCAACAACCGACAAGGTAAAGAACACCGCCCAACAGGCGAAGGGAAAGCTGAAGGAGACCGTCGGCAAGGTCAGCGGCAACGACAAGCTGCGGGCCGAGGGTAAGGCCGACCAAGTGAAGGGCGACATCAAGCAAGCCGGTGAGAAGCTCAAGGACGTGTTCAAGAAGTGACGCGACTCAGGAGATCGACGCCAACACGCCCTATGTCCGTTCCGAGGCGAAGACCAAGGCTCGTTGGACAATCAGTTACTCCTCGTCGACGAGAAGGAGGCTAGGAAATGGTCGTCTTCTTGGTGCTGCTGTTTGCTCTGCTCTTTTTCGGACTGGGGTTCACCCTGCACCTATTGTGGGTCGTCGCAGCGATCGTCCTCTTGGTGTGGATTATCGGGCTTGCACTAGGACGCGGGAGCTCCGGGAGGCACCACTTCTACGGTTGGTGAACTGAGTGGCGACATGCACCGGGCTGTCTGCTTGCCATGCTCGACACCGTAATGGCGGCTCTCACAACGCGACCTCTCATCTGGGAAACGGGTCTTGGACTCCTGCTGCGGTGATCTGCTCACCATGATCGACAACACCGTCGGTCACGGGAACGACCTGACGCTCTGTTGAAGGACAGGGCTCGCGGTCGGCGAAGCCGACCGCGAGCCCTGACTCTCATTGGAAGAGAAGGCATTCCAAAGGAGAACCGCAGGCCCTCTCTGGTCCTGGTTCGATGTTCCTCTCACCATGTCTCATGGGACATGGCACTTGTGTTCCGTCTCAGACACCAGCGGCTGGTGGCTCACTCACGGTCATCGGAGTCACCTGGCCGGGATGTGACACGGCACGGTTCGCGCTTGGCTGAGCACAGGGCGTGTCGTGTCTACTGGCTCGCCGGGATCGGGTCGGTTGCCGGAAGAAGTACCGAAGGGCACGCGCGAGCTATATGAGTCCGAGCTGAAAGGTCACCTTGTCCCCGCCTTCGGCAAGCTTGAGCTTTCCAGCGTCACGGCTGCGAGGGTGCGGACCTGGAACGCGGTGATAGCGCAGCGAACGCCGGTGACAGCCGCTAATTGCTACCGGCTGCTGCGGACGATCCTTGCCACCGCAGTTGAGGATGGCAAACTCCCGGTCAATCCGTGCACGATCAAACGAGCCGGTCTCGAGCGCTCGCCGGAGCGCAAGATCCCAACGCTCGAACAGGTGGATACGCTGGCCGCAGCGCTTCCCGAGCGATACCGGGCCCTTATCTACACGATTGCTCAAGCGGGGCTCCGCTTCGGAGAGTGCTCAGCTCTCACTCGCGAACGAGTCGACCTTGCTCGCTGCACCATCGCCGTCACCGAGCAGGCGCGGCGCGTGAGCGGTCAAGGCCGGATCATCGGGCCTCCCAAGAGCGACGCCGGCAACCGCACCGTGGCCATTCCCGGCGCACTCGTCGTGGTGCTCGACGACCAGCTGGCACGATTCGTCGGTCCCGAGATGTCAGCCCTGGTGTTCAGTGGCGAGCATGGCGGTCCGCTCGAGCGTTCGAACTGGTCGTCGCAGTTTGCCAAGGCGCGTCGGGTCGCCGGGCTTGACGGGTTGCGCTCTCACGATCTTCGACACCCGGCCGGCACGATGGCGGCGCAGACGGGTGCGACGACACGAAAGTTGATGGCCCGCCTCGGCCACTCCAGCCCACGGGCGGCGTTGATCTACCAACACGCCACCGAAGAGCGCGACCACACCATCGCAGCTGGCCTCGATGCACTGATCGCGGCGAAGTCGAAGCCCGCCGCGCCGTCCCTGGGGCGGCAGTCGGCCGCGTACGCCGAAATACTTCGCGCACGGCGGGGCATTCGTGGTGGCGGGACCCGAGCGCAAATAGCTGTGACCAGGGATAACAACCGGAGCGGGCGACGGGAATCGAACCCGCATGACCAGCTTGGAAGGCTGGCGAAGGGGATCGTCGTGACCAGGACAATTGCGGTCTGACCTCGGCTTTCACCTCTCGTCAGCTTGCGACGTTTCGCACGTCTTTGCGGTGTCCCACGGACATGCCGCGGACAAGGCGTGGGGTTTGCCACAGAAGAACACACGCCGAGGGAGGCCTCGCGTGGCAACCGAGCAGGAACGGTGGCAACGTCTCGCCGATGGCCTCGGTGTCCCGCTCGAGGACTACCGGCTCCGGATCTTCGACGCCATTGGTGCTCAGATCGAGGGCGACCAGTGGGATCCGAGGGCGCGTCGCAGGCTCGGCGAGTCGCTCGCCAATAGCAGTGTCAGCCGGCGCCCACGGCCTTCTCGAAGCCGACTTCGCCGAGAGCAACAAAGAGTGACTGACCACGATGCCGCCTTTGTGATCGTTTCAGGGATGCACTTCTCAGCAGTGGCGATCGAGCCAACCGACGGCGCGCGTGTGACGTTCCTTCCCGATGCCAAGTTCGTCTGGGCGGCGATGCGGCGCGGCGCCTCAAAGGCCTAGGCGCTCGCTCTCCTAAGCCGGTACCGCTCGCGTGCCGACGTCCCGCCCCAGATCCCGAAATTCTGACCTTCCGCCAACCCGAGGGCGTAATCAAGGCAGGGCTCTCGGACTGGGCACCGTGCGCAGATCGCCCGGGCTGGGGCGACGTCCTCGCCTGACACCGGAAAGAACAGGTTGGTTCCCATCCCGCGGCACGCTGCCCGTGCCATCCACCCCGACCGGGGCCCGACGAGATCCTTGAGGGTCATCGGAGGTCGAGGTCACTGAGGAGCTCGAAAAGAAGGAGTGCCACGCCCTCGGTGCGTACCTCACCGTCGACTGGCGCGAGCTCGTCGGTCATCGGCCCTCAAGGTACCGTGCGGGTAACCACGATTTCCGTGGATCCGCGAAACCCCAGGTCGCCGGTTCGTTCTAAGGCCCTGAAATCGCGAGGGTAAGGGTTCCGGCTACTTGAGCCCGAACATCCTCAGGAACCGCCCTGTGGCCCCCATGCTCTTGCCGTAGGTCTTCCGGCGCACCACGCGCTTCGCGTACGCGCCCGGGCCACGTGAGATGGCGCGTGCGTTGTTGCTGAGCCGTGCGGCTCGGTAGAGCTGCGATGTGAGGCTACGGCGTCGTGGCATCGATGATCACACTCCTTTGTCGAAGGCTACGCCCCGCTAGGCCTTCATGGTCGAGTGTTCTCGGCGACTTCCGTGAGGAGATCGAGCACGTATCCGAAGAAGGCGAGCACACTCGCGAAAATTGCCGCGCTCAATGCGACTGCGAGCGCGTAGCCGATGCACCTCTCTACTGTGGCGGGCGTGTACCGGTAGGCATAGATGCCGACCCCTACCG